>CAVUJG010000024.1:0-25921 GCA_963741755.1 Ilumatobacteraceae bacterium | reverse complement strand
CTCATAATCCGTGGGTCGTGGGTTCGAGCCCCACCCGCCCCACCATCCATCGAGCAGGGTGGCCATCCGGGGAATTCAGTCGAACCTCACCCACCGTCGTCAACGAACGCATCGTCGACTTCCTGTCGTAGCGATCGCGGGACGACGAGTCATGGGGGTGCTCCGGGTCAGAGCACGCGCACGATGCCGCTCTTCGGGTCGACTTCGACCTGAGCGCCGTGGGGGATGCGCGTTGTGGCTCCGTGGGCGCCGATCACTGCCGGTAGCCCGAACTCACGCGACACGATCGCGGCGTGGCAGATCGCTCCGCCCTCTTCGACGACCAGAGCGCCGATCACGGGCATCAGTGAATTCGACGACGGGCCAGTGAACGGTGCCACCAGGACATCTCCCGGCTCGAGCTGATCGAAGGCAAGCATCAGATCGCGAACAACACAGGCTCGCCCGCGGTACAGCGTGTCACCGATTCCGATCCCACTCACCGTCGATGGTTCGTCGTCGCCGGGCGGCGGCGTGGCATCGGCGCCGAGGTTCGTCATGAGCGCGACGGTCGCTCGGGCCATCGCCTTCGGGAACGCATCGAGCGGCGGCATGGGCTCGGGCTCGCCGAGCAGTCGAGGTGGGGGAGCGGCCTCGATCCGGTCACGTTCGGCGGCCCGCTTCGACAGCGCGCCAGCGGTGGGCCCTTCGGCGTTGCGCAGCAGCCGATCGAGCTCATCAGGGAACAACTCGACGACGTGTTCGATGTCGTGGACGCGTCCCGATGCGTGGAGGCGCCGCCCGGCCTCGAGTAGTGCACGGCGCACCAGGCCACACGGCCAGTTCCAGCACAGACCGCGGATGTCTTCACGCTGACGGTGTCCGTACCGAGCCTCTACGAGCAACTCGTCGAACAACGTGCGAGATTCGGCCGGAACTCGGGATCGAACCGCGTCGTCATCGGGTTCGGAGACGTCGAGGCGTTCCGAGGCGCCCAGCAACGCCGCCAGTTGCAGGGTTGGCACCTCTGCGAGCGTGGGACGGTCGACATCGTCGCTGGTGACCGTTCGCCACGCGTGCAAGTCGAGCCATGCGTCGACTGCTGCTCGGACATCCGGGCCGAGCGATCGCACATCGTCGACCGATGCGAGCGAGTCAACGGGCACTGCGGCCAGGGCGACGGCCTCGGCGACGGGGCGCAGTATCACGGCCGTTTCGATCGTGGCGGGCGAGCTGCCGGTGAGGAGCGCCGCCGCCTCGTTGGCGCCGACTCCCCAGCTCTCGCAATGCGCGAGCAGATCACCCGAAGGGATCAGATCTCCGCCATGGGTTGCCAGGTTCCTCCGAGCGGATTCCTCGAAGTGCGCCAATGTCGTCGCCACGTGAGCGGCCAACTCTCCATCATCGAGCTCGCCGAGTCGCACAGCCTGGAGCTCGCGGTTGCGATCCACTTGCGCCGCCCGGTCGTGGTCGAACCACTGGTCGACCTCCTGGCGCCAGCGTCGTTCGGCGAACGCCTGCTCGGCGGTCTTGGCCCGCCGTCGCAGCTCGGGGTGCAGCCGTGAGATCAGCTTCATCACGAACGCTGGCGGCGGCGCTTTGGGAGTGGAACCAGGCTTCTCGCCGATCGCCAGCGGTCGCATGTAGAGACAGCCGTTCACGAATTTGGCCTGCACCGTCGCCAGCGGGAGTCCGTACCGCTCCAACGGCTCGACGATGCCGGCCTCGAAAGCTCGCTGGTAGGCGTGGCGGAGGACCGGAGAGAGCGGCCGGACACCGTGGTGGGACGTCTCGAGTTCCCACTGGCCTGGCGCCGGCGGCTCGAAGCACACCTCGTGGGAATCTGTCTCGGTGGCGATGTCGATCATGGAGTCCCCTCTTCCTCCCGATCGACTCAATCATGTCAGACAACTGCCGTCAAGACATTTGTTTGTCATCATGTTGGACATCTGCCAGACTTGGAGCGGAGGCACGATGAGCACATCACCGGATCAGTCCGAGAGCAAGCCGTACAGCTCCACGTTGCGCGATCGTCAGGTCGCCCAGACGCGGGAACTCATTCTGGATGCCGTCACCACCTTGCTCGGCGATCGACGCGCCGACGAGGTGACGACGCGCGACATCGCCAGAGCGGCGGGAGTCTCGGAGCGAACCGTGTATCGGCACTTCCCCGATCGTGGCGCGCTGCTCGATGGCTTGTCGCAACGGCTGCCGCACCTCGCGGGCAGACCATCATTCGAGGTGGGGGACCTCGACGAGCTCGCTCCGACGAGCCGTCAACTGATGGAAGTGCTCGACGAGCACTACGTGATCGCACGCGCCGAGGCGGTGTTCAACGCCGACCCGAGACGATTCGCGACCGACACACAGGCCAACACGCACGACATGCGTCAGTTGCTGGCGAAGGGTCTGCCCGAACTCGACGAGCGCGAGCAGCTGCGGATCGCTGCGGTGATCCGATGTCTGGTGTCGTCGCAGGCCTGGCTGAGGATGCGCGAGGAGTTCGGCGTCACGGGCACCGAGTCGGGACCTGTAGTTGCCTGGGTGGTCGAGACCATCATTCGCGAACTACGCGCAGGTAACCGACCGGCTGCGAGCTGACGGCGCTCGTTGGCGTCGACCGCAGCGTCAGATGCGGCGGCGGCGGCCGGGGGTCACCGCGGCGGCGACGACGGCGGTCTTCGCGACCGGCGACGGGCCGGGTGACACTGCCTTGGCGACCACTGCGGTCTTGGCGACAGGTGCGCCGACGACTCCTCGTCGTCCGGCTCGTGTTGCTCGCATGGGCATGTCAGGCTCCTTCAGTCATGGCGTCGTCGGCCTCGATGGCCGCGATGATTGCCTGGATCGGAATGCGGCCGTCGGCGATCAGCTGACCACCGGAGCGGCGGGCGGCCGAAGCAAACGGCGCCGCCCAGAGGTTTTCCCAGATCAGCACGCCAGCGGTCGAGCCGGGGTCCATCGCTGCGGCGAGGTGCTCGATGTCGTCTTCGGCCAGCAGCTCCGCGAGCTCGGCTTCGATCGTGCGCAGCGCGCCGAGTTCTTCGACGTCCGACAGCTCGAGGACATCGATGGTCCCGTCGTCGTTCTTGGTGAGGATCAGGACATCGATCACCCGGATGATGCCGGCATCGACGAGGGCGACGAGTTCGTTGGCCATTTCGCCGGTGAAGTTGGATGCGTTGGCAGGGAACTCGACGACCAGGTAGTCGACGGGGCCCAGTTCGTTCAGTTGGACGTCGGTCATGACTACACCCTCGCACCTCACGCCGCGCGGAACGTCACCCGCTCTGGGTGATTCCTCCGATCTGCGACCCGATTCGTCCGACATCATCCAGATGGGGCGACGTCGCGACGTACCGTTGCCCGTACCGTTCGATCGTTGCCTGAAAGCAGCTTCGAGATCGGCAACAACAAACCCAAGGAGGCGACGATGCTCGCATACGACTACCCACTACTCGGTCTGTTCTGGACCATGATGATCTTCTTCTTGTGGTTCGCCTGGCTGTGGCTGCTGTTCCGCGTGTTTGCCGACATCTTCCGCAGCAAGGAAATGGGCGGATGGGGCAAGGCCCTCTGGTCGATCTTCGTGATCCTGGTGCCGTTCCTCGGCGTGTTCATCTACGTCGTCGTCAACGGCAAGTCCATGACCGAGCGGGACATCGCCTCTGCCCAGCAGCGCGAATCCGAATTCCAGGCCTACGTTCGCCAGACCGCGGGTACCGCAGGCGGCGCCGGTGGAGCCGACGAAATCGCCAAGCTCGCTTCACTTCGTGACCAGGGCGTGTTGACCGACGAGGAGTTCTCGGCCCAGAAGGCCAAGCTGCTCGCCTGAGCAGGCTGCCCGTCGTCCGTATGGGCACCTCCAGCGCACCTGACGTCAGCCTCGAAGCATGATCATCAGTGTGCGCCGGGATCCAGCAACACCCGGAGGTGCACGGGGCGGCCGTCGATCCGTCTGATCGCCCAGACGACACCCTTGGCCGTGCTGATCGATCCGTCGATGCTGCATCCGGCCGACTCGAGCCGACCGATGAGTTCGGACAGCAGGTCGCCGTGTCCGCAGGTGACACTTCCATCGGGCAGTTCGCCGAGGAGCCGGATCACCTCGTTGATGTCCGCGCCTTCGGCAAGCGCGTCGGTGACGTCGACGTCGGAGCCGAGCCGTGTGGCGAGGGGGAGCACGGTCTCGATGCAACGGGTGTACGGACTGGAGAGGATCCGGCCGGAAACTTCGGGACAGAGGATCTCCGCGATCCGCTCTGCCTGGCGGCGCCCTCGTTTGCTCAGTGAACGTAGCGCGTCGTCGTCGGCTGCCGTTCGCCGACCGGCTCGGGCGTGGCGTACCACGTACACCATCCCGTCCAACGTGCGCGTGCGTTTGACCATCGATCCAGCATCGGGTGGACACCTCATCGCGACATCACCCGTGCCGGATGATCTTCGCGGTCGCGACCGGACCTTGGCGGGTGCCTCCGACAGATCATCCGGGGCGGGTGACGAACCGGCCGGACGGGTGGCGCACGATGTCGTCGTGCCAGGAGAGTCCGTGATCCGGGTTGACGCAGTCGCTGGTGTGCCGATCCAGTCGCAACTGGGGCGGGCGATGCGGTGGGATCGTCGACGCAGCGAGTTCCTGTGGGTCGACAGCGGGGCAGGACTCGCACACCGGGCACGAGTCGTGGGCAGCACGGAACTTCAACCCGTGTGCACGTACCACCTGCTCGACCGGCCAGGTGCACTCACGCCCGTCGATGGCAATGACGGATGGCTGGTCACACTCGGTCGCAGCATCGTCCTGTTGCGTCCGGACGGTTCGACGTCGGAACTCGCCATGGTGGCGCCGGTGGGAGCGAGGCTGAACGAGGCAGCGTGCGACCAGCGCGGTCGGCTGTGGGCAGGCGCAAGCGCGGAGGACCACGTCTCGCCGGTCGGCGGCCTGTACCGATTGGAACGCGACGGCGAGATCGACCTCATGGTCGATTCGCTCGTGAATCCGGGCGGACTCGGGTGGAGCCCTGACGGGCGGACGTTGTATCTCGCCGACAGCGGCTTGCGCCACGTCCTCGCCTTTGCGTTCGACCCCGACCGTGGCGTGCTCGGTCGACAACGTGTCCTGCTGTCGTTCGACGGGGCCGATGGCGCACCCGATGGACTCAGCGTCGATGGGCGCGGCGACCTGTGGATCGCGATGTTCGGAGGCCATGCCCTGCGTCGCTACAGTCCGAGCGGCGTGCTGCTCGGCGTACACCGCCTGCCGGCGGCCCAGGTCACGTCATGTGCGTTCGGCGGACGGGATCTCCGCACACTGTTCGTGACCACGGGCACCGAGGGATGGGACGACGGACAACGCGCCGCCGACCCGGATGCCGGTCTGGTGTATCGGGTCGACACAAGGACCGCCGGATCGCCGTCATGGTCGTATCGCCCTGAGCCGAACTGGTGGGCTCGGGTCGCACTGGACGTCTCGACTTGCTCGATCGGCGAGGGTCTGGGGTACGAGATCGTGGTGGGCGGAGGGCATGGTTCGATGATCGAGACCGTGCTGCCCGAGTTCGAGGTCACCGAGATCCGCGGCCGGCAGTTCCACCTCGTCGGAACGATCGTCGACCAGGCGGCGCTCCATGCGATTCTTCACCGACTCCAGGACCTGCACCTCGATGTGCTGGAGTTGCACCGCCTCAGCGAGCGTTGACGCCTCACGCCGGCCCTCATTCCGGCTGCCCGGGTGCGTGGCCGAGCAGTTGGTAGCGTGCCCCGAATGGGCGCCAGGCCGAGCACAGCAGCGGCCGCCCCTTCGACCACCACGACAGCGCTACAGCGTGACCGACTGCTGGACAGGCTCGATGCCGTTCCCGGTGGAGGCCTCGGTCTCGTCGTCGCTGGGGCGGGTTCCGGCAAGTCGACATTGCTGTCGACGTGGATGCATGCACGGCCGCAGGTGGTCGTCGTCTGGGTCGAAGCCGACGACAGGTTCGGCGACCCGACGGTCTTGGCGCACGCTCTGGTGGCGTCGATCGACGAACGAGTCGTTGGATTCGCCGAACAGTTCGCTGATGTCTCCGCCATCGGAAGCGGCACGGCTGGCCGTCAGTTCGTTGCGCGTCTGCTGGTGGCGATCGAACAGCTCGAGGTCGACCTCGTCGTCGTGGTCGACGATGCTCACTTGGTCGGATCGGGAGCCGCTCACTCAGTGCTCGACGGAGTGGTGCAGGGGCTTCCCAGCAACGCTCGCATGTTCGTCGCTGCTCGCTACGACCCGCCGCTGACCATCCATCGACTCCGTCTCGAAGGCAGAGTCGACGAAATCCGGGGAAGTGATCTGTCGTTCGATCTCTCCGAAACCCGAGTGTTCGTCGAGGCGGTGTCCGGAATCGAGCTCGACGAGTCGACGCTGTCCCGACTCCACGACCGTACCGACGGTTGGGCGGTCGGCCTGCAGCTCGCAGGACTGTCGATCCGGCACTCGCCCGATGTCATCCGATTCGTCGAGGACTTCGACGGCAGTGACGTCCTCGTCGCTCAGTACCTGACTCGCGAAGTACTGGAGACGTTCGATGCCCGGACGCGTGACTTCGTCATGTCGACGAGCATCCTGCCGTGGCTGTCGGTGGAACTCTGTGGGGCGGTCGTCGATGGCATGACACCCTCGGAGATCGAGGAGACGCTCGTCCGGCTCGAACAGGACCTGATCTTCATTGTCTCGTCCGGGCCTCATCGTCGTGCCCGATACCACCATCTGTTCGCTGATCTGATCCGCAACACCCTTCGCCTCGAGGATCCCGATCGCGAACGCGACCTGCGGCGTCGGGCCGCCGCGTTCCTCGCGGCCAACGACAACGCTGCGGCAGCAGTCGAGCAGTATCTGGAGCTGGCCGATGCGGCTGGAGTCGTCCGGATGGTCGTCGAACACGGTCGGCTCTTCTACGAGCGCAACGAGTCCGCCACGCTGGTGCGATGGCTGCGGTCCGCCGAGGCCGTCGCCACCGCGCCGGCACCAGAGCTCGGTATCCATCTCCTCGCTGCGGAGATTGGGGCGCTCGACTCGATGGCAGCGGCGGAGACCTACCGGCGTGTGCTTCGTCGTGGCGGCATGTCCGACGGTGAGCAGGCAACGGCGCACGCGCTCTACAGCCTGCTGGGGCTCGATGATCTGCCACCGTACGAGATCGAGCGAGCATCGTCTGACGGGCTCGAGTTCGCCCAGACCGCAGACGACCGTGATCTGGTCGACCTGATCGGTGCGGGGGGACGCTCGACGGTCGAGTTCTTCGTTCGGTTCATGCCCGGAGTCGCAGCATTCCACCGCGGTGATCTGCCGACGGCGATCGAACGCCTCGAGGCGGTGTTCGCGATGGACGCCATGCAGTACCCCGTCTGGAAGGTGTACTCGCTCGGAATGCTCGGCCTCGCTCGCGCCTGGCTCGGCGATGTCGACGCGGCTGAGTCGTTGGCAGTGCGTTCGATCGAACTTGCACAGCACAGTCTGATCGACAAGCACGTCGCCCTGGCCTACCCGCGTCACGCGCTGGCGTTGATCGCGCTTGATCATCTCGACCATTCGACTGCGGCCGAGCATCTACGAAGCGCGGGCGTCGCCGTCGAGCAATCGAATCGTGTGGCATTGCGGGCGACGCACCGCTGGCTCGACGCGGTCAGGATCACCCTGGCGGAAGGATCGCCCAAGGCCCTGGCAATGCTCGAAGCAACACCACCACCTGCCTTGGCGCCACCCGTCGTCGTCGCCGCCGATCGTGACCTCCAGATTCGTCTCCGCATCGCGACCGGGAACCTCCTGGCTGCCGGCGACATCATCGCCGGAGCGCCTTCGATCAGCCCGGCCGCCCGGTTCGACTTCGCACTCGCAGGTGGTCACCTGGTCGAGGCGAGAGCCGTCATCGACTCCTGGACCCCGCAGGTCGGCGACCGGCGCGAGACGCTCGGGCTGCTCGTGCGCCGCGGCGCGCTGTTGGCGGCCGAAGGACAGCGCCGACTGGCCATCTCGGTGGTCAACGAGGCGGTGCTACATGCCGAGCCGGGCGCCTTGCGTGCCCCGTTCCTCGAAGTACCGTCGATGATCAGCCTGCTGAAGTCAGACGTACAACTCCTGTCGCGGCCGTTCGTTCGTTCGATCGTCGACAGGGCGCACGCCGTGCAGGACCGAGGAACGTCGCACGAGCGGTTGATCGAACCGCTGACCGACCGTGAGCGAGAGGTGCTCGCGTTGCTGCCCACCCGGCTCACCAATGCCGAGATGGCGACGCAGCTGTATGTGTCGGTCAACACGCTCAAGACGCACGTGCGCCACATCTACGTCAAGCTGAACGCCGACGGCCGCGACGAGGCCGTCGAGCGGGCCGCGCAACTCGGCATCCTGTAGACGGACGGGCCACGGCCCGGTCAGGATCATCCGTCTCGGGTGATGTCACGTGGTCGGCGCAGGGCGAGCATCGAGGAGTAACGATGCAGCGTCCACCAGGGGCGCGCCCGTCATGAGGAGGCAGACAATGACCGATTCCAACAAGCTGGCCCACAGTTCCTGGGCAGTCGGATACGCGATGTTCGCGTCTGTGTTGTTGCTGATGGCGGGGATCTTCCAGTTCGTCGCCGGACTGGTCGCCGTCGTCGAAGACGATTTCTACGTCGTGGGCACCAAGTGGGTGTTCGAGTTCGACGTCACCACATGGGGTTGGATCCACATGTTGATCGGCCTCGTGCTGTTCCTGTCGGGCATCGGCATCCTCAGCGGCAACGTGCTTGCTCGCACGGTCGGCGTCATCGTGGCCGCCGTGGCCGCCGTGGCGAACTTCCTGTGGTTGCCGTACTACCCGGTCTGGTCGATCATCATGATCTTCCTCGCCGTTGCTGTGATCTGGGCGCTCACCGTCCACGGTCGCGACATGACCGACGCCTGATCGTCACCTCGTCAACGTCGTCGCACCAGGTCGGGAAGCCCGGCGCTCAGGCGTCGGGCTGTTCGATCGCGTCGAGGAAGGCGTTGACGTCGGCCTCTTCGCCACCGACCAACCAGATCGTCAGCTCGCCGTCACTGTCCTCATCGTCTTCGTCGTCCTCCCACGGAAGCACGCCGTCGACGAAGTAGCGATCGACGGTGATGTCGTCGGAGCCCTCCTCGACCGGTGCGATCACGGCGAGTTCGACCTCGGCGTCGGCGGGCTGGTCGCTGAGGATGTCGATCAGTTCGTGGACTCGCATGACGCTCCCTTGCGTGCTGGATGAGTGGGTGGCAGGGTCGACCGCTTCAGTACTCGTCGAGCCACTTCGGGGCTCCCTCGAGTAAATACAGACTGACATGTTTGCACCGGTCGAGCGCAGCTTCGATCGCGTCGTCGACGTTCATGTAGACGTCGGCGAGATCGATGGTCATCTTCGCCACGATCGACAGGCTGCGTTCCGGGGCGTCGGTCACGCTCGGAAACGAGTCGATTGCCGAGACCTCCACCGGGAGGTCGATGCCACCGATGCCGGCGAGATCGATCGACAACACCAGGAGGTCGGGTGGCTCCGGCAGCGGTGGCAGCGTCCAGGTGAAGGTCAGCGGGAAGGTGAAACCGGTCGGTGGCGGATCGTCGATCTCGTCGAGCTTCATCACCTCGTCTTCGAAACCGAGCATCGCTCGCGGGTCGACGTCGAGCGACAAGTGCAGATCGATCGGCCCGGCGCACGCCTCCTCGGGATGCAGGTCGACCTCCCACAACTGACGAAGCGAGTACGTCTCCACGAAGTGCCGTTCGTCGTGGACGTGGAAGCCATGGTCGATCGCCTGAGACTTCACATCGGCGACGAATCCTGCAACGTCGATCACTGCCATGCGCTTCGGACACTACCGTCCCAGACGATGCCATCGCTCAATGACGCCGACGCCACGCTCGATCTGTTCGGTTCGATCTGCGATGCGACGTCCGCTGTACTCCGAGCGACGACCGAGTGGGGAGAGTCGGGTCGACGGCCCGGTCAGTACCTCGTCGACCTCGACGTCGATGAGGTCTGCGTGGAGCCCCTGCTCGCCGCCGGCTTTTCCGTGTTGTCGGAGGAGAGCGGATTCCAGCATCCCGGGGGCGATCCATCGATGCTCGGCACCGTGGTCGTCGATCCGCTCGATGGGTCGACCAATGCCAGCCTCGGGCTGCCCTGGTGCGCAACGTCGTTGTGCCTGGTGGTCGATGCAACGCCGACCGTTGCCATGGTCGCAAACTTGCCGACCGGCGCCCGCTACACCGCAGTGCTGGGCGGCGGCGCCGCGCTCGACGGCCAGCCGATCAGTATCGGTGGCGCTGTACCGCTCGACGACGCGGTGATCGCTATCAGCGGGCTGCCCGACCATCACTACGGCTGGCGACAGTTCCGGGCGATGGGCGCCTCAGCGCTCGACATCTGCGCGGTGGCCACTGGTTCCTTCGACGGGTTCGTCGACATGAGCCCCGACGCGCATGGCGTGTGGGACTACCTCGGCGCTGCATTGGTGGTGCGTGAAGCCGGGGGAGTGGTGGTTGACGCACTCGGGCGTGATCTCGCCGTGCTCGACCATTCTGCGAGGCGCACGCCGGTGGCGGCCACGAGTCGGTCGTTGCTCGACGAACTGCTCGACCATCGCCGGCGCCGCTGACCGATCGCCGCTCGTCGGCTCAGAAGTCGAAGTTCTTGTTCGGCCGGATCACGATTTCGGGAATGTGGACGTGCGCCGGTTGGGTGACGGCGTAGAGCACGGCGTCAGCAACGTCGTCCGGCGTGATCATGATGTCGGCGAGCACTGCCTGCGCAGCTTCGAGCACGTCGTCGGGGAGACGTTCTCCGGGGACGATCTCGACCTCGATGCCCGACATCGCCACGATGCCGGCGAGCAGCTCGGGGTCGGCGTTGCGGCCGATGTTGGTGGCCACCAGGCCCGGCATGATCGAGACGACTTGAATCGGATCGTCGAGGAGTTCGTCGCGCAGCGAGTTCGTGATCACGTTGACCGCGTGCTTGGTGGCGCCGTACACACCCGAGTCAGGGCGCAGTGCGGCGACCGAGGAGACATTCACGATGTGGCCCCGATTGCCGACACTGCGCATCGCCGCAATGGCCGCCGTGGAACCGGCAAGCAGCGACAGCACATTGATGTCGAGCATCTCGCTCCATTGTTCGACATTGCCGTCGAGGACGCCGCCGAGGTACGACACCCCGGCGTTGTTGACGAAGATGTCGAGGTGACCGTCGGCTTCGAGTGCTGCAGCGACCAGTTCGTCGACGGCGGTCGGCTGGCGGATGTCGCCAACCACGACCGTGGCGCGTCCTCCGGCTGCAGCGATCAGCCCAGCGCTCTGCTCCATCGCGTCTGCCGTGCGGCCCGACAAGATCACATGCGCGCCGGCGGCGCCCATGCGTTCGGCGATCGCTCGACCGATGCCACTCGATGCTCCCGTGACGATCGCGGTCTTGCCGGACAGGTCGGCGGTGATGCTCATGGTGCACCTTCGCACACTCCCTCGTAGCGTGCCCGCATGAGGCGGCAGGAGAAGGCGGACCGGATCGGTGAGATCCTCGACGAGTTGTATCCCGAGACACCGATCCCGCTGGATCACACCGACGCGTACACCCTCCTCGTCGCTGTGGCGCTCTCGGCGCAGACCACCGACAAGAAGGTGAACCAGATCACCCCGGCGCTGTTCGAGGTGGCGGGCACGCCCGAACAGATGGCCGCACTGGATCCCGACGTGATCCTGAGCTACATCCGTGAGGTCGGCCTGGCGCCGACGAAAGCGAAGAACCTGTGGCTCGCCGCCAACAAGATCGTCGATGCGGGCGGCGAGATCATTCCTGACTGGGAGTTCCTCGAGTCGCTGCCCGGCATTGGCCACAAGACGGCGAGCGTCGTGATGTCACAGGCGTTCGGGGTACCGGCGTTCGCCGTCGACACGCACGTCCACCGGCTCGCAGAACGCTGGGGCCTGTCGAACGGCACGACCGTCGAACGCACCGAGGCCGACCTCAAGGCCGTGTTCCCGATCGAGACCTGGAACGACCGACACCTCCAGATCATCTTCTTCGGCCGCGAGTACTGCCCGGCCCGCCGCCACGACCTGGCGACATGCCCGATCTGCAGCTGGGCAGCCAGCAAGAAGCGGATCCGAGATGAGTCGATGCGCTGACCTCGTTCTCGTGAACAACTCTGCGCTCTGACCGCGCATGTGTTCACGAGAACCGGTCAGCCCTTGCCACTCGCGTCGAGGAGTATCCAGTCGTCGTCGGGTTCCTCGCGAAGGAACTTCCAGCGCAGTCGACACCGGATCTCGTCGAGGCGGTCGACCGGTCGGCTCGGGCGGGGTGTGCCGCCGTGATCGTGGCGATCGCTGTCGCGGTTGTGCGGCGGGCATTCGAGCTTGCCGTTGAACTGGCTCGTCGGGCCGTCGGCGGCGTAGGGCACGATGTGGTCGACGTCGCACTGGTCACCGGGCACATCGCAGCCGCTGTCGTGCTGACACCGCCGGTCGCGAACCTCGACTGCTCGTCGGAGGGCGCCGGTGAAGCTGCGACGGTGCGAGACCGAGATCACCGTCGACGGACCGTCGAACAGCACCGTCTCGAGGTCCGCGTCGCCCATCCACCGGACGAGCTGGCCGGGCGCGATGACGGTGCCGTTCGCGAGTTCGCACAGCTGCGACAGCGTTTCGTCGCCGACGAGCACGGTGAACAGCGGCTTCGGGCGGCGACCATCGGCAGGCGCGGTCGCCGAGCGCATCGCCATCATGACCAGGGCGGCGGCGCGCCGCTGTGATGCGGTGCGGGTGACACCGTCACGTTGGTCGACGAGGTACAGCTCACGCTCGAGTCGCGTGAGTTCGTCGCTGACGATCGAGCCGCCGATCGGGTCGAGGAGGCCGTTGATCACCACGGTGCCGTCGAGCGTGGAGGCCACGTCGAGGTGCGCAGCGTTACGTTGCCGGTCGGCTCGGTCCTCGGAGGCATCGGCGTCGGCTCGAGCGCACCAGTAGTCGACCATCTTGCGAGCGTCGAAGAACCGCAGCACCTTGCACTGTTCGACCAGCGTCTCTTCGTGGTCGGAGAAGCTGGCGTTCCGCCACGGCCGGTTCGCCTTGCCGAGCAGGTCGACGTGGTCGGGGGAGAGCTCGCCGGCCGCAAGCGCTGCCGCCGTTGCCGGCATCGAGCGGAGCTGCCGTGCGCGGCGGATCTCGGCGCCCGTCGACGACGTCGACGCCGAGGTCTCGTTGGCGAGTCGGGTGGCCGCCGACCTGGCACCGTTGTCGGCCCAGACCAGGCGTCGATCCCAGGCGGAGATCGCCGTCGCTGCAACGGCAGCCAGCCGGTGGCGCTGCCGCTGGACGGTGGTGACCAACTCGTGGAGTTCGGTGTCGGTGAGCCCGGACACGTCGACGTCGAGGAGCGAATCGATCACTTCGGAGAGTTCGTCGATCCCCTTCGACATGCGTCGATGATAGCACACCAGTACGAGAAGAGCAACTCGATACCAACAAATGTTCGTGTGTCAGCGGTCCCTGAATCCCTTGCCGGCGAGGATCTTCGGCGTGCAGGCGTCGACGCGGCTCATGCGGGTTGCGGCCTGCTTCGCACTCGAGATGTGGAGGTGGTACTCGCGTTGGCGGCCGGGGGTGAGTGCCTCGAACGCAGCGCGCAACGCCGGATCGGCGTCGAGGCGCGCCTGCAGTTCCTCGACGAGTACCAACTCGGGTGCCGGCTCGACCTGGCGACCGGAGTCTTCGATGTCGATCGCCTCGGCGACGTAGGTGGTGATCGTGTCGGCGAGCCGGGTGACGTCGTCGGCCGAGGTGATGCAGATGCGGCGAGCCGAGCGCGAGTTCGGGCCCTGGTCCTCGAGTACGCCCTCGGGATCGGCGAGCAGGGCGCCCTTGAAGAACATCACGGCGAGGAAGTCCTTCATTTCCTGCAGGATCAGAATGTTGCGGCCATCGTGCGAGTAGCAGGGCTTCGCCCACTTGATCTGCTCGTCCAACCCACAGCCGGTGAGGATCGGGCGCAGCGCCGAGATCTCCGCTGGCCACTGTTGGGACTTCGCCACGTAGGCGTCGACGTCGCTGTTCGTGCTCATGCGCGGATCGTAGGTCACTACCGTGGCGGGCGTGATCGACGCCGATGGCATCCTGAGCGTGAACGAGGTGCGGTGCAGATCGCGGGTCGGAGTCAAGTGGACCAAGCACGGACCCGACGTCGTGCCGGCGTGGGTTGCCGACATGGACTTCGACCCGCCCATGCCCGTGCTCGATGCCCTGCGCGGCCACCTCGATCGCGGCGACCTCGGGTACGGCCCGTTCGCCGGCGAACTCGCCGAGCACTACGCGAGCTGGCAGGAACGACACCACGGGTGGCGACCGGACGTCGAGCGGATCCAGCCGTTCACCAGCGCACTTCACGCGCTCGAAGTCGCGTTGTGGAACACCACCGAGCGCGGCGATGGCGTCGTCGTGTTCACGCCGATCTACTACCCGTTCCTCGATGCGATCGCCGACAGCGGTCGTCGGCGCGTCGACGTGCCGCTCGACCCCGATGGATGGCGGATCGACCCCGACCGGCTCGCCGCCGCAATCGACGACACCACTCGAGTGATCCTGTTCTGCAATCCTCACAATCCGACCGGGCGGGTCTTCGACGACGACGAGGTGACAGCGGTGGCCGAGGTCGCCGAACGCCACGACCTCCTCGTCATCACCGACGAGATCTGGGGCGAGCTCGTGCACCCCGGTTCAGCGCATCGCCCGCTGGCGATGGTCGACGAACGCTTCCGCGGGCGCCTCGTCACGCTCGGCTCGGCCAGCAAGACGTTCAATCTCGCCGGTCTGCGCACCGCCGTCGCCCACATCGACCACGCCCCGCTGCTCGATGCGCTGGCGGTGATGTCCGGCCACCTCCATGGTTCGCCGAGCTCGCTGGGTGTCGTCGGCACGATCACGGCGTGGACCGAATGCGACGACTGGCTGGCCGCCGTCCGCCGCACGATCACCGCTCGACGTGATCAGCTCGCTCGCCGGCTCGCATCGGATGTGCCGTCGGTTCGGTTCGACGCGCCGGAGGCGACCTACCTCGGGTGGCTCGACTTCCGCCGAACCAGCCTCGGCGATGATCCCGCGGACACCCTGCTCGAGCAGTTCGGCGTGGCGCTGTCGAGCGGCCCGAAGTTCGGCCCGAACGGTGCCGGATTCGCTCGCATCAACGTGGCGACGTCCGAGGAGATCCTCGATCGGGTGATCGACCGGATCGCCGACGCCGTCGATCAGTCGTCGATCGCTTGATACACGAGCGACCGCAGGTCGCGCTCGGGCAGCAGCATGCCGGTCATGTACTGCGACATGAACAGTCCGACGAGGTCTTCGGCGGGATCGACCCAGAAGTAGGTCTTCGCAGCGCCCGCCCAGCCGTACTCGCCGACCGAGCCCGACCCGGCAGTCTGCGCCACATCGAGCATCACCCGTGAGCCGAGACCGAACCCCATGCCGGGCGACGGAAGGCCGAGGAGTTCGTAGGGGAGGAGCTCGGCCGGAAGGTGGTTGCTGTGCATCAGCTCCAGCGTCTTTCGACCGACGAGCCGTTCGCCGTCGCTGGTGCGGTCGACGCGCCCGCCGTTGGCGAGCATCTGCGCGAACTTCATGTAGTCGGACGCGGTCGAGAAGAGACCGAGGCCGCCACGCTGGAACACGTCGGGCGTGCTGGTCGGATACGTGACCGACACGTCGATCCGTTCGTTGAAGCCGCTGAAGGCGGCTTCCATCAGCTCGATCGCCGAGTAGTTCTCGCCGACGAGGTCGGGGAGGCCGTACATCGCCGACAGGCGGTGCAGCTGGTCGTCGGCGACGCCGAACCCGGTGTCGCTCATCCCCAACGGATCGAACAGCCGCTGCTGCAGGAAGTCGCCGAGCGACTGGCCCGACAGCACTTCGATGAGGCGGGCGGCGACGTCGATGCCGACGCTGTAGTGCCAGCGGCTGCCCGGTTGGAAGGCGAGGGGAAGGGTGGCCAGCTCGTCGATCAACGCGCCGAGAGGCCGGGTCGAGTCGTTCATGATCCGCGCGTCCCGGTACAGCTGGGCGGCCGGGTTGTCGGCCATGAAGTCGTAGGTGAGACCGCTCGTGTGGCTCAGCAGGTCACGGATCTGCATCGGCCGCGCCTGGTCGACCAGGGTGCCGTCGTCCGCCATCACCTGCGTTGCGCCGAATGCCGGGAGGTACTGCGCGACGGGCTGCTCGAGCTGGAATGCACCCTCTTCGTGCAGCAGCATCAGTGCGGTCGACACGACCGGCTTGGTCATCGAGTAGATCCGGAAGATCGTGTCCGGCGCCATCGGAGTGCCGGCTTCCTTGTCCTGGAAACCGAACTGTTCGGCGTGGACGATCTCGCCGCGACGAGCGACCATCGTGCTGATGCCGACGACGCCTCGCTCGGTGACGTACGACTCCATCACGGGCGCGACGCGCGCCAACCGAGCGCTGCTCAGGCCGACCGATTCCGGCGATGTGATCTGGTTGCTCATGGGTCCCTCCTCGGATCGTGCGTGCGATCCTCGCGCACGATCGCCAGACAGCGGGCCTCGGAGCGCGTCAGATCAGGTGCGCATTGGCTTGATCGGTGTCTGGCGCGGTGGAGTGAGCTTCGTCGGCGTCGACTTGGCGGGTGTCGCCTTCATCGGGGGCCGATCGGTGGTGGTCATCGTGGTGTGGAACGTCATGGGGGCGAAGGTACGGATGCCATGTTCCGGCCGCGTTTCGGACCGGTGAACAGCCGTCGGTGCGTCGGACGACGATTGCGTCGTGCCGTCGGTGAGGTAAGGATCACGGCCATGACGACGATGGCGATGTTCTCGGCCAAGCCCTACGACCGTCGGTCCTTCGACGCCGCGAATGCCGCAGGCCCCGCCGAGGACCGAGTGGACATCCAGTACCACCAGCCGCGGCTCAATCCCTGGACAGCGGGCTACGCGAGCGGCGCCGACGTGGTCTGCGCGTTCGTCAACGACGAGTTGTCCGCCGCCGTGCTCGAGGTGCTTGCCGCGTCGGGCACAAGATGTGTTGCCCTGCGGTGTGCGGGATTCAACAACGTCGATCTCGAGGCTGCGCAACGCCTCGGCGTGACGGTGGTGCGTGTCCCCTCGTACTCGCCGAACGCCGTTGCCGAACACACCCTGGCCCTGATGCTCACCCTCAACCGGAAGATCCACCGGGCCCACAACCGCGTGCGCGATCGCAACTTCTCCCTCGACGGGTTGGTCGGTTTCGACATGGCCGGCAAGACCGCAGCGGTGATCGGCACGGGCCAGATCGGCGCGATCGTCGCTCGACTGCTGTGGCACCTGCGCTGCGAAGTGGTCGCCTTCGACCCGGTCGTCGACCAGGGGCTCGTCGATCTTGGCGTGACCTACGTGGGCCTCGACGAGGCGCTCGCAGTCGGCGACATCGTCACCCTGAACTGCCCGCTCAACGAACACACCCATCACCTGATCAACGCGAGATCGATCGCCAAGATGAAGCCCGGAGCAATGCTCGTCAACACCGGCAGGGGAGCGTTGATCGACACCGCCGCCGTGCTCGACGCGCTCAAGTCCGGTCACATCGGTTCCCTCGCGCTCGACGTGTACGAGGAGGAGGGCGATCTGTTCTTCGAGGACCGCAGTGACGAGATCCTGGACGACGACAACTTCGCTCGCTTGCTCACCTATCCCAACGTGCTGATCACGGCGCATCAGGCGTTCCTCACCCACGAAGCGCTCGCCGCCATCGCGGAGACGACGCTGACGAACGTCACCGCTGTCCTTTCCGGCAAGCCGTGCCCGAACGCCGTCACGGCGTCGTGAGCGGGGCGCTCGACTGGAGGCTCCGTGACCACCAGCGTCCGATGTACGGTCGCTGGCATGGCGGTGCAGAGGGGCCCGACTCGGCGGCTGCGCCTTCGGACTGGGTTGCGGTGGCTCGCTGTGCCATGGTCCGAGTGGGCTCTCGCCGGTGCGCTCGTGATCGCCTTTGCCGCTCCGGTCCTGCTGATTGCGTCGGTTGATGTCTGGCAGGCGGCCGCTGCCGACGATCTGACGCAGCGATCGGTCGCCGATGTCTCACTCGCTCGCAACGGCGTCGATGTGGCCGTGGAATCCGCGTTCAGCCCTGCCATGGTCGCGGCTGCTGATCGCGAGGTGAACGCAGCGGTTGCGCAGATCCCTCGGCTGGGAGCGGTGGACCGCAGCGCCTACACGTTCACCGGCCTCCTGACGATCGGTCCACCACCGGTGCGCCAGGTCGGGCCCGTGGGCCGAATAGCGAGCCGAGCCGGCGCCATCGACGCGGTGGACGTCGTTGCCGAACTCGACGACTCGTCCGATGGGGTGTGGATCAGCACCTGGTTCGCCGAACGGCTCGGTGTGGAACTCGGTGACACGGTCGCATTCGAGGCGGGAGCGATCTCCGACGAGGCGTGGAACGATCTGGTGCAGGGCGGCGGAGCGGACTCGGCGTTCAAGGTCGTCGGTCTCTACGAGCCGCTGTGGTCGGACGACCCGACGTTCGAACTCAACGACTACTGGACCGAGGCCCCGCCCGAACTCCTGCCGGTCTACATCGAGGCGTTCAATCAGCCGAGCTTCGAGCTCGTGCTCACCGACGAGGCGACGCTGCTCGACAGCGCGCTCACCGGTGTCGTGCGATGGAGGGCGCCACTCACGTCGATTCCGACGAGCTACGACGACTTGCGGGTGCTCCGTGACGAGATACGAGCACTGGAGGGTGCGCTCGTGACGCCCGGGCCCCTCGCGGAGTCGATGAAGTCGTTGGCCACGCCCGCGCAGCGTCGACCCGTACTGACCACGGACATCTTCGAGACCACTGCCGACGTCGAGGCGGCCGTGGGCAGGCTCGTTGCACCACTCCGGTCGGCGCGAGCGCTCGGTGCTGTGGTCGGGCTGGTGGCCGTCTTTGCACTGGGTGTGTTCTTCGTCGAGCGTCGGCGCACGGAATTCCGATTGCTGGCGAGTGAGGGCGAGCGGTGGCCGAAGATGGCAGGCCGGGTCGCTGGGCAGCTGGCGCTGCCCGCGATCGTCGGCGGTGTCGTCGGCGCAACCGTCGCTGTCGTCGGTCTCCGGTGGTTCGGTCCGAGCGTCACCTACGACATCGCCTCGCTACCGTGGCGCTCGATGACCGTTGCGGTGGCAGTGGCGCTCGCTGTCGCCGCGGTGACTGCCGGTGTGATCGGGTCGCACACGCTGTTGACCCGCTCGGCCGAGACGAAGCGGGCGGTCCTACGCATCGCCGTAGCGGTGTTGCTCGCAGCGACCCTGGTTGCCTGGTCGCAGGTCGAACGAACGACAGCGGCGGGCGCGACATCGCTCGACCTGGTCGTGGTGGTACTTCCAGTCCTCGTCATCGCCCTTGCCGTCCTGGTGCTCGTCACCGTGCTCGGCTGGGCGGCGCGTCTCGGGGGCCGCATGAGCGATCGCCTTCCCGTCGAAGCGTTCATCGCTGCACGCAGAGTCGCGGTCGGATCCGTGGCAGTTCGGATGGTGATCGCGTCCCTCGGTCTCGGGATCGGCTTGCTCGTGTTCGCTCTGGCGATCACCGACACGCTCGACCGGGCCGTCGATGTGAGATTGGCGACCAGTGTCGGCGGCGAGTCGTCGGCCACGTTGCTCGACGAGCCGCCGACGACCAACGGGAGTCCGGTCCCGACAACCGTGCTCCGCGAATCGGACACGCGTCTGCTTCCCGGTTCAGTGGCGGCGCGGATTGTTGCGATCGACCCGGCGACCTATGCAGATGCGGTCACGTGGTCGGACCAGTTCGGCGCCGAGGTGGAAGAGGTCCTCGAGGCCCTGAGTTCGTCGACAGAGGAATCGATCCCGGTGATCGCAATCGAAGGTGAGCCGGTTCCCGAGGTGGGCAGTTTCGGACTGAGCAGGTCCTATCCGTATCGCGTTGTCGCAACCGTTCGAGGCTTCCCGACCGCCGGCAACCGCAGTGTGAGCGTGCTCGCGTCGGCCGATGCGATCAATGAGTACGCAGCGCGCAGCAGTGTCGAGGGCGCGCCCGCTGTCACCAAATCGTTCAGAAGGACCGTCGTCTCGCAGGCGGGCGCCGACGCACTCACCGACTGGTTGGATCGGAGCAACGTTGGCTATCGCGACGTCGTCTCGCAGGCGGAGCTGCGTCAGAGTCCGACGATCGTGGCAACCCGTACCGCGTTCGGGTATCTCGGCATGATCGGTGTGACCGCATCGGCAGCGGCGATGGTCTCGTTGGCGTTGTTCCTGTCTGCGCGTCGGCGCAGCAGTGCTCTGACGGGTGTGATCACGCGATCGATGGGACTGTCGCCTGCCCGGTCGGCCGCGATCTCGGCGATCGAACTCGGGGCGATCCTCGTCGCCGCCGTCGGCGCCGCACTGCTCGCAGCGCCCGCGGTGGTCAGCCGGCTCGCGCCCCGCTTCGATCCAGCCCCCGGGCGACCGCCCGCGATTGCGGTGGTCGTCGACTGGGCGCCGCTGCTCGTCGTGGCGGCGGTAGGAGTTGTGATCGTGTCTGCACTGGTGTGGCTGTCGGAGTGGATCGATGGTCGGCGGCCGGCGGGAGCGGTGGTGCGCGATGGGCGCTGACGTCGTCCTTCGGTGCGAGCAGCTCGTGAAGTTCTACGAGAGTCCGACGGGGCGCGTCCAGGCAGTGCGCGGTGTCGATCTCGATTTCGAGTCCGGCGTGACGGCGGCCGTGGTTGGGCCGTCGGGGTCGGGAAAGTCGTCGCTGATGCGCATGCTCGCCTGTCTCGATCGCCCGACAGCTGGCGTGGTGATCCTCGACGGGATCGACCTGTGGAGGATGTCGGAGCGAGCCCGAGCGCGGACGCGAGCGGGGCTCGTCACGCACATCTACCAACGGCCGAGCGACAATCTCTTTGGGCACCTCACCGCCGAGATGCAGCTCGTCAGGCTGCTGAGAACCGGCGAGTCGCTCGACGTGGTCGACCACTGGTTGCAGGCGCTCGGATTGGAGCGCCAGCGATCGCTGCGCCCCGCACAGATGTCGGGCGGTGAGCGCCAGCGCCTGGCCTTCGCCCGCGCGGCGGTGTCGGGGCATCGTCTGGTACTTGCCGACGAGCCGACCGCTCAGCTCGACTCGGCGAACACCGCAGCGGTGCTGGATGCGATCGACGTGCTCGCCGAGCAGGGACTCACCACCATCGTTGCAACCCACGACCGCCGTGTGCTCGAGCGCGTGCGTGACGTCGTCGAGCTCCGCGATGGCAGCGTGGCCGCCGTCAGCACCGGTGGTGTACGCCTGTCGGTGATCGATCGATCCGGCCGTCTCCAACTGCCGCCGGACATGATGGGCCGTTTCCCAACCGGACGCGCTCGCCTGCGTTGGAACGACGAGTCCCGCAGCATCGAGGTCGAACCGCCATGATCGAAACTGACGCTCCCGTGGTCGCCGTGCGCTCAGCATCGCGTCGGTTCCGGACGTCTGCTGGGCCCCTGACGGCCGTCGACGACGTGTCGTTCGAGATCCTGGCGGGGGAGACCATCGGATTGGCGGGCCCGTCCGGTTCGGGTAAGACCACGCTGCTCAATCTGATCGTCGGATGGGAGCAGCCCGACTCCGGAACGATCGAGCGCAGGATTCAGCTCGGCGGTGGCTGGGAGTCCGTCGCGGTGGTGCCGCAGGAGCTCGGTCTTCTGCCCGAGCTGACGGCCATCCAGAACGTCGAGTTGGCGGCGAGGTTGGGTCGCGGGTCGGGGCGATCGGTGCAGGAGCTGTTCGTCGCTCTCGATCTCGTCGGACTCGATGACCGTGTCCCTGACGAGCTCTCCGTTGGAGAACAACAGCGCCTTGCGGTGGCTCGGTCGGTGATCTGTGTGCCCCGGTTCCTGGTCGCCGACGAGCCGACGGCGCACCAGGACGAACGCCACGCCGACCAGGTGATGGACGTGTTGGCTGCGACGACCGCACAAGGCGGTGCGTTGCTCGTTGCGACACACGACGATCGGGTCCTGGCGCGGGCCGATCGGGTGCTTCATCTCATCGACGGTCGGGTGAGCGTGCGGCCGGTCAGGAGATCTTGACGAGCAGCTTGCCGATGTTGCCGCCGTTGAACATGAACTGCAATGCCTCGGGGTATCGCTCGATGCCATCGAGGATCTCTTCAGCGCATCGGAGTGATCCGTCGGCGAGCCAGGCGGCGAGTTCCTCGACGGCCGGTGCGATGCTCTCGGGGAAGTGGAAGAAGGCGAACCCCTCCATCGATGACTGGCGTTCGGCCAGGCGCAGATACATCGACGGGCCGGTCACGTTGTCCATGTCGTCGTACTGCGAGATCGCACCGCAGATGACCACCTTGGCGCGCATCGCCAGGTTGTCGAGGACGGCGTCGAGGATCGGACCTCCGACGTTGTCGAAGAACACGTTGACGCCGTCCGGGGCCAACTCGCGGAGTCGCGCAGTGACGTCGTCGTTCTTGTAGTCGATCGCGGCATCGAAGCCCAGCTCCGACGTGAGGTACTCGACCTTGGTCGGGCCTCCAGCGATGCCGATGACATGCGCACCGTCACGCTTGGCGATCTGTCCAGCGATCGACCCCACGGCACCGGCCGCAGCAGACACGACGAAGATGTCGCCCGGTTTGGGTTTGGCGACGCAGCGGACGCCGATCCAAGCCGTCACACCCGTCGAGGGACCGAGCGCGCCGAGGTGGTGGCTCAGCGGGCCGATCGAGTCGTCGATCTTGGACAGGTGTTCGGGTCGCAAGGTGGCGATCGTCTGGACCCCGAGGCCCCCGACCACGGCTTGGCCGACGTCCCATCCCGCAACCGTCGACTCGACGATGCGTCCGACGCCGCCGGCGAGGATCGTCTCGCCGATGCCCACCTGACGATGGAAGCCCTCGCCGCGCAGCATCGTTCGGGTGCCGGCGTCGACCGAGACGTACTCGACGGCCACCCGCACCTTGCCCTCGACAAGTTCGTCGAGTTGGTCGACTTCCAGCGCAAAGCAGTCGGGCGTCGCCTCGCCGACAGGTCGATGGGCGAGTGTCACTCGAGTGCTCGTAGCGGTCATCGTGCGATCCTTGCGCGTGTTGCGCTCGGCGGGCGACGCGAGCGTGGGACCGCGCGTCGTCGCCGTGTGTAGCGTCTGGCGACAGGAGGCACTCACCGTGACCGAGACCTACCACGAGCGACTCTCCGGCCAGGATCTCAGCTTCCTCGCCATGGAGGACGGTCGTGCCCACATGCACGTCGGGGTGGTCTCGCTCTTCGACGCCGGACCGCTGCGCTTGGCGAACGGCGGGATCGACTTCGAGCGGATCGAGGCGTTCGTCGACGCACAGCTCCATCTGGTTCCCCGGCTGCGCCAGAAGCTGGCATGGGTGAAGGGATTCGGTCAACCGGTCTGGGTCGACGACGCCAGCTTCAACCTGCACTACCACCTGCGCCACACGGCGCTCCCGCCGCCCGGTGATCTGCGCCAGCTCAAACGCCTGGCCGGCCGCATCATGTCCCAGGAACTCGATCGCGGCAAGCCGCTGTGGGAGCACTGGTTCGTCGACGGGATCGAGGGCGGACGCTTTGCGTTGGTCTCCAAGATCCATCACTGTGTGGCCGACGGCATCGGTGGCCTTGCGATCATCGGGACGCTCGCCGGTCCCGACCCCGACTATCGACCAGACCCGCCGCCGGACTGGAGGCCACGGCCATCACCGGGTGACGCGCAGCTCATCGTCGACGAGCTCAGGCGTCGAACGATCAGACCGGTCGAACTCCTTGCCTCGCAGCTCCGTCGTTCAGGGACCGGTTCGGTAGGTCCGCTCCCATCGGTGAGCGCGCTCCGCGAGTTCGCAGAGACGTCCGTTGGCGGCACCACGACGCCGTTGAATGTGCCGATCGGTCCGCATCGTCGCTTCGACTGGCTGCAGATGCCGTTCGAGGAGGTGCACGACGTTGCCGCGCGGGCGGGAGGCAAGGTCAACGATGTCGCGCTCGCAGTGACCACGGGTGCGCTCCGCGGCTTCCTCGCGGCGCGCGGCGTTGCCGTCGACGACCTGGAACTCCGAGCGATCGTGCCGGTGAGCAACCGGAGCGAATCGGAGAAAGGAGCCCTGGGCAACCGGGTGTCGAATCTGATCGTTCCACTGCCGATCGACGAGGCCGATCCGTGGTTGCGTCTCGAGCGCATCATCGACGTCACGAGGCAGCTGAAAGGATCGAGCGAACCGTCGATCGTCGACGCGATGAGCTCGTTGATCGAACTCCTCCCGCCACTACTCGTCGGTCCGGTGGTGCGGCGTGGATCGCAAGGAACTGCGGCGAACCTCGCGGTGAGCAACATCCCTGGGCCCCGGGTTCCGCTCTACATGCTCGGCGCCCGGCAACTCGACATGTATCCGGTGCTCCCGCTGATCGGCAACCAGGCGCTGGGGATCGCCGTGATGAGCTACGACGACAGCTTGTGCTGGGGGTTCAACTCGGATTGGGACGCCATGGCGGACCTCCACGACCTCGTCGATCGTGTCGCTGAAGGTCACGCAGAACTGGTGCGTTTGTCGATCGGAGTCTGACGTCGTTGGGCAACGCGATCGGCCGCCTCGATCGCGACCTTGCTGAGTCGCATCAAGCGGATGTCGCCGACCGGGGTTCCCGTTCCTCTGTTGCACACCATGGCGACGGCGAGGTCACGAGTCGGGTCGGCCCACGCTCCTGACCCGCCGAGTCCGAAGTGGCCGAAACCATTGGGAGCCGCGTCGTAGTTCCCGAGCACTCGGTGATAGCCGAGCCGCCAGCGCATCGGCATGACGAGTACGAGGTCGCGGCGGTTGTTCTGTTCCTCGCCGATCTGGCGCACCCTGTCGGGCGAGAACAGACGCACGTCGCCCAAGGCGCCGCCGCCGGCGTACACCGCATACATCGTGGCCAGCGCCCGGGCGGTGAAGAACCCGTTCGCAGCCGGGATCGAGGCGTCCATCACCTCGGGTCCTGCCATCACGTCTTCCATCCCGCGTGGGAACAGCGCGTTGATCATCCTGCGCGTGTTGACCGGCGATCCGGTGAGGCTCAGCGCCTTGCCGAACTGGTCCGTGACGCCCCGCCTGATGCGGTGGAGCACCCGCGGGACTCGTGGTCCGAAGACCCGCATCGGAGCGAGCGCCGCCACTCGATGGCGTTGGTCCGGGGGACATCCGAGGTACAGCCCGTTCAGCCCGAGTGGTTCGTCGACGTCCCGGGTGATCACGTCGGCCAGCGGCAAGCCCGTGACTCGCCGCACGATCTCGCCGACCAACCATCCGTAGGTCAACGCGTGGTAGCCGCACTGGGTGCCGGGTTCGTAGGCCGGCGGTTCCGCTGCGATCGCCGTGACCATGTGTTCCCAGTCGAGCATGTGGTGCGCACTGTCGATGACGCTGCGGAGCCGGTGAAGTCCTGCGGAGTGGCTGAGCACATGGCGGACGGTGATGTTCTCCTTGCCGTTCTGGGCGAACTCCGGCCAGTAGGTGGCCACGCGCTCGTCGTAGTCCACCAGTCCGGCTTCCGCCTGGAGATGCAGCGCTGCCGACGCGACGCCCTTGGTCGTGCTGAAGCACATAGCGAGCGTGTCGGATTCCCATGGGTCGCCCTCGGGTGTCCGCAGGCCGCCCCACAGGTCGACCACCGGCTCGCCGCGGTGGAAGATGGTCACGGCGGCGCCCCCATCCGTCCGTTCGAGTTGGCCGGCAAAGGCCTCCTCGACTGACGCGAAGTCGCGGTGCGCGAAGCCCTCCATGTGTTCAGCCTCGGCTTCTCGTTATGTTCCGGGTAGAGGCCTTCGCCCTGCGAGCGAGTGACCGTGTCGGGCCGGTCCGAGGGATAGCCTCTGCGTCTTCGGGCGCATAGCTCAGTTGGCTAGAGCGCTTCCCTTACAAGGAAGATGTCGGGGGTTCGAGTCCCTCTGCGCCCACCGAT
>CAVUJG010000023.1:0-41673 GCA_963741755.1 Ilumatobacteraceae bacterium | reverse complement strand
CCCTCGATGGGGGTACCGCTGTGAGCGACTGAGGAGGCTTCATGACCGCACCGATTCTTGATCAGATTCGTTCCGTCGCTCGCGACACAGGTGCTGCAGCCGGCGCCATCGTCACCGATCTGTCCGACGGAGCGGTCGACGCGTTCCATTCGCTCGACCTCGATCGCGTCGTCGACCTCACCGCACCGCTTGTCGGTGGTGTTGCCGGCAGCGCATCGACGAAGAGGCGCCGGATGACAACCCGACGCATCTGGATCGGCCTGAGTTCGATCGCAGCCGCAGGGTTGATCGTCGCCATGATCGTGTGGTTCAAGCGCCGTGCAGACCGACAGGAGTCGGATCAGCCACCGGAGCAAGAGGGGCACCTTGAATCGGAGATCGAAGAGACGCGAGTCGCTCGTCCCGAATACGCAGCGCACTCCGCGGAGAGGCCAGAGTCGGTCACGGCTCTTCAACACTGATGGGTGCCGCGCTCCATCACCCCGACTTGCGTGAAGTGGTGGGACGACAGGGCCCGTTCTTGACGATCTCGTATCCCATGACGAGTGCCGTCCACGACGCCGCCCATCGACTCGACGTGCGTCTGCGCTCGGCCATCGGTGAAGTGAGCAGCGACTGGCCCGAATCTGATCTCGTCGCGTTCGAGCACGACCTCGACCGCATCGAGCATCCACAGGGAGCGGCAGCCGTGGCCGTGCGGCCAATTGGCGGTCCGACACTGATCGAAGTCCTCGAGGAGCCAGTGCGGCGAACGACCGTCGATCAGGAGCCCCTTCCCCGCCTCGCCATCATCATCGAGTCCCGACAGCGGGCGGTTCCGCACATGGTGATCGAGGCCGATCGTGCAGGCGCGGACATCACCGCCTTCGACGGAGGCACGGTGCTCAGCACTCGAACCGTTGACGGTGACCGGCTGCACATCCATCGTGGACATCCGGGCGGATGGTCGCAACGGCGATTCCAGCAACGTGCCGAGAACACGTGGAACGAGAATGCGGAGTCCGTTGCGAGTGCCGCAGCAGACATCGCCGAGCGTCTACGCATCGAGCTCATCATGGTCGCTGGCGAGGTTCGAGCCCAGTCGCTGGTAGTCGATGCGCTTCTGGAGCGTCACCTCCCGGTCACCGCACTCGAGTCGGGCTCGCCCGAGGCCATCGCCGACGAGACGGTCCGTCTCGTGGCCGATCACGTCGCCCGCCACGTCACGACTCTCGCCGAGCGCTTGCGGGAGGAGCTGAGTACGGGGCGAGCGGTAACGAACGCTGACCAAGTCCTCGACATGCTCGCGCAGGCACGAGTCGAGACGCTCCTGGTCCACGACGATGACGTCGATGAGCCGATGAGAACGAATTCTGCACGCCCCGATGCCCCGAGCGGAACCCGTGTCGTCGATCTCGCGATCGCGGAGGCGCTGCGAAGCGATGCTGACATCGTCGTTGTGCCCCGACTCGCCACCATGGACGGTCCTCTCGCGGCACTGCTGCGATGGTGAGGGCCAGGCCCTCGTCCGGCTGACGCGAATGACGACGGCGCTGCGCCCGCCGCCCGCAAGGACCCAGCGCGGATCGAAGACGTTGTGTCCTCGGGAGCGTCGCTCAGCCCGGTCGGCCGCGTGACGCTCCGACCGGATTCGCACGCAGCGAGCCGAGTTCGTTCCGACGGATCTCCACCTCGCCATCGACGAGACGGGTCTCGTAGACCGGCTGCGGTACCGATGCCGGGCCCCGCCGTACGCCGCCGTCGATCACGTCGAAGCGACTGCCGTGCCACGGGCACTCGATGCACCCGTCGACGACCGTTCCGTCGCTGAGCGGGGCCCCGCGGTGGGTGCAGCGGTCCTCCAAGACGTGGACGCCGTCGTCCCCGCGCAGCGCAAGCAGCTCCATGCCTTCCACGTCGACCTGTGCGGGCTGACCGAGTTCGAGATCGACGGAACCGACGACGGCCTGCCACAGCGTCGGTCCGGACTGGAACGCGGTGGTGTTGACGCCAACCCCGCGCGGTAGGCGAGGTGGCCGCCCAGGTGCCCTGCGACCGCGACGGCACCGAGACCGATCCCCGACAGACCGACACCGAGCCACGTCGCACCTCGACGACGGGCGAACCACGACAGCGCGAAAGCGGTGACGGCGACGTCATTGGCCAGCGCATGTGCCGTCCCCACGCGGCGTTCGGCTCCCGCTGTGTCGAGCCAGTCTGCCGCCCCCGTCGACGCGGCAGGCAGCGCGCTCAGGACGCCGACGCCGACCAACCGCCGTGCTGCAGCAGAGCCGGGCGCCGTCGCATCGAGGATCAACGCTCCCGTCCAACAACCGATCGGTACCGCGACGAGCGCCGGGTGCACGCTGTGGCCGAGCCACCGCCCGGTCAGCGCATCGCGCACGAACGGTCGGGTGGCGAGCGGCTGAGACACCGTTGCGAGCTTCTCGGCCACTCGGTCGAGAAGCTCAGTTCGCTCGATGCGATCGACGAAGCGGTGCAAGAACGACATGGGCGACCTCCTGGGCTGACGGCAAGGACCACGAGGGTGTACCCGCCGACGGCGCAGCCCATGCACGCGTCCGGGCACGCGCCGGGGGTTCGATCACGGCGGGGCCGTGGGTCATCGCAGGCTGCGCTCCATGAACCGCCAGTTGTGATGCAGCTCGCTCGGCACTTCGGCACCGTCGTAGATGGGTCGGTCCTGGAAGCCTTCGGCTTCGTAGAGCCGGTGTGCCGACGTCATGAACGGGCCGGAGTCGAGCCGCATGCTCGAATACCCGAACGACATCGCGTCGGCGACCAGACGTCGCACGATGGTCGCACCCAGCCCACCCCCGCGCTGGTCCGGCCGCACGAACACCCGCTTCATCTCCGATGCCCCATCGTTGGTGCGCCGCACGCCGCCCATGCCGACGACCGTTCCGTCGCGACGAACGACGTAGAACACACCCTCGGGTGGCTCCGATGCGCACAGCTTGTCGAGCGTGGCCGCCACGTACTCGGCGATCGGCTGGCCCAGCAGCGCCGGAAGGTCGAGCCCGAAGGTGTGTTGGATGTTCGCATCCAGCCAGTCGAGGTAGGCGATGTTGAGCTCGGTCAGCACCGACCGATCGCGGCCGGCGTCAGCGGGTTCGAACGTGATCACCAACGGGCACCATCCCTGTCTCGACGCCGGATCATCGGAACATGGTGGCACGCGACGTCTACCGTTGCCGGAACTACTCGGAGCGCCGCCCCGAGTCGCAGTACCGCATCGGGGGAAGCATGGACGTTCGAGGGTTGGGATACATCGGGATCGACGTCGCCGACATCGGTGCCTGGCGGGGATACGCCGAGCTGCTGGGAACAAGAGTGATCGCCCATGGAGACGGGTTCGGCATGAAGATCGACGACCGACCGTTCCGGGCGGCGGTACGACCGACCGAGACCACCGAGGGACTGGCATTCGCCGGCTGGGAACTGCCCCATGCCGACGCGCTCGAGGTCTGCGCCGCCGAACTCGAGTCGGCCGGCTTCACGATCGATCGAGGGTCGGCAGCCGAATGCGACCAGCGTCGGGTCCGGGAACTGATCTCCACGACGGACCCCGGCGGGTTCACCATCGAGTTCTTCCACGGCGTCGTCCACGACCACGAACCATCCGTCTCGCCGACCGGAGTCAGCGGGTTCACCACCGACGACCAGGGCCTGGGCCACATCGTGCTCGGCACACCCGACATCGCAGGCAGCACGCACTTCTACACGAACGTGCTCGGCTTCCGGGTCTCGGACTACTGGCGGCCCGACGGCGCAGAGCACGACGTGGTGTTCCTCCACTGCAACCCCCGCCACCACAGCCTCGCGCTCGTTCCCGCCGACGAGGCCGCGCTCTATCACTTCATGCTCGAGATGAACACCCTCGACGACGTCGGCTACACCCTCGACCGGCACGAGGCGACCGACACGCAGATCTCCGCCGGGCTCGGCAAGCACACCAACGACCACATGGTCTCGTTCTACAGCCGTGTCCCCGTCCGGCTTCGACGTCGAGATCGGATGTGGTGGGCGCCGCGTCGACGACGCCACCTGGACCGTCACCCAACTCACGAAGCCCAGCTTCTGGGGCCACCGACCACCCCGTCATTCCTGAGTCCGCCCAGAACGCAGCCGCTCCGGCCGGATCGACATCGTTGCCCGATTCGGAACGTGGGGTACTGTGGAAACCGTGTTCGGTGGCCACATGGGAAACCCCAACCCGCTGAAGCAGTCGTACCGCTGCTACACCTGCGGAGAACCTCGACCGCCGTATCAGTTCTACTGCGACAAACACCTCGAGGATGGCGAGAAGACTGACAAGCCGCTGCTCATCGATCGGCTCATGCGCAAGATCCTCGGACGCTCGTAACAGCGCCGTCCGGCCCGGAAGGCACTTCAGCCCGACGGGTCCCCGACGCCTTCGGGCGACGACGGAGTCGTCGACACGCCGAGTTCTCGTTCCAGCCTCGCCAGCCGCGCCTCCAGGTCCGCCACGCGTTGTGCCAGTGATGGGCCGAGGTCGGCGGGTCGATCGATGCGGCCCGGTGTCGCATCGTGGACATCGGGCACGACCTCACCGAGCAGGTGAGCCCAGCGATCCTGGCTCTGACCCGAGGCTCGCCCGATGTTCGAGGCGAACGGATCGGCGCCCTCGGCGAGCCGTTCCAGCACGGCCTCGATGTCGTCGATCGACTCGAAACCCGTGCCCTGCGATGTCGAGTACCGCTCGGTTCGCGTCCTCAACTCGCCGGCCGACTGCGGACCTCTCAACATCATCACTGCCAGCAGTGCCAACTGGTCGCGGTCGAGTCCGACGGCATCATCGAGAATGTGTCGGTGCTTGTCGGCGCGGCCGCTGCTGTTCATCCGCGCCAAGCCCTTCTGACGCAGGAGCAGCATCGCGTCCATCACGGTCTGCTCGCTGTAGTCGGTCACCGGCTCGCGGTTCGACTTCTGGTTGCACGCAGCGACGAGCGCATTCGTCGAGAGCGGATAGTGCTCAGGCGTTGTCGCCTGCTTCTCGATCAGGCAGCCGAGCGCACGAAGTTCTTCAGCAGTGAGCTCCATCGCATCACCGTAACGCCGGCACCGGGTTGCTTCTGGCCCGAGTCAGGGGACGCCAGCGCGGCCTCGGCGAGTTCGGGAACGACGGCTACCCGATCGCTGTTGCGGTTGGCCGGCGGACGTAGGTCTCGACAAGGAACCGCCGCTCGAAGCCATGGCGGACGAGGTTCCGCTCCGAGTTGCTGTCCGGCTCCGCTGAGCTGGTGGCCAGTTCGCAGCCGAGCGCGGCGGCCATCCGCAACCGGTGGACGATGAGCGCCGCTTGAACCCCGCGTCGGCGCTCGGCCGGGAGTGTGGACATTCCGCCAAGCGTCGCGATTCGATCGTTGACGGTCATGCTCGCGCATCCGACCGGACGCCCATCGCGCGAGTCGCGCACCACAACCAGGTTGTCACCGTCGACGACCGCGGCGGCCCGAGCGAACGCATCGCTGGCCTTCCTCGCCGCAGCCGTCTCATGGCCCCAACCGGCCGCCGAGGTCGCCTGCCAGAGCGGAAGCAGACCGCCGCTCGCCGCTCGATCCCCCCTTCCCACGATCGACACTCCAGCCCCAGACAGACCGCCCGCGACGATCGATTTCTAGCCTCGCGCCGCCAACTCACCCGCACCGCCGCGGCGGTCGCCGGGCTCGCTTCGAACGCAGGCACACCCCGACCGCATCGCACCGTTCCTCGAACGTCCGCCAGTCACCCTCGCTCAATGCGCCGTCGAGCCCGGCGGCGATCGCGCGTTCCTACATTCCCGCCCCGCACAACACGACTCGACCACCAGCCAGCGGGAAGGATTCCGACCCCCACGACGGATCCTGATCGGCAAGGACGTCGGCGAAGGCCGCTGCGTCTCGCGCCCATGTGCGCAGCACGCCTCTCGAGATGTCGTCGATCACCGCCAGAGTCTGCTCGATCCTGCGAGCACATTCGACGGGTTGGGTCGTCGTTGCTCAGGTCTCGTCGTTGTCGATGGCGTCGAGCACCTTGTGGGCCGCTTCGGCAAGCTTGCCGGTGAGCCCGTCGTGTTCGGCGATCTGTTCGAGACGTGCATCGACGATCCCGATCTTCGCCCGCCCCATCTCGGCGAGCGAGATCTTGCCGTCGTCGTCGAGGTCGTACGCATCGACCTCTTCGGGCGCTGCGGTCTCGACTTCGTCGTGATGGCGGAACACATGGCCTTCTTCGACGTCGCTGTCATCCATGGGTCCAGTATGCACGGCGATCGGATCGTCGACCGAGCGAGGCGCTGCTCGATCCATCGATCTACGCTGCCCGACACGCAACCAGGAAGGACGCGAGTGAACGCATCACCGACACGAGGATCAGCAACGGTACGAATCGATGCCTCCGCCGAGGACGCCTTCGCCCTCCTCACCGATCTGACGAAGCTGCCAGAACTCAGCCCCGAGAACGTGCGCTGCGAGTTCCTCGAACCGTCGAAACGCATCGAGGTCGGCGCCAAATTCCGCGGGCACAACCGGGCACGCGACTACGAATGGCACGCCGATTGCGTCGTCACCGAGTTGGCGCCGGGGCGATTGTTCTCCTACGAGGTGCCACCCGACTTCGAGTACGCGACGGTGTGGAGCTATCTGATCGAGCCGGACGGCGATGGTTGTGTGGTGACCGAGTCGTTCCACGCTCCGCTGCTGGAGCACCCTGAGCTCTACCCCGGCACCATCGAGGGTCGACGCGACAACCTGCAACGTGCATGTGAGACGACGATGGCCAACCTGAAGGCTGCGCTCGAGGCGCAGTGAGCGACGACTGGGACGACATCGCCGAGTGGTGGGTCTCCGCGACCGAGGACGGTGCCGCCGATTCCGACGAGATGCTCGACGTCGTCCAGGCGCTCATCGAACCAACCGGCGGACGAACCCTCGACCTCGGTTGCGGTGACGGCCAGGCACTTCCCCTGCTGGGCGACCATGCGATCGGCGTCGACCTGTCGCACCAGCTCCTCGTCGCCGCGGCCAAGCATGCCCCGGTGGTCCGATGCCGGCTGCCTGCCCTGTCGTGGGTGCGGCCCGGCTCGATCGACCAGGTGGTCGCCGTCGGTCTGCTCGACCTGATCGCCGACGACCGCGAGTTCTTCGAGCAGGTCGCCTCCGCTGTCCGCCCCGACGGCATTCTCGTCGTCGTGATGAACCATCCGGTCGTCACCGCACCGGGCTCCGAGCCACTCGTCGACGACGCCGCTCAGGTGTTGTGGCGCTGGGGTCGTTACCTCGAGCGGGGCGTACTCGTTCAGCCGGCCGGACACCGCACGGTGGAGCTGCACCACCGGCCGCTGGGCGAGCTCCTCACGTCCGCCGCTGCTGCGGGGTGGTGCCTCGAACGCGTGATCGAAGCGGGAGCGACAACCCACACGATCGCCACATCGACCGACGAGCAGGGCCAACAGCATCTGCCGAGCCTGCTCGGCGCCCGCTGGCGACGCCAGTAGGACTGCGTGCGTTTGCGGGGCTCGGGGCGCCCTACTCAGGCGCCGCAGCGAGCTGACTCGGGCGTTGCCAGGGCCATCGCCCCTCGGCTTCGAGCACGAGCGCCCACGAGAGGAACGTTCGCACGACGACCAGGAGTCCGAGCGCCGCCACGTTCTCGAGCGTCGGCTCGAGCGTCACCGTGCGGATGATGTCAGCGGCAATCAAGAGGTCGAGGCCCAACAACACCCCCCGCGAGAACGCCTGTTTGAAGACCCAGAGCGATTTCGCCGCGTCGCCTCCCGCGACTGCACACCTGACCATGACCACGATCGCAACGAGGACCGTGATCGCAATGACGGTCACCGCCGCGATCTCGATCCACTGGGAAACGTCGTGGGCGATCTCCCAGCTGCCGACGGTCGGACCGATCGACGTCACGCAGGAACCTCGACGGGCTGGCCCAGCTCCCGCAACCATCCCTTGAGCACGCGATGGAGCGCTGCCGGGCCCTCGATGGGCGCCGCCGGGTCGGAGACGTCGGCCGGGTAGATGACGAACGGTCGGGTCTGCGGGCCGCCGAGCCCGCCATGCGAACTCACCTGGTGCTCGAACGCCGCGACCTCGTCGCGCTCGGCGTCGTACATGCTGTTGACCATGACGTCGCCGGCCGTCGAGTAGGCAGCCGCCCGGCCAACCATCGCGACAGCGCCCGGGCCGAACGGCTCGAGCGGGTCATCGCCCTCGACCTCGCCGGTGTCGATAACCCGGCGACCGGTCGGCGAGATGACGACGGGGCCCACCGCAGCGGTGTGGACGAGCACGAATCCCACACCAGGATGCGCGACCAGCCCAGCCACCAGCTCCGGATAGAGACCGTCGATCTCTTCCAACGACAGCCGGCGGTCGCCCTCCGGCAAGTACACCAGTCCGAGATTGCCGGACGCCAGGACCATCGGCTCGGTCTCGGAGCGCTCCAGTTCATGGTCGTCGTCACGGGCGCTGCGCAACCACGCCGACGACTCGGTGCGGCCGGCCTCGGAATCGTCGTCGACATCGACCACGGCGCCGCACAACCGTCCGACGACCGCGGCGAGCGACTCGCCATACCGCTCCTCGAACGTGGCCCCTTGCGTCTGGCCATGATCGGACAGCACCACGATGCGATACGGCCGCGGAGCGAACGCCACCGCACGCTCGAATCGGGCAATCTGGCGGTCGATGTCGCGCAGGACGCGCAAGGTGTCCTCTCGCAACGGCCCCGAGTGATGCGACACTTCGTCGTAGCCGAGGAAGTCGATGTAGATCGCGTCGCGGCCTTCGGCCATGTCGTTGAGCACGCCGTTGACGCACACGTCGCGGCTGATGATCGTGGTGAAGGACCGCAGGAGGGCGTAGGTCCAGTTCCGGCTCACCCGCGGCTGGACGCCGCGGCGGATCTGGTCGCGAGCGGCGCGCCGCTCGCGGTACAGCTCCGCAATCGTCGAGTTCAGCGTGCGGATGGCGTTCGACGGCCGGGAGAAGTACTGCGCGTACCCGGCCCCGAGCTTGTTCTCCTTGCGCCGCCCGGCGACGCTCATCGTGAGGACCGAGCGCTCGGCGTCGCCGGTGAACAGGTTGGAGTAGCTCGACCCGTTCTTGGCGAGCAGCCCGTTGCCGTCGCTGTGGCGACGTTCGATCTCCAGGGCCGATTTCGGGTGGTTCGACACCATCGTCACGCCGGTCGACTTCTCCACCCACCGGAACGCAGGCATGTCGACGGTTGAACCGTGCAGGATTCCGCACTGGCTGACGCCGGTCTGCGACGACCATTCGGTCTGCCAGCCGACCCTGCGGTGGCTTCCATCATGCAGCCAGCGATGCAACGTCGGAGCGTCGCCCGATTCGAGCGCGAACCGCAGGGCATGCTCGGACAGGCCGTCGACCTGAACGAACACGACGCCGGGAACATCGGAGATCGTGGTGCCGCGGCCCCGGCGACGCCGACGCGCGATGCGCTGGTCGTACCAGCTGTCGTCGTCGAGCGCGAGTGCGCTGCTCAGCAACGTTGCCACCGTGGTGGTGATCACGGCGACGAGGAGTGCCGTCCAGAACCCGTCGAGACGCACACCGGGAATCTGGTCGAGCACGGCCCACGTGACCAGGGCATTCACGGCCAGGTTCGCCAGGCCGAGCGTGTAGACGGACAGCGGCACCAGCAGGAAGGCGAACGCCGGCCAGACGAGCGCATCGATGAGACCGACCACGGCGCCCGCCAGCAGGGCGTGTCCGAAGGTGTCGATCGCGAATCCAGGAAGCACCCACGCCGTCAGGATCAGAGCGATCGTGACGACCAGCACCGTGGCGACGGTTCGCCTGACCAGTTGGCCCCATGACGGGCGTTGACTTGCCGGCCTCAGCACTCCAGTTTCAGTTGACGCCATCAGCCCGTACGCCTTTCACAACAGTCATAGTGACCGTCAGCGTACGCCCGCAGGCCCGCAGGAAACGGAATGCCGAACTACTTCAACAACGGGTCGCGTGGCAGACCGAGGATGCGTTCGCCGATCTGGTTGCGTTTGATCTCCGAAGTTCCGCCGGCAATCGACATGCCTCGATGCATCAGCACGAGCAGGTTGCTCAGCCCGCCCGGGCCGTCCATGAAGAGCGAGTCGGGGCCGTTCAGCTCGGTCATGATCGCCGCCGCTTCGTGGCCGATCTCCGACAGCACGAGTTTGGTCATCGCTCCCTCGGGTCCGGGCTCACCGCCGGCAACCGCGCGATTGGCGCTGCGCAGGTTGAGCAATCCCATCGACTGGTGCTCGGCGATGTAGCGACCGATGCGGGGCGCTCCCCCTGCGAGCCGCTCAGGATGCGCGTCGAACGGTGCGATCAGCGCGGCACCCGGCATCGACATGCCGCCGCTGCCCCCACCGATGCTGACGCTCTCGTTGCCGAGCGTCGCCCGGGCAACGGTCCAACCGCCGTCGACCGGGCCGACCACGTCGTCGTCGGGCACGAACACGTCGTTGAAGAAGACCTCGTTGAAGTCCGACGCACCCGATGTCTGCTTCAGCGGGCGAACCTCGACACCGTCGGCATGCATGTCGATCGCCATCATCGTGATGCCGTCGTGCTTGGGCACGTCGGGGTTGGTGCGCACGGTGGCAAAGCCCATCCCGGCGACGTGGGCGCCACTGGTCCACACCTTCTGACCGTTGACCAGCCAACCGCCGTCGACCCGGGTGGCCTTGGTCTTCACGCCGGCAGCGTCGGAGCCGGCGTCGGGCTCGCTGAAGAGCTGGCACCAGATGACCTCCTGCTCGAGTGCCGGACGCACCCACCGATCGATCTGATCCTGCGTTGCGTACTGGATGATCGTGAGGATGTTCCACGCCGTGATCCCGTAGGCGGGGCGGGCGAGTGCTGCCTCGGCGAACTCCTGCTCGATCACCAGCTGCTCGACTGCGCCGGCAGCGCGACCGTACGGCTTCGGCCAGTGCGGCATCACGTAGCCCGTCTCGATCAGCTGAGCGCGCTGCTCCCCTGCCGGGAGGTCTTTGACCCGCTGGGCGAACGACCTGACTTCATCGCGGATCGCCTCCGCCTCTGGGGGCAGCTCGATCGCCTTGTCACGCACCACGCCACGGCGGGCGAGGTCGGTCAAGTCAGTTGCCGCCTCGGCCGCGGCGAGGTAGTGCAGCAGCGTGGTCGCCCGGCGCATGTAGAGGTGGGCGTCGTGTTCCCACGTGATGGCGATGCCGCCGTGCACCTGGGTGTTCAGGTTGGCGCACAGATCGGCGGCTGGAGCCGCCAGCGTGGCAGCGACGGCGGCTGCGTAGGAGAGCTGGTCGCCCCCGGTCGCAGCGGCGCGAGCGGCGTCCCAGGTGGCACTCGTGGCGAGTTCGGTGGCCACGGCCATGTTGGCGCAGTGATGCTTGACCGCCTGGTACATGGCGATTGGCCGACCGAACTGAATGCGTTCCTTGGAGTACGCCGCACCCATCGACGTGCACTCACGAGCAACGCCGACCGCGTCGGCCGACAGGATCACGCGGGCGAGGTCGACCAACGTCCGGCGAGCACCGGGGATCACGGTCGCTCGGGCGCCGTCGAGGGTGACGCGGGCACTGCGCCGGCTCGGGTCGAGGTTCGCCGGCGTCTCGACGGCGACACCGTCACCGACTTCGACGACCGCGACATCGTCGCCGACCGGGACGAGGATCACCGATGCCAGGCCGGCGCCGAGCACCACGCCGACATCGCCGGTGGCCGCGCCATCGGCCACCGTGACCGCACCGCCGAGCGCGACCGCCCCGACCGTCGATCCGTCGGCGAACCCGGGGAGCAGGCGCTGCTGCAACTCGCTGGGCGCGGTCGCTGCCAGCACGGCGCTGGCAATCACCGTCGGCACGAACGGGCCCGGAGCAACCGCCCGACCGAGTTCCTCCACGACGATCACCAGCTCGTCGATCCCGTAACCCGACCCGCCGACGTCCTCGGGGAGGTGCAGGCCGAGCCATCCCAACTCCGCGAACTCGTTCCAGAACGTTGGCAGCGTCTCGGTCGCAGATTCGAGCATGCACGGTTTGCGCCGCGCAGATCGCGCTTCTCAGCGAAACTGCTCACCGTTTCGGCGAGCGAGCGGTGGTCTTCGGTGATGGCAATGGACACGGTGATCTGACCTCGACTCGACGGAAATGGGGCGCCGCCATCTTCCCCGACCGTCCCGCCTCCCGACGACTCAGACGGCCGCGACCAACCCCCGCGATGAGCGAACCGACCGGATACGGCGGTTTCGCTCATCGCAACGCACCGAACCCACCCTACGATGAGCGAACCGACCGGATACGGCGGTTTCGCTCATCGCAGACCCAACGCGCCGGACCGAGGTCAGGCGGTCGGGGCGTAGCGGGCGAAGCCGTGGTCGGCGTGACGCGACATCTCGCCGAGCTCGCGGAGATGCTCGAGGTGGGCGTAGGTCTCGCTCTCGGCCATCTCGCCCCACGACCGTTGCTTGAACAGCACTCGCATGAAGTCCTCGACGGTGCCGTTGGGCAGGTCGTGGCTTGCGTCACGGATGATGTCGAGGCGCTCCTCGTGGTGCTCGATGATGTGTTCGGCTCGCCCACCGAGATCGGTGAACGGATGCCCGTGCGCGGGCAGCGCAATCGAAACGTCAGCGATGTCGGCCATCCGCCGCAGCGAGTCGAAGAAGAGCGCCAGCGGATCGCTGTTCGGCGTCAACCCGCTGATGTGCGGCGTGATCGACGGCAACACGTGATCGCCGGTGAGCACCACGCCGAACTCGGCGTCGTACAGGCACAGGTGGTCGTAGGTGTGGCCCGGCGTGTGCATCGCCACCCACTCGCGACGGGCGAGCGTGATCGTCTGGCCGTCGACGAGGGGCTTCGTCGGGCGAGGCGTCGCAAAGACCGAACCGGGAGACGAGCCACTGCTGCGGATCCGTTCGAGGAACTCCGGGGAGGGACCGCTGCGGCGCCCGCCCCACGGCGATGGCGTGGCCATCCAACGTTCCATCGCAGCGACACGATCGTCGGGAGAGTTCAGGTCCAGTCGTTCCGAATCCTCGTGATCGTCGGCCTCGGCCAGGTCGAACAACGTGCGGAACGACTCGTGGGTCACGACGTCGGCACCTGCCTCGTGGTGCAGGCGCATCGCACCACCGAAGTGATCGGGGTGCGAGTGCGTGACCACGACGGTGTGTACATCGTCGACGGTGTATCCCGCCCGAGTGAGTCGATCGACGAGATGATCCCACGAGTCATCGCCAGGTAGTCCGGGGTCGACGACGGCGATGCCGCGCTCGTCCTCGAGCAGATAGCAGTTGACGTGCCCGAGGCCCGGCATGCTGATCGGCAGCTGCGTCCGAACGATGCCAGGGGCAACTTCGGTCACGTCGGTGGTCGCTTGCTCCTGCTCCTGCTTGGGCGGCCGCTTGGGCGACGACTCGTCGCCGGCGTCGGGCGAGGCCAGCTGATGGCCGTGTGAGTGGTCGTGCGTGTGATCGTGCTCCATGGTGTCGATTCCCCCGGATCGGCGACGAGCGCAGATCAGCCGACAGCGAGCAGGTCGACCACGAAGACGAGCGTCTCGTTCGGAGCGATCACGCCGCCGGCACCGGCAGCGCCGTAGCCCATGTGCGGCGGAATCGTCAGCTTGCGGCGACCGCCGACCTTCATGCCCTGCACGCCGTCGTCCCAGCCCTGGATCACCTGGCGGCGACCGAGGCCGAACCGGAACGGTTCCATGCGATCCCACGACGCATCGAACTGTTCGCCCGTCGACCATGACACACCGACGTAGTGGACCGTGACGTCCTTGCCGGTAACCGCTTCGTCGCCGTCGCCGACGGTCTCGTCCTCGATCAGGAGGGTCGACGGCGGAGTGCCTTCAGGGATGGTGACATCGGGCTTGCGCATGGGCGCCGAGGCTAGCGGTGCACCCCGACGGTGGCAGCCTCGGGGTCGCCTGCGTATCGCCCGACGTCGATCACGTAGTCGCCCAGCTCGGTCACCCAGTCGCCGTCGACGCGCACGTCGAGCATCGACCAATCGACGTCGATCTCCACGTCGACGGTCGCCCCGGCTTCGACGTCAGCTCGCACGAATCCGACGAGCCGTCGATACGGGCGTTCCCATTCGCTGCCCTCGATTCCAGCGTGAGCGAACAGCACCGGGCGGAGCGGTCGTTGGCCCGGATTCCGGACCGACACGACGACGGTGGTCGGATCGACCAACTCGACACCGACGACATCAACGGCCCCCCATCCGAGGCCCCACCCGAATGGGAAGTGAGCGGCGTGGCCGTCGCGGTCGAGCATCCACTGTCCGTGGAACAGGTCGTAGGTGATCTCGGTTGCGTCACGATCGAAGTACGGCAGGTGCGCAGGATCGGTCGGCACCACGAACGGGAGGCGACCGGCCGGCTCGACGTCGCCGACGAGGACATCCGCCAACGCCGATCCGCCCTCCACCCCCGAGTACCAGGTCATCAAGATCGCCGACACGGTCGAGGCCCACGGCATCACGACCGCCGACCCGCCCACGACGACGACCACCACGTTGTCGTTGACGGCCGCCGCTGCGGCGATCAACGACTCGTCGGCTTCCGACAGCCGCAGCGAGGTTCGATCTCCACCGGGTGCCATGCGATCGACGCCCCCGTCGCTCAGTGCCGAAGGTGGTCGCACCGGATCGGGCGGCGCCGTCCACGCCACTCCTGTACCCAGCGTCGGGTGGTCGACCGGCGGGAAGATCGACCGTCCGAGTGCGTCGGCACCGGCGGCTTCGATGCACTCGCCTTCGTCGGCCTTCGTGTAGCCGACGACCACCACGACCAGGTCGGCGCCGACGGCGGTCGAGGCGTCCTCGTCTGAGTGCTCCACCTGGTCGGCACCGAACCGGGCGCGCAACCCGTCGAGCGTGGTCACGACATGCGACGCCCGCACGTCGCTGGACCCGCCGTCGCCGAGATTCCTCACGGCCGCCAAACGTCCGAGCACCACCACCCGATCCACCGCCGCAGCGTCGAGCGGCAGCAGCGCACGCTCGTTGCGGAGCAACACCGTCGACACGGCCGCGGCCTCGCGGGCGAGCGCACGGTGATCGTCGCAGCCCACCACGTCGACCGGCGGTTGCCGCTCGAACACCGTCGAGAAACGCAGGAGTGTGGCCACGATCCGTTGCACCGCCTGATCGACGTCGGCCTCGGCAAGGGTGCCGTTCGTCAACGCCTCGGTGAGTGCCATCGCCCGTTGCTGACGGAACGGCATCTCGATGTCGAGTCCCGCCACCACCGACCCTGCCGGATCGCGGAGTCCGAAGATGAAGTCGGAGGTGACAAAGCCATCCCATCCCCATTCGTCGCGCAGGATCTCGGTGAGCAGATGTGCGTTGTCGCCGCACCACTCGCCGTTCACCGAGTTGTAGGCGCTCATCACCGACGCCACCCCGCTCGCAGCGACTCGCTCGAAGTGCGGGAGGTACACCTCGTGCAGCGCTCGCTCGCCGACCGTCACATCGACGGTGAATCTCGCGTTCTCCATCGAGTTGAGCGCAAAGTGCTTCATGCACGCCATCACGTGGCGCTGCAGCCCGGCGACGAACGCCGACGCCATCACGCCCACGTGGTGCGGGTCCTCCCCGTAGGTCTCCTGGGCCCGCCCCCACGCCGGGTGACGGAGCAGGTTCATGCACACGGCACCGGTGTAGGTGGCGCCGCTTGCTCGCAGTTCGGCGCCGATCGCGTCACCGATGCGGGCTTCGAGATCCGGGTCGAAGCTCGCGCCGCGAGCCATGCTCACCGGGAAGGCTGTCGCATCTCCAATGACGCAGCCGCGAGGCCCGTCGGCGAAGTCGATCCCGGGGATCCCGAGTCGCTCGACGTGGGCTGCCGGCCACGGGTGGCGGTAGTAGCCGCCGGCGGTCATGTCGATCAGGCCGGGCCAGAACGGCGTGTCGCCGTCGAGACACCCGAGCCGTTCCTCGAGGGTCATCTGCGCAACGAGCGCGGCTGCTTCGACATGATGGTCCCCTCCGGCGCGGACTCGGGCTGCGGCGTCTGCGAACGGTGTCGACATGGCGCGACATTGCCACACGCCCGGGCGTGCTGGGGCGGTCGAGAACCGGCTCGACCGTCGTCGGCTGGCAGAATGCCGACATGCCCGGTGCTTTCCTCCACCCGTTCGCGAAACCGACCCGAGAGCGGTTCATCACCATCGCACGGGGCGATGGTGCGCTGCTGTGGGATGCCGACGGCAACGAGCTCGTCGACGCCATGGCGAGCCTCTGGTACTGCCAGGTCGGCCATGGCCGAACCGGGATCGCCGATGCGGTGGCCGCCCAGATCTCGACGATCGAGGCCTACTCGTGCTTCGACCCGTTCACGAACGCGCCCGCGGACGCGCTCGCCGAGCGGATCGCCTCGCTGACGCCGATTCCCGACGCTCGCATCTTCTTCGCCGGATCGGGCTCCGAGGCGGTCGACTCGGCGATGAAGCTTGCCCGGCTCACCCATGTCCTGGCCGGCCGTCCAGAGCGGCGCCTGATCATCTCGCGCGTCCGCGGCTACCACGGCACCAACTACGGCGGCACCAGCGCTCAGGGAATCGCACTCAACCGCGAGGGCTACGGCGAGCTGCTCGCCGACGTGGTCCAGGTGCCGAGCGACGACATCGAGGCGCTGTCGATCCTGATGGCCGAGCAGTCCGACCGGCTCGCTGCCGTGATCACCGAGCCCGTCCAGGGCGCGGCCGGTGTCTTCCCGCCGGTCGACGGGTACCTCGCCGAAACCCGGCGCCTGTGCGACCAGCACGGGGCCCTGCTGATCTTCGACGAGGTGATCACCGGATTCGGGCGCATGGGCACGTGGTTCGCCGCCGAGCACTACGGCGTCACGCCGGATCTCACCACGTTCGCCAAGGGGGTCACGTCGGGCTACCAGCCGCTCGGCGGCGTGATCGTGGGTCGAGCGGTCAGCGATGCGCTCGAAGCCGACCCCGACTTCATCCTGCGTCACGGTTACACGTACTCAGGACATCCGGCTGCGTGTGCGGCCGCGCTCGCCAACATCGACATCATCGAGCGCGAGGGGCTGCTCGATTCCGTGACGACGATGGGCGCCCGGCTCGAGGCGGGCCTGCGATCGTTGGAGGCCGACGGCGCGTTCGACCACCTGCGCGGCGAGGTCGCGATCTTCGGCGCAGCGATGCGGCCCGACCAGAACGCGATGGCGGTGCGCGATCGGATGCTGGAACTGGGCGTGGTCACTCGGGCGATCGGCACCGAGACCGTCACGTTCTGCCCGCCGTTCGTCACGACCGACGCTCAGGTCGACCGCATCGTCGACGCCCTTGCAACCGCGCTTCGTTGATCGCCACGTCGCCTCAGGCCAGCGATGAGCCAAACCACCGCATACGGTCGCTTCGCTCATCGCAGACCCGATCGCGTCGGTTCCGATGAGCGAGACCACCGCATACGGTCGCTTCGCTCATCGCAGACCCGATCGCGCCGGTTCCGATGAGCCAGACCACCGCATACGGTCGCTTCGCTCATCGCAGGGCGAGGGGCGCCCCACCGCACTGATGGGGGAACGCCGACGCGGAGTAGGTTCGAGGACGTGGCAGGACTTCCTCGCTGGACCCATCTGGCGCTGTCGGTGACCGACATCGACGCCATGATCGACTGGTACACGACGTACACACCGTTGCAGTTGCTCGTGAAGCGTGAGGACGCGCACGGCTACGGCGCCTGGCTCGGACATCCGGATGCACCCGACACGCCGTTCATCCTGGTTTTCGCTCAGTTCTTCGCCGGGCACGAACCCGATGAGAACGCGAAGCCGACGCCGCTGGGCTCGTTCGCCCACCTCGGATTCGAGGTCGCCGAACGCAGCGACATCGACGACATCGCTGCTCTCGCCGAAAAGGGCGGATGGCTCGCCACTGCCCCCGTACAGCTGCCCTACCCGATCGGTTACATCTGCATGGTGCGCGACCCAGACGGCAACACCGTCGAGTTCTCGCACGACCAGGGCGTCTACGAGTTCGCCCAGGAACACTTCACCCGTTCCGACTGACAGCGTCCTCGATCCACGGGCCGACGCCGCTCATCCGTTCCACGTCGACACGGACGACGACGCTCGTGTCGGAATCGCGCAGCGCGAGCGGGTGACGTTGCAGCCCGGTGTACGCAGCCGCGATTCGGTCCATCAGATCCGGGTTCGGCCCATGCTCGATACGAGCGCGACCCGCGAATGACCAGGTGACGTTGGTAGCCGCGCTCGTTTCGCTCGCAGTCCTCGATCGACAGGATGATGCGGTCGTTGCGGGCGAGGTTCTTCGCCTTTTGACTGCGGGCATCGGTTCCGAAGAGGATCTCGTCACCCTGGGCGATCACCCAGACCACCGACACCTGCGGAGTCCCATCGAGGTTCTCGGTCCACACGTGTGCCACCGCGTCGGACCCGAGCACCGCCTGCGCATTCGCTGAAATGGTCGTCATCGCTGACCCCCTCGTCGATGCAGCGATGCTAGTGCGTTCGTGAATTCTGCGCCAGGGCCTCGTGCTACGAAGCCCTCACTGCAGCAGTCGGATGAGGCTGCTGGTGTCCCAGCGATCGCCGCCGCGGGCGACGACGTCCTTGTAGAACTGGTCGACGAGCGCGGTCACGGGAAGCCGTGCGCCGTTGCGGTCGGCTTCGTCGAGCACGATGCCGAGGTCCTTGCGCATCCACTCGACGGCGAACCCGAACTCGAATTCGTCCGCGGCCATCGTGCGCGCTCTGTTGTCCATCTGCCAGCTCTGGGCCGCGCCCTTGCCGATCACGTCGACGACCTGGTCGACGTCGAGCCCGGCGAGCTTGGCGAAGTTCACCCCCTCGGCGAGCCCCTGAAGCAGGCCGGCGATGCAGATCTGGTTGACCATCTTGGTGAGTTGGCCAGCACCCGCAGGGCCGAGCTGTACGCAGGACTTCGCGTAGGCATCGATCGCCGCCTTGGCCCGCTCGAACACTTCGTTGTCGTCGCAGCCGCACATCACCGTGAGCTGGCCGTTCTCTGCGCCCGCCTGGCCGCCCGACACGGGCGCATCGACGAAGCCGACGCCGCGTTCGGCGCACGCCGCCGCGAGTTCGCGAGCGACACCGGCTGATGCCGTGGTGTGGTCGATCAGGATCGATCCGGGCGCCATCGCTGCGAGCGCACCGTTCGGTCCGAGCACGACTTCGCGGACGTCGTCGTCGTTGCCGACGCAGAGCAACACGAGGTCAGCGCCGTCGGCCGCCTCCTCCGGCGTCGGTGCCGCCTGGTTGCCGTTGAGCGCCACCCAGGCCAACGCCTTCGAGGCCGTGCGGTTGTAGACCACGACTCGGTGGCCGGCCTTCGCGAGATGGCGTGCCATCGGGGCGCCCATCACGCCGAGGCCGAGGAATGCGACGTTGCTCATGGTCGCCGAGTCTGGCACGGCGACGTGCGACACTCGGCGACATGTCGTTGGAACACTCGAATGCGGCATCTCCAGGCCCTTCGGACTGGACGGTGCTCACGTGGAACGTCCACGGGTCGGCGGCGCCAGACGTCGAGGCCATCGCCGCCGCCATCCGGGATTCATCCCCCGACGTCGTCGTCCTCCAGGAGATTCGCAAGCGGCAGGCAACGTCACTCGCTCCGATGCTGCAGATGCGCTTCTCGTGGGCCCTCAAGCACTACCCGTACACAAAGGCGATGTGGTGGCGCGCCGAGGGGATGGCGATCATGACACCGCACCTGCTCGATGCCGTCGGCCACACGGAGATCTCCGACGAGCAGCCCATGCGAAGCTGGCGGCGCCGTATCGCCCAGTGGGGTCTGGTCGGTCGGGCCGATCGGTCGATGCTGACGATCTACAACCTGCACCTGTCGCCGCACGACGACGCAGATTCACGGCGGGCCGAGGCGGTCAGGGTGCGCTACCTGGTCGCGAGCATCGGCGACGAACCGCCCGCCGTCGTCGCCGGCGATTTCAACGACGCCGGCGAGCCGTCGGTCATCGAGAATCTGCCCGGCGTCGAACACGTCCCCGCGCCGATGAGCAATCCATCCGATGTTCCGACGCAGTCACTCGACCACGTGTTGCTTCCAGCTCACGCGAGCAACGTGGAGGTCTCTGCGCCGGACGGCAGCGAGCAGTGGGCGGCGATCTCCGACCACCTTCCGGTGACCGTGCGCTTCACGCTGTGACGTACACCTGGCGTCTGACACCAGATGTACGTGAAGCTCACTTCTTCTTCTTGGCCTCGGCGGGCGGTGCCTTGAGCACGCCTTTGGCGAGCGCATCGTCGAGGTAGGCCTCGGCCTCTTCGGCCGACACCTTCAACGCCGGAGAGATCTCGGAGATCAGGTTGACTCGGGCACGCTCGTACATCGTGCGCTCGGCGGCCGACAGCGACGCATCGCGGTTGCGGGCGGCGAGGTTGCGGACGACTTCGGCGACCTGATACACGTCGCCGCTCTTGAGCTTCTCCTGGTGGTTCTTGAAGCGACGGCTCCAGTTCGAGGGCACGCGGGGGTCCGGCTTGGCCAGCACCGCCACCAGGTCTTCGAGTTCGTCGGCCGACACGGGAGGCCGTACGCCGACTTCGTCGGTGCTCGAGATCGGCACCTTGAGCGTCATCTCGTTGATGACGGTCTTGAGGATCAGATAGTCCTGCTTCTCGCCGAAGAACTCCATCTTCTTGGTGCCCATCACGACACATGCGCCGTGCTGGGGATAGATGACGGTTTCGCCCTTCTTGAACTTCACGCAGAACCTCGCCTGATCGGGGGTGGGGCCGCGCCAGACTCGGGTCGACGCAGCGGGAGTCCAGGCTACAGCGCCCTCGGCACGATTCGAACGTGCGCGCTACGGATTAGAAGGCCGTTGCTCTATCCAACTGAGCTACGAGGGCTTTGGCGCAACGCTAGCGGGCGGCCAGTTCGGTGCGCAGGAGGCCGAGGGCAGTGATCACCGAGAACTGGCGCATCTGCTCACGTTGGCCGGGGAGGCGGGCGTGGCGCACCTCGTCGAATCCGGGGCCGACCAAGCCCATGTAGAGCGTTCCGACCGGCTGGCCGTCCTGCTCGTCGGGGCCGGCGACGCCGGTGAGCGACAGCCCGATGTCGGCTCCGAGTCGCTCTCGAACGCCGTGGGCCATTTGGCGAGCCGCCGCCTCGCTCACGACGGGCCCCTCCCCCACGCCGAGCAACGTCTGCTTGACCTCGGTGGCGTAGCTGACGATCGCGCCCGCGGAACACGTCGCTTGCCCCCGGGATCGCAGTCAGCCGGGCGCCGACGAGCCCACCGGTGACCGACTCCGCTGTCGCCAGCGTGAGCCCGCGCTGGCGACACAGGTCGAGCACCACCGACTCCATCGTGTCGCCGTCGGTACCGAACACGAGGTCGCCGAGTTCGTCACGCACGACCCGCTCCCAGTGATCGAGCTGTGCGGTGCACTCGTCGATCGTCGGTGCCTTGTGCGTGAGGCGCACCTTGAGACCTTCCCACCCGCTGGCAAGAAAGGCGAGCGTCGGCGTGTCCGGCCCCTCGAGCTGCTCGATCACGTGGTCGAGGCGCTCGTTCAGCCCGCTCTCGCTCTCGCCCCAGGTGCGCAGCACCCGGCTCGCGATCACCGAGTCGTCACCACTGCGGCGTCGCAGGTCGGGCAGGATCGCCCGGTGCACCATGTCGTACATCTCGTGCGGCACACCTGGCACTGCATAGACGACCTTGTCGACACCGTTCACGCTGATCGGGCAGATCAACCCCGGCGCCGTACCGCGGGTCTGCGGGATGATCGTGGCGCCGACCGGGACCTGCGCCTGGCGCAGATTGTTCTCCGCCATCCGACGTCCCCGGGACTCGAACATGGCGCGAATCACCTCGGCGACCGCGTCGTCGGTCACGAGGTCGACGCCCATCACTGCGGCGATCGCATCACGCGTGAGGTCGTCGTGGGTGGGACCGAGGCCGCCACACATGATCACCGCATCGGCCGAGTCGAGCAGCCGCCGAAGCTGCGTCTCGATCCGTCCGACGTTGTCGCCGACCTTCACCTGCACCAGTGAGTCGATGCCGTTCGCCGCGAGTTCGCCGCCGATCCAGGCCGAATTCGAGTCGATGATCTGGCCCAGCAGCAGCTCGGTGCCGACCGCGAGGACGTCGCAGCGCAGTGTCATTCGGCGGTTGTCGCTCGCCCGACCGGATCGCCCGCCACCGCCACCGCGGCCGCTTCGAGCTGGCGGGCCCGCAGCAGGTACTGGGCGCCACTCACCAGCGCGAGCACCACGGCGAGCCACAGGAAGCCGTTCCACAACCAGGTGGCGTCGACGGCCGTGAGCGGCAACAGCGCGAAGGCGACCGCCAGTTGCTGACAGACGGTCTTGTACTTCGCCAGCTTGATCGCCGGGACACTGATGCCCTTGCCACCGACGAGCACCCGGTACACGCTGATGACCACCTCACGAGCGGTGATGATCACCACCGGCACCACCCAGAAGACGCCGGTGCTCACGAGCGTGAACATCGCGCCGAGGATCAGGACCTTGTCGGCGAGTGGGTCGAGGAACGCTCCGGCCGATGTGGTGCCCTGGCGTCGAGCGAGGTACCCGTCGAGGAAGTCGGTCGAGCTGAAGACGATCCACATCGTGAAGGCGATCCACGATCCGAACTCGTCGTTCGGGATCACCCAGAACATCAGGGGTGACAGCAGCAGTCGCCCGACGGTGATGGCATTCGCCCAGGTGGCGAGCTTGTCGGGCTCGACCATCAGATCGTCTCCAGCGCGTCGACGCTCACACCCGCCGCCACCAGATCAGGACCGAGCGCATCGACGATCTCGACCTCGACGATCGAGCCCGGAGCGAGCGCCTCGTCGAGGTGGATGACCCCGTCGATCTCGGGGGCTTCTCGGTGGCTCCGGCCCACACCGACGGTGTCGACGAGCACGCTGAGGGTCTGCCCGATCAGCGCATCTCGGCGGGTGGCGGTGATGTCGTCCTGCAGCTCGCGCAGCTCGGCGAGCCGCTCGCTCATCAGACCCGGGTCGACGGCGCCGTCGAGATCGGCGGCGTAGGTGCCGTCTTCTCGGCTGTACGAGAAGAACCCGCACCAGTCGAGCTGCGCCGCTTCGACGAAGTGGAGGAGTTGGTCGTGGTCGGCTTCGGTCTCGCCCGGATAGCCGACGATGAAGTTGCTCCGGAACGCGGCGTCGGGTTCGCGCTCGCGGATGTCGGCGATGCGGTCGAGGAAGCGTTGGCCGTCACCCCAGCGGCGCATCCGGCGCAGCAGCGGCTTGCTGACGTGCTGCAGCGAGAGGTCGAAGTACGGCACCCCCGAGTCGCAGATCGCGTCGATCAGTCCGTCGGTGAGGTCGCTCGGGTACAGGTACAGCAATCGCACCCGGTCGACGGCGCCGGCCACGGCATTCACCAGGGGCACGATCGATCCGGCCCCGAGTTCGTCGGGGCGATCCTTGCCGTACGACGCGAGGTCCTGGGCGACGAGCACGATCTCACGCGCTTCGAGCTGTTCGACCTCGGTGAGGATCGACGCCACATCGCGGCTGCGCTGCGGCCCGCGGAAACTCGGGATCGCACAGAACCCACACGAGCGGTCGCATCCTTCGGCGATCTTCACGTACGCCCACGGCACCGCCGACTTCGGGCGGGGCAGATTGAGGAGATCGAACTCGGGCAGCGGCGTCGACGACACCGGGATCAGCTTGCGCTGTGGCCCCTTCGGCACCTCGGTGCCGTCGCGAACCTCGGGTGCCATGTTGAAGGCCTGCCCGAATCCGGCGACCTGGTCGACCTCCGGAAGCTCGGCGGCCAGTTCGGCGCCATAGCGCTCGGCCATACAGCCCGTGACCACGAGCCGCGAGCCGTCACGACGCTGCTCGTCGAGGGCGAGGATCGTGTCGATCGACTCGCGGCGGGCATCGTCGATGAACGCGCAGGTGTTCACCACGACGAGGTCGGCGAGCGCAGCGTCGTCGGTCGCTTCCATGCCGTCCGCGAGGAGCGCGCCGACCAGCTTGTCGGAATCGACGTCGTTCTTCGGGCAGCCGAGCGTCTCGATGTAGAACCGCTGGGACACGGCCGTCCACGCTACCTGAGGGGCCTCCCACCCAGGCCGATCCCGGACGCGCCCTCACCGATGAGCCAAACCGCCGCATACGGTCGCTTCGCTCATCGCAAGCCCCGCCCCACCCTCACCGATGAGCCAAACCGCCGCATACGGTCGCTTCGCTCATCGACCCGCCCTCACATGACGGTCGAGCGGAACTTCTCCATGAGATGGCGGCCGGCCGTGGTCGGCGGATACTTCGGTTCCTCACCGTCGGCCACGATGCACTCGACCACGGCATCCCAGTTCGCGTTGTGGAAGAACGGGATCGACAGTCGACGTCCAGGTGCGTCGGAGGCGACGACTCGGTGCATCGTCGAGCGCCACCGATCGTTCGTCCATCGCTGCATGAGGTCGCCGAGGTTGACGATCAGCCCGCCGTCGACCGATGCGACGTCGATCCAGGTCCCGTCGATCGCCCGACCTGCAGCCCCGGCTCACCGTCGGTCCACAGGATCGTGAGCGTCCCGTAGTCCGTGTGGGCGCCGGCGCGGAACTGGCCGGGGACCGGCGCCTCGGCGAGTGGCGGGTAGTGGGCGAGCCGCAACGCCGAACCGTGCGCATCGATCATGTCGTCGAAGGACCCGCTGTCGAGATCGAGCGCCACGGCGAAGATCTCCATCAGCGTCGCCGCGAGGCCGGCCATCGATCGGTAGTAGGACTCAGCCGCGGGTCGCAGCGACGGGACGGCCGACGGCCACAGGTTCGGTGCGTAGACCGCTCGCTCGTCCGGATCGATCATCTCGCTGAGCGGGCGCGGCGGCGGATCGATCGGCCCGATGTTGAAGGTTTCCTTGAGGTCCGCCAGTGCGGGTCCTCCGATCGACCGGTTGAGTGCCTCCGCCTGCAGCGGGTTGTAGCCGTATGGGTAGCCGGGCTCGGGCATCGCCACCGCAAGCCGATCACCGAGCGGCGCGTCGAAGAAGTCGGCGGCCGCCGATCGGAGCGCCACGATGGTGGCATCGTCCACCCCGTGACCGACCACGGTGAAGAAGCCGACCTCGCGGCACGCTCGATCGACCTGTGCGCCGAGTGCCCGACGTTGCCGGTCGTTGCCCTCGGCGAACCCGCTCAGGTCGATGACCGGCACCGACCCTGCGACGATTCCGTCACTGGTGAGCGAGGCGCAGGCCGGGTCGGGGCCAACGGAACGACACCAAGCGGCCCGAACTCGAGCAGGTGACATAGGCCGTGCGGAGATCGTCACCGCCGAAGCAGATGTTGGTGGTGATGGGATCGCCGGTCTCGTAGAACTCGATCTCGCTGCCGTCGGGCGAGATCGCGGTGATGCCACCGTTGATCAGGGTCGCAACGCAGATCCATCCGTCACCATCGACGGCCAGCGAGTCGAGCAGCTGATAGCCGGGGAAGCCGTAGAGCACGGCGGAGAGGTCGAGCGGTGCGGGCGCCAACACCTCGCCTGGCGCCGTGATGGTGCGGCGGTGCACCCGCCCGTTGTGGGTCTCGGCCCAGTACAGCGTGTCGGTGTCGGGTGAGAGCCCGATGCCATTCGGCGAGTCGGTCGGGTACACGACCTCCGTGATGCCGCTGCCGTCGACCTGGCCGTAGTAGATGCCCGAGAGATCGGCGCGTCGGCTCTCGGTGTCACGGATCCCGTGGTCGGTGAACCAGAACCCGCCGTGGCCGTCCATGACGATGTCGTTCGGTCCACGCAGCGGATTGCCGTCGCACTCGGTGTAGAGATCGGTGATCGTGCCGTCGTGCACATCGACGCGCTGGATGCTCCCCCCGAGGTACTGCTCCGGGTCGAACGGACCGGGGAACATCATCCCGCCGAAGTCGACCGGGGTGAACACGCCACCGTTGTTGCAGATGTAGATGGCCCCGTCGGGTCCGACCGCGGCACCGTTGGGACCGCCCGGGATCTCGGCGATGGTGTCGGTCGAGCCGTCGGGATGGACACGCGTCAAGCGGGGTCCGAACATCTCGACGACCACCACCGATCCATCGGGCATCGCGATCGGTCCTTCGGGGAACCGGAGGCCGTGGGCGATCTCGGTCAACTCGGGGGTGAACTCACGAACGACGGGTGCGGGCATCGGGACATGATGCCACCAGAGCTGTCGGGGATCAGACCTGGCCGTTCTGCTGGAGGAGCTCGAACTCCTCCACCGTCATCAACACCGAACGGGCCTTGGACCCTTCACTCGGCCCGACGACCCCACGCTGTTCGAGCAGGTCCATGATCCGACCCGCCCGGGCAAAACCGACTTTCAGCTTGCGCTGCAGCATCGAGGTCGAGCCGAGCTGGCTGCGCACCACGAGCTCCATCGCCTGACGCATCATCGCGGTGTCTTCGTCGTCGTCGCCGGCAGAAAACGCGTTGGCGTCGGAGGTGACGTCGAGGTCGAGCGACGCCATCGATCCTGCGGCTCCCACCGGCGTGGCGCCGCCGGGGCCACCTCGCGGCGGCAACCAGTGCCGATTGCCCTGACCCGCCAGCGCTCTCGGTGCCGCCGTCGCCGCCGGACTCGACGTCGTCGGAGTAGATGGGCTCTGGTGACTGTGCGCGCCAGTGGGCGACGACCTGGCGGACCTCGTCCTCGCTGACGAACGATCCCTGGATGCGGTTCGCAACCGACGAGTTGCCGGGCAGCAACAGCATGTCGCCCTTGCCGACGAGCTTCTCGGCGCCCGGCTGGTCGAGGATGACGCGGCTGTCGGTGAGGCTCGAGACCGCGAACGCCATGCGGGCCGGGATGTTGGCCTTGATGACGCCGGTGATCACGTTGACCGACGGCCGCTGCGTGGCGACGATCAGGTGGATGCCGACCGCACGGGCCTTCTGGGCGATGCGCGTGATCGACTCCTCGACGTCGCGGGCCGCAACCATCATCAGGTCGTTCAACTCGTCGACGACCACCACGATGTACGGCAGGTGTTCGTACTCGATCTCGGAGCCCAGCGGCGGCTGGATCTGACCCTTGGCGAACGCCTTGTTGTAGCCGGTGATGTCGCGGTAGCCGAGCTCGGAGAGCACGTCGTAGCGGCGCTCCATCTCCTTGACCGCCCAGCCGAGCGCGTTGGCGGCCTTCTTCGGGTTGGTGACCGGCTGCGTGAGCAGGTGCGGGAGCCGGGCGTACTGGCCCATTTCGACCTGCTTGGGGTCGATCAGGATGAGGCGCACGTCGTCAGGGGTCGTGCGCATCAGCAGCGAGGTGATGATGCAGTTGATGCCGCTCGACTTGCCGGCACCGGTGGCACCGGCGATCAGCATGTGCGGGGTGGCGGCGAGGTCGAGGAACACGGCCTTGCCGGCGATGTCCTTGCCGATCGCCACGTCGAGCGGGTTGGCGGCCTTGGCCGCTTCGGGGGATGTGAGGAGGTCGCCGAGCGCAACGAGCTGGCGCTGATGGTTCGGCACCTCGACGCCAATCGCCGAGCGGCCGGGGATCGGCGCCAGGATGCGCACGTCGACGGCCGCCATTGCGTAGGCGATGTCCTTCTGCAAGCTGGTGACCCGGGCGACCTTGACGCCGGGGCCGAGTTCGAGTTCGTAGCGGGTCACGGTCGGGCCGACCGTCATGCCGAGCAGGGTGGTCTCGACGCCGTGCGATGCGAGCGATTCGTGCAGCATCTGGCCGCGGGCCTCGACTGCCTTGCGATCGATCGTCTGCTCGCCGGGCCGGTCGAGGAACGTCATCGGGGGCAGCACCCACTCACCCACCCTGGCACCGTCGCCGACGACCCCAGCGGAGGGCTGGCTTCCCGTGTCGAACTTCGGCTTCTTGGTGCGGCGCGGCTTCGGCGCCGGCAGGGCACCCCCGCCGAGGTCGTCACCTTCGGCATCGAAGTCGTACAACCCCGGCGACAGCGAGGACGCCTCGCCGGCGACTCCGAGTTCGCCGAGTGATGCGGATCGGGCAGCCGCGTCAGCCTCGCGATCGCTACTGAGCGTCGAGATGTTGCTGAGGCCGGACTTCGCTGCACGCCCGAGCGGCGCACCGATCGCAGCGAGAAAGCCACCGGTGTGCTGAGCGAACGTCTTGACCGACGTGCGGGTGACCAGCAGCGCGCCACCGGCGAATGCGGTCACCAGCACCACGGCGGCACCGCCCGTCCCCAGGAGCGCTTCGAGGGGGATCCCGACGAATGCGCCGATCCAACCGCCGGCCTCATCGATCCCGTCGGCGGCATCGCTGAACTGTTCGGCTCCTCGGGCGACCTGCATGAGGCCGAGGATCGCCAGCGACATCATCGACCAGCCGATCACGAGCTGGAACGGACTGGCGGAGCGCCCCTTTCGCAGGAACGAGACACCGATGGCGACGAGTACGACCGGAACGGCGTAGCGACCCAGGCCGAACAACCAGCCGGCGAGCGTTTCGATCCCCCGACCCAATGGGCCGGCGAGGTTCACGTACACCGCCAGCCCGAGCAGCACGGCCAGGCCGATCAGGCCGAGCCCGACGAATTCGTGCTCTCGCCCACCGACGGCGTCTCGAAGCTCGGCGGTGGCCTGATCGCGTCGAGACGTGGAGCCCTCAGGCGGCGTCAGGTCACGAACGTTCCCGGATGACTTCGTCGACCCCTTCGTCACCGAGCTCTTGCTGGTCGCGCCTCGCTTGGGCGCGGACTTCTTGGCGGCCGACGACGACTTCTTCTTGGAGGCACCCCACGTGGACATGACGTCGTACACGGTACCAACCGGATGCCACACGGAACGGCGACCCCCAACCGTGACCCCTCGCCACAGCCACCGCCCAGCCTTCTCGTGAACAAACTCACGTTCAGGGCGTGGAGTTGTTCACGAGAACGCTCAGAGGGGGTCGACTTCGAGGACGGTGCCGTCGGCGGCGACGGTGACGTCGAGGCGGCCGCCTTCTGGCGACAGGGTCGACACGACGTAACGCACGACACCGCCGTCGCCACCTTCGATGCTGAACGCTTCGACCGTCGACTCGGTGAGTTCTTCGCCGACCGCATCGAGGACCGTGTCCTCGTCGAAGTCGACGGCGTCCGCGGTGAACGTGAATCCCGATGCCCCGGTCAGCGCCGGCGCCGGCGGTTGCAGCTCGCCGTCGAGGTAGACGTACGGCACGGCAGCTGTCGCTCCATCGACCGCAACGAACAGGTTCACCACCAGCTCATTGGCGGTGACCTCGAAGAACTCCTGGCCGGCGCCGAGTTCGGCTTCGACCGCTTCGATCGCCGGGCCGATCTCGGCGACGAACGAGTCGGCGCCCGCCGAATCGTCACCATCGCCGCTGCAGCCCGCCATCAGGACAGCAAGCAGCAGCGCCACTGCGGCCGCCTTCAAGCTCAGGCCTCCATGACGACGGGCACGATCATCGGCCGACGCTTGGTGCGCTCGCTGACGAACTTGCCGGCGGCACGACGGACGTCGCGCTCCAACGCCTCGACGTCGCGGACGCCCTTGCCGAGCGATGCCTCGACCGCATCGGCGACGGTGTCGCATGCTTCGTCGAGGAGATCCTCGGCTTCGGGGGCATAGACCCAGCCGCGAGTGATGATCTCGGGGCCGACGAGCACTTTGCCGGTCTGGATGTCGACGGTGACAACGACGACGACCACACCTTCCTCGGCGAGCTTCTGGCGGTCGCGCAACACACCCTGGCCGACGTCGCCGACGATGCCGTCGACGTACAGATAACCCGACGGGACCCGACCGATGGGCTTGAGGTCGTCGTCGGTCAACTCGAGGACGTCGCCGTCCTCGCACAGGATCACCCGATCGTGCGGCACGCCCATCAGCTCACCGAGCTTGGCGTTGGCGACCATGTGGCGATACTCGCCGTGGATCGGGACGTACCACTCGGGGTTGACGATCGACAGGTAGGTCTTGATCTCGTCGGCCTGGGCGTGCCCGGTGGCGTGCACATCGAGGATCCCGGAGTGCACGACGTCGGCGCCCATGCGGATCAGCCCGTCGATGACCGCGTTGACGTTGCTCTCGTTGCCCGGGATCGCATGACTCGACAGCACCACGGTGTCGTGCTCACCGAGTTTGAGCCACTTGTTCTCGCCGCGAGCCATCAGCCCGAGTGCTGACATCGGCTCGCCTTGCGACCCGGTGGAGATGATGCAGATCTGGCCGGGCTGATACTTGTCGATCTCTTCGATGTCGATGATCGCCGACTCGGGGATGTCGAGCACCTTCAGCTCGCGCCCGAGGCGAATGTTCTTCTTCATGCTCAGCCCGAGCGTGGCGATCTTGCGGCCATCGGCCATCGCCGCATCGGCGATCTGCTGGATGCGGTGCAGATGGCTGGCGAAACTGGCCGTGACGATGCGGCGGTCGCGATGGGCGGCGAACAGGCCCGTGAGCACGGAGCCGACGCTGGTCTCGCTCGGCGAGTAGCCGGCCTCCTCGGCGTTGGTCGAGTCGGCCATCAACAGGCGGATGCCGGGATCCTTGGCGAGCTGGCCGATGCGGGCGAGGTCGGTGCGCCGCGAGTCGACCGGTGTGAGATCGATCTTGTAGTCGCCCGAGTGGAGCACGACGCCCTGGGCGGTGTGCACGGCGATCGCGTGAGCGTGCGGGACCGAATGGGTGACCGGGATGAACTCGACCTGCAGCGAACCGATCTCGATGGTCTGGCCGTCCTTGACCTTGCGCATGTCGGTCTTCGGGAGCAGCCCGGCTTCCTCGATGCGGTTGCGGGCGAGGCCGAGGGTGAGCGCGGCGCCGTAGATCGGCAGCGGATCGTCACGGAGATCGCCGATGCCGTCGTGATCGCGCAGCAGGTACTGGATGGCGCCGACGTGGTCTTCGTGGCCGTGGGTGAGCACGAGCGCCGAAATGCGCTGCGCGTTCTCGCGCAGATAGGTGAAGTCCGGCAGGATCAGGTCGACGCCGTGCATGTTGGCGTCGGGGAACATCAGCCCGCAGTCGATGAGGATGATCGTGCGGTCGGGATCGTCGGCGGCCCCCTGCTCGATCGCCATGCAGTTGCGCCCGATCTCACCGAGCCCGCCGAGGAAGACGATGCGTACGGGCACCGATCCCTTCTTGTTCCTGCGCTCAGCCACGGGCGGCGACCAAGCGTTCGTAGACACCGCGAGCGGCGTGTTCGAGTCCGTGGGGCGTCGGCCCCATCGGGGACCTGCATTCCCCGACAGCATGACCGAGCGTTCTCAACATCGCCTTCGACGGTACCGGGTTCGGAGCGGCGTCGCTGGTCTCGAACTCGTAGCTCTCCAACTGGCGGGCGTTGATGCGCCTGGCCGAGTCGACATCACCACGCTGCCAGGCGTCGAACATCGCCACGTGATCCGGCGCGCACCAGTGCGTGGCCACCCCGATCGCGCCGACCGCACCGATGGCCAGCAGCGGCAACGTCATCGAGTCGTCGCCGGAGTAGACCTCGAAATCGTCGGGGCAGTTCGCCGCGACGGCGGCGGTGGCGCCTGGGTTGCCCGCTGCGTCCTTGAGCGCCACGATGTTCGGCACGTCGTTGGCGAGCCGCACGAGCGTGGTGCTGTCGATCTTGCGCCCGGTGCGCTTGGGGATGTCGTAGAGCACCAGCGGCAGGTCGGTCGAGGCGGCAATCGCACGGAAGTGCGTCTCGAGGCCCGCTTGCGACGGCCGGCTGTAGAACGGGCAGACGCCGAGGACTCCGGCGATGCCGAGGTGCCCCGCCTCCTCGGTGAGGCCGATGTCGTGGCGGGTGTTCGATCCGGTCGTGCCGGCGATCACGGGCACGGTGACAGCGTTCACGATCGCCTCGAACAAGGTCAGCTTCTCGTCGATCGACAGCGTGGCCGACTCGCCGGTCGTGCCGGACACCACGAGGCCTTCGTTGCCCTGTTCGACGAGCCATTTCGCCAACGACACCGCTGCATCGACGTCGAGTTCACCGTCGCCGTCGAACGGGGTGACCATCGCGGTGAGCACCCGACCGAAGCGCGCCATCAGCACCACCGCCCCGAATGAGAGGGGCGGCGTCGGGCGGTCATCACACGATTCACAGCCCGCAACCTATTCGATCACCGCCGGTTCGTGCAGTTCGATTCGCGGCAGAGCGACGTCCGAGCGACGGGTGACGTCGAGTCGCCATGCCACGTACAGGAGCGCGCCCAATGCGATCGGCACGACATAGGTGAGCAGACGGTAGATCAGCACCCCTGCCAGCGCCGTCGATGGTTCGACCCCGGCCGCAACGAGTGCGCCGGTCAGCCCGGCCTCGACCACTCCGACGCCGCCGGGCACCGGAACGAACGAACTGAGCAACGTCACCACGAAGAACACCCGGCCGAACTCGACGAGTCCGAGTTCGTCACCCACGCCCAGCCCTCGGAGCGCAACCAGCAGGATGACCGCGCCGACCGATTGTGCGAGCGCAGTTCGCAGCAACAGTCCGACCGGACGTCCCGCGCACACGCGCAGCGAGGCCCGCACGTCGAGCAGGCCGGCAGCGACGTCGTGGCCGACCACGTGCGACGCCAGCGATGGCCACCGCCTGGTCGCCCGATCGGTGAGACGATGCAGCAGGTTGACCAGCCATGCCGTGATGCGTTCGGATCGCAGCACGACGGCCCAGAACAGCGCCGAGCCGACCACGACGACGGCACAGACTGCGAGCATGGCCAGATCGGTCGTCGTCGGTGGACGCTGCGTGACGTCGACGAGCAGGACACCGAACGGCAGCAACCAGGTGACGAAGGTCGTCGCCACGCCGTAGGCGACGAGCATCGAGGTGAACGTGGTCGTGGGAACCGACGCATCACGAGCGATCGACCATCGCAGGCCCGTCGCCAGTGGTCCTCCGAGGGGCAACCCCTTGCTGGCTGCGGTGCCGACGTCGTGGATCGTCAGTGAGCGGCCGAACGACGTGGTGCCGAGCAGTCGCCGCACGATGTCGGCCCGGCTGGCCCGCTCGAGCACGGCCAACGCGAGCAACGCAACGACCGCCGCACCCGACAGCGTGCGCATCTCGGTGATGGCATCACCAATGGTGTCGCGCTGGAACCAGACAGCGACGAACAGCACCGACCCGACGAGCGCCACGAGGCCTGCTCGAAGGAGTTCCGTCCTCGATCGTCGTGCCACGGCCGGACGGTAGGTCTCAGGGGAAAGGCGTGCGCAGTCAAGCCAGCCAGTAGTTTTCCCGATTGCGTGAACAACAACCTGAAGGAGAACCTCATGCGACGCTCCCCCGCCCTGCGCCGGATCATCCCCGCCATCGCCGTCGGCGCCCTCGTCCTGGCCGCCTGCGGCAGTGACGACGACTCCGGCGACTCGACCGACTCCGCCGACGAGACCCTTGCCCCGGCCGACACGTCGGCCGGCAGCGAGACCGACGGCGCTGCCGACTGCAGCTCGACGATCGACGACGGTGTCCTCACCATCGCGACCGGTGAACCCGCCTTCTACCCCTGGGTGATCGACAACGCCCCCGAGACGGGCGAAGGCTTCGAGGCCGCTGTCGCTCTCGCCGTTGCCGCTGAGATGGGCTACGAGGGCGACGCCGTCGTTTGGACCCGCACCACCTTCGACGAGGCGATCCAGCCGGGCGCGAAGAGCTTCGACATGAACCTCCAGCAGTACTCGATCACTCCCGAACGTGCCGAGAACATCGACTTCTCGTTGCCGTACTTCACGAGCAACCAGGCAATCGTCGCCCTCGAGGGCTCGGCCGCCGAGGGAGCAACCACCATTGCCGACCTCAAGGACGTCAAGTTCGGCGCCCAGGTCGGCACGACCAGCCTGGCGTTCATCACCGACGTGATCCAGCCCACCCAGGAACCGTTCGTGTACGACGACAACGTGGGAGCCAAGGCCGCACTCGAAGCGAACCAGATCGACGCTGCGGTGTTCGACCTGCCGACCGCGCTGTACGTCTCCGGCGTCGAGATCGAGGGCAGCGCCGTCGTCGGCCAGTTCCCGGCCGACGCCGGCGGCACGACCGACCAGTTCGGCTTCGTCCTCGAGAAGGACAGTGCGCTGACTGCGTGCGTCGATGCGGCGATCACGACGCTCACCGACAACGGTGAACTCGATGCGATCACCCAGGAATGGCTGTCCGACTTCACCGGTGCGCCGGTGATCACCGTCGAGTGACCGGCCCCGGTACGGCACAGATTTCATGACGAATCGACCGACCCGGCGCGAGCGCTACGAGCGCGCTCGACGCCGGCGGTCGAACGTCATCGCCACCGTCAGCACCGTCGTCGTCGTCGGCGCACTGATCATCCTGATCCCGATGTCACCGGGCTGGGATCGGGTGCGACAGGCGTTCTTCGATGGCGACGTGTTCCGCGAAAGCTTTCCCGGGTTGCTCCGCGCGTTCTGGCTCGACGTCCAGATCCTGCTGTGGTCGACGCCGTTGATCCTCGTCGCGTCGCTCCTGCTGGCCCTGGCCCGCAACACTCGCAGCCCGGCGCTGTTTCCGTTGCGCGCATTCGCGATCGTCTACATCGACGTGCTTGCGCGGCATCCCGGTGATCCTGCTGGTGTTCCTGATCGGCTTCGGCGTGCCCGCGCTGGGGCTGTCGCGGGAGTGGGCGAACCCGCTCATCTGGGGCACGGTCACCCTCGTGCTGTCGTACTCGGCGTACACCGCCGAGATCATCCGGGCGGGCATCGACAGCGTGCACGAGAGCCAACGGGCGGCGGCCCGGTCGCTCGGCATGTCGAGCCGCCAGACGATGTCGACCGTGATCCTCCCCCAGGCGTTCCGCAGGATCGTGCCACCGCTGATGAACACCTTCGTCAGCCTCCAGAAGGACGTGGCGCTCGTCAGTCTGATCGGCCCGGTCGAGATCCTGCGCCAGGCCGGCATCGACAAGGCGACCTACGCCAACTTCACTCCGTACGTGGCTGCCTCGGTGATCTTCCTGGCGCTCACGATCCCCTGCACACGTCTCGCCGACTACGCGCTCGCCCGACAACGGCGACGCACCGGAGCGACGACGATCGCATGACGAACGAACCCGTTCCGGCGCCGGCGAGCACGCCGCTCCTCAAACTGCAACTCCGCGGCGTCTTCAAGGCGTTCGATGACACCACCGTGCTCGACGGCATCGACCTCGACGTCGCTCAGGGCGACGTGATCACGCTGATCGGAGCGTCGGGGTCCGGCAAGTCCACGTTGTTGCGCTGCATGAACATGCTCGAGCCGGTCGACGACGGCGAGGTCCTCTTCGACGGCGTCGACATCGCCGAGCCCGGCCTCGACCCCGACCCGGTACGGCGCCGTATCGGCATGGTGTTCCAGAGCTTCAACCTGTTCCCGCACATGACGGTCACCGACAACGTCGCCATCGGCCCGCGCAAGGTGCTCGGGGTCCCGAAGGCCACGGCTCGCGCCGACGCCCTGGAGATGCTGACCCGGCTCGGGCTCGCCGCCCGCGCCGACGCGTATCCCGACCAGCTGTCGGGCGGCCAACAGCAACGTGTGGCGATCGCCAGGTCGCTGGCGATGAACCCCGAGGTGATGCTGCTCGACGAGATCACCTCCGCGCTCGACCCCGAACTCGTCGGCGAGGTGCTCGACGTGGTCCGCGGCTTGAAGGCCGACGGGATGACGATGCTGATCGCCACCCACGAGATGGCGTTCGCCCGCGAGATCAGCGACCGCGTGTGCTTCCTGCACCAAGGTCGGATCCTCGAAGAGGGTCCCCCGGCAGTGATCTTCGGATCGCCGCGCGAACAGCGCACACAGGAGTTCCTCCAACGCGTCATCGACGCCGGCCGGCTCTGACGGCGGCGGTTCAGCCGTCCATCAACGTGGTGCTGTACTCGTCGCGCAGGGTCTTCTTCGAGAACTTGCCGACGCTGGTCTTGGGAACCTCGTCGATCCACACGACGCCCTTGGGCATCTGCCACTTGGCGATCTTGCCCTCGAGGAACGACAGGACTTCGTCCTCGGTGAGCTCCTCGCCGGGAGCGACCACGACACAGGCGAGCGGTGCCTCGCCCCATCGTTCGTGCGCGACACCGATGACTGCGGCTTCGGCGATCTTCGGGTGTGCCATCAGCTCGTTCTCGAGCTCGACCGAGCTGATCCACTCGCCACCCGACTTGATCAGGTCCTTGGTGCGGTCGACCAGGCGGACGAAGCCGCGTTCGTTGACCGTTGCGACGTCGCCGGTCTTGAGCCAGCCATCGTCGGTGAAGCTCTCGCGTGAGCGCTCGTCGTCGTAGTAGTCGGACGCGATCCAGTTGCCCCGGCACTGCAGTTCGCCACTGCTCTCGCCGTCCCACGGCACCGGGTTCGTCGTGCCGGGCTCGACGACGCGGCACTCGGCGCCGAAGACGATGCGCCCCACCTGGGTGCGCAACTCGGCCTGCTCGTCCTGCGGGAGCGTCTCCTGATCTGCGTCCAGACGGCACACCGCAGCGATCGGGCTCGTCTCGGTCATGCCCCACGCCTGGAAGATCGGCAGACCCGTCTGCTCGCGGTAGGCCTCCGACAGCGACTTCGGCACGGCGGAGCCACCGCACGGGATCGACCGCAGCGACGAGGTGTCTCGGCCCTTCAGCTCGGGCAACACCGCCATCCAGATCGTCGGCACGCCGGCAGCAACGGTGACCTTCTCGTTCACGATCAGGTTCGCAACGGCCGGGCCGGACAGGTCGGGGCCGGGCATCACCAGCGTCGCGCCGGTGGCGACGGCGGCGTGGGCGAGGCCCCACGCGTTGGCATGGAACATCGGAACGACCGGCAGGATCACGTCGCTCTCGCGGGCGCCCAAGCTGTCGGCGGTCATCGCACCCATCGTGTGCAGGAACGTCGAACGGTGCGTGTAGACGACACCCTTCGGGTTGCCGGTCGTGCCGCTCGTGTAACACATGCTGGCGGCGCGGTGCTCGTCGTCGACGTGGAACTCGACGGGGTCGGCGGCGGCGAGCAACTCCTCGTAGTCGAGCAGAACGTGGCCGTTCAGGTCGGCGGGAATGTCGCCCTTGCCGTCGTCCATCATCACGAGGTGCTTCAGGCGTTCGAACGTCGGCAGCAGCGGCGCGAGGAGCCCGAGCAGTGAGCGGTCGACGAAGATCACCTCGTCGTCGGCGTGGTTGACGATGTAGGTGAGTTGCTCGGGGAACAGCCGGATGTTGAGCGTGTGCAGGACTCGACCGGTGCACGGTGCGGCGAAGTACAGCTCGAGGTGGCGGGCGGTGTTCCAGGCAAACGTGCCGACGCGGCCGTCGGCGGAGATCCCGAGGTCGTCGAGCACACCGCCGAGCTTGCGGGTGCGCGCTGCCCACTCACCGTAGGTGGTGCGTTCGAGACCGGCGCCGGTTGCGGTGACGATCTCCTTGTGCGGGTGGTACTTCTCCGCCCGTTCGAAAATGTGCGGGATGGCGAGCGGAACGTCTTGCATCAGGCCTTGCATGAGGGCGAACGTAGCGCGCACCGCCACCCGTCGATCCACCGAGGGCGATACCGTTGCGCCGGATGACCGAGAGCGCAGCGATCGAAGCGGCAGATGCGCCGCATGTGCGACCTGCCTGGGCACCGCTGACGCTCGTTGCCTTCGTGCTGCTGGTCATCGCCACCAACGTGGCCAGCGGCGTCTGGGCGCGGTGGGTCGAAACGAACCCCGAGGGCCTGCTCCTGCTGTCGTCGCGTAACCGATACCTGGCGCTCACCCTCGCCGCTGGTGTCTCTGTGCCCGTGTACATCGTGATCGGGTTCCTCCGGATCGGCGCGGCGTTCCTGGTGTGCCACATGATCGGGCGCGCGTATCACGACGATGCGATCGGCTGGTTCCGCAAGTACCTCGGAGTCCGTCAGGACGCGATCGACTCGTTCAACCGTGGATTCTCGAAAGCGGAGTGGATCCTGATTCCGTTCTTCGCCGGCTCGAACATCGTGGCTGCGCTCAGTGGCGTGCACCGCACTCCCCCGGTGAGGCTCGCCGTGCTGCTCTCGGTCGGCATCGCCGGGCGCCTGGCCCTGATGTGGTGGCTGGCCCGAACATTCGAAGCCCAGCTCGTCGATTTCCTCGAGTGGTTGCAGCGTTACCAGTGGTGGGCGGTGGGCATCTCGATCGGCCTCGTGGTGCTCGTCAACCTCCGCAACTTCCGCGGCGCTTGATTACAACAGGGGTCAGACCCGCGATGTAATCGCACAATCAAGCGGAGCTCGCATGGGCCGAACGGGCCCGACGTTGCTAGAACGACAGCCATGGCTCAAGTCACCCTCGGCGGAAACCCCGTCAACACGTCCGGAGATCTCCCTTCGATCGGCGCTTCGGCACCCGCCTATTCGCTCGTCGGCGCCGATCTCGGCGAGTTCGACGCCGGCCAATTCGCCGGTAAGAACGTGATCCTCAACATCTTCCCGAGCATCGACACGCCGACGTGCGCCACGAGCGTTCGCCAGTTCAACGAGCGCGCCGCCGGTATGGACGAGACGGTCGTGGTGTGCGTGTCGGCCGACCTGCCGTTCGCGATGGGCCGCTTCTGCGGCGCCGAGGGCATCGAGAACGTGAAGGTCGGCTCGACGTTCCGCTCAGACTTCGGGTCGGACTACGGCGTCACACTGACCGACGGCGTGCTCCAGGGCGTGCTCGCCCGCGCCGTGGTCGTGATCGGTCCCGACGGCACGGTGAAGCACACCGAACTCGTCGCCGAGATCGCCCAGGAACCGAACTACGACGCCGCCCTCGCCGCCCTCTGATTACATCAGGGGTCAGACCCGCGATGTAATCGGCGCGACCGCGAGCAGGCTGATCGCCCGCACCTGCGCAGCGGCGAGCGCCGGTTCGCTGCGCAACAGCGCCCGAGCACGCGAGATCGCTGTGCGGAGCGTGCCGAGACGGTCGATCCCGAAGGCGTCCATCAACGCGGCGTCCGGCAGCGCCGCCTCGTCGACGAGCCACGCGAGGGCGATCTGTCGGGCCGCCGCGCCGAGGCGTCGGTCAGGGCGAAGGCCTCGTTCGGACAGCACGAGTTCGATAGCGGTAATCAGCGAACTGACGTCGCAATCGCGTGCCAACGGCACCGCGTCAAGGGGCCGCTCGACGAACTGGTCGATCTCGGACGTCGTCCAGCCTCGAAAGACATGGTCGGTGGTGAGCCACTGCGGAGGTGTCCGCAGACCGAGGTACGCCCGATGGCTCGACCATCGGTAGGCGCTGGCCCGCTCGACCCCGACGACGTCGAGCGGGTTGCGGTGGATGTATCGGACCGTCGCGACGAGGTGGGCCTCGTCGACGATCAACCGCGAGTGGAACCGCCCACGGAACAGCGCGCCGTCGCGTCCGACCCGATCGTTGACGTGCCGGGTGTACAACGAGCCGAGGCGCTGCATCCCAGCGGACAGTCCGCCGTCGGGGCAGTGCCACAGGTAGTGGAAGTGATTGTCCATCAGGCAGTACGCGTGCGTGCGAATGTTGAACCGATCGAACACGTCAGCGAGTCGCTGGCCCATCTCGATACGGTCGCTGTCGTCGAAGAACACGTCGCCGTGGTCGATTCCACGATTCATCACGTGGTGCCAACCGTCTTCGATGTCGATGCGTGGTGGTCTGGGCATACGCCCATCATGAACAAGGGGTGTTACATCGCGGGTCTGACCCCTGATGTAATCAGTCGAGGAAGGGGTCGAGGGATCTCGACAGGCCTGGCACGTCGGGGATCTTCTTGCAGGCGAGCACGACGCCGGGCATGAAGCTGTCGCGGTCGTAGCTGTCCTGGCGGATCGTCAGCGTCTGGCCCTGGGCGCCCAGAATCACTTCCTGGTGCGCCACCATGCCCCGCATGCGAACCGAGTGGACGCGAATGCCGCTCGGCCCTTCTCCCCCGCGGGCACCCTCGTAGACAACATCGGTCGTCGGATCCGGATCGAACGCTGCCCCGCGAGCCTCGGCCATCCGCTCGGCCGTCTTGACAGCGGTGCCCGACGGCGCGTCGATCTTGCGGTCGTGATGCAGCTCGATGATCTCGGCGGTATCGAAGAACGGGGCCGCCATCTCGGCGAAGCGCATCATCAGCACGGCGGAGATGGCGAAGTTCGGGGCGATCACGCAGTTCGGGCCGCCGTCGGAAGCGAACACCGTCTCGAACACCGCGAGGTCGTCCGGCGTGAAGCCGGTGGTGCCGACCACAGCGTGGATGCCGTGCTCGGCCAGCCACGGCAGCGTGACACGCGCTGCATCGGCCACCGTGAAGTCGACGACGACGTCGCACGCTGCGTCGGTGAAGGCGCCGAGCGAGTCGGACACCTCGATGCCCTCCACGGTCTCGCCGGCGCCGAACGGATCGACAGCGGCAGCGAAAACGAGATCGGGATCAGCGACCACTGCCGCACAAACGGTTCGACCCATTCGTCCGGCAGCGCCGCTGATCCCGATTCTCATGTCTTCAGTGTGGCCGATGCGTCAGCACCGACCGCGATTACATCGCGGGTCTGACCCCTGATGTAATCAGCGGTGGCGACGACGACCGCCGCTGCGGCCACCGTTGTCACCCGCCGGGCGCTCCGACTTCGGGCCGAGATCGCCGAGTTCGTCGGCGAGCTGTGCATCGAAGCTGTCCTCGAAGCTCACTTCGACGACGTCGACGCCACCACCCGAGCTGGCGGGTGCTGCGTCGGCTTCCTTCGAGCGCTCCTTGCGGGGCGCACGCTCACGATCGCCGCCACCGTTGGACGACGAACCGGACGAGGCACCCTCTTTGACGGGCGGCGGATCGCCGGCGGGGGTCAGGCTGACCTTGCCCTTGTCGTCGATCTCCTCGACGCGGACTTCGATCTCCTGGCCCAGCTCGAGCACGTCCTCGACGGCGTTGATGCGCTTGCCGCCGCCGAGCTTCGAGATGTGCACGAGACCGTCGCGGCCCGGCAGGATGTTGACGAATGCACCGAACTTGGTGATGTTGACGACGCGGCCCATGTAGACCTTGTCGAGTTCGGCCTTCGGCGGGTCGACGATCGCGAGGATCGCCGCCTTGGCCTCTTCCATGCGCCATGCCTCGACAGCACCGATGGTGACGATGCCACGGGCACCGTCGTCGTCGACGCCGATGTCGGCTCCGGTCTCCTGCTGGATCGTGTTGATGACCTTGCCCTTCGGGCCGATCACTTCGCCGACCTTGTCGAGCGGGATGTAGATCGTGGAGATCTTCGGTGCGGTCTCGGCGACCTCGTCACGGCTCTGCGGGATGCAGGCGTTCATGACCTCGAGAATCTCGAGGCGAGCGACGCGGGCCTGGGCGAGCGCAGCGGCGAGCACGTCGGCGGGGATGCCGTCGATCTTCGTGTCGAGCTGCAGCGCCGTGATGGCGTCCTCGGTGCCGGCAACCTTGAAGTCCATGTCGCCGAAGGCGTCCTCGGAACCGAGGATGTCGGTCAGCGTGATGTACTTGCCGTCTTCGTAGATCAGGCCCATGGCGATGCCGGACACGTGGCCCTTGGTGGGCACACCGGCGTCCATCGACGCGAGGCTGGAGGCACACACCGACGCCATCGACGTCGAACCGTTCGACGACATGACCTCCGAGACGAGGCGCAGCGTGTACGCGAAGTCTTCCTGGTTCGGGATGACGGGCAGGACTGCACGGGCGGCGAGCGCTCCGTGGCCGATCTCGCGACGCTTGGGGGAACCGACACGGCGGTCTCGCCGTT
>CAVUJG010000022.1:0-147914 GCA_963741755.1 Ilumatobacteraceae bacterium | reverse complement strand
TCGACTCGCTGAGGTTGGTCCACAGGTCGGCATCGGGCATGCCCATGATCGCCTCGCGGATCGGGTCGGGGTAGCGCAAGTTCGGCGTCGACGGGTCGTACGGCGGCTGAGCGACCGGCTCGTCGCGGACGCTCGAATCCGGCGGGGTTCGTGAGGCGAGCGAGTTCGTCGTCGCTGATCCCGCACAGGCCTTGCACCTCGGGATCGACCCACTGTCGCTCGTCGATGTCGCTGCCGACGCACACCTCGAGGCTGAGATGCTCAGGGCCGGCGAAGTAGATCGACTGGATCATGCCGTGGTCGAGCGGACCCATCACCTGGATGCCATGGCTGCGGATGCGGTCGCGCATCGTGAGCAGGTCGTCGATCGAGTCGACGTTGAACGCCACGTGCTGCATCGTGCCGGCGGTGACCGGGTTGCCGGCGTTGCCCGAGTGCGTCACTCCCCACAGCGGCTCGGTCGGATTGCCGGGCGCCTGCACGAACGCGATGTAGCTGTCGCCGGACAGCTCGACGAACCCGTGGAACGTGTTGGGCACGCCGTGCATCCAGTAGAGCGCTCGGGTCGGACAGCCGAGCACCTCGGCGAAGAACGTGAGCTGGGCCTTCATGTCGGCCGTCGACAGCGCCAGATGGTTCACACCGTTGGGGTGCAGGTCCGGCGAGGGCTTGGCACCGGTGGCCCGGTAGAGGGTGAGATGCGGCGCCGGCTGCTCGGTGATGCTCATCGCTCAAGTTGAGCACAGCGGTTGCGTCTCGCCGTGACCGTGCCATCTGGAAGGATGCCGACATGGCTGATCAGAAGATGACCGAATCGGAGCGCCAGGAGTTCCTCGCCGAACTGCACGTCGGCGTGTTGGGGATCGAACGCCCGGATGGGCCGCCGCTCGTGCTGCCGGTCTGGTACTCCTACGAACCGGGCGGCGACGTCGAAGTGCTGACCGCTGCGTCATCGCTCAAGGGGCGCCTTGCTGCGACGGCTGGTCGGGCGTCGCTGTGCGCCCAGCAGGAAGAGCTGCCGTACAAGTACGTCAGCGTGGAAGGCCCGCTCGAGATCGTCGCACTCGACGCCGACGCGTCACGGGCCGCCGTCGAGCCGATGGCCATCCGCTACCTCGGCGAGGAAATGGGCCGCGGGTACGCGTCGTCGAGCGTCGGTCCCGACGACATCCTGATCCGCCTTCGCCCCGACCGCTGGTTCTCCGTCGACTACGCCAAACCCACCTGATCCCGGCACCACCCAGCTTCCCAACCCGTTTGCGTTGCAGATCTGGATGACCCGGGTCATCCGAAACTGCGCACAAACGACGGTTTGGCGCGGTTCAGTTGGGGGCGTGCAGGGGCCAGGGGGCGGCCTGCTCGAAGATGCGCGCGAGACGGAGGCACTGGTCGTCGCGGTGGCGGGCGGTGGTGATCATCAACCCGATCGGTAACCCGTCGGCGGTCAGGCCGGCGGGCACGGTGATCGACGGCAGGTTGGCGATGTTCGCCAGGATCGTGAGCAGCGCCGCGCTTCCGGCATGGCACCGCTGGCCGGCGATCTCGGTCGGCATCGGTCCCTCCGCGGCGAACGGCGCGCACGGATTGGTCGGCGTCAGCAGCACGTCGATGTGCTCGAACAACGAGGCGACCTGGAGCTCGAGGCCTCGTCGGGCCTTCTCGACCTTCGCGAACTGCGGCAGCGTCACCGTGCGGTTGCGCTGCCAGCCACCCACCACCAGCGGGTCGAGTTCGTCGAGGCGGTCCTCCCAGTCGTCGGGGACGTCGACGAACTGATCGGCGCTCTCCATGAACGCATAGATGCGGATGAAGTCGTCGATCTGGACATCCACAGCGGAGTCGACGAGGCCCGCCGCGCCCACCAACGTGGTCGCCGCCCGTTCGGCGATCGCCACCACCTCGGGGTCGGTGGTCGCGAATCCGAGGTCGGCCGACCACACCGCTCGCAGCCCGGATACGTCGAGCTGTTCGATGGCGTCGAGGTACGAGATGCCCGCCGGCGGCAAGCTCGTGCGGTCGCGCATGTCCGGCCCGGCGGCGATGTCGAACAGCAGCGCCGTGTCGGCCACCGTGGTCGCCAGTGCGAAGTTGACGGCGTTGCCGGCGTGACGGGTGACACCGAACGTGGGCACGCGCCCGAAGGTCGGCTTCAACCCGGGCAGTCCGCACGATGCGGCCGGCCCGCGGATCGAGCCACCACCGTCGCTCGCCGTCCCGAATGGAATCGCCCCGACCGACACCGCCGCAGCGGTGCCGCCGCTCGACCCGCCCGGCGTGCGGTCGGGGTTCCACGGGTTTCGAGTCACACCGTGCAACAGGCTGGCGGTGTATCCGAAGGCGCCGAATTCGGGGGCCGCGGTCTTGCCGATCGGGATGGCGCCAGCGGCACGGAACCGCTCGACGTGGATGTCGTCGCGTGTTGCCGGTGGAGCGTCGGCGTACCAGCGTGAACCGCGAGTGGTCGGCATGCCGATGCAGTCCTCGAGGTCCTTCACCCCGAAGGGCACGCCGGCGAGCGGTCCGAGTGGTTCACCGGCAGCGCGGGCACGATCGATGGCGTCGGCGGTGGCGAGCGCTCCCTCGGCGTCGACGTGCACGAAGGCGTTGAGTCGCTCCTGCTCGTCGGCGACGCGATCGAGGGCGACCTGGACCAGTTCGCGAGCCGAGAGCTCACCGTGCCGCACCGCCGATGCTGCCTGTCGCACGTCGTCGAGTGTCATCGCCGGATGGTATCCACCCGAGGTCATGCGGCTCGTTGCGTCAGTCGAGGCTGGGGAAGTAGATCTGCCAGGCGAGCAGCGACTTCGCGGCGAGGCTCAGCACGAGGTACACCTTCTCGCCGTAGATGTAGTCGGTCCACTTGCCGATGCCGCGGTACTGCAGCCACTGGTTGACGGCGAAGGTGAAGAACAGCACGAACTGCACGATCACGATGCCGTACACGAAGCCGGGCACGGTCTTCGAGCCGACGATCTGGATCAGGATCCCGACCCATGGGGCGATGCCGGCGATCGTGCCGAACCAGAACGGCATCATCGTGGTGGTCGCACGCCCCGGCGGGTTCATGCGCTCTTGGATCCAGCCGAACAGGATCATCGCCACGTTCGCGCCGATCACGGCGACGACGGCGGTGATGTTGGTGATGCCGCTGTAGAACCCGATCAGCAGGATCATGATCGTGGCGCTCACCGAGTACTCGACCCACCGGAACCGGTTGATGCCGCCGCGCAGGTCGTTCTCGTAGGTTGACCGGGCGAACGTCGAGGTCACGAGGTGATCGATCGCCGCCAGCGCGAGGAACAGTCCGATGGCGAAGCCGACCCGCACATCGAAGAGCGGCTCGGCGATCGGCACTCGGGTGCCCGGCGGGCCTTCGGGGAACGTCGACACGACCTGGATGACGAAGTCGCCCGACAGCACCACGATCAGCACCGCCTGCACGGCGTGCAGCACGGTGAGGCCGATGTTCCAGGTGCGGAGATTGGCCAACCGCTCCGGCGTCACTCCGGTCGCCATCACCGGACCGTCGTCGACTGACTCGGGTTTGCGGGGGTTGTAGCCGCTGTCGCTGATCTTGGTCGTCATGTTTCGGAACCTTCCCCGTCGTCGCTGATCTCGAACAGATCGCGCCGGTCGCATTCTTCCCCACCTGTGCCAAGCTGGCGTTGATGAGCGCTTGTTGTTCTCCGTCGAACGAATCGCCGACCTCACGTTCGGAGCCGTCGGGCGTCGAGGCCGGCCGCGTCGATGTGGAACTCGTCGAGCTGGCAGGTGGCGAGTTCTGGATGGGTGCTCCGGACGGGGATGGGTATCGCTCCGACGGTGAGGGTCCGGTCCACCAGGTACAGCTGCGGCCGTTCTCGATCGCGCCGACGACGGTCACCAACGCCGAGTTCGCTGCCTTCTGCGACGCCTCCGGCTACGTCACGCTCGCCGAATCCGACGGCTGGTCCTTCGTGTTCGGAGGCCTCCTCCCCGCCGACTTCCCCCCGACCCGCGGTGTGGCCGCTGCGCCATGGTGGCGTCAGATCGAGGGCGCTGATTGGCGTCACCCCGCCGGCCCGCACACCACGTTCGCCGACGTCGCCGACCATCCCGTGGTGCACGTCACTTGGGACGACGCGATGGCCTACTGCCGGTGGAGCGGCACCCGGCTGCCGACCGAGGCCGAGTGGGAGTTTGCCGCCCGTGGTGGCCTCGACCGCCAGCGCTTCCCGTGGGGTGACGACCTCGAGCCGGGTGGCGAGCACCGGATGAACGTGTTCCAAGGCGAGTTCCCCGGCGTCAACACGGTCGCCGATGGGTTTGCCGGGACGGCACCGGTGCGCTCGTTCCCGCCCAATGCGTACGGGCTGTACGAGACCTCGGGGAACGTGTGGGAGTGGTGCGCCGACTGGTTCTCGCCCGACACCTACCGCGAGAGCGAGCGACGTTCACCTCGCATCGATCCGGCAGGCCCACCCGGCGGCACGCACCGGGTGATGCGCGGTGGCTCGTACCTGTGCCACGACTCGTACTGCAACCGCTACCGAGTCGGCGCCCGCAGCGCCAACACCCCCGACAGCGCCACCGGCAACATCGGCTTCCGCGTCGCCCGCTGACACCGTCACCTCACCCCGTTTGCGTTGCATTTCCGGTGGACCGGGTCACCGGAAATTGCTCACAAACGGGTCGGCTCAGCGCTGCTGTTCGATCTGCGCCCGTCCGGTCCCGGTTTCCGGCACGCCAGGGGCGCAGATCGGGTCGTGGGACGGTCGGGGCGCAGATCAGGTGCCGCAGAAGGTGCGGTAACCGTCGGCGCCGCTGGGGGCGGGTCGGGCGTAGCGGTCGAGGCCCGGCCGCTCGTCGAACGGGCGGGTGACGACGGAGAGCAGCTGGGCGAGTGCGTCGTGGTCGCCCCAGCTCGCGGCGGTGAGCACCTCTTCGACGATGTGATTGCGGGGGATGTAGATCGGGTTGGCCCAGTCCATCCGGTTTGCGATCACGCTCCGGTCGTCGCCGACCAGTGCCAGCCAGCGCGCCGCCCATGTGTCGAACGCTTCGGGATCTGCGAACAGCGATCGAGCAGGTGCGGCGTCGCCACGAACCGCCGCCGACAGCGCCCGCAGACACATCGTGTAGTCGACGCGCTGTTCGGCCATCAACGTCAGCAGGTCGCCGATGACTCGGTCGCCGCTTGAAGGGTCGCCGCCCGGCACATCGGTGTCGAGGCCGAGCTTGGCGTGCATCTCGACACTCCACGCGGATTGGAATCGTTCGGGGAATGTCTGCAGCACGGCGGTCGCCGACTCGATCGCCGTGTCGGTGTCGTCGTCGAACAGCGGCAACATCGCTTCGGCCAAGCGGGCCAGGTTCCAGGTGATGATCGCCGGCTGGTTGCCGTAGGCGTAGCGGCCACCGTGGTCGATCGAGCTGAACACGGTGGCCGGGTCGTACGTGTCCATGAACGCGCACGGCCCGTAGTCGATCGTTTCGCCCGAGATCGTGGTGTTGTCGGTGTTCATCACGCCGTGGATGAAGCCGACCGCCATCCACTTCGCGACGAGTGACGCCTGCACCGCAACGACGTGATCGAAGAGCGCGAGTGGAGGATTGTCCGACTCGGCGGCATGAGGTGCATGACGTGTGATCGCGTACTCGGTCAGCTTCTCGAGTAGTTCCCGATCGCCGGTCGCCGCGGCGAACTGGAACGTGCCGACACGCAGATGACTCGACGCCACCCGGGCCAGCACGGCGCCCGGCACGTCGGTGACGCGACCGTCGACCTCGCGCAGGATCGTGTCGCCAGTGGCCACGACGGCGAGCGCACGGGTGGTGGGGATTCCGAGCGCGTGCATCGCCTCGGCGATCACGTACTCGCGCAGCATCGGCCCCAGCGCGGCGCGGCCGTCGCCGCCTCGTGCGAACGGGGTGCGTCCGGAGCCTTTGAGGTGGAGGTCGCGCCGGGCGCCGCCGTCGTCGACGAACTCGCCGAGCAGCAGCGCCCGCCCGTCACCGAGTCGTGGCGAGTACCCACCGAACTGGTGGCCGGCGTAGGCCTGGGCGACGGTGGTGACGTCCGCAGGCGCGTCGTTCCCGGCGAGGATCGCCACACCGGCAGGCGAGCGCAGCGCCTCGACATCGAGCCCGAGTTCGCCTGCCAACGAGTCGTTGACGATCACCAGTGATGGGTCCGCCACCGGCTCGGCCTGCCATGGCTCGTGCAACCCGACCAGCTCGCGGGCGAACGAATCGTCGAGAGCGAACACCGCAACGGTCATGCTCCCAGCCTAGGAACGCAACTCGCTGCGATGTCCCCGTCGATTACATCGCGGGTCTGACCCCTGATGTAATCGCTACTCCTGGAAGAGGAACTTGGTCGGGGTGATGCGCAGGACGACGCGTTGCTGTTCGTCGAGCATCGAGATGATCGACGCCGGGTCGGGTGCGGGATTGCCGGAGAGTGCACCGAAGATCTGTGCCGTCAGTTCGGCACGCAGCGGGTCGGCGTCGATCGCCTCGACGTCGCCATACACGACGAGATGCACGCGGCCGTCGGGGACCGTCAGGCTCACCTTCGGTAGGCGCACGGCGTTCTTCCACTTCGCCGTGTAGGCCTTGGCCGAGATGATGAGCCCGCCCTCGTCGTCGACCAGGTAGCCGATCATCGACTGCTGCGGCGACCCGTCGGCGCGGCCGGTGGCGAGCACCGCCCAGAGGTGAGCGCGGGCGAACTCGAGGTGCTGGGGATCCCAGGTGATCGTCATGTAGCGGTCCTTTCGGAGGTGGCGCGGCGGATGCCGAGCTGGTGGAACAGTGCGTCGCTCGAGGCCGTCAGCTCGGCCACATCGTGAGCGACGGCGGCGACGTAGCGATCCGGTCGAACGATCACTGCGCCGCCCGGAGGCAATGCGAGCGGCATCGTGCCGGCGGGGACGACGACGACCGAGGCGAGGTCGCCCCATCGAGCTTCGGCCGCGTCGGCGATGTCGCTTGCTCGTCGATGACCACGGCGAACCCGGTGCCCAGGGACTCGTCGAGTGGACGCCCATCGATCGTGGGCTGAGGGAGCTGGCGGCCGGTCGCCGGATGGTCGCCGACCCGGATGCCGTGTTCGAGGATCGGGAACGGTCGACCGCCGCCATAGGCCGCATCGAGACCGGTGCTTGCGGGTGCCCGCCCGGACAGCTCGTCGATCAACCGACCCGTGTCGACCGCGTGGGCGACCACGCCGGCGGCATGCGGGAGTCGTTCGGCGCCGTACGTGTCGAGAAGTACGTCGTCGGCAAGGCCGTCGTCGACCATCCAGAGCTTCCAGGCGAGATTTGCCGAGTCGCGGATTCCCGAGCACAGGCCCTGACCGAGGAACGGTGGCATCTGGTGCGCGGCATCACCGGCGAGGAAGATCCGACCTGACCGCATCGAGTCGGCGACGGTGGCGTGGAAGCGGTAGACCACGGCCCGCACGAGTTCGGCGTCGTCGGTCGTCAGCCAGGGCGCCAGCAGTTCCCACACCCGCTGATCGGTGACCATCTCGTCACGCGACTCGCCGGGCTGCAGCTGGAACTCCCACCGGCGGTAGTCGCCGTGGCCGACGACGTACGTGGTCGGCCGATCGGGGTCGCAGATCTGCTGGACGAATGGCGACAACGTCGGCACCGGCCGTCGGAGCCGGACGTCGAGCACCAACCACCCCTGGTCGAAGCCTTGGTCGACGAAGGGGATGCCGAGTTGCTTGCGGATCGGGCTCGAGGCGCCGTCGGCAGCGACCAGCCAGCGGGCGGTGTGGGGGCCGGTGCTCGTGTCAGCGACCACGCCGTCGCCGTCCTGCTCGATGCCGGTGACCTCGACGCCGAGTCGGAGATCTACACCGGCCTCGATCGCCGCGTCTCGCATGAACGCTTCGAGCTGCGGCTGGTAGTAGGTGACGGTCGGATGGTGACCGAGCGCGAAGGTGGCGTCGGCAGGAATCTCGACGCCGATGATCCGCTCACCGTTCGGCTTCACGAACTCCGCACCTGAAGGGGCGTGGTGATGGCGCGGAGGCCCTCGATGACCCCAGCGTTCTGGAACACCCGCTGGATCTCGTCGTCCATCACGATGGCCCGCGGCAGGTCGTACACCTCGGGGTCGCGCTCGAGGACCCGCACGGCGAAGCCGCGGCGAGCGAGCAGGAGGGCCGTCATCACGCCGACAGGTCCGCCTCCCACCACGAGGACATCCGGCTCGCGGCTCACGTCGCGCCTCCGAGGAACAGCAGGACGAGGGCGTCGGCATGCGCGTCGATGAACGCGGGGCTCAGGGTGTCGTGGCCGAGCAGCCGGGCCTCGGGCGCGTTGACGTAGGGGAGCGAGGCGGCACCGATGAGCGAGTAGTAGAGGACGGCCTCGTCGACGTCTGGTACCTCGCGAGCCTCGCGGAGCGCCCGCCAGTCGGCGATCAATGTCTCGAACCGCGGTCGGGTGTGGCGCTCGACGATCCAGTGCAGCCGGTCGGAGTCGATCGTCGCTTCCTGCACCATGATCCGGTTCAACTCCGGGAGTCGGGCAGCAGCCCGCACGAACGCCCGGATCCCCTGAGCGAACCTGGTTCGAGCATCGATCGCTGACGGCGTGTCTCGCAGATGACGCCCGACCGTGTCGTCGAGGCGCGCGAAGAGATGGTCGACGGCGGCCCGCCACAACTCGTCCTTCGAGTCGAAGTGATAGTTGATCTGCGGCTGATGCGTTCCGGCCGCCGCAGCGATCGATCGCGTCGAGGCGCCCTCGAAGCCGTAGCGCAGCGAACTCGGTCAGCGCGGCATCGAGCAGTGCGGTTCGTGTGGCCTCCGACCGCGCCTGGCGCCGGCGTGGCACCTCGGTGGCGTTGACGGTGGCACTCGCAAGTGACGACATCTTGCAATTCTCTATCATTCGATCTAATTTGTCCAGCCATGGGGTTGCACCGACTGACATCGATCACCTTGGGCGTGCCTGACGTCGACGCGTCCGCGGCGTTCTTCCGCGACTTCGGCCTCGCTGGATCGGTGCCTCCGGCGGGGGAGCCGACTCGGCTCGCCACTCGCGACGGCGGTGACCAGATCGAACTGGTGGGCGCAGCGAGCCGACGACTGCTCCGAGTCGGGGTCGGTGCCGAGGACGGCGACGACCTCGCCCGCATCGCCGACCGCGCAGCGAATTCGAAGTTCGCCGAGATCATCGACTCGACGGCCGATCTTCTCGCGCTTCGCGAGTTGGCGACGGGGCTGCGTGTCGAGGTCACGGTCGCCGAGCCCTATGCGGCGCCGCCGATCGAGCACACGTTCAACCGGCCGGGCACCGAACCCGAACGCGTCGACGTGCCCGCAGCAAGCGTCCTCACGGCCGAGCCGGTCCGGCCCTCGAACCTCACCCACGTCGTGTACGGCACGCCTGATCAGCCGGCGACGCTGGCGTTCTTCACCGACGTGGTCGGTTTCGAGATCAGCGACCAGGTTCCCGGCATCATCGCCTTCACTCGCTGCGGGCCGGTGCACCACAACCTCGCCATCCAGGCCGCACCCGTCGCCTTCCCTCACCACATCGCCTTCGAGGTCGACGACGTCGACGACGTGGTGCGCGGCGGTCAAGCGATGATCGACGCCGACCCCGACCGGCACATGTGGGGCGTCGGCCGCCACGCCATCGGATCGAACTGGTTCTGGTACCTGCGTGAGCCCGGCGGGACCTACATCGAGTACACCTCCGACATCGACCGCATCTCCGAACAGGACAAGTACCGACCGAAGGACTGGCAGGGCCACGAGTACCTGTACTCCTTCGGTCCTCCGCCACCACGCGAGTTCCTCGAACCCGCCGACATGGCCGACCTCATCGCAGCCAGCACCTGACGTACATCCGGTGTCAGACACCAGATGTACGTGAACCGAACGAAAGGGAACAACTGATGGGATTCCGACTTGCGAACGTCAACGGACGAGCGGTGCTCGTCCACGGCGAGCACTACACCGACATCGCCACGCACTCCTCGGGAGCGCTCGGCGCCGACCCGATGGAGGCGCTCGCCCGACCCGACCTGCTGTCCGAGTTGTCGGCAACGCTCGACGACTCGTCGGTCACCGGGCTGCTCGCCGACGTCGTGCTCGGGCCGCCGGTGCCGAGACCGCAGAAATCGTTCGGCATCGGACTCAACTACGCCTCGCACGCTGCAGAAGCCGGACGTGCGTCGATGGACAGCCCGCTCGTGTTCACCAAGTTCCCGTCGTGCATCGTCGGCCCGACCGCCGATGTCGAGATCCGCAGCGGTGGGTGCGATTACGAGGGCGAGCTGGTCGTCGTGATCGGCGAGGGCGGTCGCGACATCACGATTGACGATGCGTGGAAGCACGTCGTCGGCGTCACGATCGGCCAGGACATCTCCGATCGCCCCGCCCAGTTCGCCGCGTCGCCACCGCACTTCGACCTCGGTAAGTCGTTCGACACGTTCGGCCCGATCGGCCCCGTGCTCGTGTCCACCGACGACCTGGTCGATCGCGATGCCTTGCACATCGTGTGCTCGATCAACGGTGAGGTACGCCAGGACGGCACCACGGCCGACTTGATCTTCGACGTCCCCACGCTCGTCAGCTTCCTGTCGTCGATCACGACACTCGTCACCGGCGACATCATCTTCACCGGCACACCCGAAGGTGTCGGGGCCGCGCAGGGCAAGTTCCTCGCCGACGGCGATGTCATCACCACCACCATCGACGGCATCGGCACGATGACCAACCGGGTGGTCCGCATCAGCGACCCCCGACCGATCCGCGGCTGACGATGGCCGTCGAACCGCTCGGCTTCGGCCTCGACCACCTCGCAGCGCGAGGCTGGGAACCGGGCAAGCACGCCCACACCTGAACTGATTACATCGCGGGTCTGACCCCTGTTGTAATCGTGGGAGCACCGATGACCAAGCGACCTACTGCACCCCGCATCGAACCGATCGATCTCGACGACGTCACCGACGACGAACTGCGCGACACGCTCGCCGGGGCGCTGACTCTCGACGGGAGACCGCTCAACATCTTCGGTGTGCTCGGCCACCACCCGAAGTTGCTCAAGCGGTTCAATCTGCTCGGCGGGTTCATCTTGAACAAGGGGCTGATCCCCGAGCGTGAACGCGAGCTGGTGATCCTCCGGGTCGGCTGGAACGCGCAGGCCGTCTACGAGTTCGGCCAGCACACGGTGATCGGAAAGCGGTGCGGACTCACCGACGACGAGATCGCCGCACTCACGAAGTCGCCCTACGACCATCCCTGGAGTGCCGATGATCGGGCACTGATCGCGCTCGCCGACGACCTCCACACCGACGACTGTGCCAGCGACGGAACCTGGCTCGCGCTGACCGAGCGTTGGTCGCAGGCAGAGCTGGTCGAGCTGTTGGTCGTCGCCGGCTTCTACCGGCTCGTGTCGGGCTTCCTCAACTCGGCCGGCGTCCAACTCGACGACGGCGTCCCCGGCTTCCCCGACCTGAGGATTACATCAGGGGTCAGACCCGCGATGTAATCGCTCGGCTGTTACATCGCGGGTCTGACCCCTGATGTAATCGGTGGGTCTAGGAGGTCATGCCGCCGAGGCCGACGAGGCCGCGGGCGAGTTCGATCTCACCCATGTGACGCAGCCCGTGCTGGTACAGCCAGCACTCGAACGCGTCGAGCACGGTGATGCCCTGCGGCCCGGCGCAGCGGGCGCTGTAGGTGGTGGCAATCATCGGCGGGTAGGGCTTGGCGATCAGCACCCGCGTGAAGTCGGTGGGATCCATGGCCGCGAGATGCGCCTCGGTGCGGTCGAACACCGCCCGCTGGTAGTCCTTGTACGCGTCGTAGTCGCCGATGCGCTGTGCGACCATCTCGTCGACGGTCTTGTGTTTGCCGTGGTCGGCAATCGTGAGCTGCACCCGCTCCTGCCACTCGTCGTTCCAGATCGGCGGTTCACCGGTGATCATCATGAACGACCCGTCGTGGACGTTGACGTAATGGAAGAGCGAGAACGCGATCGGCAGCACGCCCTCGCGTTCGAAGTGGTTCACGTGCTCGAGGTCCATGGTGTCGACGGCCTGGTAGTACAGCGAGTGCATCGTGCGCATCCGCCGGTACAGCGAGTCCTGGATCGGGTGAGCCAATGGCGGACCGGCGTTCAGGTCGAGGTCGATGTCGGTCATCAGGTTCCTTTCGGTGGAGACATGTCGGCCTGAGTCGGATCAGTCGGGAGGCGTTTGGCGACGGGGATCGTGGCGGCCTTCACCGTGTCGTCGTCCGTGCCGTCGTTCGTGTCGGAGCCGGTTCGTGCAGTTCGATCATGTTGCCTGACGGGTCGAACAGGAACGTCTGACGTGCGGAGCCGACCCCGCTCGGATCGCGGACGTCGATGCCTCGCTCGCGCAGCTCGGTGACGGTGGCGTCGAGATCCTCGACCTGGATCGCGAAGTGTTGGCCGCAGCTGTTCGGGACGTCACCCTCGATCAGGTGGACCTGTTGGCCGCCGATGTCGAGCCAGGCCCCACCGAACGGGAAGTCGGGACGGTCGGTCCGAGCCGCGAGTCCGAGCACCTCGGTGTAGAACTCGATGCTCGCGGCCGCGTCGCGAACGTTGATCGACACGTGATGGACCCCGAGCGGCTGCACCGTCCCAGTGTGTCAGATGCCCGTTGGGGCGTTCGCCCCGGCCGCTCAGGTTCGAGCGGCGTCGAGCAGCATGCGGCGCTCGGCGGTCGCCAGCACGCGGCGAGCGGCAGTGACGGCGTCGGGATCGACCGAGATCGACGTGATGCCGAACCGCACCAGGTGTTCGGCGAACGCCGGGTTGCGCGAGGGGGCGAGTCCGCACAGCGACGACGTGATTCCCACCTCACGGCACGCGGTGACGATCTGCTCGATCGCCCAGAGCACGGCGGCGTCGCTCTCGTCGAAGAGCTCGGCGAGGATCTCGGAGTCGCGATCGACGCCGAGCATCAGCTGGGTCAGGTCGTTGCTGCCGATCGACACGCCGGCGATGCCGAGTTCGGCGTAGTCGGGGATCCGGGCGATGACCGAGGGGACTTCGGCCATCACCCATTTCACGAGCCCGCGCTGTCGGCCGAGTCGACTTGCGTCGATCGCTTCGAGACACGCCTCGAGCTCCCATTTCGTTCTGACGAAGGGGATCATCACCTGCAGGTTCGGGAACTCTTCGCGCACCCGCCCGAGCGTCTCCAGTTCGAGCGCGAACGTCTCGGGATCCTTGATGTAGCGGTAACACCCTCGGTAGCCGATCATCGGGTTCTGCTCCTCGGGCTCGAACTGCTCGCCGCCGGTGAGGCCACGGAACTCGTTCGACCGGAAGTCCATCGTCCGGTAGACGACCGGGCGCGTTCCGAACGCGCCGGCGATCTGTCCCAGTTGTGCCGACATCGAGCTGATGAACTCGTCACTGCGTCCGTCGGCGATCAGCGCTCGCGGGTGACGTCCGCCGAGTGCGTCGACCACCATGAACTCGCCACGCAGCAGTCCCACTCCGTCGACGTCGAGTGCGGCGACTTCCGCAGCCCGATCAGCCATCGCCAAGTTGACGTACAGCCTGGTGGCCGTCACCTCGGACACGGTTGCGGTGGTCGGGGTGGAGCGCTCGACCTCCCGGCTCGTGATCACCGCCGGGAGATGGCTCGAGCGATCACCCGCGAACACCTGGCCGGCGGCCGCGTCGACGGTCACGACGTCGCCGTTGCGCAGCGTCGTCGTCGCCGTGCGGGTTCCGACGATCGCCGGCAGCCCGAGTTCGCGGCTGACGATGGCAGCGTGGCACGTGCTGCCGCCAGCGTCGGTGACGAGCGCGGAGGCGCGTCGCATCGTGGCGACCCAGTCGGGCGAGGTCATCGCGGCGACGAGGACGTCACCGTCGGCAAGCAGGTGACCATCCTTTGGCGATGTCAGGATCCGAACGCGCCCCGAGGCGTGGCGGTCGCCGACCCCGAGGCCCTGCAGAATCGGGGTCTCCGGTGTGCCGAACGTCGACGGCTCGAGGGTGGTCAACGGTCGGGACTGCACGACGAAGAGGTCGTCACCGACGAACGCCCACTCGATGTCCTGCGGACTGCCGTAGTGCCGCTCGATGTCGAGACCGAGAGCGGCCACTTGCACGACCTCGTCGTCGTTCAGCGTGCGACGCCAACCTTCTGCCGCGTCGAGATCCTCGACCACGTCGCCGTCGGGACCGGTGGTGATGCGCACCGATTGACAACCGATCCGGACGTCACGCAGCGCCACGGTTGCCCGGTCGACGTGATACGTGTCGGGTTCGACTCGACCGGACACCACCACCTCGCCGAGGCCGAAGGCCGCCTCGATCACGACCCGTTCGCGCTCGGCCGGATCCACGGTGAACATGACGCCGGATCGGTCCGAGGCCACCATCTGTTGGACGACCACGGCGATCGCCGGCTCGTCGATCAACCCCCGATCGACCCGGTACGAGGCGACGCGTTCACCGAACAGTGACGCCCAGCAGTCGGTGATCCGCGCGAGGAGTTCGGGCCCGCGGACGTTCGTGAACGTCTCGTTCATCCCGGCGAACGACGTGTCGGTCGAGTCTTCAGCGGTGGCCGACGATCGAACGGCCACCCTGACGTCGGGCCCGAGCGCGTTCAGACGCTCGAGCGCGTCGTCCGCGAGCGCTGCGGGCAACGTGCAGCCACGCACAGCCGCTCGCAGATGTCCAACCGCCTCGGCCAGTGCGTCGGGCGTCAGCGCGCCGGCGGAGCGGGCATGCTCGGCGAGTTCGTCGCGCAGGCCGGCGTGCTCCATGGCATCGAGGTAGGCCTCCGCGGTGATGACGAACCCGGGCGGCACCGGGAACCCGGCAGCGATCATCTCGCCGAGGTTCGCTCCTTTGCCGCCGACGAGTCCGACGTCGTTCAGGCCGACCTCGGAGAGATCGACGATGCGACGAACCTGGGTGTGCTGTGCGGTCATTGGCGACATGGGCATCTCCCTCGACACCGGTCGCAGGATCGTCCTGCGACCCGATACCAGCGTCTCTCGCCCCCGACCGCAGGGCCAGTGTCGAACGTCCCGGCGTCAGAGTCCGTCGAGGTCGTAGATGCCGCGAGCGGGCTCGTCGGCGGGGTCGATCTCGAGGTCCTTGAGCAGCCCGTGGCGCAGGTCGTAGGCCCACCCGTGTACGTGTGTGCGCATGTCGTCGCCCCATCGGCGCTGGACGAACGACGTCGAACACAGGCGATACACCTGTTCGCGCACGTTGAGTTCGACGAGGCGTTGGTGGCGCAACTCGACGTCGGCGATGGCGTCGAGTTCGTCGTGGTAGATCCGGTACACGTCCTTGATCGTGCGCAGCCACTTGTCGATCAGGCCGTGGTACGAACCATCGACGGCCGCCGCGACGCCGCCGCAGCCGTAATGGCCGCACACGATGACGTGTTCGACCTCGAGCACTTCGACGGCAAATTGCAGCACCGACATCAGGTTCATGTCGGTGTGCACGACGAGGTTGGCGATGTTGCGGTGGATGAACATCTCGCCGCTGCGCACGCCGACCATCTCGTTGGCGTTCACCCGACTGTCCGAACACCCGATGAAGAGGTACTTCGGATGCTGCCCCGCCGCAAGGCGTTCGAAATGGTCCGGATCGTCAGCGAGCTCGTCGGCCACCCACTGGCGGTTGTTCTCGAACAGCTGGTTGTAGCTCGGCGTGGGCACACCGAGAGCCTGCCACACGAGTGTCAAGACAGCCTCTCGGACATCGACGCGGGGCCGCAGGGCAACCGCGCTGAGTGGTATGTGACCACACGGGGTGGTATTCCGAGTCTCCGGGGCCTACGATCATCTGCAGAGAAGGCGGACGATGTGCGAGATCACATCCCATTGGAACATCCCATTGGAGGGAACGAAATGAACAAGCGAATCCTCGGCGGACTGGCGGTAGCAGCGATGCTCGCCGGCGGTCTCGCCCTCACAACCAACGCTTGGCGAGCCACGTCCGACGCATGCGCCGTGGACACGAAGAATCGACCCAGGAGAGCCACTGGGCGAAGTACTTCGCGACACGACAGCCCGAACGGTCGGCGAGTCACGAAGACCGACGACATGTCAGCGACCTGATCGGGGCCGAGTCGATGCGGCCGTCACCACGAAGGGCGACGACGTCGTCCCGGTCGACGCCGACCTGACGCCGACCGACGAATTCGACTAGCGACGGCGATCCGCAGCGGTCAGCCACCGATGTCACTGGGTCGACTGAACGCGCAAGTGCACGCCGGTCGAGTCACGATCGATTGCACCGCCCGTGCTTACAGCTGAGCTTCGACTGTCGTTGCGACCGATGTCCGACGTCAGTACCCGGCTCGGCACCCGGCATCGCGGTCCGCAAGGGCTGACTGGACTGGCTCCGATGCAGCTCGAGGACGACGCCGATCCCGGCACCGTCACGACGGACGACTCGACTCCGGACGAGACGGCTCACGACTCGTGGACGGACGCAGAGTGTCGGCACCGCAGCGACGACCGAGTTCGGCCGAAACGCACCGATCCTGACGACGACCGTGACCGTCACGTACCGACGAACTTGACGTCCGAAGCTCGACGTACTTCGAGTGGCCGGACAGCGACGTCGACCGTCGACCGGACGACCGCGGTCCGGAGCAGACTGCGGGCCACCACGGACGACCGCCTGACCGACGGTGCGAACCGGTGTGCGCACTCGTCGACCAAGGTCACGGTGTCCGAGATCGAATCACGCTGAGACAGCGAACTGCGCGATCCAGTGCCGAGGAGACTGACCAGACCGCCGACCGCCGACATCCGCCCGACCACGCCGACGGTGTCGAACAGCTCCCGCCGCCGGTCAGCTCCCGTCGTCCCCGGTCGCCGTCGCTGCCAACTCACCTGCGCAGGCCCCGATCGACCGGCGCCCCGACCGTTCCGGCTGCTGGCCTCCCGGCGACCGGCATCAACGGAACCGGCATGACAGCGCTTCTTGCGCTGTTGGCTCACCTCGCTCGGCGGGGCAGCGCTCTTCCTGTCTCGTCGCCGCAACGTGACGACCTGATCGAGCGTTGCCAGCCCCATTGACGGGGAATCGTTTGACGGACCCGCCCGGAACATTCCGGGCGGGTCCGTCGCGTACCGGTATCAACGGAAGGTGGGTTCCGGTAACTCTCTTCCTAGCATCATCACATGGCCCTTGGATCCGCCGCCGGCAACGCAGCACCGATCCCGCCCACCGACGCCGGGACCTGGACGTTCCTCACCAACCACAGCCACGTGCTCATCTGCCTCGCCCGTGATCCGCAGCTCCGTCTCCGAGATCTCGCCGAGCAGGTCGGCATCACCGAGCGTGCGGTGCAGGGCATCGTGAACGACCTCGAAGCGGCTGGATGCCTGACGCGCCATCGCGAAGGGCGACGCAATCGCTACGACATCGTCACCGACCGCCCGATGCGGCATCGCGTCGAACGCCAGCACCTCGTTGGCGACCTGCTGAGCGCGATGGCACCGATCGAGGCCTGAGCCGTCGCCGACTTCAGCTCGGTGGCGGGGGAGGCGGCGGAGTGCTCGAGGGTGGCTGCGCAGTCGGTGGCTCCGACACGGTCGGCGGAGCTGGTGGTGCAGTCGGGGCTCCGGGCGCCGGGGGCGGTGCGATGCCGGGCGGCGGCGGAGGAGGCGTGCCAGCGGGAACCGGCGGGCTCATGCCGGGTGGCGCCGTCGGCGCGTCGGCTGCGACGTCCGGTCCGTCGGGGGAAGAACCCTTCGAACGCTTGACCACGACGATGACGACCGCTGCGACCACGGCGATGGCGGCGATGATCGCCAGAATCATCCAGATCGACGAGCTGCTGCTGCCGCCGCCGGGTGTCCACTCGGCGGTCATCGTGGCGTCGCCGTTGGTGACGAAGTCCGCGTCGGGCTTGACGTCCCAGGTGGCGGTCGAGCCGTCGGTCGACGATGCGTTGTTGTCGCCGAGGGAGCCGGGAGCGCTGACGACGAACCTGATCGTGAACAGGTCGTCGAGGCTCACGCCGAGCAGCTCGGTGATCATGTCCGTCTCCGACGGATCGCCGGCGAGTTCGTCGACACCTTCGAGCACAGCGTTGAAGCGAGTGCCCGTGTCGTCCTGCTCGATCGAGAACGACGACGTGTCGTCGCCGAGCGAGTTCAGCTCAGCGACCGGCACGCCGCTGACGGTGCAGCCCACGCCGACTTCACCGTTCTCGTTGATCTCACGGGTGCTGACCTCGTAGTCGGTGAGCTCCGACGTGAGGTCGCCGCACGGGTCGTCACCACCCAGTAGTTCGCCGAGGAGTGCGTCCCCCGACAGGTCTCCCAGGCTCCCGGCGTCCTCGCCGAGCAGCCCGGCCAGCTCCTGGAGCTGTTCGGTGTCGACCAGGATCAGATAGTCGAGGTCGGCGGTGGCGTCGTCATTGATGCTGAACGTGGCCTCGAGGGTGAAGCACCCGGCGAGGAGTGCACTCGTCAACGCAATGGCGATGGCAGACGCTGCGGTGCGGATGGTTCGACGTTGCATCCGATCCACCGTACTCTCTGGCTTTGGAAGCACCGGGGAATAGTTACCCCATGGGGTATGTTTCACGGTGCACCACGGTCGACGGGATCACGGTCGACCTCCAGGCGAAAGGCACCAGCATGATCTTCACGCAGTACTACCTCGAATGTCTCTCTCAGGCGTCGTACCTGATCGGCGACGAGACGACGGGGCGTGCGGTCGTGGTCGACCCGCGACGCGACATCGACGAGTACGTGCGCGACGCCGAGGCGGCCGGTCTCGAGATCGAATTGGTCATCGAGACGCACTTCCATGCTGACTTCCTTTCGGGCCACCTCGAGTTGGCCGCGGCCACCGGTGCCGAGATCGGGTTCTCCGCGGTCGCCGAGACCGAGTTCGCCTCGCGCAAGTTCGCCGACGGCGAGCACATTTCACTCGGCGACGTGCAGCTCGAGATCCGCCACACACCGGGCCACACTCCCGAGTCGATCAGCATCGTCGTCTGGGAGCACGCTGACGACGAGGTGCCGTACGGCGTGTTGACCGGTGACGCCCTCTTCATCGGCGACGTCGGGCGCCCCGACCTGCTCGCCTCGCTCGGCTTCACCCGCGACGAACTCGCCGACAAGCTCTACGACAGCCTCCACAACCAGCTGCTGACACTCCCCGACGCCACTCGCGTGTACCCGGCCCATGGTGCCGGGTCGGCGTGCGGCAAGAACCTCTCGACCGAGACGTGGTCGACCATCGGCGATCAGCGAGTCAACAACTACGCGCTCGTGGCACCCGACAAGGAGAGCTTCGTAGCGTTGGTCACCGAGGGTCAACCGCCCGCGCCGTCCTACTTCGTCTACGACGCCGTCCTCAACCGCAAGGACCGCCCGCTGCTCGATGAGACCTCATCGCTCGAGGCCCTCGATCTCGACACCGCCACCCGCCTCGTGGAGGCCGGCGCGATCCTGCTCGATGGACGTTCGCCCGAGGAGTTCGCTCGTGGTCACCTGATCGGCTCGGTGAACGTCGGTCTGGAAGGCCGGTACGCAGAGTTCGCCGGCTCGGTGGTTCCGAGCGACGTCGACATCGTGCTCGTCGCCGACCCTGGCTTCGAGATCGAGGCGCGCAACCGACTCGGCCGCATCGGCTTCGACCGGGTGGTCGGACATGTCGCCGACCCGCTGGCGGTGATGGCGGAACATCCCGATCGAACCGCCCGCGCGTCGCGCCTGACCGTTCCCGAGTTCGAGCGCCGGCGGGCGGAGATCAGCGGGCTCCAGTTGGTCGACATTCGCAATCCGGGCGAGGTCGCGATCGGCAGCATCGCCGGCTCGGTGGCGATGCCGGTCGGACAGCTCCCCGGTCGGCTCGACGAACTCGACCTCGACGCTCCGACGGTCGTGTACTGCGCCGGCGGGTACCGGTCGTCGGTGGCCGCCAGCGTGCTGCGTCGAGCAGGATTCAGCGACGTCTCGGACCTCGTCGGCGGCTATGGCGCATGGCTCGAGTTCGCCGGACCGTCGCTGCCCGCCCCGGTGTGATCGCCGCCTCGCTACACGCCGACCCCTAGCATCGTCACGGTGATCGTCGATCAGGTTCGTGGTGCCGCTCGCGGCGCCTGGACCCTCGGAATCGACACCTACGAGCATTGGCGTGACCACCGAACGATCCGTCTCGGCGCCGGGCTCGCCTACTACGGGCTGTTCGCGCTCGTCCCCTTGCTCGCGCTGGCGCTCGCCATTGCCGGCCTCGTGATCTCGCGCGGCGACGTCCAGTCGTACCTCACCGATCGGATCTCGGAATGGCTCGGAATCGACGCCGACAACGTCGCACGGGCGCTCACCGACGCACTCGATGGAACCGGGACACTCCGGGGGCTCGGGGTCCTCGGGGCGGTCTCGTTGTTCCTCACGGCGTCGGTGCTGGTGGTCGCCGTGCAGGACGCGTTCAACACGATCTGGGAGCGGCCTGTTCGGCCGGGTTTCCGCCACACGGTGATTCGACGTCTCGTCTCGTTTGCGGTGATCGCGGGGGCCGGTGCCGTCGTGATCGCGTCGTTCGTGCTCAACGCCGTGGCCGGTCTGCTCGGCCGGGTCATTCCCGACGCGGCGTTCGTCGCGTCGTTGGAGGAACTGTTCGGTGTCGCAACCTCGTGGGTGCTCGGCGTCGGCGTCATTGCGCTGCTCTTCCGGTATCTCACCGACGCGCACATCCCGTGGTCGTCGGCGGTCGCCGGTGGTGCGGTGACCGCAGCCATGTTGGCGGTCGGCACCGTGCTGGTCGGCGCCTATCTCCAGCGATTCGCCGCTTCCTCACTGGTCGGCGTCACCGGGAGCATCTTCCTGGTGTTGTTGTGGATCTTCTACGTCGGCCAAATCGTCCTGGTCGGAGCGGAGTTCACGCGTGTGCTCGTCCTGCGAGGCGTCGGCGAGCGGGATTCGGGCGGACCGTCAGTCGGTCGTGACGGGAAGCCCGGCGCTCGACCAGGCGACGATGCCGCCGTCGACGTCGACCGCTGAGGTGAACCCGAGCTGCTCCATCACGTCGAGGGTCTGCCCGCTGCGGTTCCCCGAGCGGCAGTACACGAGGTACGGAACATCGGTGTCGAGCGCAGCGAGCTGGTCGGCGAAGTCGGCGTCGTAGAAGTCGACCAGCACCGCTCCGTCGAGGTGGCCCTCGGCGAACTCCTCCGGCGTGCGGACGTCGAGTACGACGAGGTCGTCGGGTGGATTGTCGGTGATCAGGGCGGCGTCGTCGACCGAGATGGTCGAGATCCCGCTGATCGGGACCGCCCCGTCGGCGTCGTCGTCGGCCACGGTTGCGGCGACGTCTGCTGCGGGCTCGTCGCCGCCGCACGACACGAGCAGGAGGCTGAAGCCGGCGACGCCGGCGAGGAGTCCACGGGTGATCGACATGTGTTCATGATACCCCGAGGGGTAGTTCACCGTCTCGTGGTGCGCTTGATGCGTCAGAATGGTCATGGCATGGACGACATCGACCCCTCCGAGGTCATCGAGCTCGCGGGCGGAGCCCGCATGGAAGTTCGACCGACCTCGTTCGAGGACGGCGAGCGAATCTGCGCGCTGTACGAGACGCTGACGATCGTCGATCGTCACCGGCGGTTCTTCGGTGCGTTCAAGCCGCACCTCGAATGGTGTCGGGAGTGGGCTGACGTCGCGTCGCGAGGTGGCTTCGGGGTGATCGCCATCGTGCATCGCGACGGCCAACCCGACGAGGTGGCCGGGGAGGCGGGGTACGCGATCCGTGACGACGGCGATGGCGATCTGGCGGTCACGGTGGCGCCGAACTGGCGTGGCTGGCTCGGGCCGTACCTGCTCGACATCCTCGTGCGCCACGCGGGCGCGGTGGGGCTCGCGAACCTGCAAGCCGAAGTACTGCTGGAGAACGGTCCGATGCTCTCGCTGCTGCGTCGGCGCGACCCGATCGCGTTGGGCCACGACAGTGGGATCGTCCGGCTGACCATCGGCACGGTTGGGCCGGTCCCGACATGGCCGCCGGGCGAACGCCGATCGCGCGTGCTCGTCGAGGTCGCCGGACGACGTTGGGCCGGAGAACAGGTCGCTGATGCCGCCGGGCTCGCAACGGCGATGTGTGCCGGGCCACAAGCACGCGGCAGCCATGGGTGCCCGGTGCTCGACGGTGGTCGGTGTCCGCTGGCCGACGAGGCCGACGCGATCATCGTGCTGCTCGACCCAGACGACGAACGGACCGCCCAATTGGTGCGCGCCCATCGAGAACAGTCGCCGGGAATCCCCGTGCTCGTGCGCCACCACTCGCCGAGCCTCGATGACGGCGACGATTCCACCCACGTGACGGGTTGCGTCGATGTCGAGCCCGACGGTGCGGACGCCGTCGCACAGATACTGGCGCTCGTCGGCAGTCGCCCGGCGCTCGACGATCAGGGATAGAAGATCCGCAGTGCCGATGCTTCGAGCGGCGATCCGTCCTCCGAGCTGAGCGACAGCATCACGAGGGCGCCACCGGTCTGACCGGGGCTCGTGAACTCGAAGGTCTCGCTGTAGGGGCCCGGGTCAGGACCGCCGCTGCCGGTGACGAAGCCCTCGAAGATCGGCTCGCCATTGCCGTCGGCACGAAGTTGAACGTCGACGGTGCCTTCGAACGCCAGCGCCGTTCCCGACACGGTCAGCGGGCTCGTGACCTCGGCCAGCGCAGCGGGCTCGTCGATGGTGATGTTCCCGCTTGCCGCACCGAGAATCCACCAGCTGTCGTCGGCGGTGAGCTGACGGACGAACACCACGGTCGGAGGCCCGCCGTCGAACGTGCGGATCTCGACCTCGCCTGACCGGTTGTCGCCGGCCATGAAGTCGCCGGCGATCGGGTCGACGAAGCCGAGGTAGTCGCCTGCGAAGCCGAGTGCTGCCTCGACCGGGTCGACATAGCGGAGGTCGGTGTCGACCCACGGCCAGATCGCCGTGCTGACATCTTCGGCGGGCGGGGTCACCTCGGTGGTGGTCACCTCGGTGGTCGGCGCCACGGTCGTTGCGGGGGCCTGTGTGGTGTCGGTGCTCTCGGTGGTTGCCGGGGTGGTCTCGGTGGTCTCGGTCGCCTCGGTGGTCTGGCTGGACTCGCTGGTGGCCACGGAGTCGCTGCTGCTGTCGCCGTCGTCGTTGTTGATGAACACCAATGCGGCGACCAGCGCGGCCACGATCACTGCCGCTCCGGCGATGAGTGGCCAGCGACTGCGGTCGGAGTCGACTGCGTCGCTGCCGGTCTCGGGTGTCTCGGGTGTGTCGGTCATCGTGTCCTCCTGGTGATGTCAGTGCTCAGCCATCGGGTGATCGTCTCACTCGGTGACGTATCGGACAATGGCGGCGATGCCGTCGGTGACACCGAGATCGTCGGCGACGACCACGGTGCCGCCGAACAGCAGGGTGTCGCGGGCGAGTAGGTCGGCGTCGGTGGCGGGCGGAGTGGAGCGGTCGAGGAACGTGGTGGCAACCTTGCTCTCGGCGATCGCCGCGGCGGTTGCGGCGCGGCCCTGCACGCCGAGGGCGTGGCGCCCGAGCTCCTCGCGGAGGTGGTCGACGGCGGCGGCGCGCCGCGTCCGGCGATCGTGCAGCGACTGCTCGATGGCCGCCTGGCGGACGCGCTCGGCCACATGGGGGTCATGGCGGGCGCCGGCCTGCATCGTCACGACGTTGAATCGGTGAGTGTCGAGGTGGTCGGTGACCGCGGATGCCTCACGGTCGTCGCCGGTCAGCACGACCAGTCGGGCGCCTGCGTGGAGCGCGTGCTCGGTGACCTGGCGCGCGATCGTGTCGGCGTTGCGTTCGTAGACCGCCTCGGCTCGACGTTGGTACCCGGCTTGGTCGCCCCCGGTGTGTCGGTGGGTCTGCACGTGGTCACCCTTGACCGAGCCGATCTCGCGGAGATCGAGGTGATCCAGTTCGAAGAGTTCGGCGCCGAGATGGTCGACGATGGCGACGATCACGGGCGATCGGTCGGCGAGTTCGTCGAGTGCTGCGAGCAGTGCGGGACACGACCCGACGTGCGCCAAGTGGCCGACGGTGTGGTCGCTCAACCAGCAGAACGTCGCGTCGGTCTCGTCGGCCGTCAAGAGGACGGTCTCCCCGCGAGGCTCGAGCGCGTCGACGAGCGCGTCGAGGTGGTCGAGTGCGCGGTCAGCGGCGCCGGCGTCGACGAGTTCGGATCGTCGGACGTGCCAGCGCACCATCCGATCGTCGCCGGCCTGTCCCGGAGGCGGGAACTGCATGATCACGGTGGCGTGTGGCCCCGGTCGCCCGTAGCGCGCCACCACGTCATCGACTCCCGTCAACTCGTTCAGGGCGCGGGCCGACTCGGTCTTCGTCATGACCCCAGTGTCGACAACGCTGGTTTGGTTTCACAGGGCCCAAGGTCATGGCAGGGCCGAGACCGCTCATCCGGTTCCGACGATGAGGGCTGCGGTTGCGGCGCCGTAGACGAGGAACAGCAGCGTCGCCGACGGTCGACCGTGGGATGGTCGCGACCCGGCGATCACCGTCGCCGCCATCACCCCCATCGCGGCGATGAGGCAGGCGGTGGCCGCCGATGGTGACACCGTCACCGCTCGAAGCGCCGGCCCGATGCCGATCGCCAGGGTCGCATCGAGCAGCGACGAGCCGAACAGATCGCCGATTGCCATCGCCACCGCGCCCTTGCGGATCGCCGTCCAGTCGACGACGAGCTCGGGCAGCGATGTGCCGAGTGACAGCACGATCGCGCTCGCGATCAGCTGCGGGATCCCGAGCCGGTCGCTGAGGACGATGAAGCTCTCGACGACCGCCGTGGCAGCAATCCCGACCAGCAGCAACCAGCCGAGTGCCACGGCGACATGGCGGCCAGTCGAGCCGTCGGTTTCGGGAGGTCCGAGATCGGGCGTGTGAGGTGTCCGCTGACGTTGGATCGCGATGATCGCCAGCACCCAGGCGGCAATGAGCAACGCTCCCTCCCAGCGGGCGAAGAGTTCGTCGCGAATCAACAGTGCGGCGACGAGCAGCGCGACGGTTGTCATCGTCCCGGTGGTCAGCACGGTGTTGCGGTCGGCGTGGATCGGCCCGGCACCGAGGCACAGCAGGGCGAGGATGAAGGTGATCTGGGTGAGTGCTGAACCCGCGGCGTCGCCGATGATGAGGTCGCCGTGCCCGCTGAGCGCGGAGACGATCGAGTTCGCGATCTCGGGCAGGTCGGTACCCACGGCGACCACGGTCAGCCCGATGATGCCCGGGGGGATGTTCGACGTTCGCGATGCGTCGAGTGCGGCGGTGACCGCTCGTCGGCTCCCGTACGCCGCAGCCGCCAAGCCGCCGACGAGCACGAGGAGCCAGACGATGATCACCGGATCAGTTGCCTCCAGCAGCGAGGAAGTCGCGGAGCGCACTCACGGTCGTGAGGCGGGGGTAGTCGCGCTCCGCGATGTCGACGCCGGTCTGCTCCGAGAGCCGGGTCATCACGGCCAGGTGATCCATCGAGTCGAGCTGCAGTTCCATCCAGAAGTCGACGTCGTGGTCGAGCTCTGCCAGTTCTGGCTCCAGTTCCGGAGCGACGTCGGCGATCGCCGACAAGATCATCGTCACGAGTTCGACGTGGTCGTGGCTGGCGGGGAGTTGGTCGGTCACAGGAGTTCCTCCGGTCGGTCGATGAGATCGGCGAGGGTGGCGACGAAGCGACTGCCGATCGCTCCGTCGGTGGCGCGGTGGTCGGCGGCGAGCGTGGCGGTCACGATCGGTCGCACGACGACCTCGCCGTCGATCGCCCAAGGTCGTTGGCGGGCGCGGCCGAAACCGACGAGCGCGACCTGGGGTGGCGAGATCACGCCGTGCACCAGGTCGGCGCCGGTGTCGCCGAGGTGGGTGATGGTGATGGTGGCCCCGGTCATCCAACTCGCGCGGAGGTTGCCCGCACGTGCGGCGGCGACGAGTTCGCTGAGTGCGGCCATCACCTCGTCGAGGGAACGTTCGTCGGCTCGTTCGATCTGTGGGGTGACCAGCCCGCCGCGTCGCAGCGAGATCGCCATGGCCACGTTGACCGATTCGGCGGGCTCGAAGTGGTCGTCGACCCAGAACCCGTTGAGTTCGCGGTGGCGGGCAGCGGCGAGCGCGACTGCTCGGATGTAGCAGGCCGCCGGCAGTATCCGCTCGGCAATCGGCCGTTGGGCATTGCGCTCGGCCAGCCACACCTCGAGCTCGCCGACATCGAGGTCGCGTGCCAGGTGGTAGTGCGGGATCTCGCGGTTTGCCGTGGCCATGCGCTCCGCGATCAACGTGCGCATCGTGTCGGGCGACCGCCGCCGCACCGTGATTACATCAGGGGTCAGACCCGCGATGTAATCGGCTGGCGGAGTGTCGATCGCGGCCGCAGCGACGTCGGCTTCGATCACGGCGCCGCCGGGTCCGCTGCCGCGCAACGTGCCGAGATCGATGCCGCGTTCGGCGGCCAGGCGCCGAGCGAGCGGTGACGCCGGAATACGCTCGTCGGACACCGATCGAGAGGCGTCGGGAGCGGCCCACTGGGGGCGCGGAGCGGGGGTGATGGCGTCGGCGCTGGCGTCGATGGAGCGCAGACGGGCGATCGGCGTGCCCACGTCGACGAGTTGGCCGACCTCGACCAGGAACTCCTCGATGATGCCGTCGTGCCAGATCTCGATGTCGATGTCGGACTTCTCGGTCTCGACCACGGCGATCAGGTCGCCGCGATGGACGGTGTCGCCGGCTGCGACCCGCCACTCGATGACCCGCCCTTCGTCCATGTCGGCGCCGAGCGATGGCATCACATAGTCGAACGTGTCGGTGTCGCTCACGACGCGCCACGCACCAGTTCGGTTGCGGCCGCGACGATGTCGTCGACCTGTGGGATCGCGGCGGTCTCGAGATGCTTGGCGTAGGGAATCGGCACCTCGAGGCTGGCGAGTCTGCAGACGGGCGCGTCGAGGGTCCAGAAGCTGGTTTCGGTGATCGATGCCGCGAGTTCGGCGCTCAGCCCTCCGGTTCGCCACCCCTCGTCGACGACGAGCGCTCGATGGGTGCGCTGGACCGAGGTCGACACGGTCGGTAGGTCGATCGGTCGCAGCGAGCGGAGGTCGATCACCTCGGCAGACACTCCCGCGGCCGCGAGCTGTTCGGCGGCGTCGAGCGCCTTGGGCACCATGCCCGCCCATGCGACGATCGTGATCTGGTCGCCCGCACGCCGGACGACCGCGCGATCGATGTCGATCGGTCCGCTGTCGGGGTCGACCGGTCCGCGGTCGTTGTACAGGCCGGAATGCTCGAAGATGATCACCGGGTTCGGATCGGCGAGAGCGGTTGGGAGCATCCACCTCGCGTCCGCGGGCGTGGCCGGCGCGATCACCTTGAGCCCGGGGACGTGGGCAAACCACACCTCGAGGCTGTGCGAGTGCTGGGCGGCGAGCTGGCGTCCGGCGCCGGTGGTGGTGCGGACCACCAACGGCACGTTGAACTGGCCGCCGGACATGTGCAACAGCGTGGCCGCGGTGTTCACCAACTGATCGAGCGCCAGCAGGCTGAAGTTGACGGTCATGATCTCCACGATCGGACGCAACCCACCGAGCGCAGCGCCGATGCCGGCGCCGACGAAGCCGGACTCCGACAGTGGTGTGTTGCGCACCCGGTCGCGCCCGAACTCCTCGTACAACCCCTTCGTGACCGCGTACGTGCCGCCGTAGTCGGCGACGTCCTCGCCCATGATGAACACGCGCTCGTCGGTGGCCAGCGCATCGCGCAGCGCCTCACGCATCGCCTCCCGGTACGTCATCTCCACCGTTGCGGTCACGGCCACACCTCGTCGGTGTCGTCGAGGTTCCCCGAGCCCAGGTCTCCGGGAACCACGGTCCGGTTCCCCGCGCCCGGGCCTGCGGGAACCACGGTCGCCTCGACCGGACGGGTGACGTGGTCGAGCAGTGTGCCGACCGTCTCGAGCGGGGCCTCGTCAGCAGCGATCACAGCGGCCTCGGTCTCGTCGCGAGCAGCCGCAAACATCGCTTCGAGGTCGGCGTCGTCGATCACGCCGTCTGCCGTGAGCTGGCTCGCGAAGGTCGTGATCGGATCGCGTTGTTTCCACCGCTCGACTTCGTCGGGGTCGCGATACAGGTCGGGGTCGAACATCGAGTGAGCCCGGAACCGGTACGTCTGGAACTCGAGGAACACCGGGCCGCCGCCCGATCGGATCGCTGACAGGGCGTTGGTCGCTGCCCGGTGTACCTCCATGACGTCCATGCCGTCGACGCTCCAGGCCGGCAATGCGTAGCTCGCCGCCTTGAGCGCCAGATCGACCTGCGACTCGCTCGACTTCAGCGAGGTTCCCATTGCGTACCGGTTGTTCTCGCAGCAGAACAGCACCGGGACGTTCCACAGTGCCGCCAGATTCATCGCCTCGTGGAATTCGCCCTCGGCCATCGCTCCTTCACCGAAGAAGCAGACCGTCACGGCACCGTCGTGCCCGAGCATCTGATCTGCGAGTCCGAGGCCGACGGCCAACGGGAGGTGGCCGCCGACGATCGCGTTTCCACCGAAGAATCGCGTCTCGGCGTCGAACAGGTGCATCGACCCGCCCCGGCCGCCCGAACACCCCGTCGCCTTGCCGAACATCTCGCTCATGATCGACGCTGCCGGCACCCCCCGGAGCAGGGCGTGACCGTGCTCGCGATAGGTGGCGAGCACGGCGTCGTCGGGTTGGAGGCAGCTCATCACCCCCGACGCCACCGCCTCCTCGCCGATGTAGAGGTGGAGGAACCCGCGGATCTTCGACTCGCCGTACAGCTCGGCACACCGCTCCTCGAAGACCCGGATGCGGATCATGTCGGCGAGCAGGCGACGCTCGAGATCGTGGTTCCCGGAGACCTGGGCGTGGGGAACTTCGGTGGTCATGTCGGGGCCTCCAGTGTCGAGGTGTCACCTTCGTCCTCGCCGAGCTCGCGCGCTTTGAGCACGCGCCGCATGATCTTGCCGCTTCGCGTGTGCGGGAGGTCGGCGACGAACTCGATCTCGCGGGGAGCCACGGCGGCACCCAACCGCGCCCGTGCGTGGCCGAGCAGTTCCCGCTGGAGTTCGTCGGTCGGCTCGTGCCCGTCGGCGAGGACGACGAACGCCTTCACGATCGCGCCGGCCGTGGCATCGGGTTTGCCGATCACCCCGGTCTCCGCGACGGCGGGGTGATCGTTCATCGCGGACTCGACCTCGAACGGACCGATCAGGTGCCCCGAGGTCTTGATCACGTCGTCGCCGCGACCGACGAACCAGTAGTAGCCGTCGGCGTCGCACCGAGCAAGGTCGCCGGTTCGATACCACCCGTCGACGAACGATCGCTGGTAGCGCTCGTCCTGGTCGAGGTAGGTGCGGAACATCGAGGGCCAACCGGCGCGCAAGGCGAGTTCGCCGGACTGCTCCGGATCGGTCACCTGGCAGCGGTGCTCCGGTGCCGTCGAGGACCACGTCGCCATCGGCGTCGCGCTCGAGCAGTCCGACCTCGATGCCCGGCAGCGGCCGCCCCATCGAGCCGGGTCGAACGGGTTGCGAACGATGATTCGAGATCATGATGCCGCCCGTCTCGGTCTGCCACCACGTGTCGATCACCGGGACGCCGAACGTCTGCTGACACCAGTGCACGGCGTCGGGGTCGAGCGGTTCGCCGACGCTGGCGACCAGACGGAGGTGCGAGAGGTCGACCTCGGCGGCGAGATCGTTGCCGGCTCGTTGCAGCATGCGAATCGCCGTCGGTGCGGTGTAGAAGACGTCGACCTCGTGGCGGTCCAGAATCTCGTACCAGCGGCGAGCATCGAACTCTGCTTCGTCGACGATGCTGGTGACGCCGTTCGTGAGCGGGGCGATGATGCCGTACGACGTCCCTGTCACCCACCCCGGGTCGGCCGTGCACCAGAACCGGTCGCCGTCGTGCAGGTCGAGCACCAGTCGGCCGGTGATGTGATGGGTGACGACCGCCGCATGAACGTGGACGGCGCCTTTCGGTTGGCCGGTCGTGCCGCTCGTGAAGTGCACGAGCGCCGGCGTCTCGGGATCGGTCGGAGCCGGCTGGAATGTGTCACTGCCCTCGGTGAGGAACGCTCCGATCGACATCACCTGTGGTCCGGTCGAGTTGGTCCGAGCGACCCCGACATCGTCCTCGGTGCTCCCGCTCACCAGCACGAGTTCGAGGTGAGCCAGACGATCGAGCATGGGCGCCACCTTGCGGCGGTACAGCAATGGCGTCGTGACCAGGATCTTGATGCGCCCGAGGTTCATCCGTTGCGCGATGGGATCAGGCCCGAACGCCGAGAACAACGGTGTGAAGGTGCCCTGCGCTTTGAGCGTGCCGAGTGCAGCCACGTACAGATCGGGGATGCGGCCGGCGAGGGTGGCCACGCCGGTGCCTGGACCGAAGCCGCGGCGCCCCATCGCATCAGCGAATCGGTTCGTTCGCCGAGCCAGTCGCGCATAGGTGATGTCGACGGGCTCGTCGACATCGTTCGGCTCGCGGCCGATGAATCGGAGCGCCACTCGATCGCCTCGGCCCTCGCGGACGTGTCGATCGACCGCCAGGTCCGCGATGTTCACGCTGCCGGGTCGCCCGGCCCCGCCGTCGGAGCGCAGCGCGGCCCATGCCACATCCCAGTCGAACGACGCCACCGTTGCGGCGTAGTCGACCAGCCACGGCTCTGGATGGATCGACATGATGGTTGAGCATTCACCGATCGGCCCGCTGGCGACAGGGGCCAAGGTCAACAGTGACGGCTGCTAGGCGCTGAACTGTTCGAGGGCGCGCATGGCGTGGGTTGCGTACGTCGACGCCGGGCCGCCGCCCATCAGCAGCGCGACGCCGATCGCCTCGTGCACCATCTCCGGTGTTGCGCCGGCACGAATCGCATCGTGCATGTGCAGGGTGATGCAGTCGTCACACCGCGTGCAGATGGCGATCGCGACGGCCATCAGTTCCTTGGTGGCCTGAGGCAGGGCGCCGTCCTTGACCGCCGCTCGGTGCAGGTCGCCGAAGCCCTTCATCTGGTCGGGAATCACTTGCATCAGGTCGCGATAGCCCTGGCGCAGTTCGTTGCGTAGTGCGGGGAAGTCTTCGGTCATGGCGCCTCCAGCGTCGTCGAGTCGGTGGGTCCATCGTGACGCTCGGACCCCGGACGTCGGCCAGAGGCCAAGGTCAGCGCGTCCAGATGTGGTGCGAGCAGGCTCGATTGCGTGACCTTTGGCCCTGACGAGGAGGTGCTGCGGGCGGTTCAATCATCGCAATGGACGTGGATGCGTCGCAGACGACGGGGATGGGGGATGCCCCGATGGAAAGAGGTGAACCCATGGTGATGACACATGAGGTGATGGGTTCGGACTCGTCTCATCGAGCCGATCAGGGAACCTGGGTCGTCGGCCTCGACGGGTCGGAGTGTGCGTCGAACGCGCTCGAGTGGGCCGCGGTCAATGTCGCCGGTCGCGCCACCGCAGTCGAGTTGGTCACCGCCTGGCAGACCCCCGTGGTCGGCGCGTATCCGATGTCGGCACCGATGGTGGTGGAACTCGACGACACCGGCTTCCACGATGCTGCCGCCCACGACGTCGCCGAGATCGCCACGCAACTGGGTGAGCGTCTCGATGTCCCCGTCGTTGCGTCGGTCGGTCACGGAGGCCCTGCTCAGGTGCTCCTCGAGTCCTCCGAATCAGCGGCGCTGTTGGTGATCGGCAGCCGGGGTCGCGGGGGCTTTGCCCGACTTCTGCTCGGCTCGACGAGCACCCAGTGCGCCACGCATGCATCGGTGCCGACGATCGTGGTGCCGGGAGACGTTGAACCGAAACGCGCCGAGACGGTCCTCGTCGGCTGCGACGGCTCGCCCAACTCGATGGAGGCGCTGCGGTGGGCGATCGACTTCGCCTCGCCCGGCGGCACCGTCGTCGTTGCATGGGTCTGGGATGCCACGCCTCTCGCCGTCGGCGCCGACGCATTCTTCTTCCCCGATGCGAGCGACCTCGCAGCTGACCGCTTTCACCACCTCGTCGACTCCGTCGCCGACCAGGCACGCCTCTGCGACGTCACGCTCGAACGCGAATTCGTCCGCGGCACCCCTCGTTCGGCACTTGCGTCGCAGGCCGAGAACGCCGACATCGTCGTGGTCGGAGCGCGTGGGCACGGGGCCGTCGGCGCGGCGCTGCTCGGTTCGGTGTCGACCTGGCTGTTGCACCACGTCCATCGCCCGATTGCTGTCGTTCCTTTGACGGTGTGAGGCGCCAGAGCGCGTTACGTGGCGGCGGATGAGCGATGATGGCGCGATGATTCGTGTCTTCCTGCTCGACGATCACGAGGTGGTCCGACGAGGCATCGCCGCCGCACTCGAGGCCGAAAGCGACCTCAGCGTCGTTGGCGAGGCCGGCACCGCGGAGGAGGCGATCGCCGGAATTCGGGAACACACCCCCGACGTCGCGGTCCTCGACGTCCGCCTCGGCGACGGCGAGCACAACGGGATCGACGTGTGCCGCGAAATCACCACCGAGTTCCCGTTGGTCAAGGTGCTGATCCTGACATCGTTCGACAGCGACCGGGCCATCGTCGACGCGGGGCTTGCCGGTGCGTCGGGTTTCATCCTCAAACAGATCCGCAGCAATGAACTCGTCGACGCAATCCGCGGCGTCGCCGAGGGTCGCCGCTACCTCGATGATGCCGAGGTGCGGCTCGCGAGTCGGCGACTGCGCGACAGCGAGGAGGGGCGGCTCGACGATCTGACGGCGCAGGAGCGACGGATCTTCGACCTGATCGGCGAGGGCTACACGAACCGCCAGATCGCTCAGGAGATGTACCTCGCCGAGAAGACCGTCAAGAACTACGTGTCGAATCTCCTCGCGAAGCTCGGCATGTCGCGACGCACCGAGGCAGCGGCGCTCGCCGCCCGGCTCGTCGAACGCCATCGCAACGAGATGTGAATCCCGCCCGCGGTCGGGTCAGACCGGGACGTGCCAGTGCAGGCTGGTGCCGGCCGGCTCGTTGGGGCCGACGGTGCAACTGCCCCCGAGTTCGGCGGCGCGCCACATCATGTTCGACAGCCCGCCGGACCGTTTCGGTTCGTTTGGAAGGCCGACGCCGTCGTCGCTGATCAGGAGCGACAACGTCGTGCCCACACTTTCGATACGAACCTCGGCGGTGGTGGCATTGGCGTGTCGAACGACATTCGACAGTCCCTCGGTGACCGTTGCCACCAGCTGGTCGGCGATGAAGTCGGGGAGTTGGTCGAGGTCGCCTGCGAGTCGGAGCACCGGTTCGAACCCCAGGTGACGGGCCCGCTCGTGCACCAGCTCGGTGAGTTGGGCAGAGAGGGTGCGGCGCTCGTCGTGCTGGCCCAGCCGGAAGATGGCCGAGCGGAGCTCGCGGATGGTGTCGTCGAGTTCGTTGATCGTCGACGCAATGCGGTCGGCCACCATCGGTGGTTGCGCAGACGACTGCACGGCCTGCAGGTTCATCCCGGCGGCGAAGAGCCGTTGGATCACCATGTCGTGCAGGTCGCGGGCGATGCGCTCGCGGTCCTGCAGCATCGCCATCCGCGACGCCGACTCCTGGCGATCGCTGACGTCGCGGATCGTGGCGATCGTGAAGACCACATCGTCGATCGTGCACGGGCTCAGACTGATCTCGACGGGGAACATCTCGCCAGAGGAGTGCTGGGCGAACAGCTCCAAGCCCGTCCCCATCGGTCGACTGGTCGGCGCCGCGGTGTATGCGCCACGTCGTTGAGGATGCGTCGCTCGGAACTCTGGTGGAACGAGCTCATCAATCGACGATCCGACCAGGTCGTCCTCGGTCCGTCCGAACAGCGTTTCGGCGATCGGGTTCGCCAGCTGGATCAGCCCGTCGGCGTCGACGAGCAGCAGTCCGTCGGGGGACGAGTCGATCAACGCTCCTGCGAGCTCGGCGCGGTCCATGGCGCGCCTCATGCTATTGGCGCTCCCGGCCAACGCTTCAACGGGCCTCAGGGAGCGAGGTGGGGCGGTCGCACGAGCAGCACCGGACACGGTGCGTGGCGAACGATCGCTGCCGCGGTACTGCCGATCACGAATCTCGACATTCCGGTCCGACCGCGAGTGCTGGCGACGATCAGCGAGGCGTCGATCGACGACGCGAAGTCGGCGACTTCGTCGTGGACGTGTTCGCCGTGCAGCACCTCGTACTGGACCGGGTGGCCCGAGTCCTTGGCGAGTCTGCGTGCCAGCCGAGCGGGGTAGGCGGACTCGTTCACATCGGCCGACATCGACGACTGGGGTTCGGCCACCTCGATGATCCACGGTTCGCTGCCGAGTTCGATGCCCCAGGCAGCGGCGAGCGGCAGGACCGACTCGGACTCGTGGGAACCGTCGACCGTTGCCAGGATCGGCCCGTCGAAGCCGCCGGTGGTGACGTGTGGTCCAACCACGAGGATCGGCCCGAAGATCCGTTCGAGCAGTTCCTCCGTCACGCTGCCGAGCAGCGCCGCCGAGCGGCCCCGACCGTGCGACGCGATCACGACGGTGACCTCGGGGTGCTGTTCGACCTCGCTGCCGATGACCTGAGCGACGCTTTCGGCGGCCACGTGTACATGGGTCGTCGCGTGCACCCCGGAGGTGTCGTGCTGCTCGAGACGTTCGGTCAGGCGAGCTTCTGCTTCGCCGGCATCGTGTTCGTCGAACACGACCTCGATGACATCGACCGGGGTATCGCTGCGACGTGCGAGCTGGACGGCGACGTCGACTGCTCGCCACGAGGCGTCGGAGCCGTCGACCGGGACGATCAAGTGCTGAACCATGGTGTCTCCTTGCGGTGCGTGTCGGACGGTGTGGTCATGAGTTGGACTGCAGATGGAATCTTCGGCCGGAGACCGTGGTCGGAACAAGGCGGACGAAGTACGGCTTGTTCGACACGTGCCATGGGCGCACCGCAGGCTCGAAGCTGTCGAACAGCTCGGTGGTGATCGTGACCAGTTCGGCACGGCCGTGCACGACGACGCTCCACGGGTCGTCGACCTGCTCGTCGTAGGTCCGTGCGGCGTTGTCGGCCTCGAAGGCGACTTCGGGTGCGTCGATCGCATTGGTCACCTTGGTACCCATCGCGGTCCGGAACACGATCGAGCCCTGATCGACGACGTGGTTCACCGGGTACACATCGACGCCACCGCGCTCGGTCGGCGTGGCCAGACGGCCGACGTCGACAGTGCGCAGCAGTGCCCAGCATTCCGACTCGGACAGCTCTTCGAGTGGTTCGTCGTCCACGGTGATCCCTCCATCATGATCGTCCGTCGTACATCGGATGGTGTGCCAGGGCCGTTGGTCACGCGTCGAGGCCGATCCGACCGATGCGGCGGGGAGTCTTCGGACCCTGGGCGGCCCGCCGGGTACCGGTGATACTCGTTGCCATGGGCGCTCGTTGGGTCGTTGGAATCGACGGATCGGATGCAGCGATCGACGCGTTGCGTTGGGCGGTCGCCCACAGCGCTGGTCGTGAGGTCGAGATCACGGCGCTCGGCGCGTTCCACGTGTCGACGATGATGGCGTTGTTCACCGCCAAACGAGGATTCGGCGTCGACGAACTCGGTCTGGCCGCGGTCGCCGGACACGATGTCGATGTGGCGATCGAGTCGGCCACGGCGTCGCATCCCGACGCCGCAAGGGTGCAGCCGCTGGTGGTCGAGGGCCAGGCTCCGCATGTGCTCATCGACGCGACCGTCGACGCCGATCTGCTGGTGATCGGGCGCACGGGGGCCGGTGAGTTGCGTCATCACCCGCTGGGCTCGGTGAGCCGGTACTGCGCCACCCACGCTCATGCGCCGGTCGCGGTCGTTCCGATCGGGGCTGCACCCGATCGGATCTCCTCCATCGTGGTGGGGTTCGACGGCAGCGACCACGCTGGCGATGCGCTGCGTTGGGCGCTCGAGTTCGCCGGCGACACCGCTCACGTTCGAGCCATCGCGGCGATCGAAGTGGCACCATGGCTCGACGAGGACCTGACCCGCGATCGATTCGGTGACGAGATCGAAGCCGAACAGCAGCGCATCACCAACGCGCTGGACGCCATCGATCCGCACGGGCGAGCCGAGCGCTCGATCGTGATGCAGGGACCTCGCCAAGCGCTCGCCGAGGCGCAAACCGGAGCGGATCTGGTGGTCGTCGGCACCCGCGGTCACGGGCTGATCGCCGCCGGCCTGCTGGGCTCGGTGAGCGCGTGGCTCCTCCATGACGCGGCAATTCCGATCGTGATCGTCCCGAGTCGCTAGCGGGGGCGACGACCCCGGTTCAATCGGCGTGGAGCTTGGGTTCGCCCGGATGGAACGGTGCGCCGGGGGTCGGCTCAGCCGCCAGCGATTCTGCGTGCGGATCGGCGTCGGCCGGTGACCATCCCAGCGAACTGTCCGGGCTCGCGTCGTCGACGATGTGGTAGCGCCGACCCGTCACCACGGTTGGTTCGATGCGCACGAAATTGGGCTTGTCCCAGGCGAGCCACGGGAACAGCGGGAGGTCCTCGGCGTCGAACATCTCCTGCATCCGCTCGATCGGGCGGGCCTGGCCCTTGACCACGACGCTCCAGGCCGAGCGGTCTCCCGGTTCGTAGCCGTCGATCTCGAACGCGACCAGGCGGTTGAGCACGGCGCCGGCGAGTTTGGTACCCGCTGCACTCCGAAAGACGATGCCGCTCTTGTCGACCACGAAGTTGATCGGGAAGATGTCGGGCTGCCCGGCGATGTCGACGGCGAGGCGTCCGACCGCGGCGTGGTCGAGCAGTTCCCAGCATTCCGATTCGCTGAGGATCTCGGTGGCGTCCTGGCGTTCGTCCATGTACCCATTCAACACGACCGACACCGACCCCATGCAGGGCCCTAGGTCACGCAGTGGTGGAGCGGGCACGGGCCGTTCAGTCGAGCGTGACGACCTCGAACTGCGTTGGCACAACGGCGTTGATGTCGTCGTCGACGAGACGTGCAGCAAGGGCGGCACTGGCATCAGGCTCGCCGTGAATGACGAAGACGGTGTCCGGGCGCTCGGGGAGTGCAGTGATCCAGCGGTGCAGGCCGTCGGCGTCGGCATGTACCGACAATGACCGCAGGACGTCGACCTCGGCTCGAACCGGAACGTAGCGGCCGAGCATCTTGACGCTCCGGATCCCGTCGGCGAGCGAGCGACCTCGCGTCCCGGCGGCCTGGAATCCGCACAGCACGACGCTGTTGCGATGGTCCGGCAACAGTCGTGCCAGGTGGTGCAGCACCCTGCCGCCGGCGGCCATCCCCGACGCGGAAATGATGATCGCAGGTGCCGTCAGTTCGTTCAGCGATTTCGAGTCCTCGACCGACGGGCACTCGTGAAGTCCTCCGCCGGGATCGAACAGGTCGTACGGGGCGTCGGCGGGAACGGGATGGCACTCGAGCGGGTTCGCCGCGCGCATCGCTGCTCGGTAGACGTCGAGGACTCGTAGCGCCATCGGGCTGTCGACGTACACCGGGAGCGTCGGGATGCGGCCTGCGGTCATCAACTCGCGCAGCACGGTCAGCAACACCTCGGTCCGATCGACGGCGAACGCTGGGATGAGCACGATCCCGCCGCGCTTGGCGGTTCGACTCACGACACCGGCGAACTCGTCGATCTCGGCGGACTCTTCCGGATGCAGCGAATCGCCGTAGGTCGACTCGACCAGCACGGTTCGTGCGGCGGGCGGGACACCGGGGCCGGGGATCAGCGGATGGTTGCCCCGGCCCAGGTCGCCGCTGGCCAACAGCGTGGTGGTGCGGTCGTTGTCGGTGATCGTCAGGTGCACGCTGGCCGAACCAAGGATGTGGCCGGCCGGGATGAATCGGGCGACGACGCCGGCGGCGACCTCCACCGGGCTGTCGAACTCGACGCCTTCGAGCAGCGCAATCGCAGCGTCTGCGTCCTCAGAGGTGTAGAGCGGCTGTGCCGGATGGTGTTTGCTGAAGCCGCGCTCGTTGGCGAACCGGGCCTGTTCCTCCTGGAGGTGCGCCGCGTCCGGGAGGAGGATCTCGCAGAGCTCGCAGGTGGCAGCGGTGGCGAAGATCGGCCCGGTGAACCCGTCGCGGGCGAGTCCGGGCAACCAGCCGCTGTGGTCGATGTGGCCGTGGGTCACGACCACTGCGTCGATCTCGGCTGGATCGATCGGGAACGGCTCCCAGTTGGCGAGACGGTCGCGTTTGGCTCCCTGGAACAACCCGGCGTCGATCAGCACGGTGGCTCGCTCGGTGCGCACCAGGAAGCGGCTGCCGGTCACGGTGCCCGTTGCGCCGAGGAATTGCAAGGTGGTCACGACACCGACTCTAGGATCATGCGTGATGGCCGACTCCGATCCTTCTCCCGGCAGCATCATCAGCTCGGGCCCCGTGATCGTGGGCGTCGACGGCTCGAGCAACGCACAGCGGGCGCTGGCGACGGCCGCCGAGATCGCCCGGCGCTTCGACCTGGACCTCGCGGTGTTCCACGCGATCGGGATGATGACGGTGATCGAGGGTCGACACGTTCCGTCCGAGGGGCATCGCGACGACCTCGAACGCATGCTTCGACTCGAGTGGTGCGCGGCGCTCGCAGCGGACCGCGAGCTCCGCTGGCGCGCCGAGCTGGTGTACGGCAGCCCCGCTGACGTGCTGATGAAGATGGGTGCCGGGCTCGATGCCTCGTTCGTCGTGGTCGGCTCGCGCGGTGTCGGCGACGAGTTGGCACTCGGCAGTACGAGCCACCATGTCGTGCACCATTGCGACCGTCCGGTGGTTGTCGTTCCTCCAGCCGACCGCACGGGCTGAGCGTTCGGGGCCGCACCAAGTACGGTCCGAGCCATGAGTGAATTCAGCGGCCGTGTCGCCATCATCACCGGATCGTCGAGTGGCATCGGCGAGGAGACCGCGCGGCGGCTTTCCGCGCTCGGCGCCACGGTCGTGGTCAACTCGTCGTCGTCGGTCGAGGCCGGTGAGGCGGTCTCGGCGTCGCTGCCGAGTGAGTCGTGCTACGTGCGCGCCGACATCAGCAATCAGGACGAAGCCCACGCACTGATCGACGAGACCATCGAGCGCTACGGGCAGCTCGACTTCCTGATCAACAACGCCGGCTGGACCACCTCGATCCCACACGACCAACTCGAGGACCTCACCGACGAGATCTTCCGCAAGACGTTCGACGTCAACGTGTTCGGCACCTGGTGGCTCACCAAGCGGGCGATCCCCCACCTGCGAAAGTCCGACGACGCGAACATCGTCAACATCACCTCGATCGCCGGGCTGCGACCGGTCGGCTCGTCGATGGCGTACTCGATGACCAAGGCGGCGCTCAATCAGATGACGCTGCTGCTGGCGAAGAGCTACGGCCCGATCAGGGTCAACGCGGTCGCTCCCGGTCTCGTTGCGACACCGTGGACCGAGGACTGGGATGCAATGCACGCAGCGATCGCGGCGATGGCTCCGGTGCCCCGGTCGGCCACCCCCGACGACTGCGCCGAAGCCGTCCTCGCGTTGCTGCGCAACAAGTACACCACCGGCGAGATCTTCGTCGTCGACGGCGGCGCCACCCTCAAGATGTGACGATTACATCAGGGGTCAGACCCGCGATGTAATCAGCCGCCGGGTGGCGGTCAGGCGGCGGACTTCTCGAGGATGTGCACGCCGCAGGCCGAGCCGAGGCCGATCACGTGGGCGAGGCCGACCTTCGCGCCTTCGATCTGCCGGTCGCCGGCTTCACCACGGAGGTGATGGCAGACCTCCCAGATGTTGGCGATGCCAGTAGCGGAGATCGGGTGGCCCTTCGACTGCAAGCCGCCGGACACGTTCACCGGCAGTGCGCCGTCGCGCCAGGGTGCACCCGAGTTGAAGAAGTCGACGGCGCCGCCTTCGTCGCAGAGGCCGAGGTTGTCGTAGTGCACCAGTTCGGCGGTGGCGAAGCAGTCGTGCAACTCGACGAGGTCGAGGTCCTCCGGACCGATGCCGGCAGCTTCGTACGCCGTCTTCGCCGCATTGCGGGTGAGCGTGTTGACGTCGGGGAGCACCTGGCAGGCCTCCTGCCACGGATCGGACGTGAGCACCGACGCCGACACCTTGACCGCACGGCGCTGCTGCTCGAGCGACAACGTCTTGAGCTTTGCGCCGCTGACCACGACCGCAGCCGCCGCGCCGTCGCAGTTGGCGGAGCACATCGGGCGGGTGTTCGGGTAGGCGATCATCATGTCGCCCATGATCTCCTCGAGCGTGAAGCGCTTCGAGTAGGCAGCGAGCGGATTGAGCGTGGAGTGAGCGTGGTTCTTCTCGGAGATCTTCGCGAACAGCTCGAAGTCGGCACCGCCGTACTTGTGGCCGTACTCCATGCCGACCTGGGCGAACACCCCGGGCATCGTGTCGGTTCCGATGCGTCCGTCGGTCGACGTGACCGCACCGAAACGACCCTGCGGCTCCCACTCGTTGCCGTCCTTCTTCGCTCGGCCACCACCGCCGAGGAGACCGACGCCGGCGAGCTTCTCGACACCGACGGCGAGGCCCATGTCGGACTCGCCGGCCTTGATCGACATGATCGCCGTGCGCAGCGCGGTCGCGCCGGTGGCGCATGCATTCGACACGTTGTAGACGGGGATGCCGGTCTGGCCGACCTGCTTCTGGATCTGCTGGCCGATCCCGCCCGATCCCATCAGGTTGCCGGCCGCCATGACGCCCATGTCGGCCATCGTGACGCCACCGTCGGCGAGCGCGGCCATCACGGCCTCCGAGGCGAGGTCGACGACGTCACGGTCGGTGTGCTTGCCGAACTTGGTCATGTTGATCCCGAGGATCCAGATGTCATCCATTTTTCCCTGTCTCGGCCTCACGGCCAGTCGGTGGTGGTTGGTTGCGGTCGGCCTCGTCCGCCTCGTCGCTGGCGCTTCCCTCGGCGGTTGTGGTCGGTTTGGTGTTGTTCGTGGGTGGTCGGGCTCAGATGGGTTCGAAGGCGAAGCCGACGGCTTCGGTTCCGTGATCGTCGGTGCCGAGCGAGTACGTGGTGAGCTTCACCTGCATGCCGGTGTGGACGTGGTCGGCGTCGGGGTCGACGTTGCGTAGATTGCCGCGCACGCTGGTGCCATCACAGTCGATCACGCCGGACACGAAGGGCACCTCGACGCCGGGCGCGGCGAACGCAACGATCGTGAAGGTCCGCAGCACGCCAGTCGTGGCGATCTTCGTCGAGCGGAATTCTGTGGCGAAGCACGCCGCACAGGCATTGCGGCGGTCGAAGAATCGGGCGCCGCAGCTGGAGCACTCGTTCGCGACGAGATGCGGGTCGCCGTCGTCGAGCACGAGGTAGTCGACGAGCGGCACGCGACTCGAGGTTGCAGTATCAGCCATGCCGCGAACGTACCCACCGTCCGCTCGCTGCGACGACCCGGCCGGTTCAGCGCCCGGGGGCGAGCGCGGTCAGCCATGCGGGCAGTCGCGTCGGGCGGCCTGCACTGGTGACGCAACCGTGGACTGTCACGCCGGTCGCCCGCGGACGCGCAACGCCGGCGTCGTCGTTCACGGTGATCAGATACGCCATCTGGAACGTCGCACGCGTGACATCCGCGAGGAGGAGATGGACCGTGATCTCGTCGTCGAACTCGAGCGGCTGGCGATACTGCACGAACGATTCGAGCACGGGCGACTCGAGCCCGGCGTCACGCCACTCGGTGAACGGATGGCCGATCGCTCGCAGGTACGCGACGCGGGCCTCCTCGAAGTAGGCGAGGTAGTTGCTGTGATGGACGATGCCCATCGCGTCGGTCTCCACGAATCGCACTCGGATCCGGTGCGCGAACTCGTAGTCGTCGGGCGAGGTCGAGGGATCGACGGACAAACGCACTCGGCGACCCTACAAGTCGAGCTCGTGTCGGCTCTACAGTCGGAGGCGTGACACCAGCGGTCGTTGCGCTCGAAACTGCCGGCATCGCCCACACGATCCACGAGTACGACCGTGGCGACGACCTCCACGACTTCGGACGCGAGGCCGCCGACTCGCTCGGGCTCGATCACGATCAGGTCTTCAAGACACTGGTGGTCGTCGCTGACGACGAGCTCGTCGTGGCGATCGTCCCGGTCAGCTGCCAACTCTCGATGAAGCGCGTCGCCGCAGCGGTGGGCGCGAAGCGGGCGACGATGTGTGACCCCGCCGTCGCCGAGCGCTCGTCGGGCTACATCGTTGGCGGCATCAGCCCGATCGGCCAGCGCAAGCGACTGCGCACCGTGATCGACGAGACGGCCGAGCTCTTCGACACCGTCTACGTCAGCGGTGGCAAGCGGGGCATGGACATCGGGCTGGCACCGAGCGATCTGATCGCCGTCCTCGACGCCATCACCGCCCCGATCACGGCGTAGCGGAGCTCAGCGCGCTGGGTGACGCATGAGCGCCTCGATGCGCGCCACCCGCGTTCTTGCCGGGGGATGCGAGGCGGCGAGTCGAGCCCGCCATCCGATCGGCCGACGCCCGGTTCCCTGTGCCAACAGCTCGCGCAACGCACTCGCGAGCTCGCGACCGAAACCCATCCGAACTGCGCGGCGGTCGGCTTCGAACTCCGACGAGTGACCGACGAGGTTCGCAACGGCATCGCTGCCGCGCAGTGCAGCGGTGAACACCCATGACAGTGCATGCATGGCCACTGCGACCACCGAACCGGCCGCCTTCACCGCTGGTGACTTCTGCCCGAACGAGCCTGCGGCCGCAGTCCCGACGTTCTCGAGGAAGAACCCGACACGGGCCAACAGCACGACCGGTGCCGACAGCCAGTGCCCGATCGTGATCGCCACCGTGTGGAGGCCGAGGTGGTGACTCAGCTCGTGGGCGAGGACGCCGCGCAGCTGCGACTGGGTGAGTTCGTGCACCGCGAAGCTTGTGACGAGCACGAGGTGTCCACCGCAGGCGAACGCGTTCAACTCCTCGGTCGGCAAGATGCGTACCACGTACCGGTTCGCCGGCAGCCCGTTGGCCTGTGCGATCTGCGCCCACAGCGGCTCGATGATCTCCGCCTCGTGTGTCGTGGCGGGCCGCGCTCGCAGCAGCGGAGTGAGCACGAGCACTTGAATCGGCCGCACGAACAGCGTCAGCCCCGCCGCGAAGAAGCCGACCACCACCCACCAGTAGCGAAGTTCGGTGGTCAGTCCGAACGGCAACCAGACGAGGAAGATTGCGAGCAGCGTGAAGGGCAGGATGGCAACCACGGGCATGAACGCCCAGATCGCGCCCCGTTCGACGCTCCTCGCGCCCTGACGTGCTCGCATCGCGGTGATCACGATACGCACAGTGATCAAGCCTTGGTGGCGGGTCTGGACTTGTTCAAGATCTGTTCTGGCTCTCGCACCGCCACCATCGAGCGCGTTACGTTTCGGGTCGGTCACCCAACGGACCGTCGGGGACCCGCCAACGAGGAGCACGGGTGCAGGAGTCAGCCATAGCCGCGCAAGAGCGCGAACAACAGCGCGTTCGATCGCTGCTCGATGAAGCTGCTCGTTGCCGCACGCTCGACCCTCTGCAGTCGCAGCAGTTTGCTTTGGATGCTCGAGTGCTCGCACGGACGACCACGCAGCCGGCACTCGAGGCCGAGGCGCTGTACCACCTGGCCTCGATCGCCCACCAGCGAGGCCGGTCCGAGTACGCGTTTGCGCTCGCGACCGAAGCCGTCGAGTTGACGGAGCCGAACGAGGTCAGCTTGACCCTCGCCTGGTCGCTCCACTTGATCGGCGTGGTCCACTACCAGGCGAGCAACTACTCCGAGGCACTTGCGCACTGCTTGCGGGCGCTGCAGGTGTACCGCGCAACCGATCATGGCGTCGACGAGGGACGGATCCTGCACACGGTTGCTGCGATCTACCAGTCGATGGCCGACTACGACCGGGCGATCTCGACCTACGAGACAGCGTTGGCCGTGAACGAGGCGCTGACCCGGCCAGACGTCGATGCGATGGTGCTCGGCAACCTCGCCCGCATCCGAGGTCGCAGAGGCGAACACCAGGCGGCCGTCGAACTCGGATGTCGATCGGTGTCGCTCGCGCGCCGCGACGCACCGCATCTCGTCGGGAGTCTGCTCGCTGATCTCGCCGAGGCACACGCCGCGCTCGGCGATTTCGCGGCGGCCGATGCGTGTTTCGCCGAGGCGCGTGCGGACTGGTCGGCACGCGCCCAATCGGGCGAGGAGCTGCCAGTCTCTGAACAACTGGGCGTCATGGTCTCGGAGGGGCGCGTTGCCCTGCGCACGGGGCGCGTCGACGAAGCGATTGCCTCGTTGCTCGCAGCACTGGACATGGCCGATCGGACCGATCACCGAGAGATGGAACTCGAACTTCACGATCTCCTGGCGGTGGCGTGCAAGCAAGCCGGACGGTTGTCGGAAGCCCTCGAGCATCGCGAGCGTCACTTCGCGCTCCACCGGGAGATCTTCACCGACGCGGCCGACCTCCGCATGCGGACCGTGCGGGTGGCGCACGACAACGAGAACGCCCGGCACCTCGGCCAGATCACGAGACTCACGACCTCCGGTCTCGTTGCCGACTTCGCCACCGGTCACTCCGATGTCGATGCGTACCACCTCGAAGCATTCGAGCGCCTTGCAGCGCTGGCCGAGATGCGCGGGGGCAGCACGACGCGGCACACGAGCGGCGTCGGCGACCTCGCCGCCGAAATCGGGCATGCCATAGGTCAACAGCCGGAATGGTGCGAACGCCTCCGACTCGCCGCGCGGCTCCACGACATCGGCAAGGTGGCCGTGAACGATCACGTGCTGATGAAGCCGGGACCACTGACCGTCGAGGAGTTCGACGAAGTCAAGCAGCACACCGTGTTGGGTCGTCGTCTGCTGTCGGGCGTGTCGACCGATCTGTTCGCGCTCGCTGCGGAAGCGGCCTGGTCGCATCACGAGTGGTGGGACGGCTCGGGCTACCCGAATGGGCTCGAGGGCGCGGGCGATCCCGCTGTCGGGTCGAATCGTGGCGATCGCCGACGTGTTCGACTCGCTGGCGACGCGCCGTGTGTACAAACGCGAATGGACACGTGACGAGGCCGTCAGGTTCGTGGTGTCCGGTGCGGGAACGCAGTTCGATCCCGAACTCGTCGACGCCTTCGCCAAGGTGCTCGTTGCCGCGATACCCGGCGCTCGATGCGGGCGACTCGGTGTGACGCGAGCGAAGGTTCGGTTCAGCGCAGCGCGTTGAGCACCCAACGCCGAACGAACACCGCGAGTTCGTCGACGGTGATGTCGTCGCCGAGTCGACCGTTTCGGTACGAGTTCGAGAACGACGACACGGTGCCGAGCACGCCGACGGCGATCAGGTCGGAGGGGGCGTCGGCGATGGTTCCTGCTCGTTGACCGTCCTCGACGAGACGACGGACGTCGTCGAGGTAGACGCCGGCGCCCTCGGCGAGCACGTCGGCCACCTCGGGGTCGCTGCGCTCGACGTCGAGGAGCGCGAAGTACGCCGCGTGATCGGCCATGAAGCGCACACTTGCCTCGGCGCCGTCGGCGATGCGGGTGACGGCGTTGGCATCGGGATCCATCGCCGCGCCCTGGGCGCGGCGCAGTCGCAGGCGCATCGTGCGGACCAGCTCGGCGAACAACGCGCCCTTGGTCGGGAAGTACCAGTAGAAGAGTCCCTTGGCGACTCCTGCCGCGGTGCAGATGTCGGCGATGCGAGTGGCCGAGTAGCCGCGGGCCGCAAACAACTCGGCGGCTGCGTCGAGGAGCTGCTGCTTGCGTTCGAGCCCGTGCTCGGTGTGCTGGCGCTCGTCGGCGCGGTCGATGCGTTCCGCGGGGGCGCCGGCACTGGTCACAGCGACAGTCCAACCGAAACTTGACCCGCCGGTCAAGACGGCTGGTCATCGACGGAGCACGGACTTCACCCGAAATTCGGTGGCGATGTCGCGCTGGCCGCGATGTCGGCTCCGAATTTCCGGCTACTGCGCAGTGTCGGCGACGGCCTACCCTCGGCTGCGATGGCCGCCACCCGAGATGAGCGCATCGCCACCCGGACTCGCAACGAGAAGTGGCGGAACGTACCGCTGCGCATCGAAATGGCCGAGTGCATCAACTGCGACGCGTGCCTGCGGCACTGCCCCCCGCACTTCGGGGCGATCTTCAACCATGGCGCCGACGTGATCATCGTTCCCGAGCTGTGCAGTGGCTGCGACAAATGCCTGCCCGTGTGCCCGGTCGACTGCATCTATCCCGACCCCGATTGGCAGGCGACGACGGTCCCCGACGACTGGTGGGACGAACCCCTCAGCGCCAACGACCCGTACTGCTGAGCGTGACAATTGGGGTCAGACCCCGGAGGTCCCTGTTCCGAACTTGCTTGGCGAGGTTCCGGACGGGTGTTCCAGCGAGTAGAAACGGTGACCATGACGACCTCGCCCGTCCTGCCTGAAGCCGAACCGATGTCCCACGAGGGCACATCCGACGTCGGGGTGCTCGTCGTGCACGGCTTCACCGGCAACCCGTCGTCGATGCGCGGGATCGCGGAGGCGATGGTCGCGCTCGGTCACCACGTCGAAATGCCGCGTCTGCCCGGACATGGCACGACGGTCGAGGAGATGGTCACCACCGGCTGGGTCGACTGGACCGGCGAGGTTCGCGCCGCCCACGGTCGACTGGCCGATCGTGTCGACCAGATCGCCGTGGTCGGGCTGAGCATGGGTGGGTCATTGACGCTCTGGTCCGGATTCGAACTGTCGAAGATTGCCGGCCTCGTGTGCATCAACCCGGCGACGACGCCACAGGACCCCGCCGTGTTGGAGATGCTCCAGGAGATGGTCGACGACGGAACTGAGATCGCGCCGGCCATCGGTGGCGATATCGCCGACCCCGCTGTCGAAGAAAGCTCCTACGACGGTGCGCCGTTGCGACCGCTGCTGTCGTTCATGCGCGAGGGGCTGATGCCGATGGCCGACCGCTACGGAGACCTGCAGATGCCACTGCTGCTGATCACCTCGCGACAGGACCACGTCGTCGAACCGGCCAACAGCGAGCACCTCGCCGCGAGCTACGGCGGTGACGTCGAGCACGTTTGGCTCGAACGCAGTTACCACGTCGCAACGCAGGACTACGACCGCGCCGACATCGAACGCATGACCGGCGAGTTCATCGCACGCGTCACGGCGAGCTGACTCGGCCGTCGATGACTGCATCGCTGCTGGGTTCGATCCCCAGCCCAGAGTTCAATTCGATCGACATCGGGCCGTTCAGTCTGAACATGTACGGGCTGATGATTGCGCTCGGCGTGGTCGCCGCCGTCTGGCTGTTCGGACGGCGACTCGAAGAGCGCGAGATCGGGACTCGCGACGACGCCAGTTCGATTGCGATCTGGGCCGTCCTTGCGGGCGTCATCGGGGCGCGGCTCTACCACGTCGCCACCGACTGGGATCTGTTCGCCGACGACCTCGGCCGGATCCCTCAGATCTGGAAGGGCGGCCTGGGCATCCCCGGCGGCCTGCTCCTCGGCATCCCAGTCGGGCTGTACATGGCAAAGCGGCGCGGGATCCCACTCGCGGCCGCCGCGACGTGTGCGGCACCGGCGATCCCGCTCGCCCAGGCGATTGGACGGTGGGGCAACTACTTCAACCAGGAGCTGTTCGGCCGCCCGACCGACCTGCCGTGGGGTCTCGAGATCGACGCCGTGCACTTCGACACCACGGTGTACGCGGTCGGCACGACGTTCCACCCGACGTTCCTCTATGAATCGCTGTGGAGCCTGGGGCTCTGCCTGCTGCTGCTGTGGATCGACAAGCGATTCCGTCCCGCTCCGGGCCAGCTGTTCGTGATGTACATCATCGGCTACGGCGTCGGCCGGTTCTGGGTGGAGGGCATGCGCATCGATCGTGCTGACGAGATGATCGGTCTGCGTTGGAACCAGTGGGTGGCCTTGATGGCGGTCGTCGGTGGCGCTGTGGTGCTCGCCTGGATGCGGCGCCATCCGATTCCCGAGCCGGTCACGACGGGGTACGTGCACGGCGACATCGAATCGTCGAGCGACATCGAGCCCACTGACGAGGTCGAGCCCACGGACGAGGTCGAGCCGACGGACGAGGTCGAGCCGACGGACGAGGTCGAGCCGACGGATGATTCGGTCGAGCCGACGGACGAGGTCGAGGGCGCGGAGCGATCAGGCGGGGAGCCGAGCGCCTGACTTCGTGTCGAACAGGTGCACGCCCGCCGGTCGGGGAACCAGACTCACCTTGTCGCCGCTCTGCAGTGGGCTGAGCCCGTCGGTGCGAGCGACGATTTCCTTGTCGGTGCCGTCGGCGATGCAATAGAGGAATGCCTCGGAGCCGAGTTCTTCGACGAACTCGACCGTGGCGTTCAGGCCGCCCTCCGCGCCGATCTCGAAGTCGTTCGGCCGGACCCCGACGGTGATCGCTCCCGAGGTCAACGCCTCGAGTTGGTCGGGGGTCAACGGCACGCGCAGGGTGCCGTAGGCGGCGTCCTCCCCGTCGATCGTCGACGCCAACAGGTTCATCGCCGGCGATCCGATGAACCCGGCGACGAACTCGTTCACCGGGTTGGTGAACAACTCGCGCGGCGACGCGCACTGCTGGAGAATGCCGTCGTTCATCACGGCCACGCGGTCGCCCATCGTCATCGCTTCGGTCTGGTCGTGGGTGACGTACACCGTCGTGACACCGAGTTCTCGCTGGAGCGCGGCGATCTGCGTGCGCGTCTGGACGCGTAGCTTCGCGTCGAGGTTCGACAGCGGCTCGTCCATCAGGAACACCTGGGGCTCGCGCACGATCGCACGGCCCATCGCAACTCGCTGGCGCTGCCCGCCGGAGAGTTTGGCCGGCTTGCGATCGAGGAGCTCGTGGAGGTCGAGGATCCGCGCCGCCTCCTCGACCCGCGTGCGGCGCTGCTTCTTGTTGATCTTCTTCACCTTGAGGTGGAAGCCGATGTTCTCCGCCACCGTCATGTGTGGATAGAGCGCGTACGACTGGAACACCATCGCGATGTCGCGGTCTTTCGGCGCCACGTCGGTGACGTCGCGGTCGCCGATCAGGATGTGGCCGTCGTCGACCGGCTCGAGGCCGGCGAGCATCCGCAGCGTTGTCGATTTGCCGCAGCCCGACGGGCCGACGAGCACGAGGAACTCGCCGTCGCCGATCTCGAGGTCGAGTGCGTCGACCGCTGGAGCATCGGTGCCCGGATAGGTCCGGCTGGCGTGCTGGAACGTGACGGTGGCCAAGCGATGCTCCTGAACTCGTGGGACCTCGTGATGCCCCGTGGCGACCACCATCATGGCCGCTGCGCTCCGCCCCGACCGCACTCTTCCCGTCGGACTCCCACCAGATGCTGCGATGAGCGAAGTGACCGTATGCGGTGGTTTGGCTCATCGCAGGTTGGTGTTCGCCGGTTGCGATGAGCGAAGTGACCGTATGCGGTGGTTTGGCTCATCGGTCAGGTGTGCGAGGTAGTGCCTGCACCACCTCGGATACGTCCCTGGGCACTCTGTCGTCGAGCGTGCCAATCGCGGACGATGGACTCCATGAACCAGCCAGCCAAGTACCCACCCGACCCGAACGCACCGACCGGGCACTACATCAGTCGGAACCAGTTGTACGTCGCGATCGCGATCGGTGCCACTCTCGTGCTCGCCTTCGCTTTGGCTGCCGCTGCTGCGTTCAGCTCCTCGACCACGGCCTCGAGCGGCGCACCATTGCCTCCTGTGGCCCCGCCGTCTACCGAGCCGCCTGTCGACTCGGCGCCACCATCGACCGAACCGCCGGCGCCGACGACGACCGCTGCGCCGACCACGACCGCTGCGCCGACGACGACCGCTGCGCCGACGACGAGCGAGCCACCGCCATCGACCGCGTTGCTACCGGTCGAGCCACCGCCAACGTCCCCGGCGCCGCCCGCTCCGATCGAGCCGCCGGCACCGGTCGTGCCGCCTGCACCGATTGAGCCGCCTGCACCGATCGAGCCGCCGGCACCGATCGAGGAGCCAGAGCTCTCGCAGATCGTGGTGGAGGTCACCCGCATCGTCGGTGAAGCCTCCTTGCACCTCGACGGTCGGCGGCTCGATGGCACGGGTGGTCGGCTGAAGAACGGCGCCGAGTCGATCGATCGGATCAACCTCACCGAGCTGTTGGGGGACCGCCGTGGAACGCTCGAGTTCGACTTCTGGAAGTTCCCGTGTTGGGGAGCCGAGTTCCGGATCGACTTCTACGTCGACGGCAGCTCCCACCCGAGCAGCGACAGCATGCGCGACTGCGTGGGCGACGTGAACTGGGAATGGGACATCGACCCGATTGCCGGAACGATCACCCGCTCGTGAACGAACGATCCGACGTCGCGGTCTTCCTGGTCGACGATCAGGTTCCGTTCCTTCGAGCTGCAGCAGCGGTTGTTGGCGCAACCGACGGTTTCCGGGTTGTCGGTTGCGCCACCTCTGGTGTCTACGCGGCCGAGCAGATCATCGAACGAGGCGCCGAGCTCGGACTGGTGTTGCTCGACGTGCACCTCGGCGACCTCGATGGTCCGACCGTGCGGGGCCGAATCGCTCAAGCGTGGCCGGATCTTCCGGTCGCCTACTTGTCGACGACCGATCCGGCCGATCTCCCCGACGACGCCTGGGAGCAGCCCGTGGTCGAGTTCCTGGCGAAGTCGAGCTTCGGTCCCGAGGCACTGCTTCGCCTGTCGTCGAAGCTCGGTCGTCCACACGGGCGCTGAGGTTTCCTACGATGACTCGATGCGAGCGGGCGCCGATGTCATCGACCCCACGCATGCGCCGATGATGAGGTCGACTCGAGAGCAGTTCCGAGCGGCCGTCCTGTCAGAGCAGCGGATCTCCTGGATCGCGGTCGCATTCCCATTCGTGCTCTGGGCATCCGTCGACCGCGAACCTTGGCTGTTGGTCCTCAGCGGCATCTTTCTCGCGTTGAGTCTCGTGCGACGCCAAGCGATCCCGGCGATCGATCGCGGCGACATAGAACGAGCGATCGTGCTGTTCACGGCGACCAAGTGGCTGGTGTCGCTCGTCTTCGTCGTCGTGTTGCCGGTGGTGCTGCCGATCGCGATGATCAACATCGTCATGCCGATCGCGCTGGTGTCGACGCAGTTGCCCGAGCGGCGTTTCCCGCTCATGGTCGGGGCTGCGATGTTCGTGACGTTGCTGGCCGGCATGGCGGGGTACCTGCAGAACGTCTTCGAACTGGAGACGAGGGTCGAGCCATGGGTGTGGCAATGGCTCTGCATCGTCGTCCTCGTGGCGCACATCATCCCGCTGAGCCTGATCGTGTGGCGCTCGAACCGCCAGCAGACGATCGTGCTCGGCGAGGCCCTCGACGCCAACGATCGGCTGCGGGAGTCCGACGCCGAACTCAGGCGGTCGCGCAGCCGCCTGGTGAGCGCGGCCGACACCGAGCGGCGCCGTATCGAACGCGATCTGCACGACGGCGCCCAGCAGCGCCTCGTCGCGGTGCTGGTGCAACTGCGACTCGCAGCACGTACAGCTCGCAGGAGCGGTGACGTCGACGTCACCGCCGTCGATGCACTCGCCGACGACCTCGAGGCCGGGATCGACGAGGTTCGTCGGCTCGCCCACGGGATCTACCCGCCGTTGCTGGAGATGCGCGGGCTGCCGACGGCGCTCGCCGCGGTCGCACGGCGCAACGGAACGCGGACGGTGGTCGACGACGACGGGGTCGGTCGATTCGATGCGGCCATCGAATCTGCGGTCTACTTCTGCTGCCTCGAAGCCCTGCAGAACGCCTCCAAGTACGGCGGCGTCGATGTCGAGGTGACGATCCGTTTGCGGTGTCCAGCGCTCGACGGTGATCGGGTGCTGGTCGCGGTGGTCGCCGACACCGGTCCGGGATTCGACACAGCGGGAACGGTCGGCGCGGGCCGCGGCTTCGAGAACATTCGTGATCGGCTCGGCGCTGTGGGTGGCGAATTGGTCATCGAGAGCATGATCGGAGTCGGGACCACGGTCGAACTGAGCGTCCCTGTGACGCGTCGTGCCGCAGAGTCTGGCGATACCGGACACGATGGTGCTTCGGCCGTATCGGCGATCCGGGGCAGTCGATGACAGCGCTTCGAGTGGTTGTGGCCGACGACAGTGTGTTCATGCGCAACGGCATCGCGGCGATGATCCACGCAATCGACGACATCGAACTGGTTGCCGAATGCGCCGACCTCCCCGAACTCCGTGCCGCCGTCACCGATCACGCTCCCGACCTGGTGGTCACCGACATCCAGATGCCACCGACGCTCACCGATGAGGGAATCGTTGCCGCGCTCGAGATTCGAGCCGACGATGCTGACGTCGGTGTCCTCGTGCTGAGCCAGTACGTCGAGCCCGACTACGTGATGACGTTGTTCGAGGACGGCTCCGACGGATTGGGCTATCTCCTCAAGGAACGCGTCGCCGACCTCGACGAGTTCGAACGGGCGATCCGGTCGGTCGCAGCGGGACAGTCCGCCGTCGACCCGAAGGTGGTCGAGGTCCTCGTTGCGTCCCGGTCGCAGCGGCCGTCGGAGATCGACCAGTTGACGTCGCGCGAGACCGAGGTGCTCGGCCTGATTGCCGAAGGGCTCAACAACGCAGCGATTGCACAACGTTTGGTGCTGGGTGACAAGGCGGTCGCCAAACACATCAACGGGATCTTCTCGAAGCTCGGACTGAGTGAGGAGGACGAGGTGCACCGTCGGGTCAAGGCCGTCCTGCTCTGGCTCGCCATGTGAAACTGCGTCGGTGTGCCAGATCCCGTCCATCTCCGCGGCAGCTCGTTCGACGTCGTCGTCGACGTGTCGACGGCGACGCCGACCATCGTCCACTGGGGCCAGCACCTCGGCGCGGCGCCGAGTCTCGATGCGCTCGACGCGGCGCTCGGGCGACCAGTGGTTGCCGGCGCGTTGGGTGCGGTGGCCCCGATCAGCATCGTGCCGCTGCACGCGGAGGGCTTCGTTGGGCGACCAGGTCTGGCCGGTCGGCGAGGCGGCGGTCGCGACTGGTCACCTCGGTTCGTGCCGACAGCGCACCGTCTCGACGGTGACACGCTCACCGTGGAGTCGAGCGATGAAATTGCCGGTCTGGCGCTGACGACCGAGATCTCCGTTGACGAGGTCCTCGGGGTGCGGGTGACGATCACCAACGTCGGCGATCGTCGCTACTCGCTCGATGCATTGACGGTGAGTGTGCCGCTGCCCGACAGCGCCGACGAACTCCTGCGTTTCGAAGGTCGTTGGGCCCGCGAGTTCCACCCGGTGCGCAACGCGTGGCACGACGGGGCACTCGTGTCCGAGCATCTCCGGGGCCGTACGTCACACGAACACGTGCCGCTGTTGTTCGCCGGTGCCTCCGGTTTCAACGAGTGGGTCGGCGAGGTCCACGGCGTCCACCTCGCGTGGAGCGGGAACCACACGATGCTCGCCGAGCGGTTGGCCGACGGTCGACGCTACGTGCAGGCCGGAGAGCTGTTGCATCCCGGCGAGGTCGTGCTGGAGTCGGGCGAGTCGTACACGACGCCCGGCGTCGTCGCGGTCTACTCGTCGGATGGATTGACGCCCGCCACCTGGGGGTTTCATCGGTCGGTGCGGTCGAGCCCGGCGCACCCGACATCACCACGCCCGGTCCTGATCAACACCTGGGAGGCGGTCTACTTCGACCACGACCTCGAGACGCTGCGCGAGTTGGCCGAGGTCGCCGCCGACGTCGGCATCGAGCGGTTCGTGCTCGACGACGGTTGGTTCGGTTCCCGCCGCGACGACACATCCGGGCTCGGCGACTGGTGGGTGTCGCCCGAGGTGTATCCCGACGGGCTCGCCCCGCTTATCGAGTACGTCACTGGGCTCGGGATGGAGTTCGGCATCTGGGTCGAGCCTGAGATGGTCAACCCGGACAGCGACCTGTTCCGAGCCCATCCGGAGTGGGCGCTCACCACCGACGGCTACGACCCGGTGCTCGGCCGCAACCAACTCGTCCTCGATCTCGGTCGACCGGAGGCGTTCGAGCACGTTCTCGGCTTCCTCGACGCGCTACTGCGCGACCATGACATCGCCTACGTGAAGTGGGACATGAACCGCGACCACGCCCAGGGGTCCGGCGCTCGCGGGGCGCCCGGCACCCATGCCCAGACGACGGCGCTCTACGCGCTGCTCGACGAGCTGCGACGGACTCACCCGAATGTCGAGTTCGAGTCGTGTGCGAGCGGTGGCGGCCGGATCGACCACGAGATCCTGCGCCGCGTCGAGCGGGTCTGGACCAGCGACTGCAATGATGCGCTCGAACGTCAGACCATCCAGCGTGGCGCGTCGATGCTGCTCCCTCCCGAGGTGATGGGCGCTCACATCGGGCCGACCCGAGCGCACACCACCGGCCGGGTCCATACGCTCGCGTTCCGGGCGGCGACCGCGCTGTTCGGCCATCTGGGTGTCGAGTGGAACGTTGCTCGGCTCGACGACGATCGTCGGGCGGCGCTTGCCGAAGCCATCGCCGTACACAAGCGATTCCGGCCGTTGCTGCACAGCGGCGACGTGGTGCGCTTCGACACCGAGCCGGCGTACTGCGCTCACGGGGTGTACGCGGCTGACCGATCTGAGGCGTTGGTGTCATTTGCGCAGCTCGCGACCGCGCCAAGCCTCACGCCACCAGCGCTGCGTCTGCCGGGCCTCGACCCCGACGGGCGCTACCGGGTCGAACACGTCGCACTCCCCGGCGAGCGGTGGGGGATGGCGTTGACGCAACCCGCGTGGTTGACCGACGGCGTCGAGTTGACCGGCAGCCAGCTGGCCGCCCACGGCATCCGCCCGCCGGTCATGCATCCCGAATCAGCCGTGCTCATCTCGCTCGTCCGTGACCCCTGATCGCACGCAGGCCGCGCGGCGGGTACCGTTCCGGTTCGTGGCGAGCTGTCACCGATCCGAGGTTCGAGCGTGACCGAACGCAAGCCCACCGGGCTGAGCTGGGAGTCGTGGACCGAACGGCAGATCGAAGAGGGACGTCGCGCCGGTCTCTTCGACGGGCTCGACGGTGAAGGCAAGCCGATCGAAGGTCTCGACAAACGTGACGACGACTGGTGGATCAAGGGGAAGCTTCGCCGCGAGGAATTCGACTACCTCCCACCGACGATCGCCATCCGGGGGGAGCGTGACCGGGCCGTTGCCGCGGCGCTGGCCGCAGCCGACGATGCGGAGGCCCGCCAGATCCTCGAGGCGATCAACGATCGCATCCGGTACATCAACAGCCATACCGTGTCGGGCCCGCCATCCACGGTTTGGGTGGTCGACATCGACTCGATCCTCGAACGCCGACACGACTCCTGATCATTGCGGCGCGGACCGCGTCGCAACTCTGTGACAGCCCGATGTCAGAGTCGACGGTGAGGAGTCGATGCATCGGCTCCGACTCGTCGCCGAGCGACCGACTGCCCGTACGAGCCCGGGAGGAACCATGGGCAAGAACAGTCGTCGACGCCATGTCGACAAGCAGCGGCGCGCAGCCGAACGCCGACGTCGCGACCGATCAGCGCAGCGAACGACCGTCGATCCCGTCGATGCTGATGAGGCGAGCAACGATCGCCCACGCTCGGAACGCGCCGAGCCGACCGACTTCGTGTCCAACGCATCCCGACAGCTCGAACAGATACTCGGACTGGTGCTGCGTGACCGGCTGTGGGCCAGCGGGTGGCAACCCGACGAGCTCGTCCGGCACGTCCGGCGTGGGTCGGACGCGGCCACGACCGCAGTGTTGTCGATGGCGATCGTTGCGAACACGGCGCACCACGATCGCGTCGGTGATGCCGTTCACGACTCGTGGCGGCGCCAGACCCGCCGAATCGGCGCGCAGTGCGCGCACGAGCCCGATCGTGATGGATGGATGAAGCGGTGGCTCGACGCTGGCGGCGACGGCGTCGGCCTGACGACGGTGCGCTCACTGCTCGACACCCTCCTGAAACTGCCCGGTCTCCCGACGTTGATCGCGCCGCCCGGCTCAACGGCCGACGTCGATGTCGGCCTGGTCGATGTCGACGTGGAAGCCAGCCCGAGTCCGAAGCTGGTCACGATCCGTGGCCTCCTGGCGAAAGCCGAGTCCACCGAGTTCCCAGCGGAGGCCGAAGCGTTCACGGCCAAAGCGCAGGCGATGATGATCCAAGCTCGCCTCGACGAGGCGACCGTTCGGGCGAGCTCGGGTCGGCGGTCGACAGGACGGGTAGCCGCCATCCGAATCGGCATCGACGAGCCCTACATCGCGTCGAAGCAGTCATTGCTCAACGTCACTGCGACGGCGAATGACGTTCGCTGCGTCTTCCACCAGGGCCTCGACCTCGCCACGTTGGTCGGACCCGTCGGACAGCTCGCCCACGTCGAGCTGCTGTTCACGTCGCTGTTGATCCAGGTCCAGGCGGCCCTGGCTGCTGACGCCGCGGACGCACCCGCTGGGAGCCATGTCAGAAGTCGGGGCTATCGCTCGTCGTTCATCGTCGGGTTCGCCCGGAGAATCGGCGAGAGGCTGCGGGCGGCCCGCAACGCCTCGTTCGTCGGAGCAACGGTCGATGCGCTGCCTGTTCTGGCGGCCGACGATCGGGCGACTGCCGAGCTGTTCGATCGTCTCGTCGGTCGGACCACGAAGATCCGCTCATCGGCGAGACACGACCTCCTCGGCGCCCGAGCCGGGGCGAGTGCCGCCGATCGTGCTGCACTGCGCGAGACCGGACTTGGCGGAACCGGGACGGCAGCACTCGGACAACTTCGCGATGCTGGCTGACGGGCATCCAGACGTGTCGAGCGAGCGGTGTCGCACCTGGTGGTACACTTTGTTCATGCCGACCGCTCGACCGCGACATCCGGTCACCGAGACCCCCGAAGTCGCCGAGATCCTCGAGCAGGCCGTTCGACGATGGGGAAACCTTCCACGCAGCAAGCTGATCCAGCTGATCCTCGATGACTGGGCGAGCGGCGGCAGTGCGCCCGCAGCGAGAGCGGCGGCACGAACGCGGCTCGAGGGGTCGATGCGGGGCACGGCTGGCGTCTATGTCCGGCACGAAGACTGGCCGGCGTGATCGTCGCCGACGCCAGTTGGGTCATCGCTCTCAGCGATCCCGATGACCCACACCATGCCGCGGCCGTCGTGCTGAACAGGATGACGATCGACGCAGTCGTGGTGTTGCATCCCGTCACGCTTGCCGAGTGTCTCATCGGCCCGGCGTCGCGTGGACTGTTGGACCACGCAGCCGGTGCGTTCCGGTCCTCCTTCGAGATCGCCAGCGTGGACGCCGACGCTCCGCTGCGGTGGGCAGCGCTTCGCGCTGCCTCGGGGCTGCGCCTCCCCGACTCGATCGTGCTCGACACTGCGTTGCTCGGAGGCGCCGAAGCGATCCTGACCTTCGACCGCCAACTCGCATCGGAGGCCGTCGGTCGCGCGATCGCCTGTCCAACGGGACGCCAGGAGGGCTGATCGATCAGCGGGGGCGGGCGACGCCGCGGAATCGCAGCGGTGCTTCCTCGAGCTCCTCGTCGTAGTGCGCAGCCCAGCCGGCGATGCGCGCCACGGCGAACAGTGGCGTGTCCGGGTGCAGGCCTCCGGCCCAGGTGAGCGCGCCCAGTGCCAGGTCGACATTCGGTTGGTGGGGGAGCGTGCGGCCGACTTCCTCGACGATCGCATCGACGAGAGCCAGTGCGTCACGGTCGATGGGCCGAATCGCGTCCATCAGGGGACCGAATCGAGGGTCGACGCCGCGGTACACCTTGTGGCCGAAGCCGGGCACTGGTTGTCGCGCCGCACGGGTCTCGGCGACGGCCGTAGCGGCCCCTCGCTCAGCGCTCAGCTCGAGGAACCGGTGGACGGAGGCTGCTGCCGATCCGTGCAGCACCCCCTCGATCGAGGCAAGGCCCGCCGCAAACGCTGCGTACGGAGATGTGCGCGTGGATGCGGCTACTCGAACGGCCAACGTGCTGGTCGCGAGTTCATGGTCCGCAAGCAGCGCCAAGGCGGTGTCGATCGCGGCCACGAGGTCTGACGACGGTTGCTCGTCCCAGGCGGACGCGAGGCGGAGTGCGAAGCCACCGGTCCGTCGGCGAGATCCGTAGAGAGCGGGCGTCGCAAGGAGCAGCCGTCGCGCCGCGGTCGAGGCGGCGTCGTCTCGGTGGAGTGCGTCGAGCACGTGCGCGGCGATCGCCAGTCGGCCGATCGCCGTTGCGTCGAGTCCGGCGAGAGGAGCGATCGCTTCCAGGTCCGCGACCGCCGCCTTGGGCCACGACGTGCCCGTCGGTGGTTCGGTTGGCGCGGTGGCCCAGACGAGTTCGGCAACGTCTTCGAAATGGTGTCCGTGGACCAACTCGACCACGTCGTGGCCGCGGAACTCGAGCGCTGCCTCATGCATCGTGGTCACGTCGGAACGGATCTGGACATCGATGGTCGGGCGGGGCCCGGGAGCCGACCGACGGCTCTGCGCGCTCAGGCGTTCCACCTCGTCGCGCTCGAACAGCGACGTCCGGCCGTCGGGGGCGGTCGTCCGCATCAACCGGCCGCGGCTGACGTACGCGTAGAGGGTCGGCTTCGACACGCCGAGGATTTCTGCGGCCTCGGTCGAGCGGATCAGGGTGCTCACGGATTCACTGTCGTCGAATTCGTTGATCTGGTCAACGTTGATTCGATCAATGTTGATCTAAAGCATTGATCGTCGAACACTGGCGGCCATGACACAACTGATCGATGTACCTGCCGGACTCAATGGGGTGGTCGCCGCCGACACCGCGATCGGCGCGGTCGACGGCGACCGTGGGTTCTTCCACTACGGGCCGTACGACGCCACTGTCCTCGCCCGAACCCGATCGTTCGAGGACGTCTGGTTCCTCGTCCGCAACGGTCGCTTGCCAGATCCCGACGAGGCCGCGACGTTCCGGATGGAGACCGCAGCGCTTCGTTCCATCCCCGCTGATCTCGCCTCGGTGATCGACTCGGTCGGCCGAATGGAGGCGTCGATGCTGTCGAAGCTCCGATCGGTGCTGTCGGTCGCCGCCGGCCCGCTCGGGTTGAGTCCGGTGATCGACGTCAGCGACACCGACCGACGAGTGCAGACACTGCGGCTCGCGGCGCTCGTGCCCTCGATCCTTGCAGCGCTCCACCGAGTCGGCTCAGGACAACGTGCTGTCGAGGCTGACCCGACGCTCGGTCATGCGGCGGCGTACCTGCACCAGACGACCGGCGTGGTACCGACTCCGGTGGCGGCGCGGGCAGTCGAGCAGTACATGATCCTCACGATCGACCACGGGTTCAACGCCTCGACGTTCACGGCACGGGTCGTCGCCTCGACCGGTGCCGACCCGGCGGACGCAGTGTGCGCAGCGCTTGGAGCGTTGGCCGGGCCGTTGCACGGCGGCGCGCCAAGTCGCGCGCTCGACGCGCTCGACGACATCGGATCGGTCGATGCGGCCGCCGACTGGGTGCGAGGTGAGGTAGCCGCCGGTCGGCGCATCATGGGTTTCGGCCACGCCGTCTACCGGGCGCCGGACCCGCGATCGGGGCTGCTGCGTGAAGTCGCCGAGCGGCTCGGCGGCGATCTCGTCGAGTTGGCCACCGCGGTCGAGGCCGAGATCCTCGTCACGCTCGCCGAACTCAAACCCGGCCGCCCGTTGCCGAGCAACGTCGAGTTCTACGCCGGCGTCGTGATGGAGACCGCCGGCCTCCCGCGGTCGATGTTCACCCCGACCTTCGCGGTCAGTCGAACCGTCGGGTGGTGTGCGCACATCGTCGAGCAGGCCGCCGCCGGCAAACTCATCCGCCCGTCGAGTCGCTACATCGGCCCCCCGCCGCGCTGACCTGACCGGCACCCACCCACCCCATTTGCCGCAAATTCGGAGCGACAGTTGCGGTGAGCGCAATGCTGGCTCCGAATTTCGGTTGCGGGGAGGTGGGGGCGATGGGTCGGGCGCGAATCGGGAATCAGTGGTCGCGGCGGGCCGGTAGCGTGGGGCGTCGTGTCCGACCGCATCACTCCAGAGGCCGTGGCGAAGGTGGCCAAGCTCGCTCGGCTGTCGCTCAGCGACGCCGAACTCGACCAGGCCACCCACCAGTTGAGCGACATGCTCGACCACTTCGCGGACATCGATGCGCTCGACCTCGACGGCGTCGACCCGATGACGCATCCGACGCCGATCGCCAACGTGATGCGCGAGGACATCGAGATGGACTGCCTCGACCGCGACGAGGTGCTCGCCGCTGCGCCGGCCGCCGAGGACGGGCGCTTCCGAGTGCCGCCGATCGTCGGGTTGGAGGACTGATCGTGAGCGAGGAGTTCCCGACCAGCGCCGCCGACATCGCATGGAATGTCCGCAACAACATCACGAGCGCCGCCGATGTGCTCGAGCGTCACCTCGCAGCGATCGACGAGCGTGAGGGCGACATCCATGCCTTCAACCTCGTGCTTGCCGACGAGGCCCGGACTCGGGCGGCCGAGATCGACGACGCCGTCTCGGTCGGTCGCGATCCGGGGCCGCTCGCCGGTGTGCCGATCGCGCTCAAGGACAACATGTGCACTCGCGGGATCCCCACGACGTGCTCGTCGAAGATCCTCGATGGCTGGCGCCCGCCGTACGACGCCACCGTCGTCACCAAGCTCCGCGAGGCCGGCGCAATCGTGATCGGCAAGACCAACCTCGACGAGTTCGCCATGGGGTCGAGCACCGAGAACTCGGCGTTCGGACCCACCCGCAACCCGCACGACACGACTCGCGTGCCCGGTGGGTCGAGTGGTGGCTCAGCGGCGGCGGTCGCCGCGGGGTTTGCCGCAGTGAGCCTCGGCTCCGACACCGGCGGCTCGATCCGCCAACCCGCCGCGTTGTGCGGCGTCGTCGGCGTCAAGCCCACCTACGGAGCTGTGAGCCGCTATGGCCTCGTTGCGTTCGCATCGAGCCTCGACCAGATCGGTCCGTTCGCCCACGACGTCGGCGACGCGGCGCTCGTACTCGAGTCGATCTCCGGTCACGACCAGATGGACTCGACGTCGATCCGTCAGGGACCGCTCGACATCACCCGCCAACTCGAGATGGGTGTCGCCGGGCTCCGCATCGGTCGCATCACCGACCTGCCTGAAGGCGCCAGTCCGGACGTCGCCGCCCGGCTCGACGAGGCGTTCGACGCGCTCCGTGACGCCGGCGCCGAGATCGTCGACGTCGAGGTCCCCGCGTTCGGGTACGGCCTCACCGCCTACTACCTGATCGCTCCCGCCGAGGCGTCGAGCAACCTGGCCCGCTACGACGGTGTCCGGTTCGGCCATCGGATCGAGGCGCCCGACACGAATGCCATGTACATGGCGACACGCACCGACGGGTTCGGCGCCGAGGTCAAGCGCCGCATCATGCTCGGTACCTATGCGCTGTCGGCGGGCTACTACGACGCCTACTACGGCCGTGCGCTGAAGGTCCGGCGTCGCATCGCCGCCGACTTCGCCACCGCGTACGAGCGGGCCGACGTGCTGCTCACGCCGGCGTCGCCAACGGTGGCGTTCCACCTGGGCGACAAGACGTCCGACCCGATGTCGATGTACCTCTGCGACACGTACACGATCCCGTCGAACCTCACCGGCGACCCCGCGATGAGCGTGCCGTTCGGGACCGGTGACGACGGGTTGCCCGTCGGCGTGCAGGTGCTGGCGCCGGCACTGGAGGAGTCACGAATGTTCCGTACCGCCGCCGAACTCGAACGGAGGGCGCCCCGATGAGCGAGATCGCGACTGACGCAGACGTCGAGACGTGGACGTTCCGCGGCTACGAGATGGTGGTCGGACTCGAAGTACACGTGGAGCTCGCCACCCGCACGAAGCTGTTCTCGGCATCGCCGAACCGTTTCGGCGACGAACCGAACACGAACATCGACCCGGTCACGCTCGGGCTGCCCGGCGCCCTTCCGGTGCTCAACCGGCAGGCGGTCGAGCTGGCGATGCGACTCGGGCTGGCGCTCGACTGCAAGGTGCAGCGGTCGACGTTCGCCCGGAAGAACTACTTCTACCCCGACATGCCCAAGGCGTACCAGATCAGCCAGTACGACGAGCCGATCTGCATCGATGGCTGGCTCGACCTGCCCGGCAGCATCCGCGTCGGCATCGAGCGCGCCCATCTCGAGGAGGACACCGGCAAGTCGACCCACGTCGGCGGCAGCGGTGGCCGCATCCACGGGAGCGACTTCTCGCTGATCGACTTCAACCGCGCCGGTGTGCCACTCGTCGAGATCGTGAGCCGACCGGACATCCGTACACCCGACCAGGCCAAGGCGTACGTGAGTGAGCTGCGAGCGATCCTCGTCGCTGTCGGCGCGTCGGACGCGAAGATGGAAGAGGGCTCGATGCGCGTCGACGCGAACGTCAGCGTGCGACTGCCCGGCGCCGAGTTCGGGACGCGGTGTGAGATCAAGAACGTCAACTCGGTCCGTTCGGTCGGGCGGGCGATCGAGTACGAAGCCCAGCGCCAGGTCGGCATGCTCGAAGCGGGCGAGTCGATCCGTCAGGAGACCCGCCACTGGGACGAGAACGACGGGCGCACCCACACCTTGCGCTCGAAGGAGGACGCCGACGACTACCGGTACTTCCAGGAGCCCGACCTCGTCGTCGTCGATCCCGATCCCGAATGGATCGAGCGGGTGCGGGCCAGCCTGCCCGTGCTCCCGGCGGCTCGTCGTGCGCACCTCGCTGCAGCCACCGGTCAGCCAGCCGACGCCGAGGCGATCCTCGTCGTCACCGATCGCGATCAGGACACCTACGTCGTCGCAGTCGCCGAAGCAGGCGGCGACGCGGCACGTGCACTCGTGCACGTGAAGGAGGCGTTCGCCGAGCAGGGACAGCGTCCGACGGTGCCCGCCGCCGACCTCGCCAAGCTCACGCGGCTCGAAGTCGACGGAAAGCTCACCGCCACGCAGGCCAAGCAGGTGTTGGCCGAGATCGTTGCGGCCGGTGGCGGCGATGCCGAGGCGATCGCGGCAGCGAAGGGCTTCGAGGCGATGGACACGAGCGAACTCGAGTCGATGGTCGACGATGCCATCGCCGCGCAGCCCGAGGCGTGGGCGAAGTTCTGCGCCGGGGAAGCCAAGGCGATGGGTGCTCTGGTCGGTGCAGTGATGAAGGCGTCGAAGGGGCAAGCCGATGGCAAGGCCGTCACCGCCCTCCTCGAGCAGCGCCGCGACAGATGACCCGCGGGTTCATTGCGACCAGGGGTCGTTCAACGAAGTGACCTTCGGCCTGGATCGTTCAGTCGGTCGACTGGAAGAATCCAGGCGTGGGGGATTTCGGGCTGACCGGTCGGGTGGCAGTGGTGACCGGAGCCGGTCGCGGCATCGGTGAAGGGATCGCAAGATCCCTTGCAGAAGCCGGGTCGGCCGTGGTGCTCGGCGCACGTACCGCCACCGAAATCGAATGTGTGGCAGCGTCGATCCGCGAGAAGGGCGGCCGGGCGGTCGCCGTGCGCGCCGACGTGACGGACACGTTCGCCCTCGGTTCGCTCGCAACCCGGGCGGTGGAGGAGTTCGGACACCTCGACATCTGGGTCAACAACGCCGGCGGCACCGAGGCCGGCAAGCGGCTCGCTGACTTGAAGCGGAGTGAGTGGGACGAGGTCATCGACCTCAACTTCACCGCCGTGTGGAACGGGGCGATGGCCGCCGTCGAGCAGATGCATTGGGGATCGATCATCAACGTGTCGTCGATGGCGGCGTTCGGGGCGATGCCCGGCAAAGGCCCCTATGCGGCATGCAAGGCGGCGGTGATCTCGCTCACCCGGACGATGGCAGTCGAGCTGGCGCCCGACATCCGCGTGAACGCGATTGCGCCTGGGATCATCCCGACCAAGCTCCTCTTCGAGGCGTGCGAGATCGAGGGACTCGACATGGACGAACTCGCAGCGCGCGTGCCGCTCGGGCTGGGCACCGCGGCCGACGTGGGCGCAGCCGCGGTCTACCTCGCGTCGCCGGCCGCGCGGTGGGTGACCGGCCAGACCATCCAGGTCGCCGGCGGTGTTTCGCACGTCTGATCGAGAGCAACCCGCCTGACTCGTCGCCGCACGCAGCGTGTCGACACACTCGGACGATGGACTTCGAGATCCCCGCCGACATCCAGGACACCCTCGATCAGCTCGATGCGTTCATCGACGCCGAGATCAAGCCGCTCGAGCAGCAGGACGACAACATCCGCTTCTTCGATCACCGCCGTGAGTGGGCGCGTACCGACTTCGACAACGACGGCGTCCCTCGCGCCGACTGGGAGGAGTTGCTGCGCGAGATGCGTCGGCGGGCCGACGCCGCCGGGTGGTTGCGCCTCGCGCTTCCGTCCGAGTTCGGAGGGCAGGACGCCAGCAACCTGAAGATGGCGATCATCCGCGAGCACCTGGCGCACAAGGGCCTGGGCCTGCACAACGACCTGCAGAACGAGTCGTCGATCGTCGGAAACTTCCCGACGGTGCTGATGATGCGCGACTTCGGCACCGAACAGCAGAAGATCGACTGGATGCCGGGCTTCCTCGACGGCACCCGCCGTCTCGCGTTCGGCCTGACCGAGCCGAACCACGGCAGCGACGCCACGTACATGGAGACCACCGCGGTCCGCGACGGCGACGAGTGGGTCATCAACGGCATGAAGCGGTGGAACTCCGGGCTCCACCACGCCACTCACGACATCATCTTCGCTCGCACCTCGGGTGAGCCGGGCAGCCCCAAGGGCATCAGTGCGTTCCTCGTGCCGACCGACGTGCCGGGGTTCCAGGTCGACTTCTTCTGGTGGACGTTCAACATGCCGACCGACCACGCCGAGGTGAGCCTCGCCGACGTGCGCGTCGGCGCCGACGCGCTGTTCGGCGAGGTCGATCGCGGACTCGAGCTCGCTCAGCACTTCGTGCACGAGAACCGGATCCGCCAGGCCGCTTCGTCGCTCGGTGCAGCGCAGTACTGCATCGACGAGGCGGTCGCCTACGCGAACAGTCGCACCACCTGGGGCAAGAAGCTGTCGGTCAACCAGGGCATCCAGTTCCCGCTCGTCGAGCTGCACACCGAGGCAGCGATGCTGCGCCAACTCGTGCGCTACACGGCGTCGATGCTCGACCAGAAGCACCACATGGAGGTCACCCACCTCGTCGCGATGTGCAACTACCGCGCCAACCGGCTGGCGTGCGATGCGGCCGATCGGGCGATGCAGACCTGTGGCGGTGTCGGCTACTCGCGCCACATGCCGTTCGAGCACATCTACCGCCACCACCGCCGCTACCGCATCACCGAAGGATCCGAGGAGATCCAGATGCGCAAGGTCGGCCAACACCTCTTCGGCTTCGGTCGCAAGTAGCGATTACATCAGGGGTCAGACCCGCGATGTAATCCAGGGGTCGGAGCGTGTGATCACGTCGTCGGCAGACCGATCGAGGCCGCCATTGACGCCGATGCAGCACGGAACAGCGCCTCATCATCGCGCACGAAGTTGCGCGTCTGGCCGAACAGCTCGAACGTCAACAGCCCGAACAACTGCGACCAGGCGGTGATGACGGCGAGTGTTCTGGCGTCGTCGACGTCCAGATCCAACTCGTCGCGGAGCGCGACGAACGACTCGGCGAGAACCGGCTCCACGCGCTGGTCGACGATTGGGTCGAGACGTTCTGCTTCTCGGACGATCCCGACGAGCGCGCGCGACACACGGGTGCCCGAGGCGACGGTGTCTTCAGGAGCTGCGTAGCCGGGGATCGGGGTCCCGTAGACCAGCGCGTAGTCGTTCGGATGTTCGAGCGCCCACCTCCGCACCGCCAGAGCGGCGTCGATCCAACGTTCGGCCGCCGGTCGGCCACGGGTGGACTCGACCTGTGCTTCGACGAAGTCCCCGAGCGAGTCGTAGGCCTCGATGATCAGCGCGGTGAGCAGGGCATCTCGACTGTCGAAATATCGGTACACCGCCGACGACACCATCCCGACGTCGCGTGCGACGGCACGCAGGGACAGATCGTTGGCCCCGTCTTCAGCAACGCGTCTCGCTGCTGCGGCCAGGATCGCGGCGCGGACCTCGAGCCGAGCGCGCGCACGGATCCCTGTGGGCAACGGCTCGGCATCTGGCATCAACACAGTGTGCCAGAAACGAGAGCAGTGCTCTTGATTTCTCGTGGGAAGGTGTGTACGGTGATCCGGAACGAGAGCAGTGCTCTCTCAAATGGAGGTTCATCATGACCATCGACCACCGCACACCGCATGCCCACTACGTGGCGCCGGACCGATTCACCCGGAACGTCTTCAATCCACTGGTCGCACGATGCACTCGTTGGGGCCTCAGCCTGTGGGGCTCCCGCGTGTTGTCCGTGCCGGGACGTGTCTCCGGCGAGATCCGCTCGACACCGGTGAACGTGCTCAACATCGACGATCGTCGGTTCCTCGTGGCGCCACGCGGCGAGACGCAGTGGGTGCTCAACGTTCGTGCGGCGGGCGAGTGCTCGCTCCGTGTCGGTCGCCGCGTCGAGACGGTCCGCCTGCAGGAACTCGACGATCGTGACAAGCCGCAGGTGTTGCGACCATACCTGCGCCGGTGGAAGTGGGAGGTCGGCCAGTTCTTCGACGGCGTCGGGCCCGACAGCACCGACGACGAACTCGCGGCCGTCGCCCCGAAGCACCCGGTGTTCGAGATCCACGCGATTACATCGCGGGTCTGACCCCTGATGTAATCCGGGTCACCGCGTGTTGGGCTGCCAGGTCTCCCACGCTTCGAGGTTCGACTTCGACATCTCGCGGTGTTCCTTTGCGAGCGCCCGACTCTCGTCGTCGTGGACACGCCGACCGATCGCCACGGCGCCGAACATGTTGCCGCGGAAGTAGGCGCCGAAGTCGGCCGGACGGAAATAGCCCCGAAGGTCGTCGGGCACCTCGACGTCGGATGTCCACGGTGGCGGTTCGACCGGCGGCAGCGCGAGCGCGTCGAGCGTCGTCCAGATGTCGTCGTCGTTGGTTCGGTCGGCGAAATCGCGGCCCTGGTACCGGTACACCTCGCGGCCGTCGGGGTCGACGATCACCATGCCGGGCAGCGCGATACCGCCGCGTTCGTCGGGGTCGAACAACTCGAGCGGCTGGAGGTAACGCTCGCCGCCGGGATCGGACACGAAGGTCGTGTGGGTGAACCCCCACCGCTCGGCCATGCCGGCCTGGCGGATGTCGTCGTCGACGCTGACCGCAGCGAGTTCAGCGCCGCTCTGATGGATCCGGTCGTACTGGGATGCCAGCTTCACGAGCTGACCGCAGCAGTACGGTCACCAGTCTCCGCGGTAGGTCATCAGGATGATCGCACCGTTCGAGCGGCGAAGGGCGAGGAGATCTGATCGGTCCATCGCCCGAAGCTACTCACAAGCGCGTTCACGCCCGAGCTGGAGCCGACTGGCGCATCAGCCGGGTCGGCAGCGGGATCTGGTCGGCGAACTTTGCGGCCAACGGCCCGACGATGGCCGTGATCAGCACGTAGCCGGCAGCGAGGGCGCCGAGTTCGGGGCCGTTGACCAGGCTCGAGCCGAGCGCGGCGATCACGATCGAGAACTCGCCGCGGGCGATCAGCACGGTGCCGGCTCTGTAGGCGGCCCTTCGGGGCGGCGCCGACCCGTCCCGCCGCGTACCAACCGGTGGCGACCTTCGTGAACGCGGTGACGACGGCGAGGAGCACGGCGGGAATCGCGACGTCGAGCAGATCGGCGGGGTCGATCTGGAACGAGAAGAACAGGAAGAAGGTGGCCGCGAACAGGTCGCGCAGCGGCGAGATCAGCTCGTTGGCGCGTTCCTCGGCGCGTCCGGACAGCGCGAGTCCGACGAGGAACGCGCCGATCGCTCCGGACACCTCGAGCTGCTGAGCGATGCCGGCGACGAGCAATGTGATGCCGAACACCGTGAGCAGGAACGTCTCGTCGCTGCCACCGGCGACCAGGTTGCTGATCCGCCGCCCGTACCTCAGGGCGGCGAGGAGGATCACCGACACGGCGACCAGCGCGATCGAGACGCTCGTCAACGTGGCCACCACGGTGCCGCCGACGATCAGCGCCGCAACGACCGGTAGATACACCGCCATCGCCAGGTCCTCGATCACCAGGAGGTTCAGAACGGCCGGCGTCTCACGAAAGCCGAGCCGACCGAAGTCGGACAGCGCCTTGCTGATCACGCCCGACGATGAGATCCACGTGACGCCGCCGAGCAGCACGGCCGCCAGTGGGTCCCATCCGAGGAGCAGGCCGAGCGCAACGCCGGGCAGGGCATTCAATGCCATGTCGACCAGGCCGGGAGGGATGCCCGTCTTCAGCCCGTCGCGCAGCTCGCTCTCGGAGTACTCCAGGCCGAGCGCGAACAGCAGCAGCAGCACACCGATCTCGGCGGTGATCTCGAAGAAGTCACGCGACACGTCGAGCTGGACGACCCCACCCTCGCCCATCGCCAGGCCGGCGATCAGGTAGAGCGGCACCGCCGTGATGCCGAAACGCCCCGCCGCCCGCGACAGGAGGGCCAAGCCGAGGATGAGCGCGCCGATCTCGACGAACGCAAGGGCGGTCTCGCTGGTCCCAGCGGCGAACAACATCGAACTCGGTGTCAGTGTCGGATCAGGTCGCGCATGGCGGCGAGACCCTCGACGGTGCCGACGGCCACGACGACGTCACCCGCCGCCAGGGGGAACTCGGGCCCCGGGGCGGGGATGGACTGGTTGTCACGGATGACAGCGACGATCGACGATCCGGTCTTCGTTCGGTACATGCCGTCGCCGATCGTGGCGCCCGCCGCTGGCGAGGACGGGGTCAACTCGATCCACTCGATCGCCAGCCCTTCGATCTCTTGTTGGACCGCTGCGACCGCTTCGGTGACCCGGCTCGCACCGAGCAGCTCCGACACGGTGCGGGTGTCAGCAGCCGACAGGCTCACCAGCGACGAACACTTGTCGGGATCGTCCGAGTCGTAGACGAGGATCTCGCGCCGCCCGTCGTGATGGACGAGCACCCCGATGTCGTCGCCGTCCTCGGTGGTGAACTCGTGGCGCACCCCGACGCCCGGCAGCTTGGTCTCGCGCACGTCGGCCATCGGACCAGTCTGGCATTGCCGGGCGGGCCTGGCATCCCGGGGCGGGGCGTGGTGCGCAGAGCACCAGGCTCGGCCCCGGGTGCCGGCACTACCGTGCACCACATGAGCGACGCCTCGAACACAGCGGGAACACCGGTCGACGTCAAGCCGCGGTCGCGTGACGTCACCGACGGCATGCAGAAGGCACCGTCGCGGGCAATGCTCCGCGCGGTCGGCATGGGCGACGGTGACTGGGACAAGCCGCAGGTGGCGATCGCCTCGTCGTGGAACGAGGTCACGCCGTGCAACATGACGCTGCGCAAGCTCGCCGAGCACGCCAAAGTCGGCGTGCGTCAGGCCGGGGGCTTCCCGCTCGAGTTCGGCACGATCACGGTCAGTGACGGCATCTCCATGGGCCACGAGGGCATGCGGGCGTCGCTGGTGTCTCGCGAGGTGATCTGCGACTCCGTCGAAACCGTGATGCACGCTGAGCGTTTCGACGGATTCGTCGGCCTCGCCGGCTGCGACAAGTCGATCCCGGCCATGCTGATGGCGGCGGCCCGCCTCGACCTGCCGAGCGTGTTCGTCTACAACGGCTCCACCATGCCGGGCGAGCACAACGGCACGGCGCTCGACATCACCAGCGTGTTCGAAGCGGTCGGTGCCTGCGCCGCCGGCACGATCAGCGAGGACGAACTCCACGCGATCGAATCGAAGGCCTGCCCCGGCGAGGGGGCGTGCGGTGGCATGTTCACCGCGAACACGATGAGTTCGATCGCCGAGGCGATCGGGATGAGCCTGCCCGGCACGGCCTCGCCTCCGGCGATCGACGCCCGCCGAGAGGGCGACGCCGAGCGCGCCGGCGCCGCCGTCGTCAACATGCTGCGTCTCGGCATCACGCCGCGCCAGATCATGACGAAGGAGGCGTTCGAGAACGCGATCGCCCTGACATCAGCGCTCGGAGGGTCGACCAACGCAGTGCTGCACCTCCTCGCGCTCGCGAATGAAGCGCGGGTCGATCTCGATCTCGACGACTTCAACCGCATCGCCGACAAGGTGCCGCACATCGCCGACATGAAGCCCGGCGGCAAGTTCCACATGAGCGACCTCGACACCGTCGGTGGTGTCCCCGTCGTGCTCAAGCTGCTCCTCGACGCCGGCCTGCTGCACGGCGACGTGATGACGGTGACCGGCAAGACAATGGCTGAGAACCTCGCCGAGATCGATCCGCCGGCCGCCGACGGTGTCGTTGTTCATCCGCTCGACGCGCCGATCCACACCGCCGGTGGCATCAACATCCTCACCGGCACGCTCGCTCCGAAGGGTGCGGTCGTCAAGGTGGCCGGCCTGTCCGAGAACCAGATGCAGTTCGAAGGTCCGGCTCGCGTGTTCGACGACGAGTCGTTCGCCATGGAGGCGATCCTTGCCGGATCGATCCAGCCCGGCACCGTGATCGTGATCCGATACGAGGGTCCGAAGGGTGGGCCCGGAATGCGCGAGATGCTCGCGATCACCGGCGCGCTCAAGGGCGCCGGTCGCGGTTCGGACTGCGCGCTGATCACCGATGGTCGCTTCTCCGGCGGTACGTGGGGGTTCTGCATCGGCCACGTCGCGCCGGAGGCCGCCGATGGTGGGCCGATTGCCTACGTGCGCGACGGCGACACGATCCGCATCGACGTGCCGAGCAAGTCGCTCGACCTGCTGGTCGACACCGCCGAGTTGGCGAACCGGATGGACGGCTGGCAGCCGAACCCGCCTCGCTACACCACCGGCGTGTTGGGCAAGTACGCCAGGCTCGTCCAAGGCGCCGAGACCGGAGCGATCACCAACACCCTCTGATTACAACAGGGGTCAGACCCGCGATGTAATCGTCAGCGGCGGCGCAGGGCCAGGGGCAGGACCGAGGTCAATGCGGTCACCGTGATCGCCCCGGTGGCGCCGAACACGGTGTACTGCCGTTCGACGTCGACGCCGGCCGATGTCGTGATCGCCCAGCCGAGCGCCCAACACGCCGACAGGAACGGGATCCACAGCGCCGACCGCAACCGACCGACGGAGGTCGAGCGTGCGAGGACGAACGCCTGCATGACGCCGATCACCGCCCCGCAGACCGCTCCCTGCGCGGCGAGCGCGCCGAGGGAAGTGCTGAAGTCGACGACGGTGCTGCCGATCGCCAATCCGACCGAGAGCCCGGCCGCCGTCGCCGCGATCCACGATGCACGTGGCAGTGCCGGCGAGCCCAATGACTGCGCACCGCCGAGCACCGCTCCCGTGAGTGCGCCACCGACGAGTGCGGCCGCGGTCGTGTCGATCGCGCCGACGGTCGAGAGGGCGAGGAGTCCACCGATCGGGAAGCCGAGAAAGCCCGCCATCCATCGGCCCGCCACCGCTGCCGCGTGGCCCGTGGCGGGATGGCTCGGCGACACCACGACGGCGCTCATGCCGCACCGACCAGCGAGGCGTTGTGCATCGTTGCGCTGAACGCCGCCGCCAGCGGTGTTGCGTGGTCGCCGAAGTGTCGGGCGTAGTCGCTGTGGTCGACGACGAAGTCGTGCTCGAACTCGTAGGCCATCTCGACGGTCTCGCGCATCGGCGCGGAGAACATGCCGAGTGCCTTCAGTTGCCACCGGGCGACTCGCCGAACGGTCGGTTCGGTCCCCGCCGCCCTGGCCGCGATCGCCACCAGTTCGCGTTGGGTGACCGCGGGAGCATTCGGGACGTGCCAGGCCCGGCCCCAGGACTGCGGCGCCTGGGTCAACTCGACCATCGCAGCAGCGAGGTCGGGGACGTAGGTCACCGAGTGGAGCGCGTCCGGGTCGCCGAGGACGTCGACCTTCCTGCCGGCGGCAATCTGTGACACGAAGCGCTCGCCGAACGCGGACCCGTCGACGTGGGGTCCGACGAAGTCGGATGCACGGGCCACGACCATCCGGATCCGACCGGCCTGATGGGCCTCGACGAGGTCGAGGTGCATGCGGGCGCGAACGGCGCCCTTCCTGGTGCGGGCTCGTAGCGGCAGTGTCTCGGTGAGCGAGCCGTCGACGGGCCCGTAGCCGTACAGGTTCTCGACCACGACGAGCAGCGAGTCCGAGCGGGAGACCGCATCGATGACGCCGGACTGCAGCGGCGGGAACTCCTGCGGCCAACGGTCGTACTCGGGCTGGGCGCACTGGTAGACGACGTCGGCACTCTCGGTCGCGGCGGCGAGTTCGTCGGGCACGGCGATGTCTGCTCGTCGAGCAGTGGCGCCGGGGAGGCCGGTGCCTGAACGCGTGACGACCGTCGGTGTCGAGCCGGACTCGACGAGTCGGGCCACGACGGCTCGGCCGACCGGTCCGGCGCCGAGCACGACATGGTGCTGCTGGTCCGGTGAGGCGGTTGCAATGGGATCGGTCACGTCAGGCTGCTTTCTCGAACGTTGATCTGAAGTCGAACACTGTTCAAGTTAGAGATGGCCCGGCTCGCTGTCAACGAGACAACCGTCACATCGTTCGAGTGCCGTACAGCGTTCGAACAGCGGACTACGCTCGGCGTCATGGCCGCACTCAGCCGTCGCGAGCAACAGCAACAGGCGCTGCGTCGAGACGTGCTCGACGCCGCGCTCACCCAACTCGATGACGGCGGACCGTCGGCGGTCAACTGGCGAGCGCTCGCCCGCTCGGTGGGCGTCAGCCCGTCGACGCTGTACACCTACTTCGAGAGCCTCGATGCGTTGCACACCGAGCTGATCGTCGAGATCTATGCCGAGATGGCCGAAGAGGTGGCGGCGGGCGTTGACCCGCAGGCCGGACCTGCTGATCGTGCGTGCCAGGCCATGGCGGGATATCGACGCTTCGCGCTGCGCCACCCGGCGCGCTTCACGCTCGTGTTCACCGACGTGCTTCCGGGCTACGTGGCGCCCGCAGGCGGCCCGACGATCGGCGCCCAGACGAGCGTCCTGTTGCCGTTGGCGCAGGCGATGGCGGAGCTGAGCGGCGAGCAGGGCAACGACATCGCCAGCTGGTCGGCGGCCACCCGTACCCGGGCGATCGCTGCCTGGTCGCAGCTGCACGGCTTCGTCAGCCTGGAGGCGAACCATCACCTCGACTGGCTCGACGACGTCGACGCCCTCTTCGCCTCTACATGCGACCGCGCGGTGGGTGTTACATCGCGGGTCTGACCCCTGATGTAATCAGTCGACGAGCGCCTGCTGGACGAGCTGGTTCAGTTGCGAGCGGATCGGATAGGTGCTCGACGGGAGGAGCTGGGTGAGGAACAACGCCACGACCTCCTGCGCGGGGTCGACCCAGAAGATCGTGCTGGCGGCGCCGCCCCACGAGTACTCGCCCTCGGACCGCAGCACCTTGTTCGCGGCGGCATCGAGGACCACCGAGAACCCGAGCCCGAAGCCGACCCCGTCAAAGCTCGTCTCGGCAAACAACGGTCGGCCGTAGGCCTCGAGGTCGGCGTTGCCGGGGAGGTGATTGCGGGTCATGTAGTCGACGGTGCGGCTGCCGAGCAGCCGGACGCCGTCGAGTTCGCCCCGGTTGAGCAGCATGTGAGCAAAGCGCAGGTAGTCGTGCGCCGTGCCGACCAGCCCGCCGCCGCCACCGAGCATTGCCGGCGGCTTGTTCGATGCCCGCCCGAGGGCGTCGGGCGCGGCGATCGCCTCACCGGTCGCCGGGTTGCGGACGTAGAGCGTGGCGAGTCGATCCATCGAGTCGTCGGGCACGTGGAAGCCGGTGTCGGTCATGCCGAGTGGCTCGAAGATGCGGGTCCGGAAGAACTCGTCGAGCGCCATGCCCGACACGACCTCGACAAGTCGGCCCAACACGTCGGTCGACACGCCGTAGTTCCACTCGCTCCCAGGCTGGAACGCGAGCGGCATCTTCGCCCACATCTCGCAGCATTCGGCAAGCGTGGCGCCGGGCGGATTGCCCCACTCGAACCCGCCCCGTCGGTAGATCGCGTCGGTCACGTGCGTGTTGTGGAACCCGTAGGTGAGCCCAGAGGTGTGAGTGAGCAGATGCCAGACGCGTATCGGTTCGACCTGCGGCTCGGTGACCGGTGCCAGGAACGACCCCGAGCGGTACACCCGAGTGTCGGCGAACTCGGGCAACCACTTCGAGATCGGTGACTTGAGTTCGAGCAGGCCCTCTTCGTAGAGCATCATCGCCGCGACCGAGGTGATCGGCTTGGTCATCGAGAACATCCGCACGACGGTGTCGTCGGTGAACGGCGCACCGCTGGCGATGTCGCGATGGCCAGCGGTCGACGAGTGAACGAGCTGACCTCTTCGGCTGACGGCGACGTGCCAGCCGGCAAGCTTCTTCTGGTCGATGTAGCCCTGGAAGTGCCGATCGATGCGTGCAAGGCGGTCGGGCGCGAAGCCGACGTCGGCGGGATCGATCTCGATCTTCAGTGCGGTCATACGGCGAGCTTGGCGTACGCATGGCATCACTGACGAGTCGACGGTCCCCGCAGTACGTTGTGCGCATGACCGACATGCCCCCGCCGTCCGAGAACCTGCCAGGCAACGACGTGTCTTCACCGCCGCCAGCACCCCCGGCCGCCTCGGCAGCGACCGGGACGCTCGGTACTCAACGTTCGATCGGCATGGTCATCTTCCTCACGATCGTCACCCTCGGGATCTGGACACTCGTGTGGTCGTATCAGAACGGCGACGAGATCAAGCGGCACGCCAACACCGGCCTCGGTGGCGTCGCCTACATGCTCATCACGCTCTTCATTTCGCCCGTCACGATGTTCCTGATGGCCGGCGAAGTCGAGCAGCTCTATCGTCGTGAGGGCAAAGAGCCGCCGATCACCACCATCTGGGGTCTGTGGTTCCTGCTGCCGATCATCGGCAACCTCATCTGGTACGTGCGCATCCAGAAGTCGATCAACGACTACTGGACCGCCCACGGCGTCGCTCCCATCTGAGCCGGCGGTTCACCGGCCAGCAAGCCGACCTCAGGCGGGGCGGGTGGACGTCCGAGTCGAGCGTCGCTCGATCAACCCGAACGCGACTCGCCAACCGACCAGGAACAGCGCCAGGAACGACGCAGCGACGATCACGAACGACGTTGCCGTTCCATCGCCGAAGACCAGATTCCGCAGAAGCATTCCGGCCACCAGGGTGATTGCCCAAACTCCGACGCCCGTGCGCCAGTCGGTCGGACGTCGCCATGCTCGCAACAGCACCCAGGCGAGCGCGAGTGCGAGCAGGAACGGGGCGGCGGTGTCGATCAGTCCGGCGATGGCGGAGTCACGTTCGTGCTCGCGGCGACCGACCGCCACGAAGAGCGTGACCGAGAAGACATCGATTCCGACAGCGAGTGGCACACGTCGTTCCATGTCGACAGTCTCGCAACCCGCCCCACCGATTCCGATCTCGTGAACAAGTGTGCCTCCTGCAGGTGCATTTGTTGACGAGAACGTGGGGTCCGTCAGCCTTCGGCCGCGAACCCGCCGATCGTGCCGCGGTAGAACACGAGCGGCTGCGGAGGCAGGCCGTCGTGGTCGGCGTCGGCATCGAGCGATGTGACGCGACCCAGCACGAAGTAGTGGTCGCCCATCTCGTAGACCTGCTCGACCTGGCAGTCGATCCACGCAACGGCTCGCTCCAGTACCGGGGCGCCCGACGGTGCGGCGTGCCACTCGACGCCATCGAAGCGGGCCGCCTCGGTGCCGCTCTTCGCGAACTTCCAGCACAAGTCGCTCTGCTTGTCGCTGAGCACATTGACGCAGAAACTGCCGGCATCGGCCATCAAGGCCCACGTTTCGGAGTCGGTTTGCGGGAGGAAACCGACCAGCGGCGGATCGAGCGACACGGAGGTGAACGAGCCGATGGTGAATCCGTGCGGACGGTCACCCTCGGCCATGCCGGTGATGACGGTCACCCCGGTGGGGAAGTGACCGAGGACCGTACGGAAGTGCTTCGAATCGAAGGGGACGGCATCGGCATCGGGGAGTTGCGTCGGTTCGCTCATCGGGGCCAACTGTACGCTGCCGACCGATGACCGATCGCACGGCACCGACGCCGCAGGCCGATGCGAAGTCGACCCTGCGGGCGCAGATGCGTGCGTTGCGACGTTCGCTCCCTGATGCTCCCGAGCGTTCGGAGGAGGTGTGGCGCCACCTGACAGTGCTCCCCGAGCTCGCCCTCGCCGACACGCTCCTCGTGTTCGACACGCTGCCCGGTGAGCCCGACACTCGCTCGCTACTCGTGTGGTGCGCCGCAACGGGACGCCTCGCTGCCGCGCCCGAGGCCGATGTCGACCCGAGGTGGCCCGACGTCGTGATCGTGCCAGGTCTGGCGTTCACGGCAGCGGGTGTCCGCCTGGGTCAGGGCGGTGGATGGTACGACCGATTCCTGTCCGATGCGCGGCCGGACTGCGTCGCGATTGGGGTCTGCTTCATCGAACAGATCGTCGACGCGCTGCCGACCGAACCGCACGACGTCACGATGGACGTCGTGGTGACCGATCGAGGCGTGCTCCGATGAGGTTCGAACGCGACGAACTCGACGAGGCGACGGCGATCGTGCGTCGCCACGTCCCGCCGACCCCGCAGTACTCGTGGCCGCTGCTCGACGAGGTCGCCGGGTCTCGGGTGATCGTCAAACACGAGAACCACACGCCCGTCGGTGCGTTCAAGGTGCGTGGCGGGCTCGTCTACATGCACCGTCTGGTGACCGAGCGTCCCGAGGTGACGGGGGTGGTCAGCGCGACCCGCGGCAACCACGGCCAGAGTCTGGCCTTTGCGGGTCGCCACGCTGGGCGGTCCGTCACCATCTTCGTGCCGCACGGCAACAGCGTCGAGAAGAACGCAGCGATGCGAGCCCTCGGTGCCGACGTCGTCGAATTCGGTGCGGACTTCCAAGAAGCCCGCGAACGTTCCCTCGAGCTCGCCGCCGAGCGCGGCCTGGAACCGGTGCCGCCATTCCACCGCGACCTCGTGCTCGGCGTTGCGACGTACGCGCTCGAACTGTTCGATGGCGCCGGCCCGCTCGACACGGTGTACGTGCCGGTGGGGATGGGGTCGGGAATCAATGCGCTGATCGCTGTGCGCGACCTGCTCGGCCTCGACACGAGCATCGTGGGCGTCGTGTCGGAGGGGGCTCCGTCGACCTTGCTCTCGTTCGAGCGTGGGGAAGTGGTGCCGACGGATTCCGCCGCCACGTTCGTCGACGGAGTGGCGACCCGATCGCCGGATGCGGAGGCGATCGCCGGCATCGTCGCCGGTGCGGCGCGGATCGTCGCCGTGACCGACGATGCGACGGCAGACGCGATGCGGATCATCTATCGAACGACGCACAACGTCGCTGAGTCGGCGGGAGCGATCGCTCTCGCCGGTCTGCTCAGCGAACCGCTCGACCAGCGTGGTGCTCGCAGCGCCTTCGTGCTGTGCGGAGGAAACGTCGACACCGCACAGTTCCGTGACGTCCTCAGCGGCGTCACACCGTCGACGTCGTAGCGGCCTGCCTGAGTCGGTCGGCGAATTCGTCCACGACCGGGTCTCGTACCGAGTCGCGACGCATGGCGATCACGAGTTGGCGGCTGGTCAGCGGTCGACCCGGCGGTAGCGCCCGATCTCCGTGCTCGGCCTGAATCGTCGGAAGCACGGTCCAACCGGAGCCGAGGCGGACCATCTCTCGAACGACCTCGGGTTGGTGGCTCTCTGCGGCGACGTCGAGCGGCGCTCCGAGTCGGCCGAGGGCCTCGACGACCACGGCGCGAGTGTGCGAGCCGGCGGGGAACAGCACCCAGGGCCCCCAGGCTGCGGGCGTGTCGATGTCGCCGTCCGGGGGGCCGTACACGGCGAGCTCCTCGGTGAGCAATGGTTCGGTCTCGATGCTGTCGATCCTCACGGGAGGTTCGACGCACACCACGAGATCGAGTTCGCCCGAGATCAGCAGATCGAGCAACGGCGCTGACGGCGCCACGCGCAGCAGCAGGTCGACGTCGGGGTGTTCCAGCCGGAAGGCGCGAACCAGCTCGGAGTGATGACCGACTGCGGCGGCGTCGATCATGCCGAGGCGGAGGCGCCCCGCTCGTCCTCGGGCCAGTCGGCTGGCCCAGTCGGCCAGGTCGCCGGTCAGGCCGAGAACATGACGGGCGTGGTCGACGGCGGGTTGGGCGCTCGCACGGATGCGCCGTCGTCGTCCATCGCGCTCGAACAGCGGAACCCCGACACGCCGCTCGAGTTCGGCGAGCCCCTGCGACAGGGCGGAGGGACTCACGCCGACGCGCTCGGCGGCCAGGGCCCACGACGGGGCGTCGGCGACGGCGACGAGGTACTCGAGTTGGCGAATCGAGAGATCGGGGAGTGGCCGCACCAGTGGGAAGATACATCGGATCTGCTTCACAATCCGACATCGATGTGAAACAAGGCTTATCATCGTCGGAATGACCGCACGACAGATCGCTCCCGCCACCGGCAAGCTCGGTGTCCTCACGCCCGGCATGGGTGCCGTGGCCTCCACCTTCATCGCCGGCGTCATCGCCGCCCGCAAGGGGCTTCATCCGCCGATCGGCTCGATCAGCCAGATGGCGCACATCCGCCTCGGCACCAAGGACGAGAACCGCAACCCGATGATCAAAGAGTTCGCGCCGCTGGCCGGCCTCGACGACATCGTGTTCGGCGGTTGGGATCCGATCTCGCCGAACGCGCTCGAGGCGGCTCGCACAGCCGGCGTGTTGAACAACGAGGACCTCAACGCGATCTCGAGCGAGCTCGAAGCGATCGTCCCGATGGAGGCCGTGTTCGATCAGCGTTGGGTGTCGCGTCTCGAAGGCGTTCGCGTCAAGAAGATCGACAACAAGTGGGACCAGGCGATGGCCCTGATGGACGACATCGCCGCCTTCAAGTCGGCCAATGGCTGCGACCGTCTCGTGATGGTGTGGTGCGGTTCGACCGAGGCGTACCAGGAGCCGTCGGCCGTGCACGAGAACGTCGCAGCGTTCGAGCAGGGACTCAAGGACAACGACGCCAACATCTCGCCGAGCCAGATCTACGTGTACGCGGCCCTGCAGTCCGACGTGCCCTACGCCAACGGCGCCCCGAACCTCTCGGTCGACCTGCCCTGCATGATCGAGCTGTCGAAGACTCGCAACGTGCCGATCGCCGGCAAGGACTTCAAGACCGGCCAGACGTGGATGAAGACGATCCTTGCGCCCGGCCTCAAGGCCCGCATGCTCGGCCTGCGCGGCTGGTACTCGACCAACATCCTGGGCAACCGTGACGGCGAGGTGCTCGACGATCCGGAGAACTTCAAGTCGAAGGAAGTCTCCAAGCTCGGCGTGCTCGACGGGATCCTGCAGCCCGAGGTCTACCCCGACCTCTACGGCAACATCGACCACGTCGTGCGCATCAACTACTACCCGCCGCGCGGTGACAACAAGGAGGGTTGGGACAACCTCGACATCTTCGGTTGGCTCGGTTACCCGATGCAGATCAAGGTCGACTTCCTCTGCCGCGACTCGATCCTCGCCGCCCCGATCGTGCTCGACCTCGCGCTGTTCATGGACCTCGCGCACCGCGCCGGTGAGTCGGGCGTACAGGAATGGCTGAGCTTCTACCTCAAGGCCCCGCAGGCCGCCGGTGACTCGCCGGCCGAGAGCGATCTGTTCATCCAGCAGACCAAGCTGAAGAACACCCTGCGCGAGTGGATGGGCGAACAGCCCGTCACCCACTCCGAAGCCGGCTGACCACGCTGGTTCCCCGAGCCCAGGTCTCCGGGAACCACGCTGGTTCCCCGGAGCCCAGGTCTCCGGGAACCACGCCGTCAACTCTGTGACAGGGGCTGGTCATGCTCGGGGCATGACACGTCAACGAGATCTCACCAGCAGCGCATGGTTTCACGTCGTCCAGAAGGGCGCCGACGCTCAGGACATCTTCGGTCTACCGAGTCATCGAACGGTGTACGAAGAACTTCTCGCCGAAGCATTCGGTCGATTCGACATCGAACTCCATGCTTATGCCTGGATGACGAATCACACTCACGCGCTCGGTCACGCGCCGCTCGGTGGGCTCCCCGAGGCGATGCATCTGCTCGGTGGCCGGTATGCGTCGATGTACAACGGTTGGACGAATCGCAGCGGACCGCTCTTCACGGCGCGTTACTTCAGCGAGCCCGTCACCTCAGACGCGCAGTTGGCGCAGACCGCTCGGTACATCCACCGCAATCCGCTCCCGATCGTCGGTTCTTCCGGCCTCGTCGAGTATCCGTGGTCGAGCCTCGGTGCGCTGTGTGGACGCCGGCCGCGGCCCGAATGGCTCGCAACGGGCGTCGTGACGACCGCCTTCGACGTCGACTCATACGAGCGTTACGTGCTGACTCCCCAACCGAGCGATCGAGAGCCGTTCGGCTGGATGCCGCCGTCGACACCAACTCGATGCGAGGAAATCGAAGCAGCAGTCGCTTCTGTGGTCGGACGCGAGGTCGCCGAGCTGTGCTCCCCGAAGGGCAAGGTGACCGACGAGGCCCGCACGCTGATGATCGCGCTCGCCGTCGAGTATCGAGCAGACACCAGCTCGGCGCTCGCCGAACGCTATGGATTGAGTGACCTGCGATCGGTGAGGCGAATCGCACGGCGGGGCAGGGCCCTCTCGACCGAGTCCGCAGCGTTCGCAGCACTGCGTCGGCGGGTGGTCGGTGCCCTTGACGCACAGGTCGTGGTTCCCGGAGACCTGGGCGCGGGGAACAAGGTTGGTTCCCGGGGACCTGGGCGCGGGGAACTTCGGGCGGCGGGGTGAGTTACGCGGGGAAGGCGCCTTGGAGTTGGGCGGCGGTGAGGGTGTTCTCGAGCAGGCAGGCGATCGTCATCGGCCCGGTGCCTCCCGGCATCGGGGTGATGAACCCGGCGACCTCGGCGACAGGGCCGAAGTCGACGTCGCCGACGATGCCCGACTCGGTGCGCGACACCCCGACATCGATCACCGTCGCGCCCGGCTTCACCATGTCGGCGGTGATCATCCGCGCCTGGCCCGCAGCGCCGACGACGATGTCGGCCTCACGCACGACCGCTGCCATGTCAGGCGTCCGCGAGTGGGCGAGCGTCACCGTGGCATCGACGCCCTTGCGAGCGAGCAACAACGACAGCGGCAAGCCCACGAGCGTCGAACGGCCGATCACCACGACCCGCTTGCCGCTGGTCGCCACGTCGTAACGCTCCAACAGGCGTATCACGCCGAGCGGCGTGCAGCCGACGAGCCCCGGTCGGCCCCGCACGAGCCGTCCCATCGAACGTTCGGTCAACCCGTCGACGTCCTTCTCCGGCGGGATCAGATCGATCACCGGCTCCGGATCCAGGCCGTCAGGAAGCGGCAACTGCACGAGGATCCCGTGCACATCGTCGTCGATGGCGAGGCCCCGGACCACCGACTCGACCTCGGCCTGCGTCGCCGTCGCCGGGAGATCGACGTGCCGCGACGCCAACCCGGCCTCGGCGGCTTTCTGATGCTTCATCTTCACGTAGCGTTGACTGGGCCCGTCATCGCCGACCAGCACCGTGGCCAGGCAGATCGACGGCGAACCGGCGCCTTCGATGCGCGAACGGATCGCAGCAACCAGTTCGTCTCGAAGCGCGTTTCCGTCCATCAGCGTTGCCGTCATGACGTGAACCCTAGAGCGTGACCGCGCAGCGGCGGTGGCCCGCCGACTACGGCAGGTACTCGAATGCGGAGACGACCTCGAAGCCCTCAGCAGGTTGCAACGTGCCGTCCTCGGTGTACTCGATGACGGGGAACTCGAACGTGCAGATCGACGGATAGGCCGCCGCCTTGCCGCACTCCACCGGGAGTCCCGACGGCCAGATCGATTCCCTCGTCGTTGCGAAGTAGTCGTAGAGCGACTGACCGGTCACCTCGGTGCCGCCGGTGGCGACGGCGTCGGCGAACTTGGCCAGTGTCATCGCCTGGATGACGCCGAGCCCGCCCAGGCCCAGCGAGGCCGGATCGACCTCGTCGGCGGGCACACCCAGCACCGGGGCCATGATCTCACGGATCAGTGCATTGGCCGGCGTCTCCTCGTTGGTCTGCGCGCCGAGGAATGTCCATCCCAACGCGTCATCGCCGACCTGTTCGAGGACCTCCTTGGAGGCGCATTCGCTGGAAGCCAACACTGGTGTCTCGATCCCCAACGCCACGCGTCCACGTATCGTCCCGATGCAGCCGGGAGCGTCGTACAGCGTGATCAACAGATCGGGGTCGCCCTGGTTGGCCTGCTGCATCAGCCCCTGATAGCCGGCGTCGGTCTCCGTGACGCCGCCCTTGATCGAGACGTAGGAGATCCCGAGCTTGTCGAGCGAGGCCGTCAGCGCTGCCTCGGTGCCGTTGGAGCCCGGAGCGTCGGCGCTGATGATCCCGATCGAGGTTGCGTCGAACTGCTCCTTGGCGACGCCCGCCATTCCGGCGGCAAGCGTGGCGTTGCCGCCTGTGGTGAACAACGCGTTCGCCGTGTAGTCGCCGGGCAGGATCGGAAGCAGGCCGACGACCGGCAGCGCCTGAGTTTCGAAGGTCTGATACCCGGGGAACAGGTCGAGGCCCAGCATCACGAGTTCCACGTCGGACCCGACGATCTCCTGCGCGCACGCCTGCGATGTCTCGGGAGAACCCTTGGAGGCGCACGTCGCGAGCTCCACCGGGCGCCCGCCCATCCCGCCGTGCTCGTTGAGGTAGTCGAACGTTGCCTCGATGTTCACACGAATGTCGGCGAGATCGAGCCCGGGCACACCCTCGGTGTTGACGAGGCCGATCCGCATCGGCTCGCCCGTGGGCGGCCCCATCTCGGCGACACGAGCGGTGAAGTCGTCCTCCGACTCAAGCTCGGACGTCGCCGGAGCATCCGTTGCTGCCGGCGCGTCGGTCGCTTCCGGGGCCTCGGTCGGCTCCGGAGCGTCGGTCGCCTCAGGCGCCTCGGTGGCCGACGGCACGGTCGCTGACGGCTCCGAACTGTCCCCATCACTCCCGCACCCTGCCGCGATCAGCGACAAGACCACAACGCCGCACACCCACGAACTCCGCGTGTTCAACATGTTCAAGACCCCCATCTCGATGTGGCGCGGGACCTTACTGGATCGGGGTTCTCAGTCGGCAACGATGCCGAGCGCCAGGTCGATCTGCGGGAACGGCAAGCCGACGCGGGCGTTCATGTCGATCACGAGAGCCGACCACCCTCCGAGGATTCGGTTCTGCAGGATCATCGCGGCGTCATCGAGGTCGAGCGGCGCCAACGTCGGCGAGTAGGCCAGATGTGCAACGGCATGGCCGTCGTCGTGAATCGCTTGCGCGTGTGCCCGAAGGCCGGCGGCGTCGTCGATGCCGAGGGCTGCTTCGTGGCCGAACTCGATGCGCCAACGCGTCTCGAGGAGCAGCGCGATCAGATCGCATCCTTCGTGGATGACGTTGCGGATACCGGCACCGAGCGGGCCGTCGACAAAGCGCCAACGCGCGATCACCTCGAACGACCGCTGGTTGCGGACCATCGACTGCATGAGGTCGCGGCACAGACGGCTGAGGTCGTCGATCGCCTCCCAATCCATGTCGGGGTCGAACAGGATGTCGTGCAGCGTCTGATTGAGTTCGGCAACGACGACTTCCGCGGCCAGCGTCGACAACTCGTCCATGCTGCGGACGTGGCGATAGACCGCCGACTGTGTGACGCCCAAGCGCTCGGCCACCGCCACCGACGTGAGTGATGCCGGGCCGCCCTCGCGCAGGAGATCCGCTGCGTGACCGATTGCCTGCTCCCGTCGCGTCGGTTTCGTGGGTTCGGGCTGATCGCTCATGAGAGGGAGTACTCCGGCGACGACAGGGTGGGGCCGCCCAACTCGGGTATCGGCACGTTCATTCGGGTGTTCATCTCGAGCACGTAGCCGCACCAGCCGGCGAACAGTCGCAGACCGAGCGTGCGGGCGATCAGCTGGTGCTCGGTCGGGCCGGCGCCCGTGACCTGACGGGCAACGGCGATGACGTCGTCGATCGCGAGTCGAGCGTGAGCGAGCTGTGCCGCCGCGGTTGTCTCGTCGAACGGGTCGTTGCAGTCGAAGTCGACGCGCCAGGCCTTCTCGAGTTCGCTTGCGATCAGATGCGCCCCGACGTCGAGCATCGTGCGAATCCCCTCGCCGAGTTGCCCGGTCTCGTAGCGCCACCTGTCGATGGTTGCGATGGCCTGGTCGTGCTCGGCGACAACTCGGACGACCTGGTTGGCGAAGCTGGCCAGGTGGGTCCCCTCACCCCATGTCGTGTCGGGCGAAGCAACGGCCTCCATCATCACGGTCGAGAGATCACCGACGACGCGGTGGCTGGCGATCGTGGTGAGCTCGTCCATGTCGGTGACGTGGCGGTAGATCGCCGACTGGGTCACTCCGAGCCGCTTGGCGACGTTCACCGACGTGAGCGCTGCAGGTCCCGACTCGCGCAGCAACTCGACTGCTGCCGCAATCACGTCGTCGCGCCTACCCACGATTCGAACCGTACCGCGGAGATCTGAGGTCTCTCGTGACGTTGCGCGTGTCATCACCATTCATGACTTGCCAACAACGCACCGATGAGGACTATGATGTTTCCCGTGTCTACGACCACTCCCGCATTCCCGAGCCTGCTCGTAGTACTCATCCAGTAGCACGCCCGGCCTTCCGCTGCGCGTGCTCCGACCTCCCAGACGGGAGGTCGTTTGCTTTTCGGCACCGTGTGCGATCCGGCCCCGACTTCCATCAACTCCGCACCGAACACTCCCCAACGAACACTCGACACAAAGGCACTGACATGACCGAACGACTCACCGGCGCCGAGGCGCTGATCCGAGCACTCGAGCACGAGAACGTCGACCTCATCTTCGGCTACCCCGGCGGCTGCATCCTGCCGGCGTACGACCCGTTGATGGACAGCTCCATCCGCCACATCCTCGTGCGCCACGAGCAGGGCGCGGGCCACATGGCCGAGGGCTACGCGCACGTGTCCGGCAAGCCTGGTGTCGCCATGGTGACCTCCGGGCCGGCAGCCACGAACCTCGTGACCCCGTTGATGGACGCCTACATGGACTCGGTGCCGATGGTGGCGATCACCGGACAGGTCCCCACCGCAGCGATCGGCTCAGACGCCTTCCAGGAGTGCGACACGGTCGGCATCACCCGGTCGTGCACCAAGCACAACGAACTCGTCATGTCGGCCCAGGACATCCCGATGGCAGTGCGCCAGGCGTTCCACATCGCCACCACGGGGCGTCCCGGCCCGACGCTGATCGACGTTCCGAAGGACTGTCTGCAGAACGAGATGGAGTGGTACTGGCCGACCGACCAGGAGGTGCTCGACTCGCTCCCCGGCTACCGGCCGAACGTCAAGGGCCACCCGCGCATGATCAAGGAAGCCGCTCGCCTGATCATGGCGTCCGAGCGTCCGATCATCTATGCCGGCGGCGGCATCCTCAAGTCGCGTGCCGCCGAGGCGCTGCGCGAGCTGGCCGAGCTGATCGACAGTTACGTCGTCACCACACTGATGGCAAGAGGCGCGTTCCCCGACGACCATCCGCTGTGCCTCGGCATGCCCGGTATGCACGGCAACGCCACGGCGATCACGGCAATGCAGAAGAGCGATCTGTTGATCACGCTCGGCGCCCGTTTCGACGACCGCATCACCGGCAAGGTCGACGCGTTCGCGCAGGAGGCCAAGGTCATCCATGTCGACATCGATCCCGGCCGAGCAGGGCAAGGTCCGTCGCCCGGACGTGCCGATCGTCGGCGACGCCAAGTACGTGATCGAGGAGATCATCGCCGAGATCAAGACGATGATCGCTGCCGGCACCGCCCAAGCCGATACGTCGGCGTGGAAGAGCAAGGTGTCAGGTTGGCGCGAACAGTTCCCGATGACCTACGAGCAGTCCGAGCCCGGTGCTGCGCTGAAGCCGCAGTACTGCATCGAGGAACTGAACCGGTTGGCGTCCCCGCACACGATCGTCGCCTCGGGCGTCGGCCAGCACCAGATGTACACCTCGCAGTTCTTCGAGTTCAACGAGCCCTACACCTGGGTCAACTCCGGCGGGCTCGGCACGATGGGCTTCTCGATCCCGGCCGCCATCGGCGCCAAGGCCGCCCGGCCCGAGTGTGACGTGTGGGCCGTCGACGGGGACGGCTGCTTCCAGATGACCGCGCAGGAGTTGGTGACCGCCACGGTCGAGGGGCTGCCGATCAAGGTGGCGCTGCTCAACAACAGCTACCTCGGCATGGTGCGTCAGTGGCAGGAGATGTTCTACGACGAGCGCTACTCCGAGGTGTATCTGAACGCCAAGGTCCCCGACTTCGTGATGTGGGCCGAGTCGATGGGATGCGTCGGCATCCTCGTCGAGTCGCCCGAAGAAGTCGGCCCGGCCATCGAGAAGGCGAACTCGATCAGCGACCGCTCGGTCGTCATCGAGTTCCGCACCGACGCCTCCGAGAAGGTGTTCCCGATGGTGCCCGCCGGCGCCAGCAACGACGATCTGATCCTCCACCCCACTCAACAGGACCGCGCAGAAGGCCTTCGACTCATGACCACGCATCAACCAGTACGGGGGCCAGACCCTCAACCACCACATCTTGTCGGTGCTCGTCCAGAACCGTCCGGGCGTCCTCGCTCGGGTGGCCGGCCTGTTCGCCCGGCGCGGCTTCAACATCTTCTCGCTGGCGGTCGCTCCGGCCGAGGACGAAGGCATGAGCCGCATCACGATCGTTGTCGACGTCGAATCGACGCCGCTCGAGCAGATCACCAAGCAGCTGTTCAAGTTGATCGACGTCGTGAAGATCTCCGAGCTCGACCCTCGTCGGTCGGTCGAACGCGAACTGTTGATCGCGACCGTCAAAGCACCGGACGAGCAGCGTGCCAAGGTGGTCGAACTCGCCACCATCTTCGAGGGCAAGATCATCGCGGTCGCCGAATCGGTGCTCACCGTGAGCCTCGAAGGTCATCCCGACAAGCTCGACGATTTTGAGGATTTGCTCGACGGTTATGGCATCGTTGAGCTCCAGCGCACCGGACGGGTGGCGCTGCCGAAACTCGATCGCGGCGCACGACTGCGCGCCGTGCACCCCACTCCCACAACTGGAAAGGCCGGCTGAGATGGCTGTCACCGTGTACTACGCCGAGGATGCAGATCCTTCGATCATCCGAGGCAAGAAGGTCGCCGTCATCGGCTACGGCTCGCAGGGCCACGCCCATGCGCTGAACCTCAAGGAGTCCGGGGTCGACGTTGCCGTCGGTCTGCGACCCGAGTCGTCGTCGGCCGCCAAGGCGGAATCTGCCGGGCTCACCGTGATGACCATCGACGAAGCCGCCGAATGGGCCGACGTGATCATGCTGCTCGCCCCCGACACCGAGCAGAAGGCGATCTACGACGCCCACATCGCGTCGCACATGGGCGAGGGCAAGGCGCTCGCTTTCGCTCACGGCTTCAACATCCGCTTCGATCGCATCCAGCCGCCCGCCGGATGTGACGTGATCATGATCGCCCCGAAGGGTCCTGGCCACCTCGTGCGCCGTACCTACACCGAGGGCGGCGGTGTACCGGCACTCATCGCGGTCGAGCAGGACGCGTCGGGGCAGGCCCGCGACATCGCCATGTCGTACGCCGATGCCATCGGCGGTACCCGCGCCGGTGTCATCGAGACGACGTTCGCTGCCGAGACCGAGACCGACCTGTTCGGTGAGCAGGCCGTGCTGTGCGGCGGTGTCACCGCGCTGGTTCGCGCGGGGTTCGAGACGCTGACCGAGGCGGGCTACGCCCCGGAGATGGCGTACTTCGAGTGCCTCCACGAGGTGAAGCTCATCGTCGACCTGATGTACGAAGAGGGCATCGCCGGCATGCGGTACTCGATCTCCGACACTGCCGAGTACGGCGACCTCACCCGTGGTCCCCGTGTCGTCACCGAGGCCACCAAGGCCGAGATGAAGAAGATCCTCGGCGAGATCCAGAGTGGCCAGTTCGCCGCCGAATGGATCGCCGAGTCCGAGGCCGGCCGCCCGAATTACAAGCGCATGCAGGACGAGGGCAAGGCCCACCCGATCGAGGAGATCGGCGGCGAGCTGCGCGACATGATGCCGTTCATCGGCGCCGGCAAGCAGAAGGTCGCCGACATCTCCGGCGGCTGAGGAGAACCTGGGTGCGGCGATCGCTGCGTTGCGAGAGCTCCTCGTTGCCGTCAGGCAACGTCGTCGCCTCGCGCCTTGCGCTCACCACACCCAGCTCCTCCTCAGCAAGCTGAACGGAAGGACTCCTGCGATGAGCGAACTGACCGTATGCGGTGGTCTCGCTCATCGGTGGATCAGGTCGTGCTGTTGCGATGAGCGAACTGACCGTATGCGGTGGTTTCGCTCATCGCTGGAATGCGGGACGACGGCGCGATGAACGACACGGCGTGGGTGTTTGCTGCAGTCTTCGCGGTCGCGGCGGTCGCCAACTGGTGGAGCCGGCTCGGCGACGGGCGCCGACGCACTGAACTGTGGAGCAAGCCGCTCGCACTGACCGCGCTCATCGCTGTCGCGGTGGTGTTGGAGCCGGTCGATCAACTGGTGCGGGCATGGTTCGTCGTCGCGCTGTTGTGCTCGCTCGCCGGTGACGTCCTGCTGCTGTTCGGAGCGAAGTACTTCGTGCTCGGGCTGGTGTCGTTCCTGCTCGCTCACCTCGCCTACACATTCGGGTTCCTGGCAGGCGACGACTGGTCATCCGCCGGGTTTCTCGTCGGCGCCGCGATGATGGCGGTCCTCGCAGGCGTCATCGGGGTGCGGATCGTGCTCGCCGCCCACCGGAAGGAACGTGTCCTCGGTCCAGCCGTGACGGGCTACCTGGTCGCGATCTCGCTGATGTTCTGCGTGGCGATGGCGACCGGCAACACCTGGGCGATACTCGGCGCAGCGCTGTTCGTCGCGTCCGACTCGGTGCTCGGCTGGCGCCAGTTCGTCGCCGACGCCCGCTGGATGCCGGTCACGATCATGGTCACCTACCACCTCGGCCAAGCCGGCCTCGTCGCCAGCCTCCTGTAGCGCTCGTTGCGATGAGCGAAACCGCCGTATGCGGTCGGTTCGCTCATCGTCCGCATGATTGGCCTGTCAGCGATGAGCGAAACAGCCGAATGCGGTCGGTTCGCTCATCGCGGGTGGGAGCGGGGCGCGGGAAACCCGACTTGTGGGGTCGGGAATTGGGGGATAGCGTGCGGCCCCTATGAGTGACTCCTGGGGTTTCGAGACCAAGCAAGTTCACGTCGGCGGCGAGCCCGATCCGACCACCGGCGCCCGGGCGGTGCCGATCTATCAGACGACGTCGTACCAGTTCCGCGACACCGACCACGCCGCCAACCTGTTCGGCCTCGCCGAGATCGGCAACATCTACACCCGCATCATGAACCCGACGCAGGCCGCGCTCGAAGCCCGCGTCAACGCGCTCGAAGGCGGCTGCACCACGGCGGTCGGGCTCCCCGGCACGCTCGCCGTTGCATCCGGTCAGGCTGCCGAAACGCTCGCGTTCATGACGCTGTGCGAGGCCGGCGACCACGTCGTCGCCTCGCCGTCGCTGTACGGCGGCACCTACAACCTGCTGCACTACACGCTGCCGAAGTTCGGCATCGAGGTCACCTTCGTCGACGATCCCGACGACCTCGCCCAGTGGGAAGCGGCCGTCAAGCCGAACACGAAGGTGTTCTTCGGCGAGGTCATCCCGAACCCCAAGAACGACGTGCTCGACATCGAGGGCATCGCCGGTATTGCGCACGCCAACGGCATCCCGCTGATGGTCGACAACACGGTGCCCGACGCCGTACTTGATCCGCCCGCTGGAGTGGGGCGCCGACATCGTGATCCACAGCCTCACCAAGTTCATGGGCGGCCACGGCACCTCGGTCGCCGGTGCGATCGTCGACGGCGGCACGTTCGACTACGCCGCGTCAGGTCGTTTCCCGAACTTCACCGAGCCCGACCCCAGCTACCACGGCCTCGCCTACTTCCCGGCGCTCGGCCACGGTGCGTTCATCCTCAAGGCCCGTGTGCAGATGTTGCGCGACCTCGGCCTCGCGATCTCGCCGTTCAACGCGTTCTTGATCCTGCAGGGTCTCGAGACGCTGAGCCTGCGCATGGAGCGCCACTTCGCGAACGCCCAGAAGGTGGCCGAGTACCTCGACGCTCACGACCAGGTCGAGTCGGTCAACTACTCGGGTCTCGCATCGAGTCCCTGGCACGAGCGGGCCACCAAGCTCGGTGGCGGCAAGGGCTATGGCTCGGTGCTGGCGTTCGAGATCAAGGGCGGGCTCGAGGCCGGCAAGAAGTTCGTCGAGGGTGCCGAGCTGCACAGCCATGTCGCGAACATCGGCGACGTTCGCAGCCTGGTGATCCATCCGGCGAGCACCACCCACAGCCAGCTCACGCCCGAGGAACAGCTCGCATCGTCGGTCGGTCCGGGCCTGATCCGTCTCAGCGTCGGCATCGAGTCGATCGACGACATCATCGCCGACCTCGACACCGCCTTCGCCGCCGCCAAGGCCTGAACCTGGTTCCCCGAGCCCTGGGCGTTGGGGGCCAACGCTGACGGTCAGTCGTCGCGTTGATCGCGGAGGAACTCTTCGAACGCGCTGCCGAGGTCGTCGGCTGACGGGATCTGGGCTTCGGCGCGCCGGTCGAACTCGGCTTCGAGGAGCTGCACGTACATCTTGAGCTGCTCGTCGTTGTCGGCGATCTCGTCGTGGACGTCGCGCCAGCTGTCGACCTGATCGCTGAAATCGGTCGTGTTCGGTACGTCGAGCACGTGGCTCAGATGCCGCACCAGTGCAGACGTCGCCTGCGGGTGCTCGGCGTTCATCAGGTAGTGCGGGATGCCGACACGCAGCGACACCGAGGGGATGTCGCGGGCTTCGAGCTCGGCTTGGAGCACTCCGACCACACCGGTGATGCCCTGGTAGCTCGGTGCAACGAGACCGAGACGCTGAGCGAGATCGGCGTTTGCCGTGCTCCCGGTCACGGGTGGCGTCCGGCTGTGGGGAATCGCCTCGGCACCTGAGCCGACGGTGACGACCGCCTCGCACCCGAGGGCTTGGGCGACCACCACGATCGCCTCGACATAGGTCTTCCAGTAGAGGTGCGGCTCGACGCCGATCAGGCCGACGACGTCGCGGTGGCCGGGGTTTCGCTGGAGGACGAATTCGTTGTGCGGCCACACGATCTCGCGAATGTCGTCGTCGATCGACACGTGCGGACGTTGCTGCGTGAAGTCGTAGAACGGGTCGGGGTCGATCGATCCGACCGTGACGGCGTGGTCCTCGCTGATGAACGCGTTGACGGCCTGCGTCGCCGCGCTCGCCACGTCGAACCAGCCTTCGAGGCCCACGAGCATCACCGGACGCTCGAGCGCGCCGATGTCGCCGGTGCCGAACTCGAGAACTTCCATCGCATCCACGTCGATCCAGCCGAACCGGTCAGGTCAACGCGGCGACGACATGGTCGATCGAGCGGGTCAGGGCCTCGACGTCGGACGGATCGATCGCCGGGAACATGGCGATGCGCAACTGGTTGCGGCCCAGCTTGCGGTAGGCGAAGGTGTCGAGCACGCCGTTCGCTGCGAGGACCTTGTTGATCGTGGTGGCGTCGATCGAGTCGTCGACGTCGATGGTTCCGACGACGTTCGAGCGCATCGAGGGGTCAGCGACGAACGGGTTCGCCCAGTCACGTGCCTCGGCCCACCCGTACAAGATCGCGGCCGACTCGGCACTGCGGCCGGCAGCGAAGTCCATGCCGCCGTTTTCGTTCATCCAACGGACCTGCGAGTCGAGCATCACGAGCGTGGCCAGCGCCGGGGTGTTGTACGTCTGGTTCAGCACCGAGTTGTCGAGCGCGATCTGCAGGTCGAGCGACGCCGGACGCCAGCGATCGCTCGCTCCGATCGAGCGGATGCGATCGAGCGCCGCAGGGGAGCATGCAGCCAGCCACAACCCGCCGTCGGAGGCGAAGCACTTCTGAGGGGCGAAGTAGTAGACGTCGACCTCGGACGGGTCCCAGCGCAGACCGCCGGCAGCCGACGTCGCGTCGACGGCGACGAGAGCCGTGCCGGCCGAGGTGCCCGTGGGCCGGTGCAGCTCCATCGCCACGCCCGTGGAGGTCTCGTTGTGCGTGAGCGCGTAGAGGTCGACGCCGTCCTCGGCGACTGCCACCGGATGGCTGCCGGTGTCGGACTTGACGACGGTCGGCTCGCCCAGATGAGGTGCTGCCGCCGCGGCCTCGGCGAACTTCGAGGAGAACTCGCCGAAGACGAGGTGCTGGCTTCGGTTCGAGATCAGGCCGAACGTGGCGACGTCCCAGAACACGGTGGATCCACCGTTGCCCAGCACGATCTCCCATCCATCGGGGAGCGAGAACAGCTCGGTGAGGCCGGAGCGCACCGAGCCGACGAGGTTCTTGACCGGAGGTTGGCGGTGCGACGTGCCCAGCACGGTGTCACCAGCGGCGACCAGCGCGTCGAGCTGCTCGGGGCGGACTTTCGAGGGGCCGGATCCGAAGCGGCCGTCGGCGGGAAGCAGGTCGGCGGGGATCACGATGGTTGCGGGGTCGACGCTCACGGCCACCAGCATGGCGCCGGTATCGACGGATCCCACGGCCCGTTTCGGGTCCATTTCCTCGTTGGGATGCGAGGTCGGCTGTGGCAGGCTGACGGACGTGAAGCGCACCTCCGAACGACTCGCCGCAATCGCCCCCTCCGCCACGCTCGCCGTCGACGCCAAGGCCAAGGCACTGCAGGCCGCCGGCGAGAACGTCATCGGCTTCGGGGCCGGCGAACCCGACTTCCCGACCCCCGCCCACATCGTCGAGGCGGCCGTCGAGGCGTGCCGCGACCCGAAGAACCACAAGTACTCGCCGGCCGGTGGGCTCCCCGAGTTGAAGCAGGCGATCGCCGACAAGACCAAGCGCGACTCGGGCTTCGACTGCACCGCGTCGCAAGTGCTTGTCACCAACGGCGGCAAGCACGCCGTCTACACCGCCTTCGCCGCGCTGTGCGATCCGGGCGACGAGGTCATCTGCCCCGCCCCCTACTGGACCACGTATCCCGAGGCGATCACACTCGCCGGTGGCGTCCCGGTGGTCATCGACACCGATGCCGCCAGCGGTTTCCAGGTCACCATCGAGCAACTCGACGCCGCCTACACCGACCGCACCAAGGTGCTGCTGTTCGTGAGCCCCGACAACCCGTCCGGCTCGGTGTGCCCGCCCGAGATGGTCGAGGCGATCGGCGAGTGGGCGCTCGACAAGGGCGTGTGGGTGATCACCGACGAGATCTACGAACACCTCACCTACGGCGACAATACGTTCGTGTCGATGCCGACCGTCGTTCCCGAACTCGCCAACCAGTGCATCATCGTCAACGGCGTCGCCAAGACGTACGCGATGACCGGGTGGCGCGTCGGCTGGATGATCGGCCCCGACGATGTGATCAAGGCGTCGACCAACTTCCAGAGCCACGCGACGTCGAACGTCGCCAATGTGTCGCAGCGCGCCGCGCTTGCTGCGGTGTCGGGTTCGCTCGACGACGTGGTGATGATGCGCACCGCGTTCGCCCGTCGGGCGCAGACGATGTGGACCAAGCTCAACGCGATCGATGGCGTCACCTGCCTCGAACCGCAGGGGGCGTTCTACGCCTATCCCGACCTCACCGGCCTGCTCAACCGACCGATCGACGGTGTCACGGCGACCAACACGCTCGAGCTTGCCGACCTCGTGCTCGACAAGGCCAAGGTGGCGTTCGTTCCCGGCGAGGCGTTTGGCCTCGGCGGCTACGGCCGATTCTCGTTCGCCCTCGGCGACGACGACCTGGTCGAGGGCATCGACCGCTTCGCTGCCCTCGTCAACGGCTGAGTTCCGTTCCGGCAGCCTCGATCAGGTCGCCGCTCAACGTCGTGGTCATGGGTGCGGCGCTCATCGATCGGTCACGGCAAGGACATCGGCCATGCCGTTGACGAAGTGCGGTGGCCCGCCGTCGACGTGCGGCGGGCCATCACTGGTCGCCGCGGCCGTCAGGTACTCCTCGGGGTTCGCGCCGGTCGGGATCGCGCACACGAGCAGGTAGCGGCCCGGTTCGGCGAGCACGCCGTCGCCGACGGCGTCGATCTGCTCGCCACCTGGAGCGGCCAGCAACACCGCCGCGGGTGGACCGGCCGCCAACACCTCTTCCAGACCGGAGGCCACGATCTCGTCGACCGAGCGTGTGTCACCGTCGGCCAGCCGTACGGCGACCAGCTCGTGCAACTCGGTTGTCGATGCGTTGTCGATCCGTAGGCGGGTGCCTGCGGCGACATCGTCGGGCAGTTCGCCGAACGAGAAGTCGCTGAGTGTCACGTCGAGCACGCCAGCGGTGGCGTGCTCGACGGGTTCATCGCCGCATGCGGCGAACAGCAGCGGTGTGCTGACGGCGAGTGCCAGGATCGCCGATCTCATCGTGCTACCCCGATCCTGTCTGCGAGCGCCGCGAAGTCCGTGGGTTGCAGCACCGACCTCGCCAGCCCAACCGTGGCATCGAATGCCTCGGGCGGTGCGGCCATCCGCATGCCCACGAAGAGCTCGGCGCGGTCGTCGAGGTTCATCGCGGGCAGCATGAACGACAGGCTCTGGGCCATCTCTTCGGGCGGGATCGAGCTGACGATTGCTCCGTGCATCGCTGCGATCTCGTCGACGCCGATCAGCTGGGGGAGTCGTTGCATCACGGCTCGCTCCTCCAGGTCGATGTGGTCGAGATACGAGCTGGTGAAGCTCGCGAGGTCGAGGTGGAGCAGTTGCAGCAGACGACGCTCGTCGTGGTCCGCTGCGTCGACGGCGGCGCCGGCGAGATCGGTGATCGATGCGAACATCGCCTCCAAGCGCTCGTGATCGGCGTTGATCTCGTTCGCCAGCTGCGGCAGATGGCGTTCGAGTACCGGGTCGATGACGGCATCCTCGTGGTGGGCGTGCGACTCGAGTACGGCGGCAATCGACGAGACGTGTCCGGCCAGTGCGGCTCGGTCACATCGGTCCGAGGGATCGATGCTCCCGGCGGCCGTCGTGACAGCGAACAGCTCGGCGCGAATCCCCTTGTGGATGTCGCGGTACAGGTCGACGGCCGGGATCCGGAAGTCCGGATCGACGATGGCGATCGGGTGGCTGATGGTGGTCATGTGTTCCTTTCCGTCGACTCGACCGTCGAGCCGACACCACCCATCGTGAAGACTCGACAGGGCCGTCGTTGCTGAACTCTTCGTATGTCGATCTGAAGAGTTCACTCACGTATCCTCAGAGATCGTTCAGGGAGGCTGTGGTGGCGTTCGCAACGGAGTTGGTGGAGATTCTCGAGACGGGAGCCGGCCTGGTGGTCGGCACGGTCTCGGCCGACGGGGAACCACGCGCTGATCGAGCGTGGGCTGCAATGGTCGTCGACGCCGACAGCGGTCGTGTCCGGTTCGTGATGAGCGCCGACGATCAGGCGGTCATCGACAATCTGCAATCCGCAACCGTGTCGTTGACCGGCGCCGAGGTGAGCACGTACCAGTCGGTCCAGCTCAAGGGCCGGCCGTTGGTGGTCGAGGCGCCGACCGCCGCCGATGTCGAACTCGCCCGATTGCAGAGCGAGACCTTCTTCGAGGCGGTGCACCGCACCGACGGCAACCCGGTGGAGTCACTGCGTCGGATGCTGCCACAGCGGATGGTCGCCGTGGAGATGATCGTCGAGGAGTCGTTCGACCAGACGCCTGGGCCGTCGGCGGGGTCCGCGATCGGAGGAACACCCGGTGGATGAACTGACACTGAACGACATCGAACGTTGTTTCGGCGGTGCCATTCCGGCGGTGCTCGCGACTGCGTCAGCGGATGGCATCGTCAACGTCACCTACATCTCGCGGGCGCACCGCGTCGATGACGAACGCTTGGCGCTGTCGAACCAGTTCATGTCGAAGACATCGCGCAACCTCGCCGACAACCCGAGAGCCAGCCTGTTGCTGATGGACCCGGTGACCCACGACGAGTTCCGCCTGGCGTTGGTCTACGAACGGACCGAGCGGCGCGGTCCGGTGTTCGATCGGTTGCGAGCCGACATCGAGGCGCTCGCCGTGTTGGAGAACATGCAAGACGTCTACCGGCTGCGCGCGGCCGACGTGTTCAGGGTGGTTGCGATCGAGCAGAACCCGCCGAATCCGTCGGGTTCGCTGCCGAGCGATGTCCCGACTGAGCGTCGCTCGTCGGCTGAGCTCGGAGGACTCGCCGAGCTGGCCCGATGCATCGCTCGCGCCGGCGATCTCGACACGGTCGTCGATGCAACGCTCGAAGGACTCGACCGGATCCTGGGCTACCGCCACACCGTGCTGATGCTGCTCGACGAAAGCGGCACTCGGCTCTACGCGATCGGTAGCCACGGGTTCGACACGCAGGGCGTGGGCGCCGAGGTGACCCTCGGGAGCGGTCAGATCGGCCTCGCCGCTGCGCGCTGCGAACCGATGCGCATCGGAGGTCTGCATCAGATGAAGAAGTACGCCCGATCGATCCGACGGGAGTACGAGCACCAGGGTGTCGGCCCCGGTCACGAGCTGCCGGTGGTCGAGATCGACGGCGTGCAGAGCCGGATCGTGGTGCCGGCGATGGCGCGGGGTGAATTGATCGGCGCGCTCGTTGCCGAGAGCCGTCGACCGGTGGCGTTCGACGCCGTCGACGAGCAGTTGTTGTGCATCACCACCTCGTTGGTGGCGAGCGCGATCGAGCACGTCCGTGCTGCGGAGCGCGAAGGGCCCGACGGAGTCTCGGCCGGTCCTCCGATCGATCGAACCGCGCCAGGCACCATCCCGGATGGCGAGTTGGCCGTCCGGTTCTTCCCCGTCGATGGCAGCGTGTTCGTGGGCGGCGACTACCTGATCAAGGGAGTCGCCGGACGGATCCTGTGGAGCCTCCTGCGCCAACACGCCGCCGACGGGCGGATCGACTTCACCAATCGCGAGCTGCGTCTCGACCCGACGCTCGATCTCCCGGGCTTCAAGGACAACCTCGAGAGTCGGCTGATCCTGCTCAAGCGCCGTCTCGAGGAACGTGACGTGCCGATTCGAATCGTGAAGACCGGACGTGGCCGGTTCCGCCTCGACGCGTCCGTCCATCCCCGTCTCGAATCCGTCGATTGACCACGGTCGACCACCAGAGTGCATCGGCGAACTTCGGTGAGTTCTCCGATCACCATTGTCGTCGCCGACGCTCAGCGAGCAGCGTCGACGGCGGCGTCGTGTTCGTGCAGTGGCTCCACGTGCACGAAACGGACGGCGATGAGGTCGACGATCACCACGACCGCAGCGCCGACGATGATGAGCATGAGCGGGATGGCGACGTCGTCGCGAGGCAACGTCATCGTGGTGGTGTTGGTGCCGTTCGGCCATGGCCACAGCACGCGGGTGGAGCCGAGCATCAGGCCGATCATCGCAGCCAGCACCCAGCGGTGGTACCGCTCGAGCAGCCAGTTCAGCAACGTCGAGAACAGAGCGAGGCCGACGACGCAGCCGAGCATGAAGGCGATCAGCACCGTGAAGTCACGGTCGTTCACGGCACCGAGCACCTCGGTGTACATGCCGAGCACCACGAGGATGAACGACCCAGAGATGCCTGGCAGGATCATGGCGCAGATCGCGATCGGCGCCGGCGAGGAAGAAGACCCACCACGACTTGGTCACCACCTCGGCGGCGGTATCGGCCACGTCGGTGTCGGACCGCAGACCGAGCAGCAGGAACATTGCGCCACCGATTCCGAGCATCAGGGCGATGGCGACACCGTCGATCTTGTCGAGCATCCGCAGCGCCACCCAGATCGAGCCGAGAATCAGCCCGAAGAACAGCGCCGACATCCTGATCGGTTGTTCGTCGAGCAGCGTCTCGATCACCGACGAGAGCGCGAAAATCTGCGGCGAGGATGCCGGCGAGCAGTGTGAACAGCCACACCCATTCGATTCGTTTGAACGTGTCGATGGCGCCACTGACATCACGTGTCAGCAGTTGTTTGAGGGCGTGAGCGCCCTGGCTGATGTTGCGGATGAGTTGGTCGTAGATGCCGAGGACGAGGGCGACCGTCCCGCCCGACACGCCCGGCACGATGTCGGCCGAGCCCATCGTGAAACCGCGGACGACCTGGGCGACGGGGGTGGGAATTCGCACGCAGCGAGGTTAGCGACCGAACCACTCGTCGTACGTCGGCACCTTGGTGACACCGGCGCACGCCATCGCGATGAGCGGTACTGCCGCCATCGCCCCTGAGCCTTCGCCGAGACGCATGTCGAGATCGAGCAGCGGTCGCTTGTCGAGGCGCTCCAACAGCTTGCGGTGGCCCGGTTCGGTCGAGCAGTGCCCGACCGTGCAGTGGTCGATCGCTGCCGGGTTGACCATCACCAGTGGCAGGACGGCGGAGGTGACGACGTAGCCATCGAGCACCACCGGGATCGATCGGTGGCGTGCCGCCACCGTGGCAGCGGCGACAGCGACCAGCTCGGACCCGCCGACCTCGCGCAGGATCTCGAGTGGGTCGGTGATCCCGGCGATCCGGCGCACCGACTCCTGAACGGCCGCCCGCTTGCGAGCCAATCCCTCGTCGTCGACGCCGGTTCCGCGCCCCACCCAGGCGGCGGTCTCGCCCCCGGCGAGCGCTGCGGCGATTGCCGCCGACGGTGTGGTGTTTCCGATACCGATCTCGCCGAGTACCAAGAGGTCGCAGTCGAGCCCGTTGACTGCGTCGAAGGCCAGTTCGACGATCTCGTCGAAACGCTCGGAGGTCATTGCCGCTTCGAAACGGATGTCGCCGGTCGGTTGCCCGATGCCCACGTCGATCGCACGAACCGACGCGCCGGCGACGTGCGCGAACGCAGCAATGGTGGAGCGCCCCTGCTGGAACGCTCCGAAGAGTGCCTCGGTGATCCCGGTCGGATAGGCGCTGACCTTGGTGGCCGCGGCAACGCCATGGTCGGCGGCGAACACCAACGCAGCCGGTCGATCGACCGTCGGCGACGTGGTTCGTTGCCAACCCGCCACCCATGCGGCGATCTCGTCGAGCCAGGCGAGCGCGCCGCTCGGGCGCAACAGGTGCGCTGCTCGCTCATGGATGGCGTCGAACGCGGCCGGGTCGTGGGCAGGCAGATCCACCAACCGATCACGCAACAACGACGACATGGCGTGGCTCAGTAGTCGATCCCGCGCATCGCGCGGATGCCCTGTTGGTAGGCGTGCTTGACCTCGCGCATCTCGGTGACGGTGTCGGCGAGCTCGATCAGCTCGGGTGCTGCGTCTCGACCGGTGATGATCACGTTCACATGGCGGGGTCGTGCGGCGATCGCGTCGACGATCTCGGCGACGTCGATCCATCCGAACGACGGCAGGTAGGTGAGCTCGTCGAAGATGACCAGCTGGTGCTCGCCCGCCTGCATGAGCTCGGCGGCCTTGGCCCAGCCGGCAGCGGCATGGGCGCGATCGTTGGTGAGATCGTCGGAGTCCCAGGTGAACCCGTCGCCGAACGCATGCCAGTCGACGCCCAGCTGACGTCCGATCTTCTCCTCGCCGACCTTCCAATCGCCCGACTTGATGAACTGGACGACCGCAACGTTCCACCCGCGAGCGACGCCGCGGATCATCATCCCGAACGCCGACGACGACTTGCCCTTGCCGTTGCCGGTGTTGAGCACGACGAGCGAGTCGGCGCTGCGTAGCCCGTCGGGCCGGGGATCTTCGGTGGGGACGGCGTCTGCCTGGTCGGATCGTGGTCGGTCATGAGCTTGGGGAGCGTACGCACAGCGAAGTACGATGTCGAACTGTCGCAGACGCAGCGAAGTCCGGTGAGATCCCGGCGCTGTCCCGCAACGGTGGTTCCCCGAGCGTTTCGGGGACGAGCCCGGTCGCCTGCCCTGTGACGCGACCAACACCCTCGAGGCAAGGGACGGCTCGCCGGTCGGAACACATCCGGCCAGCACCCAGCTTGTCCTCCATTCCATTGGAGGCATTCCATGAACACCCACTCCGGCCGACTCGGCCGACGACTGCTCGGCGCCGTTGCCGGGCTCGCACTGCTGACATCAGCGTGCGGCTCTGATGACGCATCGAGTTCCGATACCGTCCGACGTGTCCGCCGCGCCGTCCGTTGCGGAGACGACCGCACCCGAAGCGTCGACCACCGACGGCGCCGCGGACGGTGTGGAGCGACGTCGAACGAGTCGTGTCGCTCAGTCCGACGCACACCGAGATGATGTTCGCCATCGGTGCCGGCGATCTCCTGGTGGCGGTCGACCAGTTCTCCGACTACCCCGAAGAGGCGCAGGCGATCCCGAACGAGCTGTCCGCCTTCGACAACAACGTCGAAGCGATCGCTGCCTACGAACCGGACCTGGTGCTGATCGGAGGCGACTTCAACGGCCTCGGACCGCAGCTCGACGAACTCGACATCGGCTGGTGGGACGGACCCGCTGCGGTCACGATCGACGACACCTTCCGCCAGATCGAGGAACTCGGCGTCGCGACCGGCCACGAGGAAGAGGCCGCTGCGCTGGTCGAGTCGATGCAGACCGAGATCGACGAGATCGTCGCCGCCACGCCGACACCCGCCGAGCCGTTGACCATCTTCCACGAGCTCGACGACACCCTGTTCTCGCTCGACTCGACGACGTTGTTCGGTGAGCTCTACGGATTGTTGGGCCTCCAGAACATCGCCGACACCGCCGAAGGCGACTCGGGCGGATACCCACAGCTCAGCGCCGAGTTCGTCGTGTCGGCCGACCCCGACCTGATCTTCCTCGCCGACACCAAGTGCTGCGGTCAGTCCTTGGAGACCGTGGCCGCCCGTGATGGGTGGGCCGACATGACTGCCGTGCAGACCGGCAACGTCGTCGAACTCGACGACGACGTTGCGTCGCGTTGGGGCCCGCGCATCGTCGAGTTCCTGCGGGCGGTCTCCGATGCCGTGATCGCAGCGAGCTGATCGGAGCCGACGTGGCTGTCGCCGGTCTCGATGCGGAAGGCGCTCGGGTCGACCCGTCGGTCCGCTCGACACTGGCGACAGCGCGTCGAAGTGACGTTCGCTGGTACCTCGGCTCGGGCGCCGTGCTGCTCGGGGCGATCGTGCTCGGCGCGTCGATTGGCCCGGCCGGTCCGGAATGGTGGCGGGTTCCGCTGGCGCTGCTCGATCACCTTCCGCTGATCTCGGTCGACTCCGGCGTGACGACCGCCGAATGGAACATCGTGTGGCGCATCCGCATGCCGCGGGTGATTCTCGCCGCGCTCGTCGGCGGGATGTTGTCCGTCGCCGGGGCCGGCTATCAGGGCGTGTTCCGCAACCCGCTCGTCGACCCCTACCTGCTCGGTGCGGCCGCGGGTGCCGGGCTCGGCGCCACGATCGCGCTCACCGCCGGACGTGGTGTCACGGCATCGTGGCCGGTCGACCCGGTCGTCGGGGCTGCGTTCCTGGCGTCGCTCGCAACGGTGGCGGTGACCTACCTGGTCGGGGCGTCGTTCCACGGCTCGGGCCCGAGTGCCCGTTCGGGCGTGACGCTCGTGCTGGCGGGCGTCGCCGTCGTCTCGTTCGTGACGGCCGTGCAGACGTTCATCCTGCAGCGCAACCAGGATGTGGTGCGCGAGGTGTTCCAGTGGATTCTCGGTCGGCTCTCGGGCGCGACGTGGTCCGACGTGCGCCTGATCGTGCCCTACGTGGCCATCAGCGGCATCGTGCTGATGCTTCATCGTCGCCATCTCGACGTGTTCCGCGTCGGCGACGAGGAGGCGGCGGCGCTCGGGGTGTCGGTCAGCCGAACCCGACTGGTGATCGTCGTGGGGGCCACGCTCGGCACGGCGGCGGTCGTGTCGGTCAGCGGGCTGATCGGATTCGTCGGGCTGGTGGTGCCGCACGCCATCCGGTTGATGGCCGGTGCCGGCTACCGCAGGCTCATCCCGCTGTCGATGCTGCTCGGCGCCTCGTTCCTGATCCTCGCCGACATTCCCGGCCGCATGCTGTCGAGCCCGGCGGAGACCCCGATCGGCGTGGTGACAGCGTTCATCGGCGCCCCGTTCTTCATCTACCTGCTGCGTACTCGGAGGATGACGTGAGCGCGCTCGAGTTCGACGCCGTCAGCGTGAGCTACGGAAAGAATCGTGTCGTCACCGAGTTCACCGACCGGGTCGAATCGGGGGAGTGGCTCGGGGTGATCGGCCCGAACGGCGCCGGCAAGTCGTCGTTGCTGCGCGCCGCCGCAGGGCTGGTTCGTTTCGAGGGGGACGTTCGCGTCGGAGGTGACTCCTTGGCACCGATCACCGACGCCGCCCGTGCGCAGCAGGTGGCCTATGTTGCGCAGGATCCGTTGATCCCCGACGACATGTGCGTGTTCGACTACGTGCTTGCTCGGACGCACGCCGTACGTCGGCTACTTCGGCACCGAGTCGATCCATGATCGCGAGGTGGTCGTCGACGTGATCGACCGGTTACGCCTCGGACCGTTCGCCACTCGCATGCTCGGATCGATGAGCGGCGGTGAGCGTCAACGCGCCGTGCTGGCGCGAGCGCTCGCGCAGGAGGCGCCCGTGCTGCTGCTCGATGAACCGACTTCTGCGCTCGACATCGGCCACCAGCAGCAGGCGCTCGAGTTGGTCACCGAACTGCGCGAGCACAGCGGCTTGACGGTCGTGTCGGCGATGCACGACCTGACGCTCGCCGGGACCTACACCGACCGCTTGGTGCTGCTCGACGAAGGAGTGGTGGTCGCGAACGGTTCGGCCGCCGAGGTGTTGACGGCCGAGCGGCTCGGCGAGGTGTTCCACGTATGTGTCACCGTCGACATCGACCCGACCGACGGCGCCGTGATCGTCGTCCCCCGCCGCGGCTTCCCCGCCCCCTCCTGACACCAGAGCCACGCCCCGGGAGCCCCAGCCAACCACGCCACCAACCACGTTTGCGTGCGGATTCGGATGGACCGTCCCATCCGGAATGCAGCGCAAACGTGGTTGGTGGCGATGGGTTTACGCTTGGGGGATGAGCGAGTCGCCGTATCCGACCTTCCCTGGCGTCGAGCCGTTCGACGCCGTGCGCACGCCCGAGGCAGAACGGGTGCACCGCAAGCGGATGTGTGCGCTCGGCTACCGGATCTTCGGCGCGATGCGCTGGGGACAGCTCGGCGACGGCCACGTCTCCGCGCGTGATCCGATCCTGAACGACCACTTCTGGTTGCTCGATTGGGGCGTCCCGTTTCACCTGGCGACCGTCGATCAGTTGGTGCTCGTCGGCCCCGACGGCCGGGTGACCGACACCGACGGCAACCCGACCGGCGCCGTCAACACCGCCGGCTACAACATCCACGCACCCGTGCTGGCGGCTCGACCCGACGCCGTGAGCGCAGCGCACACGCACACTCAGTTCGGTACCCCGTGGGCCGCGAACGTCGAGCGGTTCCGCGCGCTCAGCCAAGAGTCGTGTGCATTCGTGTTCGACCAGGCCTTGTTCGACGACGAGGAGGTCGAGGTGCTGTCCTACGACGGCGGCAAGCGTATTGCGACCTCGCTCGGCGACAACAAGCTCTGCATCCTGCGCAACCACGGCCTGCTCACCGTCGGTGGTTCGGTCGAAGAGGCGGTCGGCTGGTTCGTGATGGCTGAACGCGTCGCCGAGGTGCACGTCAAGGCGCCCGCCGGCAAGGCGATCTCCGACGAGGCGGCCGCTGTTGCCGCGGCAACGCTCGCCCCGGCGCCGACCGGCTGGCGGCTGTTCCAGTGGCTACTGCGCAGCGTCGTCGACGATCCCAGTGTGGTGGACCCGGTCGTCGTGGACTGACGCGTCTCCGGAGCGGCCGGGAGGGCCTTCGATCCGAAGGTGCTCGAGAACGAGCGTGACGAGCAGGATCGCGTCGATGCTCACCAGCAGGATCACGCCGTCGACGTCGGACCCCAGGAGCATCAGCAGTCCGATCGCGATCACGGCGACGAATCGCTCCCGGGCGAACGCGCCGAACGCCCGGAAGACCCCGATGCCGACGCCGCCGAAGTAGAGCACGAGCCCGGCGGCACCCATCGCACGGAATGCGGCCGGTAAGGGGTCGGAGGGGTGCAGTGCCATCTCCTCCATCGCCACTGCAGCCAGGATGATGCCCGCCACGATCGGGGCATGAGCGTAGGTGTAGACGTCGCGTGCGAACTGGCCGCGCTCGAGAGGTGGGCTCTCCTCCGTCCGGTGCTCGAATGCCGGTTGCACCCGATCGAAGTACGCCCACCACAACAGCCCGGCGAACACGCCGGCAGCGACGAGTGCGACCACGGAACGGGCCGGGAACCCGCCGTTGTCCCGCAACGGAATGGCGACCGAGTTGCCGAGCGCGACGATCACCTCGCCCAGCGCAACGATGATGATCAGCGCATGTCGTTCGGCGAAATGGCCGGCACGCAGGATCCATTCGCTGCCGCCGGCTCGGATCGTCGCGTAGACGAAGATCGCAATGCCGAGGACCCACGCAATCGTGCGCGCGTCGCCCTCGAGGAAACCGCCGGTGACGATGATCGCCATCCCGACGAGGTTCGGAGCGCCGTAGCGAAGGCTCGATCGGTAGACGTCGGAGTCGCTGTCGAGGCCGATCACCATCATCGCGAGCGCCGTGAGAAAGATGATGGCCAACGGGATCGCGAAGAGTGCGCCGCTCTGATCGAACGCCGTCGTCACCGATGCGGCCATCGGCACGCTGGCGGCGGTCGCCACGAGGAACAGCAGCCGGACGGTGCGCGAGTTGCCGGGTACTGCATTCGCCGACCATGCGAACTGCGACCAGGGCAGCCACAGCAGCAGGAAGATCAACGTCGCTTCGCCGACGGTGTTCCACGTCGGGTCGTAGAGCAGCAGCCCGACGATCTGCGAGAAAGCGAAGACGAACGCCAGGTCGAAGAACAGCTCGACCGGGTCGGCGGTGAAGTCCTCGGTGGCTTCGGGTACGACAAGTCCACGCATCACGGAACAGTACCCGGGGGTCTCGGGGTCGGTCAGCCGAACACGACGACGCCCACGACGCCGACGAGCACGAGACCACTGGCGAGGTACTCGGCGCGCCGGTGGCGTTCGTGGAGCACCCAGGCGGAGATCATGAACGCGATCACGATCTCGACCTGACCGAGCGTGCGGACCTTGGCGGCGTTCGTCAAGGTCACGGCGACCGCCCATCCGATCGATCCGCACAGGCTCAGGATCCCGACCGGCAGCGCGAACCGCCAGGACCCGGCCACGCGCCCGAGCTCTGCCCGATCGGTCAGCCCGAGCTGCGTGCCGTTCACGATGGTTTGGATCCCGAGCATCACGGTGAGCGTCAGCAGCGCTCGGTTCCAGGTCGGGCCGTCGAGCGAGGTCGACGCGCCACGGATGCCGACTGCCGCAACAGCGAATCCGGCCGCGGCCAGGACGCCCATCAGGGCCGCCGGGTCGCGCGCGCTGCCGAGGATGTCGAGCAGCCGGGTCGGCGCAGCGAGCCAGGCAACGCCGGCCATGCAGACGAAGGCAGAGACCCAGCCGAGCGGGGCGAGCGGTTCACCGAGCGCAACGGCAGCGACGACCGCGACGAGGATCACCTCCGTCTTTGCATAGACCGTGCCGATCGCGAAGTCGCGCAGATCGAATGCCCGCAGGAGCGCCAGCGTGCCGAGGATCTGAGCGATTCCCGCGCCGGCGATGATCGGCCAGAACCGCCACGGAATGTCCGGAACGGGTTCGCCGAACACGCCGAACGTGACCACCGCGACGAGCACCGCGAGCGGGAATCCGTAGGCGTACCGCACGAACCCCGCGCCGTTGACCGACAGCACCGACCGCAGCTGGTGTTGCCGTGACGTCCGCAGGACCTGGAACGTCGCTGCCGCAAGCGTGATCGGAATCCACATGGTGCGCCCGCAGTGTTACATCAGGGGTCAGACCCGCGATGTAATCGATGCCTCGCCGGCGCTGGATTACATCGCGGGTCTGACCCCTGATGTAATCCGCTTGGTCACGCCGGTGAGGGCTCGAACCAGTGGTCGCCGTTGAGCAGGATGTCGTCGGCGTCGGCCGGTCCCCACGATCCGCGGAAGTAGGGGACGACGTCGCCGGGGTGGTCGAGCGCGGGCTGCACGACGCGCCACGTTCCTTCGACGATGTCCTGGCGGGCGAATCGGCGCAGCGAACCGATCAACGCATCGCCCAGCAGTCGTTCGTAGGCGTCCTGGCGTTCCCCGAGCGCAGCGGCGAAGTCGACGTCGACGTCGACCTCCTGGCTGTCGAGATCCGGACCAGGCGTCTTCGCCTGGAGGGCAAACGTGACACCATCGTTCTTGCCGAGCCGCAACCGGATCAGGTTCCGTCCCGGCGGTGGACCACCCGACTCGTCGAAGAGCATCCGAGGCGGCTCGCGCAACTCGAGGACCGCCTCGGTGGCGTTCTGCGGCAGTGCCTTGCCGACGCGGATGTACCAGGGCACGCCGGCCCATCGCCACGAGTCGATCTCGAGTCGCACCGCCGCGAACGTTTCGACATTGGAGTTCGGATCGACGCCCGGCTCGTCGCGGTAGCCGACGTACTGGCCACGAACCAGCGCGTCGGGTGCGATCGGGCGCATCGCTGCGATCACTTTGGCCTTCTCGTCCTGCAGAAACCCGGAGTCGGCGCCCGCGGGCGGCTCCATCGCCAGCAGCGACACCACCTGCAACACGTGGTTCTGGAGCACGTCGCGGATCGCGCCGACGCCCTCGTAGAACGAGCCGCGACCCTCGACGTCGAGCGTCTCGGACATCGTCACCTGCACGCTGCGGACGTAGTTGCGATTCCACACCGGCTCGAGCAGCGTGTTGGCGAAGCGGAACACGAGGAGGTCCTCGACGGCTTCCTTGCCGAGGTAGTGATCGATGCGGAAGATGTGATCCTCCGAGAACACTTCGTGGAGGGTCTTGTTCAACTCGATCGCCGACTGGAGGTCGCGACCGAACGGCTTCTCGACGACGATCCGGCCCCGCTGGTGCAGATCGACCGATGCCAGCTTCGTTGCGACCATCGGGAACATGTTCGGCGGGATCGCCATGTAGAACACGGCAACCAGTGAGTTGTGGCGGTCGAGCGTGGCTCGGAGTTCGTTCCAGGTCGCCTCGTCGGCGTAGTCGCCCTGCACGAGGTCGAGGCGAGCGCACAGCGAGTCGACGACGGCGGGATCGGGGTCGTCGATGTGCTCGGCGATCGATTCGCGAGCGTGGCGGCGGAAATCGTCGTCGGTCCAGTCGCTGCGGGCGACGCCGATCACCGGGACTTGGAGGACCCCGGAACGTTCCAGTCGGTAGAGCGCCGGGAACAGCTTGCGTACCGCGAGGTCGCCGGTCGCGCCGAACAGCACGAGCGCGTCGGCGTCGGGCTGCGTGGTCTGCATCCGACTCGAGTCGACGTGGCCCGTGACCATCGTGGGATCCGTGTGGGTGTCGCTCATCGGTTGAAGCCCTTCATTGGTCGAAGCCCTTCATCGGGTCGTGTCCGTGCGTTCGATGTGGCCGCCGAAGCCGGCCCGCATCGCCGAGAGCACCTGGTCGGCGACGTCGGATCGACCGCGCGAGGAGAAACGTTGGTACAGGGCGGCTGACAGCACTGGCACCGGCACGCCTTCATCGATCGCAGCATTGACTGTCCATCGGCCCTCGCCGGAGTCGCTCACGACGCCGGCGTACGAGCTCAGCTCCGGGTCGGCGTGGAATGCTTCGGCGGTGAGGTCGAGCAGCCACGAGCTGATCACCGAACCGCGCCGCCACACCTCGGTGACCTTGGCGAGGTCGATGTCGTATCGGTAGTAGGGCGCCGCATCGAGCGGAGCGGTCTCGGCGTCGACAGGGTGGTCGACGGCGCCGATGTTCGCCTTGGCCAGCACGTTGAGCCCCTCGGCGTAGGCGGCCATCAGCCCGTACTCGATGCCGTTGTGCACCATCTTCACGAAGTGCCCTGCGCCGCTGGGACCGCAGTGCAACCAGCCGTGCTCCTCGGGCGCTTCGGGATCGACCCGACCCGCAGTGCGAGCGCCGGTGCCGATGCCCGGAGCGAGCGTTTCGAAGATCGGAGTCAACCGTTCGACGGCGTCGGTCTGGCCGCCGATCATCAGGCAGTAGCCGCGTTCGAGCCCGAACACGCCGCCGCTCGTGCCGACATCGAGATAGGTGATCCCCGAAGGCGCGAGCGCCTCGGACCGGTCGACGTCGTGGCGGTACCACGAGTTGCCGCCATCGATGATCGTGTCGCCCGCATCGAGCAGCGGTGACAGCGAATCGACTGTGGCGCCGACGAACGCGGCGGGCACCATGATCCAGATCGCCCTGGGCGGTTCCATCGCTGCGACGAGTTCGCTCAGCGAACGAGCACCGATCACGCCGAGCTCGGCTTCGAGCCCGGCGATCGCTGTCTCGTCGACGTCATGCACGACGCAGTCGTGTCCGTCGTGGTGGAGCCGGCGCACCATGTTGGCGCCCATCCGGCCGAGGCCGATCATCCCGAGTTGCATCGTCCCAGACTGCCACGAACTCGGCTCCGCTACTCTCCGCGGATCGCCGACATCCACTGACCCGACGTCACATCAGGCCGGGCACCGTGTGGCGCAGCGCAGCCGCCGCGTCCGCTACTCGCCGGTCTGGCCGTCGACCGACTCACGCAGCAGATCGGCGTGACCGTTGTGGCGGGCGTACTCCTCGATCATGTGCACCACGATCCATCGCAGCGACGGTGACTCCCCGTTCGCCCAGGGCGTCGCTGCGAGCTGGTCGAGGCCACCGACGTCGAGCGCGGTTGTGGTGAGTGAACGCGAGCGGTTCGACGCGTCCTCCCACAGCGCACGAAGCGCGTCGGGTTCGTCGTCGGCCGCCGAGTGCCATTCCCAGTCATGGTCCGCCTCCCAGTCGACGTCGGCCCAGGCCGAGCCCGGTTCGTGGCCGTGGAGGCGGCACGAGAACCAGTAGTCCTCGACCCAGGCCATGTGCTTCAGCAGGCCGCCGAGCGTCATCGTCGAGGCCGCGACCGTCGCGGCGAGGCCCTGTCGATCCAGGCCACTTGTCCGCCAGCCGAGCGTCGCCCGCTGGAAGTCGAGGAAACCGAGCAGCGTCTCGATCTCCCCGGATGCAACGGGCGGTTCGGGCCGCCCCTGATCATCGATCGTGGTCACGACGCGAGTGTCGCAGATGCTCGACGCCCGAGCCGAGCGACTTCTTGTCGGTGCTGGCCGCGGACGTTCACAACGACAGAGCGTGCACTCGAAGTGGGGTATGGGCGGCCAACTCGTCGAAGTCCGAGTCGGCGTGGAGCACCTCCGCATCGGCGGCGACGGCGACAGCAGCGATGAGACAGTCGATCATCCGGCGAACTGTCGCTCCCTGCGTCCGGCAGGTCCGGTACAGCGCGGCCGCGGCGTCGTAGTCGGCGGAAGTGGTCGGGAGCAGCGTGGCACGAGCGAGCAGTCCGCGAAGTTGCCCGAGGTGGGCCTCGCTGCGAGCGCCGGCGAGTACCTCCATCGAGATTGCATCGCAGATGGCGAGGTCACCGTCGAGGAGTCCCTCGACCGCCTGGCACACGGGCGATCCCGTGTCGCGCAGGAACTCGACCCAGGCTGATGTGTCGACGACGATCACGCCCTGCTCGAGCGCATCTCATCGAGGTCCCCGTCCCATCCCGACCCCCGAAGCGCGCGTGCCTCATCGAGTCCGAGCGGCTCACCGGCCACCCGTCGAAGCGCGAGATTCACCGCATCGCGCTTGGTCGTGAGGTTGAAGCGTTCCATGACCTGACGGCACACGTCGTCATCGATGTCGATGTTGGTGCGTGACATACACCAACGATACACCTCTCGGATCATCGGATCATCGGATCGTCGGGAGGCCGTCGGTGGCAGTGACCTCGTCCATGTACTCGTCCACGACCGATCCCTCCGCTGCGGAGCGGAGGTCGACCACGAGTTCCGAACGTCGCGGTGGATCGTCGGAGCGCTCGATCTCGTCGAGTCGCTCGCGGAAGTCGGCCACCTGCGCTCGGATGGTCGGATCCCGTCGGGCGGCGCTGAGCGTGGCGGGACGGTCGAGCGCGTTCGCCATGGCAGACATCCAGATCCGCTCGTACTGGCGCGAGGCGATCGACGCGCCGGCCAGCTGTTCGGGTTCGACGTCGTCGATCGCATCGGTCACGGTTCGGATTGCCAACGACGCAGCACTCCGCCACGCAGCCCCGACCCCGGACGCCAGCAGCGCGATGTTCGTGCCGGTACCGAGCACGCTCGCCAGCCCGGCTCGGTGCGCCCGTTCGGCTGCTGCCTCCATGATCAGCTGAGCCTGCTCGGACACCGCTGCCTGGTCGAGGAGCAGCGACAGATGGACGACGTCGGTCAGTGCGCCATCTGCGGTGAGATCGACACCGTCCCGGGTCAGCTCGTGATCGGTGAACGTGCCGAGTGCGACCCCGAGTGCTCCGGCGGCGTTCGCGTCGCGCATGACGGAACCGAAGAGGTTCGCAACCTCGTCGTAGGTCCCGATCGTCAGCTCGAACTCGCTCACCCTGACCGGCTTGTCGCCGGTCTGGAAGATCCCGCCGGCGAGCGGCGGGAAGTAGATCGGCATTGACAGCGCTAGGCCTTGCGCCATGCCGGCTGACATCCCGTCGTCGAGCGGACCGTCGGTGATACGGGTGAGCGTCTGCAGGACCTCGAAGCCGTCGGCCAAGCGTGTCGAGTCGGCCAGCACTCCATCCATCAGGCCGCTGCTGACGAAGTTCCGCAACGACGTCACGTCGAGACGATCCCAGGCGGCAAGCGCGTAGGTGGTTCGTTCGTCGAGCAGCAGATCGAGACAGGCCGCCGGGTCGTCGACGAGGCTCCCGAGCGCCGTGCTCAGCGCCCTGGCATACCGGTCGCGGTCGACGCTGGTGTCGGGCCCGTTCGGAACCGCCATCCGTCTCACGATGCGTGAGCTGAACGCCGACGGGAAGCTGCCGACACCGAGGAGCCTGGCGACGGTCATGTTCGAGGTCGAGAGTTCGACGATCTCGGTGGCGAACGCGCCATCTCGTTGCACCCAGTACGCAACGTCTTCGGCGAGGTCGACCAGTTCGATTGCGGTGGGTGCGCCGGGAGCCGCATCGCCATCCAACGCCTTGCGTTCGAGCCAGTCGAGGTGTCCGAGCAGCTCGGATCGTCGTGCCGGCGGGACGGGGATCGTCGGCACAGCGCCCGGACGAAGGTGATCGGGCAGAACGTTGCCGAGTGCCGTCAGCGATCGGAGCCCGAACGTCCCGAGGTGACTCGCTCGCCAATGGGCCATGGCGGCACTTCGTTCGATGTCGCGCAGTGCGCGCATCCAGTGGTCCTCGAGATTCGCTCGGGTGAGGCGGACCGTTCGCAGCGCGTCCGCGGCGGCAGGATCCACCGAGGAGATGCCGTCGAGCCGGTCGATCGAGTCCAACGTGCGCTGTAGCAGCTGATGGACACGTTCGGGTTCGTAGCCGGCCTCCATGTCAGCCCGCCAATCCGATCTGCACGCGGGCGATCGCCTCGAGTTCCTCGGCCTGCTGGTCGAAACGCCAGGCGTGCTCCCGGAGATCTTCCGCGGCGCCATGGAGTTGATGCTGGTTGTGGGCAAGCGTCGCGCGGCACAGGTCGGGGCGCTGGCCCCGCCAGGTGTCGACGTCGCCGTACCGGTCGAGGCTCATCACCGGTGAGGCCTCGATGGTGTCGGCGAGGCGGCGAAGGTGCCGGGCGCGTTGGCGGAGTTGGTGTGCTCGGTCGGTGGCGTTCATCACCCCGCAGTGGGCGCGCCGGGAGTGAAAACGGAATGCGTCAGAGATCGGCGAGCTGCACGGTGCGATCGGCGATCGTGGCGGCCTCATCATGGTCGTGCGTGACGAGCAGGGCCGTTGCGTGCGCGTCACGCAGGAGTGCGGCGAGGTCGACCGCGAGCCGGTCGTGGAGCTCGCGGTCGAGCCCGGTCAAGGGTTCGTCGAGCAAGACGACGGCGGGTTCGGCGGCGAGGGTCCGAGCGAGCGCGACCCGCTTCGCTTCGCCACCGGACAGGTCGGTGACCCGCCGGTTCTCGAACCCCGTCAAACCGACCCGTCGCAGCCATGTCGATGCTCGCTCGGTGCGTTCCGAACGCGCGACGCCGGACATCTTCGGTCCGAAGGCGACGTTGTCGAGCACGGACATGTGGGGGAAGAGCTGGTTGTCCTGGAACACCATCCCTACACCGCGCCGATGCGTCGGGAGTTCGGTCACGTCGACCCCGTGGACGAACACGTGACCGCCATCGGGGACGATGATCCCGGCGATGACCCGCAGCAGCGTGCTCTTGCCGCTCCCCGACGGCCCGAGTAACGCCACCACGTCGCCCGCATCCACCGACAGCGACACCCGGTCGAGCACGAGGTTCCCCGAGCCCAGGTCTCCGGGAACCACGGGTGCATCCTGGTTCCCGGAGACCTGGGCTCGGGGGGCCGCGAAGGTGACCTGGACGTCGCGGACGTCGAGGCCGGGGTGATCGTTCACTGGCGTGTCCCACGAGGAAGTGGTGACTGGAGCCGTTCGACGACGACCACGAGGATCACCGTGGTTGCCGCCAGCAAGGTTGCGAGCACGAAACCTTGAGCCTGCAGTATCGAGCCGGTGCGGCCGAGCAGTTGCTCGATCGCGATCGGCATGGTCTCGCCGCCCGAACGTGACAGGAGGCTCGTCGCGCCGAACTCGCCGAGCGAGATCGCGGCGGCCAACGCGCCGCCGGCGGCGAGTGGCCGCCACAGGAACGGCACGATCGTGGCCCGCCATGCTTGCGTTGGCGAGGCCCCGAGGGTGGCTGCGGCGTTCGTCATCGTCGGGTCGACCGAGCGAAGCACGCCCACGCAGGTGCGCACCACGAACGGCACCGCGATCAGCGCGTGGCCGACGGGCACCAACCACCATGACGCTCGCCAATCGACCGGCTCGGTGTCGAACGTGATCAGCATCCCGAATCCGATCGTGACCGCAGAGGTGGCGAGCGGCAGCATCAGCCCACCGTCGAGCGCCCGTCCTGCCCGACCGGCGGCGACGATTGCCAGGCTCGCGAGCGCGCCGATCACCACGGCGATCGCTGTCGCCCACGCTGCGTTGACCAACGAGTTGACCATGGCATCGATGGGGTCGACCCCGATGCGGATGCCTGGTCGGATCTCGGAGCGTCCGAGACTCGTCCACGCTGCGGTCGACCACCCCGTCGGCGTTGCGAAGGAGCGAACGACGAGTGCAACCAACGGCGTCGCCGCGATCAGCAGCGTCGCGCCGGCGACGATGCCCACGAAACGTCGTTCGCCGCCACGGCTCGGTCGGCGGCGCGCGGCGACGGGCAGCAGCCCGATGGCCTGCGCATGGCGACGCTGGGCGACGGTCGACCACCACACCAGCGCGACCAGCACGGCGAGTTGGAGCAGTGCCAGCACTGCGGCACCGCCGATGTCACCGAGTTGTGTGGCTCGTCGCCACACCTCGACTTCGATCGTGCGGGTCCCTGGCGCGGCGAGGATGCGGATCACGCCGTAGGAGGTGAACGTGAACAGGAACACGATCGTCGCGGCCGCGGTCACCGCTGGGCGAACGAGCGGCAGCGAGATCCGGGTCGCCACCTGCCATCGCGAAGCGCCCAGCGTCGCAGCGGCGGCCTCCATGTCGGTTGGCAGGTGCTCCCACAACGACCCGACGACGCGAACGACGACAGCGAGGTTGAACACGACGTGCGCACCGAGGACCGCCCACACCGTTCGGTCGAGCGAGTCGGGGAGCAACGCGAGGAACGCAGCGCCCATCACGACCGTCGGCAGTACGAACATCGCCGTGAGCAACCCGACGAGCACGGTGCGCCCACGGAAGTCGAAACGGGCAAGCACGTATGCCGGCGTCAACCCGATCGCGATCGTCAGCACCGTCGATGCGACGGCCTGCCACGCCGTGAACCACAGCACCTCCCACGTCGACGACCGTCCGAGCGTGTCGCCGACCGACGTGGCGTCCACCGCCTCGACCATGAGCGTGACGAACGGCCACGCGAAGAACACCAGGAGCCCGACGGCCGGCCCGATCGCCAGTGCGACCAGCAGCCACCGCGGGAGGCGGTTCACCCGAGGACCAGCTCCGTCCACTCGTCGATCCAGGTCGATCGCTCGGCATCGATCACGGCGGGGTCGAGCGCACGCGACGACATCGGGCACGACCGCGAAGTCGATGAACTCCTGCGGCAACTCGACGGATTGGTTGGATGGGTACACGAAGAGGTTGAGTGCGAGTTCGCTCTGGAACTCCTCCGAGACGAGGAAGTCGACCAGCCGGCGGGCGGCGTCGGGAGCATCGGTGCCTCGAAGCACGCCGGCGAACTCGACCTGCCGGAAGCACGTGTCCTCGATCACGCCAGTCGGCGCGTCGTCGCGGGCAGGCTCGGCGAAGATCACTTCGGCCGGTGGGCTCGATCCGTAGCTGACCACCATCGGCGTCGGTCCGCCCCCCGCCCACGTGAAGCGCTCGTAGTAGGCCTGTGTCCAACTGTCGACGACCTCGATGCCGTTCTCGCCCAGCCGGCTCCAGTAGTCCTGCCACCCCTCGAGGCCGTACTCGTGGATCGTGGCGAGGAGGAAGGCGAGTCCCGGCGACGACGTCGCCGGGTTCTGCACCACCAACTGGCCGGCGTAGGCCGGATCGGTGAGGTCCTCGAACGACGTCGGCGCATCGAGCTCGCGCTCGGCGAACCAGCCGATGTCGTAGTTGACGCACACGTCGCCGTAGTCCACCGGCGTCGCCTCGCCGTTCGGGACCAGGTCGAGGAACTCCGGCGCGATGTCGATCGAGCCGTCGGCGATTCCGGCGGCGACGTACGGCTCGAACACTTCATCGTCGATCGCGCGGGACAGCAGTGTGTTGTCGATGCCCCACATCACGTCGCCTTCCGGGTTGCCGGCGGTCAGCGACGCCTTCGACAGCATGGTGCCGGTGTCTCCGGCGACCAGGATCTCGACGTCGATGCCGGTCTCGGCGGTGAACTCGGCGAGCGCGTCGTTCAGCGATGTGTCGGCCTCGGGGAACGAGTCGTAGGTCACCAACGTGACGGACTCGACGACTTCCGGCGAGCTCCCGGTCGAGGTCGACGCGTCGTCTTCACCCCCGCATGCTGCGAGACCTGCCGCCAGCGTGACGGCGAGACTGAGTGCGGCCCGACGACTTCCCCTGCGGTGAGCGAACCGGCCGGATACGGCGGTTTCGCTCATCGCTCGGACGATCCGTCGGCGTCGCCGTCGCTGCGATGAGCCAACTGACCGGATGCGGCGGTTTCGCTCATCGCTGGGTCCGGGGCCGGGTCGTCGAAGATCGTGAGGACGCCGCCCGACAGGGTGACGTCGACGTCGACAGGACGCTCAGCGGTGGGGATCTCGTTACTGACCCCCATGCCGACCAATGGCTCGAGGTCGAACTGTTCGAGTTCCCAGCGTGCGCCAGACAACGTGACGCGCACGCACGGACCGTGCAGCGCCAGCAACGACAGCGTCGAGCCGGGCACCAGGCGCAACGTCGCGGACCCGGGACCATGCAGCACCCGAATGTGTTGACCGTCCCACCAACCATCGAGCATCGGCACGCTGGTGAGCTCGAGGGCACCCAGCGAGCCGATGCCGGCGATGGTGTGATCGAGGCGGTCGCCGCCGCCGACGAGCGTGATGCGTTCGGGGTCGAATTTCGTGGCCAGCGCCAGCGCGAGTTCGGTGTCGGTCTGGTTCTTGTCGGTCGGATGACGCGAGATGTCGGCGTTGCGCGCCGCCCACGCCAGGCCGTCCTCGGTGACCGAGTCGAGATCGCCGACGAGGTGCGTCGGCGCGAGACCGGCGGCGAGCGCGTGGTCGAGTCCGCCGTCGACGGCGATCCAGATGGTGTGGTCGGTCGCATCGGCCGTGAGTCGGTCGATGACGTGGGCATCGAGCGGCGATGCTCCGGTGATGATGACGATGTGTTCGTTCACGATTCCTCCGCCGGCATTACCCGGATCAGGTTCTCGGGTCGATGACGGCGGTCACCCTCTCAGCCCGCCGATCCAGCGAGCTCCCCATGTGGTTGTTGTGAGGGCCCAGGGTACTAGAAGAACGTCTGCAGCAGGAGGGCGAGCGCCGAGATGGTGAGCATGCCCACGATTGCGAGATCGAAGCCGCGGCCGGAGACCGAGTTGCGCAATCGTGTCCCGATCGGAATCGCGGCGAACACCGGGATGCACGCGAGCAGGGTCGCGGTGACCCGACCCGACAGTTCCCCGGAGCCGATCAGCACGATCAGTTGGGCCAGGCCCGTGATGAAGAACAGCGACGTCACCGACAGGATGTGGGCGCCGCGGGGGAGTCGATAGCTGTGGATCCACGAACCGACGATCGGCCCTGAGATGCCGACCGCGCCTTGGAACACACCGGCGACACCGCCGACAGCCGGGGCGAGTTGCTTCGATCGTGCGGGGCCTGTGCGCAGTTCCGGATGTGCGAAGAACAACACCACGTAGCCGACGATCGCCACGATGACGGCGATCACGAGCGGCTCTTCGGGAATGTTGACCAGCAGCAGCGTGCCGACGACCGCACCGATCACGCCGGCGATCGCCAGCGTCGGGAGATCTCGGGTCTCGCGGTAGCTCGACCGTTCGCGGCCGGCCAGGAACGCGTTCGCGAGCACGTTCGGGAACGCGATCACCACGATCGCATCGTTGACGTCGACGAACAGCGAGGCGATCGGGATCGCGATCAACGGCAGGCCCATCCCCGTGATCGCCTTGGCGATTGCTCCGATCACCACTGCCACCAGCACGATGGCGAGTTCGGTGCCGCTCACGCTCCGGTGCCCGGCACATCGGTCATGGCGTCGGGCCGGTGGCGATCGGGCGATCAGTGTCGGCGATCCAACCCGACCACGACCCGACGTAGACGCGTGGCAGCCCCACACCGACGTGTTCCATCGCCAGTGCGTTGTGGCACGCCGTGACGCCCGAGCCGCAGTAGACGATCGGATCGTCGTCGTTCCCGACAACTGATGCGAACCGTGCGGCCAACTCGTCGGCGGGCAGGAACCGGCCGCCGCTGTCGAGGTTGTCGGTGAACAGCAGATTGATTGCGCCCGGCACGTGGCCGGCCACCGTGTCGATCGGCTCGAGTTCGCCGGCGTATCGAGCCGGGTCGCGGCTGTCGATGACGACGCCGCCGGCGGCGATGTGGCGCTCGACGTCGATCGCGTCGGCGAGCGCCTCGAGCGGCCAGTCGATCGCCGGTCGCTCGGCGGGCTCCCAGCTCACCATCTCGATGTCGATGTGTTCGCCCGCTTCCTCCCACGCGGAGATCCCACCTTCGAGCAGCCCGGCTCGCTGGCCGAGGATCCGCAGCATCCACACCATCCGGCCGGCGAAGGCGCCCCCGCGCTCGTCGTACGCGACCACGGTCGCGTCGGGGCCGATTCCGAGTTCGGCGAGCGACGCCGCAAAGTCGTCGGGAGCGGGGAGAGGGTGACGGCCTGCCGTGCCGGATGCGGGAGCGGCCAGGACGTCGTCGAGCGACACGAATCGGGCGCCGGGAAGATGCCGCGTGATGTAGACCTCTTCCGGCTCTGGCCCCGCCATCGTCGAGCCGACATGGCAGACGATCAGCGTGCCATCGCCGGCGAGTCGATCGCGCAGCCAGGCCACGTCGACGATCGGCGGAATCGGGGCGTGATCGGAGGGCGACGTCGACATGGGATCACTCTGCCACGCGTGCCACCATGAGGCGATGAGCGACACCTTCACCGCCCTCGTCCTGCGCGAGACCGACGACGGACACGTCGGCGCGCTCGAACAACTCACCGATGCCGACCTCCCTGACGGTGACGTCACGCTTGCTGTCGAGTACTCGTCGCTCAACTACAAGGACGGGCTCGCGCTCGCCGGCAAGAACCGCATCGTGCGGAGCTACCCGATGGTGCCCGGCATCGACCTGACCGGCACGGTGATCGCCAGCGACTCGCCGAATTGGGTGGTCGGCGACGAGGTCATCTCCACGAGCTTCCAGGTCGGCGAGCGGTACTGGGGTGGCTACACGCAGCGCCAGCGGCTGCAGTCCGAGTGGCTGGTGCGCCGACCCGAGTCGATGACCGCTCGTACGGCGATGGCGATCGGCACCGCCGGCCTCACCGCGATGCTGTGCGTGATGGAACTCGAGACCGCAGGCGTGCAGCCGAGCGACGGCCCGATCGTGGTCACCGGGGCGGCAGGAGGCGTCGGGTCGGTTGCCGTGGCGTTGCTGTCCGGGCTCGGCTACGACGTCACCGCCGTGACCGGGCGGCCCGAGACGCAGGACTACCTGCGCAGCCTCGGTGCGTCGGCCTTCCTCACCCGCGAGGAGATGAGCGAACCGCCCCGACCGCTCGAATCCGAGACCTGGGCGGGGGCGATCGACACGGTCGGCTCGACGATGCTGGCCAAGGTGCTCGCCCAGATGAAGTTCCGCTCGACCGTGGCCGCCTGCGGCCTCGCTGGTGGTCACGACCTGCCGACGACGGTGATGCCGTTCATCATCAGGGCGGTGCGCCTCCAGGGTGTCGAGGCAGTGATGGCACCGATCCCGATGCGCGAAGCGGCGTGGGCTCGCCTCGCCACCGATCTGCCGTCCGACGTCGTCGACACGATCACCGAGGTGGTCCCGCTCAGTGAGCTGATCGAACGCGGCCCGACGATCCTCGACGGCCAGGTCCGCGGTCGCTGGGTGGTCGACACCAACGCGTGACGATTACATCGCGGGTCTGACCCCTGATGTAATCCGATTACATCAGGGGTCAGACCCGCGATGTAATCGACGTCATCAGGCGGCGGGTTCTTCGACGGGGGAGCGGTCCTTGTAGTCGGCCCATTCCCATTCGCTGCCGTACTCGTCGAGCAGGTCGAGGAACGGCATCGGCGCCAACGCTTCGGGCCCGACGACGCCCGGCCGGTGCCACACGCCCGTGGCCATCAGCTCGATCGCCACCGCCGGCATCACCGCGGTCTGCCACACGACGGCCTGGTGGCCGAACTCCTTCATCGACCATGCGTTGTCGACGACGTGGTACACGTACACCTCGCGGGGCTGGCCGTCCTTGCCGAGACCGGTCACCCAGGTTCCCGCGCACGTGCGCCCGTGCATCGCGTCTCCCAGCGTTGCCGGGTCGGGCAACGTCGCCGCGACCACGTCGCGGGGAGACACCTTGACGCCCTTGACGTCGACGGCCTCGGTGGAGTGCAGGTCGAGCTTGCGGAGCGTCTTGAGGACGTCGATGAACTCCTCGCCGAGGCCGTACTTGAACGTGACCCGCTGGGTGTCGATCCAGCGCGGCATGAGGATCACCTCCTCGTGTTCCACGTTGACGCACTGCAGGGATCCGATCCCCTCGGGGAACGTGAAGATCTCGGGCTCGGAGAACGGTTCAGTGGTGAACCAGCCGCGCTCGCGTTCGTAGATCACCGGCGGGTTGAGGCACTCCTCGATCGTGGTCCAGATCGAGAACGTCGGTGCGAAGTCGTAGCCGTCGACCACCAGGTCGGCGCCGTCGCGGACACCGATCTCGTGGATCTCGCTGAACAGCTCGTCGGCGGCATAGCGAGCGGCGACGTCGGAGAAGCCCGGTTCGACGCCCATACCGCACAGCGCCATCAGCCCCCGGGCCTTCCAGATCGGCGACTGCGCGAACTGCCCGTCGCCGAGGCGGATGCCGGTCTTCTCGTACGGCTTGGTGGCGTGCGGAACCGACAGGTTCATCGCCATGTCGACGTAGTGGCACCCCGCATCGAAGGCGCCCTCGAAGATCGGCGGGTTGAACCGCGGGTCGCAGGCGTTGAGCACCACGTCGGCGCGCATCTCGCGGGCGAGCGCTGCGACGGACTCCTCCGACGAGGCGTCGATCCACGCCGCCACGACGCTGTCCGCCTTCTGCGTTGGTGGCGGTCTCGACGGCGCCCTCGGCCTTGTCGAGGTCGATGTCGGCAACGGTGATGTGGTCGTACGCCTCCCGCTTCGAGGCGATCGCAACGAACGCCGATCCCACTCCGCCTGCACCGACCACGAGAACTCGCATGACGGCAATGTACTCGTCGGGCGATGCTGCCCGGGCGGTGGGCCGAGCGGTCTCGGTACGCTCGGCGCGTGGACGAAACGGCGCTGAGGTCGAGATCGCTCTGGCTCGACCAACTCGCCGGCCCGATCAGTGCCCGCCCGTCGCTCCCCGGCGACACCGACGTCGACGTGGCCATCGTCGGTGCGGGCTACAGCGGATTGTGGAGCGCTCACGCGCTGCTCCGAGCCGATCCGGCGCTGCGAGTGATCGTGATCGAACGCGAGATGGTCGGCTTCGGCGCGTCGGGCCGCAACGGCGGTTGGTGCGTCGGGGAACTCGCCGGCGGCCTCGGCGGCGCGGTCGCGACGTGGGGTCGCGAGGCGGGCATCTCGATGACGAAGGCGATCATCGACACCGTCGACGAGATCGGACGAGTCGTCGCTGCCGAGGGAATCGAGTGCGGATTCGAACCCGGCGGCGTACTCCGTCTCGCCCGCACCGAGCCCCAGCTGCGACGCCAGCGCGACGAGATCGACGAGTACCGCCATCACGGATTCGGCGACGACGTGCTCCGCTCGTTGAGCGCCGACGAGGCGACCGATCGACTGTCGGCCACGTCGGTGCTCGGCGGACTCCACTATGCGCCCGGTGCACGGGTGCAGCCAGCACAACTCGTCCGTGGGCTTGCCGAGGTCGTCGAGCGGCTCGGCGGCACGATCGTCGAGCACACGGCCGCGCTCGACATCCGGCCGGGCTCGCCGGCAGCTCGACCATCGGTGGTCACCGACCACGGCGTGGTGCGTGCCGACGTGGTCGTTCGTGCCACCGAGGCCTACACCCGCGACCTGCCCGGCCTGCGTCGCGCCCTCGTCCCGCTCTACTCGCTCATGGTGGCCACCGAGCCGCTCGACGCTGCGGCCTGGGAGTCGATCGGTCTGCGTCGGTACGAGACGTTCGCCGACGATCGCCGCATGGTGATCTACGGCCAGCGCACGACCGACGATCGGATCGCCTTCGGCGGGCGCGGCGCGCCGTACCGGTTCGGCTCGGGCATCGATCCGGCGACGGAGTCGGCGTCCGACGTCCATGATCGGATCGCGGCCGCGTTGGTCGAGCTTGTTCCCGCAACTCTCTGCCGTCGAGATCACCCATCGATGGGGTGGCGTGCTCGGCGTTCCTCGCGACTGGCGCCCCTCGGTCGGACTCGACCGTTCGACCGGGCTCGCGTGGGCAGGCGGCTACGTCGGCGAGGGCGTCGCGGCGGCCAACCTGGCCGGGCGAACGATCGCCGATCTGGTCGTGCATCCGGACTCGGAACTCGCAGCCCTGCCGTGGGTGCAGCACCGTTCGCCCCGCTGGGAGCCCGAGCCGCTCCGGTGGGCGGCGATCAACGGTGCGCGGCGTCTCGCCGGCTGGATCGACGAGCAGGAATCCGATCGCGGACGAACGCCGCGTCTCGCTTCTGTTCTGGACAGGATCGTGGGATGATGCAGCAATGAGTGCAGACAACCTCTCGCATGTCTGGTTCAAGGTGACCGACCTCGAGGTCGCGTCCGGTGAGGGGTCGTGGGTCACGACCACCTCGGGAGAGCGATATCTCGACTTCAGCGGCGGTATCGCCGTCACCTCCACCGGGCACAGCCACCCTCACGTCACGGCCGCCATCGCCGAACAGGCGAAGCGATTCGTGCACGCGCAGGCCAACGTCTACACCCACGACCTGATGCAGCCGCTGGCCGCCCGCCTCGCCGAGATCACGCCCGATGGCATCGACACGTTCTTCTACGCGAACTCGGGTGCCGAGATCACCGAGGCGGCCGTCAAGCTCGCCAAGCAGGCCACCGGGCGCCCGAACATCATCGTGTTCCAGGGCAGCTTCCACGGGCGCACTCATCAGGCGATGGCGATGACCACCTCGAAGACCGTGTACCGGGCCGGTCATGCGCCGCTGCCGTCGGGGATCTTCATCGCGCCATACCCGAACGTGCGCGCCGCGGACCTCCACGACGAGATCGCCCGCGCCCTTGCTGGCTTCGACGAGCTGCTCACCAGCGTGACGGCGCCGAGTGAGACTGCGGCGGTCATCATCGAGCCCGTACTGGGCGAGGGCGGTTACATCGCGGCGCCCGCCGAGTTCCTCGAAGCGATCGATCGACGCTGCAAGGACCACGGAATGCTGTTCATCGCCGACGAGGTCCAGTGCGGTTTCGGACGCACCGGCAAGATGTTCGCGATCGAGCACTACGACATCGCGCCCGACATCGTGTGTATGGCGAAGGGCATCGCCTCGGGCTTTCCGTTCTCGGCGCTCGGCACGCGCCGAGAACTCGACGATCGCTGGCCGACCGGTTCGCATGGCGGCACCTACGGCGGCAATCCGATCGGTTGCGCCGCTGCGTTGGCCACCATCGAGGTGCTCAGCGCCGACGGGTTCCTCGACGAGGTCAAGGCACGCGGCAATCAACTCGCCGATGGTTTGCGGCGCCTGCAGGAGCAGCATCCTGCACTGGTGCAGGTGCGCGCGCTCGGGCTGATGGTTGCCGCACAGTTCGACACCGCGACACGCACATCGGCGCTCGTGTCGCACTGTCTGCGCGAGGGCAAGCTGATCACGATGACGGCTGGAGCAGCAGGAACCACGCTGCGCTTCATGCCGCCGTTGACAGTCACCGCCGACGAGATCGACCTCGCACTGACCGCCCTCGACAAGGCGCTCGTCGAAGTCTCCCTGTCCTGACCCGCCCCGACCCGACCCGACCCCACCCCGACCCGACCACCCCACCCCACCCCACACCACGTTTGCGTACAGATTTGGCTGGGACGGTCCCGCAGAATCTGCACGCAAACGGAGAGTTGTCGGTGGTGCGGGCGGTCAGTTGCCGGCGATGTAGACGAGTGGCACCTCGACACCGGTGGTCGGAGCGCCGCGAGTGATCACGGGGACGATCGTGTCGCTGATCATCAGCAAGTCGCCGCTCGAGGTGACCCGCGCAGCGACCCGGTACGTGTTGGTCTCCGCGATGTCGCCGAGGTCGTAGGCAAGCTCGAACGGCACAGGGAACGTCTCGCCGGTGAGCTCGATCTCCTGCACCGACACCACCGTCGATGGTGCGTCGGCGCGGCTGATGTCGTCGAGCGTCAGGGTGAGGACAGCGTTCGCCGGGAGCTGGTCGGCCGGTGGGGCCTCGGGCGGAGCAATCACCGTGCCGGTGACGGTCGGCGAATCGGAGTCGCCGCCACAGGCCCCGAGCACGAGTACGCCCACAGCGACAGCGACGAGCGGCTTCACGTGCGGCAAGCTACCGTTCGCTCAGCGATGGTCGGGGTCATCGTCGGGCAGCCCGTGGAGTGCCAAGGATGCGTTCGTGTAGCGGCCGTCGTCGGTCACTTCCCGACCGAACCAGGCAGGTGGATCGAAGGTGTCGCTCGCCTCGGGGCCGTCGAACTCGACCTCGGCAATCACCAGTCCGTCGAGGTCTTCCGCGAACACGTCGAGTTCGATCACGTGGTCGCCGAACTGGATGCGGTGGCGCGTCTTCTCGATGCGCTGACCGACAGTGTGCGGCCATGCCGCTTCGAACTCGCGGCGTGCGATCGACCATTCGAGCTCGGTCCGTTCGAGTCCGCTGCCAGCCTTGAACGTGAGCGTGCAACCTTCAGCGCCGGCGTCGCGAACTCGAACCGAACGGCGTTCGCCGGTGGCGAGATAGCCCTGCCGGAGCGCGACGGGTCTCGACGGGATCAGACCGTCCGGCGTGGATTCCACGAGGAACCTGCGTTCACGCTCGACCATCGAGCGACTTGGAGCGTCGGCGCCGTCCGGATCGAGTTCAGGGCCGAGGTCGCACGTCAGTCGCCAGTACCGGGCGATGCGATCGCCGAACGCTGTAGCGGGCTCCGCGTAGATCGTGGCACCTGCGCGGATCGCGGTGGTTCGAAGCTCCCGCTGCCGACTTCGGGCGAGGTCACGGAGGTGATCGACGTCGCTTGGCGTGCCGTAAGCGTCGGGATCACGATCGAGCAGTTCGACGAGCACGGCGACGTCGTGGTCGTTGCCGAGTGTCTCGGCGAGGTCGTCGAGTTGTTCGCCAAGCGGTCCGAGCACGCTGGGCGCGGCCAGGCGGACCAACTGCACCTGGTACCAGAGGTACTTGACGGCCTTGCGCCACTCGTGGAGTTCGCTGTCGGTCGGGTCGGAGCGGACGTGGCGTAGCGCCGATCGGCCTCGTCGGTACGTGGCCGTGATTCCGTCCTCGATCGTGTCGAATCGGCGCGGGATCTTCCAGTCGCCGGCCGCGGCCCGTGCTGCGGCGAGCAGCGCCAGTGCCGTCGTGATCCGTTCGTCGCCGGTCGCGAGTGCGTCCCGAGTCGCCCCGGCGGAGATCTCGGCCTGGCGATCTCGGGCCGCTCGGAGTACCTCGTCGTGGGGATGGGCGGCCACGAGCACGTCGAACGTTGCGACGATTGCGTGGGCATCGCGCAGTGCCGACAGTTGGTTCGCAGCGTCGCGGACCGTTCGGTCGAACGATCTGAATCCGTCACCCAGGGCCGGCTTCACGAGCCGTGCGAGTCCGCGAGACGACTTGCATCGCTTGCGTGCTTCGTGGACCGCGACCTCGAGATCGGTGCGCTCTGGTTCGGTGAGGGCGCCCACCAGGTGCTCGATCGCCTCGTCGAGACGCTCGGTGGCCACTCGCCGCACCTCTCGCTGCAGTCGTCGTCCGGGTTCGAGTACGTACCCCATGTGATCCAGTCAACCGGTCCGGTCGGCCAGGTCAACGTACCGGTGTTCGACGGGACGATCGGCCCTAACCGACGCAGCGGATGTTCCATAGCGTGAGGTTCGTGGGGAACAACGTCGCCGCCTGTCCGTCCTGCGGAGCGAAGAACCGTCTGCCGACCTCGGCGTCCGGGTCCCCGCGCTGCGCGAAATGTCAGAGTTCGTTGCCCTGGATCGTCGAGGCCGGCGACAACGAGTTCCATGATGCCGTCGACACCAATCGTCTCGTCCTCGTCGACCTGTGGGCGCCGTGGTGCGGACCGTGCCGCATGGTCGCCCCGGTCCTCGAAGCACTGTCGAAGGAGTTCGTCACCACGCTCAAGGTCGTCAAGGTCAACGTCGACGAGTCGCCCCGCACCGCTCAGCGCTATCAGGCGCGCAGCATCCCGATGCTGTTGTTCATGCGCGACGGCGAACTGATCGACACCGTTGTGGGTGCGCAACCCGAGCACGTGCTGCGAGCACGTATCGAGCAGTTGTCATGACCGGCCACCGTTTCGTCTACTCCGTCGTCGCATCCGCGCTGCACGATGCGCACTCGGTCGCCTCGGTGACGGCCGCCGTGCGAGGCCTCCTCGACGAACTGGGTGGGAGCGTCGTCGACATCCCCGACGCAGATGCTGACCGGGCTGCGTCGACGCGGGTGTTCGTCGTTGCCACCGGCGGCACCGAGCGATTGCTCCTCGACGCGATCGCAGCCGGGTCGGACGGAAGCGCCATCGAACCGACGGTGCTCGTCGCTCACCGTGGCCACAACTCGTTGCCGGCCGCGCTGGAGACCTTGGCGGCGATCCAGCAGGCGGGTGGCCGAGGGCGCATCGTGTCGGTCACCGGCGACGTCGCCGCCGATCGCGTCATGCTCGACGAGGCGATCGGGGATCTCGAAGCCGTCGTGGCCATGCGTTCGACACGCTTGGGCGTCATCGGCGGCCCGTCGTCCTGGCTGGTGGCCAGCAGTCCCGACGCCGAGGTGGTCCGGCGACGCTGGGGACCGGAGGTCGTCACCGTTTCGCCGACCCGCATGATCGAGTTGACGCGAACCCCCGTCACACCGACCGGCGTGCTCGCTGAACGTTTCACGAAGGTGGCCGACCCGGTGCGTTCGACCGTCGATCGCCGGGCGGTCGACGATGCGATGGGCGTGCGTGCCGCGCTGGTCGACACGCTCGACCACGACTCCCTCGATGCAGTCACGGTGCGTTGCTTCGATCTTCTGGGAGATCCGGGAACCTCGGGGTGTCTCGCGCTCGCCAGCCTGAACGACGACGGCATCGTCGCCGGATGTGAGGGCGACGTCCCGTCCGCCCTGGCGATGCTCTGGGTGCGCCACCTGCTCGGCCAGCCGACGTGGATGGCCAACCCGGCGAGCGTGGACGTCGAGCGAAACCAGCTCGTGCTTGCTCACTGCACGGTGGCACCGTCGATGGTCGAGAGCTTCTCCCTCGACACGCACTTCGAGTCGGGGATGGGCGTCGGGATCAGCGCGCAGTTCGCCACGCAGCCGGTGACGTTGATTCGTCTCGGCGGGGTCGACCTCGACGAGTGCTGGATTGTCGAGGGCGACATCGTCGCGACCGGCGACGACGCCGACCTCTGTCGTACGCAGGTGACGGTGTCGTTGTCGAGCGGCAACGTCGACGACCTGCTGACCCGTCCGCTCGGCAACCACCTGGTGCTGGCGAGCGGCCACCACGAACGGCGCTTGCGGAGCTGGTGGTCGATGGCCGTCGCCGATTGACGGTCAGCGGCGGAATGCGGTGAGGACGTCGCCGAGCCATTCGATCGACTCGCGTGTGATCGGGTCGACGACCAACTGGACGTGTGCCGCGCCGGCGGCTTCGAACTCGCGGAGTTGATCGGCGAGCCCTGATGCTGAACCGGTGAGGGGGCGAACGGTGTTGAAGTCGTCGTAATCGCCCATCACGCGACCCACACCACCGTCGAGTCGGACGAGCACCGCCGTGGTCGCCTCGACCTCGCCAGTGCGCCCATGCGCCTCGATCAGCGAGTCGACTCGCTCCTTCTCGCGACGGAATCCCTCGGCCGTGTTGCCGTACTGGCTCCACCACATGTTCCAGGAATCGACGTGGGGGAGCGTGATGTCGAGCATTCGATCTCCGATCGAACCGACCATCAGGGGCGGTCCGGTCTGGCTCGAACGCGGGTGGAGGAGACAGTTGGCGACGTCGTAGTACTCGCCGTGGAAGTCGATGCGGCCCTCGCGCAGCAACGTGCGGATGATGGTGAAGGCCTCGGCGAATCGACTGACGCGATGATCGTAGGGGAACCCGAACGCGTCGTATTCCCGTTGGTTCCAACCGGCCCCCAGCCCGAGGATGAGTCGCCCCTGGGACGCGGCATCGACGGTCGTCGCCTGCTTGGCGAGCATCGCGGGAGCGTGGAAGCTGGTCGATGCGACGAGTGGACCGAGCTGGATCGTCGAGGTCGACGCGGCGATCGCTGCAAGCGAGGTCCACACTTCCCATGGCCCACGATCGTCCACATCGAGTTCGTAGAGCAGATGATCGCCGAGCCAGAGCGAGTCGAACCCGACCGCCTCGGCGGTCCGGGCCATCGCAATGAGCTCGGGAAACGGCACTTCCCATTCGACTTCCGGGAGCTGGACACCGATCAGCATGCGGGTTCGAGGCACCTCGCGAGCGTAACGATGACACGCATCTCACCCCTATTGGGTGATTCGCAAATCGGCCCTCAAGTTGCCAGGTAGCGGTGCCGATAGCCGACTACCGTCCCCACGCGGTCGGCCATCGCCGTGAATTCCCACCGCCAACAACACTCGTTCCGAACCATGGTTCAGACGTGGTGATCACCAATGTGTTCTCGAGGAGTAGTCATGGTTCGTAGTAGACGGAACCGTTCGGTCGCTGCATTGATCGCCGCCGCCGTTCTGATCGCCGGGTGCAGTGGCAGCGACGACGACGCCAGCCCCACCACGGAGGCGTCACCGGAGACCACCGAAGCGACGCCGGAGACGACCGAGGCCGGACTGACCGGCGAGGGTCTCGACGTTGGACTGCTCGCTCCGTCGTCTGGTCTGCTGGCCACCCTGTTCCAGGGGCAGCAGCGCGGTGCCGACTTCGCCGTCGAAGACGTCAACGATGGCGGCGGCGTGCTCGAAGGCCCGCTCACCATCACCACGTCGGTCGCCGAGGCCGGCGCCGAGCCGGCCGCGAACGTGACAGCCGCGGTCGACGGTGGCGCGCAGGCATTGATCGGTCCCGCTGGCTCGTCGGGCGGCCGCGAGGTTCGCGACGAAGTGGTCGCCCTCGATTCAACGATCTGCTCGGCGTCCGCAACGGTCCCCAGCTTGACGCTGGGCCAGGATCCGCTGGCGCTCTTCCGTACTGCCGTTCCCGATGATGTCACCGCCACCTACCTGGCGGGCCAGATCATCGAGCGGCGCGATGAAACCGCGCCCGAGGCGCCGTGGAAGGTGGCGATCGTCGCTCGTGGCGACGCGTACGGCCAGTCCATCGGCAACACGATGGCCGCCGTGCTCCAGTCGGCCGGTCTCGTGCCGAGCGTTGTCGACTACAACCCTCGACGGGTGCAGTTCGCCGGCATCGCCCAAGAAGTGGCGGCGTTGCAGCCCGACGTGTCGATCCTCGTCACCTACGAAGAGGGCGCCAACCTGCTCTCGGCGCTGGTCTCTGCCGGCCTCGACCCCGCCACCATGATCGGTCTCGATGCGTTCTTCTCGCCGCGCATCGCCGAGCTGGCGACGGCCGGTACCGAGGCAACGGCCGTCGACGGGTTCCAGATGCTCGGAACGATGGGAACCCGCGCCTTCCTGGAGCGGCTGTTCGAGCAGGATCCGAACGGCCAGGTGGCGAACGCGCCGCAGGCGTACGACTGCGCCATGGTGCTCTCGTTGGCCACCGCCGTGCTCGACGCCGGCGACGCCGACAGCCTCGCCGAGGCAGCGATCATCGTCACCGGCGACGGTGTCACCTGCACGACCTACGCCGACTGCCTCGACAACCTCGAGTCGGGCGACGACATCAACTACGACGGCGTGAGTGGCCAGATCGCCCTCGACGACAACGGCGATCCCACGTTCGCGCGGTACACCTCCGCTCGCCTCGAAGCCGGCATCATCACCGACCTCAACAGCTCCGATGTCGACATCACCGTGCTGCGCCGCCAGTTCGAGGCATACGCAGCCGCTTCGCTGAACACGCAGATCCAGTTGGCGCTCAGCTTCCTCGGCTTCTACACCGGCCCGATCGACGGCCTCGACAGCCCGGAACTCACCGCAGCGATCGCAGCCTTCCAGACGTCGGTCGGCCTACCGCCCACCGGGGTCTGGGACGCGGCAACCGACGCCGCCATGCGCCAGGCGCTCGGCGATCAGGCCGATGCGCTCATGCAGAGCACGATGGAAGTCCAGATCCTGCTGACCGAACTGGGCTTCTACACCGGTCCGATCGATGGCATCTGGACACAGGAGCTCACCGACTCGGTGAAGGCGCTCCAGCGTGAGCTCGGCGTGCCCGAGACCGGTGTGATCGACACCGCCACCCTGCAGGCGATCTATCTGCTCGGCGTCGAGAGCGGCACTCCGGCCACGACGGTCCCACCCGCCACGACGGTGCCGCCTGCGACGACGGTCCCGCCTGCCACAACGGTGCCGCCGACGACTGCGCCACCCGAGACGGTTCCGCCCACGACGGTTTCCCCAAACCCGGTGGGAACGCTGCTCCAGGAACTCGAGAAGGCCGGCACGTACACAACGCTGGTGGCGATCGTCAACAACGCCCTGCCAGTTCTGCCGGGCTTCCTCGATGGCTTGGACACCTTCACGGCGCTTGCCCCGCTCGACTCGGCATTCGAGGGCCAGGACGAACTGGTCGCATCGCTGACAGATCCCGACGATCGCGAGGCAGCCGCGGTCTTCGTGGTGGCATTGCTCGAGGAGGGCCGGGTCTCTCTTGCCGAACTCGTGGCGGCCGGGTCGTTCGACTCGCTCGGGGCCGGGCTCTATACCGTGGTCGCCGGCCCGCCGGTCACGATCGGCGGGGCTGCGGTCGCCGATCCTGATCGTCAGGCGAGCAACGGTGTCATTCAGGGTGTGAGCACCCTTCCGACTCCGGCGGAGACCGCGACACCGCTGCCGGCACCGGCTCCCTGACGTCTGACCACGTAGGCTCGCGGCGATGTCTCGCCGTGCGCTTGCCGTGTTCGATCTCGATCGGACACTGATCACGTCGTCGTCCGCGACCGTGTTCCGCAAACATCTGGCGGAGCACGGTCTCGGCGGCGCCCACGATCTTCCGCTCGTCGACGTGCTCACCAAGTTCTACGAGCAGTTCGGTGAGACCTGGCTGATGATGCAGCCGGCCCGTTTGTCGAGCCGAGCCGCCAACGGTTGGAGTGTCGCCACCGTCGACGCAGCCATGAAAGAAGCCGCCGACGAGCTGGTCGGCATGTTGCTCCCCGGCGCTGCCAAGGCCATCGACGAGCACCGGGCCGCCGGTCGTCGTCTGGTGATGGCCACCACGTCACCGCTCGTGTTCGTGAAACCGTTCGCCGACCGTCTCGGCTTCGACGACGTCGTGGCGACCCAGTGGGAACGCACCGTCGGGCCCGACGGCGACGAAGTGTTCACCGGCCGCATGACCGGAGAGTTCGTCTGGGGGCGCTCGAAGGCCGACGCCGTTGCGCTGTGGGCCGACGCCCACGATGCCAACCTCGCCGAGTCGTGGGCCTACAGCGACAGCTACTTCGACGCTCCGCTGCTCGCCGACGTCGGCCATCCGGTCGTCGTCAACCCGGACCTGCAAATGCGGATCACCGCGACCATCCGGGGATGGCCGGTCGTGCACTTCGACCGCTCCGACGGGGTGTCGAAGATCCTCGGTCGCGAACTTCAGGAATGGGGCCGCCCGTTCATGCGCCGGGAGATCGTGACTCCGAACGCCCGCATCGAGTTCGAGGGCCTCGAGAACATTCCCGCCAGCGGTCCTGCGATCCTGGTGTTCAACCATCGCTCGTATTTCGACCCGCTCGTGATGGGTCTCGTGATCGCCAAGACCGGACGCAACGTTCGCGGGCTCGGCAAGAAAGAGGTGTTCGACGTGCCGATCGTCGGGCGTCTGATGAAGGCCTCGGGCGGCATCCGGGTCGATCGCGGCACCGGGTCCGACGAACCGCTCGACGCGGCGATCGCTGCCGTCGAAGCCGGCGAGCTGTTGATGATCGCTCCTGAAGGAACGATTCCTCGTGGCCCCGCGTTCTTCGATCCGGTCCTGAAGGGTCGTTGGGGTGCGGCTCGGATCGCGGCTGCGACTGGCGCACCCGTGATCCCGATCGGGTTGTGGGGCACCGAGAAGGTGTGGCCGCGCAGTTCCCGGCTTCCCAAGATGTCACTGACCGACCGCCCGCTGGTGGCGGTCAAGGTCGGTCCGCCGGTGAAGTTGAACCATCGCAGCCCCGACGCCGACACCAAGAAGATCATGAAGGCACTCAGCGCGCAGCTGCCCGCCGAGGCTCGGGTGCAGCGGACCCCGACGGCGGAGGAGTTGGCGCTCACCTACCCGCCCGGGTATCACGGTGATCCCGAGGCCGAGTTGGATCGCCGGCCCGGCACCGACACCTGACGCACCGACACGAAGCGAGACGACCATGGCCGAAACCCGAGAACGCGAGACACGGTTCAGCGACCGCATGTCGGACCACGAAGCCCTGATGTGGAACGTGGAGAAGGATCCGTGGCTGAACCCGAGCGGCGCGTCGCTCACGCTCTTGGACGGCCCGATCGACGCGGAGCACTTCCGTCGCACGATGCGAAGGGCGGTCGCCAAGATCCCGCGCCTCCACGAACGAGTCGTTCCCGGCCTGGGCCGACTCGCGCCGCCGGCGTGGGTGCCCGACCCCGAGTTCGACGTCGACTTCCACGTGCGCCACGTACGCCTGCCCAAGCCCGGCACCGAGCGCCAGCTGTACGACCTCGCCGCCCAGCTGTACCAGGAACCCCTCGATCGCACCCGACCGCTGTGGCGATTCGTGCTGATCGACGGCGTCAAGGGTGGCCGGTCGGCGATCTGGGCAATCGTGCATCACGCGGTCAGTGACGGGATCGGCCAGCTGCGGATGGCCGAGATGTATCAACAGATCGAACCCGACGCGCCGATGCCCGACGACATCGACCTCGAAACGATCGTGGCGGAGGCGGTCGAGAGCCACCACGCAAAGCAGCTCGGTGGTGACCTGACCGACGGATTCCCCACGGCGGTCGGACAGTCGCTCGCCCACCTCGTGCGTCGTCAACTCGGCGTTGCCCGTCGGGTTGCCGGCGAGGTCGTGATCTGGCCAGCTGATCCGCATCGGGCGAAGAACTCGATCGAGGGCGTCGTCGAGATGGTGTCGTCGACGCTGGGGGCCCTCACCGGCTCGGGCAACGAAGTCGAGGGTGGGTCGCCGCTGTGGAAGGAGCGCTCGCGTCATCGTCATCTCGAACACGTCTCGGTGCCGCTCGACGAACTGAAGGCGGCGGCCAAACGATCGGGCGTGACGATCAATGACGTCTTCCTCGCGGGAATGGTCGAAGGCGCCGTGCGCTATCACGCCGACCGCGACATCGAGATCGACGCCTTCAACACCAGCTTCGTGCTCAGTACCCGTCACGACAGCGCCATCGGCGGCAACTCGTTCACCCCGGTGCCGGTACAGGTACCCGGTACCTCGATGCCGCTCGCCGAGCGGGTCGCTGACGTCCACACTCGCCTCGCCGTCAAGCGCGAAGCGATGGAACACAGTGGCGGTGGGATGAGCGCGCTCTCCGGCGTCGCCAACTGGTTGCCCACGTCGGTGATCACCAGCGCCGCTCGTGCTGCGGCAGCCAAGATCGACTTCGCCACGTCGAACCTGCGCGGCGCTCCCATTCCGCTGTATGTGTCGGGCGCCAAGGTGCTGTACATCGTCACGATGGGCCCGGTGGCCGGCACGGCTTGCAACGCCACGGCGCTGAGCTACGAGAACGGCTTCGACATCGGCCTCTTCATCGACCCGACGGCGATCGATGCTCCCGGCGACTTCCGCGACGCCGTCGACGCCGCGTTCCGCGACATCCTCACGCTCGCGTAGCGTCTGGCGGTGCGAGGGCTGATGTGACGTCACGCCGCCGATCGCAGGTGCTCTCGCACCCGGGCCCGATGTCCGGGCGGCCACTCGAGCTGCGCATCGCGGATGCGCCGAGCCCTGGGCCTGGCGAGATCGTCATCGGGGTGGCCGCGTGCGGAGTGTGTCGAACCGACCTGCAGATGGTCGAGGGTGACCTGGCGGCGCGTCGGCTCCCCATCGTGCCGGGCCATCAGGTGGTCGGTCGGGTGGCTGCGCTCGGCGCCGGAGTGCAGCGATGGTCGCTCGGCGATCGTGTCGGTGTCGCCTGGCTCGCCGGGTCGTGTGGTGCATGCCAGCGATGTCGCTCCGGTGCCGAGAACCTGTGCGACCTCGCGGAGTTCACCGGCTGGGATCGCGACGGGGGCTACGCCGACACGATGCTGGCCCGAGCCGATTTCGTCTTCCCGATCCCGGATGCGTTCTCCGACATCGATGCCGCACCGTTGCTGTGCGGTGGCGTCATCGGCTATCGATCGCTCAGGATCTCCGGTATTCAGCCCGGTGGTCGCCTCGGTCTCTTCGGATTCGGTGCCTCCGCGCTCCTGGCGCTGCAGGTTGCGACCCACTGGGGCTGCGAGGTGTACGTGGCCACCCGTTCAGCATCCGAGCGTCAGCGGGCGCTCGAGTTCGGGGCGGCGTGGGCGGGCGGGTACGACGACATCCCACCGGTCGAACTCGACGCGGCGGTCACCTTCGCGCCGGTCGGCTCGGTAGTGGTCGCCGCGCTGCGAGCGGTGGCGCCGGGCGGCACCGTCGCGATCAATGCGATCCATCTCGACGAGATCCCAGCGTTCGACTACGACCTGCTCTGGCGAGAACGCGGGCTGCGCAGCGTGGCCAACTTCACTCGGCTCGACGCCGAGGAGTTCCTGGCGCTCGCTGCGGAGATCCCGATCCGCACCATTGCCGACGTGTATTCGTTGGAGGATGCGAACCTGGCACTCGCGGACCTGGGCGCCGGCAACGTCTCCGGTGCGGCCGTGCTGACGATGTGACGAATACGGTCGGGGGGATGCAGGTCTCCCAACTCTGGCGGTATCCGGTCAAGTCGATGGTCGGTGGCCGGGTCGAATCGTTCGAACTCGACGAACTCGGCATCGTGGGTGATCGCACGTGGGCGGTGCGGGATCTCGAACGGGGCGGGATTCGCGGTGCCAAGAAGATCGGCTCGCTGATGCGGCTTGCGGCGACCGATGTCGACGATGGCCATGTCGAGATCACCCTGCCGGACGGATCGATGGTGCGGACAACGGATTCCGACGTCGACGACCGGGTCAGTGCCGCACTCGACCATCGGGTCCAGCTCGAACGGCTCCGGCCGGTCGACGACCTCGACCACTACCGGCGCGGTGCGCCCGACTCCGACGACGTCGTGGCTGAGCTGCGCGGCATCTTCGGACGAGAGGACGACGAGCCGTTCCCGGACTTCTCGATCTTTCCGCCGACGATCTCCGAGTTCGAGTCGCCACCCGGCACGTACTACGACGCGTTCCCACTGATGGTCATGACCGAAGCAGCGCTCGCCGCGCTCTCCGCGGCGTTGCCCGACTCGAACGTCGACGTCCGCCGATTCCGGCCGTCGTTCGTCGTCGACACCGGCGGCGACGCCGCGGACGTGTCGACGCCCGGACACCCAGAGTTCGACTGGACCGGTCGGCGGGCGACGATCGGAACGGCGACCATCGAGTTCGCCGCACCGTGTCCTCGGTGCGTGATGGTGACTCGCGAGATCAGCGACCAGATCCCTGCCGATCGGGCCGTGCTGCGTCACATCGTGCGCGACCTCGACCAGAACCTCGGTGTCTACGCGTCGATCGTGACCCCCGGTGTCGTGAGCATCGGCGACGCCATGACGTTCGTCTGAGCCCGGCGAGGAGCGCCGAACTTCAGCGAGGGCGAGCCACTCCCGAGGAGTGGTACGAAGCGATCTTGGCGCCCGGGAGATAGCCCGACTCGACCTCGACGAGTTCGAAGCCGGCCGATTCGATGAGCTTCGGGATCGGCCGGGTGATGTGGCAGCCGCCGGCCAAGCGGGTCCACACCGGATCGATTCGATGCTGCCACTTCCGCACCGACTCGTCGGGGGCTTCACCGTGCTCGGAGAACAGCAACTGGCCCTCCGGCTTGAGCACCCGTCGCATCTGGGCGAGGGCGCGTTCCCAGTCGGCAATCGAGCACAACGTGTACGTGAGCACGATCGTGTCGGCGCTGTTGTCGTCGAGCGGGATCTCCTCGCCCGGCAGATCGAGCCACCGCACGTCGAGGTCGGTGGCCTCCAGTGCGGGCGCCGCCTTGCGTCGCATCCCCTCGGACGGTTCCAGACCCCAGACCAACTCGACCGTCGCTCGGTCGTAGAACGGCAGATTCAGGCCCGGCCCCATGCCGACCTCGAGCACTCGGCCCGTCGCACGAGGAACGACTTTGCGTCGCTGTTTCGCCACGTCGCCGGTGCCGCAGGCGACAGCGACGACGTGGGGCAGCACGTAGGTGTCGTAGATCCCCATCGGCTCAGTCTTCCAGGCGCCCTGGCTTCGGCCATGATCGTCGTTTCGACCAGTGTGACGGCGCTCATGATCGCCTTGGATCCGGGCTTCATGCAGCCGAGGGGTACGCCCGTGTCATCACGAGGTCGCCCAGTCGCACCACGACGGTGCCGACGGGATAGGTGGAGCAGATTTCGTGGATGCAGTCGACGTGCTCGTCGATGATCGACTCGATCAGGTCGTCGACGTCGCCGTCGAGATCGAACTCGTCATCGTCGACCGACGATGCAGCCCGCTCGTTGGCCGTGTCCTCGAACAGGTCGATCCAGCCGGTGCGGTCGAGCCAGTCGAACACGGCATCGCGCAGGTCGTCTTCGGTGACGCCGGGTCGATCGACGACCATTGCCGTGGTGGTCGCAAAGCCGCTGGCGAGGCCCGGAAATCCTCGGTTGCAGCCGCACCGTTCGCCTGACGCACATTCGGCGGCGAGCGGCGTGACCAGCTCACCTTCGACGGTGAAGCTGTAGTCGCCAGGGGTCGCCCCCTGCAGTTCGTTCGTGGCGATCAATACCAACACGGCGTACTCCTCGTGATGCTCGTGCCACCCGGCGGGCGGCGGTGTCTGAGACCAGTGTGAACGAGGGGTGTGGCACAGTTGACCCGATGCCGTATCGCCACGTTCAATCAGCGCCGATGATGTACCTGATCTCGGTGTTCGGCGTGGTGTTGGCCGTAATCGGATTCCGCGAACGTGACGACTTCGGTGGTGGGTACTGGTGGTACCAGGCGGCCATGGTGCTCCTGATCGTGACCGGAGTGATCGCCGCTCGGCTCACGGTGGTCGTCGACGATCGGTCGGTGACCACATCGTTCGGATGGGGATGGCCGCGCCGTCATATCGAGCTCGCTGACGTGAACGGAGCACGCCACGTCCGCAACAGCTGGTGGCACGGCTGGGGAATCAGAAAGGTCTCCCGCGGCTGGATGTACAACAACGCTGGTCGTGAAGCCGTCGAGCTGAGCCTTCGTTCGGGCAAGGTGTTCCGGATCGGAACCGATCAGCCCGCCGAACTGCTGGCCGCGATCGACCATGCCCGCTGAGTTGCCCCATGCAATGGGATCTCGGTGGCTGGAGTCCCGGAAGGCGGGACTCAGCGCACCGAGATTGCGTGGCGGGCCCACACCGCGTAGAGCGGATCGCCTCGAACACCGGGATTGCGGAGTTGCACCGTTGGCTCGTCGAAGCCTGGTGTGAGTTCGAAGTAGGCGCTCACGATCGCGCAGTGGCCCTCGTCGTTCGTCGACAGCCACCCGCGGATTGCCTTCGTGGGGAAACACCGGTTCGAGAACGTGCACACGAACACCCCGCCCGGTCGCAGCACGCGTGCGACTTCAGCGAACACCTCGAGCGGCCGGGTCAGATAGTCGACCGACACACAGCAGGTGACCGCGTCGAACGACGAATCGGCGAACGGCAGCACGGGATCGGTGTTCAGGTCGTGCACGAGCCAGTCAGCAGCAGCCTCGTTGGCCGCCAACTCCGTCGCGTTCATGCCGAGTGCCACCAGCCGCCGTGGTGTTGACGAGAAGTGGGAGATCCACGACGAGCAGAGATCGAGCACCTCGCCGGTCAGCTCCAGCTCGTCGTACAGGTTGGTGACGGCGGCGATCGCTCCGTCGTCGATGTGGGTCAGGAGACGATCGACGGCGTAGAAGCGGCCGTCGTCGGATTCGTCGGCGCGGTCGAAGAAGCCGGGTGGAAATGGGGACGGCATCAGGCGGGATCGTCGAGCCCGGCACGCTCGCGGAATTGCTCGCGGGTGTTCGTGTGCGGGAACGGCTCGTCGGGCTCGGCCAGACCCAGCGCAGCGCACAGGGGCGCCCAGCCGTCGCCGGGCTGGTACTCGAAGAGACGCTCGGGTGGAACCTCGCTGCGCACCGCCGCATTGTGAGCGTCGTAGGCAGCGATGACAGCGTCGCGATCGGTCACGTCGCCACCGAGGCTGCGCGCGAACAGCGCATCGATCATCCGGCGTCCGTCGTCGGGGGTCTCCCCAGGGCGGCGGACGAGGATCGTGTTGCTTGCGCTCTGCCACCACTCGTCGGCGGAGGACCGGGTCGACAACAGCACGGGAGCGTCGGGGAAGGCGTCCGCCAGTTCTCGCCAGACTGCGGCTCCCGGATAGTCGACGATCGCCGAGTAGCCGGCGAGCAAGCTGGGGAAGTCGACCGGTTCACCCAGCATCGCAGCGTGCCAGACGGGCACCTCCTCGGGGTGCCCGAAGACCTCCATCATGTGGTGGCAGGTGCCACCGAGGAGTCGTTCGAGAGCCAACTTGAGCGACATCGTGCCGGTACGGCCGAGTCCCGCACCGACCAAGTGGATTGTCATGCGCCCATCATGGCGCAGGGGTGATCAGTTGGTGGAGGCGGCGTCGGCAACGGCGTCGGCGGCCTTGTCGGCAGCGTCAGTGGCGTCCTCTGCGGCATCCTTGACGCTGTCGGTCGCCGTGTCGACGCTCGGCTGCACCTTGTCCTTGGCCTGTTGTGCCATGGAGGTCGCCTGCGACGTGGCCTTCTTGGCACCGGCCTTCACGTCGTCACGACGGAACGCGGCGGCAGCGGCAGCGGCCGCACCGATGATGGCGATGATGAGCAGAAGTTTCTTCATACTCTCGACCGTACCGCTGCCACAGCGAGACCCCAACGGCCCGATCGGTCAGAGCACGAAACGCATGGCCCCGACGAGTGCGCCGGGCAGGCGGGCGCTGTCGGTGGAACGGCGTTCGTAGGTCGAGGTGTCGAGGAGAACTTCGGCGGTGTCGGTCAGCCCCTCGAGTTGGTCGCCGAGGAGGTGGTAGGCGGTGTCGTCGAAACGGAGAACGTTCACGGGGGCCACGATCTCACCGTCGTCCATCCAGAACGTGGCGAATCGGGTCATGCCCGTCGTTCGACAGGCCGCCTGGTCGGAAAAGTTCGTGTACCAGAGATTGCCGACGAAGAGACCGCTCCCGAGCGCCTCGCCGACCGAGTCGGTCGGGATCGTGCCGGGCGTGATGGCCAGCGACTGCGGGTACTCGTAGCCGACGGCACCGTTGGTCGGCACGCCGAACTCTTGGGACGAGCGCGGCGACACGAGCGTCTCGGCGTAGGCGCCCTCGATGATCAGGGGGACCTCGTCGGGCCGCAGGAAGCCGGCCGACTGGAAGTTCGGGGCGACACCGTGAGCGGTGTCCTCGCTGATGTTGACGAGCGGCGACAGCGTCGTTCCCTCGACCAGCATCTTGAGCAATGGTGTCTGCTTGGTCTCGTGAGCGCGAATGCCGAAGGCGCCGGAGTACGACAGCAACTGCATCAGCTCTTCGAGTGCCCGCGGCGCCAGGTACGTGCGGTACTCGCCTGGCGACAGGCTGATCGGCTCGCGCTCGAGCGCCTTGACCTGGCGGGCGGACCAGTCGACCTTGGCGGCGAATGCGTCGTCGTCCCAGTCGAACCCGGCGTACAGGTTCTTGGCCGCCTTGTCGGCGCGCAGGTAGAAGCACCAGTCGAGATTGAACGTCGACGACTCGAACCAGTTGCGCTGCCCGAGGCTGTTGGCGAAGCCCTGGAACGTGTCACCCGACGCATAGATCCCGACGAGGTCTCGGCCCTTGCCCGCCGAACGGATCTCCCCGAGCGCGGCGTCGGGTTCGGGAATCGAGCCGCGCTCGATCCGCTCGGTGGACGTGGGCTCGGTGTTGTAGAGCAGGAACGGATCGTCGGCGACGAACGCCCGCTGGTCGCGCAGCTGGCCGAGCAGCGCGGCGAGTCGGGCGTCGTCGACGCTGCGATCGCCCGACAGTCGGATGCTGCCGCCCGTGTGGCGCTGACCCTCGACGAGGTCGACACTGAGCGACTGCTGGTCGATCGAGCCGGCCTGGCGGACGTCGGAGTTGTTGAGCCGGATGAAGTCGGTTCGCTCACCCGAAATGTTGGCGAGCAGCACCTCGTCGCCGACCAGCGTGCCCGTGGCAGCGGTGATCAATTCGTCGAAGTACGTCTGGTCCTGGTTCCCCGAGCCCGGGCCTCCGGGAACCACGCTGCACTGCTCGCCTCCGAAGACCTCGATGTTCGAGAATCGGCAGGCGGGCGAAGCGTGCCCGGTGCCGATCACCTGGTTGAGTTCGCCCTTGCCGCAGTTCGGGGTGCCCATCACCGTGAAGCTGTCGCGGTCGGCCACGCCGGTGAGGCTGCGCCAGAACGTCGACGAGATGCCGCGGTAGCCAGGGTTGCGTACGGCGCCCACGATCTCGCCGTCTTCGATGAGTTGGCCGTACTCGCAGCCGAACTGGAACTTGTTGCGGCTGTCGTCGATCGACCACGAGTTGTTGGTGTGGAGGTAGACGCCGTGCTCGATCGACGCGATCAGTTCGGCGACCGTCGACTCGCCGGGCTCGACGTTGAGGTTCGCCATCCGATCGATCGGCGGGCGGTTCCAGTTCTGTGCCCGCGAGTTCGCCACGCCGGGCAGGCCACTGCGTTCCTGCGACACGGCGCCGCCGAGGCCGCGCACCAAGATGCCGTTCTCGATCAGGTGCTGACGCTCGGCGGGCGTGCCGTCGTCGTCGAAGCCGTACGAGGCGAGCTGGCCGGGCACGGTGGGATCGAAGGTGACGTTCAGCAGCTCGGAGCCGTACTGGTAGGTGCCGAACATGTCGGGGGTGACGAAGCTCGTGCCGGCGTAGTTGCGCTCGTCGCCGAGGATCCGGTCGAGTTCGAGCGGATGCCCGATCGACTCGTGGATCTGCAGGATCATCTGGTCAGGGGCGAGCAGGGCATCCATCACGCCGGTCGGACAGTTGGGGGCGCTGAGGAGTTCGAGCGCCTGCTCGGCGATCTGGCTGGCGGCGTCGCCGAAGCCGTAGCGGCCGAGCACTTCGGCGCCGCCCTGGCCGCAGAAGGCGTTGCGGCCGAACGTGCGGGTCTGGGTGTTGCTGCCCTCGTTCGCGGTGGCGGCGAGGCTGGGATAGACGAAGCGGAAGCGTTGCTCGACGCGTCCGGCATCGCCGTTGCGGCTCGCGGTCAGTAGCAGCTGGTCGACGTCGCGGCGCACGAGCGACGCGCTCCAGTTGACGATGCGGTCGTCGATGCCGAGCAGGCGCGACTGCTGCTGGAGCAGTTCGAGCCGGTCGTTCAGCGGAAGTGTGTCCCACGTGACCTCGACCGGCGAGACGTAGGTGCCCACGGCGTGGCTGGTCGGCGCTGCGGTGGTGACCATCGCCCCGGCGGTGACCGTGGCCCAGTAGCGGGCACGATCGACGGCGGTGGCCAGACCGGACTCGCTGAGGTCGGTCGTGGCGGCGTAGCCGAGCCCGCCGTCGTTCCAGATCGTGATCATCACGCCGGTGTCGAACTCGGTGAGCATCGGCTCCAACTGGTTGCGCCGGACGCTCAGATGCTCGGACGCGCTCGTCGACGAGTCGGGCCGATGCGTAGTCGACATCGTTCGGGAGGGCGGCCCGGAGGCGATCCTCGAGGACGGTCGATTCGATCAGGAGATCGGTCATCGCTGCAGGCTACGTGACAGCGGGCATGGTGCGAATACTGTTCGGGGTATGGACCTCGCAGAACGCTCTGGCCAGCTGTTCGCCATCTTCGAGTCGCAGGAATTCGACGGGTTGGAGGCGCTGCTCGCCCCCGACGCCAAGATGAAACAGAACGGCAACCCCGAGCACGACGTCGACGGGTTGATGGCATTCGTTCAGGGTCTCAAGAACGACGGGGTCGCCGTGAAGTACTCCGACGTGCGCCGCTCGGTCGGCGACGGATTCGTCGTCGAGCAGCACGTGGTGACGTTGACCCGACCCGACGGCAAGTCGGCGTCGACCGACGTCTGCGTCGTGCTGCGCTTCGACGACGACGGCCGGATCACCCGCCTCGACGAGTACGCCGACCTCGGCAACACGGATCGCAGCCGGTCCTCGAGTGCGGTCGATTCGATCAGCAGGTCGGTCATCGGTGCAGGTTACGCGCCGTTGGAACTCGCGTGCTCACTGTGAATCCGATGGGGCCCCGATCACCGTCTCCTCGCGTCCGTCCGTGCTGTGCGCCGTGGCCTCGGCTCCGCTGAAGCGCGGAGCGATCAGGTGATTCGGATGTACGTGGTCACGATGTTGCTCAGCGGCGCACCCCCAGCGGTCACCACCTGCGATTGCACCCGGTAGCAGCCCGACTCGAACGTCTTGACCGGCCAGGACACCTCGTAGTAGCGGATGCCCGACTGGACGAAGGTGGCCGACTTGACCGACCGGCTGCCCGTCCACGTTCCTGCACCGGCATCACTGCTGTTGCAGAAGGTCGTCGAGTTTGCGCTGTTCAACCCCGTGACGGTGATCCGCACGACGTCGGTGTTCGGCGCGGAGCCGGTGACGCTGCTCGGGTACGTCGACAGACCCGGCTTGATCGGCACGGTCGGGTTCTTGTTCCACCACGGCTTCGTGTAGGTCGTCGGCGGTCGGCCGGGGAAGTACCCGCTTGCAACGTAGGCAGCAGTGACCGTGTAGGTACCGATCTGCGCGGTCGTGGCGTTGCCCGCCACGTCGACCGCCCGGGCGATGATCGGGACCGGGCCGGTGGTTGCCGTCGAGGTGTCGATGGTCGTGGTCACCTGGCAGGTTCCGGCGAGACCGGACGTCGCATCGGTGGCGGCGCATGACACGAGACCGGGGGTCTGACCGACGGTGAACGACAGTGCCAGTCCGGCCGTGCCGATCACGGGATCGGTGCCGTCGATCTTGATCTCGAACGGCTCGATCAGCGACACACCGTCCAGCTCGACGTCGACCGTGAAGATCCCGTCGCCGGTGATCGGGCCGGTGATCGGGGTGCCGTTCACCGTGGTGACGACCGGGTCGGACCCCGTGGTGGTGACGATCACCACCGGCGCCGCGGTGCCGCCGTTGAACCACTCGCTGGTGACCGAATAGCCGTCGCCGGACACCGTCACCAGCGTCTGGGTCTGCGGTTCGCTGGTGTTGCCGACGGCGTCTGTGGCGATCGCCGTGGTCGCCTCGCCAGGTGCGGACGTGATCACGCAGTCGCCGGCCAGACCCGAGGATTCGACCGCCCCTGGAGCCGGGACGTCGGTGCACACCGGCGATGCCGGCTGCACCGGCTCGCCGGGGAACACGACCTGCACATCGGCGAACGTGACGGTCGGCGCCGTCGCGTCGATGCGGATCGTGCGGATCAGAACGGCATCGTCGCCGCGGGTGTAGGTGACACGGAAGACGCCGTCGCTGGACAGATTCACCGTGGTGCCGTCGACGCCGGCGTCGATCGGCGTGAACGTCTCCGGGGACGACGAGGTCAGTTGCTCGACCTTCACGTCCCAACCGGTCGTCGCTTCGGGCTGACCGACGAGGTTCACCTCGACGGGATCGGCCGTCCACTCGTCGTCGACCACGGTGACCGGCGCTTCCGGTGCGGGGGGCTCGGTGCGTGCGATGACAGTTGCGGTGGGGGCAGGCTGCCGACTTGGGCGACGTAGCCGGTTCCCTTGAACCGGCTGGTGCCGACGTTGGCGCCGCTGTCGAGCAGGGCGATGTCGTAGCTGCCGTCAGAGGTGAGCGGGTTCGCGAGTTGGCCGATCCACTCGCGTGGGTCGAGCGCCGACTTCTCCAACTCGACCTTGCGCCACTCGGTCCCGTCGAGATACGGACGACGCCGGGACGACGTCGTCGGCATCGGTGATCACCCGGAACAACACAGCCCCGGGCACCGGGCTGGCGGTGCTCTGCACGATCTCGGGCGCTCGGGTGTCCTCGAGCACACCGTCGACGATCGGGGCGTAGTACACCGTTCGTCCATCCGGTCGAACAGCGTCACTCGGCCGTCGCCACCGTCGGACCGGCTGTACTGGGCCGGGTAGAGCACGACCCGGTCCTGCGGTGCGTCATTGGTCACCACGGACCCTGCCACCGAGGTGACGGCCTGGATGCCGTCGGGTAGAAGACGGTGTCGGGGATGTTGACCGGGTCATCGGCTGCGTCGCCGATGTCGATGGAGGCGAACGACACATTGGCGCCGGACACGTCGACGCCTTCGAGGCGCTCGATGATCGCGCCGCGAGCGACGAGGGCCTCCGGATCGGGTGCGGTGACGTCGACGTCGTCCGGCGACGACCGGATAGCCGTTCTTCACTTCGACGTCGCCGACGATCGAACGGAAGGCACCGGAATCCGGGCCGTCGCCGGGCCCGTAGGTCCGCCACGATAGGTCTCGCTGATCGGTGCGTTGGCGGGAGTCCCGCCCGGCAGGCACCAGATCGGCGGCGGGGATCTGGGGTGCGCCCGGCGATGCCGGCCGGGCGACATCCGCCTGGGCGGGCACCTCCACATCGGCAGGCCATACAGCACGGGCTGCTGGACCGCCTTGAAGTCATACGAGATCGCGTTCGTTGAGCCGGCCCACGAAACTTGGCCTTGGCCTGATGACCGCTTCGCCGATCGTGACGTCGCCGCGACCGATGGCATCGGCGACGTAGGTGAACAGCGCCTCGGAGTAGGCGACCTCTTCGCTGTCGCCGTAGCCGTAGCCGGTGTTCGCGAGATAGATCACCTGATCCTTGCCGAGGAATCGGGCCAGTCACCAGGACGATCGGCAGCGCCGCCATCGATCCAGTCGGGCACGCTGAGTCCGGCGTGGCAACCCACGGTGAAGTGGAAACTGCCCGGCTTCGGCGTCGGGATCTGGCCGGCGACGGTCACGTCGACCGATTCGCCCGGATCGGGGGTGCCACCCTCGCGGTAGGCGAGGTCGCCCGCAGCGGTGAGGAACCGCGAGTGATCGGCGTGTGCGTTCACCGACACCAGGTCGGGCTGCTTGGCCAGAGCCCTCGTGAGGTCACCGGCGGTCCAGGTCTCGAGATTAGCGTCTCGTTCTCGGTGCCGGACAGTTCGGCGTCGATCGCCTCGGCGTTGTCGACGAGGAAGTCGTACCCGGCGATCAGCGCAGTGTCGGGGTCGAGGACGCCGGCGTCCGTGGACGATCCATCGCCGTTCGGGTCGAGGAAGCGGGCGAGTTGGGCCTCGATCTGCGCAGCCGTCTCGACGAGGCGGGACGTTCCGAGGTCTTCGATGTAGACCGGCTGCCCCGCGTAGAGCACCGGGTCGAGATCGCCGTAGGTGGCATCGGAGAAGAGGTAGCCGGCGCTGAGCGCAGCAACCGTGCCATTGTCGCCGCCGACCTCGTTGGCGTAGGTGTACTCCTTGCCGATGTCGACGGTTTCGGGGATAGCCGCATGAGGCAGCGCCGAGTGGTCGCCCACGATCACGACATTGGCGAGCGTGGGATTCGCGTCCAACTGGGCCCGCACGAAGGCGGCGATGTCGGCAACGACGGCGTTGGCGACGATCGGCGACGTCGATCCCGTTCGCCAGTCGACGTTCGGCACGACCGATGCGATCAGGCCGTTCACCTTGGGATTCGAGGCGAAGGCCCCGAGGTTCGCCGGGGTCGGGCCCGCCGGGTTGACCAGGATCAGCGTCGCGGGTTCTGCTGGTGTGGCGCTAGGGGTGATCGTGGCGTTCAGCCCCGCGCCCGAGTACGCCGCACTCGGTTTCTCCGGGGTGCAGCCTGAGCACGCGCGAGGAGCACGCCACCGGCGGGTTCGGCGTTGTAGCCGGCGACGCTGCCTGGAACTTCTTCGCCTGGTTGACGATCGCCTCGACGTACTCGGGATCGCTGTCCCGATTGGACGAGATGGCGGCGAGGGGGCCGAATGGCGACTCGGTGATCGGGGTCTTCGCGAGACTCGGGCGCTGCTTCCTGCGTGGACGTCGCGGCACCGTCGGCATCGATGAACCGGGCGCGGCCGGCGGTGTCCACGTCGAGCGGTTGGACCTGGCCGATGTTCCGGGCCTGGCCGATGAACCGCGCCCGGCCGGCGACCTCGGCCTGCTCGGCGAAGGTCAGGTCGCTCTCCGGCAGCGCGCCGGGCACGTCGGCGAAGAGACTCAGGTCGAGGTCGCCCGTGGGGTCGATGTCGAACACCGACACCGAGAATCGACTGCCGGTCGGAAAGCCGCTTGACAGGTCGAATTCGTACGACGAGGTGAGGCGTCGAGCGTCGTCGAGTTGGAGGTCGATGGCGTCCTGCAGGTAGAGGGTGTCCAGCTTGAGCGGGCCCGGAACCGCCGGAGCCGCAGCGACAGCGAAGCTCGATGGAGCGAGGTTGACGCCGTTGGACGCCACCACGACGGTGCCGGTGCCCGTGGGCGCAACGACACCGACCGGAACGATCTGTGCGGCGAATGTCGAGGTCGCGCCGAAGGCACTGAACGGCCCGGCGAACGTGATCGTGCGCGCAGCGTCGTCGACCGCCGTCGGCTGCACGGTCTGCGGCACGCCGTCGACGGTGACCGTTGCCGTCGGTGTGTCGATCTCGAAACCGGCCGGCAGTGCGAGCGTGACCGTGGTGTCGGAGGAGTCACCGTTGCTCGTCCACGACGTCGACACCGACGTCGCCTCTCCGTGGGCGAACCGGAACAGGTCGAGGCCGCGGACGTCGATCTGCGACCACGGGAACGCATCCGGGTTGAGCAGGGTCAACACGTAGTCCTCGACCGATTCGCCGGGCAGCGGTTCGAAGGCGCCGTTGTGTCCTCCGGGTCGGCCTGCAGCGCGCCGATGAACGACTCCGGTGCGAAGGTGACGTCGGATGCGAGGATCGCGTCCGATGGTGAGCCGATGTCGACGCCGCCGACATCGAGGTCGAGCACGGTCAGTTGGTCCTCCCCGACACCGAGTTCCGTGCAGATCGCCGACGCCGGCCCAGTGCACCACGTGGCGCCGTCCGGCAGCGGGATCCCGTCGAGGTCGTCTCGCCGAACAGGAGTGAGAAGAGGCTCAGTTCGCCGAGGATCTGGTTGTCGAGGTCGAGGTCGAAGATCGAGGCCTCGCAGAACGGCACGAGCGACGCCGGGTCACTCCCGTCCGCCGATCCGCAGAGCGCAGCGAGGTCCGAGAACAGCACGCTGTTCGTGGGCACGCCGGCGAACGCCGTGTCGACGAGGACGTCGTCCCAGGTCAGTTGCGTCGCAGGATCCGTCGTGAAGTCGGCGGGCGGCTGCAGCGACGACAGTGGCACGCCGCCATGAATCGGGCCCGGCCCGTGAGCGTTGCGTCGCCGATGAGCGCGCTCGGCTGATTGTTTCGGCGATGAAACGGGCGCGACCGATGGTCTCGGCGCCGATGAAGCGGGCACGGCTGACGGTTTCGGCGTCGATGAAACGTGCTCGACCGATCAGGTTCGGGTCGTCGATGGAGCGAGCCCGGCCGATGAGATCGGCGATGAAGCGCGCTCGGCCGATGGTGGCCGGATCGTCGCCGTTGGCGATGAAGCGGGCTCGGCCGATGAAGCGGGCTCTGCCGGCGTCACGGACAGCATCGCCGCCCACGGCCGAGGCGAACAGCACGTCGGCGGGCAGCGCCGATGCCGGGATGTCGTTGATGTTCACGCCGTCAGCGGCGTCGGGACTGGGATCGGACACCGTGGTGGTGCCGCCGTCGAGCACCTTCCGGCACGCATCGCCGGTACCGGATGCACTCACGATGGTGGTCCCGTTGGTCCAGGTGGCGCCGACCGACGTCGTCGGATACACCGCCGACCAGTAGCGGGTGCCATCGGTCGACCCGCGCTCCAGAGCGGCAACCGCGGCGAAGTCGACCGGGGTCGAGTTGGTGACGGTGGCCACGTCGACAGGGAGGAAGGGGCGAGGGAGCTCGACCGGCGTCATCCCGCCGACCGGTCCGACGGTCCCGCCGGTCGCCGGCAGCACGCCGAAGCGGAACCCGTCGGGTTCGTAGCAGACCGAGGTCCCCTGGACGGGCGGTGGTGCGGGTGCGACAGGAGCATCGGGGCACTTGCTCCGGTTGTTTCCGGAGTTGTTCACCTGCCAGTTGTACTGGCCGTTGCAGTGCCGCCGTTGCTCCACACGATGTTGCCCGTCACTCCCAGCGTGGAGATCTCGTAGCGTGGCGAGTAGGAGCGGATTTCGCTGCCCGATGCCAGCGAGAAGTCAGCGGACGTCGTGAGATCGGTGGGGGCGGACTCGGAGGTCTCCGTCGGATTCGTCGGAGCGAACGGCACCCGCACCGAACCCGGCGTCATCTTTCCCACTCGGATGATCGTGCTTCCCGGCTTCGGGATCGTCCCGAAGCGGAATGCCACCGGGTTCTTGTCGGACGGTTGCGCGTACTCGTAGCACACGAAACGGCTCTTCGGCGTTGCGGGTGACGTCGTGGTGGTCGCCTCCGCCGGCACCGGCACGGTTGCAATCAACATGGCTCCGCACAGCACGGCGATGAAATTCCGGCCACCACTCATTTGTCAACCCCTGTCCGCTCGAATGACGAATTGCAAGCTACCGCGTGCACGCAACGTGTGAAAGAGCGACGACAATGGTGTGCCATGAGCCACATCGGCCTCACTCCATACGTGCCCCTCGCGATCAGCGACCCGGATCGGCGAAC
>CAVUJG010000021.1:0-179666 GCA_963741755.1 Ilumatobacteraceae bacterium | reverse complement strand
ACGACGGCGACCACGACGCCGATGACCACCCACTTGATCCATCGCTTCGATGACTTCTCGGGTGCGGCCTCGGGCGTGTCGTCGGTGTCGGTCACGGCGCAGATTGTGGCAGAGCCCTGGCGAACACCGGCACCGTGCAGATGTGAACTCTCAGAGAATTTGCGAGAGGAACAGCTTCGTGCGTTCCTCGCTCGGATTCTCGAAGAAATGCTCCGGCGTGCCGACCTCGACGATCTGGCCATCGGCCATGAACACGACGCGATCGGCGACCTCGCGAGCGAACCCCATCTCGTGGGTGACGACGATCATCGTCATGCCCGATCGCGCCAGGTCCTTCATCGTGTCGAGTACCTCGCCGATCATCTCGGGGTCGAGCGCCGACGTCGGCTCGTCGAACAACATCACCTTCGGGCTCATCGCCAACGCACGCGCAATCGCCACCCGCTGCTGCTGTCCGCCCGACATCTGGCCGGGATACTTACTCGCCTGCTCGGGGATCTTCACCATCTCGAGCAGATCCATGCCGAGCGCCTCGGCCTTCGCCTTCGGCATCCGCCGCACCTTGCGCGGTGCAAGCGTGATGTTGTCGAGCACGGTGAGGTGCGGGAAGAGGTTGAACGACTGGAACACCATGCCCGTCTCGCGGCGGATCTCCTGGATGTTGCGGATGTCGTTCGACAGTTCCGTGCCGTCGACGACGATGCGGCCGGCGTCGTGTTCCTCGAGGCGGTTGATGCATCGGATCAGGGTCGACTTGCCCGAGCCCGATGGCCCGATGACGACGACCACCTCTTGGGTGCCGACGCGCAGATTGATGTTCTTCAGCGCCTGGAAGTCGCCGAAGTACTTGTCGACGCCGCTGATTTCGATCATGACGTCGCCTGAGATGGCTGTTGCGTCGGCGAACACCGGTGCGTCCCCGGGAGTCTTCTGGTCTTCGGTCATCGGCTTCCCACTCCCAGTCGTTTCTCGAGGCGTTGGCTCTCTCGGCTCATTGTGTAGGCCACGACCCAGAACATGAGTGCGGCGAACGTGAGTGTCTCGGCGATCAAACCTTGGCCACGGAACTCCGGCTGCGCGGTGATCGCCCCGGACACCTGCAGCAGCTCGAAGAGGCCCATCGCGATCCCGGCGAGCGTCGTGTCCTTGAACAGGCTGATCAGCTGACCGATCTGCGCTGGGATCACGTTGCGGAGCGCTTGCGGCAGCACGATGTACCCCATCTGCCGGACCGGCGAGAGCCCCACCGCCTTCGCCGCCTCGATCTGGCCGCGCGGGATCGACTGCAGGCCACCGCGGATGATCTCGGCCATGTATGCAGCCGTGAACAAGGTGAACACCACGATCGCTCGTGTCGAGGTGGCTGGGGCGAGGGTGTCGGGGACGAAGAATCCGAGTGCGACGTTCGCGAGCAGCAGCAGTACGAACAGCGGTGCGCCACGGATCAGTTCGATGTAGGTGGTGCAGACGAGGCGGACCAACGGAAGCTCCGACCGTCGCCCCAAAGCCAACAGCACACCGAACGGGTAGCAGAGCACGATCGAGCAGATGGCCAGGAACAGGTTCAGCATGAAGCCGCCCCATCCGTCGAACCCGACGGCGGTGACCACGTAGTAGTACATCGCGATCGGGATCGCGGCGAAGACGATGACGGTGACGGCTGCGGCCACAGCGTTCATGCGAACGCGCCCGAGGAACGGCCCGATCAGTCGCCCGACGATCGCGGCGACTGCGGCGAGGCCGGCGGTGATCCACGGTCCCGACGTGCCGGCGAGCACGAGGATCAGCACTGTGACCGCGAGAGGGAGCCAGAGTCGCTCGACCAGGTCGAGGACCCGGGTCGCAGTGAGTTTGGAGTCGGCCGCGGTCACGCGTCCTGCCCTGACCTGGCGGCCCCGCATGAATCCGGCGAGCAGGCCACCCCAGGCCGCGAGCACCACCACGGTGACAGCGAGGCGCAGCTCGTGCACCTCCGGGTACCGACCGATCATCAGCAGGCGCAGGTTGACCTCGATGATCGTCCAACGACCGGTGACGAAGATGAAGCTGATCGTCTTGTACAGGAGCCAGATCGCCAACGAGCCGAACACGACGGTCAAGACGGCATCGCGCCTGGTGCGGAACAGGTTGTAGTGGAGCCACGTTGCGATGGGGCCGCGGTTCATCGTTCCACCAGCATCATGCGACGGTTGGCGACGTTGACCAGTGCGGACACCACGAGCGAGATGCAGATGTACACGGTCATCGTGAGGAAGAAGACGGGGACGGCGGGTGAGCCGTTGCCGACGGTGGTCTGCGCGACCAGGGTGAGGTCGTAGTACCCGATCGCCGCGCCGAGCGATGAGTTCTTGATCAGGTTCAGGTACTGGTTGCCGATCGGTGGGATCCCGATCCGCATCGCTTGCGGGAGGATGATGTACCACATGCGTTGGAAGCCGCTCAGCGCGACCGCATCTGCAGCTTCACCCTGGCCGAGCGGGACTGCCTGAATCGACCCGCGGACGATCTCGGCGATGTGGCTCGCGGTGTAGATCGTCAGCGCGAGGAACAGTGCGAAGAACGACGGGTCGATCCTGATGCCGCCAGCGGTCGCTCGTCCCTCCACCGCTGGCAGGGTGTACGAGTAGCCCAACAGGGTCCACCCCAGCACGAGCACGATCACGAACGCCGCACCGCCCCAGAGCCCGGACCGCGGCAGCGCACCTGTCCTGTCCGACACGCTGGATCGCCATCGAGCCACGCCGTACCAGACGAGGGCGCCGACGGCGAGCATCAGCAGGAGCCCAGCGCCAGAACCCTGGTACCAAGCCACCGCGACCCCACGGTTGGAGATGATCGCGAGGCCGGCGAGGTCCCAAGCGTCGGTGATCTGCGGGAACACACCGAGCACGACCACCAGCACGCTGGCGGTGAGGAAGAGCGCGAGCGGGATGTTGCGGACCGCCTCGACGTAGACCGCCGCCAGCTTCTTGACGATCCAGTTCGACGACAGCCTGCCGATGCCGATCAGCGTTCCGAGCACCGTGGCGGCGACGATCGCCACCACCGACACCCGCAGCGTGTTCAGGAGTCCCTGGACGAGCGCATCGCGCACTGGTGCGCTCTGCGACAGCGAGTTCCCGGTGATCTGGAACGCCGCCGGATTGTCGAGGAAGTCGAGGTTGGTCGGGATGTTCTGGCGGGACGCGTTCTCGGTGTAGTTGCCGTACAACCAGATGACGACGGCGACCGCGCCGGCCACCACGACCAGTTGGGCCACCCACTTGAGAACGTTGACGTTCCGCCAGAACGGAACCCGAGACGTGACCGTTGCGGTCACGGGGCCGACCGGTGATCGGGCCGGCCCCATGACCGCAAGTGCTCAACGAGCATTTGGCTCAGCGGTACGGAGGTGCGTACATCAGACCGCCGTCGCTCCACTGGGCGTTGACGCCACGCTCGAGTCCGAGCGGTGCGAGATGCTCAGCGTAGATCTCGCCGTAGTTCCCGACCTGCTTGACCACCTGGTAGGCGTAGTCGGTCGGCAGTCCGAGACCCGGATCGAGCACGGCATCGCCGTCGACGGTGAGGCCGAGGAATCGCTGGATGTTGATGTCCTCGGTGTCGGCAAACGTGTCGATGTTCTCCGAAGTGATTCCGAACTCCTCAGCAGCGATCGTGGCGAGAATCGCCCAGTTCACTGCCTGCGCCCATGCGGTGTCACCGTCGGCGACTGCCGGAGCGAGGGGCTCCTTGGAGAAGACCTCGGGCAGGATCGTCAGGGCATCGGGGCCGTCTGGGTAGGTCGACCGGAGGCCGGTCAACTGGCTGGTGTCGGACGACCAACCATCGCACTGGCCGGCGATGAACGCCTCCTGGATGAGGTCGACGTTCTCGAACGGACGCACCTCCCAGGTAACACCCAAGCGGGCGGCCTCGGCGGCGGCGTTGCCCTCGGTCGTGGTGCCCTGGGCGACGCAGACGATCACGCCGTCCATGTCGGCAATCGAGGTGAAACCGCTGTCGGCGGCGACCATCATGCCCTGGCCGTCGTAGAAGTTCGGCTGCATGAAGGTGGCGCCTTCGGCGCCGTCGCGGGTCGCGGTCCAGGTGGTGTTGCGCACGAGCGCATCCACCTCGCCGGACTGGAGTGCGGTGAACCGGTCGGCGGTCTCGAGGTCGACCATCTCCACCGCGGTTGCGTCACCGAGCACGGCGGCGGCGATCACCCGACAGAAGTCGGAGTCGAAGCCCACGTGTTCGCCGGCGTCGTCGAGCGTGGCGAAGCCGGGCAGGTCATTACGGGTGCCGCACCGGAACACCCCTGCTGACTGGACGGCGTCGAGGGTCGACTCCTCCGCCTGCACGACTTCGACGGTGTCGTCGGGTGCGGTCGTCTCCTCGGGCGCCGTGGTCTCCTCGGGCCCATCGGTTGCCTCGGGTGACGTGTCGCCGCCCGAATCGTTGTCGTCGCTCGTGCACGCTGCCCCCAGCAGCGCAAGCGCCACCAATGGCACCAATGCCCGTCGTGTGGTCGTTCGCATAGGTTCCCCCATCCGCCTCGCCGATCCCAGCGATGCTGTTGTTCACCTGACGGCAACCTTGTGGTCACCTGCCCTCGAACCTAGACCGGTTGAGCTGCCCAGGGCAACAGTGCATGTGTCGTGCGGGTGAGTTGTGCGCCAGACTGTGCGCCATGACCGACGCCAGTGCAACCGTGTCCGCCGTCGCCGTCTCGACGGCCCGCTCCGCTCCGAAGGCAGCCACCGCTGTGGGCTGGGCGGTCGGCACGAAAGGTGCCGTCGCTCGTCAGCTCGGGCTGAGTCGGGCGGCGCTGGAGGCGAACGGATTCGAGGGCAAGCCCGGCCAGGTGCTCACGGTTCCGGGCAGCGATGGGTTGGCCGTCGCCGTTGGTGTGGGTGACCCGGGAGCGATCGACGCTGCAGGTCTGCGCTCAGCGGCAGCAGCGTTCGCGCGGGCGGCATCGAAGCACGCGCAGCTCGCCACGAACCTCGCCGATGTCGACGGTGTCGACGCCAAGGACGCGGCCCAAGCCGTGACCGAAGGTGTACTGCTCGCCTCGTACCGCTACACGGGACTCAAGAACGAGCCGTCGAATGCGTCGCGACTCGTCGGCCTCACACTCGTCGCCGGCGACAAGCGCGCCAAGGACGTTGCCAAGGGCGCCGAGCGCGGGACGATCGTTGCCGCTGCCGCCGCGTTCGCTCGCGAGCTCGCCAACACCCCTCCGACGTATCTCAATGCGAAGGACCTCGCCGCCAAGGCGGTCGACATCGGTTCGGCAGCGGGGCTGCACGTCGAGGTGTTCAACAAGGATCAACTCGAACAGATGGGCTGCGGCGGCCTCCTCGGCGTCAACCGGGGCTCGACCGAACCGCCGCGCATGGTCAAGCTGACATGGTCGCCGAAGAACCCCACGGGGCACCTGGCGCTCGTCGGCAAGGGGATCATGTACGACTCGGGCGGCATCTCGCTCAAGGGCCACGACGTGTTCCACCAGAACATGAAGATGGACATGTCCGGTGCCGCCGCAGTGCTCGCCACGATGAGCGTCCTGAAGGACTTGCGGGTCAAGACCAAGGTGACCGCCTGGCTGATGTGTACCGACAACATGCCGTCTGGCAGTGCCCTGAAGCTCGGCGACGTCCTCACGATGCGCAACGGCAAGACCGTCGAGATCCACAACACCGACGCCGAGGGGCGCCTCGTGCTCGCCGACGGTCTGTCACTCGCTGTCGAGGAAGCGCCCGACGCCATCGTCGACATCGCCACGCTCACCGGTGCCGCCCTGGTTGCGCTCGGTGAGAGCATCGCGCCGGTGCTCGGCACGAGCCAGACGCTGGTCGACCAGCTGATCGAGCGGTCCGACGCAACCGACGAGCCGATCTGGCAACTGCCGCTGGCATCGAAGCGGTACCGCAAGCTGCTCGACTCGGTCGTTGCCGACATGAAGAACATCGGTGGCCCGTACGGCGGCACGATGACCGCGTCGATCTTCCTGAGCGAGTTCGTCGGTGACGTCCCGTGGGCCCACCTCGACATCGCCGGCCCGATGATGGTGGCTGCCGACGACGGCATCTACGCCAAGGGCGCCACCGGATTCGGCACACGGCTGTTGATCGATCTCGCGTCGAACTTCACCCCGCCGCAATGACGTCCACGACGGCAGGTCGCCCGAACCTGCTGTTCATCATGAGCGACGATCACGCTGCTCATGCCATCTCGGCGTACAGCCGGGCGACCGGGCGGCCGGTGCTCAACGACACACCGAACCTCGACCGGATCGCGGCCGAGGGCATGCGCTTCGATTCGTGCTTCTGCACCAACTCGATCTGCACGCCGAGCCGGGCGTCGATCCTGACCGGCACCTACAACCACGTCAACGGCGTCACGACACTGATCACACCGATGGACAACCGGCTCGACACCTATCCGAAGCGGTTGCAGGCGGCCGGCTACCAGACCGCCATGTTCGGCAAGTGGCACCTCGGCCACGGCCCCGAACACGACCCGACCGGATTCGACCGTTGGCGTGTCCTGCCTGGCCAGGGGCACTACCACAACCCGGTGATGCTCCAGCCTCGCGAGGACGGGCGCGGCCACACGATCGTCGAACGCGGCGGTTACGTCACCGATCTGATCACCGACGACTGCCTTCGCTGGCTCGACCGGCGCGAGCCGGATCGTCCCTTTGCGCTGATGTGCCATCACAAGGCGCCGCACCGATCGTGGGAGCCGTCGCGCAAGCACTTCTCGCTCTTCGACGACATCGACATCCCCGAACCCGACACGCTGTTCGACGATCACGAGGGCCGCGCCGAGGTGGTCCAGGCGATGCGCATGCGGATCATGGACCTCGACCCGGTCATCGACCTCAAGGCGACGGTGCCGCCGGGCATGAGCGAGGACGAGGAGGTCCGGTGGCGCTACCAGCGCTACATCAAGGACTACCTCCGAACGATCGCCTCGATCGACGACAACGTCGGCCGGATGCTCGACTGGCTCGACGACAACGGTCTCGCCGAGAACACCATCGTGGTCTACACCTCCGACCAGGGGTTCTTCCTCGGCGACCACGGCTGGTTCGACAAGCGGATGATGTACGAGGAGTCGGTCGCGATGCCACTGCTCGTGCGGTACCCGGCGATGGTCGACGCCGGCTCGGTGTGCGACGACATCGTCGTCAACGTCGACTTCGCGCCCACCTTCCTCGACCTCGCCGGCGTCGATGTACCGGCCGAGATGCAGGGCGCGAGCTTCGCGCCGTTGCTCGCCGGAGCGGCGCCCGACGACTGGCAGCAGTCGATGTACTACCGGTACTGGATGCACGACGACGGGATCCACCGCGTGCCCGCCCACTACGGCGTGCGCACCCGAACGCACAAGCTGATCGGCTACTACAACGACCCGCTCGGGCAGTTGGGCGCCCGAGAACCGGCCGTCGCACCGGAATGGGAGTTGTTCGATCTCGTCGCCGATCCGCACGAACTCCACAACGTGATCTCCGATCCTGCGTACCGCTCGATCGCGTTGGAGCTGCAGGCCGAGTTGGCGCGATTGCAGGCGGATGTCGGCGACGAACCGCACGCCGAGACCGACGCTGAGCTGACACGGTTGCTCAGCTCGCCTGGTTGATCCGGAAGGCGTTGTCGGCGACTTCCGCGGCGACGGCGTCCGATACGCCGAGCGCCACGAGATGGTGTTCGATCGCCGTCGAGTCGTCGCCGAGGTCGAGCATCGTGGTCGCCAATCGATGGGCTCGTGTCAGCTCGTCGACCCCGATCGAGGTGCCGAGCCAGTCGGCGTGGGCGGCCTGTACCGACTCGGGCATTCGTCGCAGGTGGCGGAAACTGATCGGCGGGACACGTCGGCGCACCGCCAGCCCGCCGTCGATCGGGTGGGCGAGACCGAACATCACACACCGTTGCAGCGCCTTGCTGAACGGTGACGTTCGACCACTCGTGTAGCTGAGACCCATGGCCTGGGCGGTGGCGTGCAGGTCCAGCTCGTAGCCGTCCGGTGATCGTTCGAGTCCCGCCACGAGTCGCCGCAAGAGCCAGGTTGCAGTCGGGCCGAGCACGCCCAACCAGAAGACTTCGACATACCTCGATCTCGGATCGAACCCGTCGTCGTCGACCACGGGGTCGATCCAGGGTCGCACGGTGATCGATCCGACGAGCGCCGCCGGTGGTGGGATCTCGGACATGGGGCCTCCCTCACATGGGAACTGCTGGGGAGGAGTCGGTGACGCAACAGTGGGCGCTGGATCGACCGGAGAGGAACCAGACTGGCTCGATGCTGCGCAAGGTGTCCGTCTGGCAACACGTCATCGTCGGGTTGTCGATCGTGTTCATGGCGTTGCTCGCCGGGTTCGGGGTGATCGGTGCCGGCGACGAATCGCTGATCCGTCCGGAGCACTTCGACGCGAAGCAGGTCACGGTGTGGCCTGACGGCGCGGATGGCGTCTGGATCCGCGAAGTCGTCGACATCGACTTCGGCGTGACCGAGCGTCGCGGGTACCAGCGGATCATCCCCAACGACTTCGGGATGCCCACCGACGTGACCGCGTCGTCGCCGGATGCCAATCCACAGCTCGACGTGGTGGTGATCGGCGGCGACACGAGGATCCGCATCGGCGACCCCGACGTCACGTTCACCGGTCGACACCGCTACGTGCTCGAGTACCGGCTGCCGGACGCCAACGTCACGAGTGGACGTTTCGACCTCGACATCATCGGCAACGACGAGACCCTCGAGACGCAACGGTTCGAGGTGGTCCTCACCGGATTCGACTTCGACCCGATCGTGTGCCTGACCGGCGCTCGCGAAGCGCTCGGCGGCTGTGAGTTCGAACGTGGGGAGTTCGACAACCTCGTCGCCGTGATCGAACCGCTCGCCCCGGGCGACGGCATCACGGTCAGCGGTGCGATCGTCTCGCTGACGACGCCGACCCTGCCGACGATTCCGGACTCACCCGGTGCGATCTGGAGCGGGTTCCGACCGCTCGGGCTCGTGATGATCCCGCTCGGCCTGGCCTCAGCGGCGCTCGTGTTCCTGGTCGGTCGTGCCGCGGGAAGCAACACCGTCCTCGCCGGCGGCGCCGCAGAAGCGGCCTTCGGCGAGCTGCCCGTACCGGGCGATCGGACGCGTCGGCTCGATGTGGCGACGTACCGCGTGCCCGATTCTCGTCTCGCCGAGTTGGCAACCATCGAGTTCGCCCCGCCGCGCGGACTCGAACCGTGGCAGGGAGCCGTGGTCCTGCGCGAGGCCGTCGACGACGAGTCGGTCGCCGCCTGGTTCTCCGAGATGATCGCCGACGGCGCGATCGTCGCGACCGATGACGACGGCGCCGTGCGGCTCACCCCGGGTCCGGACACGACGCGGCTCAGTGCCGTCGACCTCGGGCATCTCCATCGGCTGTTCGCACAGGGCGACCTCGTCGAGTTGGGGACCTACGACAAGGAGTTCACCGCCACGTGGAATGCGATCCGCTCCGAGCAACTGGGATTCGCGTCGAACGCCGGTTGGTGGACGCGCGGCGGGCCCGGCGGACGGGTGACGACACCGACGAAGGTGATCGGTGCCGCCGTGGCCGTGCTGTGTGTCGCGGCGGCGCTCGTGGCCCTCGTGGTCCTGGCCACGACGGAGGTGTTCTGGCAGGTGCTGGCATCGCCCGGGCTCGCCGTGATCGCCGGCCTACTCGTTCCGCTCGTGGTCGCTGCCATCGTCTACCGGCCGATGTTCGCCTCCCGCTCGGCGACCGGGTCGGCCCTGGCGTTGAGGACGGAGTCGTTCCGGCGCTTCCTCGCGGCCAGCGAGGGCCGTCACGTCGACTGGGCGTGGGAGCACGGCCTCGTTCGTGAGTACAGCGCGTGGGCGGTGGCGCTGGGCGCGGCCGAGGCCTGGTCGAAGGCGGTCAAGGCGTCGAACATCCCCGACCCACAGACCGCGCTCAGCGGACCACTCGTGCTGTACTCCGCCGGCTCGGCGTTCTCGTCGTCGCGCACGGCGCCGTCGAGTTCGAGTGGGAGCGGCGGGGGTGGCGGCGTCGGCGGCGGAGGCGGCGGCGGGAGCTCCGGCTCGTGGTGATCGACTGGTGATCGTTCAGCGACTGATCGTGGAGAGCAGCACAGCGATCAGCTGATGCAGGGTGGTGCGATGGCCGTTGACGACGCCGATCGACTCGCTGATCAGCTGGGCGTTCGGTGGGATCTGGGCCCGCAGTGCGAGGCTCGTGTCGATGGACGCCGCGAGCGCGGACATCGCCTGCGCGAGCTGCTGCCAGTTGGGGTCCTGGCCCGCGAGGAACTGCTGCTGTGCGCCGATGGCGACGTTGTCGAGGCGGCTACGTTCCACCGACCACCGCTGCAGGGCATCGGTCGGTGGTGCCGCCATCAACTCCAACGAGAGCTGATCGGTGATCCACTGCGACGTGCTGAGCAGCGATGACTGCGGTGATTGTGGTGACGGCGTTGTCGCAGTTGCCTGCGGCGCGGCGATCGGGGCGGGCGTCGACTTCCTGGACCGCGACAGGAGGCCGCCGACGACGACGGCGACCAGGATCAGACCGGCGATGATCAGAAGGGGGAGGAGCCAGTCGTTCCCGTCGTCGGCCGACTCCGAATCTGGCGCTGGGGCGACCGGTGCTGGTTCGGTCGCGACGGGTGTTTCGGGTTCGACGGGCTGCGGTTGCGCCGGCTCGGCGGGTGCCTCGGTGGCCACCGGTGCCTCGGGCGCCGCCGGTGCGTCAGTCGGTGCGGCCGCTGCACCTCCATCGATGGTGGCCGAGGCCAGGTTGGCAGCCGGACCATCGCTGCCGCACGCCGCAAGCACGACCGCGATCACCGCCGCGGTGATGATGGTTCGGAGACGCACGGCTCGTGATTCCATGCCCTTGACCGTACCGACCGAGTACGTCAGCCGGCGATGATGTGGTCGAGCATGAGCTCGGGCTCGTTCTGCTCGATGCGGGCGAGCGCGTACTTGTTCTCGAACAGTGCGACGAGGTGACCGTCGAGGCGGGCGAGGATCCGAACGCCGGGCTTCTCGCGCAGTGCGTCCGCAGAGACCTTGTCGGTCAACCGGATCGCCTGATACGGCGCCGACAGGATCTCGATCGGTGCGTTGAACTCGATGTCGAGACGGTTCGCGAACACGTCGAACTGCAGCTGACCGACAGCGGCGAGCACCGGCGAGGCATCACCCCAGTCGGGGTCCTTGAGGACCTGGACGACGCCCTCTTCGTTGAGCTGGTCGAGGCCCTTGCGGAACTGCTTGGTCTTACCGGTGTCGAGCGGCCGTGCCGTGGCGAACACCTCGGGGGCGAACGCGGGGATCGGCGGGAACTTCACCGTGGGCCCGGTGTCGTCGTAGAGCGTGTCGCCGAGGTTCAGCCCGGTTGCGTTCACGAGGCCGACGACGTCGCCGGGGAAGGCTTCGTCGACGGTGGTGCGCTCGGCGCCGAACACGGTGGATGCGTACTTGGTGGCGAACGGTTTGGCGGTGCGCTCGCACGTCATCACCATGCCGCGATCGAACTTGCCCGAACAGATGCGGGCGAACGCGATGCGGTCACGGTGGTTGCGGTCCATGTTGGCTTGCACCTTGAACACGAACGCCGAGCACGGCTCGTCGAGGTGGCGGGGCTTGTCGTCGACGTCGAGTCGCGGCGATGGCGCCGGGGCGAGATCGACGATCGCGTCGAGCAGATGCCGTACACCGAAGTTCGTCAGCGCAGAACCGGCGAACACGGGTGTCGATTCGCCGGCGAGGAACGACGGCATGTCGACGTCGGCCTCCATTGCGCTGAGCAGCTCGGTCTCTTCGGTGCTCTTCGTCCACGCCGAGCCCTCTTCGGAGGCGGCGCGATCGGCGGGTACGTCCTCCTCGGGGGCGATCTGGCTGCCGCGCGCGGTGCGAGTGAACCGGGTGAAGATGTCGGTGCGGCGATCGATCACGCCACGCAGGTCGCCGAACGAACCGACTGGCCACGTGGCGGGTGTCGGGCGGAGCCCGATCTGGGCCTCGATCTGGTCGAGCAGTTCCAGCGGTTCCATGCCCGGTCGATCGAGCTTGTTGAGGAACGTGATCACCGGCAGGTTGCGCGAGCGACACACCTCGAACAGCTTGAGGGTCTGCGGCTCGATGCCCTTGGCCGAGTCGAGCACCATCACCACGGCGTCGACGGCGGCGAGCACGCGGTACGTGTCCTCGGAGAAGTCGCGGTGACCAGGGGTGTCGAGCAGGTTGAGTTCGTGGTCGCGATACGGGAAGTTGAGCGCGGTCGACGAGATCGAGATCCCGCGCTTCTGCTCCATGTCCATCCAGTCGGAGGTGGCCGCCCGTCGCCCCTCGTGGGCCTTCACCGCGCCGCCCGACGTGATCGCTCCCGCATAGAGCAGGAATTTCTCCGTCAGGGTGGTCTTGCCCGCGTCGGGGTGGCTGATGATCGCGAACGTGCGACGACGCGCGGCTTCGCTGAGCACCTGTGCGGACATGGTGCCGAGGCTACCGTCGGGCGGTGAACCGTGACCCGGACTTCGAGCGAGAGCGTCTTTCGCAGCAGATGGAACGCGAGCAGCTGCGGTTCGTCGAGCTGCACCCTCGGTCGGCGGAGCTTGCCGAGGCGGGTCGCCGACACCTGCTGGCCGGCGTGCCGATGCCGTGGATGACCCGCTGGCCGGGAGCGTTCCCGGTGCACGTCGCGTCGGCGCACGGTGCCGGCTTCGTCGACGTCGACGGCATCGAGTACGTCGACTTCTGCCTCGGTGACACCGGCGCCATGACCGGCCACGGTCGCGGTGGACTGGCGGCGGCCGTTGGACAGTCGACGACGATGTTGCCGAGCGAGGACGCAGCGTGGGTCGCCGACGAACTGCATCGGCGTTTCGGGATGGCCAAGTGGCAGCTGACCACGTCGGCGACCGACGCCAACCGGTTCGTGTTGCGCTTCGCCCGCCACCTGACGGGCCGGCCCAAGATCGCCGTGATGGACTGGTGCTACCACGGGACCGTCGACGAGACGCTCGCGATCCTCGGTCCGAATGGTGAGGTGACGAGTCGCCCTGGTGCGATCGGCCCGCAGGTCGATCCGGCCGTGACGACGCGCGTCGTCCCGTTCAACGATCTCGATGCCCTCGACGCTGCGCTCGCCCACGGTGACGTCGCCGCGCTGCTGCTCGAGCCGGCGCTCACCAACATCGGCATCGTGCTGCCCCAGCCCGGCTACCACGATGCCGTGCGCGAGATCACCCGGCGTCACGGCGTGCTGCTGATCATCGACGAGACGCACACGATCTCGGCCGGTCCCGGCGGATGCACGCAGGCGTGGGGACTCGACCCGGACATGGTCGTGATCGGCAAGCCGATCGGTGGCGGGTTTCCGGTGGCGACCTATGGCGTGACCGACGAGATCGCGGCGACGCTCGATCCAGCGCTGCACGGCCACGACGCGGATGTCGGGGGAGTTGGCGGCACGTTGGCCGGCAGCGCCATGGCCACCGCAGCGATCCGGGCCACGCTGTCGACGACGCTGCTCGACGCGGACTACGAGCGGATGATCCCGCTCGCGACCCGATGGACGGAGGGGGTGGCGGGGGCGATCGAGGAGCACGGGCTGGCATGGTCGGTGCAGCAACTCGGATGTCGTGCCGAGTACTGGTTCTGTCCGCTGCCGACCAATGGCGCCGACGCCGCAGCCGCGGTCGACGACGAACTCGACGCGTTCATGCACCTGTGGGCGCTCAACCGGGGGATCCTGATGACGCCGTTCCACAACATGGCGTTGCTGTCGCCGGCGCACACCGACACCGACGTCGACCGTCACACCGAGGTCTTCGCCGCCGCCCTCGCCGCCATCACCTGAACCCCTGCTGAACCCCTTTCGGCGGTCAGGGGGCGATGTCGGTGAGGCCCGGGAGCGAGTCGGCAACGCCGTCGAGGCCGAGCGACTCGGTTGCCTGGCCCAGGTCGACGCCGAAGTTCTCGGCCAGCGCGCTGCCCTCGCCGAGAAAGCCCTCGACGTGCTCGCCCAGACCCGTCGATTCCAAGACGCCCTGCAGGCCGTCGCCACCGAGGAGACCCTTGATCGCATCGAACAGACCCATTGTGAAAGACCCTTTCTAGAGAGTTGATTACTCGGAATGATATCGATCCGAGTTGCCGAAACGACCTCGCGGGTTGCACAGTTGCGGGGATGTCGTCGGATCTTCTGCAGGCTGCGCGCCAGGTCATCGCCGACGCCCAGCGCATCGTGGTGCTCACGGGCGCAGGAATCTCCACCGACTCCGGGATCCCCGACTTCCGTGGCCCGAACGGCCTGTGGACGAAGAACCCGGCGGCCGAGAAGGCGTCGGACATCAATTTCTACCTCGGCGATCCCGAGGTGCGCCGGGCCGCCTGGCAGAACCGGCTGACCACACCGGCGTGGACCGCCGAACCCAACCGGGGACACGCCGCGATCGTCGAGTTGGAACGTCGCAGCCAGCTGCACGGACTGGTCACGCAGAACATCGACGGGCTGCACCAGAAGGCCGGCAACGCGCCGGACAAGGTGATCGAGGTCCACGGCACGGTGTGGTTCACCCGGTGCTGGGACTGTGACGACCGTCGCCCGATGGATCAGGCGCTCGAGCGTGTCCGCGCCGGCGACGCCGATCCGGCATGTCTCGAGTGCGGCGGGATCCTCAAGAGCGACACGATCAGCTTCGGCCAAGCGCTCGTGCCCGAGGTGATCGACCGGGCGATGACGGTCAGCGACGAATGCGATGTGATGCTCGCAGTCGGCTCCACCCTCAGTGTCTTCCCCGCCGCCAACTGCGTGCCGAGGGCCAAGGCCGCCGGAGCGCGGGTGATCATCGTCAACGGCGACGAGACCGCCATGGACCGCTACGCCGACTGGCTCCTCGTCGGCCAGATCGGCGAGATCCTGCCGGAGTTGATCGCATGATGCGTCGGCGCTTGGTGATCGGCGCTGCGGCGCTGGTCGTCGCGTCCGGCTGCGGCTCGGGAGGCGATGCGGTGTGCCTGTCGAGTGACTCGGGCGAGGTCTGCGCCGAGGGTGGCGACGGTCAGATCACGTTCAGCGGCAGCGGGTTGGAGCCCGGCTCTGAAGTGCTGATGGAGAACGATCAGGTCGGCCCAGTCGTGCTGGTGGCGGAAGCCGACGGCTCGCTCGACCCGAACGGCACGACTGGTGTCATGGCGCTGTTCGCCGGCACCGAGTTCACGTTCGCGGTCACCGCCGTCGACGATCAGGGCGACACGATCGCAGGTGACATCACGGTGTCGACCTGATCGAGGTTCGGCGGCTCGCGAGAATGGCCCCGCCGATCACGAACGCCACGCCGATCAGCTCCAGGACGAACACCTCGTCGTCGCGGAACACCACGCCGAGCACGAGTGCCACGACGGGGATCAGGTACGTGATGAACGACGCACGAGTTGATCCGACCCGACCGACGAGCGTGCCCATCAGCGCGAACGCGATCCCGGTGCCGACCACACCGAGCACGACCACGGCAAGCACGGGCCCGATCTCCCAGCTCGCCTCGTCGATCTGCCAGAGGCCGTAGGGTGCCGTCCAGAGCGTGGCGAGCGCAAGCACCTTGGCCATCAGGTTGACCGACCCGTAGCGCTGCTGCATCGGCCCGGCCAACGTGACGGCGAAGCCGTAGCAGACGGTGGCGAGCACGACCAGGACGACGCCGAATGTCTCGCTCGATCCTTCGCCGATCGAGGGCAGGCTGACGAAGACGACGCCGACGAAGCCGACGGCAATGCCGAGTAACTGTGCTCCTCGTGTCGGCTGGCGAAGCAGCACCATGGCGAAGATCGCTGCGAAGATCGGCGTGCCCCCGTTGAGCAGGCCGGCGACGGCCGAGCTGATGTGCTGCTCGGCGATCGGGAACAGCGTGAACGGCACAGCCACCCACACGACCGAGAGCGTGACCAGTCGCAGCCGATCCTCCGGCCGGATCGTGATGTGTCGGCGGGGGAGCATGGCGAGTGCCAGGGCGCCGAGACCGACTCGCATGAGCGTGATCACGCCGGGTGGGAGCGCATCGAGGCCGATGTCGATGAACAGGAACGACGAACCCCAGATTCCGGCAACGGCGAGGAAGAGGCCCCAGTCCTGCGACGTGAACCGGTCGTCGGTTGGATCCGCGCGAGTCGCGGTCGTCGAGGACACGCCGGCACGGTAGCAACCCGGGCGGAACGCACCGCGAGCGTGGGTACGCTTCAGTCATGGGCGAACGCAGCCGGCGTCGGGGCGTCTTGCAGCGCCCGTTCGACGCGATTGCGTCCGCTGTTGTGCCTGTGGTCGCCGACGCGGTCGATCCCGACGATCTGGTCGATCGCATCGACGTCAACGCGCTGCTCGACCGCATCGACGTGAATGCACTCGTGGCGCGGCTCGACGTCGATGCCCTGCTCGATCGATTGGATCTCGACGCCGTCCTCGATCGCATCGACCTCGACCGCCTGATCGGTCGGCTCGACGTGGACGCCATCGTCGATCGAGTCGACGTCGACCGGATCATTGCGCGAGTGGATCTGGATGCCATCGTCGATCAGGTCGACGTCGAGCGCGTCGTTGCGCGGGTCGACCTCGACGCCGCTGCGGATCGGATCGACGTCGACCGTGTGGTGGCACGCGTCGACGTCGATGCCATCGCAGCGTCGCTCGACATCGACGCGATCGTGGCCCAGAGCACCAAGGGTGTGATGGGGAGGTTCACCGATCTTCTCCGCCGCCAGATCGTCGGTGTCGACGAGATCGCGATGCGCGCCACGAACCGGCTGCTGCGCCGCGACTACGCCTCGCTGCCGTCGGGACCGCCGCTGGCCGACGGACACGATGCGCTCGACGACGACGAATCGACCATGAGCGGTCGCTACGCCGGGCCGATCTCGCGCATCGGGGCGCTTGGACTCGACGTGTTCCTGATCTCGTCGACGTTCACGCTGCTGCTCGCCGGCATCGTCTACCTCGTCGACGTGCTGTTCGGAGCGACCGTCGATCCCAGCGGAGCGTGGGTCGCCCCCGTGTTGCTCGTCCTCTACGGCTTCGTCTACTTCTGGCTGTCTCAAGCGCTCACCGGTCGGACGGTCTCCCAGGCGCTCGCAGGCATCAAGGTGATTCGTAGCGACGGTCAGCCGCTGAGTCCTGGCGCAGCGGCGATCCGCACGTTGGTCCTCCCGTTCAGTTTCCTGCTGTTCGGTATCGGAGCGCTCATGGCGCTCGTCGATCGTCGCCGGCGGGCGCTGCACGACGTCGCCGCCAAGTCCGCGGTGGTCTACGACTGGGGCGACCGGCCGGCCGCGCTGCCTGCCCCACTCACGAGGTTCCTCGACCGTCGGGACGCGTCGCCTCCCGTCCCGCCGAGCGCGTCGATAGGACCGGTTTCGAATCCTGACCGACTCGGTAGGCTTTCGGGCATGGCAACGTTCCGAGACCTGCTCGCCGCCGCGAAGTCCGAGATCCGCGAGATCGACCCCGAGGGCGCCGCGGCGCAGATCGAGGCGGGCGCGCTCGTACTCGACGTGCGCGAACCCGACGAGTACGACGAGGGAGCACTGCCGGGAGCGATCCACATCCCGCGTGGCCACCTCGAAGCGCAGATCGAGAACCGGATCGCCGACAAGTCGGCCCCGATCGTCGTCTATTGCGCCGGTGGCGTGCGGTCGGCGTTCGCTGCGAAGACGCTCGCCGAGCTCGGCTACACCGACGTCGAGTCGATGGCCGGTGGTTTCGGCCGCTGGAAGGACGAAGGTCGTGCGTGGACCACGCCGGCGACGCTCACGCCGGAGCAGACCAACAGGTACAAGCGTCACCTGCTGCTGCCCGAGGTGGGCGTCGAAGGGCAGACGAAGTTGCTCGGCGCCAAGGTGCTGATGCTGGGTGCCGGTGGCCTCGGCTCGCCCGCGGCGCTGTACCTCGCCGCGGCAGGTGTCGGCACGATCGGCATCGTCGACATGGACGAAGTCGACTCGTCGAACCTGCAACGCCAGATCCTGCACAACATCGACCGCATCGGCGATCGCAAGGTCGACTCGGCCAAGAAGACCTTGACCATGCTCAACCCCGACGTCGACGTGGTCACCTACGACACCCGTCTCGACGCGTCGAACATCATCGACATCATCTCCGGCTACGACGTGATCGTCGACGGCGCCGACAACTTCCCGAGCCGCTACCTGCTCAACGACGCGAGCGTGAAGCTCGGCATCCCGGTGGTGCACGGCTCGATCTTCCGCTTCGAGGGCATGGTCAGCGTGTTCCACCCGACGCAGGGGCCGACGTATCGCGACATGGTGCCGCAGCCGCCTCCCGCCGAACTCGCTCCGAGCTGCGCCGAGGCAGGTGTGCTCGGCGTGCTGCCCGGCATCATCGGGTCGATCCAGGCGCTCGAGACGATCAAGGTCATCCTCGGCCTCGGCGAACCGTTGATCGGACGCATCCTCACCGTCGACACCAACGACATGGAGTTCCGCGTCTTCAACCTGAAGCCCGACCCGGCCAATGAGGTCACCTACGCCAACCGAGACCGCATCGAGATCAAGGAACTCGACGGCCTCTGCGCACCCGGGCTGTCACACTGATCGGCCGCTGACGCGTCACGGCGTGACGATCGGGAAGTTGCGTTCGACCTTGCCGATCACCGACACGAGTGTGCCCAGCGCGGTCGGGTCGCCGTCGAGCACGATCCGGCCATCGCCGAGCCCTTCGCCGAAGTCGAGTCGGCCCGTGAACAGTTCGATCAGCGACCGGCGCGCCAACGCCAGCGTCGTACTCCCCTCGGCGGGGGCATCGGTGCGTCGGTGGTTGGCGACGCCATTGCGGAGTTCGAACACGTACGTCTCGTCGAGGTCGGTGATCACGAACGACAACACCACGTGGAGGTCCCACGCCTGGGGTCCATCGATGCGGATGGCGATGCTCGACAGCATCTGTTCGACGGTCAGCGCACCGAGCAGGTCGGGGGCGCCACGGTTCGCCGCCGTCGCAGGCTGGCCGTCGCGGAGTTCCTTCGCGCCGACGAGGAACACGTTGCGCCAGGTGCCGTTCTCGGCGCCGAATGCGATCTTCTCGAACGCATCGGCCTGGAGTGCGCGAGCGCCGGCGTGGTGCTCGTCGGCGAACAGCACATGGTTCAACACCTCGACCGCCCACCGCAGGTCCCCCTCGTCGAACGCGGTCCGAGCGTGAGCGACGGCGGCATCGGCGCCGCCCATCGCGGCGACGTAGCGCTCGGCGGCGGCCACCGGGGGATGGGGCCACAGGTGTGCGGGGTTGCCGTCGTACCAGCCGAGGTACCGCTGGTAGACGGCCTTCACGTTGTGGCTGACCGAGCCGTAGTAGCCGTGGGTGTGCCACTGCTCGGCGAGCGCCGGTGGCATCTCGAGCATCTCGGCGATCTCGGCGCCGACGTAGCCGAGGTTCATCAGCCGCAGCGTCTGGTCGTGCAGGTAGGCGTACATGTCGCGCTGCATCGCCAGGAACTCGACCGCCCGCTCACGGCCCCAGGTGGGCCAGTGGTGTGATGCGAACACCACGTCGAGGTCGTCGCCCCACAGGTCGATCGTCTCGGTGAGGTAGGCCGCCCAGCGTCGGGCATCGCGCACCTGTGCCCCGCGCAGCGTGACGATGTTGTGCAGCGTGTGCGACGTGTTCTCCGCGGTGCACAACGCCTTGTGGTCGGGGAAGTAGAAGTTCATCTCCGCCGGCGCTTCGGTCCCCGGCGTCACCTGGAACACGATCCGCACGCCGTCGATCGTGAGCTCCTGGCCGGTCGTGGTGATGTCGATCGTCGGTGGGATGAGTGTCGGTTCGCCGGTCGAGGTCGTCTGGCCGAGCCCGCATCCGATCTGGCCGTCCGGCCCCTTGGGCAGCGCGGCGCCGTACATGAAGTCCGACCGGCGACCCATCGCCGTGCCGACGAACACGTTCTCGGCGACGGCCTCCTCCATGAAGCCCTCCGGAGCGATGACCGAGATCCGCCCGGCGTCGACGTCGGCCTCGTCGATCACGCCCTTGACGCCGCCGAAGTGGTCGATGTGCGAATGCGTGTAGATCATCGCCACCACCGTGCGCGGGCCGCGGTGCTCCTGGTACAGGGCCCACGCCGCTGCAGCGGTCTCCTTGCTGATCAGCGGGTCGATCACGATCACGCCGGTGTCACCTTCGATCACGCTCATCACCGACAGGTCGAAGCCGCGCAGCTGATAGATGCCCGGCACCACCTCGAAGAGGCCGTCGCGAATCAGCAGCTGTCCCTGACGCCACAGGCTCGGGTGAGCGGTGTCGGTGGCTGGTTCGTCGAGGAAGCGATAGGCGTCGAGATCCCAGACGACACGACCATCGGCGGCGGTGATCTGCCGGGTCGTCGCCTTGGCGATGAACCCCCGCTCGGTGTCATCGAAGTCCTGCGTGTCGTCGAACGGGAAGCCGGTGTCGTTCATCCGGCGAGTCTGACATCCGTGTGAGGCTCAGCTGGGTTCGGTGAGCACTTCGGCTTCGAGGGGAGCGAGCTCTTCACGTTCTTGGACGATCACGCCGACCAGCACGAGGCCGATGCCGATCATCTCGATGGTGGACGGCTGCTGGTCGAGCACGAGCCATCCGATGAACGCTGCGGTCACCGGCAGGAGGGCGAGCAGCAGTGAGAAGCGGCGGATCGGGATGCGCCGCATCGTGAACTGATCGATGCCGTAGCCGATGGCGTTCGAGAACACGCCGACCAGCAGACACAACGCCAGCAGGCGCGCCGACGTCCACACGTCGATGCTTCCCGGTGCCCCCACGGGTGCGATTGCCAACGCACCGATCGCCAGGCCGATACCGAGCCCGGCCACGCCTCGGTCGAGCCGTGCGACACGTGACCCGATCACGATGTAGGCCGCCCACATCGCCGACGCGAGGAAGATGAAGAGCAGGCCGATCGCATTGCCCTCGATCTCGCCACCGCCGAGCACGACGACGCCGGCGACGGCGAACAGCAGCGCCACTGCGTTGCGCGCCGATCGGGTGGCGACGGCGGCGACGGCGATGGGGCCGATGAACTCGATCGTCACCGCCTTGCCGAGGTCGATGCGATCGATCGCCAAGTAGAAGAACAGGTTCATCAGTGCGGTGGCGATGCCGAATGCGGCCGCTGCGATGAGATCCGAACGGCTCCAGCGCTGTCGCCAGGGCCGCGAGACGGCGACCACAGCGATCGCAGCGCCGATCACCCGGAACCAGGCGACCGTGCGTGGCTCGACCTGATCGAACAGGCCGACGGCGATGACGGCGCCCACGTACTGGGCGACCGCCGACAAGACGAAGAGCGCTTCGGGCTGTGCGGTGTTCAGCCAGCGGGTGACCAGCCCCGTCGATGTGGTGGCGGTGGGGGAGCCGGACAGGGGCTACTCGAACAGTTCGGGATCGGTGTGGGCGATCTCGTCCCACAGCGGCTGGAAGCTGAACCATCCTGCAGCGTGGAACCCGGTGTTCTGCTGGGTGTAGGTGGCGTACTCGTCGCGGATCTCGATCGGGTCGCCGGCTGCCATCGCCATCAGCTGCGCCTGGCACGACCGTTCCATCGAGATGAACCAGAATGCGGCCTCGTCGACGGTCTCGCCGACGGTGAACAGCCCGTGGTTCTGGTGGATCGCGGCCTTGCCGTCGGGGAACTTCGAGGCGAGCTCGCGGCCCGCCTCGATGTCGAACACCACGGCGCCACCCTGCTCGGAGATCACGTGGTGGTCCTTGTAGAAGATGCAAGCGTCCTGCGTGAGCGGCGCGAGCGGGATGCCGAGCGAGCTGAAGGACTTGCCGTACGGCGAGTGGGCGTGTGCCGCGGCGATGACGTCGGGCCGAGCTGCGTGGACTGCGGCGTGGATCACGAACGCCGCACGGTTGACCGGCTTCGTGCCGTACACCACTTCGCCCTGGTGGTTGACGAGGATCAGGTCGCTCTGCTTGATGTGGCGAAAGCTCATCCCGAACGGGTTCACCCAGAACATGTCGGGATACTCGGGGTCGCGCACGGTGATGTGGCCGGCGACACCCTCACCGAAGCCGAACTTGCCGAAGATGCGCAGCGCGCCGGCGAGATGGCTCTTGCGGTAGTGGCGCTCGTCTTCGACGTTGTCGAACGATGGGATGCCGTCGAGGCCGACGGTCTTCGCGGTCAGCTCGATGCCGTCGATCGTGCCGGGCGCGGCGGTGGCGGTGAGTGCGTCTTCGGTGATGGCCATGGGGCCACCGTACTCTCGCCGTGCGCCGCTGTCTCGGGCCGTACGATGCCGCCATGGCCGAGATCCGCCCTGCTGACATCGCCGCGCCGGCGGCGAACTATGCCCATGCCGTGCTCACCGAGAGTGCGTCGCGCTGGTTGCACACGTCGGGCGTGGTGCCGGTCGCACCGGACGGTTCGACGCCCGATGCGCTCGCCGATCAGGCCGCGCTCGTGTGGACGAACATCGCGGCGATGCTTCGTGATGCCGACATGGGGCCGACCGACATCGTGTCGGTGACCACGTACGTCGTCGCCGGTGAGGACCTCGCTGAGGTGATGGCTGCGCGCGACGCAGCACTCGGTGGGCACCGTGCTGCGTCGACGCTGGTCACCGTTCCGGCGTTGGCCCGCCCGGAATGGCGGATGGAGGTCGCCGTCGTCGCAACCTCCTGACGACGTCGATTCAGCTCCAGTCGCCGCCGCCCTGGCGGTCCGGGCGATATGCGTGCGCTTCACCCTGCGCCGTGGCGTTGCGAGTGTCGCGCTCGGCACTGCCACCACCACCGCCGTGGCTGCCGGCGTAGTCACCGTCGGATGCGAGGTTCTTCAGTCGTCGTCGCAATCGCTGGAACCATGCCATGGAGAGCCTCCTCAGGGGTCGTGCCTCGACCGTACCGCGCGGGACTCACCGTGTCGATCGATCGGCCCAGCCACGCAGTGTCGCCTCGACCTCGTCGATGCTCCACGCGATCGTGCCGTACGCCTCGATCGCTCCGCCGACGAAGAAATTGATGCCATTTCCGGCCGCACCAGAGTCGCGGCTGCGCCAGATCCGCCAGTCGGTGGCCAGACCGATGATGCCGCGATGGCGTTCGGGATCGTTGCGGACGAGTTCGGTGAAGATGCCGATCTCGCACGCCGTGCCGTCGTCGACCATCGGTCCATCGAGCCACGCGACGACGACGTCCGCGTCCCGGAGCCCGGCACTGTCGACGGCGAACACGGTCGGGGCGTCGAGTGGAGCGAACTGCTGGCGGTGCGGAACGAAGCACTCGTGCCCTGCTGCCTCGAGCCGATCGGCCAGCGCGTCGATGTAGGTGCGCTCGGCAGGGGTGAACATCGGTCCGGCCAGGTACAGCTTCATGCCGTCATCGTGGCACTACGGGCGTTCAGGCACCGGGATCAGGTGCCGCCGCCCGGCCTGCAATACGATCGGCGCCATGGCTGATGCGAACGACCTGCCGCAGACCGACTCGGGCATCCCGATCAAGCGGCTCTACGACGCCGCCGACCTCGACGGCTGGGACCCGGCCACGCAGCTCGGTGCGCCCGGCAAGCCGCCCTACACCCGCGGTGTCTACGGCTCGATGTACACCGGGCGGCTCTGGACGATGCGCCAGTACTCGGGGTTCGGCAACGCCGAGGCGACGAACGAGCGGTTCAAGTTTCTCCTGAACGCCGGGCAGACCGGCCTGTCGTGTGCGTTCGACCTGCCGACGCAGATGGGCTACGACTCCGACGCCGGTCGGGCCGAGGGCGAGGTCGGCAAGGTCGGTGTGGCCATCGACTCGATGGAGGACATGCGGCTGCTGCTCGCCGACCTCCCACTCGACCAGGTCAGCACGTCGATGACGATCAACTCGACGGCGGCGATCCTGCTGTTGATGTACGAACTCGTCGCCGAGGAGAACGGCGTGTCGAGCGACCAGATCGGCGGCACGATCCAGAACGACCTGCTCAAGGAGTACATCGCCCGCGGCACCTACGTGTATCCGCCGCGGCCGTCGATGCGGATCATCACCGACATCTTCGCCTACTGCTCGAAGCACGTTCCGAACTGGAACACGATCTCGATCTCCGGCTACCACATCCGTGAGGCCGGCTCGACCGCAGTGCAGGAGATCGCCTTCACGCTGGCCAACGCGATTGCGTACGTGCAGGCGGCGATCGATGCGGGCCTCGACGTCGACGACTTCGCGCCGCGACTCAGCTTCTTCTGGAACGGGCACAACAACTTCTTCGAAGAGGTCGCCAAGTTCCGCGCCAGCCGGCGCATGTGGCACACGATCATGACCGAGCGCTTCGGCGCCAAGGATCCGAAGTCGTCGATGTTGCGCTTCCATACGCAGACCGGCGGCTCGACGCTGACGGCACAGCAGCCGATGAACAACATCATGCGCGTCACACTGCAGGCGATGGCCTCGGTCCTCGGCGGCACCCAGAGCCTCCACACGAACGGCTACGACGAGGCGTTGAGTCTGCCGACCGAGGAGGCGGCACGGATGGCGCTGCGCACCCAGCAGGTCATCGGCTACGAGTCCGGCGTCGCCGACACGCCCGACCCGTTGGCCGGCTCGTACTTCGTCGAGTCGCTCACCGACGAGGTCGAGCGCCTCGCGTGGGAGTACATCGAACGCATCGACGAGATGGGTGGCGCTGTCACGGCGATCGAGTCCGGCTTCCAGATGGACGAGATCGAGCAGGCCGCCTACGAGTACACGAAGTCGATCGACGACGACGAGCGCGTCATTGTCGGGGTCAACAAGTTCACGATGGACGATGAGCCCGAGCCGAAGGTCTTCCCGATCGACCCCGAGCTCGAGGGCAACCAGATCGCCCGCTTGAAGGCCTACAAGGCCAACCGTGACACTGCTGCGGTCGAGTCGGCGTTGGCGGTGGTCAAGGCCACTGCGGAGGGAACCGACAACCTGTTGTACAGCATGAAGGACGCGTTGCGCGTCGATGCCACGCTCGGCGAGATCAGCGATGCATTGCGCGAGGTTTTCGGCGTCTACACCCCGTGACGGACCCGAATTCCCCGTTCGACGAGATCGACCGGGCACTCGAATCGCTCGGCGTGGACACCGGCGGGTTCGAGCGCCCGGCGCCGGCAACGGTGCGCTCGGCCGTTCGCCGCGGACGGTTCGGGACGCCGCTCACTCGCAACTTCCGGCTGCTCTGGGCGGCCACGGCGCTGTCGAACCTCGGTGACGGCCTCCGCCTGGTGGCGATGCCTTTGCTCGCCACGTCGGTCACGTCGGATCCCCGATTGATCGCCGGCGTCACGGTGGCGCAGCGTCTGCCGTGGCTGTTCTTCATTCTGCCCGGCGGCGCGTGGGCTGACCGGTTCGACCGGCGACTCCTGCGGATGCGATTGGACATCGCTCGTGCCGCGGTGATGGCGGTGCTCGTCGGGGCGATCGCGTTCGATCGGGTGTCGATCGTGGTGATCTACCTCGTGGCCATGATGCTGGCGTCGGCGGAGGCGGTGGTCGACAGCTCGAGCATGGCAATGGTGCCGGCGACCGTCGACGGCCCCGATCTCGAACGGGCGATCGGGCGCCTCGGCTCGACCGAGCTGGCGATGAACGACCTGGTTGGTCCACCGCTCGGTGGGTTGCTCTTCGGGCTCGCCATCGCGGCGCCATTCGGTGTCGACGCAATGACGTTCGCCGGCGCTGCGCTGGTGATGGGATTCATGAGTGGCAGTTATCGGCCCACAGCGGCACCGACGCCGTCGGGCGTCGAACTGCCCTCGATGCGCGAGAGCCTCGCCGAGGGGATCCGCTGGCTGTGGAACCACCGGTTGCTGCGCACGCTCGCGCTGGTGTCGACGGCGCTCGGCACAGCGTCGTTCATCGGCAACGCGGTGTTCGTGATCTTCGCCACCGACACTCTGGAGCTGTCCGACTTCGGCTACGGCGTGCTGCTCGTGCCCGGAGCGCTCGGCGGCATCGCGGGCTCGCTGATCGCCCCTCGGTTCAAGCGATTCCCGCTGCGGCGCACGCTGCCGATCGCGGTGGTCGGGTCAGGCGCGTCGACGTGGTTGATGGCATTGACCTCCTCGCCGATCCTCGTCGGTGCGCTGTCGGCGGTGTCACTCGCGTCGGTGATGGTGTGGAACGTCTTGACGCTCGCGCTGCGTCAGCGGCTGATCCCCAACGAGATGCTCGGTCGAGTCGGCGCCAGCTACCGGTTCCTCGTGTACCTGGGCATGCCGTTCGGTGCGCTCGTCGGTGGGCTGTTGGCCAACCAGTTCGGTGTGCGCTCGGCGATCTTCGTCAGCGGCAGCATCCTGGTGCTCGTCGGCCTGCTCCTGCCGATGGTGCTCCGCGGCGTCGAGCAGTACGAGACACGGCAATGAGCAGCGACGCGGTCGCGGTCGCCTGCATCAGAACTCGCTGACGACGATCACGGCGATGCCGGCGAGCAGGAACAGCGCGCCGACGACCTTGATGCGTCGAGCGCCGAGTCCGCGAGCGAAGTCGCCGTAGCTCTCCACCTGGCCCATCGGGGTGAGGACGCTGTGCGTGGCCTCGGAGTACTCGACCTGCTCGGTGGATGCGCTGCCGTCCGGCTCGATGACGTCGTCCGGGTCGAAGGGCTCCTGCGTCATGCGCCGAGCGTAGGCGGCCAGTTCAGGCGGCGGGGCGGAGTGCGGCGACTCGCGCTCGGGCCAGCCGAGTGAGTTCTTCGACGTCGGTTTCGTCGACCAGTTCCGGTGGACCGGGCGGGTCCGGTAGTTCGTCGGGGTGGCGTCGACCGACGGGCAGCATGGGGGTTCCGTCGCGTCGGTACTACACAACCGTGCCGTTGCGATGCCGTTTGGCCGTGTACTTGCGGTGTTTGGCCCGATTGTGGCCACCGCATCCCAGGCCTGCGTTGACCGGGTCGGTGGAGCCGCCGTCGCGTTCCCATTCGTCGAGGTGATCGATCTGAGTGTGGGCACCCGGCACGTCGCAGCCGAGGAAGTCGCAGCGGGTGGCCATGAGGAGGACGGCTTCGCGAGCGGATCCGGTGAAGAGACGCCGCTTGCGGCCGAGTTCGATGGCGATGTTGACCACCGGCGCCGGTGGCTTGGCGCCGGGAGCGACGGCCACGGAGCGACGGAAGATCGACACCATTGCATCGAAGCGGCGTTGAGCGTCGGTGCGTGGCAGCAGCGAGGCGGGCGCGTCGGGGCCGTGGAGACGGGTGCGTTCGGCGACATCGAGACGGAACTCCCGCAAACGTACGATCGTAAAACAAGATGGAAACGAACAAATGATTATCCGGGAGCGACCGGCGGCTCGCCCGAATCTGCTGTTGACGACCGCTTGCGAACCGCCCGCTTCCACGCGGCGTCGACGAGCAAGACGGCGGGTGCCGACGCGACGATCACGATCCAGGTCTCTGCGGGCGGCCAGTCCTGGTCGAGGAGGCGGGCCGCCGCAGGAATCGCGATCACGGCGAACGCGAACCCGACTTCGATCAGCACCGACACGATCAGGAACCGGTTCGTGAGCCAGCCGAGCTGCCAGGCCGGTCGGCGCGCGCTGCGACAGGCGAACGCGTTTGCCGACTGTGCGATCACGACGGTCATGAATGCGGCGCCAGATGCGGCATACAAGGGCGCTCCGGTCGGGAACGTGTCGCCGATGCGCCAGCCGGCAAGCCAGAGCGCCACCACGAACGCGGTCATCTCGAACAACGCCTCGGTGGGACCGAGCACACCGAACGCCCGGTAGGCCACCGTGCGATTCAGCAGTCGACCTGAGCTGGGCGGCTGGGTCATCACGTGCGGTCCGGCCGGCTCGCCACCGAGCGCTGCGGCCGAGAGTGTGTCGGTGCCGATGTCGAGCGCCAGGATCTGCAGCACGCCGAGTGCCAGCGGGAAGCGGCCGCCCGACAGTGCCCAGATGGCGAACGGTGTCAGCTCCGCCACGTTGTCGGTGAGGTGATAGGTCAGGAACCGGCGGGCGTTGGCGAAGGTCGCCCGACCCTGCTTGACCGCAGCGACGATCGTGGCGAAGTTGTCGTCGAGCAGCACGAGATCGGCTGCCTCGCGGGCCACATCACTCCCGCTCGCACCCATTGCGATCCCGATGTCGGCCTCGCGCAATGCGGGGCCGTCGTTGACCCCGTCGCCGGTCATCGCGACGACGTGACCTCGTGACTGCAGCGCCCGAGCGATGCGCAACTTGTCCTCGGGTGTCACTCGGGCGATCACCACGCCGTCACGATCGACGAGCGAGGCCAGCACCTGCTCGTCGTCCGGCAGGTCGGCGCCGATCAGCACGAGACCATCCGTAGGACGCAGCCCCGTCTCGTCGGCGATCGCCGTTGCGGTCTGAGCGCTGTCGCCGGTGATCATCGCCACCTTGATTCCCGCCACCCGACACGCTGCGAGCGCGTCGTGCGCCTCGGGTCTCGGAGGGTCTTCGAAGGCGAGTAGCGCGAGGAGTTCCAGGTCTCGTTCGGCGTCGTCCGCGGTGGTCGGATTCGGTCCGATCACCGGACGGGTGGCAACGGCCAGGACACGGAGGCCGCGCTCGGAGAGATCGCCGAGTGCGACGGCCGCCGCGTCGCCGATGGTGCCATCCAGGCGGCAGCGCTCGAACACCGCAGCGGGAGCGCCTTTCACCATGACCCGGCGTTCGGTCACGACCGATGATCGCCGCCGCCGAGGGTCGAACGCGAACCGCGTCAACGCTTCCTCGCGAACGATCGGTCCACCGACGAGTTGCGTCGCGAGCGAGTCGATCGCGGCTTCCATCGGGTCGCCTCGAGGGACCCATTTCCCGTCATCGCCGCGGACGGCTCGTCCGTGCGAACACTCGCGTGCCACGAGTGCAGCGGTCCTCGCGTGTTCCACGAGGTCGCCGTCACGTGGCTCGATCTCCCCGTCGGGTTCGTAGCCGACGCCGCCGCGCCGCAGACTGCCCCTCGGTGTCCACACCTCGACGATGCGCATCCGGTTCTGGGTGAGCGTGCCGGTCTTGTCGGTGCAGATGAAGGTGGTCGAGCCGAGCGTCTCGACGGATTCGAGGCGGCGAACCAGCGCATGTTCGGCCGCCATGCGTTGCGCGCCGATCGCCAACGAGAGCGTCACGGTGGGCAACAGCCCCTCGGGGACCAGTGCGACGGTGATGCCGATGGCGAACAGGAAGCCGTCCGATGGCGGCGTGTCGAGCAGCAGCGTGAGCAGAAAGAATCCCGCGCCGGCTCCGACCGCGATCATCGCAATCGTCCGCACGAGGCGGTGCAACTCTCTCGTCAGAGGAGTGTCGGGTCGGATCGTTTCCTGCGTCAGCACAGCGATCCGTGCGAACTCTGTAGCGGCTCCGGTTGCCAGAACGACAGCGCGTCCCTCGCCCTCCACGACATAGGTGCCGGCGCGGAGCTCGTCGTCGACACCGACGGCATCGGGCACGCTCTCGCCGGTCAGCGTCGAGGTGTCGATGAGCAGGCCGTGGCTCTCGACGCATCGCATGTCTGCTGCGACACGGTCCCCGTCGGTGAGCAACACGAGGTCATCGGGCACCACGTCGTCGGCGTCGATCAGCAGCGGCACCCCGTCGCGCACCACCGTCACCTGGCGCGGCAGGAGATCGCGCAGCTTCTGCGTCGCCTGCTCCGCCCGGTACTCCTGGGCAAACGCAAACAACCCGTTGACGACGATCACGACGAAGATGGCAACGCCCAACACGGGCAGGCCTCCGATGATGGCGAGGACCCCCGCCACCCACAGCATCGCCGCGAAGAAGTGCGTCAGCTGGTCGACGAGATGCCGCCACACCGGTGTGGCGGCCGCCTCCGGCAGTGTGTTGGGGCCGACGTCGGCGAGTCGACGCGCCGCATCATTCGACGTCAGCCCGAGCGGCGCGGCGACCTGCGGCACGAGTCCAATCTCATCCCCGAGCCGGCCCGATGCCAGGGCCAAGGTGCCCTGCGGGGGTCGGTCAGAGGTGCGTGCCGATGGCGGCGCGGAGGTCGTCGTACGTGTCGAGCGCCGGGAACTGCGGGAACTCCGCGATCACGTTCGCTGGAGCGTGGAACAGATACCCGTGGTCGGCGGCGCCGAGCATCGTGGTGTCGTTGTAGCTGTCGCCCGCGGCGATCACCCGGTAGTTCAACGCCCGTAACGCCTCGACGGCGTGCTGCTTCTGGTTCGGTTGGCGCAGCTGATAGTCGATGATGCGATCGTCTGCGACGACGAGGCGATGGCACAGCACGGTCGGCCAGCCGAGTTGCTGCATCAGCGGGCGGGCGAACTGCTCGAATGTGTCCGACAGCAGGATCACCTGGGTCCGTTCGCGCAATTCGTCGAGGAATGCCCGGGCGCCGTCGAGCGGTTCCAGCCCGGCGATCACATCCTCGATGAGCGACATCGTGAGCCCGTGCTCGTCGAGCAGGTCGAGTCGGTATCGCATCAGCACGTCGTAGTCGGGCTCGTCGCGGGTCGTGCGGCGCAGCCCCTCGATGCCGGTGCGTTCGGCGACCGCGATCCAGATCTCCGGCACGAGCACTCCTTCGACGTCGAGCGTCACGATCGTCTGCTGCGTGCTCACGACCTCATTGTCGCGGCCAGTGGCCCGATCGGCGAAAACCGACGGTTGTCGAAGCTGGAAGTCAGGCGGAGATGTGGGTGATCGGGAGCTGCGGCCGCTCTGGCGTGGGACAATCCTGCGTTGCCCAGCCGAGGTAGATCACGCCGATGAGGCGGTCGTCCGGTTCGAACCCGCACAGCTCCAGCACGGCGGGCGGCTGGGTGATCGCCGGCGTCGACCAGAAGCTCGCCAGGCCCAACGCAGTCGCCCCGAGCAGGAGGTTCTGGATGCCGGCGGCGACGGCGTCACGGTTCTCGTCGTGCAACATGTCGTTGTCGTGCGGTGAGCACCCCACCACGAGCGTGGCGGGCGTCCGCAGGTACTTCGTGCGGGTCTTCGCCCGCTTGACGTCGTCGCCGAAGTCGAGTCGCACCATCTCGTCGGCCATCGTGTCGCCGAGCCGCGCGCGTCCGTCGCCGGTGAACACCGCGAAGCGCCATGGCCACGTCTTCTTGTGGTTGGGCGCCCACGTCGCGAGCCCACACAGTTCGGCGACCACCTCGAGCGGTACCTCGCGCTCGTGGTCGACGAACATCGAGGTGCGTCGTGAGCGCACCAGGTCGGAGAAGTCGTCGAGCCGCGAGCGAGCGTCGTCGTTCGTGGCGTCCATGTCCGTCAGGATGTCACGCCGTCGCCCAGATCAGCACCTCGGCGCCGTCGGGACCTGCGGCCAGCGTCGGTGATCCGGCGTCGGTGAGTCGAACGGCGTCTCCCGTCGCAAGTGATCCGGCGCCGTCCAGTGTCGCCGAGCCCGTCGGTACGAACACGTGGACGTGACGGTCGTCGGGGACGCTGACGACCTCGTCGGCACGCAAGCGCCCGCCCCAGAGCACGGCGCCGCGCTGGCGGATCGAGATGGCGGCGTCGTGACCCTTTCCGGAAGCGATCGGCACGAGGCCGCCCCGGGCGAGCTCGGCGTTGATGTCGAGCTGCTCGTAGCCGGGATCGATCGACTCGGTGTCCGGCGGGACCCACATCTGCACGAAGTGGACGTCGGCGGTTCCCGAGTTGTTCATCTCGCTGTGCCAGATGCCGGTGCCGGCCGACATGCGCTGGGCGAGACCTGGATAGAGCACGCCTCGGTTGCGCTCGGAGTCCTTGTGCTCCAGCTCGCCCGACAGCACCCAGGTGACGATCTCCATGTCGCGGTGGGGGTGCGTGTCGAAGCCGGAGCCGCCGCTCACGATGTCGTCGTTGTTGACGAGCAGCAGTCCGTGCCCGGTGTTGGCGGGGTCGTAGTGGCGTCCGAAGCTGAACGAGTGCTTCGAGTCGAGCCAGCCGATCTTGGTGTCGGGACGATCCGAAGCCCGACGTACATCGATCTTCGGGTCGCTGGAGTTCGTGGTCATGGTTCTGAGAACACTTGCGAGCACAATTACATTCCGTTCGAGATCGGCATGAGGGCGACGCGGGAGGCGCTAGAAACGATCCGTGTCAGCGACGACTCGACCGATCGGAGCCGTTCTCACCGCGGCCGTGCTGTTCGGGACCGCAGGCACGGCCCAAGCGCTCGGGCCCGATGCAGCAACCCCACTGGGCGTCGGCGCGCAGCGCATCGCCGTCGGCACGCTGGTGCTCTGGCTGGCGATCGCGATCTCCGGGACCTCGTTCGCCGACATCCAGGCCACGCTGCGTCGGCACTGGCGCCTGATGGCGATCGGCGGAGTGGGCGTTGCTGTCTACACCCCAGCGTTCCTCATCGCCGTCGATCGCGCTGGCGTGGCAGTCGGAACCGTCGTCGCCATCGGCTCAGGGCCCTTCTTCGCCGGTGTGATGGAGTGGTGGTGGCGGGCGGTCAGTCCGGGCCCAGCCTGGTTCGTCGGGACGCTCGTGACGGTCGCCGGCGGTGTGGTCCTCGTAGCGAGCAAGTCGTCCGAAGTGTCCAGCACCGTCGATGGAATCGGGCTGCTGCTCGCGCTGGCTGCGGGAGCCGGGTACGCGCTCTACTCGGTGACGGCGAAATCGACGATGAGCTCGGGAGTGGCGTCGACGCTCGCCCTCGCCGCTCCTTTCACGGTGGGCGCGGTCGTCGTTGCCTTGCTCGCTGTTCGCGAGTCGTTCGGGTGGATCATGACCGGTAGTGGCGCGCTGATGGCGCTGCACCTGGGCATCGCCGCAACGGGGTTGGCGTATCTGCTGTTCGGCTACGGGTTGCACCGCCTGACGTCGGCCACCACGGTCACGTTGGTGCTCGCCGAGCCGCTGACGGCGGCGTTGCTCGCCACGCTGATGCTCGACGAGACGATCTCACCGCTCGGTTGGCTCGGCGTCGGCGCCGTGATCGTCGGGCTGTTCGTGGTCGGGCGGGCCGCCGACGTGTCGATCGAACCCGTGCCCGTCGTCTGAACAGGACGGCCTGCTCGCCCAAGCTGGTCATCGGATATGTCCGACCATGTCGATGATCTCGAAGTTGTCGACTGCTAACGAGGGGTTCAAGCACGTCGGGCTGCTGCGCGGCCTGTATGAGAAAGAGGCTGGCTTCTATCGGGAGGTCGCGCCGGAGATGGAGGTGGACCTCGGGTCCGCCGAGTTCCTGTCCTGACCTCGGCACGTCAGTCGCCGCTCGGCTGACGAGCCCGGCTCGGCTGCACCCGCGGCGTTTCGTTCGGCATCTTTGGGTAGACGGGCGGCCACGGCGCGTCGGGAATCCCGTCGGCGAGGTCGGACGCGAATCGCTCGTCGGCCGCAGCGCAACGATAGTGCGACGGGCCAGTCTGCTCTCGGTGTGAGGTACACGGGCCGGAGGCCAGCCCAAGGGCTCCGGATCTGTCGGTCGGGTAGACCCTCATGGCCTGGTGGGTTCGAGCAGGAGCAGGCCCTGCCTCATGTCGCCTTCCCGATGGTACTCGAGGAGCGTCCAGCCCTGCTCGACCAACTCGTCGATGCCCTGGTCTCTGGCGAAGGCCAGCTTCACGAGATGTTCGGTGCCCACGATGCGATGTTCGCCCCACATCCGGCCGACGCGTACTCGATCCTCCGGCGCCACCGAAATCTTCGTGTGGCGCCCGCGGCTCTCGAGCGTGAGAGCGATCCCCTCTCCGGCGCCGGGGAAGAACTCGGTGAAGACGAGCTCGACCTGGTTTCCGACCGGTATCGCGTCGAGAGCTGCTTGCTCCAGCGCCCTGGTTGCCCGCGACTCGAAGGTGTCCACCCGGTCGGATATGACCATCACGCTGGCAACTGCAATGGCGCCGATTGCCGCCGCCAACCCAACTGCCCTCGAGACGGACCGTGAGACGAATGCCATGTATGCGACCGCGCCCCAGAGCAGAGCGGCGACCGCTCGAATCCACATGACCAGATACGGAAAGGGTTCTTCGGTGATCCGCGAGACCATGAGAACGCTGACGATGCTCAAAGCGCCGAGCGTGACTGCGAAGGTTCGCATCGCCGGATCAGCATTCCTGGAGGCGCGGGCGAGCATCACCAGTCCAGCCGCCGGGACGAGGAGCCAAATGGTCGAGATCGGCGTCACGCCCCCGAAGAACCCGGTGGGTTCGCTTCCACCGATCCATGGCCCGATGGGCAACAGCTCCCGTGCGACGATTCCGAGCGAACGGTGCAGCCCGACGGTCTCCTCGTCGTTGGTCAGCGCGAATGTGGCGAGATCCTGCATGTTTCCCGTGCCGGAAAATTGATCGATGACGGGCAGTAGCCAGGTGATCAACACGACCCCGGCAGTCGCGCCGACGGCTCGACGAGTTGGCCGGACCCGCCAGGCAAGTACAGCGATGAGCACTGTGACTGCGCCCGCGTACCCGATATGGAACTGCATCATCATCGACAACCCGGCCGCCGCCAGCGGGAGGGTCCACTCCCAGTCGTCAGCGAACGAACACAGCAGAACAATCGTGAAGAGAACGGGAACCGCCATCGTCGGGTTCCACACCGCCCAGATGCCTTCGTAGAGATTGACCACCAGAAGTGCCCCTGCTGCGGCGGCTGCGAACGCCGCGCCTCGGCCTGCCCGGCGCCAGAGCGCGGCACATCCGAGTGATAGGCATGCCCACTTGAAAATGAGCGCGACGACGACGACGGCACCGCTCGGGTTTCCGAACCAGCGGGCGGGGAGTGCGAAGATGAAGAAGATGGCGGGCCCGGGATGAGCCCAGCCATACCGGCTGTAGGCGCCGAGCAGTGGGACGTTTTGAAGTACGTCGCGAGCTCGGATTACCTCCAGAGCACTGTCTCCGACGAGACGCCATCCCTGGAACAACGCCATGACTACGGCGAGGATGAACAAAGGCGCGAGGAGGGCCAGGGACCGACCGAATCGCGTCAACACTGCGGGGACGATACTGGTCGCAAGGCAAGCCGGATGCCCAAGACTATTCGGTCCGCCGTGTCGAGTGCGTTGCCGACCTTTCCGATCGCCGCGCCCTGCTCGGCTGCACCCGGGGTGCCTCGTTCGGCATCTTCGGGTACACCGGCGGCCACGGCGCGTCCGGGATCCCGTCGGCGAGATCGGCGGCGAAGCGCTCGACGAGCGGCACGATCGAGCACGGAGCGTCGTCCATCAGCTCCCACGGATCGCCGCGTTCGGCGAGCCGGGTGGGCACGGTGTCGATCGTCATCGCCTCGGGATCGATCGATTCGAGCTCGTCCCAACCGAACGGCGTCGACACCTGGGCACCGACGCGGGGTCGCGCGCACCACGCGCCGAACATGTTCTTGTGTGGCGCGTTCTGGTTGAAGTCGACGAACACACGTGTGCCGCGTTCCTCCTTCCACCATTTGTCGGTGATCAGGTCGGGATGGCGGCGGGACAGTTCGCGCCCGAGCGCGACCACGGCACCGCGGACGGCGAACGAGTCCCAACCCGGCTCGACGCGCACGTACACGTGGATCCCCTTGCTGCCGGTCGTCTTCGGGAACCCGATCATCCCCAACTCGGCGAGCAGGTCGCGAACGTGGCCGGCCGACTCGCGGACCATGTCGAACGTGACGCCAGGGGAGGGGTCGAGGTCGATGCGCATCTCGTCGGATCCTCGGGTTTCGACGCTCGGAACGGCCAGACGTGCAGGCCGAGCACGCCCATGTTCGTGGCCCACAGCACGTGTGCGAGATCCGCGATCACCAACGCTCGCGACGGTGTCCCGTTGATCGTCTCGACCATCGTGGTCTCCAACCAGTCAGGGGCCGAGTCCGGGATCCGCTTCTGGAAGAACGACTTCTCACGCACCCCGTTCGGGTAGCGCTCCAACAGCACGGGCCGATCCCGCACCGTCGGCATCAACGCGTCACCGACCGCCACGTAGTAGCGGGCCAGGTCGAGCTTGGTGCGGGGCTCCTTCGCCGGCCCGACCGATGGGAACATCACCTTGTCCGGGTTGGTGATCGCCACGGCCCGAGCGCCGGCGTCGATCTCGACCGGCTCCCCGAACTCGTCGGCCTTCCCCATCACCGGAACGCTACCGATTACATCAGGGGTCAGACCCGCGATGTAATCCCGCCGCGATTACATCGCGGGTCTGACCCCTGATGTAATCGTCACTGGCTGGTGTGGAGGTCGGTATTGAGGGCGCCCCAGCTGCCGAGGCGGGCGCGGGCGACGACCTTGCCGCTCTGGCCGTCGCGGATGAACATCATCCGATCCTGACCCGACAGCTCGCGGGCCTTCACCACGCCCTGCGGCGTGAGCACGGGCGTGCTCGCCGTGACGTAGAGGCCCGCTTCGACCACGCAGTCGTCGCCCAGGCTGATGCCGATGCCGGCGTTGGCGCCCAGGAGACACCGCTCGCCGATCGTGATCTGTTCCGTGCCGCCACCCGACAGGGTGCCCCTGGATCGAGGCGCCGCCGCCGATGTCGCTGCCGTCGCCGACGACCACACCAGCAGAGATCCGCCCTTCGACCATCGACACGCCGAGCGTGCCGGCGTTGAAGTTGCAGAACCCCTCGTGCATCACCGTGGTGCCTTCGGCCAGATGCGCCCCGAGGCGCACTCGGTCGGCGTCGGCGATGCGCACGCCCGACGGAATGACGTAGTCGGTCATGCGGGGGAACTTGTCGAGGCCGTGCACGGTGATCACTCGGCCCTCTGTGCGCAGCTTCATCCGCACGTCATCGATCTCCGACACGGCGACCGGACCGATGCTGGTCCACGCCACGTTGGTCAGTTGACCGAAGATGCCATCGACGTTGAGCGTGCGCGGTGCCGCCAGCCGGTGCGAGAGCAGATGCAGACGAAGGTAGGCGTCCGACGTCGATGCGGGCGCCTCGTCGACATCAACGGTCAGACGCACCGGTCGGATCGTGACGTTGCGGACGTCGTCGGTCGTGTCGCGCATGCCGAGCTGCGACTCGATGTCGTCGGTCGGGCAGTCGTCGTCGCCGTACTCGCCCCAGCCCAACCAGCGGAACCAGGTGTCGAGTACCGAGCCGTCCGCAGCGATCGTCGCGAGGCCAGCGCCCCATGCCATCCGTGCCATCTACCAAACCTCCGGTCGCAGTGTCGGGAACAGGATCACTTCTTTGATCGAGTCGACGCCTGCCAACAGCATGGCCACACGATCCATGCCGATGCCCAACCCGCCGGTCGGCGGCATGCCGTACTCGAGCGCCCGGATGTAGTCCTCGTCGACCGATCCCGCCTCGTGGTCGCCCGCATCCTTGGCCGCCTGCTCGTCCTCGAAACGTGCCCGCTGCTCGACGGGATCGTTGAGCTCCGAGTAACCGTTGCCCAGTTCTCGCGAGTCGACGAAGATCTCGAACCGCTCGGTGAGCCATGGGTCGTCACGGTCGACACGCGCCAGCGGCGAAATCTCAGTGGGATGGCCCGTCACGAACGTGGGGCGCACGATGTCGGCCTCGCACAAGGCCTCGAACAGCTCTTCGACGAGCTTGCCGCCGCCCCAACGGGCCTCCCAGCGAATGCCGTGCTCCTCGGCGAGAGTGCGCAGCTCGTCGATCGGCTGACTCGGATGGACCGTGCGGCCGATCTTCTCGGACACCGCATCGACCATGCGCACCCGCGGCCACGGTTCGGCGAGATCCACGTCCTGGTCACGGATCGAGATCACGGTGGTACCGATCGCATCTCGCGCCGCCTGGGTGATCAGCACCTCGCTGATGTCCATCACGTCGTTCCAGTCGCCGAGCGCCTGGTAGAGCTCCATCATCGTGAACTCGGGGTTGTGACGCGTGGAGATGCCCTCGTTGCGGAAGATCCGCCCGATCTCGAACACCCGCTCCATCCCGCCGACGATCAGCCGCTTCAGGTGCAACTCGAGCGCGATGCGCAGATACAGCTGCAGGTCGAGCGTGTTGTGGTGCGTCGTGAACGGGCGGGCGTGCGCGCCGCCGGCCTCGGCGTGCAGCACCGGGGTCTCGACCTCGATGAACCCGCGCTCGTGCAGCGTGCGCCGGAAGCTGGCGATGATCTCGTGACGGATCTCGAAGGCCCGTTGCGCCTCGGGGTTCATGATCAGGTCGGCGTAGCGTTGGCGGAACCGGGTGTCGACGTCGCTGAGTCCGTGCCACTTGTCGGGCAGCGGCCGCACCGCCTTCGCCAGCAGTTCGACCGTCTCGGGCTTGACCGACAGCTCGCCCTTGCGAGTGGTCATCACCGTGCCGTGTACGCCGACCCAATCGCCGAGGTCGAGCCGTTTGATGGCGGCGAACGCCTCGTCGCCGACGACCGCTTTCGAGATGAACAGCTGGAGGTCACCCGAACGGTCACGGATCGTGGCGAACACCAGCTTGCCGGAGTCGCGCAACAACATGATCCGCCCCGCCACCGCCACGGCGTCGTCGGTTTCGGTGCCATCGTCGAGTTCGCCCCATCCCGCACGAACATCGGCCACCGTGTGGGTGCGATCGAACCGATACGGGTACGGGGTGACGCCTGCGGCTCGCAGGTCGTCGAGCTGCGCCAGCCGCCGGGTCTTCTCGGCGGCGAGTCCACTCCCGGTCGGTGATGTGTCGGTCGAATCGTCGGTGCTCACGGTGACAGGACGGTATCCAAACCATCGGACCCCTGCGCGTTCGGTTGCGCAGTGCCGTCCGATCGATCGAACCAGACCGTACTCTTGAGGGGTGCGTGCACCGACCAAGATCGTCCTCGGGGTGCTGCTCGCGCTCGGGATCGGACTGCCCGTCGTCGCACTTGGGTCGTCGGATTCGATCAACGGTCCCGCCGCCGCAACCCAAGTCGCCGTGCCGGCAACCCCGGTTGCATCCGAGGTGGTGACCGTCTACAACTCGGGCGAACTCCGCGCCGATGTCGCCGAGCGTTCGATTGCGGCCGCACGAGGCGCTGGAGCGTCCGTTGCGTTCGGCCGCTCGGCGAGCGTGGGCATGGTGGGTCTGTATCGAGGCAACGCCGTGGTACAGGCACCGCCGTCAGGGTTCGCCTACCCGATGGGCACCACGATCTTGCCGCTCGATGTGGTCGGGCGGACGATGGGTCGCGACGTCTCGCGACACCTCGCTCCGGACGCGCTGGTGATGGGAGCGCTGTCGGCGAGCCTGCGCGGCGCCCAGGCGGGCGACTCGGTACTCCTGGTCTCGGGATCAGGCGCTGGTGTCTGGTTCCGAGTCGCTGCGGTTCTCCCCGATGCCGAAGTGGGAGGCACCGAGTTCCTGATGTCGGCGCAAGGCGGCGACCGACTGGGCATCGCCCGGTTGAGCCGAGTGGTCATGTGGGGATTTCCCTCGCGAGCGTCGATCGACGCCTCCCTCGCAGCCAACGGTCTCGTGTCGACCTCGGTGCGCATCCGTCGCAGCTGGGACCCTGCGGATCCCGACGACACGATCGGCATGGCCCAGACCAAGGCAACGCTCGGAGAATTCGCTTATCGCGTCAACGCCAACGGCTCGGTCAGCCAGGACGCCGCCTGGGTGAATGCGTACCTGCCAGCGGACCGTGAGCTGTTGAACGGCTCGATCCCGATTCGCGCGCGGTGTCACAACACGGTCAAGCCGGCGATCCAGGCGGCGCTCGCCGAGGTGGCCGCCGCCGGTCTCGCCGGCACCATCAACGTCACCGATGCCAACACCGCGGGCGGCTGTCACCTCGCACGGTTCAACCGTCTGACGCCCGACAGCGCGCTCGGGTTCCTGTCGCGCCACTCGTGGGGAATGGCGCTCGACACGAACACGGTCGGATCGTGCCAGGGCTGTGCACCACCCGATCTCGACTGTCGGACGGTGCGGATCTTCCGCAAGTACGGCTTCGCCTGGGGTGGGAACTTCCTGACACCGGATGGCATGCACTTCGAGTGGGTCGGCGAACGCCGTGATCTGCTCGCCTACCCGTCGCGGTTCTGCCCGAACGTCGCCACGGCTGCGCTCACGCTCGACAACGCCGAATCCGGTGCCGCCCGGCTCTATGCCGACGACGGCCTCTTCGTCGGGGAGCACTGATGGCCACACGTTTCCTGATCATCGGCGGCGGTCCTGCGGGCAACATCGCTGCGACCACCGCTGCGCGCCTCGGCGCCGAGGTCGTCATGGTCGAACGTGACGTCGTCGGCGGCGCCGCCCATCTGTGGGACTGCATCCCGTCGAAGTCGATGATCGCCACCGGTCGGGCGATCAGTCGGACGCGGGCAATCGGCGGTATGGGGCTCGAGAACGTCGACACCACCGTCGATGTCAGCACGCTCACCGATCGCATCGAGTGGGTCAAGAACACCATGCGCGACAACACGACCGGGCTGCTCGAGAGCCAGGGCGTACGCATCCTGCGCGGCACCGGACGGTTCACCGGGCCACACACCGCCGAGGTCGTCGGACCCGACGGCAGCACCCAGACGATCGAGTTCGACGCGGCGCTCGTCTCGACCGGCTCACGTCCCCGGATCCCGGCCTGGTGCCAGCCCGACGGCGACCGGATCCTGACCACCCGCGACTGCTACCCGCCGAAGATCTTCCCGGAGAGCATCACCGTGGTCGGCTCCGGCGTCACCGGCGTCGAGTTCGTCCACATGTTCTCGTCGTTCGGGTCGAAGGTCACGCTCGTCGTCAGCCGCCAACAGGTGCTGCCGGGCAAGGATCCTGAAGTCGCCGCCGTGCTCGAAGAGGAGTTCATGCGGCGCGGCGTCAAGCTCCTCATGGGTGCCCGCGCCGAGTCGATCGAACGTACCGACGACGACGTCACCGTTCGTTGCGATGACGGCCGATCGGTCACGTCCACGCACGCCGTGCTCGCGATCGGCTCGATCCCCAACACCGAAGACGTCGGTCTCGACGCAGCCGGGGTCGAGGTCAACCAGTGGGGCTACGTCGACATCAACCAGCACTGCGTCACCAACGTCGAGCACATCTATGCCGCGGGTGACATCAGCGGCAAGCTGCCGTTGTCGTCCGTGGCGTCGATGCAGGGCCGCAAGATTGCCGAACACATCATGGGTGGTCACACCCGCAGCCACCGCCATCTCGACTACGACAAGGCGGCATCGGCCATTTTCACCGAACCGGAGATCGCCGACGTCGGCCTCGCCGAAGCCGAAGCGTTCAGCTCGGGTCGCAAGATCCGGGTGACCAAGGTGCCGTTCTCGTCGACCGCGAAAGCGATGATCAACAACGACACCAAGGGGTTCGTGAAGATCATTTCCGACCCTGCCACCGGAGAGGTCCTCGGCGGGTCGATCGTCGGACGTCAGGCAGCCGAGTTGATCTCGGTGATCGCCGTCGCGGTCACCGCCGGGCTCACGGTCACCGATCTGGCCGAGAGCATCCTCGTGCACCCCGCACTGAGCGAAGCACTCAGCGAAGCCGCCGAGTAGAACCCAGGGCTCCCGCGGCGAGGGAAGCGCCAGCGACGAGCCGCAGTCGGGCCGACCTGGAGTTCCCCACCACCGGATCGTGGTGAGGCCCGACTACTCAATGACGGCGAGGGAAGCGCCAGCGACGAGCCGCAGTCGGGCCGACCTGGAGTTCCCCACCACCGGATCGTGGTGAGGCCCGACTATTCAATGACGGCGAGGATGTCGCCGCCGCCGACGGTGTCGCCGGCGGTGACCTTGATCTCCTTGACGGTGCCGGCCTTCTCGGCGTTGATCTGGTTTTCCATCTTCATCGCTTCGAGCACCACGATGCCGGCGCCGACCTCGACCGTCTGACCGACTTCGACGAGCACCTTCACGATCGTGCCCTGCATCGGCGCTTCGACCGAGCCGGAGGCGATCGCTCCGCCGCCGCCGCCACTCGAACCGCCACGCTTGGTCTTCTTGGGCGCAGCGCCAGCAGCGACGGCGACCGTCGGAGTTTCGGGCACCCACATGTTGACGTTGAAACGCTTGCCGTTGACCTCGACCGTCGTCGAGCGCTTGACCTTCGGTTCGGCCTCGTCGCCGTCGGATTCGGGGGCGCTGCTCTCGGCTTTGCCGCCGATGCCGGTGAGGTCGAGCACTTCCTCGACCCACTTGGTCGAGTGGGTCACCGCGGCGAAGTCGGGATGTTTGAGGATTGCGAGGTCGGCGGGAATCGTGGTGGCAACACCCTCGACGACCAGTTCGTCGAGCGCACGAATCGTGCGGGCGATCGCCACATCGCGGTCGCGTCCCCACACGACGAGCTTGCCGACGAGGTTGTCGTAGTACTGGCTGATCTCGTCGCCGGAGTGGTAGCCGGAGTCGAATCGCACGCCGAACCCGTCGGGCGCGAGCAGCTTGGTGATCGGGCCAGGCGAGGGCAGGAACTTGCCCTCGGCGACGTCTTCGGCGTTGATGCGGATCTCGATCGAGTGACCGCGACGAGCCGCGTCGACCTCGGCCTGGGTCATCGGCAATTCCTCGCCGGCGGCGACGCGGATCTGCCATTCGACCAGGTCGATGTCGGTGATCATCTCGCTCACGGGATGCTCGACCTGGAGGCGGGTGTTCATCTCGAGGAAGAAGAAGTCGCCGTCTTGGAAGATGAACTCGACGGTGCCGGCGCCGTAGTAGCCGACCGCCTTCGCAGCCTTGACCGCCGCCTCGCCCATCGCCCGCTCGACTCCGTCGGGCAGGTTCGGTGCCGGGGCTTCCTCGACGAGCTTCTGGTGGCGCCGCTGCGCCGAGCAGTCACGCGACGAGATCCACACGCAGTTGCCGTGCTTGTCGCCGACCAGCTGGATCTCGACGTGGCGGGGCCACGTCAGGTAGCGCTCGACGTAGACCTCGTCGCGCCCGAAGAACGCCTTGGCCTCGCGCTGGGCGCTCGCCATGGCGTCGTCGACGTCGGCTTCGGCCTGGACGACCTTCATGCCCCGGCCGCCGCCACCGAAGGCGGCCTTGATGCACACTGGCCAGCCGAATTCGTTGCCGAACGCCTTGATCTCGTCGGGGCCCTGCGCGAACTCGGTGGTGCCCGGCACGACCGGTGCGCCACCGCGGATCGCCGCGAGCCGGCTTGACACCTTGTCGGACATCTCATCCATCGCCGTGGCCGGAGGTCCGATGAACTCGACCCCCATCGCCTCGATTGCCCGCGCGAAATCGGCGTTCTCGGAGAAGAAGCCGTAGCCGGGGTGCACCGCGTCAGCGCCACTGCGCTCGATGACGTCGAGCATCACCTCGGTGTTGATGTAGCTCTCCGCCGCGGTCTGGCCGCCGAGCGCGTATGCCTCGTCAGCGAGGCGCACGTGGAGCGCTTCACGGTCGAGTTCGGAGTACACCGCCACGGTGGGGATGCCCATCTCTCGTGCGGCGCGGATGACTCGAACGGCGATTTCGCCACGATTGGCGATCAGGATCTTCTTGAGCACGGGTGCCAATGTAGGGGCCGTGGGCGCCGACGAAGACATCTGGGGCTCGATGAGCTGGCCAGCAGGCTGGGACGTGCGCCACGTTGCCGAGACCGGGAGCACCAACGCCGACCTGATCGAGGCCGTGCTCGCCGGGACCGCGAGGAATCGCACCGTGCTGGCGGCCGACCATCAGGTCGCAGGCCGCGGGCGTCTCGATCGGCGGTGGGAGGCTCCCGCCGGAGCGAACCTGCTGGTGTCGGTGGTGGTCGCCCCGATCCCTGCCGTGCCCGCGGAAGTGACCCACCGGGTCGCACTCGCGGCCGTGGCCGCGACCAGACGGTTCGTCGGCCCCGATCGCGCTCCGCTGATCGGTTTGAAATGGCCGAACGACATCCTCCTCGGCGGCCGCAAGCTGGCAGGGATCCTGGCGCAACGCGTTCCCGGACGCGACGCCGTCGTCGTCGGAATGGGCCTCAATGTCGCTTGGGCCCCTGACGGTGCCGCGGCACTCGGGGTCGAGACCGTCGGCCCAGCTCAGCTGCTGTGTGCGCTGCTCGAGGAGCTCGACGCGCTGCCTGTCGACGTCGCAACCCGATACCGCAGCGAACTTGCGACGCTCGGCCGAGACGTGCGCGTCGAACTGCCCGGCGGACGTGAGCTGCTCGGGAGCGCCGTCGATGTCGACCAGGCGGGCCGCCTCGTCGTGGTCGACAGCTCCGGAGCACGCCACGCACTCGACGTCGGCGACGTCGTCCACGTTCGCGCCGACCCCGATTCCTGACGTTTGTGCGCAGATTCGGGTGACCCGCGCCTGCAGGAATGCAACACAAGCGGGGTGTTGTCGGTGGCCGAGGGGGTGACGTCCCGGTTGGAGGGTCCGCCACTAGCGTTGCCCGGATGGCTTCCCCCGTCCGCCATCGTCGGCGCAGCTCCGCGCCCGTCGCGCTGATGCTGGCGGTCGTCGTCGGTGTGGTCGGCGCATTCGGGGTGATCCGCGCGGCGAATGCCCGGACATCGGACATCGAACGCATCGAAGGCCTCGAGTTGGCGCTCACGCCACAAGACGGACCGGCTCAGAACTATCTTTTGATCGGCTCGGACAGCCGCGAGAACGCCGATCCCAACGCTGCCGACTTCGGTGGCATCGGCGACGTCAACGCGGTGTCGGGCCGGCGATCCGACACGATCATGATCCTGCGTCAGGAAGAGGACGGCAATGGCGCCTCGATCGTCAGCCTGCCCCGAGATCTGTGGGTCGACATCCCCGGTCGCGGTCCCAACCGGATCAACTCGGCCTACAGCGACGGCACCGATGTCCTGGTCGCCACGATCACGCAACAACTCGGCATTCCGATCAACCACGTCGTCGACATCGACTTCACGGGCTTCAAGGATCTCGTCGATACGGTCGGGGGCACCGAGGTGTGCTTCCTGTATCCGACCCGCGACAAGAACACCGGCCTCGATCAGCAACCGGGTTGCCACGTCCTCGACGGTGTGGAGTCGCTCCAGTACGCCCGCAGCCGCTACTACGAGGAGTTCCGCGACGGTGAATGGCGCACCGACCCTCGCTCCGACCTGGGCCGCATCGAGCGCCAGCAGAACTTCCTGCAGCAGACGGCGAATTCCACGATCGACAAGCTCCAGTCCGACCCGTTCCTCGCCTCGGAGCTGATCACCGCGGGAACGTCCGCCGTCCGGATGGACCCGGGTCTCGACCCGGTCGCAGCCGCCGGCACCCTGCGCAAGGCGTTCAGCACCGGTCTGAACAAGTACCAGCTCCCCGTGTCGGGCGTGACGAAGGATGGCAACGCCGTGCTGGTGCTCGATCCTGGCGCCGAACCGATCCTCGACTACTTCCGCGGCATCGGCCCGCCGCCACCGGTGGAGCCGTAGCCGTGAGGCTGCTCGTCACCGGCGCCGCCGGGCAACTCGGCATCGACGTCGTCGACCACGCCCGCTCGCTCGACGACGAGGTCGTCGCCGTCGCAAAGGCCGACCTCGACATCACCGACGCCGACGCCGTTCGCAGGCTGCTCGACGAAGTCCGTCCGGATGCGGTGATCAACGCTGCTGCCTACACCGCCGTCGACGCCTGTGAGACCAACGAGGCCGTGGCCTTTGCGGTGAACGGCGATGCGGTCGGGCACCTGTCGGCGGCCTGCGAACTCGTGGGCGCGCACCTCGTGCACGTCAGTACCGATTACGTGTTCGACGGCACGCTCGACCGCGCGTACCGAGAGGACGACATCACCAACCCGCAGTCGGTGTACGGCCGCTCGAAGCTCGCCGGCGAGCTGGCGGCGGGGCCGGGTGCGACGATCGCTCGAACGTCGTGGGTGTGCGGGGAGCACGGCAACAACATGGTCAAGCTGGTGTTGCGTCTCGCGGCGAATCCCGATCAGGCCCTGGCGTTCGTCGATGACCAACGTGGCAAGCCCACGTTCACCGCCGACCTGGCGCCAGCGCTTCACCGACTCGCCGTCGACCGCCGGGCGGGCATCCATCACGTGACGAACCAGGGTGCGGTGAGCTGGTACGAGTTCGTCCGCGAGATCCTCACCGCGTCGGGCCACGACCCCGACCGGGTGCGCCCGATCGCGTCCGCCGACCTCGACCCGCCCCGCCCGGCGCCACGGCCCGGCCAACAGCGTCCTCGACGACACCGCCTGGCGTGCAGCGGGCTACGCGCCGCTCCGCGACTTCCGCGAACCCCTCGCCGAACTCGTCGCCAAGCTCCAAGCAAGCTGACCCGTCGCGATTCTCGCGCAGCACCGGGGTCTGACCTCGGTCAGACCCCTGGCCAGAGTGGAGCCGGCAGAGCACGAGGAGCAATGGCCTGCATGTTCACGCGAGGCCGAGAAACTCGCACACGGCGTCGACGCCGACCAGCGTGATGTCGTCGCGTCGGATCGTGTCCCAGTGCGACCGAGGCATCCGGTAGTCCAGCATCTCGTCGGGGACGCCTCGGCGTAGGGCGCGACGGCGTCCCTCGAGCTCGTAGCCGAGCGATCCGGTGACACCCTTCGACGCGCCGTTGTCGTGCCACACGTCGGTGAGCGCATACTCGGCGCCGAGGCCATCGAATCCGAGCGTCAGTGCTGCGGTCCGCATCTCCTTGCCGAGCCCTCGCCCCTGCACGCTGCGGCCCAGCCACGATCCGGTGGTGAATTGCCGCAGCGTGGGGAAGTCGCGCGCCATCAGGTCGCACGCGCCGACCACGTCGCCCTCGACGACCACGGCGAACTGCAGATTCCACGATGCCGGCCGGGTCTCGGCCCGATTCCGTGCGTAGAAGCGCATCGCCTCCTGCTCCATCTGCGGCGAGGACAGGTCGGTCCACGGGATCGAGAACGGCATGACCGCCGGGTCGTGCACGCCTCGTGCCGCCACCGCAACGAGTTCGGCGGCCAATTCGTCGTCGAGGTACCGCAGGGTGAGCCTCGGTGTGTGGATCTCGAGGTCGAACAGCGGCCAGTGGTCGTTCGCCATCGACCGAGTGTCGCAGACCCTACGCTCGCCTCCGTGGGGTTTTCTCGAGCGGAACTCGAATCGTTCGTCGGAGCGACGGTGCCCGACCTGGTCGGACCGGACGTGCGGCTGCTGTTTGTCGGCATCAATCCCGGGCTGTGGACCGCAGCCACCCAGACCCACTTCGCCCACCCCGGCAATCGGTTCTATCCGGCGCTGCTCGAAGCGGGCATCGTCGACGTCCCGATCGACCGTGGCGTCGGCATGACCGACGACGACCGTCGATCGTTCACCGATCGGGGCATCGGCATCACGAACGTCGTGCCTCGCGCCACGGCCAAGGCGTCTGAGCTGACCGCTGACGAACTGCGTACCGGTGGTGAACAGCTCCGGGAGTTCGTTCGTCGGCACCGTCCCGTTGTGGTGGCAGTGGCGGGCATCACGGCGTATCGCACTGCATTCACGCAGCCGAAGGCGACGATGGGGGAGCAGCCCGAACTCTTCGAAGGGTCACGCCTGTTCGTGGTGCCGAACCCGAGCGGACTCAACGCCCACGAAACGACCTCGACGCTCGCAGCGGCCTACCGGACAGCGGCGGTGGCCGCCGGTCTCCTCGGTCAGTGACCCGCCGGGTGTCGCCGCGGTGCGATCCCGAGCCGCCATGATGTGATCGCCATGCAGATCCGAGTCGCCTACACCGTCGAGCAGTGCTGGCACCCGAGCCCGGGTGGCACCGCCATCGCTGCGCTGCGAGTTGCACGCGAACTCGCGAAGTTCACGGACGACGTCGAACTCCATCTGGTCGCCGGCAAGCACCCGGTTGCGCCGGTTGCCGAGTTCCGACCCAGCGGTGCTGTGGCGATGCTGCCGCTCGCTCGACCTGCGTTGTACGAGGCATGGACGCGACTCAACTGGCCCAAGGTCGAATCGGTGACCGGTGAGATCGACGTCGCTCATGCGACCGGCCTCGTGCCATGTGGAACTGCAGCGCCGCTCGCGGTGACCGTGCACGACCTCGCGTTCGTGCACGACCCGACGAAGTTCTCGCGCCAGGGCGTCCGAACGATGAACCGGAGTCTCGCCGCGATCATCCGGCGAGCCGACCGTGTGATCGTGTCGAGCGAGGCAACACGGCGTGACTGCGAGGTTGCGGGGATCGCTGCCGACCGACTTCGCCTGGTGCCGCTCGGCGTCGACGTCGTCGAGGTGTCCACCGACGCCGCCGAACGCATCCGCCGCCGCTATCTCCTGCCCGACGAGTTCGTGTTGTTCGTCGGCACGTTCGAGCCTCGCAAGAACCTGGCCCGCCTGGTCGAGGCGATGCGCCGCCCGGGCATGCCCGGCCCGCTGGTCGTGGCAGGCGCCGACGGGTGGGGCGACGTCGGCATCGCCGATCCGGGCGACACTCGGTTTCTCGGCTTCATCCCCGATGCCGACCTGGCGCCGCTGTACGCGGCAGCGACCGTGTTCGCGTACCCCAGCGAACGCGAAGGGTTCGGTCTGCCGGTCGCCGAGGCGATGGCGCAGGGCGCCGCCGTGGTCACGAGCGCAGGCACGTCGACCGAGGAGGTGGCTGGAGGAGCGGCCGTGCTCGTCGACCCGTTCGACGTCGACGACATCGCGCGCGGCATCATCGAGGCGGCCGATCGGCGAGCGGAACTGGATGCGCCCGCCCGCACGCGTGCGGGCGAGTTGACGTGGGCGAGGTCCGCCGAACTCACCCTCGCCGTCTACCGTGAACTCGCCGCATGACCGACGATCCCACGTCCACCGAGCCCACCTCCACCGAACCCACGCGAAGGTCGTCGATCGACGTGGCCGTCAATCTGCTGTGGTGTGTCCCCGGCGATGTCGGGGGCTCGGAGCAGTACCTCGTGCGTCAGCTCCTCGGCCTCGCGTCACAGCCGTCGCCGTTCGTGCCGACGTTGTATTGCCTGCCGTCATTCGTCGATGCCCACCCGGAACTGGCGCCGTTGTACCCGATGGAAGCGGCGGCGATCACGGGGACGAGCCGACCCCGCAGGGTCGTTGCCGAACACACGTGGCTGCGCCGACGAACCAGCGATGCCGACATCGTGCATCACGGCGGTGGAACGACCCCGTCCGTCGGTCGTCGTCCGATCGTGCTCACCATCCACGACCTGCAGTACCTCACACATCCGGAGTACCTCAGCCCGACCAAGCGGCGGTACCTCGAACGCACGATCCCGAAATCGGTCGGACGCGCCGCCGTCGTCGCCGTCCCGACCGAGTACGTCCGCACCACCGTCATCGACGCCTACGACGTCGAACCGGACCGCGTCATCGTCGTGCCGCACGGGGTCGAGTCGTCGCTCGGTACGGATGCACCCTCCGCGTTCGATCTCCGCCGGGACTACGGGCTCGGTGAGGGACCGATGATCGTCTTTCCGGCGATCACCCACCCGCACAAGAACCACCGCTTCCTCCTGCAGCTGATGGCCGAGCACTGGACCGACCCGGACCTCCGTCTGGTGCTGCTCGGCGGCAAGGGAACCGCCGAGGCCGATGTGGTCGACGACATCGCGCGGTTGGGGCTCGAACAACGAGTCGTTCGACCTGGACGGGTGCCTGACGCACACCGTGATGGCCTGCTCGCCGCCGCCGACGCGCTCGTCTTCCCGAGCGAGTACGAAGGATTCGGTGCGCCGGCCGTGGAGGCGATGGCGCTCGGCACGCCGGTGATCTGCTCCGACCAGCCCGCGCTCGCCGAAGTCGTCGGCGACGCTGGACTCGTGCTCCCGCTCGAGATCGACGCGTGGGCACCTGCGCTCGAGACCGTCGCGGCCCGGGCGGACGCCATGCGCTCGGCCGGTCGGGCCCGGGCCCGCGCCTTCACCACCGAACGTTCCGGGGCGGCGCTCGTCGAGGCGTACGACCTCGCGTTCCGGGTCGGACGATGACACCGGTGCGGCCGCTGGTGGTGCTGTGCCCGCACTTCGCTCCGGACACGGCGCCCACGGGTGTGGTGATGACCCGCATCGTCGACGAGCTCGTCGCGCTCGGCCACACCGTTCACGTCGTCACATCGCTGCCCTGGTACCGCTCGCACCGGATCGAACCAGGATGGGACGGCCGCCTCGCCCGAACCGAGCAGACGCCGTGGGGATCGATCACGCGTGTCCACCCGTTCCCAGGACGCGACAAGTCGAATCTGGTTCGACGAGCGCTCGGCTTCGTTGCCTACTCGCTCCTCGCCGGCATCTACTGCGTGCGCGTCGGGGGCTGGTTCCGGCGCTCGGGTGCGGTGATCGCCATGTCACCGCCGCTCACGCTCGGCCTCACCGGATGGGTCGCAAGCCGACTGCGGCGCTGCCCGCTGGTGTTCAACATCCAAGACGTCTTTCCCGACGCCGCGGTCGAGACCGGAGCGATCTCCAACCGCACGATCATCGCTGCTGCACAGTGGCTCGAACGCGTGAGCTACGTGGCCGCCGACGCCGTCACCGTGCTCTCCGATGACCTGCGCGACAACGTCGTTGCCAAACTCGGCTCCGGCGACACGGTGCACGTCATCCCCAATTTCGTCGACACCGAGGCGATCGTGCCGGCCGATCGCTCGACGCCGTACCGAGCCGAACTCGGCCTCGGTGACGGACCCGTCGTGCTCTACGCCGGCAACGTCGGGTTCTCACAATCGCTCGAGCTGCTCCTCGCCGCCGCCCGCGAGTTGCCTGACGTCGTGTTCCTGATCAACGGCAACGGGGCTGCGCGCCCCTCGCTCGAGGTGGCTGCTGCCGACATCGCCAACGTGCGCTTCGCCGATTACATCGCACCTGAGCGACTGTCCGAGCTGCTGGCGACCGGTGACGTGCACGTGGTGCCGTTGCGCCGCGGGCTCGGCCGGGTCAGCGTGCCGTCGAAGACCTACTCGATCATGGCCGCCGGCCGCCCGGTCGTCGCCTCGATCGATCCCGGCACGGCCGTGCCGCAGATCCTCGACGAGTCGGGTGGAGGTCTTGCCGTGGCGCCCGACGACGCTGCGGCGTTCACCGAGGCGATCCGCACGATGGTGGCCGATCCCGAACGAGGTCAGCGTCTCGGAACGCTCGGGCGGGCATGGGTCGAGGCGAATGCGTCGCCAGCGGCGGTCGGTGCCGCCTACGACCAGTTGCTGCATTCGTTGATCCCGAACCGGGCCTGAACCCACATCCGATCCGGGCGCCGCTAGCCTCTCGTGGTCGTGGCACCCTCCTCGTCATCCACCAAGAAAGCCGCCAAGCTGGCGAAGTCCGGCCAAGGCAAGAAGGTCCGGTTCCAGGGCGGAACGTTGTTCCCCGTCGTGGTCACCGTCATCATCGTGCTCGGGCTCGCACTGGTGGTCTACGCCCGCCAGAGTCGGCCGTCTGTCGACGCCTCGGGCGCTCCGCAACAGAGCGACCACTGGCACCACGCGTACGGCTTCTATCTCTGCGACACCTGGTTCAAACTCGAAGGTGATGCCGAACAGCCCGGCACCGACGACTTCACCCAGTACCAGCGCACCGGCATCCACAGCCACGAAGACGGCTTGATCCACTGGCACCCGTTCTCGTCGGCGGCCGTGGGCAGCAACGCCACACTCGGCGTGTTCCTCGACACCTACGGCGTCGAGTTGACCAACAGCAAGCTGACGTTCCCGGAATCGCAGCAACCCGCCCTCGAGTCGCAGCTCGCCGAGCAGGAACCGCCGCGTGAGGACATCTTGGTGTGGGAGGACGGCGACAAGTGCACCGTCGACGGCTCCGACAAGAACGCCGAGTTGAAGGTCGTCGTCTGGAACAACTTCACCGACACCGACGACGGCACCACCTACATCGCCGACTTCGACAACATCCGTCTCGATCAGGACCAGATGGTGGTCGCCATCGCATTCGTGCCCGACGACACCGACGTCAGCATGCCGCCGTGGGCGCCTGACCTGCCGAGCTTGGGCGAGATCGACAGCGGCGTCGTCAACCCGAACGATCAGCTCGCGCCGGCCGGCTCCATCCCCGAGGGCACCACGCCTGACGACACGAGCGCAGACGTTCCGTCCACCACCGAGGGCTGATGCGCGCCGTCGTCCTCGTCGGAGGGTTCGGCACGCGCCTGCGACCGCTCACGCTGACCGTCCCCAAGCCGATGTTGCCGATCGGTCACGTCCCGATGATCGCCCGCCTCGTCGAGCGACTCGGCAGTGGGGGAGTGACCGAGGTCGTCCTCGCCCTGGGATTCCGGCCTGAGCCGTTCATCGAAGCATTTCCCGACGGATACTGCGGCGATGTGGCGCTCACCTACGCCGTCGAGCCGGAGCCCCTCGACACCGCCGGGGCGATCAAGTTCGCGGCCGAGTTCGCAGGTATCGACGACACGTTCGTCGTCGCCAATGGCGATGTGATGACCGATCTCGACGTGTCGGCACTCGTCGCGGCCCATCGTTCGTTCGGTGCCGACGCCACGCTGCATCTGATCGGCGTCGAGGATCCGTCGGCGTTCGGCGTGGTCGACCTCGCTGCCGACGGATCGGTGCGAGCGTTCGTCGAGAAACCGGCGCCCGGAACCGAGCCGAGCAACTTGATCAACGCCGGGACCTACGTCTTCGAGCCGTCGGTGCTCGACCGGATTCCCGCGGCGACGAAGGTGTCGGTCGAGCGCGACACGTTTCAGCGGCTCGTGGCCGACGGACGCCTCTACGGCGTGGCGACCGACGACTACTGGATCGACGCGGGCGTTCCGACGCTGTATCGGGCGGCCAACTTGGACCTGCTCGACGGCAAACGACGCACCGAGCGATGCGACGCCGTTGCCGCGTCCGCGGACGTGGCGCCCGACGCCGTCATCGAACACAGCATCGTCGGAGCCCACGTGCACGTGGCCCCCGGCGCGACGGTGATCGACTCGGTGCTCCTGCCCGGAGCGTCCGTCGGAAGCGGCGCGCACGTTGAACGATCGCTCGTGATGGGCGCAGTGGGATCCGCCGCGGTCGTGCGAGATTCGATGGTCGGCGCCGACGGTCGCGTCGGCGATGGCGAGTCGCTCGTCGACGCCACGGCGCCTGCGCTGCAATCGTGACGGACGCCGCGGCGGGGGCGGCGGCGCTACGGTCGATCACGTGAACGTCGTCGTCATCGGGGGAGCGGGATTCATCGGCTCCCACCTCGTCGATCGTCTCCTGGCCGAAGACCACACCGTCGACGTCATCGACAACCTCACCGTCGGCTCGCTGGCCAATCTCGCGGCGGCCAGAGCATCCGGTGGGTCGTTGCGCATCCATCACCTCGACGCAGCGTCGCCCGAGGCGGACTCGTCGATCGGGAGCCGGCGACCCGACGTGATCTTCCAGCTCGCTCTGCTGCCGCGCCACCCCTCGGATCCGGCCGCTCAGGCGGAGGCGTTCCTGTCGGCGCTCGCGACACTCGAAGCGGCGAGACGCCACGGCATCGCCAAGGTGGTCGTGGCGATTCCGGCGTCGGCGATCTATGGGCATCCGACCTCGAAGTCGCTGCCCGTGAAGGAAGGCGAGCCGTCGCACCTCGAACCGCTCGGTGTCCGCGGCGTCGTCGCCAGGGCGATCGTCGATCTGCTCGTGTCGTATCGCGATCTGCACGCCATCGAGTTCACGGCGTTGGCGCTCGGCAGCGTGTACGGACCGCGTCAGCGGCCCACCGGCGGCGTGGTCGCCGCGTTCGTCGACGCTGCATCGAGCGGTCGGCCGCCCGAGATCCAGGGTGACGGCCGTCAGACTCGCGACCTCGTGTTCATCGACGACGTCGTCGATGCGCTCGTGCGGTCTGCGGGTCGGGGCAGCGGGCTCGTGATCAACATCGGCACCGGCGAGCAGACCTCGGTCACCGACCTGTGGTCGAGGGTCGCCGCCGCGGTTGCCGGAGGTTCAGACCTGGAACCGACACGTGGGCCGGCCCGTCTTCACGACGTGCAGCGCTTCGCAGTGTCGCCGGTGCGCGCCCGGATCCACCTCGGGTGGTCGCCGTGGACGAGTGTCGACGAGGGGCTTGCCCGCCTCGTCGAGTGACCGTCACACGGCGCCGAGGGTGTCGATGGCCAACTGCCGAGCAATGGCAGGCGTCGACATGACCGTGGCGGTCACCACGCACCGCATCCCGGTTGCGGCGACGGCGTCTGCATGATGCGCATCGACCGTGTCGATCACCAGCGTCGAGGCGATCGGCGCGTACAGCTCGGCGACGCCGACGACGCTCGGCTCGTGACCGAGTTCGACGAGCATGCGGTCCGCCGGGCCCTTGATCGCGGCGCCACCCACGATCGGCGAGATCGCCACCACGTCGCTGCGGCGAGCGGCCAACAGGTCGTCGACGCCAGGAAGTGAGCGGATCGGACCGATCGAGACCAGCGGGTTCGACGGAGCGATCACGATGCACGACGAGTCGGCCAGCGCCGACCTCGCCGGGCTGGTCAACTGAGCCGACCCGTCGAAGCGGATCGAGCTGACCGGGACACTGTGGCGAAGACGAACGAAGTAGTCCTGGAACGAGATCTCCTGGCCGTGCTCGAGGGCGTCGCTGTCGGGATCGATCGTCACCAACGTGGAGATGCGGTCGTCCGACATCGGCACCACGCTGATCGGGACGTTCCAGGCGCGCCGGATCTCGTCGGTCACCTCGGTCAGCGTCGCCCCCTCGGCGAGACGAGCGGTCCGGTAGAAGTGGGTGGCGAGATCACGATCTCCCAGGTTGAACCACCGCGGCGCCGCCATCGAACCCGCCGGTCGGACCGACTCGAAGCGTTCCAGCGACTCCATTGCCCGCCAGGTCTCGTCGACGAGTCCCCATCCCCGTTCCGGATCGATGGCCCCGGCGAGCGTGTAGACGATGGTGTCGAGATCGGGCGAGATCGACAGTCCGTGCAGCGAGCAGTCGTCGCCGGTGTTGACCACGGCGGTGATCGACGCAGGGTCGTCGACGGCGGCGATCACACCTCGCAGGAATCGGGCGGCGCCGACTCCTCCGGAAACGACGCAGACCGATCGTGGCTCACTCATGGTTGGCCAGTTCCTGGTACATCGCGTGATAGTGGGCTGCGGTCGAGGCCCACGAGAACCGCGCCACATTGGCGTGGCCGCGCCGGATGAGCTTCGCGTGCATCTCGTCGTTGCTCACGATCCAGTAGAGATTCGCAGCGAGTGCCTCGACGTCGCGTGCCGGACTCAACAGCGCTGCGGCGCCGGCGATCTGGGGGATCGAACCGGCGGTGCTTGCGACCACCGGCGTACCGGCCTGCTGCGCTTCGAGGATCGGGAACCCGAACCCTTCGTCGAGCGACGGGTACACGAGTGCACGTGCGTGCGTGAGCAGCCAGCGCTTCGTTGCGTGATCGACGATGCCCGTTCGCACGACGCGCTCGGCGATCTCCGGTGCGAGGCGGGCGATGGCCCGGTCGACGGCGGCGACATCGTTGCCCGCCGCCCCGGCGATGACGAGCCGCACGTTCGGCTGTTCGCGAGCGAGCCGGCCGAATGCGTCGACCAGCGTCGGCAGATTCTTGCGTCGCTCGATCGTGCCGAGCGCAAGGATGAACTCGGACAGTTGCGGCAACCCGGCGGGAGCGTCGTCCACGGGGTCGAGGACGACGGGCGGTGGCGCACCGAGCAGGATCGTGCGGACGCGTTCGGTACCGAGCAGTTCGCGCACACGGCGAGTGGTCGCGTCCGAGCTCGTCACGACGTGTGCTCCATCGGCGACGGCGCGGCGCAGCACGGCCGCGGCGAGCGCCACGTCGGGTTCCGCATCCTCGGGATGCTCGAGGAACCAGCAGTCGTACACCGATACCACCCGAGCGCAGGTGGCCGGCGGCACCACGTAGTTCGTGCCGTGCACCACGTCGGGGCGACCCAGCCATCGGTCCATTGGTGCCGATCGGTGAGCCCAGAGTCGCAGCGCCACCGCTGCCGGCATCGGGATCCGCCGCTCGGAGCCACGCAGCCGCGCCCTGGCGCTCGTGACATACCGTCGAAGCTCGAGCTCATCGCGTTCGGCCAACGCATCGACCGTCCAGGCAACGGCATTACCGATACCCGTTCGCCTGCCGTGGGTCGGCCCGACATCGATCGCCACACGTAGCATGCGGCCGCCGATCGTATCCGCGCGTCTGCGAAGTGAGCCGTAGACTCCCCCGCCTCATGCCTACAGCGTTTGTCACCGGGATCACTGGCCAGGATGGTCAGCATTTGGCCGAGTTCCTGCATGGTCAGGGTTATCACGTGTTCGGGATGGTGAAAGGCCAGAACAATCCGCGTGTCGAGGCGTTGCAGCACGAGTTGCCGTTCGTCGAGTTCGTGTCGGGGGATCTGGCTGATTTGCCGTCGATCGTGTCGGCGATGGAGGCGTGTCAGCCCGACGAGGTGTACAACCTGGGTGCGATCAGCTTTGTGGCGTTGAGCTTTTCGCAGGCCGAGTTGACGGCGAACATCACCGGGTTGGGTGTGTTGCGCATGTTGGAAGCGGTCCGGATGGTGGGCGGGTCGCAGAACAATCCGATCCGCTTCTATCAGGCGTCATCGTCGGAGATGTTCGGGCAGGTTCGTGAGACCCCGCAGACCGAGTTGACACCGTTCCATCCTCGTTCAGCCGTATGGGTGTGCGAAGGTGTTCGGCCATGACATCGTGGTGAACTATCGCGAGTCCTACGGGCTGCACGCCAGCTCGGGGATTCTGTTCAATCATGAAGGCCCGCAGGCGGGGGTTGGAGTTCGTGACGCGCAAGGTGACGAACGCGGTGGCTCGGATCAAGTTGGGTTTGCAGGACGAGGTCGTGCTCGGCAACCTCGATTCGAAGCGTGACTGGGGTTACGCCGGCGATTACGTCAAGGGCATGTGGTTGATGCTGCAGCAGGATCAACCCGATGATTATGTGTTGGCGACGGGTCAGACGCATTCGATCGAGGACCTGGTGCGTCGGGCGTTCGGCGAGGTCGGTATCGAGAACTGGGCCGACTACGTGCGCCAGGACCCCAAGTTCCTGCGTCCCGCCGAGGTCGACCTGTTGATCGGCGATGCGTCGAAGGCGCGCACGCAGCTGGGTTGGGAACCCGAAGTCGACTTCCCGGCGCTGGTGAAGATGATGGTCGCCCACGACCTGCAACGCGAAGCCACCAAAGCCGGCATCGAACTGCCCAGCTGACCGGCAACGCCGGCGAGGGAAACTCTTACGACTCGAAGGGCATGTCGGTGATGGCGTCCATCATCGACGACTGCGTCGGCATCGCGCCGACCCTCAGCCGGTGGTGCAAACCCAGGCCGAACGCTGCCAGCGCAACGAGCGACGACACGACCAGGCCGACCTCGATTCGTCGGAACACTTCGCCGCTCCACAACCAGGTGGTGAGCACGAACGATGCCAGGCCGAGCACCCATCCGATGGCAACGAGAGAGTGGCCCTGCAGCGCGATCACAGCTTGCGCTGTTGCGAGCGCCAACATGTACACGGCACTACTCAGTGTCAGCATGGCCAGCGTGCGGCCGCTGAGGTCGGCGTCGTACACGAGTTTCAGCGCCCACGACCCGAGGAGAAATGCCCCGAGCGTGCCCACGACGCCAACGGCGAGGACGAGGAGCATCAGCCGCTTCAAGCCGGCACGGAACTCGGCGTAGGCCCCTTGTGCGGCCTGGCGGCTCAGTCGCGGCAGCAGCGCTGCCTGGACGGCCTGGAACATGAACAGCGGGATCCTCGACAGCAGAACACCGTACGAGAACGCCGTGATCAGTGCCTCCTCATCGTCGGAGGCCAGCAGGCTTGCGGTGATCGGACCGGCGTTCAGCAGGGTGGCGGCGCACACCGAGCCAACGAGCAGCCAGCCCAGGTTGGGTGTGACCTCGTTCCACTCGGCGGGCGGTCCCGGATCCGTGTGCAAGGCACCTCGCCGTGCGACGTAGGCAACGGCGAACAGCGGAGCGATCGCAACGGCCATGCCATAGGCGCCAGCAGCAGTGACGCCGACGACGGCCAGTGCGATGCACAGGATGATGCGCACCACACCATCGGCTCCGAGCACCACGGCGTAGTCGTGGAATCGGCCGGAGCCGGCGGCGATGCCCCGAGTCATGTGGGCAGGTGCATACGCCGCAAACGCTGTGATGAGCGCAATGACCATGAACCAGTCGCCATCGAAGTACGACGACGTGATGAACGGGCTGAGCAGGATGATGACCACCGTCACGAGTGCGACGAGGATGGCGCCGAGGCGCACCACCTTCTGCACCACCGGTTGGCCACCGTCGCCGATTGCGCGGCGATGCGAGAGTGCCCGTCCGAGCTCCTGTTCGAGCGGCAGGAAGAAACCGGGCGCCAACGCGAACACGGCGAACCACATGGACGCGATCGGTGCGAACTCGTCGGCGCCTCCGACGGCGACGGTGCCGACCTTGAAGAAGGCGTAGGTTGCGACGCCGGCGATCAGCAGCGCGATGCCGACGGGAATGGTTCCCTCGGGCAGCGGTGTGCGCTCTCGCGCGGGGAGTTCTGCTGACGACACGAGGACGCAATCCTAGCGAGGCCCCGACTCTCGTCAGGCGGTCAACGTCGCAGGCTGCGTTCGAGTTCGCGCCGGCGCACTTGCGCTCGTTGGAAGCTGAGCAGATCCGAGGCCGACGGTCACGTACGTGGCGTCCTTTGCGAGCTCCGCTGCTCGCCCGGCAAGCGTGCCGCCGACATCGACGGTGCCACGGACAGCTCGCGCAACGTCGAAATCGGTGAGATCGATGTTGGTCGGGTCGAAACGCGTCATCGAGCGGCGATCAGCGGGACGCGTCGTGGCCATGACGGCAGGATAGCGAGCGGCCTCGCTAGCCTCGCCCCATCGTGGAACCGGAGACCCTCTCAGCACCGCCGGTCGTCGCGGTCGTCGTCGTGCACGAGCCTGGTGAATGGTTCGACGACACCCTCGACGCGCTCGCCCGCCAGGACTACCCGAATCTGCGCATCCTCTTCCTCGTCGTCGCCGAGAGCGACGCCGTCGACGGCGCCGAGACGATCGACGAACGGATCCAGCAACGTCTGCCCGGAGCATTCGTCCGCTCGATCGGGATCAACGTCGGGTTCGGCTCGGCAGCGAACGAGGTGCTGCGCCTCGTCGAGGGTGACAACGGGTTCTTCCTGTTCTGCCACGACGACGTCGCCCCGGAGCCCGACGCGCTGCGGCTGATGGTCGAGGAGTTGTACCGGTCGAACGCCGGCGCTGTCGGGCCGAAGCTCGTCGAGTGGGACGATCCGAGCGTGCTGCAGGCGGTCGGTCTGGGAATGGACCGGTTCGGCGAGATCGATCCGGTCATCGAAGCGGGCGAGGTCGACCAGGAGCAACACGACGGCGTCCGCGACGTGTTCGTCCTGCCGTCGGCGTATCTGCTGGTGCGCGCAGACCTGTTCCGCGAACTCGGCGGCTTCGACCCGGCGATCGACTTCTACGGCGAGGACACCGAGCTCTGTTGGCGCATCCACCACAGCGGGGCTCGCGTGGTCGTGGTCCCCTCGGCACGTGTGCGCCACATCGGTCGTTTGCGACAGCGCCGACCCGATCTTCGTCACGGGTTGTTGCGCGCTCGTCACCGGATGCGCTCGGTCGCCACGCTGACGGGCGCATCGCGATTGCCGGTGCGGTCGATCGAGATGGTGCTGCTGACGCTCACCGAGTTGGTCGTCGGGCTGTTCACCGCCCGCTTCGGCCAGGCGTGTGAACTCGTTCCGGGCGCTGATCGGGCTGATCCCACGCACGCCGGCGCTCCTCGCTCGACGTCGTGAGGTGAAGCCCATCCGACGAGTGCCCGAACGCGAGGTCTACAGCCTGCAGGAACGTGGCAGCGCCCGCCTGAACTCGTACCTGCGCAGCCGTGAGACGGCGACCTATGTGGGCTCGGGTGTCCAGGTGCGCCGCTGGCGGCAGAGCACGACCGCGCCGGTCGTCGCCTGGATCGCCGTCATCGCCGGCCTGATCGTCGGTGGCCGATCGTTCTTCGACGGCGGACTTCCTCCCGTCGGCGAGTTCCTGGCGTTCCCGGAGAGCCCGCGGCAACTGCTCGACACGTTCCTGTCCGGCTGGAGTCAGAACGGTGCCGGCGCCACGTCGCCGAATCCCACCGGATGGGCGACGCTGTCCGGGCTCAGCGTGTTCACGCTGTTCCACATGGGCCTGTTGCAGACCTTGTTCACCCTCGGCCTGCTGCTCGTGGGCGCTGCTGGGGTGTGGAGGCTGGCGGCGGTCTTCCCGTCGACGCGAGCGCGAATCGCGGCACTGCTCGTGTACTCGCTGATCCCGATTGTCAGCGGTGCGATGTCGAGCGGCCAACTGACCGTGATCGTCGTGTACGCGGCGACACCATGGTTGCTGCACCTGATTCGCCGAGCAGCCGGGATCGAGACCGCCGACCCGGCCAGCGCGGATCTCGACACGGCCGACGGGATCATCGAACTCGCCCCGGGCGAACGGCTCCGGCGGATCCTCGCAGCGGCGCTGGCGCTGGCGCTCGCTGTGGCCTTCGCCCCGGTGATGCTCCCGCTCGCAGTGGCGCTCACCGTGGTGTTCGCTCTCGGTACCGTGCTGGCCCGAGGGTCGCTGGCGACCGCCGGGTGGTCGTTGGTCGCAGGCCTCGGTGCCGTCGTCGGCGCCGCCGTGTTGAACCTCCCGTGGATCACCTCGTGGACGTGGGAAGGCGTGGTCGGTGCGCCGCCGATCGGTGAAGCCGGGATCGGCCTGATTCCATTGGCCTCGTTCGAGATCGGGCGCACGGACTTCGCCGCATTGGCCCTGGCGCTGTACCTGCCGGTCATCGCAGCCGTGCTGCTCGCCCGGGCGTGGCGGCTCACCTGGGCGATCCGGTCGGGACTGATGGTCCTCGTGTTCGGCGGCCTCGCCGTGCTTGCTGACCGGGGGTCGATAGCGCTCGCCATGCCCGAAGCCGGTGTGCTGCTCGTACCGGTTGCCGTTGGTCTCTCGATCTCGGCGGCAGCGGCCCTGGCCGCATTCGACCTCGACGTTCGGGGTGAGAACTTCGGTTGGCGTCAGCCGCTCGGCATCTTGGCGTCGGTGGCCGTGGTGATCGGGCTCGCCCCGGGGATCGCCGCGCTCGCGAGCGGCTCGTTCGACGTCCCCAACACGCCGCTGGCTCGTCTGCTGGACGCGTCGCTTCCGCCGGCCACGCCCGACGGCGACTACAACGTCTTGTTGATCGGAGATGCACGGCTGTTGCCGGTGCCGTCGACCGAGTACCGCGACGGCGTGTCGTGGGCGATCATGGACGACGGTCCACTCGACGTTCGCGATCGGTGGATGCCGCCCACCAACGCTGCCGCTGCGCTCGTGACCACCGCACTCGACGAGATGGCCTCGACGTCCACGCTGCGCGCCGGCCGACTGCTGGCACCGCTGGCGATCCGGTTCGTCGTCGTCCCGGAGTTCGACGGTGTGGCGTCGACCGTCAACGACCCGATGCCGCTGCCGACCGGGCTCATCGCTGCGCTCGAGGATCAGCTCGACCTCGTGGCACTCCGCCCTGGGCTGCCGACGCTCGAGGCGTTCGAGAACCGAGCGTGGATCCCGATGCGGGCGCAGCTCGACCCGACCGTCGCTGCGGCGAGCGATGCGGCCGGTGCAGAAGTGCTGGTTCGGACCGATCTGTCAGCCTCGATTCCCCTCTTCATCGGCGCTGACCAGCTCGGCACCTCGACCGCCGACGTGTCGGCGGGTGTCGTCCATCTGGGCATTCCCGTTCGATGACGGTTGGACGCTCTCGGTCGACGGGACGTCCGTCGAGCCGCGCCGGGCATTCGGCGAGACCACCGCCTACGACACGGCGTCGCCGGGGGTGGGCTCGCTCCGCTACGACACCTCGGCGTTGCGCTGGTTGGCAGTGCTCGGCCAGACCGTTCTGTGGCTCGCGGCGATCGTGATCGCTGCACGTGTGCGCGTGTCGGTCGGCCGACGAGACTCGGTGCTGCTCGCCGACGAGACGTTGATCGATCTGACCGACGACGCCCTTCCCTCGCTCCTCGATCCTGGACTGGTCGCGGATTTCGACGACGAACCTGACTCGCCGATCTCCGATGATGAGGTGACGACGTGAACCGCCGAGCGATACCGGCGCTGGTGGTGTTGCTGGTCGGCTTCGCTGGCCTGATCGCGATCGGCCGGGAAGAACCGACGACCGTCGAACCGTTCTTTGCGGCGCCCGCCGGGGCGTGGATGCCGGCCGTCAGCGACAACGCAGCGCTCACCGGCAGCTGGTTCTGTCCTGGAGTTCCCGCAACCGGGGAAGACGGCGTCGGTGGCGAGGTCGTCGTGGCCAACCGCGACGACGAACAACTCATCGGGCGATTCACGATTCTCACGCCGGACGGCGTTGGCGCGAGCGAGTCGCTCACGGTCGAACCGTGGTCTCGCACGACGATCGATGTCGACGCATTCGTGACCGCGCCATTTGCCAGCGTCGTGGTCGAGATCGACGGCGGACGCGGGTTCGTCGAGCAGCGCGCACAGCATCCCGCCGGGGATTCGGTTGCACCATGCGCCGACAACACTTCCGACGAGTGGTACTTCGCCGACGGCTTCACGGTCGACGGCAGCGTCGAGACACTCGTGCTCACCAACCCCTACGACGACGCAGCGGTGGTCGACCTGGTCTTCGCCACCGAGGCCGGAGAGTCGACGCCGGCGGCGTTCCAAGGATTCACGATTCTGCCCCAGTCCGTCGAGACCATTCCGATCGCGGATCTCGGTGCTCGCGACGAGCCCGTGATCGCCGTCAAGATCGCCGCCGAACGAGGTCGCCTCGTTGTCGGTCGGGCTCAGCACTACCTCGGCGGTGGACGACTCGGCTACGGCATGACGCTCGCCGCGCCTGCACTGCGCGACCAGTGGTGGTTCGCCGACGGCGAGGCCGGCGACGGCATCACCGAGACGTTCGCGATCTACAACCCGACCGACGACGATGTGCAGGTCGACGTCGTGTTCCTCGGGATCCCGCTCGATGCGGGCTACGCAGACACCGAGCCGATCGACGTGGCGGCGCACCAGGTCGTCGTCTACGACCCGGCAGCCGACGCCGAGACCACCGGGGGATTGCCCGCGGGCCGGCACGCGTCCGTCTTCTCGACGCTGGCCGAGCAGTCGATCGTCGTCGAGCGGATTCTCACCCGGCCGGCCGGTGATTCGGTGGCGACGTCCGTGGTCGTGGGCGCACCGCCTCGCATCAGTGACGGTTATGTCGCTTCGCGGTGGCATCTCGGCATCGGCCCCTCCGATCCGGCCGCTGCGGCGCTGGTGGTCTACAACGTCGACAACGTCGACGGCACGATCACGATCGAAGCGGTGGGGCCGGGTGGGCCGTCAGCGGTGCCGAGTTTGACCGACGTGCCGATCGGAGCAGGGCAGGTGATCACGATCGACCTGGTCGATCCCGACGTGTTGAACGCCGAGTTGATCGTGCAGTCGACCAATCGCGTGTTCGTCGAGCGGTCCCTGCCGCGGGGCAATGGTCTGACGGGTACGTCAGGGTCCTGGGCACTTCCGGCCTCCGCCAACTGACGACCTCGCCTCGGTCGGACGTGACGTAGCCTCGGTGGCGATGGAACGTTTGATCGTCGTCGCGGTGATCGTGATCGTCGTGGGCGTCGTCGCCGCGGTGGTCCGTGGGCGCCGTGTGCCGGATGCCCCAACCCAACGCCGATTCACGGCGCCGGAGCAACTCGATCGCAACGACTTCGCCCGCCCGGATGCTCCATGGCTGGTGGCGGTGTTCTCGTCGGCGACATGCGACGTGTGTGCACAGGTTGTCGCCAAGGCTGAGGTGCTCGAGTGCGCCGACGTCGCGGTCATGGACGTCGAGTACTCGACAGAACGTGCGCTGCACGAGAAGTACTCGATCGATGCGGTGCCAACCGTGGTGATCGCCGACTCCCACGGCGTCGCGGTCGCCACATTCCTGGGCCCGATGACCGCGACCGATCTGTGGGCCGCGGTTGCCGAAGCGCGCGAACCCGGCTCGACGCCAGGCGGCGGTAGCTGTCAACGCGACGCCGCCGCTGCCGACTGAGTGTCGTGGTACGGCAACCTCGCCGATCGGGGCGGGACGCCGCACGCTCCGAAGTGTGACGACGTGCCGCTCAGGAACCAGTGCGTGGGATGAACGTCATCGGGTGAGGCCGAGGATGCGCCGAGCTCCGTTGGCGACGACAAGAAAGATGAACGCACCGGCGATGAGGTCCGGGACAGCCGAGTCGAAGAAGATCACGCCGATGGCAGCGGCTATGACGAGGGCATTGACCTTGATGTCGTTGGCGGTGAAGATCCAGCTGGCTTGCACGTGAACCTCGCCGGATCGGACCTGATGCAAGACGACCAGGGTGATGATGTTGCCGAACAGTGCGAGGGCGGACAGCACGATCATCGACGTCGGGTCGGGGAGTGCGGTGTCGCCGACCGATCGGCGGATCACCTCGACGAGACCGATCGTGGCCAGGCCGAGTTGGACATAGCCGCTGGCCCGTGCGAGGCGCCGCTTTCGTGCCGCTGCGGTTCCGACGGCGGCGAGGCTCAGTGCGTACACGCTGGCATCAGCGCCCATGTCCAGCGCATCGGCGACCAATCCCATCGAGCGGCTGATGAAGCCGACGGTGAGTTCACCGACGAAGAACCCGGCATTGATGACCAATGCGATGAGCAGCGCTCGTCGTTCTCGCCCCAGGTCGCCGTCGCTGCTCAGGTGGCTGGTGTCGTCCACGTGGCGGGCACCGAGGCCGAGTGGTTCGAGCACATCGCCGATCACATTCGCGTTCGAGCGGTGCTCGACGAGGACGTCGCGCTGTTGGCTGTCGAACTCGATCCGATCGACGTCGTCGCGGTCGTCGAGTGCGAGGCGAACGAGTTGTTGTTCGGCGGCGCAGTCCATTGCGGGGACGTGAAACCGACTCACCGTCATGGCGTACCCGCTTCGGGTTCGTACTTCGAGCACAGTTTCGCTGCCAGTCGGCGACATCGTCCGAACGCGCACTGGTCGCACTCATGGACCGATTGTATCGGCCTTGACCGATATATCGACATCTGGCGATATGACCTCTGGGCGGGCCCCACAACTCTGTGACAGCCCCTTGTCATGATTGGACGTATGAGTTCAGCCGTCGCCGTTGTCGGGCAGGAGTTCGGCGACGATGTCCTGACGGCGGTGCGGTTGCGGCTTGTCTCCTCGATGGTGGAGGAGTCGGCGGCTGATCGGGCTCGCCGAGCGATCGGTCGGGCGTCGGCGGCGCTGGCCGGGTTGTTCGATGTCGATGTGTCGGCGTTGGATGCCGTCGAGCTGCGGAGTTGGCTCGAAGAGGTCGAGGTGTTGCGTCGTACCGTCGAGGCTGCCGCGATCGCCGCGGCGGGTGTGGTGGATCGGTCGAACCCGTTCCGCAAGCACGGGTTCCTGTCGGCGAAGACGGTCGTGAAGCACATGTGCAAGCTGTCGGGGCCCGAAGCGCACCGCCGGGTCCAGACCGCCCGTCTGCACGAGGCGTTGCCCGAGTGGGCTGATGCCGAGGCTGACGGTCGTGTCGGCGTCGCCCAGTCCGAGTTGATGGCCCGGATCGCCGCCAACCCCCGCATCCCCGCCAGCGTGTTGGAACGTGACTCACCGGCGTTGTCGGACGATGCGATCGGCCAGTCGTTCGACGAGTTCGAACGCCGCGCCCGCACGTGGGAAGCGTTGGCCGATCCTGACGGCGACCGCGACCGCAACGAACGCGCGCACGCCAACCGTGACGTGCGTATCCGGCCCCGCCCCGAAGGCGGCTGGACCATCACCGGCAACCTCGCCGAACTGGACGGCTGCGAAGTCAACGAGATCTTTGCGTGGTTCATCGACGCCCAGTGGCACACCGATTGGGCCGACGCTCGCAGCCGCCTCGGCGACGCCGCCACCGCCGCCGACCTCGCCCGCACCGAAGCCCAACGCCGTGCGCGATGCGTTCGTGGCGATGGCCAAAGCAGCTGCCTCGGCAGCGCCAGGATCTCGGCCGCCGCGGACGACGGTCAACATCTTGATCGACGACGACACCTTCGAGACACACCTGCGCGGCGACACCATCGATCCGCGCCGCTACCGCGACGTCGTGGTGCGCACCCAGACCGGGCGGCGTCTGCATGTCGACGACGCCGTCAACGCCGCCCTGATCGGCCACATCCGCCGCGTCGTCTACGACAGCTCGGGCACCGTCATCGAACTCGGCCGCCGACAACGCCTGTTCCGAGGATCATCACGCGACGCAGTGATGCTGCTGCTCACCACCTGTGTATGGATCGGCTGCGACCGGCCCATTGCGTGGTGCGACGCCGATCACTCCGTGTCCTGGAAAGCCTTCGGCGCCACCGTGCCGAGAAACGGCGGCGGACTCTGCGACTGCCACAACAACCTCAAAGAACACGGCTTCCAGGTCTACCGAGACGACCACGGCACCTGGCACGTCATCGACCCCGACGGCAACGAAATCGTCTGAGCGGCGAGCAGGCGGTGGCTGGCCACTGGTTGGTCAGTGCGAGACGGTGTCGTCGGCGGGTTGGCCCGACTCGGCCATGCCCTGCTGGATCAACTTGGCAACCTCCGGACCGTCGATCGTCTCGCGGTCGAGCAGTGCTTCGGCGATCAACTCCAGGCCTCGCCGATGCCGGCTCAGCACGTCACGGGCCCGGCTCTCCTGCGTGGTGAGGATGCGGGCAATCTCCTCGTCGAGCAGTTTCGCCGTGTCGTCGGAGTACTCGCGCTGCGACGACATCAGGTCCTCGCCGAGGAACACCGCCTGCTGGCTGCTCCAGGCCATCGGGCCGACGCGCTCGGACATGCCCCATTCGCGCACCATTCGGCGGGCGATGCCGGTGGCCTGCTCGAGGTCGTTGGCGGCGCCGGAGTTGAGGTGACCGAAGACGATCATCTCGGCGACACGGCCGCCCATCGCCTTGCAGATCGTGTCCTCGAAGAACTCCTTCGAGTACGTGTGGCGTTCCTGCGGGAGCGACCACGTGACGCCGAGCGCCATACCGCGAGGCAGGATGGTCACCTTGTGCAGCGGATCGCCGTGCGGGAGCACCGTGGCGAGCAGGGCGTGGCCGCCCTCGTGATAGGCGGTCGCCCGCTTCTCCTCGGCCGACAGGATCATCGACTCGCGAGTTGCGCCGAGGACCACGCGGTCGCGGGCGTTCTCGAAGTCGATCCGCTGGATCTCCTTCGATCCACGCCGGACTGCGACGAGCGCCGCCTCGTTGACCAGGTTCGCGAGGTCGGCGCCGGACATTCCCGGCGTGGCCTGCGCCATCGTCTCCATGTCGACATCGGGGCCCATGCGCTTGTCGCGGCTGTGCACCTCGAGGATCGCCTGGCGCTCCGTTGCCTCGGGCAACGGCACCACGATCTGGCGGTCGAAGCGACCGGGGCGCAACAATGCCGGGTCGAGGATGTCGGGCCGGTTGGTGGCCGCCATGATCACGATGCCCTCGGAGGTCTCGAAGCCGTCCATCTCGGCGAGCATCTGGTTGAGCGTCTGCTCACGCTCGTCGTGGCCACCGCCGAGGCCTGCGCCACGCTTGCGGCCGATCGAGTCGATCTCGTCGACGAAGATGATCGCCTTGCCCATGCGGCGGGCCTGCTGGAACAGGTCGCGGACGCGGCTGGCGCCGACGCCGACGAACATCTCCATGAAGTCCGACCCGGTGACACTGAGGAATCCGACGCCGGCCTCGCCCGCAACTGCACGGGCGAACAGCGTCTTGCCGGTACCGGGAGGACCGACGAGCAAGATCCCCTTCGGAACGCGGGCGCCGATCTCGCGGAACCGTTCGGGCATCCGCAGGAAGTCGACGACCTCGGTGATCTCCTGCTTGACGCCGGTGTAGCCGGCGATGTCGTCGAACGTCGTCGACGGACGGTCGGCGTCGTAGGCCTTGGCCTTGGACTTGCCAATCGACATCACGCCGCCCATCTGGCCCTGAGCGCGTCGCTGCATCCACACGAAGAACCCGATGATCAACATCACCGGAAGGAAGATCGACAGGATCCCGAGCAACCAGTTGTTGCTCGGCGCGACGAAGGTGAACTGGACGTCGTTCTCGATCATCAACTCCTGGTCGGCGTCCGAGACACCCGTGTCAGCGCGGCCGGTCGTCGTGTACTTGTCACCGTTCGTGAACTCGCCGGTGATCTTTCCGGAACCCGTGTTGATCTCGGCGGTGGCGATGTTGCCCTCGATCATCTGGGTTCGCCATTCGGAGTACTCGAGAGATTCGCCGCTGCTGCTCGGCCACAGACTCGGCACGAGGAAGGCTGCAGCGAGCACGCCCACCAGGACCCAGATCGTCCAACGTGGCCAGCTGCCGGGGCCACGGCCACCCGATGGGGAGCCATCGGCGTTGAGTTCATTGCCCTTGGCCTTGTTCGCCGGCGGGCGCTCGCCGTGGCGGCGATCGGCGGCATCGTCGGGACGCTTCGATCCGCGACCGCGACCGGGGGGCGGCGGCGGAGGGGGAGGCGGCAGGTCGTTCATGGATCCATGCTACGCAGGATCCCGCTCGATGCCAGGTCGTGCTCGCAGCTGCTCGTCCAGCATCCGCCACCCGGCACGCGCCGGCGATCTACCGTTGGATCATGCATCGCATCGAACGGGTGACGGTTGGGGTCCGCCAGTGTTCACGCACCGGGTGTTCGGAACGCGCCGAGGTGACGCTGACCTATCACTACGGTCGTTCGCAGGTGTGGCTCGACGATCTCACTTCCGAACGCGACCCGCACGCCTACGACCTGTGCGGGCGTCACGGCGCCCGGCTCTCGGTTCCCGCAGGGTGGTACCTCGACGACCGGCGCTTCGGTCAACACACGCTGATCGCCGTCTGAGACGTGGTCAGCCCTCGGTTTCGATGAGTGAAACCGCCGTATTCGGTCGGTTCGCTCATCTGTGACCGTCCGACGCGTCTTGCGATGAGCCAGACGACCGTATGCGGTGGGTTCGCTCATCGTTGGTCGGATTCGAACGTCGTCGGATCGACTGCGGATCGTCATCGGACGGCGCGGGTTCGGTGCCGGTGCGGGCGGGTAGCGTCGTCCGTCGTGGCCGGCTCAGCGCACGATCGCGCTCGCACCGAATTCGGGTTCTCGGGTGGGTTCCTCCCGTCGGCCGCCCCGCGCCCGATCGATGCGTCGACGGCCGTTGTCACGTTCCTCGGCGCGTGGGTGGTCGCCCAGCTGGTGTCGTCGGTGATCCTGGCAGTGCTCGGCGACGGGGAGGCCGTCACCGACGCGTCGTTCGGGGTGCTGGCCGTTGCGTTGATGGGCGCCTGGGCGTCGTATCTCATCGGCATGTGGATCGCCTCGCAACGTGCGGGTTCGGGCAGCATGATCGCCGACTATGGCGTCGCATTCCGGTGGATCGACCTGGTCGGACTGGCGATCGGCGCCGGCTCGCAACTCGTCGTGATTCGCGTGGTCTACCTGCCGCTCGAAGCCCTGTGGCCCGACATGTTCACTCAGGATCGGCTCACCGAGAATGCTCAGGACCTCGTCGATCGGGCCGGCGGCGCGTCGACGCTGCTGCTCGTTCTGGTGGTCGTGATCGGTGCGCCGGTGGTCGAGGAACTCTTCTATCGCGGTCTCCTGCAGCGGTCGCTCGCCGCTCGTTTCAACGAGGGGGCCGTCGTGGTCGGGGTCGCCGCCATCTTCGCCATGGCGCACTTCCGGCCGATCGAGTTCCCTGGGCTGTTCGTGTTCGGCCTCATCCTGGGTTTCGCAGCGCTACGGGCCCGACGACTCGGACCGGCGATCACGATCCACATCGGGTTCAACCTGACCGGACTCCTCCTGGTGCTGTGACCCCTGTGTCGGTGACCTCGGCGGCCGCTGCGGGTTTGCCATGATGGTCCACTTGATGTCGACCTGTGAGCGCATTCGATGACCGACGACACGCGCCCCGTCGATGATGCCGCGCCCGGTGCGCCCGACGCTGATGTCGTGCCGGACGGCGACGAGTTCGGCGAGTGGTTCGATCGCGAGTTCGCCGACGAGGAACCAGCGGGCGGCGAGTCCGCAGTCGATGAATCCGACGAGGCGGTCGTCGCTGCGGCACCTCCGTCGCTCGCCCGCCGGGTGACCGCCCGGGTCTTCCGACGGCCGGTGGCCTGGTGGCAGCGTCCGTGGAGCACCGAACGGATCGTTCGCGTGCTGGTGACCTCGGCCGTCCTGGTCACCACCACCGTGGTGATGATGATGGTCGTCCATCTCAACCCGCTGTCGCCGTCGCGCGACCTGATCTTCGACAACACCACGCCGACCGGCGGCGACATGGGCGCCCACGTCTGGGCACCGGCGTTCCTGCGTGATCACTTCCTGACGAACTTCCAGCTCTCCGGGTGGAGCATGGACTGGTACGGCGGGCTCCCGCTGTACCGCTTCTACATGGTGATCCCGGCGCTCGCGATCGTGGCGCTCGACGTGATCCTGCCCTACGGCGTGGCGTTCAAGCTCGTCGCCGTCTCGGGGTTGCTGCTGTTCCCGCTGGCGTGTTGGGCATTCGGTCGTCTCGCCGCCTTCCGTCACCCGATCCCCGAGCTGTTCGCTGTTGCCGGCCTGTGTTTCCTGCTCGACGAGAGCTTCTCGATCTACGGCGGCAACGTGAAGTCGACGATGGCGGGGGAGTACTCGTTCTCGATCGCGCTCACCTTGGCGATGGTCGGCCTCGGCCTGCTCGCGAACGGTCTGCGCACCGGCAGGTTCCGTGTATGGACCGCGGTCGTGCTGTCGCTCGCCGCGGTGTCACACGGCATCGTGCTGATCTTCGTGGCGGTCAGCGCCATCATCATCTGTCTCGTCTGGCTCGACCGCCTGCGGCTCGTGTTCGCCGTGACCACCGGTGTGACCACCCTGCTGTTGTCGGCGTGGTGGGTCGGACCGTTCCTGTTCGGCCACGAGTTCATGACCGACATGAAGTACGGGTTCCGCCCCGAGGGTGCGAGCGATTCGTTCTGGGACATGTTCTTCCCGCTCGCGGCGCCCCTCGACTTCATCATCACGGCGCTGGCGATCGTGGGGTTCCTGGCGATGGTGCTTCGGCGTCACCTCACCGGCACGGCGATCGGGCTGATCTGTCTTTCGTTCGTCGCGCTCGTCTATCTCACCCGCGACAGCCTCCCGCTCATCGGGTTGCTGTGGAACCCGCGGTTGCTCCCGTTCGTCTACCTCACTCGATATCTGCTGATGGTTGTCGGCGCGCTGGAGCTGATCACGTGGCTCGTCAACGCCGCTCGAGACCGACGATCCTCGTCGCAGCTCACCGCCGTGGAAGGTGCCGTTGCTGCCGGCGCGATCACACTGTCGTGCCTGTTGGTGTTCGGCTGGATGTACGAGACGCTTCCGGGAGGGGGCCGCGTCGCGGACGGCGAGACGTCGGTGTACGCATGGGGCCCGTTGCGCAAAGGCCCGGAGTCCGGGCGGGCGGTCGCCGACGGGTGGACCCGCTACAACATGCGCGGGTACGAGGGGCGACCGAAGTACCCCGAGTACAACGAGCTCGTCACCACGATGGGCGACATCGGTGCCGAGCGCGGATGCGGCCGGGCGCTGTGGGAGAACAGCGGCGACAACGGCGAGTACGGAACCACGATGTCGTTGATGCTGTTGCCGCATTGGACCGATGGGTGCATCGGGTCGATGGAAGGCCTGTTCTTCGAGGCGTCGGGCACCACGCCGTACCACTTCCTCACCGCCGCAGCGATGTCCAAGCAGTCGTCGAATCCCGTTCGCCAGTTGCGCTACGTGAACAACGACGCAACCGTTGGCGTGCAGCACATGCACGACCTCGGCGTTCGGTACCTCATGGTCCGCACACCGGAGGCCAAGGCCGAAGCCGAAGCGCAGAGTGACCTCGAGTTCGTGACCACGTCGGGACCGTGGGACATCTACGAGCTCCGCACTGCCAGCATCGTCGAGGCGTTGACCGTTCAGCCGGTGGTGGTCGAAGGTCGCGGCGGTGATCAGCGCGAGAACAACCTCGAAGTCGGCACCAGTTGGTTCCAACGTCAGGACGACTGGGCGGCACTGCCCGCGAACGATGGCCCCGACTCGTGGCAGCGCGTCCCGGTCGAGGTCGACCTCGATGTTCGAGTCGGCGAGCCGGGCGATCGCAGTCGCAACGTCGACTATGTCGTGCCGGCCGAGCCGATCGACGTCGTCGAACTCGACCCGATCACCGTGAGCAACGTCGACATCCAACAGCAGTCCGTCAGCTTCGAGGTCGACCAGGTCGGTGTGCCCGTGCTGGTGCGCGTGAGCTACTTCCCGACGTGGAAGGTCGAAGGCGCCGACGGCCCGTATCGCGTCGCGCCGAACTTCATGGTCGTCATCCCGACCGAGAACCAGGTGACGCTCACCTATTCCAAGACGCCGCTCGACTGGTTCTTCTACTCGCTCACGTTGTTCGGCATCGCGTTGTGCTTCTACTGGCGGCGAAAGGGCGACATCGTCTACGCCAGCGACCGGCCGGATTGGGGTGCGAAGACGGTGATCGACGTCGACACGGTCTCCGACGAACCCACGCTCGTCGAGGCGCCGACCACGCCCGCGGACGACGGCCGGTAGCCTCTCGTCGGTCATGTCTGTGCTCGATTCCATCGTCAAGGCGTACGACATCCGTGGCACGGTTCCCGATCAGCTCGATGCTGACGTGGCCCATGCACTCGGAGTCGGATTCGCCACATTCGTCCGCTCCGATCGGGTCGTCATCGGTCGCGACATGCGGCCGTCCGGTCCCTCACTCGTCGAGGCATTCACCCGCGGCGTGAACGAACAGGGCGTCGACGTGATCGACATCGGCCTCGCCTCGACCGATCTCATGTACTACGCGGCGGGCGTGCTCGACGTTCCGGGCGCCATGTTCACCGCCTCGCACAATCCCGCCGGCTACAACGGCGTCAAGCTGTGCCTCGCCGGCGCTCGCCCGATCGGTGTCGACACGGGTCTCGTCGAGGTGCAGGCCGTTGCACAACAGGTGCTCGACGGCATCGGTCCCCGCCATGCCGCCACGTGCGGGACGCGGTCCGAGCGTGACCTGCTCAGCGACTTCGCGGATCACGTCATCAGCTTCATCGACCCGTCCGAGATCGGCACGATGAAGGTCGTTGCCGACACGGCCAACGGGATGGGCGGCCTGGTGGTGCCCGCAGTGTTCGAGCGGCTCCCCGGTGTGGAACTGGAAGTGATGTTCCCCGAACTCGACGGCACGTTCCCGAACCATCCGGCCGACCCGTTGCAGCCGGCCAACCAACGCGACCTTCGAGCTCGGGTGGTCTCCGGTGGATTCGATCTCGGGCTGGCCTTCGACGGCGACGCCGACCGAGTGTTCGTCGTCGACGAGACCGGCAACGGGCTGAGCGGGTCGACGACCACGGCGATCCTCGCTGCAGCGACGCTTCGTCAGCATCCGGGCGCCACGATCCTGCACAACCTGATCTGCTCGAAGACCGTTCCCGAAGTGGTGAGCGAGCTCGGCGGCACACCCGTGCGCACGAAGGTCGGTCACTCGTTCATCAAGCAGATCATGGCCGAGACCGGCGCCGTGTTCGGCGGCGAGCACTCGGCGCACTACTACTTCGCCCGCAACTTCAACGCCGACAGCGGACTGATTGCCTCGTTGATGGTGATGGCCGAGGTCGGTCGGTCCGGCCAGCCGTTGTCGGTCGTGCGCCGGCCCTACGAGCGGTACGAGGCAAGTGGGGAGATCAACACCCAGGTCGACGATGCCCTCGCCGTCATCGAACGCATCAGCGACGAGTACGCAGATTTCGACCAGGATCGCCTCGACGGGCTCACCGTCGACTGTGGGTCGTGGTGGTTCAATCTGCGTCCGTCGAACACCGAACCGTTGCTGCGTCTGAATCTCGAAGCCGCCGACCGGGCATCGTGCGATGATGCTGTCGGCACACTCCTCGCCCAGATCACCAGCTGAAGCCAACCCTGGAGAACGACCATGTCACTGTCACCCGCACTGCTCGAGATCCTCGCTTGCCCCGAGGACAAGGGTCCGCTCTACTACCTCGAATCCGAGGCGTTGCTCTACAACCCTCGGCTGCACCGTCGCTACGACGTTCGCGACGACATCCCGGTGATGCTGATCCCGGAGGCGACGACCGTCGACGACACCGAACACGAACGCCTGATGGCCATCGTCGCAACGAATTCGATCGCGCCGACATTCGAGCCCGATTCAAGCGGCAGCTGAGATCTGCCGACATCAGAGTCGTGCTGCGCCGCCACAGCACATGATCGGAAAGGTACGGTTGGAACGATGAGTGCACAGCGCTGGACACGACGCATCGCTGCGGCCGCGCTCGTCGCCGCGGCCTCGGTCGCTGCGGCGGCAACCTCATCGCCGGGGGATCCTGTCGAGGCGCAGACCTCGACACTCGGTGCCGGTGGCGAGTACCACCCATTGGCCCCCGCCCGCATCTTCGATTCCCGAACCGGTGTCAACGACTCGGCTCCGCTCGGCGCGAAGCCGACCAGCGCTCAAGGGCGGACGTTCAACGTCGACGTTCTCGGTCAGGGTGGCATCCCCGCTGAGGTCGGCGGTGTGAACAACGACGTGCTCGCCGTGGTCGCCAACGTCACCGTGGTTGGCGCGACGCTCGACGGCTTTCTCTCGATCTACCCAACCGGGGCAGCACCTGGTGAGTCGTCCCTGGTCAACTTCGGACCGGCCGAAGCAGTTCCGAACCTGGCGGTGCTGGGCATCGGCGCCGGTGGCCAGTCCACGATCTCGATCGTCACCCCGCAGGGGAACGGATCGGCCCATGTCCTGATCGACGTGTTCGGATGGATCTCGACCTCGAAGTTCGTCGACGGCGCCGATTCCGGCGCCCGGTTCAAGCCGATTCCTCCGTCGCGACTGCTCGACACTCGCTCGGCACCGACACCCGCCGGCTGGCCGGGCGGCCAGCCGATCGGAACGATGCAACAGCTCACGCTCCCGATCCGGGGCGCGAACGGTGTGGTGCCCAACAGCGCCGATGTCACCGGGGTGATGGTCAACGTCACCGCCGCCAACAACGCACCCGGCAGCCAACCGACGTTCCTGTCGGTGACGCCGTCGGCCACTCCGCCGGGCCTCGAGCCGTCGACGTCGGTCACCAACGTGAGCCCCGGCCAGGTCAAGGCGAACATGGCGATCGTGCCGGTTGGCGACGACGGTCAGATCAGGATCTTCAACCGCTCCGGTGCAACGCACGTGCTCATCGATGTGGTCGGCTACCTCGAACGGGGCGTAGCCGACACCACCACGCGCCGGTCGTGTCATTCCGCTCGACGCGCCGTTCCGAGCGTTCGACACCCGCCAGACCGCATTCGGCAACACCCCGCTCGGCTTCGCCACGAAAGAGGAGTGGAGCTTCAAGAGCTTCGCCGAGTCGGTCAGCCTGGACGGCGTTCCGATCGGCAAGCAGTCGGCGCTGATCGGCAACCTCACGGGCACCGGGCTCACGCCGCTCGTCGCAGGTCAGCCGGTCATCACCTACATGACGGTCTATCCGGGCAATGGTGCGCCACCGAACAGCTCGAACATCAACGTCACGCCGGGCCGTTCGGTGCCGAACACCTCGATGCTGAGCTACGCGACCGTGGGGTCCGATCCGTACATGATCTCCGCATTCAACTTCGACGGTTCGATTCACTACCTGCTCGACGTGTACGCCGTCGTCCTCGCCGACTGACGGCGCCGATAGGATCTGTCGCACCGAATCGCCGGGCTGATTCGACCGGTGCCTGAAGGCCCCTGCCCGGTTCCCACGAACCACGGAGGCTTTCTCATGACCGACACCATCTCATCGTCCACGTCCACACTCGCAGCCCGCAAGGACTTCCGCGTCGCCGATCTCTCGATGGCGCCCTTCGGCCGCAAGGAGATGATCCTCGCCGAGCACGAGATGCCCGGCCTGATGGCCCTGCGCAAGGAGTACGGCCAGGCCAAGCCGCTCGCCGGCACCCGCATCTCCGGATCGCTGCACATGACGATCCAGACGGCAGTCCTCATCGAGACACTGACCGAACTCGGTGCCGAGGTCCGTTGGGCCAGCTGCAACATCTTCTCCACCCAGGACCATGCCGCAGCCGCGGTCGTCGTCGGCCCCAATGGCACGCCGGAGGACCCGCAGGGCGTCCCCGTGTTCGCTTGGAAGGGCGAGACGCTCGAGGAGTACTGGTGGTGCACCGACCAGATGATGACCTGGCCCGACGCTGCCGACGGCACCAAGTACGACGGCCCGAACATGATCCTCGACGACGGCGGCGATGCCACGATGCTGCTGCACAAGGGCGTCGAGTACGAGAAGGCGGGCGCGGTCCCCGACCCGACCGAGGCATCGAACCCCGAACTCGCCATCGTGCTCGGGCTGCTGCAGCGCACGCTGAAGACCGATCCGCAGAAGTGGACCCGGATGGCCAAGCACATCAAGGGTGTCACCGAGGAGACCACCACGGGCGTCAAGCGGCTCTACAAGATGATGGCCGACGGCGAGCTGCTGTTCCCGGCGATCAACGTCAACGACTCGGTCACCAAGTCGAAGTTCGACAACCTGTACGGCTGTCGCCACTCACTGGTCGACTCGATCTCGCGGGCGACCGACGTGATGATCGGCGGCAAGACCGCCGTCGTGCTCGGCTACGGCGACGTCGGCAAGGGCTGCGTGCAGTCGCTGCAGGGCCAGGGTGCCCGGGTGATCGTCACCGAGATCGACCCGATCAACGCGCTGCAGGCCGTGATGGAGGGCATCCAGGTGCTCCCGATCGAGGACGTCGTCGACACCGCCGACATCTTCGTGTCGGCGACCGGCAACGCCGACATCATCACCATCGAGCACATGGCGCAGATGAAGCACAACGCGATCGTCTGCAACATCGGCCACTTCGACAACGAGATCGACATGGCCGGCCTCGCCCGCTCGGGTGCCGTGCGAGACGAACTCAAGCCGGGCACCGACGTCTGGCGCTTCGACGATGGCCACCAGGTGATCATCCTCGCCGAGGGTCGGCTCGTGAACCTCGGATGCGCCACCGGACACCCGAGCTTCGTGATGTCGTGCTCGTTCGCCAACCAGGTGATCGCGCAGATGGAGCTGTGGAACAACACCGAGAGCTACCCGCTCGGCGTCTACGTTCTGCCGAAGCACCTCGACGAGAAGGTCGCCCGCCTGCACCTCGATGCGTTGGGCGTCAAGCTCACCAAGCTCTCCGACGAGCAGGCCGACTACCTCGGCCTCGACCCGTCCGGTCCGTTCAAGCCGGAGAACTACCGTTACTGATTGGTCGGGCCTCACGGCGGGTCGGTGATGGTGGATTGCGGTCGGCCCGACGCCAGGCTCGTCGCTGGCGCTTCCCTCGCCGGCCGTGTCGGTGAGTTCGAACTCGCCGCGCTCCTGCGCCTAGTGTGACCCCCGCCACTCTGTGGCATCGGCGACGAAAAGGGGAAGCATGGAGAACGAGATCCGCGTTGGGCGAGCACCCGCACGACACGTCGACGACGGCGAGTCGTTGCTGGTCGTCGACGACCTCAAGACGCATTTCGCAGTCGCAGCAGGCTCGGTGCGCGCCGTCGACGGCGTGTCGTTCTCGCTTGCCCGCGGGCGCACCCTCGGCGTCGTCGGTGAATCCGGTTCCGGCAAGACCGTGCTGTCGCGCTCGATCATGGGTCTCAACACCACGACCAACGCCACGACGACCGGCTCCGTCCAGTACGCAGGCGAGGAGCTGATCGGTAAGTCGGCCAAGCAGAAGAAGGCGCTGTGGGGCGCGGAGATGGCGATGGTCTTCCAGGACCCGATGACGTCGCTCAATCCGGTGGTCACCATCGGACGTCAGCTCACCGAACACGTGCGCTACCACCTCGACATGGGCAAGAAGGAGAGCGAGGAAGTCGCCATCGCCCTGCTCAAGTCGGTCCACATCCCCGAAGCCGAGAAGCGACTCGACAACTATCCGCACCAGATGTCTGGTGGCATGCGACAGCGCGTGTGTATTGCAATCGCACTCGCCTGCGGTCCGCGCATGTTGTTCGCCGACGAGCCCACCACGGCGCTCGACGTGACCGTCCAGCACCAGATCCTCAACCTGCTCGCCGAGCAGCAGAGCGACCGTGCGATGGCGATGATTCTCGTCACCCACGACCTCGGCGTCGTCGCCGGACGCACCGACGAGATCATGGTGATGTACGCCGGAAAGGCCGTCGAGAAGGCGCCGACGGCGAAGCTGTTCCGCGAACTCCGTCATCCGTACACCCAGGGCCTGCTGTGGTCGATCCCCAAGGTGACGCAGCCCAAGCACACTCGGTTGAACGCGATCCCGGGTCGCCCGGCGAACCTGATCGACCCGCCGCCAGGCTGCAAGTTCGCACCACGCTGCGCGTATGCGCAGGACATCTGCCGTACCGAGGAGCCCGAGTTGCGTTCGATCGATGCACCCGACCACTTGTTCGCCTGCCACTTCCCCGTGGGCACTCCCGAGGGGGAAGCCGCTTTCCAGGCCAACATTGCTGCGGAGTTCCCACCGGCGCTCGCGGCGGTCGGCAAGCTGCGTGCCAGCGAAGAGGTGACGGGCTGATGGCGGGCTCCGGAACCGCTCACCTCCGCCCGGCCGACGAGGTGCTGCTGCAGGTCACCGATCTGGTGGTCGAGTTCCCCGCCGGCCGGGGGCGCTCGGTCAAGGCGGTCAGCGGCATCAGCTTCGACATCGCGCCGGGCGAGACGCTCGGCCTGGTCGGCGAGTCGGGGTGCGGTAAGTCGACCACCGGCCGTGCGCTGCTCCAGCTGCCGAAGCCGACGAGCGGCTCGGTCGTGCTCGACGGCGAGGACCTCGCCGGCCTCGATGCGGAGACGATGCGCAAGCGCCGCACCCAGCTGCAGATGATCTTCCAGGACCCGATCTCGTCGCTCAACCCTCGCCGCACCATTGGCGATGTCGTCGCCGAGCCACTCAACGTGTGGGGGCCGAAGGACAAGGACGAGCAGTGGAAGATCGTGGCTCGCATCCTCGACCAGGTCGGCGTCGATCCCGGACCGGCGCGCTACAAACGGCCCCACGAGTTCTCCGGCGGCCAGTGTCAGCGCATCTCGATCGCCAGAGCGCTCGTCATGGAGCCGCAGTTGATCATCTGCGACGAACCGGTCTCTGCGCTCGATGTGTCGATCCAGGCCCAGATCCTGAACCTGCTCGACGACCTCAAGACCGAGCACGGTCTCACTTTGGTGTTCATCGCCCACGACCTGGCCGTCGTCAAGAACATCAGCGACCGCGTCGCGGTGATGTACCTCGGCAAGATGTGCGAGATCTCCGAGGCCGACGAGCTGTACGCCAGCCCTGCGCACCCCTACACGGAGCTCCTGCTCGGCTCGAGCCCGGTTCCCGATCCGGACATCGACATCCATTCGGTCCGCGTGATCGAAGGCGAACTTCCCTCGCCGATATCGCCGCCGTCGGGGTGCCGATTCCGTACCCGCTGCCCCTTGGCCGACGAGATCTGCGCTGCTGAGGAACCGCAGATGCGCCGAGTCGGCGAGGACCACTTCGTGGCATGCCACCACCCGCTGATCGAGCCGTGGAGCGACGGCCAGACAGTGTCGACGGCCGTGTCCGTCGGCGTGCCGACAGCCAGTGACGCTCCGACTGTGTGACATCGGTCATGTGTGCTAGACAATCGATGTTCTCGCTGGGCCGGAGTCGTCCCGGCGAGGGGGGCGCTCGTGGGGTGGAATTCTGCACCGCTGCGTCGGCATCGTGAATGACTCACGAATTCAACAACAACCACAACAACACCATCCAAATGGGGGATCCATGCGACAGCGACGAGTAGTAACTGCACTCGCCATTCCGTTGGTATTGGCGTTCGTGGCGGCATCGTGCGGGAGCGACGACAGCTCCAGCGAGACCGACACCGGCGGCGACACCACCGAAGCGATTACCGACACCGAGACCACCGACGGCGAGGACGCCGCATCGGTGACCGCGCCGGAGGAAGTGATCACGTCGGTCGCCGAGGAGACCGACGAAGCCGTCTACGGCGGCACTGTCACGATCGGCCTCGAGGCCGATGCCACGGGCCTGCGCCCGTGGGAGGACAGCTGCTCGTCGCCGTGCTACACCATCCTGCGGTCGATCTACGACCCGCTGACCGATCAGACCGCCGACGGCACCTACGAGCCGTTCCTGGCCGAGTCGATCTCGTCCAACGAGGACTTCACCGTCTGGACGATGACGCTGCGCCCCGACGTGACGTTCCACAACGGCACGCCGCTCACCGCCCAGACGATCGCCGACATGTTCCCGATCCAGTTGGCCGGCTCAGCCGGTCAGTCAGCGATCACCGGCGCCAGCCTCGCGAGCGTCGCCGCGCTCGACGACCTCACGGTCGAGTACACGCTGAGTGCGCCGAACGTCGCCTTCCCGGGTGCCCTCGCAACCGCTCCGATCGGGTTCCCGTTCGATCCGGCCGCGGCTGCTGCCGACCCTGCGGGTTACAGCACCAACCCGATCGGCACTGGCCCGTTCGTGATCGCCAACCGTGACCAGGACAACGAGACCATCGTCGAGCGCAACCCCGACTACTGGTACACCGACCTCGACGGCAACCAACTGCCGTTCCTCGACTCGGTGTCGTTCCGGCCGATCCCCGACGAGGGCACGCGTCTCGACGCGCTGATCTCGGGCACGACCAACGCCGCGCAGTCGTTGCGCCAGGGCACCATCCGTGACGCTCGCCAGGAGTCCGGCATCGAACTGATCGAGTTCCAGGGCAACAGCACCGGTGGTGGCATGTTCAACACCGAGCAGGTGCCGTTCGACGACGTTCGGGTCCGCACCGGGTTGATCTACATGAACAACCAGGAGAACGTCATCGAAGCCCTCGGTGGCGCCGGCATCTCCTTGCCGACGTCGCAGTTCTTCTCGGCCGACAGCCCCTGGTGGACCCAGGAAGCTGAAGACGCCTACAAGAAGTTCGACTTCGAAGCCGGCAAGGCGCTTGTCCAGGAGTACGTGGACGATCCAGCTCGCTCCGACGGCAAGGCGCCGGGCGAGAAGATCGACGTCGAGCTCTCGTGCCCGCCCGACCCCACCCTCATCGCTGCGATGCAGGTGGCCGAGCAGGTGTGGACCGGTTCCGAACTCGTCAACGTCACGCTGACACAGTTCGATCAGGCGACCCACATCAACAACGCCATCAGCGACGTGCACGCCGCGCACTGCTGGCGCTGGGGCACGGAGAACGATCCGTCAGTGGCCGTGAACCCGTTCGTGGCACCGAAGGCCGACTCGATCGGCAACTTCACGAACTTCGACGATGCCGAGATGCAGGCGTGGGCCGCCGAGGCCAGCGCCACGGACGACTTCGAGACCCGCAAGGAGCTCTACGGCAAGATCATGACCAAGATCAACAACGAAGGCCTGACCTGGTACTCCGGTGGTACGGCCGTCATGATCGCCAAGGACCCGAACGTCAAGGGCTTCAACTCCTGGACCTTCCCGGACGGGACGCTCGGTTCGGGCATCGCGCCCGAGGCGCAGGCCCGATGGTTCCAGGTCTTCATCAGCGGGTGATCGAACGATCACCGATCAACCACTGACCACCTACTGAACACACCGACTCCGGGGAGCAGTACCGATCATCATGGCCAAGACCATCGCATTCGTTCTTCTGCGATTGATCGCAACGTTGTTTGCGGTCACGTTCTTGACCTTCCTGATGGTCGCGATGCTCCCCGGAGATCCGGTGGACACCATCCTCGGAACCGGGCCTCGGGCACCGGGGATCGAAGAACAGATCCGAGAGGACCTGAATCTCGACGATCCGTTCATCGTCCGCTACTTCGCCTGGCTGGGCGATGCCGTCACGGGCGATCTCGGCACTTCCTACGTCACCGATCAGCCGGTGAGCGACACCATCCAATCGCGGCTCCCCGTGACAGCTCAGCTCGCGTTCATGTCGATCTTCATCGCCGTGGTCGTCGCCATCCCCGTGGGTGTGTTGGGCGCCTACAAACAGGGCAAATGGGCCGACACCTCGACCTCGGCAGCAGTCCAGGTCGCGCTGTCGATCCCGAACTTCGTCTTCGGCATCTTTCTCATCTGGCTCTTCGCCGTGCAGCTCGGTTGGCTTCCTGCGTCGAACTGGAGCCGTCTCAGTGACGGTGTCGGCGACAACCTGAAGACCTCGATCTTGCCGGCGCTGGCGCTCGCGCTTGCGCAGATGGCGTTGTTCTCGCGCCTCGTGCGTTCCGACATGATGGCCACCTTGCGCGAGAACTACATCCTGTCGGCCCGAGCCAAGGGCCTCAGCGATCGCTACATCCTGTTCCGCCATGCGCTGCGGCCCAGCTCGCTCAGCCTGATGACCATCGTCGGCATCAGCTTCGGCGCGTTGCTCGGCGGCACCGTCATCATCGAGTCGCTCTTCGCGATCCCCGGTCTCGGGTTCTCCCTCATCGCTGCCATCAACGGCCGCGACATTCTCGTGATCCAGGGGATCACGGTGTTCATCGCCGCGATGTTCGTCATCATCAACACCATCGTCGATTTGCTCTACGCCGTCCTCGACCCGCGCATCCGGAGGAAGTGACCATGGCCACGACCCACGAAAACATCCCCGACGAGTCCGTCGTCATCGGGCTCGGCGGCGCCGAAGTGATGCAACTCGACTCCTTCGTCGCTCCCGAGGGCGTCAAGCAGAAGCGCAAGTCTCCGTGGGGCATCTTCCGCGAGATGCCGTTCCTCGTGAAGCTCGGGGCGCTCTGGCTGATCTTCGTCCTGCTGTCAGCGATCTATGCGCAGCTCGACACACGAGTCTTCAACGGGTCGTTGCCGTTGGCCGACCCCAACCTGCAGTTGAACGGCTTCAACCCGGCCACTGGTGAGTTCGGTACCGGTGAGCCGCTCGAATCGCCGTCGTGGGCGCACCCGCTCGGCACCGATGCACTCGCCCGCGACTCGTTCTCCCGCGCCATGCACGGCGCGTACGTCAGCGTCACCGTCGCCGTCGTGTCGGTGTTCTGCGGCGTCATCGTGGGCGGGCTCATCGGTTCGCTCGTCGGGTTCGTTCGGGGCAAGACGGAGACCGCCTTCATGGCGTTGATCGACGTGCTGCTCGCCTTTCCGGCCCTCGTGCTGCTGCTGGCGTTGATCTCGATCTTCCAAGTGCGCGACCTGTTCGTGATCAGCTTCGTGATCGGACTGCTCTCGATCCCGGCCTACACCCGGGTGTCGCGTGCGAACAGCCTGGCGATTTCGAACCGAGAGTTCGTGCTGGCCGCTCAGGCCATCGGCACGAAGCGATGGACGATCCTGCGCCGCGAGATCATCCCGAACGTGATGCCGACGCTCATCGCGTACGCGATGGTCGCCGCTGCTGCGGTCGTGGTCGTCGAGGGTTCGCTTTCATTCCTCGGTCTCAGCGTGCAGCTTCCTCAGTCGTCGTGGGGCAACATGATCAACCAGGCGCGACGCGACATCAAGATCAACTTCGGCCAGATCTTGTATCCCTCGATGATCCTGACCTTGACGGTGCTCGCACTGAACCAGGTGGGCGACTTCTTCCAGCGCCGCAGCGCCTTCCGCGGCTCGTCGCTCTGAGCTGATCGCCGGTCAGACCGTCAGGGTCGGCCGTTCGGCGACGCGTAGCCGCGGCAGGAAGTACTGCACGAGCGGCCCGATGCCGATCGCGAAGACGGCCGTACCGACCCCGATGGCGCCGCCGAGTGCGATGCCGATGACGAGCACGGTCACCTCGATCGACGTGCGGGCGAAGCGGATCGAGATCCCACGCTTCGCGAACCCGGTCATCAGACCGTCGCGTGGGCCCGGGCCGAGCCCGGCGCCGATGTAGAGACCGGAACCGATTGCGATCACCACGACGCCACCCAGCATCATGGCGGTGCGGGCCACGAGCAGGTCGGGTTCCGGCAGCAGCGGCAGCATCACATCGACGACGAGGCCGATCTCGATCGCGTTGAGAATCGTGCCGAGTCCCATCGTCTCGCCGAGCGGAATCCACAGCAGCAACAGCAGGACGCCCGTGATGATCGTCACCTGGCCGACGGCGAGCCCGGTCAACTCGGCGACGCCGGTGTGGAACACGTCCCATGGCGCCGCGCCCAGATTGGCGTCGATCAGGAGGGCGATGCCGACACCGAAGACGGCGAGCCCGAGGACACAGCGCACGATGCGCTCCACGGGTCGGTCGGTGGGAATGAATCGATGCACCGGGGCACGCTAACCATCACCGATTCCGCTTGCGATGAGCGAGGTGACCGTATGCGGCGGTTTGGCTCATCGGTGGGCTGGTTGTGGGGGTTGCGATGAGCGAGGTGACCGTATGCGGCGGTTTGGCTCATCGGTGGGGCGATCGGGGGCGCCCGGGAACTCTGTGACAGCCCCTCGTCATGATGGAGTACATGATCTTCCAGATTCGTTGTGCCGGATGTGATGCCCCGGGTGCCGCCGTGTGCACCACCTGTCGCTTTGCGCTGCTCGGGCCTCGCCCCCGCCCGGGATCTCACGGCGTCCATGCCGCGCTGCCCTTCACGGGGCGGGCGCGCAGTGTCGTGCTCGGCTTGAAGTACCGCAATCGCCGCCAAGTGGCCCGCCACCTCGCCGGCCTCGTCGTGAATGCGATCGTCGCCAACGGCGACCACCGCGACCTCGATGCGGTGACGTGGGCACCCACCAGTGCAGCCCGTCGCCGATCGCGTGGCTTCGACCAAGGCGAGCTGGTTGCACGCCATGTCGCCCGTCAGCTCGGCGTGCCGAGTCGGCGCCTGCTGGAGCGGGCAGGTCCGGCGGTCGCACAGACGGGCCGGAGCCGCGTCGAGCGGCTCAACGGCCCCGAGTTCGTCGCCCGTCCGGGTCTCGGGGGCCAACGCGTGATCGTCGTCGACGACGTCGTCACCACGGGCGCCACCATGCGAGCCGCTGCCGCCGCGCTGCGCCACGCCGGCGTGGTCGACCCACGACTGTATGCGATCGCGTCCACGCCATCGGGGACAGCGGCCGCAGCGCGTCGCGAGCGCTCCACCACGATCCGGCCGACGCTCGTCGCCTGACCTGTCTGGTCGCGCCGCACCGGTAGGCTGGACGGCTGCATGGGAATTCTCGATCGCATCCTCCGCGCTGGTGAAGGCAAGAAGATCAAGGCGTTGGAGGGCATGGTGCCCGACATCAGCGCCTTCGAGCCCGAGATCAGCGCATTGTCCGATGACGCACTCAAAGCGAAGACCGGCGAGTTCCGCCAGCGTCTCGACAACGGTGCTGACCTCGACGATCTGCTTCTCGAGGCGTTTGCCGTGTGTCGCGAGGCGGCCAAGCGCACCATCGGCCAGCGTCACTACGACGTCCAGATGATGGGCGGCGCCGCGCTGCACTTCGGCTGGGTCGCCGAGATGAAGACCGGCGAAGGCAAGACCCTGGTGTCGACGCTGCCCGCCTATCTCAACGGGCTGACCGGCAAGGGTGTTCACCTCGTCACGGTCAACGACTACCTGGCGCGTCGCGACGCCGAGTGGATGGGGCAGATCCATCGGTGGCTCGGCCTCAGCGTCGGCCTGATCATCCCCGGGCACCGCAACAGCCCGGCCGAGAAGCGGGCGAGCTACCAGTCCGACATCACGTACGCCACCAACAACGAGATGGGCTTCGACTATCTCCGCGACAACATGGCCCAGACCAAGGCCGACAAGGTGCAGCAGCGTGGCCACAACTACTGCATCGTCGACGAGGTCGACTCGATCCTCATCGACGAAGCGCGCACACCGTTGATCATCTCGGGTCGTGTCGGCGATGCCGCGAAGCTCTACTACCGCTTCGCCTCGATCGTGCGAGGGCTGCAGCCCGACGTCGACTACGAGGTCGAAGAGGACAAGCGGGTCGTCGTGCCACTCGAGGCGGGCATCGACAAGGTCGAGCGTGCGCTCGAGGTCGAGAACATCTACGACAACGTCCAGGCCAACCTCGTGCACCAGTTCACCGTGGCGCTGAAGGCCAAGGAGCTGTACAAGCGCGACAAGGACTACATCGTGCAGGGCGGCGAGGTGAAGATCGTCGACGAGTTCACCGGTCGCATCCTCGAAGGTCGCCGGTGGTCCGAGGGCATCCACCAGGCCGTCGAAGCCAAAGAGGGCGTGAAGATCAAAGAGGAGAACCAGACCCTCGCCACGATCACGCTGCAGAACTACTTCCGCATGTACGACAAGCTCGCCGGGATGACCGGCACCGCCCAGACCGAGGCGGCCGAGCTGATGAACACCTACGGTCTCGGCGTCGTGCCGATCCCGACGAACCGGGCGCTCGGCGCGTATCGATGCGCCCGACCTGATCTACAAGTCCGAGCAGGCGAAGTTCGACGCGATCATCAACGACATCGAGCCCCGGCACGAGAAGGGCCAGCCGATCCTCGTCGGCACGGCGAGCGTGGCTCGCTCCGAGATCCTCGGGCGACTGATGAGCCAGCGCGGCATCGCCCACGAGGTGTTGAACGCCAAGCAGCACACCCGTGAAGCCGAAATCGTCACCCAGGCCGGGCGCCTCGGTGCCGTCACCGTCGCCACCAACATGGCGGGCCGTGGCGTCGACATCCTGCTCGGTGGTAATCCCGAGGGGCTCGCCCGGCACGACGTACTCAAGGAGGGCTACACGGCCGACCTGCTCGTCGACGAGTACGAACTGCCGCTGCCGATCGACCAGATGCCCGACGACTTCCGCGAGGCGCGCACCAAGGCGGTTGCTCGCTACCAGGAGTTGCTCGCCCAGTACTCGGCCGAGTGCAAGGCCGAGGGCAACATCGTGCGCGAACTCGGTGGCCTCTACGTCATCGGTTCGGAACGCCACGACAGCCGGCGCATCGACAACCAGCTCCGCGGTCGCGCCGGGCGTCAGGGCGACCCCGGCGAGAGCCGGTTCTTCCTGAGTCTCGACGACGATCTCATGCGGTTGTTCGCCACCGGAGCGCTCAACTATGTGATGGGACGAGCGCTGCCCGACGACGAAGCGATCGAAGCCAAGATGGTCACCAAGGCCATCGAACGGGCTCAGACCACCGTCGAGACCAAGAACGCCGAGATCCGCAAGAACGTCCTCAAGTACGACGAGGTCATGAACGAGCAGCGCAAGGTGATCTATGCGCGCCGCGACCAGATCCTCGACGGCGAAGACCTGCGGTCGGCTGCGATGGAATACCTGGCCGAGGCGGTCGACGCCCTCATCGCCACCCACTGCGCGTCGGCTGCCGACGACGAATGGGACCTCGAAGGGCTCAACAAGGAGTTGACGCTCTACTTCCCGAACACGATCACCGACGACGACCTGCGCCAGTGCGGTGACACCGACGAGATCTACGACCTCGTCATGGGCCAGGCCACCGGGCACTACGAGCGCCGCGAGCAGGAGCTCGGCAACGACGTGCTCCGCCAGGTCGAGCGCCAGGTGATGTTGCGCATCATCGACCAACGCTGGCGCGAACACCTCGAGGAGATGGACTACCTCCAGGGCGGCATCAACCTGCGAGCGATGGGCCAGAAGGACCCGCTGACCGAGTGGCAGCGCGAAGGCTTCGAGATGTTCGGCGCCATGATGACCGGCATTGCCCAGGACTTCGTCAAGTACGTGATGAACGTGCAGGTCGTGCAGAACCAGGTGCCCGCCGTCGCCGGCGATGCGCCCGCAGTGCAGAACATGCAGACCAGTTCGTCGGACGACGCCGACATCGGCGGCTTCGACCAGGCCGCCCGAGCGGCGGTGGCCGAGGGATCGCTGCCGCCCGATGCCGTACCTGCCCAGGCAACGCCGTCGAAGCAGCAGACCGTCGTCAAGGACGCCTTCGACAAGACGCCGCGCAACGCTCCCTGCCCCTGTGGGTCGGGCAAGAAGTTCAAGCAGTGCCACGGCGCTGCCTGATCGCTCCCGGGACTCATGCGCGATTTCACCACCGACCTCCGCGACGTGCGGCGACGACTCGACGAAGCCGAGTCGTACCTGTCGATCTTCGACAACCGTGAACGCTTCGCGGTGCTCGAAGCGGAGATCTCCGACCCGGCGCTGTGGGACGACCAGGATCGCGCGAAGAAGCTGAACACCGAGTACGCCAACATCCGCGACGACCTCGCAGTGTTCGACTCGCTCACCGAGCAGCTCGCCGACGTCGACGTCCTCCACGAACTCGCACGCGACGAAGACGACGAAACGCAGGAGCCCGACATCGAGTCGGCGATCGCCACCATCAACGCGAGGCTCGATCAGCTGGAGCTGCGCAGCTTGTTCACCGGAGAACACGACGACAGCGACTGCATCGTGCAGATCAACGCCAAGGACGGCGGCGTCGACGCCCAGGACTTCTCCGAGATGCTGCTGCGCATGTATGAGCGCTGGTGCGAACGGCGTGGTTTCACGATCAGCCTCAACTACGTGTCCGAGGGCGCCGAGGCCGGGATCATGTCGGCCGAGGTCACCATTGCCGGTCGTTATGCGTACGGGTTGATGACCGCCGAGCGCGGCACCCATCGCCTCGTGCGGATCAGCCCGTTCGACAACCAGGGTCGCCGCCAGACGTCGTTCGCTGCGGTGCAGGTCTGGCCGCTGCTCGAAGACGTCGAAGTCGACATCGACGAATCCGACATCCGGATGGAAGTGTTCCGTGCCTCCGGCGCCGGTGGCCAGCACATCAACAAGACGTCGTCGGCCGTTCGCTTGATCCACGAACCGACCGGGTTGGTGGCCAGCTCGCAGGAAGAACGCAGCCAGCTGCAGAACCGCGAGCGGGCGATGGGGAGACTCACCGCCATGATCGCCGCCAAGGCCGAAGAGGATCGTGCCGCCGAACTCGATGCGATCGGCGGCAAGCAGGCCCAGGTCGGCTGGGGCAGCCAGATCCGCAGCTATGTGCTCCAGCCCTATCAGATGGTCAAGGACCTGCGAACCGAGATCGAGACCAGCGACGTGTCCGGCGTGCTCGACGGCGACATCGACGAGTTCGTCGAAGGTTTCCTGCGCATGCGCCGGGCCCAGGGTGAAGCGGACGACTGACGCCTGCGGGCGCGTGCGCAGCGGTACCCTTGGCGGGCCCTTCGGGGGAGACTGATCATGATTCGACTCGAGAACGTCACCAAGAGCTATTCGACCGAGATCGTCGCGGTCCGCGACGCGAGCTTCGACGTCGCCAAGGGCGAGTTCGTCTTCCTCGTCGGCCCGTCCGGTTCCGGCAAGAGCACGCTGTTGCGGATGCTCAACCGTCAGGACCGGCCCGAGCGCGGCGCGGTCTGGGTCGCAGGTCGCAACATCGTCGACATGCCGCCGAGCCGGGTGCCGCACCTGCGCCGCAACATCGGCAACATCTTCCAGGACTACAAACTGCTGCTCGAGAAGAACGTCTTCGAGAACGTCGCCTTCGCCCAAGAGGTCATCGGACGCCCATCGCATGTCATCAAACAGCAGGTGCCCGCCGTGCTCGAACTCGTCGGTCTCGCCGGCAAGGAAGACCGTCTCCCGCACCAGCTCTCCGGTGGTGAGCAGCAGCGAGTGTCGGTGGCCCGAGCGTTTGTGAATCGGCCGCTGATCATGCTCGCCGACGAGCCCACCGGCAACCTCGACCCGGCAACCGGGGAAGGCATCATGCGACTCCTCGACCGGATCAACAAGACCGGCACCACGGTGGTCATGGCCACCCACGACCAGCGCATCGTCAACACGATGCGCAAACGCGTGATCCAGCTCGACCGAGGCGTCATCGTGCGCGACCAGGCCCGCGGCGTCTACGAGTGAGCTGAACCGATGCTGTCCCGACTTCGATACACACTGCGCGAAACCTTCGACAGTTTCCGCCGCAACGCCACCCTGACGGTCGCGTCGATCATCACCGCGGCCATCTCGCTGCTCGGTGTCGGCTTGACCTTGCTCAGCCAACACGCCTTCGACAATCTCCTCGCTCGCTGGGAAGGCGGCGTCGAGATGATCGTGTTCATGAACCCGACCGCGACCGAGGACCAGCTCACCCTGGTCGGCGACGCGCTGACCACCAGCGACCAGTTCATCGAGAGCTTCGAGTACTGCGACGAGATCTGCTCGCTCGCCGAAGCCGATCGCATTTTCGCCGGCGAACCAGGCGTCCGCGACCTGCTCACCGAGGACACCATTCTCACTCAGTTCAAAGCAGTGCCGACCGAAGGCACCGATGTCGATCTCCTCCGACAGGTGTCGGACCAGTTCGCGGAGCTTCCTGGCGTCTACGACGTGAGCTTTGCGGAGGACCAGATCAGTCTGATCAGCCAGCTGCAGAGCTTCTTCGGGTTCCGACTGCTCCTGCTGTCCGTTTTCCTGCTGCTCGCCGCCATCTTGCTGATCTGGAACACGATCAGAACGGCGATCTTTGCGCGACGACGCGAGATCGAAGTGATGAAACTCGTGGGTGCGACCGACTGGTTCATCCGGATCCCCTTCATGCTCGAAGGGCTCCTCCACGGCATCATCGGTGGTGTGCTCGCCAGCGCTGGGCTCTGGGCGTGGAACTCGCAGTGGACGTCCGGCGTCGAGAGCTTCCCCGACAACAGCGGATTCTCCGCGCTCGTCGTCGTCGACGGCTACGACCAGACGGTGATGCTGATCATGCTCGCCATCGGCGCATTGGCCGGCGCCATCGGCTCCGGCATCGCGGCGTCGCGGTTCCTGGACATCTGACGCGCGTCGGTTCGGACGGGGTTGCTCCTCTCGCTGACGCGATCGCTGCACGCCAGGGGTCAGACCCCAGATGCAACGCCACAGGCGATGCGACGGCGACGACCGTCTGATTGGTCGCATCTGGGGTCTGACCCCGGTGCGGGTCGTGCTCGCGACATAGCTTGGCGCCATGGAGTACTCCCAGATCATCTACGACGTCGCCGACTCGATTGCGACGATCACGTTGTCGCGACCGGAGCGGATGAACGCGTTCACGGATGTCATGATGCGCGAGGTGATCGATGCGTTCGATCAGGTCGATGCGGACGACGACGTGCGAGTGGTGATCGTGACGGGGGCGGGGGACCGGGCGTTCTGCGCCGGCGCCGACCTCGGCGGTGGCGGCGAGACCTTCGCCAAGGGCGGCTCCGACATCCAGACATCGGTGGGGGTACCACGCGATGGCGGTGGGATGGTGTCGTTGAGGATCTTCGACTGCACGAAGCCGGTCATCGGGGCGATCAACGGTGCTGCCGTCGGCGTCGGGGTGACGATGACGTTGCCGATGGACATCCGGCTCGCGTCCGACAACGCCCGGTTCGGGTTCGTGTTCGCGCGGCGCGGCATCGTGCCCGAGGCGTGCTCGTCATGGTTCCTGCCCCGGTTGGTCGGAATCAGCACCGCCGCCGAATGGTGCTACTCGGGCCGTGTGTTCCCGGCCGGTGAAGCACTCGAACGTGGACTGGTGCGCAGCGTGCACGCGCCCGACGATCTGTTGCCCGCCGCACGCGAACTCGCCCGCGAGATCGCCGACAACACCGCTGCGGTGTCGGTGGCACTGACCCGCCAGATGCTGTGGCGGATGCTCGGCGCTGATCACCCGATGGAGGCCCACCGCGTCGATTCGCGTGGCATCCAATCACGCGGGGCCAGCGCGGATTCGAAAGAAGGCGTCGAGAGCTTCCTCGAGAAGCGTCCCCCCGTCTATCCGGTCAAGGTGTCCGACGGACTCCCGGACATCTTCGTCGACTACGTCGAACCCGACTTCCACTGACGTCGCTCGCACTCCACCGCCGGCCGATGTGGAGCTTGACGGCCACCGTGAGAAATATTACGGTTTGATGACAACGGGCGCCGGGTATCGACAGTTCACCAACCCACAGCGGGCGGAGAACGCAGAGGTATGCCATGTCCATCCACTACCGAGGGTCCGACGTGATCGACCCCGAACAACGCCTCATCGGCACGATCGATGACATCGTCTACGACGATGACGGCGCACCTATCTGGGCGGTCGTCGAACTCGGCCTGCTCCGGTCGGCGCACTACGTGCCGGTCGCCGCGGGCTACTTGAGCGACAACGGTCAGTTCGTCGTCCCGTACGACAAGCGCACCGTCAAGGCGGCGCCCAAGGTCCGCCGAGATCATGTCTTGGACCGGCGAGCCGAAGCCGACTTGATTCGGCACTATGAACTTGCGGGCAGCGCCTGAGCACAGCGCGTGACGTTTGACACGTCGCTTTCCGGGAATTCCTCAAGCTGGCTGCGGTTCTTACCGATGTCTTGAACACGTCGGCGAAGATGGTTTCGTTCGACACACCAAATCTCCCGAGGAACTGACATGACGACGATGTTGATGGAAAAGCTGCAGACCGGCGACGTGATCGAAATCAAGTCGGGTGACGACGTGATCACCGTCCTCGTGCTGCTCGCCACCGACGATGCACTGGTGCTCGACCCCTGCGACGGCGCCACGCCGTTCGTGCTCAACACCGAAGAGCTCGTCGAGTACCGCAAGTTCGACGCCGAAGCCCTGTTCGGCTGACGCATCGGCCGAGTCCGCTCGGCCACCAGATCTCCCGGAGGCGTCCCCCCTTCCGCTTCTCGGAGAAGTCCCCCTAACGTGGGCGCCGTGCACGACACGGCGCCCACGTTGTTTTTCGAGTGGGCGGGATGCCGTTCTTCGAGGCGCTGGTCGATGCGTTCTACGACGGCGTCGTCACCGACGAGGTGCTCCTCCCGCTGTATCCGGAACAGCCCGACCTCACCGGCGCCCGCCACCGCCTCACGTTGTTCCTGGCCCAGTACTGGGGTGGTCCGACCACCTACATGGACGAGCGCGGCCATCCCAGGCTGCGGATGCGGCACTTCCCCTTTCACGTCGGTCCACTCGAGCGCGACCGATGGCTGGTCCACATGGCCGCCGCCGTCGAACACGTCTGCGACGAGCGTTCGGCTCCCGACGGCATCGCCGACGAGCTGATGGCCTACTTCGTGCCGGCAGCCGAGCACCTGCGCAACGACTCGGGCCTGCCCATCTCGTCGCCTGGCACCCGGGGATAGGTTCGTTCCACCATGCACGCCATCGACGTTCGCGATCTCCGCAAGGACTACGGCCAGGTCGCCGCGGTCGATGGCCTGAGCTTTCACGTCGATGCGGGCGAGGTGTACGCCCTGCTGGGCGAGAACGGTGCCGGCAAGTCGACCGCCGTCGAGATCCTCGAAGGGCACCGCACAGCGACGTCCGGAACGGTCGAGGTGCTCGGGGTCGATCCTGCGCGTGCCGGGCGTGACTTCCGTGACCGCATTGGCATCGTCCTGCAGTCGTCCGGGGTCGAAGCCGAGTTCACGGTCCGTGAGGTGATCGGGCTCTACGGGGGCAGTTATCGCAACCCCCGCCCGCTCGATGAGGTCGTCGGGTTGGTCGGCCTCGACGAGAAGGTCGACGCCCGCATCGCGTCGCTCTCGGGCGGCCAGCGACGTCGTGTCGATCTCGCGCTCGGCATCGTCGGGCGGCCGGAGCTGTTGTTCCTCGACGAGCCGACCACCGGGTTCGATCCGTCGGCGCGGCGCAAGTCGTGGGACCTGATCGAGGCCCTCGGCGACGACGGAACCACCGTGCTGCTCACCACCCACTACCTCGATGAAGCCGAACATCTCGCCGACCGGGTCGGCGTGTTGTCGTCGGGCCGGATGATCGCCGAGGGATCACCCGATCAGCTGATTGGCCAGGTCAGCGGCACCGTGATCAGCTTCATGCTGCCCGACAGCGTGTCGACCAGCGATGCGTCGGCGACCTTCGGCCATCTCCTCGGCGTCGACATCCGAATGTCCGGCAGACTGGTCGAGGCGAGTGTCGAGCAGCCGACGGCCGCGGTGCACCGGATCACCGGGTGGGCGATCGACGCCGGGGTCGAACTCGAGTCGCTGTCGGTGAGCCGTGTGTCGCTCGAGGACGTCTATCTGTCACTGACCGATGATGCGCACGAGGAGCACTCGTGACGGCGTTCCCCTCGACGTGGAAGCTGCTGGTCGCGCAGACCCGCTATCAGCTCGTCACGTTCTGGCGCATCCCGGTGGCGGTGTTCTTCACACTGGGGCTTCCGCTGATCATGCTCGTGCTGTTCAACGCACTCTTCGGCGACGGCACGTTCTCCACCTCCGAGGGGGAGATCTCGGCTCAGCAGTTCTACACCGGTGGCCTGGCCGCGTTCACAGCCGTGTCGGCGACGTTCACCAATCTGGCGAACATGGTGCCGTTGCGGCGCGACGAAGGGGTGCTCAAGCGATGGCGGGGCACGCCGCTGCCGACGTGGGTGTACCTCGCTGGGTTCATCGTGTCGGCGGTGATCATCGCGTTCGTCGGTGTCGTGCTGATGCTGAGCCTCGGTGTCGTCGTCTACGACCTCGAGATCGAGGCGGCCAAGATGCCCGCTGCCATCATGACGTTCCTCGTCGGCGTGGGTTCGTTCGCAGCGCTCGGTATGGCGCTCGCAGCGGTGGTCAAGTCGGCGAGCTCCGCATCGGCCGCCGCCAACGCGATCATCCTCCCGATGGCGTTCGTGTCGAACATCTTCATCCAGGTCGACGACGCACCCGACTGGATCGTGGCGCTCGGCAACTTCTTCCCGCTCAAGCACTTCGCCGAGGCGTTCCAGAACTGCTTCACGCCGTTCGTCGAACCTCCGGCGTTCGAGTGGGCGAGCATGGGATACGTTGCCCTGTGGGGAGTGCTCGGTCTGATCGTGGCCCTTCGGCGGTTCACATGGGAGCCGAGCGGCAGCGCCCCACGTGGTCGCCGCTCGCGTCGCGCCGCGGTCGACGCCACTGGTTGACCCGAGGAGAACCCCGATCAGGAGAACACGACGGTCTTGCGGCCGTGGACGATGACTCGGTGTTCGAGATGGGCGCGCACGGCGCGAGCGAGCACGATCGTCTCGAGGTCGCGGCCTCGCGATGTCAGCCGGGCGACATCGTCTCGGTGGGTGACGTGCACGGTGTCCTGCTCGATGATCGGTCCCTCGTCGAGGTCTGCGGTCGCATAGTGCGCCGTTGCGCCGATCAGCTTGACGCCACGTTCGTAGGCCTGACGGTACGGGTTGGCGCCGATGAAGGCGGGAAGAAACGAGTGGTGAATGTTGATGATCCGGTTCGGATGCGCCGCGACGAACCGATCGCTCAGGATCTGCATGTAGCGAGCCATCACGACCAACTCGACGCCGTGCTCTTCGAGCGCGGCGAGGACCGCGGCTTCCTGCTCGGGCTTGGTGTCGGGGGTGACCGGGAGGTGGAGGTGGGGTACACCCATGTGATCGGCGATGCCGGCGTGGTCGGGATGGTTCGACACCACCAGCCGCAGATCCATCGGCAGCTCGCCGCTGCGCCACCGGGTCAGGAGGTCGTAGAGGCAGTGCGGCTGGCGTGACGCCATGATCGCGGTGGGTGTCGGTGTGTCGGTGAATCGCAAGTCGACGGTCATGTCGAGGCGATCAGCAACCGGAGCAAAGGCTTCGATGATCTCGTCGCGGCGGAGGCCGAACCCGTCGAGAGCGAACTCGATGCGCTGGAAGAACACCGCGTCGTCGGCACCCGTACCGGGATCGACGTGCTGCTCGGCATGGACGATGTTGCCGTCGTGATCGGCGAGGAACTGCGCCGTCGCCGCGACGACACCGGGTTGGTCAGGGCACGAGAGCAACAGGACGGCGGTCACGGCCCTTGTTCTAGCGGCGTTCTCGACCAAGGCGGGGACCGAGTGCGAAGCACCCCACGGCAGTGGCGGCCGCAGCGTTGAGCGAGTCGACGCCAGCCGCCATCGGGATCCGCACGGGTGTCGCCAGGGCGAGGAGCTCGTCGCTGAGGCCCGACCGCTCGGAGCCGATCATGATGCCGACACGATCCCCCGGGGTGACCGACCGGATCGAAACGGCGTCGGGGTCGGGTGTCATCGCATAGAACTCGATGCCGCTGAGCGACCGGAGTTCGCCGACCAGGTCGGTCGTGCGGGCGTGGGGGAGAGCGAACACCGTGCCCATCCCGACCCGTAGCGACCGTCGGGCGAGCGGGTCGGCGCTCGTGTGGTCGAGTATCAAGCCGTCCCAGCCGAGCGCCGCGGCGTTGCGGATGATCGAGCCGATGTTGGACGGGTTGTCGACGGCCTCGACGATCACGAGTCGGTTCGAAGTCGCCGCGAGCTCCGCCACGCTCGGGCGCGGCGGCCGGTCGAACAGCGTCACGATCGAGAGCGGGATACCGAGCTGCGACACCACGCGGCGTACCTCGTCGCCGCCGCCGTAGACGGGACAGTCGAGTGACGTGGCGATGTCGGGTACCCGCTCGGCGTCGACGAGGGCGGCAACCGCCCGGCAGCCGGCGGCGAGCGCTCGCTCGACCACGAGGTCGCCCTCGGCCAGGAACATTCCGGCGCCGGCGTCGTCGCGCTTGTCGGCTCGGCTCGCGAGGCCGCGTTCGTTGAGCCGGAACTGGCGGTATCGAGGATCGTCCGGATCCTCGATCCGGATCACGTCCAAGAGATCACGTCCATCAGAAGTGGTACGGGTACGCGGACCAGTCGGCGGGGCGCTTCTCGAGGAAGCTGTCGCGTCCTTCCTGCGCCTCGTCGGTGCCGTAGGCGAGTCGGGTGGCCTCGCCGGCGAAGATCTGCTGGCCGACCAACCCGTCGTCGATCAGGTTGAACGAGTACTTGAGCATGCGCTGCGCGGTCGGGCTCTTGGCGCAGATCTCGCGGCCCCATTGCAGCGCCGTGGCCTCGAGTTCGGCGTGCGGGATCGACGCATTGACGGCGCCCATCGCCACCATGTCGTCGGCGGTGTATTCGCGCCCGAGGAAGAAGATCTCGCGGGCGAACTTCTGGCCGACCTGGCGGGCGAGGTAGGCAGATCCGAACCCGCCGTCGAAGCTGGCCACGTCGGCATCGGTCTGCTTGAAGCGGGCGTGCTCGGTCGAGGCGAGCGTGAGATCGGACACGACGTGCAACGAATGGCCACCACCGGCTGCCCAGCCGGGCACCACGCAGATGACCACCTTCGGCATGAAGCGGATCAGTCGCTGCACCTCGAGGATGTGCAACCGGCCCGCTCGACCGGGCTCGATCGTGTCGGCGGTCTCGTCCGCGGCGTACTTGTAGCCGTCCTTGCCGCGTATGCGTTGGTCGCCGCCGGAGCAGAATGCCCACCCGCCGTCCTTTGGCGACGGACCGTTGCCCGTGAGCAACACGCAGCCGACGTCGGTCGACATCCGGGCGTGGTCGAGGGCCGTGTAGAGCTCGTCGACCGTGTGCGGCCGGAACGCATTGCGAATCTCCGGGCGGTTGAACGCGATGCGTACGACGCCTGCGTCGACGGCTCGGTGATAGGTGATGTCGGTGAACTCGAAGCCATCGACGGCGGTCCACGCCGTCGGGTCGAAGATCTCGGACACGGTCCAGGACTGGGGGCCATCGTTCGCCATCGCCCCATGTTGGCCCATCGGGTACCGTTCGCCCATGCCGCACGCCGACATCAACGGGCAACGCATCTACTTCGAGGACACCGGCGGCGATGGCCCACCGGTGATCCTGGCCCATGGCTTCTTGATGGACCACGAGATGTTCGTTCATCAGGTCGCCGCGCTGCGCGACCACTACCGGGTGATCACGTGGGACGAGCGTGGCTTCGGGCAGACCGAGTACGACGGCGAACCATTCTCCTATTGGGATTCGGCGAACGACTGCCTGGCCCTGCTCGGCCACCTCGGCATCGATCGTGCGGTCGTCGGTGGGATGAGCCAGGGTGGATTCCTGTCGCTTCGGGTGGCGCTGACCGCACCCGAGCGCGTGAGGGCACTGATCCTGCTCGACACCCAGGCCGGGGGCGAGGACCCGGAGGTCGTGCCCGGCTACGAAGCCATGCGCGACACGTGGTTCGCCGCAGGTCCGGTCGACGAACTGGTCGAGGCGGTCGCCGGGTTGATCATCTCCGATCCCGAGGTCAGCCCGATCTGGATCGCGAAGTGGAAGCAGCGGCCGAACGACTTCATCCAACAGCCATTCGCCACGCTCATGTCGCGAGACGACGTCACCGACCGACTCGGCGAGATCACCTGTCCGGCACTCGTGGTGCACGGCACCGAGGACGTGTCGATCTCGATGGACAAGGCCGAGACGCTCGCCGCTGGCCTGCCCGGCTCGGGTCCGGTCGTGAAGGTCGGCGGGGCACACGCCGCGAACTTGACCAACCCCGAGCCGGTCAACGCAGCGATCCAAGAGTTCCTCGCCGGACTGCCTGCCTGACCGTGGCCCGTCTCGAGGTCTTCGGCGTCGAGGGGCTGCCCGAGATCGCCGCCGGTGACGACCTCGCGGCCCAGATCGTGGAGGCCGCGCGGGCTGGTGGCGACCCGATCGTCGATCGTGACATCGTCGTGATCACCTCCAAGATCGTGTCGAAGGACGAAGCGTGTGCGGTCGAACTCGATGACATCGAACCGTCGCCGTTCGCCGTGTCGTGGGCTGAACGCTGGGAGAAGGACCCACGAGTCGTCGAAGTGGTGTTGCGAGAGTCGAAGCGGATCATCCGCCAGATCGGCCCGGTGCTGATCACCGAGACCCACCACGGGTTCTGCTGTGCGAACTCCGGCGTCGACCAGTCCTCCAGCGGCGCTCATGGCAGGGTGCTCGTCCTACCGAAGGACTCCGACGCCTCCGCTCGCCGGTATCGCGAGCGTTTCGCCGAACTCGGCGTTGACGTCGCGGTGATCATCAGCGACACGTTCGGGCGTCCGTGGCGGGAGGGGCAGACCGACATCGCCATCGGGGTGGCCGGTATCCACCCGCTGCACAGCTACATCGGCGAGGTCGACCCGCACGGCCACGAGTTCCGGGTGCAGGAGATCTGTACCGTCGACGAGCTGACCGCGGCCGCCGAACTCGTCAAGGGCAACACGAGCCGAGTTCCCGTCGCAGTGATCCGCGGCTTCGACTGGACCACGGACGACACGGCCACGATGGCGCCGGTGCTACGCGACTCCGAGCGCGACCTCTTCCGCTGACCGTCGGACCCGGCTCGGTCAGCCGACGAGGTCGTTGGCGATGCCGTAGAAGTAGTTGCCGGACAGGCCGAGCGAGTCGACGTCGATGCGCTCGTCGTTGCCGTGGAATCGGGTGCCGAACGTCGAGAAGTCCATTTTCGGTGAGAACAGCCCGGCGCCGTAGGCGGTGATGCCGCGATCGCGGTAGAAGCGGGCGTCGGTGCCACCGACGATGATGCCCGGGACGAGCGTGGCGCCCGGGTAGGCGACCTGGGTGTGCTTGGTGACGGTCTCCCACAGCGGGTTCGACGGCCCGAACTCGCACGAGGACGGATCGCTGTGCTGCAGGACGGTGATGTCGACGTGGTCGAACATGTCGCCGAGCGCGTCGCGCAACATCGATTCGACGTCGGCGCGGGTCGTGCCGGGCACCGTACGGATGTCGACATCGATGTCGACGACGTCCGGGATCGTGTTCGTCTTCTGTCCGCCGTGGACGACGTTGGGGGAGAACGTCGTGTGCGTCTCGGCGTGGCAGCCTCGGGCGACGGAAATCGGCAGCGTCTCGATCGTGGCCATGATCGTGTCGCTCGACAGCAGGCCGTCGCGGACGTCGTCCGGCACGTTCATCGTGGCGACCTGGGCCCGCCAGATGTCGTCGATGTGCGCGGCGGGTTGGTACTGCGACAGGCGCCGCACGACTTCGGCGGCCTTGATCAGCGCGTTGTCCGCCCCGAACGGCATCGATCCGTGGCCAGGCGTGCCGTGGACGCGCAGCCGTCGCCAGGCCAGCCCCTTCTCGCCGACGTTGACCGTCACGGTTCGGTGGCCGTGGTCGTCGGTGCTCGACCATCCGCCCAGCTCGGTCAGCACGTAATCGGCAGCGATGGCGTCCCAGTGATGTTCGACCATCCACTCGGCACCCCACACGCCGCCGGCTTCCTCGTCGCCGACGCCGAAGTAGATCAGGTCGCCCTTCGGTCGGAATCCCTCGGTGGCAAGTCGTCGGAAAGCAACCGCCATCGACGACGTCAGGTTGAGCATGTCGATGGCGCCGCGACCCCACACCTCGCCGTCGATCACTTCGCCGCCGAACGGGTCTTCGCTCCACCCGTCGGGGTTGACCGGCACCACGTCGGTGTGGGCCATCAGGCACAGCGATGGCGCATCCGGATCGGATCCCTCGATGCGTGCCACCATCGAGTCGCGTCCCTCTCGGGGCGTGAATCGCTCGACCTCGAGACCGGCGCCTTCGAGGTAGGTGACGAGGAGGTCGGAGTTGCGGGTCTCGTTGCCCGAATCCGGCGTCCCGTCGTTGACACACGCATTGCGGATCAGCGCCTGCAGCAGTTCGGTGGTGGGGCCGGTGAATTCGTCAGCGGATGCCATGTCCGCACGCTAGTGCTGCAAGCGTCTCAAGGCAGCGGGTCGGGTCGGCCGATGCCGGTCACGATCGTGCGCCAGATCGCGTCGATGCGTTGGGCATCGATCGGCGCGGTCGCGTGATCGACCAACGACGACAACCATTCGTCGATGCGCTGGCCTTCGACCAGCACGCTGCCGTGCACCAGTCCCTCGGCACCCGCCCGATTCGGGTCGGGAGTTCCCCAGTAGACCCGCGCCCAGTGATCGCACGAGGCGGCGACGGCGCGCAGCAGCTCGTCGAGCGGACCGCGTGCGATTGCTGCTTCGCTGACGAGGACGGCCTCGCTCTGGGCGCCGCGCAGCACATCGGGGTCCGGTCGGTCGGCCACGACGGTGGTGATGGCGGTCACCCCGGCCGGGCCGACGACGACATGGTCGATCTCGCCGAGTGCGCCGCCGATCTCGTAGACGATCCGCCAAGGCGGCGGTGCTCGATGGAGGGCCTCGGCGGTGAGACGCAGGCCGGACAACGGCTTCGACTCGACGGTCCCCAGCCCTGCCATCGATCGGCGGTACCAGGCGAAGACGGCGACCAGGATGATCGCCAGGAGGATCAGCGGAACGATGATGCCGAAGCTCACCTGCCCATTGTGGCGCTCAGTCGAGTCGTCGCAATGGACCGTCGTCGACGACGTGGGCGATCAACCGGATCACGGCGTCGGTGACAACGGCGCCGGCCTCCGAAACGATCACCGGGTTCAGATCGAGTTCGGCGATCTCGGGGTGATCCGACGCCAACTGAGCGGCGGCGACCACGGCGTCGACGAGCGCCGAGGAGTCGAACCCGGCGCCGTCGAGTGCGGCGGTCAAGCGGGTCTCGGTGAGCATTGCGGCCGCACTCGCCGGGGACACCGGCGCCAACCGGCTCGTGCGGTCGTCGATCGCGTCGGCCTGGGCCCCGCCGAGGCCGACCGACACGATGGCTCCGAGACGTTCGTCGTGCTCGCAGCGGATGCGGACGTCGACACCTGGCGACGTCATCGCCTGCACGATGAGATCGTTCGCGTCGTCGCCGAGCGAGTCGCGCATGACCTCGATCGCCTCGGCGATGTCGTCGTCGGCGGTGAGATCGAGCGCCACACCTGCGCGAGCGGACCGGCCAGGACGCCGATGAACCGCCTTGAGGGCGACCGGGAAGCCGACGGTGTGAGCGTCGCGAGTCGCCCGTTCGGGATTGGTCTCGGTGGCGACGGCCATCTCGATGCCGTAGGCCGCGAGCAGGCGTCGCTTCGTGGCCAAGTCGATCCGGACGTCGCCGGTCGCCCCGGCGACCGAGTCGGTGATGATCGAGTGGGCCGCTGCCGGGTTCACCGGACGGGCGATCTCGGGCGGTGCATCGGCTTCGTCGCGACGCCACTTCGCGTACGCGAACGAACGCCCGAGGACTGCGGCTGCCTGTTCGGGAAACGTGAACGCCGGGACACGGGATCCAGGTGAGACGGGACCGTCCGCCCCGCCGAGCATCACAGCGATGACGGGCTTCGTTGCGCCTGCCGCGGCACCGTCGACGTCGCGGCCCGCGGTGTCGACGTCTTCGACCACGGCCGGGGCGTAGATGACCATGATGCCGTCGACGTCGTCGTCGGCCAGCGCTGCCGCGATCGCGTCGGGATAGTCGGCCGCTCGTGCGCTCCAATCCAACGTGACCGGTCCGTCGACCGGTACCAGGCCGGCCACCTCGAGGGCGGCGCGGGCCAAGGTTCCCGGGCTGCGCGAGTTGGTGACGACGGCAACTCGGGGACCTTCGAGAACTGGCTGGGTGGCCATGACCCGCACGGTTTCCAGGAGGGCAGGAACCGTCGGGACCTCGATCAGGCCGGCCTGCTGGTAGAGCGCGCCGCCCATTTCTCCCGTGGCGGCGGCGCCGGTGCGCACGGCGACGATCGGCTTGGTCCGCGAGACGCGTCGGGCGATGCGGGCGAACTTGCGCGGGTTGCCGAACGACTCGGTGTACATCGCGATCACGGTGGTGTTGTCGTCCTGCTCCCAGAACTGCAGGAGGTCGTTGCCGGAGATGTCGCTCTTGTCGCCGAGTGACACGAACCAGGAGACGCCGAGGCTCACGTCGCTCGCTTTGCGGAGGAACGAACCGCCGAGCGACCCCGACTGCATCGAGATCGCCACGCCTCCCGGAGGTAGGGCGACATCGACGAGTGCGGCCTGGAGGCGGGTCTCCGGACGCGGGGAGGCGATTCCCATGCTCGAGGGCCCGATGATGCGCAATCCATTGCGCCGTGCCCGGGTGACGAGGGCCGGGACGTCGATGTCGGTGCCATCGACCGACGTCACGATCACAGCACCTCGCATCCGCTTCGCAATGCAGCCGTCGATGGTGGCGTCGAGGTCGCCGGCCGGGACCGCGATGATCGCGAGGGAGACCTCATCGGGGAGTTCGTCGATGGTCCGACAGCACCGATGGCCGTGAATCTCGTCGTGGCGGGGGTTGACGGCGTGGATTGGGACTTCGACGCTTTTCGCAACGTTGCGCCAGACGGCATCGCCGACCGAGCCCGGTCGTTCCGACGCGCCGATCACTGCGATCGCACGTGGCAGCAGAATCCTGGCAACCGCTCGTGAATCGGCGCGCTGCTCACGGCGCTCGACGCTGTCGAGGAACTCGTCGGTGTCGGCCAACTCCCAGTCGAGGTCGACGACCCCGGAGTCGAACCGTCGCTGGAGTGGCCAGCCGGCCTTGGCGAACACGGCGAGCATCGCCCGGTTGTCGCCGAGCACCTCCGCGGTGAACCGTTCGATGCCGTTCGAGCGAGCGATGGCGGCGAGGTGTTCCAGCAGCAACGTGGCAATGCCGGCGCCCTGGTGGGTGTCGGCGACCATGAATGCTGCCTCAGCCTCGTTGCGGCCAGGCCAACGTTCGTAGCTCCCCCACGCAATGAACTCGTCGTGCGACTCGACGGCGAGCGCCGCACGGTCGACCATGTCGATGTCGGTGAAGTGCAGGAGCTCCTTCTCGCTGAGCTCGGGCTTCGGCGAGAAGAACCGGCGGTAGATGCTCTCGGGGGACTGGCGGCGATGGAACTCGGCGAGAGCTGGCCGATCGTCGGTGGTCAGCGGTCGGATGAAGACGGTGTCGCCATTTCCGAGCACGACGGTGGATGCCCACGGAGATTCGGAGGCCGGCGACATGCTCACGGTCTCAGCATGTCATCTCCGAGGCGAATCGTGGACCCGTGTGACGTCTGTTGTGTGAGAGGTTCGAGTGCCTAGGGTGGGGATGTGGCAGCGCCCATCTCCGTCTTCGCCAGCGCCGAACTCGATCTGCACACCACGCCTGACTGGCACCCGGAGCGACCCGGACGCCTCGGGGCGTCGCTTGCAGGGATCTCGGCGGCCGGCCTGCTCGATGCGGTCGAGTTCCACGAGCCTCGGCTGGCAACAGTCGCCGAACTCGAGCGCGTGCATGCGCCGAGCTATGTGGCACAGCTCGAACGGTTCTGCGAGCGCGGTGGCGGCGACCTCGATCCCGACACGTTCGCCGCACCGGGCTCGTGGAGCACCGCGCTGCGCGCCGCAGGCGCCGTGCTCGACGCCGTCGACGCACTCGAGGCCGGATCGTGCGACGTGGCATTCGCCGCCGGCCGGCCGCCCGGCCATCACGCCGTGCCCGACCGGGCAATGGGGTTCTGCCTGGTCAACAACGTCGCTGTCGCTGCGGCGAAGCTCGCGGCCGACGGCCAGCGTGTGGCGATCGTCGACTGGGACGTCCACCACGGCAACGGGACACAGGACATCTTCTACGACGACCCGAACGTGCTGTACGTGTCGACCCACGAGTTCCCGCTGTATCCGGGAAGTGGGCGTGCCGACGAGACCGGCGGACTCGGCGCTCCGATGTCGAATCTCAATCTGCCGTTCCCAGCAGGGACTCGCGGTGATGTCTACCGACGGGCGGTCGACGAAGTGATCGCACCGGTCGTCGAGCGTTTCGCTCCGGATTGGCTGTTCATCTCCGCCGGCTTCGATGCGCACCGAAATGATCCTCTGGCGGGGCTCGAGTTGACGTCAGCCGACTATGCCGACCTCGCGATGCGGCTCCAGCAGCTCGCGCCGGCGCGTCGCACGGTCGTCGTGCTCGAGGGTGGCTACGACTTCGATGCGCTGGCGTTGTCGACCGGCGCCACGTTGTCGGCGTTGATCGGCGAGTCCTACCGCCCCGAGGACGCGTCGACCGGCGAGGTCGGCCTCCCGACGGTCACCGCCGCGCGCCAACGCTGGGACCTCGCCTGACGATTACATCGCGGGTCTGACCCCTGATGTAATCAGCTCCCCTCACGGCGGGGAGCGGTCCGGTTTTCCCTGTCCGACGCCGAGGTCGTCTGCGACCGCCGGAACGATCCGGTCGCACACGGCGCCGCCGGTCGACGGAGTGCCGCCAGACACCGTGGCGGCGACCACGGTTCGGCCGCCCTCGAGCACCCACGCGCAGGCGAGCGCGCCGTCGACGGTCCCGGTGTGGCCCCAGCCGTACTGATCGATCATGACGCCCGGCCAGGTGAGCACGGCGAGATCGGCGGGCGTGGCGGTTGCCAGTGCACAGCGCGACGTCATTGGTCGACGCGATGAACGTGCCGGCGCCGCCGAGTCGTGACAGCCGTTCGACGCCGAGGCCGTAGGCGATGTCGGTCGGGAGTTGGCCGTCAGTCGTGAGGTGGATGCCGGTCGAACCAATCGGGTCGAACAGCAGGGACCGGGCCGCAGCATCGAGGGGGAGTCCGGTCATGTGCTCCACCAGGAGGCCGAGCGCGCAGTAGTTGCCGTTCGAGTAGGTCCATCGACCGCGCGTGTTCGTCGGTGGACCGTCGAGCAGTGTGGGCAGGAAGCCGGCGCAGTCGCCTCCGCCGCCGAACCACGCTGGCCGAACGACGGGCATCCCCGACGTGTGCGCCAACAGCTCGCGCACGGTCACGTCTGCCCAGCCGGGATGCGTCGGTACGCCGATGTCGGACCATGGCATCGGCGCATCGACGTCAATCGAGCCGGCCTCGTCGAGTCGGGCGATCATCAACGCGGTCAGGAGCTTGCTGACGCTGGCGACCACCATCGGCGAGTCTGACGTCGCCGCTGTGCCACCGATGGTGATCCCCGATGCGCGGTTCAGGACCATGCGACCGTCGCGCACGACGGTCATCGTGGCGGCGTCGTTCGGGCGGGCCAGCGCGTCGAAGGCTGCATTCGCACGGCGCAGTGCGGGATCCGGGAGCGGCGCGACCGTCGTGGTCGTGGACGTCGTGGTCGTCGTCGAGGTCGTCGTGGTGGTCGTGGACGTCGTCGTCGAGGTGCTCGTCGATGAGGTGGTGGTGGATGTGGTCGTGGTCGGGGTGGTTGTCGTGGTGGTGGACGATGAGGTCGTCGTCGACTCGAAGCTCGCGGCGGACTCGGCGGCGCATCCGGCGGCGATCAGGAGCGAACCGACCATCAGGACGACTGGTCGTGCTCGCACACCGTCACGTTAGGCAGCGCGTCGGCCGTCGTGGTGCCACTAGCGTCGCCGACGATGAGCTGGGAGCTGAGCGACGACCATGAACTGCTGCGGGCGACCGTGCGCGAGTTCGCCGAGCAACAGATCGCTCCGCACGCGGCCGAATGGGATCGGACCTGCCACTTCCCGGTCGACGTGGTGCAGGCGATGGGCGATCTCGGCCTGTTCGGCATCGTGTTCCCGGAACGGTGGGGAGGCGGTGGCGGTGACTTCGCCTCGTTGTGTGTCGCCATCGAGGAACTCGGTCGGGTCGACCAGTCGATGGGGATCACGCTGTCGGCCGGTGTTGGGCTCGGCGCCAACCCGATCTTCCGGTTCGGCACCGACGACCAGCGCGACCAGTGGTTGCCCGACCTCGTCGCGGGACGAGCGCTCGGCGCGTTCGGCCTCACCGAGCCCGACGGCGGGTCCGACGCCGGGGCGACGCGCACCCGTGCCGTGCTCGACGGTGACGAGTGGGTGCTGAACGGTTCGAAGGCGTTCATCACGAACTGCGGTACCGACATCACGTCGATCGTCACGGCGACCGCTCGCACCGATGACGGCATCTCGGCGTTCGTCGTGCCGGCCGGGACTCCGGGGATGATCATCGAGCCGGCGTACGACAAGCTCGGCTGGCATGCGAGCGACACGCACGGCATCACGTTCGTCGACTGCCGGATACCGGCCGAGAACCTGCTCGGCGCGCCGGGCAAGGGCTTCCGCAACTTCCTGTCGATCCTCGACGACGGTCGGATCGCGATCTCGGCGTTGGCGCTCGGCTCGGCTCGGGCATGTCTCGAGGCGTCGGTCGAGTACGCGAAACAGCGTCATGCGTTCGGTGGTCCGATCGGCCGGTTCCAGGGGCTGGCATTCCAGCTGTCCGACCTCGCTGTACAGGTCGAGAACGCCCACAACCTGACCTACAAGGCGGCGTGGCTGAAGGACCAGGAACGCCCGATCGGCCAGGCGGCCGCCATGGCCAAGCTCTACTCGACCGAGGCGGCGATGGACGCGGCCCGGCTGGCCACGCAGGTGTTCGGCGGCATGGGGTTCATGGAGGAGACGCCGATCGTTCGGTTCTACCGCGACGCCAAGATCCTCGAAGTGGGCGAAGGCACGAGCGAGATCCAGCGCCTCGTGATCGCCCGCAACCTCGGCCTCCCCGTCGAGTGACGCTCAGTGCGATGACCAGAAGCTGACTAGGGCGTCGGCGACGGGGTCGACGTCGTCGACCATCCACCAGTGGCCACGGCCGTCGAGGCGCAGCACCTCAGTGCCGAGTCGGGCGGCCACCTCGTTCGACAGGTCCGTCGGGATGTACGGGTCGTCGACGGCATCGACGATCAGGCCCGGCGGGAGCTCCATCGCTGCGAGGCGATCGCCGAGTTCGCCAACCATGGGCTGGGCGCCCGTCCGGTACAGCCGCAGGATGCATCGACCCATCGTGGCGTCGGCGGCTGCGCCCAACTCGGCGGCCATGTCGGCGGGAAGTCCGAGCCCAGTGAAGACCGCAGTGCGATCGTCGATGCTGCCCGAAGTCAGTGCGTCGATCACCTGCTCACCAACCTCCGGTGTCTGCCACGCCTGCGCCATGTCGTGCCAGACGTAGTCGGTGTGCAGGACGCCGGCGATGTCGCCGACCCACGTCCTCACCAGGTCAGGGCGGCGGGCGAGCGCACCGTACACGTGGCCCGCGCCCCAGTCGTGGCCCAGCAGATCGATCTCCGCTCCACTCGCTCGGATCGCGTCGAGTTCGCCGACCAGCCACTCGGCGTAGTTGTCCATCGTGGGATCGAACCCGTCGGGGACCGGCGCGCCGAAGCCCGGCGGCGACAACGCAACCACACTTGGTCGTCCTCGCTCGTGAAGCGCCGCAGTCAGCGCACCCCAGATCGCAGCGGTCTCCGGGTTGCCGTGGACGAGGACGACGGTGCGCTCGGTCATGCGTCCAGACCGTAGTGCTGGCGGATTGCCGCGTACGGTGGCGGGCCATGGAGATCTCGACGACGTCCCATCTCGCCCGCCGCCTCGGCTCGGTGCTCGAACCGGTGGTGGGGCAGGTGTACTTCTCGCCCGAGTGCCATGGGAACTACGTCGCGCTCGGCTTCGACCCCAGCCCGGGAGATGCCAACGGCGTGGCGTTGCCGGATGGTCCGGCGTACTTCGCGAGTCGTGGGAGCCTCCTCGGCCAGGTTCCCGGCGAGGTGATCGCCGCAGCGTTCGGCGTGTTCAGCGCCGCCGTCGTCGTACCGATGGTGCAGTTGGCCTGGACTCGCACCGACGCCGACACGATCCGAGCAGCGCGCGCTGACGGTGCAGTGGCGCAGCTGCGCCGGTTGATCGGGGAGCAACCCGATGGCGTCGCCCGCGCACGTCAGTTGTTGCAGCTCGCCGCCGGGCCGTTACCGATCAACGGTCGCCATCTGGCTGCAGGCGTAGCGGCACTCACCGTGCCCGACGAGGACCTCGCGGCGGTCTGGCATCTCGGCGACTTCCTGCGCGAGTACCGCGGCGACTGCCACAACGCTGCCTGGGTCGCGGCGGGCTTGACCGCCACCGACATCGGCCTGCTCACCGAGCTCTCGTGGGGGATGCCCACCCGTAGCTACAGCCGCACCCGTGGCTGGAGCGACGAGGAGTTCGATCGATCCGAACATCATTTGCGCGACCTCGGCTACCTCGACGGGATCGGTGCCGAGACCCATCTGTCCCAGCCGGGGCGACACGCTCGCGAGCAGATCGAAGTCGTGACGGACGAACAGATGCGGCCCGCCCTCGATGCACTCGGCGACGACATCGAGGAACTGTTCGACATCCTCGCCCCGTGGGGTGAGACGATCCGTGCCGGCAAGGGCTATCTCGGCGCTGGCCCCCACGACCTCGGCTGAGTTCGACCGGAAGGTGAGATTGGGCCGATCTGGCTACCGGTGATCGCGGATCGTCACGCCGGGGAGATCCGTGAAGGCGGAGAGGTCACCACTCACGACGGCGCGTTTCGATGCCGCGCGCAGTGGCAGCGATGATGAGGTCGTGCGCCCCTCTCGGCCGACCGGCTCTCCTGACTGCAACAAGCAGTTCAGCGTGTTCGGAGGCAACGTTCTGGTCGTAGGCGAGGATCGGGATCACGTCGCAGATCTCGTCGACAAAGCGCTGCCGCTGGCTTCGGCGCCGACCCGAAGCGAGGCCAACACCTACCAGCAATTCGGCGACGGTGATCGCCGCAATCGCAACATCGTCGGTGTCATCGATCGCACTGTCGAGTTCAGCGTCGCTGCGTTCGGCGTCGATGAGAAACGTCGTGTCGAGCAGCAGCAGCGTCACTGGCGTTCTTCGATCTCAACGAGTCCCCGAACCTCGTCGAGCGAAGACGCCCAGTCCGAGTCAGGGCGTTGTCGACGCAACAAGCTCTTGGTGTCCGCCCCTCGCCCGCGCGAGACCGGATCGATCTGTGCAACGGCGCGACCGTGTCGGATGATCGTGTAACGCTGCCCGTCATGCTCGACTGAATCCAGCAGGTCTGCGAATCGTCGTGCTGCATCAGTTGCGGTCACCTCGGACATGAGATCAGATTATCTGATACGATCTGGCGACGCAACGGGGTCTCTCCTCCAGATACATCGATCCAGACGGCGCTGTCATCGAAGCTCGCAGCGGCGACGGGCGTCGAAGCAAACGAGGTCGGTTTGGGCGTGATCGCACGAAGTCGGATTGAATGGAGTCAGAGGACGGGCGACCTGCCCACCGCTCCGAAGGAGAAGTGATGACGAATCAGCATCCGGCCACCGTGGCCGACAGTCTCACCGTGCACGGCGACCTGCACCAGGCCGACCTCGACAAGCTCGTCGACCACTGGTCGAAGCTCGACGCACGACTGCGTTCGTTCGACGCCGGAACCGTGTCGATGCAGCTGTACGTGAAAGAGCGCGACACCAAGAGCCAGCACGTCACCCTCGACCTCAAGGTCGACGGACACGACCCGCTCGTCGCGACGTCGTCGAACACCGACCTCGATCGGGCGCTCAACGAGGTGCGCGACGAGATGATCCGTCAGGTCACCGACATGAAGACCAAGTCGGAACCACGCAACAACAAGCACCTGCGCGACACCGTCCGCGACTGATCACGGACGGGAACCTCAAGACGGCGACCCGATCTCGACTCGGGGGCAGTGGTCGAGCACATCGGCGATCGCATCGGTCACCGCTGACAGGTCGATGTCGGCCATGAAGGTGTTCAGCGTGAGGTGAGCGAGCACCCACCCCGGATCCGATGCCCACGGTGGGATGAACTGGGCCCGCTTCACCAGGCCCTGGCTGCGGAGTTCGCCGAGCGCCGGGATCGAGAACAGGTCGAGCTTCCCCGAGAACAGCAGGCCCAGCGTGTCGGCGCGACCCGCCCGGAACGCCGCCCGGATGAACGTCGCCACCGACAGGTAGCCCGACAGGTAGGCGCAGTCCTTGGTGAACGGGGCGCCGCCGGTGATCGGTGCACCGCGGAAGATCCGTCGGGTCGACTCGAAGGCCTGCTCGGGGTTCGGGCTGCGCTCGAGGAACCACCGGTACAGCTCGATGAAGTCGGCACCGTCGATCACCAGCTGGGTGGCGACGATCCGGTCGGCGAGTCGGCGCAGCCGATCCATGCCGAGCGTGCCCGACACGTACTCGGAGTAGACGGCGAGTCCTTCCTGCGTGCGGGTGGTGCCGGGGTGGCCGATCGCCAGAATCGGGATGTCGGTCTGCGCTCGCCCGTTGAGGCCGGTGGCCACATGGATGAACGCCTCGTGGTTCAGGAGCTGCGCCGAATCCTTCGGCGTGAACTTGGCGTCACGGCGGATCTTGATCCTGCTGGTCGACGCCACGGCGTTGGCGGACAGCTCGTCGACCAGCAGCACCTCGGGAGCCGAGTCGCCGAAGTGCTCGGTGACGGCCTCTTTGATGAACGCCGCGACCTCTTCGCCCGTCCGGCTGCGGATGACGGGCGGCACCAGGGCCGCCGCTTGCAGATCGACCAGCGAGTCGTGGACCTTCTGCGCGAGTTCGAGCGGGGTGGCCGGGTCGTAGCGAAGCGGTTGACTCGGGACTCCGTAGAGCTTGCGACTGTACGCGTGGAACGCAGGAGTGCCGACCGTCGACAGCATCAGCGCCGTCGACTCGATGGCCGTGGCTTCGCGATCGAGCCAATCATCGACCACGTTGCCGGGACGGAGGAGACGCCGCACGGCCGAGATGCCGTCGAGGACCGAGGTCGGGTCGACGCCGGCGTACGTGGGTTCGGGGAGCTTGTCAGCGCCACCGGAGAGGAACTCCTCACGGAGTTCGGCGGGCCAAGCGAGTGCTGAGAGCACCCGCATCGGCTTGGCGACATCGTGGAGGATCTGTGCCGCCTCGCGGTACCGATCGTGCGCCTGGTCGTTGGTCATCGGCGCATCATGACACGGCGCGCGCCGCTCGCTGTCGATCCAGCGCCGCGTTCAGTCGTTGCGAGCCCGGCGGGCACGACGTCGACCGACACCCCATGCAACGGCGGCCCCGATGGCCATGAACACCAGCAGCATGGCCCACAGCGGCCAGCGGAAGTTGAACCACAAGAAGTCGAAGTTTGCACTTTCGGTGTTCTGGAAGATGAAGAGCAGCGCGACGATGGCGATGGCGGCGATCGGGCCGAAGCGACGGAGCTGGTCGGCCTGGCTCGGCTGATCGGGCAGCAGCGGGAGCTCGTCGGGCACGGTCCCAATTCTACGAGTCGTGATCGAGTCGAATGCGGATCGCAACGGGAGTGTCTCCCCGGCCGATGCGAGCGCGAACCGAGTCCGCAGCGCGAGCGAGCGTTGCCTGCCAGCCGTACTTGGACGCGACCGCCTGCTTGGCCTGATCGATCGATTCGTCGTCGTCGAGCACATCTGCGGAGCCGGTGTGGACGGGGGCATCGTCGTCGATTCGCCCGCGCATGTCGCAGACTCGCACCTCGACTCGGGGGTCGTTGCGAAGGCGTCGGGTCTTCCAGGCGGTAGCGCCCGTGTAGAAGAGGTAGGTGCCATCGCTGCCGGTGATCCACACCGGCGTCGGCTTCGGGCGACCGTCGCCCGTGAACGTGGTCAGTGAGATGTACCGGGCCGAGTCGACGTCGATCATGCCGCGACGGTACCCGCCCCGAATCTGTCGAGAACGCTGAGCTACCGTTGCCGATGGCCCTCCCCCGTCCATCCGGTACCGGGTACCGTTCGTACGCCGACTGGTTGCGGCGGGCTCTCGCCGGCCTGGCGATGGTGGGTCTCTCGTGGTGGCTGCTCGCTGCTGGCTCGGTCGCAGCGTGCTCGTGTGCGCAGTTGACCGACGACGAGGCGCTGGCCGAGGCTGACGTGGCATTCGTCGGCACCCTGCAGGAGATCCGGGTCCCGGACAACGTCATGACGTGGTCGTCCGACGATCCGGTTCGTTTCGTGTTCGCGGTGACGGCCGTCTACAAGGGCGAGGCATTCGAGCAACAGTCGGTGGTCACCTCGCGCGACGGTGCGAGCTGCGGACTCGAGGTCAGCGTTGGTCACACGGCCCTGGTGTTCGGGCGGAGTGAGGGGCCGGGCCTGGAGGACGGCGAGGTCACGTCGAACCTCTGCTCGGGAACTCGTTCGCTCGGCGGTCTGCCGATCCCCGAGAGCTTCGGCACTCCTGATGCGCCGGCAGCGGGCTCGTCAGCGATCGGAACTGACGGTCGATGGTGGCTGGATGGTGATGTGTGGATCGGCGGAGCCATCGTGATCGCCGCGCTCGGCCTCGCCGGTGCTGGGATCGTGGCCGGCCGCCGAGCGCGTCGCGTCTGACGGCTCGTCTGTCTGGGCGCATTCATGGCAACGTGGTCGCAGGAGGAACCTGATGGATTTCGAAATCTCCGAAAAGATGACGACCATCCTCGAGATGGTCCGCGAGTTCATGGATCGCGAGGTGATCCCGCTCGAGGGCGAGATGCTCCACGGCGATCCGGCGACGCTCGAAGCACTGGTCCGTAGCGCACAGGACAAGGTGCGCCAGATGGGCGTGTGGGCGCCGAACCACCCGGTGGAGTTCGGTGGGCTCGGATTGAGCATGGTCGACCATGGGCTGCTCAGTGAGGCGCTCGGGCGCAGTCCGCTCGGCCATGTGGTCTTCGGCACGCAGGCGCCCGATGCCGGCAACATCGAGATCCTCCACATGCATGCCACCGACGAGCAGCGCGAGCGCTACCTGCGTCCGCTGGTCGCTGGTGAGATCCGCAGCTGCTTCTCGATGACCGAGCCCGAGACCGCCGGGTCGAACCCACTCCTTCTGGAAACCACTGCGGCCGAGGATGGTGACGAGTGGGTGATCAACGGCCAGAAGTGGTTCACCAGTTCGGCCGACGGCGCCGACTTCGCGATCGTGATGGCGGTCACCGACCCCGATGCGCCGCCCTATGCGCGCACCAGCATGATCTTGGTGCCCACCGACACGCCAGGCTTCGGCCTGGTGCGCAACGTCAGCGTGATGGGTCACGCCGGCAGCGGACATGCCAGCCACGGCGAGGTGATCTACCAGAGTTGCCGGGTGCCGATGAGCAACCTGCTCGGTCCGCGTGGCGGTGGATTCACCATCGCCCAGGAACGTCTCGGCCCGGGCCGAATTCACCACTGCATGCGCTGGCTCGGCATCGCCAGTCGATCGTTCGACCTCATGTGCGCTCGCGCCAACGAGCGGGTGATCGACCCGAACGGCGACACGCTGGCCGACCGCCAGGTGATCCAGCACTGGGCCGCCGAACTCGACGCAGAGATCCGCGGCGCCCGCCTCCAGACTCTCCACGCTGCGTGGATGATCGACCAGCACGGTGCAAAGGCTGCACGCGACGAGATCGCGGCGATCAAGTTCTCGGTCGCCAACACGATGCTCAAGGCCGTCGACACGGCCATCCAGGTGCACGGCGCCCTCGGCGTCACCGACGACACCGTGCTCGCCTACTGGTATCGCCACGAGCGCGCCGCTCGGATCTACGACGGCGCCGACGAGGTCCACAAGACCTCGCTCGGTCGTCGTATCCTGCGCCGCTACGCCATCGCGAGGTAACTGGTCAGAGCCGACGTACATCTGGTCGCTGACACCAGATGTACGTGTCACGCGAGGCGGTCGAGCATGTCCTCGGTGATCGCGTTGCGGGCGGGGCGGCCGGTACGCCAGCGGTCGATCTCGTCGACCGCGTGATCGATCATGCGGCGCAGCTCGGTGCCGAGCGAACCGGCGAGGTGCGGGGTGATGAACACGTTCGGCAACGCCCACAGCGGGTGGTCCTCGGGCAGCGGCTCGGGGTCGGTCACGTCGAGCACGGCCGAGAGCCGTCCGGTGGAGACCTCGGCGAGCAGTGCGTCGTGGTCGAGGAGCGCTCCGCGTGCGGTGTTGATCACCGTCGCTCCCGTGCGCAGCGCAGCGAGCTGGGGCGCGCCGATCATGTGTCGGGTGCTCGGCAGGTCGGGAGCATGGATCGACAGGATGTCGACGCCCGCGCACAGTTCGTCGAGCTCCATCTTGGCCACCCCGAGGGTCGCCGCGTCGGCCGCGGTGACGAACGGGTCGTACAGCGCCACGCGGAGATGGGGGAACGCGCCGAGCAACTCGATCACGCGGCGACCGATCAACGACGCTCCCACGATGCCGACGGTCTTGTCGTAGTTGCCGACCGGGATGTCGTGGGGTTGACGGAACTCGCGCAGCGACGCATCGCGTGGCGTGCGGCGGACGTCGCGCTGCCAGAACACGTCCTTGTTCGCGAAGAGGATCGTGGCCAACGTGAACTCGGCGACCGGTTCGGCGTTGGCGTCGGCGCCCGACGTCACTCGGATGTCGCGGCCGAACACGTCAGGGCTGATCGTCTGTTTCACCGTGCCGGCCGCATAGGCGAACAGACCGAGGTTCGGCGCCCGGTCGATCACCGCCGCATCGAGCGGCGCGCAGCCCCAATGACCGAGAATCACCTCGGCCCGCGCCAGCAGGTCGTCGGCGCGTGGCTCGTTCCAGTCGCCCAGCGGTTGCCGATCGAGGATGTCGGCGACCTCGCTGATCCGGTCGAGTGCCTCCTGGTCGAGGAGCTCGAGCGACGGATGGTGTGCGATCAACAGCGCCGGTCGATGTTCGCTCATTTGCATACGAGGGCAGTGTGCACTCCAATGTCGGCCGTGAACGACACGGATCGGTGGGACACACCGCGAGCCAACCCACTCGCGCTCGGTCCGCTGGCGACCCGCGACGACATTGCCCGAGCGGTGGTCGATCTGTACGAGCCGCTGCTCCCACACGTCAGCCCCGGCGGGGCGAGGGTCCGGCTCGGCAGTTTCGCGTCGGTGTTCGAACAGTCGACAGCCGAACTCGAAGGGTTCGCCCGCCCGCTCTACGGCATCGTGCCACTCACCGTCGGCGGCTACGACTTCGCCCACTGGGACCGCTTCGCTGCCGGCCTCGACGCCGGTACCGACCCCGACTCGGCCGAGTACTGGGGGCCGGTCCCGGGCGACAACGACCAGCGGATGGTCGAACAGGCAGCGATCGGACTCGCCCTTGCGTTCTGCCCCGAGCAGACCTGGGAGCTGCTGTCGCCGGCAGCGCGCGATCGCCTCGTCACCTGGTTGCACGGGATCTTCGATCACGACCCGAATCCGAACAACTGGCAGTTCTTCCGGGTGCTCGTCGCCCTCGGCCTGGAACGCGTCGGGGTCCCGTTCGACGCTGCGAAGGTCACGGCCTCGCTCGACTTGCTCGACAGCTATCGGGTCGGTCGCCACTGGTACGCGGACGGCTCGCTCGCAAACGTCGACTACTACGTGCCGTTCGCGTTCCACACCTACGGTTTGATGTACGCAGCGGCCAACGACCTCGGCCTCGGTGATGACACGCGAGCGGCTGCGTACCGCGAGCGGGCGAGCACGTTCGCCGCCGACATCCAACACTGGTTCGCGCCCGACGGCGCGGCCGTGCCCTTCGGTCGCAGCCTCACCTACCGGTTCGCGATGTCGTCGTTCTGGGGTGCGCTCGCGTGGGCGAATGTCGACAGCGATCTGTCGTGGGGTGCGGTGCGCGGCCTGTCGATGCGGCACCTGCGTTGGTGGGCCGACCAGCCGATCAGCGACCGTGACGGCGTGCTGTCGATCGGGTACACCTACGACAATCGTCGCTTGTCGGAGACCTACAGTTCGGCCGGTTCGCCGTACTGGTGCATGAAGGCCTTCGGTGCGCTCGCCGCGCCGGCCGACCATCCGTTCTGGACGAGCGACGAGGAGCCGCTCGATCCGCTGCCCGCGCCGATCACGATCGTCGACGCCGGCCAGGTGATCGCCCGCGACGCCGACCATGCTGTGATCCTGAGCGGCCGCGCTGCCGTCGCCCTCGACTTCCCCGAACAGGCCGCTGCCAAGTACCGCAAGTTCGCCTACTCGTCGGTGTTCGGCTTCAGCGGCGACGTCGCCGACATGTTCGGATCGGTCCACACCGACTCGATGCTGGCGCTCACCGACGCCGAGGGCAATCGTCGAGTCCGTCTCGGCATCGAGTCCGCGGGCGTCGAGGACGCCATGACGTGGACCACGTGGCACCCGTGGCCCGACGTTCGCATCGACTCGGTGTGCTGGGCGATCGATGCGTCCCGTCACGGACGGATCCATCGGATCCGCAACGGCCGGGATCTGGTCGGCGTCGAGTCGGGCTTCGCCATCGGGCTCGACTCGCCCGGCGATCTGATGGGTGACGCGAACCGCACGGGCGGGGATCGATCGGTGATCGCCACCGCGATGGGTGTCTCGGCGATCGTCGACCTGCTGGTACCGGGCGGGCCGGCGCGGCGCCCGATCGCCCGCAACCTGGCGGTCAACGCCAGCCTCGTTCACCCCCGCACCGCCGTCCCCGCGCTGACGGTTGCGCTGCCGACCGGCGACCACACCGTTGCCTGTCTCGTGTACGCGTCGCCGCAAACTGCGCCCAACACCCCGAAATTCGGAGCGGATGTCGCCAGGCGCGACATCGACTCCGAATTTCGAGGTTGATGACGCTGGGCTCGCGTTCCGGCGGTGGCGCTCGAATTGCTCGACCGAATCACCGCACAGGAGGCGCCATGAACGAGACCGAGGTGATCGGGCAGATCCGGCCAGGTCGAGCCATCACGGGGATGTCGGCGGTGCTGTTGCCGTACACCGCCGACGGCGCGATCGACTGGGACGCCACCGAGGCGCACATCGATCGCACCGTCGATGTGGGTCTCACGCCGGCGGTCAACATGGACACCGGATACGTGCAGTTGCTGACCGACGACCAGAAGACCGAGGTGCTCGACCTGACGGCTGTCGTCGCCGGGAGCGATTTCGTGGCCGGCGCCTACGTGGCCGACCAGCCGGGCGCCGCTTTCGACCTCGCTGGCTACCTCGCGGCGTGCGACGCGATCGCTACCCGGGGAGGTACGCCGGTGATCTTCCCGTCGTACGGACTCAACTCGCTCGATGACGACGGTTGGGTCGACGCGCTGGCGGCAATCGGCGCACGCGTCGACCGGTTCATCGGGTTCGAACTGGGCGCGATGTTCGTGCCGTACGGCCGGATCCCCTCGCTTGCGGCGTACGAAGCGATGATGGGCATCGGGTCGTGCATCGGGGCGAAGCACTCGTCGCTGAGTCGCCAGCTCGAATGGGACCGGCTTGCGGTCCGCGACAGGGTGCGTCCCGAGTTCCGGGTGTTCACCGGCAATGACCTCGCGATCGACATGGTGATGTACGGGTCCGACTACCTGCTCGGCCTGTCGACGTTCGCTCCCGAGGCGTTCGCGCTCCGCGACCGGATGTGGGCGAACGAGGACCCTCGATTCCACGAACTCAACGACCTGCTGCAGTACCTCGGGCACTTCACGTTCCGCGCACCGGTCCCCGGATACCGCCACGACGCGGCGATGGCGTTCGAGTTGCGTGGATGGGCATCGTCGAGCACCACGCCGAGCGGGGCTCCGCAGCGGCCGGCGTCGGATCGGGCGGTGCTCGCCGACATCGTCGAACGCATCGACGTGTGGACCTCGGAGGATCGAACATGAGCGTGCGTTGGACGCAGGTCAAGAAGCTCGACTCGGTCGACGCGTTCCGTGAGCACTGCGCTTCGATCGGCGTCGAGATCCCGATCGACGACACCGTCGATCCTGCCGGTGTGCTGGCCGATCCGGTGGTGATCAGCGACGGGACGTCGGGGACGACGACGGCACCCAACCGGTTCGCCGTGCTGCCGATGGAGGGTTGGGACGGCACCACCGACGGTCGACCGACCGACCTCGTCCGGCGGCGGTGGCAACGATTCGGCACCAGCGGGTGCGGGCTCGTGTGGGGTGAGGCCACCGCTGTTCGAGCCGAGGGACGCGCCAACGCGAACCAGCTGATCCTCGACGACCGAACCGTCGACGAGATCGCGGAGCTGAGAACGCTGCTCGATCCGGCGCAGGTCACGGGGCTGCAACTGACGCATTCCGGTCGATGGTCTCGCCCGGAAGGGACGCCATTGCCGCGGACTGCCTACGAGCATCCGTGGCTCGACCGGCGCGCAGGTGCCGACGCCGGCGCGGTGTTCAGCGACGACGAACTCGACGAACTCGCCGAGGACTACATCGCAGCGGCCGTGCTCGCTCGCCAAGCCGGGTTCGACTTCGTCGACGTCAAGCACTGCCACGGCTACCTGCTCCACGAGCTGCTCACCGGCTACGGCCGTGTCGGCCGTTACGGCGGCGACCTGGCCGGTCGCACCGAGTTTCTTCGCGCCGTGGTCGCAGGCATCCGCGAGCGGGCACCCGGGCTCGCCATCGCGGTTCGACTGTCGGCGTTCGACATGGCGCCCTTCGTCCCGGGCGACGGGGGTGTGGGCGAGCCGGAGACGCAGGGGTCGTACGGGTTCGCCTTCGGCGGCGACGGGACCGGGCTCGGCATCGATCTCGCCGAGACCCATGCACTGCTCGACCGCTTCGCGGCGATGGGGATCGGGCTGGTCAGCACCACCGCGGGCAGCCCGTACTACAACCCCCACGTCCAACGTCCCGCGTACTTCCCGCCGTCGGACGGCTATCAGCCTCCGGAGGATCCACTGGTGGGCGTCGCCCGCCAGCTCGCCGTCACGGCCGAACTCACGGCCGCGCATCCCGATCTTGTCGTCATCGGCTCGGGCTATTCGTACGTGCAGGACTGGCTGGCCCATGTGGGCCAAGCCGTTGTCGCCGGTGGCGGGGCCACGATGGTCGGCCTCGGTCGGATGATCCTGTCATATCCCGAGTTGGCCGCCGACGTGTTGGCAGGCCGCCCCCTCGAACGCGGTCTCATCTGTCGCACGTTCAGCGATTGCACCACGGCGCCCCGCAATGGCCTCGTGTCCGGCTGTTATCCCCTCGACCCGTTCTACAAGGAGCATCCGCAACGCGTCGAGTTGACCCGCGCCAAGCGCGAGGCAAAGGAACGCTTGCGGTGAACGTCGAACGCTCGAGTGTGCGCATCCTGGTGTTCCATCGCGCCGTCGGGTTCGTCCACCTGTCGATTCCCGACGCTGTCGCCGCGATCGAACGCCTCGGCGACGAGCATGGTTTCGGCGTCGACGCCACCGACGACCCCGCCCGGTTCACCGACGATCTCGGCTTCTACGACGCACTGGTCTTCGTGCACACGAGCGGCAACGTGTTGCCCGAGCCGTCGCAGCGTGCAGCGCTCGAGCGGTACGTGGCGGACGGCGGCGGCTTTTTCGGAATCCACGCGGCCTCGTCGATGGCACCCGATGTCGACACCGATTGGCCATGGTTTCGCGATCTCGTCGGCGCGTCGTTCAAGGGACACACCGTGGCGCGCATCTTCAGCGACGATCCGGTTCCTGAACGTCCGGGCGTCGTGTACGGCGGTCCCGTCGCCGACGCTCCGGCCGACGCCGACCGCTGGAGCGACGACCTCGCTGTGATGAGTTGCGAAGCGGCGACCGTGCATGTCGAGGATCCGTCCTGCCCGGCAATCCGGGGCATCGGCGACCGTGACGTGCTCGTCGACGAGTGGTACGGCTTCCACGACAACCCCCGCCCGCACGTCAACGTGGTGGCCACGGTCGACGAGACGACCTACGAGCCGTACCTCGGCGAGATGGGACCCGACCACCCGATCGTGTGGTGGCGCGAGTTCGGAGGTGGCCGCAGCGTCTACAACTCGATGGGCCACTCGTGCGCATCGTGGAGCGACCCGAAGTTCCTGGGCACCGTCCTCGGCGGCATCGACCTCGCCGCCGGAATTACATCGCGGGTCTGACCCCTGTTGTAATCCGATTACATCAGGGGTCAGACCCGCGATGTAATCGTGACGTCAGGCGGGGTAGGGGTGCCAGGTTCCGGTTTCGAAGTCGTGCAGCTTGCAGGCCTTGGTCGAGGCGAGGTAGTCGCGTACGCGGATCTTGCGTTCGTCGACCTGATCGGGGAACGCCTCGGAGATCGCTCGGGCGGCCTCGGGGAGTCGATAGCACGGGATGCGCATGTCGACGTGGTGGGGGAGGTGGACCATGATCCAGTGCACGAAGAAGTCCCAACCCGGTGGCCCCCACAGGATCGTGGTGCCCTCGACCTGACCGCGGAAGCGGTTCCACTCGCGGCGCGGCCACCAGCGGATGCTCGGGGCGATGTGGTGCACGTGCACGACCCATCCGATCGTCTGGCAGAACAGCAGGAACGGGATCACCACGACCTTGGCCCACTGCCAGATCCCGCCGGCACCGTCGAGTGCGACGAGTGCCACCAGCGTCGCCGATCGCGTAGAGCGCGACGATGGCCTGGTCACGGCGCATCTGCTTGGCCCAGCGAGTGGGCGGCGTGAACCGCACCATCTTGTTCCACCACACTTCGCGGAGGTAGTAGGCGCCCGAGCCGAACGGACCCCACTCGAGCTTGTGGCGCCACTTGGCCAGGCGGCCGAGCTGCTCGTACTGCTCGACAGTCAGCGGGTGCCACACGAAGTCGAGACCCTGCTTGAGGGTGTGGCCGTGATGCACGCGGTTGTGTCCGAACACCCACACCTCGACGGCATGCAGCGACGGCAGCATCGAGAGTCGAGCGACCACGGCATTGAGACGCTTGGAATCGAACAGCGCCTCGTGGGCGGCATCGTGGCCGATGACGAACAGCCCGGCGACCGAGATCCCGGCGAGCAGCCACAGCGGAACGAGCAGGAGGGGATTGTTCGTCGACAGCAGACCCCACACGGTGAGTCCGAAGATCACGACGTCGCGGGCGAACAGCAACAGACCACGGGCGGTCGAGCGTTGGTAGCAGTGCTCGGGGATGACGTCGAGGACCGGTTTGAGACCCGTCGGCGTCTCGATCATCGTGTCGGCATTGCGAGCGGTGGTGTTGCTGGTGCGAGCGACGCTGGTGCTGATGTCGGTGGACATGACCCTCCTCGTGGCGGTGGAACGCAGCCTACCGACCAGTAGGTAGATCGCCAAGCATTGCGCCGATGATCACACGGAGTCCTCGGCGCTCGTCCGGGCGTGATCAACTGGGAGCGACAACCGGAGACGACCGGAGGCGACGATGACCGAAGCAGCCAGATCCCGACCGCTCGACGAATTGCGACTGACGGTCGTCGTCGACAACGAGACCGACACGCTGTCGAGCGTCGACGCCGGTGTGCCGCAGTTGCCGGAGGTGGCTTCGCACCTGGCACGTCGACCACCCGTGCGCCAACACGCCGGCCACGACTGCGTCACGGTGTTCGATCACCTGTGCGTGGCCTGTCACGGGCTGTCGGTTCTCCTGACGGGTCGGATCGGCGACGAGCGCCACACGATGCTGTTCGACGTCGGCCCCTACGGCGACGTCTGGGTCGACAACGCCGACCGCCTCGGCGTCGACCTCACCTCGATCGACACGATCTTCCTGTCGCACTGGCACTGGGACCACAGCGGAGGTCTTCCCGTCGCGATCGAAGCGATCACGGCCGCCCGTCGCGGCGCAGGCATCGACGATCCGACGGTCGTCGATGTCCATCCGGATCGGCCCGACCAACGGGGGATCCAGTCGCCGGGCGGCACGTTCGTGATGCTCCCCGAGGAACCGAGCCTCGACGCGTTGGCGGGGGCCGGCGCACGGGTCGAGCAGCATCCGGACGACCACCTCCTCGGCGACGGGTTCTTCCTCGGCAGTGGCGCCATCGAGCGCACGACGGCGTACGAAGCCGGCCTCGTCGGTCACCACTCCTTCCGCTTCGGAGCGGGCGCGGACGGTGGCGATCTCGTGGTCGCCGACCCGATGATCATGGACGAACGTTTCGTTGCCGCCGACGTGCGCGGACGTGGCGTGACCGTGTTGTCGGCGTGCTCGCACGCGGGCATCGTCAATGCCTGCCTCGGAGCGAAGGCCCGCTATCCAGGAGCGCCGATCGACGTCGTGCTGGGCGGATATCACCTGGCGGGCGGCCCGATGGAACCTCGCATCGGCCCGACGGTCGACGATCTCGACACACTCATCCAACCCAGGATCGTCGCCCCCGGCCACTGCACTGGATGGCGAGCAAAGGCAGCGCTCGCCGACCGCTTCGCGCCGGGTCGGTACGGGCCGTCGGTCGTCGGCACCACGTACGTGCTTGCGGCCGAGTGAACCGCAGGGGAACTGGCACACTGGATGTGGCCGAAAGGACACGTCATGTCATCAGCGATCCGGATCGAACAGCTCGTCAAGACGTTCGGGTCCACCCGGGCCCTCGACGGGCTCGACATCGAGGTGCGCACCGGTGAGGTCCACGGGTTCCTCGGCCCGAACGGCGCCGGCAAGACCGTCACGATCCGCATCCTGCTCGGGCTGCTGCGCGCCGACAGCGGGACCGTCAGCCTGCTCGACGGCGATCCGTGGCGCGATGCCGTCGACCTGCATCGCCGCATCGCGTACGTTCCCGGCGACGTCAACCTCTGGCCGAATCTGTCCGGAGGCGAGACGATCGACCTGCTGGCGCGCCTGCGCGAAGGCGGGGGCGCCACGGGGCGTCAGGCAGTCGACCTGGCCAAACGAAACGACTTGATCGAGCGACTCGCCCTCGACCCGACGAAGAAGAGCCGCACCTACTCCAAGGGCAACCGTCAGAAGGTGGCGCTGATCGCCGGACTGTCGTCGCGGGCCGAACTGCTGCTGCTCGACGAGCCGACCTCGGGCCTCGACCCGCTGATGGAGTCGGTCTTCCAGGAGTGCGTGCTCGAAGCGACGGCCGAGGGTCGCACCGTCCTGCTGTCGAGCCACATCCTCGCCGAGGTCGAGAAGCTGTGCGATCGCGTCACGATCATCCGCCAGGGACGCACCGTGCAGACCGGCACGCTCGACGAGATGCGTCACCTCACACGTACGAGCATCGCCGTTGCCACCGATCGCCCGATCACCGGACTCGACACGATCGACGGCGTCCACGACGTGGCCGTCGACGATGGTCAGGTTCGATTCGACGTCGATGCCGGCGCACTCGACGGAACGATCCGTCACCTGTCGAGCTTCGGCATCCGTTCGCTGGTGAGTCAACCGCCGACGCTCGAGGAGTTGTTCCTGCGTCACTACGGCGACGGACTCGACGCCGCGAACGGTCGTCACGAGGGAGCCGCGCCATGACCGGTGTCGCGGTCGACGCGTTGTCGGGCGCCACGGCAGTGCGAGCCTCGCATGACGATCCGTCGCCGGGCTCGTCGTTCACCGGCACCCGCCGGCTGTTGTGGTTGGTGCTTCGACGCGACCGGTTCCGGATCGCAATGTGGATGTTCGGTCTCATCGGTCTCATGACGGTGTCGGCATCGAGCATCGTTGCGCTCTACACGACGCAGGAGGATCTGGAGGGCTACGCCCGCACGGTGCGAGGCAATTCGGCGCTGATCATCCAGGCCGGGCCCGGCTACGGCCTCGACGATCCGACGCTCGGCGCCGTCGTGATGAACGAGACGTCGCTGTGGCTGTTCATCGCCGCCGCGGTGATGAGCGTCTTCATGGTGGTCCGACACACCCGCACCGAGGAAGAAGCCGAGCGGGCCGAGCTGGTGCGAGCAGCGCCGGTCGGTCGCCATGGCTCCCTCGCCTCGGCGATGATCGGAACGTTGGTGGTCAACGCAGCGATTGCCGCGGGCAATGTGGTGTCGTTGCTGGCCTTCGGGCTCCCGGCGGCCGGGTCGCTCGCGTTCGGTGCGTCGATGATCGGCGTCGGGATGGTGTTCGCGGGCGTCGCGGCAGTCACCGCACAGGTTGCCAGCGGTTCGCGGACTGCACTCGCTGCGGCTGGACTGGCCGTCGGCATCGCCTTCGTGTTGCGTGCGATCGGCGATGTCGGCAACGGTCTGCTCTCGTGGGCATCGCCGATCGGTTGGGCCCAGGCGATCCGCGCCTACGCCGACGAGCGCTGGTGGGTGCTGGTGTTGCCCGTCACGGTCACCGTGGCGCTGGTCGTGGCCGCGCGGGCGCTGCAGGATCGCCGCGACTACGGCAGCGGACTGGTGGCGCAGCGCAGCGGGCGTCCCGAGGCCACCGCGCAGTTGTCGACGGCACTCGGACTCGCAGTGCGACTCCAGCGTGGTTCGCTCGTCGGATGGGCGGCCGGGCTCGGAGCCCTCGCGTTCTTCTACGGGCTGGTCGCCGATCAAGCCGAACAGATCATCGAAGACAACCCGGACATGGCCGACTTCTTCGCGCAGCTCGGCGTCGCGTCGGTGACCGACGCCTTCTTGTCGACCGCAATGCTCATCATGGCGCTGTTCGCCACCGGGTTCACCGTGTCGTCGGTGCTTCGCCTTCGTTCCGAGGAGGTGGCGGGTCGCGTCGACCCGGTTCTCGCAGCGCCGATCGGTCGACGACGTTGGGCGTGGAGCCACCTCGCGGTCGCGTTGGTGGGCACGGTCGCCGTGGCACTCGTGTGCGGCGTGTCGATGGGCGCCGGCACGGCGCTCGTACTCGGCGAGGCCGCCCGGGTCGGCGAGCTGGCAGCGGCCGGCCTCGTGATGGTGCCGGCGATGTGGTTGCTCGCCGGAGCGACGTTGCTGATCTACGGCCTGCTGCCGCGCTGGTCGCTCGGTGCCTGGGCCCTGGTGGTGTGGGCCTTCGTGGCGGCGATGTTCGGCAGCCTGCTCGATCTGCCGCAGTGGTTGCTGAACCTCTCGCCGTTCCAGCATGTCCCGGCCCTCCCTGGATCCCCGATGTCGTGGCCACCGGTCATCGTCCTCACGGCGATGGCAGTGGCCTTGATCGCGGCCGGCCTCGCAGCGCTCGATCGCCGCGACATCGCTTGACGCACAGGCGCTGCGCCGTCACAGAATCACCACCAGTCCGGCGATCAGGATGATGACCAGGATGGTCAGGCCGACGTAGTGGATCCTTCGGTTCGGCGCGTCGGGAGGCGGCGGGTTGGATGGCAGTGAGGACGTCATGTCAGGACCTTTCGAGTCGATGTCGGCGTCGAGCGGGAATCGTCACGCGTTCGTCGAGCCGGTTCATGAACGGTGTGGCGGTGACTCCGTGGAGGGCGATCGAGATCAGAATCGTCAGCGAGGTGATCGCCCAGAGGGTCTGGATGGCGCCGGTCTCGAAGTCGCCGTTGTTGAAGGCATACGAGAGGTAGTACACGCTGCCCATGCCTCTGATGCCGAAGAACGCGATGGCCGCGCGCTCCCAGCGGTGCACCGGCGAACCGATCAGGCCGACCAACCCGGTGACCGGCCTGACGACGGCGACGAGTGCCACCGCCACGGCCACATCACGCCAGCGCAGTCCAGCGAGGATTCCGTCGCCGATGAGCGCGCCGAAGCCGATCAGCACGAGCGCCAGCATCATCGCCTCGAACTGCTCGGTGAAGGCGTGCATTCGCACGCGATGGTCATCGTCGGTGCGGGTGAGCGCAGCGACGAAGACGGCGATGAAGCCGTACCCCTCGATGGCCTCGGTGAGTCCGTACACCAGCAGGATCGAGCCCAGCGAGAACAGACCCTGAACGGCGTCGGATCGCCGCTGGCGTTCGCTGCGCTGCGCGAACCAGGCGAGGCCACGCCCCAGCAGCCACCCTGCTGCGACTCCCGCCGCGATTCGGTAGGCGACGTCGAGCGTCACCCACCGGCCGAAGGCTGCGCCGACCGACCCGGCGCTGGCCACTCCGAGCGCGAGGTAGGTGAACGGGAATGCCAAGCCGTCGTTCAGTCCGGCCTCTGCGGTCAGGGTGAAACGCACTTCGTCCTCGTCGTGTGATCTCGGAGCGCCGACCTGGACATCGGATGCGAGCACCGGGTCGGTGGGTGCAAGCACCGCGCCGAGCAGGATCGCGGGCGCAAGGCCCGAGCCCGAGCCACCACACCCCGAGTGCGATGGTCGCCGCGATCGTGAGCGGCATCGTGATCGCCAGCAAACGCCAGACCGAACTCCAGCTGGCGAGACCAGGACGACGTTCCAGTTTCAGTCCCACTCCTGCCAACGAGATGATCACCACCACCTCGGTGACGACTTCGATCGTCAGCGAGTCCGACGACGATGTCAGCGGCATCGGCCCCGCGAGCTGCTCGGATCCCCAGAACAACACGGCACCGCCGGCCACGTACACGATCGGCAGCGAGAGCGGGCGATCGGTGAACAGCCCGGGCAGCACCGTCATCGCCAACAGCGCCGTGCCCGCCAACAGGAACCAACCGATGTGGACGTCGATCATGATTCGACGGCTCTACCCCCGGCCGACGTCCGGCAACCCGTTGTGGGCTCGAAATGACGGGTACCGCTCGTTCGGACACCGACAGCGAGGAGGTCAACGATGCCTGCCGACAATCCCGGACCGAGTGTGAAGGACAAGGATCGCTACGAGGCGCTGCGCCGCGACGGGGCGAGCAAGCAGAAGGCCGCACGTATCGCCAACACGGATGCGACCGTCGCCGGCCGCCGTGGAGGTTCGTCGCCTCCGTACGAGGAGTGGACCAAGGACGACCTCTACGACCGGGCGAAGGAGATCGGTATCGACGGACGGTCGTCGATGACCAAGGCGAGCTTCGCGCTCTCCGCAACGACTGACGCCGACGTCTGCGCAGCAGGTTGCCACGAGCGGCCGGTGGCGACGATGATGACACCATGGCCACCGCGCACGCCGGCATCTTCCCCTCGGTACCCGAACGCACCATCACCTCGAGTACCACATCCGCGCCAGCAGGTGTTCGGCCGCACGAAGCCGACAGCGTTGCGCTGCCGCGTGACGCCGGCCCGGCCGACGCTCACATCATGCGCGCCGAGTTGCTCGACGACACCGGAGCCGTCACCGGCTCGTACTACTTCGCTGCCGCAGCATCGAGGACCTGGCGGGCGTCGGCGCATGAGCGGCGTGCGGGTCACCGGCTTCGACCACCTCGTGTTGCGATGCGCCGACGTCGAGACGACGTTGTCGTGGTACGTCGATCTCCTCGGGTTGGAACCCGTTCGGCTCGACGAGTGGCGCCGTGGCGAGGCGCCGTTCCCGTCGGCACGCGTCGACAGCGGAACGATCATCGACCTCGTGCACGGGCCAACGGACGACGGCCGTCTCGATCACCTCTGCCTCGTCGTCGAGACGGTCGACCTGGCGGCGCTGGCGGCGTCGGGTGACTTCGAAGTCGTCGAAGGACCGGTCGCACGATTCGGGGCTCGCGGTGACGGGACATCGCTGTACGTGCACGATCCCGACGGTCTCGTGGTGGAGATCCGTCACTACGGAAACCCGACGACCGCCTGAGAGCGATCTCGAGGCCGGATAGCCGCCAGTACGCTCCTGTCGTGTCCTCCCGTCGATCGCTGATGGCTGTGGTCGTTCTCGCGTCGTCGATGTTCGTGGCGTGTGGCAGCGACGACACCGCCGGGGACGACTCGTCCATGGCACTGCGCACGATCGAGATCACCGCGGTCGAATACGCGTTCAACGGCGATCCCGGGCTGATCGGGTCGGGCGACACGATCGAGTTCGACGTCGAGAACATCGGCGAGCTCGAACACTCGCTCGAGGTGCTGTCGTCGAGCGGGAGCTCACTCGGGCGGACCGAACGGATCGCACCCGGTGCGAGTGCCAGCGTCACGGTCACGTTCGACGAGGCGGGCGTCTATCGCCTGATCTGCGACGTCGACGATCATCTCAGCCGCGGTCAGACGGCCAGCATCAGCGTCGGCTGAGCTCGGCTGGACCGTGCGCATGACACGGGCGCTACCCGATGACGTTGCTGCCTCTGAATCGAATGGTTCGAAACCGTTCGGCCATACCGATCGGCGGTGCCTGCGCTGTCAGGTCCCGAGGCCGTCGGCGAACTCGGCGATGAGGTGCGCGACGTCGGGCGCGTGGCTGTCCTCGTGCATCGAGTGGCCGCCGCCGTCGACGATCACCAGCCGGGCGTGCGGCATCTTGCGTTCGAGATACCGGCCCGCGCCGGTGTACTCCGGACGGTCGTCGCCGCCGGCGAGCACGAGCACCGGTATCGTCATGTCGGCGAGTCGGTCCATCACGACCGAATCCTCCTGGAGGTTCATCGTCGTCACCTGCTCCGGCACACCGAATCGGTGAGCGTTGCGCCGTGAGCGGGCGTTCCACTCCTCGCGTTTCGCATCGTCGCGATAGCCGGGGCCGGTGTTGAGCACGACCACGCCACTCACCGCGTCCGGGCGGGTCGCTGCGTAGGCGAGCGCAAGGTACCCACCGAGCGAATGCCCGACGAGCACAGGGGGCGCGTCGAGGCCGGCCAGGATGTCGTCGACATCGACGAGCGTTCGGTCGCGGGTGTACTCGGAGGGGTCGTCGAGCACGGGAGAGTCACCGTGGCCGAGGAGGTCTGGCGCGACGACGGTGAAGCGGTCGTCGAGCAGTTCCATGCACCGATTCCAGGTCGCGGCCGACGTGCCCATGCCGTGGAGGAACACGATCGGCGCGCCCGAGCCGCGGGCGACGACGTGGAGCCGGCTGCTCACTCGCCGTACTCGTGCTCGGGTGCCGGGTACACGCCGGACTCGACGTCTTCGCGGAACGACACGGCGGCGTCGAGCAACGTCTGGCCGATCGATGCGTACTGTTTGACGAACTTCGGGATGCGCCCGCGAGTGAATCCCGCCCAGTCGCTCCACACCAGCAACTGGCCGTCACACTCCGGCCCGGCGCCGACCGAGATCGTCGGAATCGAGAGCTCCTTGGTCACCTGCGCGGCGATGCTCGACGGCACCATCTCCAGCACGACGGCGAACGCTCCGGCCTCCTCGATTGCGTGCGCGTCGGCCAGCAGTTGCTCGGCCCCTTCGCCACGACCCTGAATGATGTGGCCGCCCAGGCCGTGCTCGCTCTGCGGGGTGTAGCCGATGTGCGCCATCACGGGAACCCCGGCGCGCACGATCCGCTTGATCTGCTTTGCGCTGCGTACCCCGCCTTCGAGCTTGACTGCGTGAGCGCCCGTCTCCTTCATGAACCGGATCGCCGTGGCGAGTGCATCGTCGGGACCGTTCTCGTAGGAACCGAACGGCATGTCGGCGATCACGAGCGCTCGCTTGGCGCCGCGGACGACCGCAGCGGTCAGTGGAATCAGTTCGTCGACGGTGACCGGGATCGTCGTGTCGTAGCCGAACACGGTGTTGCCGGCGGAGTCGCCGACGAGCAGGAAGTCGATGCCGGCATCGTCGAAGATCGACGCCGACAGGAAGTCGTAGCTCGTCAGGCCGGTGATCTTGATGCCCTGCTCCTTGGCGCGCTGGAAGTGCCGTGTACGGACACGTTTGAGGGCAGGATCGGCCTGGTCGGACCCGTAGGGCCGCTGTTCGTCGGTCACCCGACCACCGTAGACCGTTGGGCCGAACGCCCCAAGCGGTGACGGGAGCGGATCAGGCGTCGGACCAGGGGACGTCGGGAAGCTCGTCGAGTGCACCCATGAGGTGCTTGACGAATCGGTGCTGGATGTCGGCCAGGTAGGCAGAGTCCGCCTCGATGCGGTGCTCGTCGAACGCCAACGAGTCGTTCCGGTAGATCGCCAGGTCGAACGGCGGTCCGACCGACAGGTTGGCCCTCGTGGTGCTGAGCATCGAGCCGAGCGCAATCTTCATGCCGACCTCGAGGTCGGGTTGCACCAGCGTCACGAGTTCCAGCCAGAACTTGCCGAACTTCGTTTCGCCGATCTGTAGGAACGGACGAGTCTTCGAGGACCGGATGTAGTTGCCCTCCGGGTAGACGAGGAAGATCTCGGGCGCTTCGCCCTCGATCTCACCGCCGAGGATGAATGTGGCCGTTCCGTCTGCGCCCGACGCCGCGAGGGACTCGCGGTGACTCGCCACGACCTCGCGGCTGATGCGTCCGAGGTAGAGGGCGGCCTCGAAGAGGCGATCGACCGTGGCGAGGGTCTCGCGGCCGTCGTCGGCGTCGAGGTCGCGGTTGATTCGATCGAGCACCTCCTGGGTGGTGGCGAGGTTCCCTGCCGACTGGATCACGAACGCCCGGTCCGCCGCAGGCTGCAGCACGTGCATCTTGCGGTAGATGCTGATGTTGTCGACACCGGCGCTCGTGCGCGTATCGGAGAGGAACACGATCCCTTCCTCGAGCTTGATCGCCAGGCAGTACGTCACTCGAGGCGCCCCGCTGCGCGGGCAGCGTCTTCGGCGGCGGTGAGCTGACCTTCGACGATCTTGAGGCCGTTGCGCCAGAAGTTCGGATCGGCGAGGTCGCAGTCGACGATGCGGGCCAGGTTCTCGGGTGTGTCGGACCCGCCGGCACGAAGGAGGTCGAGGTAGGCAGGCACGAACGCGTCGCCCTCTTCCTGGTAGCGGGCGTACACCGACAACGCCAGCAATTGGCCGTAGGCGTACGCATACACGTAGCCGGGGGAGCCCATGAAGTGCGGAACGTAGCTCCACCAGTTGCGGTACCCGTCCGTGATCTCGACCGAGTCGCCGAGCATCGCATGTTGGCTCTCGGCCCACAGATCGCCGAACCGTTCGACGCTCAGCTCGCCCTCGGTGCGACGAGCGGTGTGCACGGAATGCTCGAAGCGGTTCATGGCGATCTGGCGGAACACCGTCGCAATCGAGTCCTCGAGCGACGTCGCCAGCAGCGCGAAGCGCTCGTTGGGATCGTCGATCATCGACAGCAGCCGGTTGCTGGTGACCGTCTCACCGAACACGGAGGCGGTCTCGGCGAGCGTCAAGGGGGTGCTCTGGTGGAAGATGCCCTGCTCGCGGGCCAGGTAGAAGTGCACGCCGTGGCCGAGTTCGTGCGCCAGCGTGGCGACGTCTCGTGACTTCGAGGTCCAGTTGAGCAGGACGTACGGGTGATGGTCCGGTGACACGCCCGCGGCGAATGCTCCGCCGCGCTTGCTCGGGCGGACGGGCGCATCGATCCAGGACTCGTCGATGAACCGGTCGACGATTCCTGCCAACTCGGGTGAGAACGAGGCGTAGGCATCGCGGACGATCTGTGTGCCCTCGGCCCAGCCGATGTCACGATCGGCGGTGGCCACCGAAGCCATGCGGTCGTAGTCGGCGAGCTTGTCGAGGCCGAGCACCTGCGCCTTGAGCGTGTACCAGCGCTGGGCGATCGAGTAGTTGTCGACGACGGCGTCGACCAGGGCCTGCACCGACTCGTCGGAGGCCTCGTTGGCCAGGTTGCGTGACGAGATCCACGAGGGGTAGCCGCGCAGTCGGTCGTCGATCGACTTGTCGAGCAGCAGCGTGTTGAACAGAAAGGCGCGAGTACGCAGGCCGGGCTCGAGGCCGGCGGTGATGCCGTCGGCGACCTGCTTGCGCACGGCCCGGTCGGGGTGCTGCAGGATCGAGGCGGCCTGCATCAGCGGTCGACCGGGACCGCCGAACTCGTCGGGCAGGTCGACGGTGATCGCCGAGGTCAGTTCGTCGAAGAGCCGGGTCCACGCGGCGAACCCGGTCTGGCTCTTCTCGGCGACGATTGTCTCCTCGGCCTCCGACAACAGGTAGGGCCGGCTCAGGCGGAGGTTGTCGAGGTGGTGACGACAGAAGTCCAGGCGAGGATCGGCCAGCACCGTGGCGACATGGTCGTCGTCGGCTGCGGCCCACTCGAGGTCGATGAAGATCAGCTTCGTGCCGATCGCCGTCGAGCGCTCCTGCGCGGCTGCCATCGCCGCACCGCGGGCGGGGTCGTCGGTAGCCGTCGAGAACGCCAGCATGGCGTGGTATCCGGCACGTGACATCAGGTCCTGGAGCTCGGCCAACCGGTGCATGGCGTCGGCCAACCCGCCCGCATCGAGGCTGCCGACGCGTCCGCGCAGCGAGGTCAGGTCGTCGGCGAGCGCGTCGGCGCGATCGAACAGATCTGCCGGCGTTGCACCATCGGGCAGGATCGTGTCGATGTCCCACGCCACGTCGGCGGCGGTGAGATCACCATCTGGCTGTCGGGTGTCGGTGGGGCTCTCGTCGACGGTCATGGCGGAGAGTCTGCCTCGTCGCTCAATCCTCTGCACCGCTCGACGTACATCTGGTGTCGATGACCGATCCTTCGTGGACCATTCCACCGCGTTCAGGTCGAACATGAGGTCTGCTGGCATGACGCCGACACCGAGCAGCTCGAGAACACGGTCACCACCTGGCGCTGCCCCTGAGCGACCTGGTGGTCAATGAAGGGTGATGCCCGGGGCGCCTGAGCGGACGGTACCGATGTGGGCCGCCCGGTGTCCGGTGGCCGCGAGCTCGGCGAGGATGCCTGCGGTTTCCGTGGGATCGACGCCGAACACGAGACCGCCGGAGGTCTGGGCGTCGGCGAGCAGGAGCTGTCGGACCTCGTCGAGGTCTCCGACGTCGACGAACTCCAGCGCCCAGGCCAGGTTCCGTGTGCTGCCGCCGGGCATCACGCCGTCGGCGGCCAGTTCGACGGCGCCCGGCAGGAACGGCACTGTCGTGAACTCGATGTCGACGGAGACGCCGGACTCGAGTGCCATGCGGCCGAGGTGGCCGAGCAGCCCGAAGCCGGTCACGTCGGTACAGCCGGTGACCCCAGCGGCCAAGGCGAGACGGGCCGCAACGTCATTCAGTCGAACCATCGAGGCGACCACTGCGTCGGACTGAGCCGAGGTTGCCCGACCGCTCTTGATCGCTGTGGTCAAGACGCCGACGCCGAGCGCCTTGGTGAGCACGATGTCCTGACCGGAGCGCAACCCGGCGTTGGTGAGGAGTCGGTCGGGGTGCGCCTCGCCGGTGACGGCCATGCCGTACTTCGGTTCGGGGTCGTCGATCGTGTGTCCGCCGGCAATCACGAAACCGGCCTCGTCGGCGATGTCCTGCCCGCCGGCGAGCACCTCGCCGAGCAGTGAGGTCGGCAGCTTGTCGGTGTTCCATCCGACGAGATTGAGCGCGAACAGCGGCCGCCCGCCCATCGCATAGATGTCCGACACGCTGTTCGCTGCGGCAACGCGTCCCCACGTGCGCGCGTCATCGACGACCGGCGTGATGAAGTCGGCGGTCGACACGAGGGCCCGTTCGTCGTCGAGGCGCCAGACGGCGGCATCGTCGCCGGTCTCCGGACCGACGAGCAACTGATCGGGATGGGCAGAGTTCAGATGGCGCACGACGTGCGCCAGCTCGCCGGGAGCGAGCTTGCAGCCTCAACCGGCGCCGTGGCTGAACTGGGTCAGCCGGATCCGGTCGCGCGCGTTTCCGGGCTCGTCAGGCTCGCTCATCGTCACCCCCTTGCGTTGCGTTGTTCGGTCACGTCGAGGTCGACCATCAACTCGTTGGCGATGGCCTCCAGAGCGGCACGGAGATCTGCGGGGTCGGCAGCCGCGGGCATCCGCAATGTTGCCGTCGCCTCGAAGAGCAGCTCACCGGACATCGGAGCCGACGACGCAGACGTCTCGAGCTCTTCGATACTCACGTTGCGTTGCGCGAGGGCGCCCGCGACCTCGCGGATGATGCCCGGTCGGTCTTGACCGATCAGGTGGAGCTGGAGGAATTCGTCGTGGTCTGGCGGTCCATCGTTCGCAGCGATGGCCACGGTGACGTCGAGAACGCCCTGCGCAGTCAGCGTGTCGAGTTCGGCAGTGAGGTCGTCGGTGTGCTCGTCGGGGACGGACACCACGACGATGCCGGCGAACTTGCCGGCGAGCCGAGCCATGTGACTGCGGTCCCAGTTGCCGCCGTGACGGGCAATCGGGCCGGCGAGTGCGTCGACAAGCCCTGCGCGGTCGTCGCCGATCACGGTGAGCACGAGCGTTGCCATGAACGGAGTCTGGCACGCTCAGGGCAAGTTGGTCAGGTGCGCCCGGTCGCACGAGGCGAGCAACGGTGCGACGGACGACCCGTAGGTGTCCTGGTGCACCTCGACGGTGATGACGTTCTTACCCGCACGAACCAGCGTGGGATCGAGCGTGATCACACGATCGACGCGCTCGGCGGCACCCCAGATCGCGTCGAGGGCGCGAGTTTCATGGGTCACGCCGCTGTCCGGCATGTTGAAGCGGTGGGCTTCGACGCCGTTGATGTGCACGATTGCGCCGTCGTCGATGCGCAGGGTGAGCGTCAGCTCGGTCGGTGTTCCCGTCGCCGTGAATCGATGGCGGAAGTACGTCGTCGGGTACTTCCGACTGGTCACCGGGCCGAAGCTGATGACGGTGCGTTCATCTCCATCGCCGTAGCCGAATTCGCCAACACCGGTCATCCAGGTGGTGTCGTCGAATTGGACGGAGTTCCAGGCGGACCCTTGATCGCTGCCGTCATCAAGGTACGACCAGACGGCGTCCGGTGCGATCGATGCGGCCAATCCTGCTGGGGGCGGTGGCGGAGCGGCGATGGTGGTCGTGGTGGTCGCCGATGTCGTTGGCGCGGCCGTGGTAGGTGCCACTGTGGTCGTTGCTGCTGTGGTGGGACCAGCGGTCGTGGTTGGCGCAACGATGGTCGTCGGTGAGGTGGTGGTCGCGGCCGTCGTCGCTGCGACGGAACCGCTGCCGAAGAGGCTGGCGAGGAACGACAGGTCGGACGAGCCCAGCGTGTTCTGGTGGACCTCGACGCTCAGCACGTTGGCGCCGACTCGGATCAGCGACGGGTCGACGGTGAACGGGCGGTCGAGCCGCTCATCGGGTCCGGAGATCGCGGCAGGGGCCCGTGTCGAGACGCTCACGGGACCACTCGGGAGGTTGAATCGGGCCACCTCCACGCCATTGAGGTAGGCAACAGCGCCGTCGTCGACTCGAAGTCGCAACGTGAGGTCGTCGGGGACGCCGGACGCGGTGAACCGGTGGCGGAAGTACGTGGTCGTGTACTTCGGGTTGGCGGACGGGCCGTAGCTCACGACCGTGCGTTCGTCGCCGTCGCCGTATCCGAACTCTCCGACGCCCGTCTTCCATGCCGAGTCGTTGAAGGCCACAGAGGTCCAGCTGTTTGCCTGATCGCTGCCGTCGTCGAGGTAGGACCAGACGGCATCCGATGCGACATCGATCCGACCCGATGGCGGCGCGACAACGGTGGTCGTCGGTGCCGTGGTGCCCGGAACCGTTGTCGTGGTCGTCGTGGTGGTCGTCGTCGTCGTGGTCGGGGGCGTTGGCGATTCGGCGCCGTATGCGACCACGGTGGCAAAGAACGTCAGATCATCCGACGCAGGATCGGTCTGGTGGACTTCGACGCCGATCGTGTTGCGTCCTGGGGTGATCAGCGTGGGGTCGATGGGGAAGTATCTGACGTCGTCCTCGCCGTACCCGTCGCGTACGAACGCCAATGTCGCCGGCGCGACGGCGCCCGACGGCATGTTGTCCCTGGCCACCTCGACACCGTTGACGTAGACGACAGCACCGTCGTCGACGCGCATGTAGATGCCCGCCGAGGTCGGTGAACTCGTTGCGTCGAACGCCCGACGGAACCAGGACGTGACGTTCTTGTTCGAGGCCGACCCGACGTAGGAGATGCGCGTCCGTTCGTCGCCGTCGCCGTAGCCGAACTCACCGATGCCGCTCTTCCACGCCGAGTCGTTGAAGCCGTTCTGACGCCACGCCGCCCCGGGGTCGGCGCCGGTGTCGAGGTAGCGCCAGGGCTCGTAGCCCCAGACGCTCGCCGCGAAGCTGGTCGGGGCAGACCTGGGGAAGATGGCGAAGCCCTCGACCCGAACGCCCGAAATCGTCGAGAAGTTGCCGGCGATCACCAGGGCGTCGGAGTCGCCATCGACGGCCCAAGCCCCCATGAAACGATCGAAGCTCGGTCGGAATGCTGCGTCCTCGGCTCCGGTCGATCGGTCGTAGAGGGCGACTCTGGTGGCGCCCTCGCCCTTCGAACCGTCGTGGAACCCGGCGAACACCTGGTTACCGACCAACGCCGCGCCCTGTGTGTCACCATCGACGGTTTGTCGCCACAACCGCTGACCGGACGTGGTGTCGTAGACGGCGGTTCGATTACCACTCGTGCCATGACCCGCAATCAGCGAGGAGCCGTCGTCGGAGACCAGGAGGTGCAAGGCGTCGCCGACGGCGCTCGCGATGTCGGGTCCCACTGTCGCTCCAGTCGTGGCGTCAAGGGTGCTGACATCGGTGTCGCCCCGTCCGTTCACCATGCCGAACGATCCACCGATGAATGTTGTCGCTCCATCGGGAGTCGTGGCGATCGCATTCACCAGGCCGTCGACGTTGGGGCGGAAGTTCGGGTCGACCGCCCCGGAAGTGGGCGATACCGCTGCCGCACACGTGCGCGGCTGCCCGCCGATGGTCGTGAACGAGCCGCCGACGTAGAGCTTCCCGCCGGCCAGCGACAGGTCGTAGACGTTGCCGTTGGTGTCGGCGGAGAAGCCGGAGCGCACCGCGCCGCTCGTGGCGTCGATCGCTGCCAGTCGGGCCCGGCCGACCCCGCCGATCGACGTGAACACCCCACCGACGTAGAGCGTGTTGGCGTTGATCTCGATGTTGTAGATGGCGTTGTCGGCGTCGGCGCGGAACGATGAAATGAGCGCCCCAGTGCGCGCGATCGAAGGCAGCAAGGTTGCGTCGACTGACGCGCTGCGTGCCGTCGGGGCTGATCGCTTCGGTGAACGAACCGCCGACATAGATCGTGGTGCCGACCTTCAGGATCGATCGTCCGACGCCGTTGAGTCGCCACGACTGCATCGGAATCGAGGAGTAGGACGACTCACCGGCAGCGCTGACCGGTGTCGACTCGGACGCAGCCGCCAGTGGCAGGACCATGCCGAGACACAACACCGCTGTGGTCATCCACAACCATGTGTCGCCACGCCCCGCCTCACGCCGTGCGAGCGCACGTGAGCGCAGAGTACTGCTCGGGATCCGCATCCCCGACCTCCGCCTTCGCCTTGATTGGGCCTTGACACTATGTCATCGGCGCCCGCAACGCCAGCAGAACTCGACCGCCCGTGGTGACCGACGAACGCGACGCGTGACATGGTTCATCGCCGATGGAGCGGGCAGGATGAGCAGATGGATCGCGATCAGCCTCGGCGGGTGCTGGTGCTCGGCGCGACCGGTTACGTCGGGGGTCGTCTCGTGCCGCAGCTCATCGAAGCGGGGTACATCGTTCGATGCCTCACCCGCACGCCCGAGGGTCTGGCCGCGACACCGTGGGCTGGAGATGTCGAGGTCGTCGGTGGCGACCTCTCCGATCTGTCATCGATCGAGGCAGCCTTCGACGGCGTCGAGCAGGTGGTGTATCTCGTCCATTCGCTCGGCGTCGGCGACGACTTCATGCAGCAGGAACGCTTGACCGCGCGCCATGCCCGCCTCGCCGCCGAACGCGCCGGCGTACGCCACCTCGTCTACGTCGGTGGACTCGGTGACGACTCCGACGAACTGTCTCCGCACCTCCAGTCCCGCCATGACGTGGGCATTGAACTCGCCGCGGGTGCGACGCCCGTCACCGAGCTCCGTGCGGCGATCATTCTCGGTGCCGGGTCGGCGTCGTTCGAGATGTTGCGCAGTCTCGTCGAGGTGTTGCCGGCGATGCTGGCGCCGCGCTGGGTGACCACGACCCGTGTCCAGCCGATTGCGATCGTCGACCTCCTCACGTATCTCGTGGCGGCAGTCCGACGGGGGCCGGCCGCTCACCACGACGTCATCGAGATCGGCGCTCGCGAGCAATTCACGTATCGCGACCTGATGCACATCTACGCGGACGTGGCGGGTGTGCGTCGGCGGCTGATCGTGCCGGTGCCGTTTCTCACGCCGCGTCTGTCGGCGCACTGGGTGAACCTGGTCACGCCCCTGCCCAAGGCGCTCGCCGACAGTCTCATCGGCAGCTTGAAGAACGACGTGGTGGTCACCGACGACAGCGCAGGCCAGTTGTCTACGGATGAGCCGCTGGGTGTCGCCGCCGCGATCGAGGCGGCGCTGTCGGCCGTGGACGATCTCGACATCCCCACGCGGTGGTCGGGGTACTCGTCGCGTCAGCTCGCTGCCCGACCGGCACCGTGGGATCCGTCATGGGCCGGGGGCACGGTCTACGAGGACTGTCGCACCCTGACCGTCGACGCGGCGAGCGCGGACGTGCAGCGTGTCGTGCGCGGCGTCGGCGGAGCGAGAGGCTGGTACGGCTTCGGGCCATTGTGGGCACTTCGAGGCGCGGTCGACAAGGCGGTCGGCGGCGTCGGGTTGCGCCGTGGCCGCCGACACCCCGACGACATCGGCGTCGGCGAAGCACTCGACTTCTGGCGGGTCGAGGCGATCGGGGACGACCTCTTCCGCTTGCACGCCGAGATGAAGGTGCCGGGCGACGCGTGGCTCGAATGGACCACGACGACCGCCGGAGACGGCTCGGGTACGGTCGTCACGCAGCGGGCCCAGTTCGTGCCGAAGGGGATCTTCGGCAGGGCGTACTGGTGGGTGCTCGTGCCCTTCCACGCCGTCATCTTCCCCGCGATGCTTCGCCGGATGATGCGAGCCGTCGACGATGTTGCCTGAGTTGCGGCGGGTTTCGTTCTCGTCGGCGTGGGAAGCACTGCGGCACAGCATCCCGACCAGCTCGACCAGGAGGTCACCATGTCCACTGCCACCGAAACCGCCAGCGACGCGATCGATGCACTTCGAGACGTCGGAGGGCGTCTGGCAAACGAGTTCCCGTCGGGCGTCACGCCGTCCTGGCTGCCCTCCAACCTCGAATGGCCAACCAACATCGAGTGGTCGGACGATGTCGTCGATCGAGTCGTCGGAGGGAGCCGCTCGATCGCGCTGCGTCCGCTGCTGATCGGCGGGATCGTCGTCGGCACGATCATTGCCGTTGTCTGGTTCGCACGGCGTCGCCGTTCGTCGGCCGACGTCGAGCATCGGATCCGTCATGCAGCCGAAGCCAGCGCGGCGTGATCGATTGGTTTCGACACTGCGAAGAATGGGGAGGCTCGGACCATGACCAGCCTCGACATCAATTCTGAGATCACCCGTCGACTCGACGAGCTGACGCAACGCCTCGACCGCCTCGAAGCCGACCTCCCGGCAGTTCCTGCCAGGGCAATCGGGGTCACCCGAGCGGTTGCCCATCGAGTGAACAGCACCGCTGCCGACGTGGCCACCGACGTCGGCCGTCAGCTGGGCCAGTTGACGTCGACGGCGAACTCTGCGTGGTCGACGAGCGTCGGCCAGGCACGGTCGGCCGTCGAGCGCACGTCCGCGACGGCGCGCCGCACCAGCAAGGAGACGATCGGGCAGGCCCAAGCTCAGACGAAGCGCACCGGAGCGGCTGCGCAGTCTGCGACGACCGCACTGCTCGACGACGCTGCACGCGCGATGGAGCCCGACGGTGATGGTCGGCCCGCCTCGCTCGACAACTGGACGAAGGCCGAGCTCTACGAACGAGCCCAGGAACTCGACATCGAGGGCCGCAGCTCGATGAGCAAGCGCGACCTCGTTCGAGCGCTTCGGTCTGCGTGACCCTCCTGGATCCTGGCGACTGGCTCCCTCGAGGGCTCGATCGCTAGCGTACGACGCGGCGGCACCCCCACCGCTCGGACGTCTCAGGAGATCCATGAACACCAGCGCATCCCGCCTCATCGAGCCCAGTTTCTGGACCCAGACGCTGGAGGATCGGATGACCGAATTCGCCGACATCCGCGAACTCGGTGCCGTGCTCCCCATCGAGGTGCCCAACACCCTCGACGGTGACACGACCGAGACGATCTATGCGCTGCCCCGCTTCGACGAGGTCGTCCATGTCAGCAAGCACCCCGACCAGTTCTGCTCCGGCAAGGGCGCCACGTCGGTGTTCGACCTGCCGATGGAGATGCTCGAATTCTTCGGCGGCTTCATCAACATGGACAATCCGCGCCATGCACATCAGCGGCGCATCATCGCCTACAGCTTCACGCCGACCGAGTTGCAGAAGGTGTTCACATCGGTCGAGGCGATCTGCACCGAAGTGATCGACGGGTTCTGCGAGCGCGGCGAGGTCGACCTGGTCGAGGTGCTGTCGCAGCCGTTCCCGCTGCTGATCATCTGCGACATGATGGGCATCCCGCGCAGCGAGTTCAAGACGGTGCTCGACGCCACCAACGTCATCTTGAGCGGCGGCGACCCCGAGTTCGTCGGCGAGGACGGCGGCATCGAGGCATTCCTGAACGCCGGTATGTCACTGGCGACGCTGATGGGCGAGTTGATCGAGGAGCGCCGGTCGAATCCGACCGATGACCTCACCTCCAAGCTGATCCACAACCAACTGCCCGAGGACCTGCTCACGCCGGCGGAGATCACGTCGCTGTTCGTGCTGCTCGCGGTCGCCGGCAACGACACCACGCGCACGGCGATCAGCCATGGCGTGAACCTGCTGTCGAAGAATCCCGACCAGCGCGCGCTCTGGCAGGCCGATGTCGAGGGCGTCACCCAGGGCGCCGTCGAAGAGATCGTTCGTGTTGCCTCGCCGGTCACGTTCATGCGTCGTACCGCCACCGGAGACGTCAGCCTCGCCGGCGAGCAGTTCCACGAGGGCGACAAGTTCGTGATGTTCTACGGCGCCGCCAACCGTGACCCGCGGGTGTTCAGCGATCCCGAGCGATTCGACGTCCGTCGCTCGCCGAACCCGCACGTCGGCTTCGGCGGCCCGGGCCCGCACTTCTGCCTCGGTGCCAACCTGGCGCGCCGTGAAGTGGCCGTCGTCTTCCGTGAGCTCTTCAAGCGCCTGCCTGACCTCGAGGTGACCGGCCCGGCCGTGCCGCTCGACACCGTCGGCCTGCCGCTCGTCGGTGGCATCAAGCGGTTGCCGGTGAGCTTCACACCGACCGCTCGTTCGACCGACTGACGGTCGAAGCGCCGTTCGGTTCAGTCGGCGAGCCGTTCCAGCATCGCCTTCATCTGCGCGTGAACCGCATTGATCGCCTGCAGCGGTCGCATCATCACCTTGAACTCGGTGATCATCCCGTCGTCGTCGCAGGTGATGATGTCGACGCCGTTGGCGTACTTCCCCTCGACGGTCGTCTCGAACTCCAACACGGCGTGGTGGCCCTGGAGCACCTCCTTGACATACCGGAATCCGCCATCGGAGGATCCGGCCTTCATCGCCTCGGTCACGTCGCCGTCGCTGCCGCCGAGCGTGTTGCCGGCGGCCGTCAGATAGAGCTTGGTGATGTCGCGGCCCTGCTGCGGTGTGAACACGATCGGCGACAGGAACGTGCAGTCCTGGTGCAGGATGGCATCGAGACCCCCGGGGAGTTCCCCGTGCATGTGGCGGTGCCAGTTGGCGATACAGGTGTCGATCGGTGCCGATGTGCTCATGGTCCGAACGTAGCGTGGCGGCGTGGATCCGACCGTGAGGCAACTCTCGCCAGCTGACGCCGGCCGGTTCCGGTTCAGTCGGCTGCTGAGTCCTGCTGCTCGGCGATCTGCCGGCGGACTTCGTCCATGTCGATCTCTTTGATCTGGCCGATCAGTTCGTCGAGTGCGTGGGCGGGGAGCGCTCCTGGTTGTGAGAACAGCACCACGTTGTCGCGGATCGCCATCAGTGTGGGAATCGACCGGACGTTGAAGTGGCCGGCGAGTTCCTGTTGCGTGTCGGCGTCGACCTTTCCGAACACGATGTCGGTGTGCTGTTCGGCGGCGGCTTCGAAGACCGGTCCGAACTGACGGCACGGCCCACACCATTCGGCCCAGAAGTCGACGAACACGGTGTCGTTGTCGTTGATCGTCTGTTCGAAGTTGTCGATGGTCAGTTCGATGGCGGCCATGAGTCCTTGCTCCAATACTGGTGGGGGTATCTGTACTCGTCATGCAACCGGATGGTTCGCCCGCGTATTCCAGCGTCCTGTCGGGATGGCACCATGGGGTGATGGACCCGTTGACCTACCGAACCATCTCCGTGAACGACGTCGATCTGCAGGTGTCGGTCACGAACGAGGGAGGCGAGCGTGGGCTGGCGCTGCTCCTGCACGGATTCCCGGAATCGGCCTTCTCGTGGCGGTACCAGATCCCGGCGCTCGCCGATGCGGGCTACGAAGTCTGGGCGCCGAACCTGCGGGGCTATGGCGAGTCGTCGAAGCCGCCGAACGTGTCGGACTACTCGATGGATCGCTTGCTCGCCGACATCGGTGGGTTGATCGACGTCTCGGGTCGAACCGACGTCACCCTGATCGGTCACGACTGGGGAGCGGCCCAGGCGTGGATGTTCGCGATTCGCCGCGTTCGCCCGCTGGAGCGCCTGGTGATCATGAACGTGCCGCACCCGGCGTGCATGCAGCGCGAGCTGCGCAGCGTTCGCCAGCTGCTCAAGTCCTGGTACATCTTCTTCTTCCAGATTCCCTGGTTGCCGGAGAAGCTGCTGTGCGCCCGACGAGCGAAGGCGGTCGGTGATGCATTCACCAAGTCCGCAGTCGATCCCACGAGATTTCCCGACGAGGTCGTCGACGTGTACCGGCAGGCGGCGTTGCGCCCCGGCGCCATGCGCTCGATGATCAACTACTACCGGGCAGCATTTCGTGGCGCTCGGCGCTCAGCGTCGGAGGATCTCGCGACGATCGAGACGCCAACGCTGCTGGTCTGGGGCCTGGAAGACGTGGCGCTCTCGAAGGAAACGACGAACGGAACGGATCAGTTCGTGAGTGACCTCACGATGCGGTTCCTTCCCGGCGTCTCGCACTGGGTGCAACAAGAGGCACCCGAGACGGTGAACGCCATGGTGCTCGCCTGGCTCGCTGGCGCCGACGTGCCCGAGGCATCGGAGGTCGTGGTCGAGCGACTCTCGGAACCGGCGCTGGCCGACTGATCGCGGCGCCACGCCCGGCGCTGCGGCATTCAGTGGTCGCTGCTGCTCGGCGGTTGTGGGTTGCGTTGCTCGATGCGCTCGAGTCGCTCGTGGGCCTCTGCGAGCTTCTCCTCGATTCGTGCGAGAGCCTCGGCGACGACCCGGCGGTCGTTCTCCTGGTCGTCACGACTCACGGATCGAATGAACATCGACGTGACGGCGGCCGTGATCACGCTGATCAGGCCGATCGACACCAACATCACGACCGACGCGACCACCCGACCGACGACGGACGTGGGTGTGTTGTCGCCGTAGCCGACGGTGGTGACGGTCTGGAGCGTGAACCACAGCGACCTCGCCGAACGTCTCGTACTGCTTGCCATCGAAGCAGGCGCATGACGATGGCGCCGACGATCGACGAGATCGCGGTGGTCGAACTGATGATCGCGGCCGCGGCGTAGCGCACCGACGACGGGTTGTTCTGGAAGCGGACGAAGGCACGTGTGATCTTCGACTGTTGGTTTGACGCTCGTCATGCCGTCATGATCGCCGTCAGAAGCGCTCGGTGCAACGACCCTCGCCCGGCGCGCTCGAACGCTGCGCATACGATCAGGAGGTGGCTCACTCCCCGATGTTCGATGACGACGACCCGTTCCTCGAACAGATTCGGCGTTTGGCGGCCTCACTGCCGAACACCGGCGAGAAGGTGTCGCACGGCCGGCCGGCGTTCTTCACCAAGAAGGTCTTCGCCTACTACGGCGGATCGCTGAAGGTCGACGGCGAGTGGATCCAGCACTCGCACTCGATCGTGGTGCAACCCGACGAGAGCGATCGTCGAGCGCTCCTCGAGGACGACCGAACCTACGTGCCGGCCTACCTGGGGCCGTCCGGGTGGATCGGGATCGATCTCGACGACGCCACCGACTGGGCCGAGATCGGCGGAGTTGCTCGACGCGTCCTACCGTCTGACCGCTCCGGCCCGTGACGTCGCAGCACTGGATGCCCAGCGCTGAGCGTCGGTTGCGGATTCTCCGTCGATTTCGGTGCCCGGCCCGGTGTGGGTCAGGCGGCGGTTCGTCGGCCGGGTGGTCCGGTGGTGTGGATGGTGCCGTCGGGGAGGGTGAGGGTGAGTCGGCGGTTGGGTCCGAGTTCGATGTCCAGCCGTCGTGGTGGATCTTGGCGTGATGGATGCTGCAAACCGGCAGCAGATTGTCGAGGTCGGTGCGGCCCTGGTTGCGCCACCAGATGACGTGATGCAGTTTGCAACGGTCGTACGCGACCGAACAGCCCGGGATGGCACAGCACCGGTACAGCCCGCGCAAGGCACGACGCTGCGCCCGGTTCGCCAACCGGGTCGTACGACCCAAGTTCAGTTCGCCGGGTGCGTGGAGCACGACACCGTTGCGAACCACCACGGCGTGCACGTCGGCGTCGCCGGCCAACGTGGCGAGCACGCGGGCGGGGATCTCGACAGGGATCGAGAACTCGCCGACCGGGCCCACCTGACCGGTGGCGTCGGCGTCGATCACCACGACGAACTCGGGCCGTCCCGGCTTCGGCCGCACCGGCGGCACTGGTGGCCGAGGTCGCACCCGTGTCGTCGCCAGGTTCGGTTCCGAGGGCTTCGTCGAGCAGGAGTCGGGCGATGGCGTGCGCGGCGAGGTAGCGCTGTTTCTCGATCGGATCATCCGGACACTCGTCGGGCACCGCCTCACCGAACAGGGCCTGCACCATGGCATCGATCCGCGCCGCGATCCTGACACCGGTGACCGGGTCGAACTTGACCGACAGGTTCCACATCCCCTCGGAATCCACCCAGGTTCGGGCGCGCACGTTGCGTCGCTGCCGACCCAACCGATCGAGTCCGTCGTCTTCCTGCAACCGTTTCGTCTCCAGATCCAGTCGTCGGGTGAACTGCTCGACGGTGCCGGCCTTCGCGACCTCCGCCAGGGCATTGGCTCGTTTCATCAATTCGGGTCGTTTGGCGGCGTCGAGTTTCTTCGACGCTGCGGTGACCGCATCGACGTGATCGGCGGTGATCGCCCCGTCACCAAGAGCGTCCGCCAACTTCGGGGTCTTCGTCAACGTCGCGGACCGCTCCGTCGTCTTCGCAGCGTTGCTCAACGACTTCTTCGACGCCTTCGCGACACGCTGTTCCGGAAACGAATCGACCCCAGCCAACGCTTCGACCAGCCCGGCGTGTTGCGCATCGCACCAGGCCTGCACCTCACGCACCGCGACCAGACCGGACTCGATCAGATCAGCCGTCGCGCGCAGTGTTCGCACGCACCGAAGCAATCGCCCCGACCCGCTCGACCACCCCTGCGACCTCCATACCGACAACCATAGAGACAGGGGTGTCACAGAGTTGTCGGGGTCGGATCAGCGAGTCGGGGTGGCGTTGACGTCGATGTCGTCGAGTTCGAAGTCGAGGTAGGCGAAGCCGCTTCCGGAGGGCTCGGGGTGCCACCGTCCTTCGCCGTGGGTGCAGACCAGCCGGCCGTTCATCGATCGGTACTCGCTCAACGGCGTGGACCAGCGTTGGCGTTCGAACGTCGTTCCATCACTCGACGAACGGAAACGGTCGTCGGAAATGAAGTCGATCAGGAGTGCGTCATCGCCGAACACCAAGGTGGCGGTGACCGTCTCGTCGAGTCGTGTGAACGTTGCCCGCACGGTCTGCTCGTCGATCGCCTCCCACTCGATCACGGCGTCGACGAGGGCAGCGGGCGCCAGCACACACATGTCGTTGAGAATCGTCACGGTCTCCGACCGGTTCATCTCGGGCCCATGGGCGTTCACGATCGGGAACATCGACAACACGCTCACCCGCATGGTGGCATCGGCGCCGACGAACTCGTGGTACACGTCGGTCGGCATGCCTCGCATCGATGCGACGATGTGGAACAGCCGCGAGGGCTCGGGTCCGTAGCGGTTGACCTGCTCGCCGGTGAACGGCATCCACCGCTGAGCTGGCCCGCTGCGGATCCGCCCACGGATCGTGGCGTGGAAGTTGGCGATGCGAGGTTGCCCGACTGCTCCGGTCGCGCGGAGGTAGGACGCGACGGGTGACGGAAGTGAACGCAGATCGTCCTCTGTGACCAGGCCTTGCTCGATCGGCTCGGTGAGTTGGAGCGCCGAACACCGAGCGAACTCTGCTCGGAAACTCGACGGCCCACGCGCGAACCATCGATGCGCGGCGGCACCAACGGCGACGGCTCCAACTGCGACGAGCGTTCCAGCCACGACCCGGCGGCTCATGGAGACACCCCGAGTTGCTCGTCGAGGAACCCGATCACCCGCGCCTCCCACTGTGTCGGCTCGGTGCCGAGACCGCCCGTGTGTTCAGCGCCTTCGACGTTCCAGGTCTCGACCCGATCAGGGGCGCCCGACGCGATGAACGCCGCGGCGGAACCTTCGTCAGGAACCTCGCCGGCGGTGATCAGGAGGAACCGTGTGTCACCGCTGTCGGCGACGGCGCCGCGGAGCGAGACCGGTGATGCCGACTCGGTGAGGTAGTCGACCACCCAGAACTGGGCCTTCTCGAATTGCTCCTGAATGGCGCCGCGCCAGCCGTACTCCTCCGACAGCCAGGCCTTGTCGGGCGCCGCTCGGCCCGTCGCCCCCTCGGCCACGACGGCGGCGATGGCCGGGTTCGTTGCAGTCGCGCCGATGGCTTCCTCGCCGCCCATCGACATCCCGACCACCGCAATGCGCCGAGGGTCGACGTCCGACCGCGTCACCAGGAACTCGGTGCCCGCCGCGATGTCGAGGTCGCCGTACCAGCCGAAGTCCATGGCCTCGCCGCCGCTGTCGCCGTGACCGCGAGCATCGATCATCAGCACCCCGTAGCCGCTTCTCGCAAGAACGACTGCCTGGTCGAGCACGTTGGACCTCGTCGATCCGGCACCGTGGAGCAGTACGACCGCGCCGCCGTTCTCGCCAGCGACGTACCAGGCAGCGAGCTCGACGTCGTCCGCGGTGGTCAGCACAACGGATTCCGCGTCGAGTCCGTGGTCAGGTGGCGTGGCGGTGATCGGAGTCGGTGGCACGTTGGTGGCGGCCACCGCCGGGGCGATCAGCCACGTGACGACGGCGAGTCCCAACACGATCACCACCCCGCCGCCGACCTTGGCGGCCCGCCGCGCGTCGTGCAGCGTCCGTCGGCCACCGAACACGACGAGGACGATCCCGCCGGCCGTGAGGACAATGGCCGCGGCTGCCGTCGGCGACGGCGAGTTCTCGATCAGCTGGGGGAGCAGTCCCACGCCCGCTGCGAAGGCGATCGAGCCGGCTGCCATCAGCAGGTACCCGCGTGCCCGCGGTCCGAGCCGACCGCCGAGAAACACGAAGGTCGCACCGACGACCAGGTAGATCGGGTGGAACAACGAGAAGGCGTGGAGCACGACCACCTGGATCCCGATCCAGCCGATCAGCATGGCGCCGACTGCCGTCGACAGCGTGTCCGTCCGAGGGTCGCCGACCCAGGCGGCAACGGTGAGTGTCGTCAGCGGCACCGCTACCAACAGGCCGAGTGCCATTCCTGCGAGCACCAAGCTGTCGAATGGCAGCCGGGCGTCGAGGTCGTCGCCGAAGCTGAGCGCGCCCGAGATCAGGCCGAGCGCACCGCCCCATGCGGCTGTGGCGTTGACCCCGGCGAACACTGCGAGCGCGGTCCGGCGCCGCTCGTGCGGTGACGTGCCATCCACGTCACCTCATGATCGTCGACAGCGGAGGCGAGGACCAGGGCCCAAGGGCCGAAATCAGTCGGTGTCGACGCTTCGCCCGACCGTTCGCAGGTAGAGGTAGCCCGCAACTCCGGCGATGGCTGACGCCGCCAGGATGCCGATCTTGGCCTGGTTGGCGAGCAACCCTGGGCCGAAGGCGAGTTCGGTCACGAAGAGCGCAACGGTGAACCCGATCCCTCCCAGCATCGCAACGCCGAAGATCTGCGGCCACGTCGCGCCGGCAGGTTGTTTCCCGATGCCGAGGCGAACTGCCAGCAACGAGAAGATCATGATCCCGACGGGTTTGCCGACCACCAGGCCCAGCAGCACCCCGAGCGTGACAGGCTCGGAGAACGCGCTGGTCAGGTCGTCCCAGCTGACCCGCACCCCGGCATTGGCCAACGCAAAGATCGGCACGATCACGAACGTCGTCCACGGGAGCAGTCGGTGCTCGAGGCGGTCGAGCGGCGGCTGACTCTCGGCCGACAACGTGATGAGTTCGTTCAGCGCGTCGGCCTCCAACGCCTCTTCGTCGTTGTCGTCGTCGGCGCGAATCTCAGCGGCTTGGGCCACTTCGACGCGGGAGACCAGACCTCGCGCTCGGGGACCGAACTGCGTCGCTCGAACGAATGCGTGGCTCGGTGTGATGAGGCCGAACGCAACGCCGGCGAGCGTGGCGTGCACGCCCGACTCGTGGAGCGCCAGCCAACAGAACGCGGCGAGCAGGAAGTACGGCACGAACGCGCGGACGTCGGCGCGGTTCAACACGACGGCGCCGAGGATGCAGCCGATGCCGACCGCGAGCCAACCGAACGACAACCCCGATGTGTAGAACACGGCAATCACGACGATGGCGCCGAGATCGTCGACGATCGCCAGCGTCAGCAGGAACACCACCAGCGACGATGGGATTCGTTTGCCGACCAGCGACAGGACCCCGACGGCGAATGCGATGTCGGTTGCCATCGGAATGCCCCAACCGTCAGCCCCTGCGGTGCCCACGTTGAACAGTGCGTAGATCGCTGCCGGGACGATCATCCCGCCGATCGCGGCGAGCGCCGGGAGGGCAGCAGCGCGCGGATCGCGTAGCTCGCCGCGAACGAGCTCGCGCTTGATCTCGAGCGCGACCACGAAGAAGAAGATCGCCATCGCGAGGTCGTTGACCCAACCGCGGAGGTCGAGGTCGATGTGGATGAGTTCGCCGATGTGGAGCGAGATGAGGGTCTCCCACAGCTCGACGTAGGAGTCCCCGAACGGAGAGTTCGCCCACACGAGCGCCACGATTGCCATGGCCAGCATCGCAACGCCGCCGGCGGCCTCCGTGTCGGCAAAACGCCGCAGGGGACGCACGACGGTTCGTGGCACTCGACGATCGGACGCGCTCCAGGGCCGGGGCACGCTCTCCGGGCCGATGGTGTGCTCGTGCTTCTCCGTGGTCAGGTCGTCGGACACGGTCGAGATTCTGCCCGCTCGCGAGGCGCGAACGCGATCTCCACCCGACTCTGTACTCCGCTACCAACTACGTTCACCTGCACATCCACGCCACCCATGGGGAGCGATCATGAAAGCTGCAGTGCTCAACTCGATTCCGGGCGAGCTCGACATCGAGGACATCGACATCGGTTCGCCCGGCCCCCGTGAGGTGCTGATCCGAACCGTGGCCGCCGGGCTGTGCCACAGCGACCTCCATTTCATGGAGGGCAAGTACCCGTTCCCCTGCCCTGCGGTGCTCGGCCATGAGTCCGCCGGTGTGGTCGAAGCAGTCGGCTCGATGGTGCACTACGTGCAACCGGGCGACCATGTCATCACGTGCCTGTCGGCATTCTGCGGGCACTGTTCGCAATGCACCGACGGGCACTTGTCGCTGTGCGAGAACAAAGGCACCGAACTGGTCCGCCAGCCCGGCGAGCCGCCACGGCTGAGCCGTGCGGGTGGCGAGACGGTCAACCAGTACCTCCATCTGTCGTCGTTCGCCGAGCAGATGCTGATCCACGAACAGGCGCTCGTGAAGATCGACCGCGACATGCCGCTCGACAAGGCGGCGCTGATCGGCTGTGGTGTCACCACTGGTCTGGGCGCGGTCTTCCGCACGGCGCGAGTGGCGCCCGGTGAGACCGTGGCCGTCATCGGGTGCGGCGGTATCGGGCTGTCGGCGGTGCAGGGCGCACGGATCGCCGGCGCGAACAAGATCATCGCGATCGACATGGCGGAGTCGAAGCTCGAACTCGCCCAGCAGATGGGTGCCACGCACGTCGTCAACGCGTCGAGTGACGACGTGGTTGCAGCGGTGAAGGACCTCACCGGCGGCGGTGTTCACCACTCGTTCGAAGCCGTCGGTCTCAAGCAGACCGCCGAGCAGGCATACGAGATGCTGCGCAACGGGGGACAGGCCACCGTCATCGGCATGATCCCGGTCGGCACCAAGATCGAGATCCACGGGCCGGAGCTGCTCTACGAAAAGAAGCTCACCGGGTCGAACATGGGCTCGAACCAGTTCCGTACCGACATGCCTCGCTTCGTCGACATGTACCTCGACGGTCGGCTGCAGCTCGACGAGATGGTGTCGAAGACGATCACCCTCGAGCAGATCAACGACGGGTTCGCCGACATGAAGACCGGCAACGTCGCTCGCAGCGTCATCATGTTCGACTGAACGCGGCCGGGCACCGCGACCCGTTGCCCCGGCTGCGATGAGCGAAACCGCCGTATGCGGTTGCTTGGCTCATCGGTGGACCCGTTGCTCCGGCTGCGATGAGCGAAACCGCCGTATGCGGTTGCTTGGCTCATCGGAGGGTGGCCGGACCGGCCGGTCGGTCGACCCGCTCGCCGTCGCTCATCGCGGTCGAAGTAGCCTGCACCGGTGGACCGGAGAGCAGCGGCTGCCGTTCTGGCCGGCATCATCGTGGCTGTGCTGCTCGCAGCGGTCGCTGGTGGCGGCGAGGTGCAACTGGCTGAACGGGGGCCCCAGATCGCCACCGACCCCGCACCGGCGGAACCGATCGCGACGATCCCCCCGCTCCAGGTCGACGTCGCCCAAGCCGGCGGTCGAACGCCGCTCGAACTGCCCGGCTTCATCGAAGTGATCGCCCGCATTCTGTTCTTCGCCTGCCTCGCAGCGTTCGCCGTGATGGCGTCGGTGTTCCTGTGGCGTCACCGCCCGCAGATTCGATGGCCGAGGTGGCGTCGAACGGGGCGAGCCGACTTCGATGTCCTCGACGACGTCGCCGCCTCCGTCGCGGCCGACGCCCAGGAGCAGCGGGCGGCCCTCGATCGGGGCGCGCCGCGCAATGCCATCGTCGAGTGCTGGCTCCGCCTCGAAGCGGCCGTGATCGCCGCCGGTGTCGAACGCGCCCCGGCCGACACGTCAGCAGAGCTGACCGAGCGCGTGTTGGCCAGCTGTCAGGTCGACGGTGCCGCGATCTCGACCCTGGCTGCGCTGTACCGGGAGGCCCGATTCTCCGAGCACCCGATGGGGGAGGAGTCGCGGCGCTCGGCCATCGATGCCCTCGACGTCGTCCACCACGGCCTCCGCGCCGATGTCGGCCCGCGGGTGGTTTCGTGACGGGGTGGAGGCGGCCCGTCGCCATCATCGCCGGTGTGACGGTGGTCGTCGAGGCGTTCATGCTGGCGACTGACATGGGCCCCCGTGTGGGCCTCGTCGCCGCACTGTGCGCAATGGTCGGCGTGATCGTGTGGCTCGCCGTCGATTTCGCCAGCGAGGCGGAGGGCTCGAACGGCGTGTTCGTCTCGCTTCCCGTCGAACCCGAGGCACGGCCCGATCGTCGGGTGATGCGGCTGCGCAGCGGCCTGGCCTACGGGCGAGCCGATGGAGCGTCGCTCGAAAGCCTGCGCGTGAGTCTCGTGGAACTGATCGACGATCAGCTCCGGGCGGCGCACCGGATCGATCGTCGCGACGATCCGGACGCTGCCCGCGTGGTGCTCGGTGACGAGCTCGATGCGTTCGTCAACGACTCAGGCGCTGCATCCGTGCTCTTGAAACCGCGATCGCTCGACCGCATTCTCACCCACATCGAACGGCTCTGACCGGGAGGTCCCATGGAACAACTCGAACTCCACGACGTCTCGCGTCTCGCCGGCGACGTGCTCGACGAGGTCGAGGTGGCAGTGGTCGGCAAGCGGGAAACGCTCACGCTGGTGCTCGCTGCGATCCTGGCAGGCGGCCACGTACTGCTGGAGGACTTCCCGGGCTTGGGCAAGACGCTGGCGGCACGATCGTTCGCCCAGACGCTCGGCCTCGACTTCGCTCGCGCTCAGTTCACACCCGATCTGCTGCCGGCGGACCTCACGGGATCGTTCGTGTACGACCAGCGCGCCGGTGAGTTCGTGTTCCGCCGTGGGCCGCTGTTCACCGGACTGTTGCTTGCCGACGAGATCAACAGGACGCCGCCGCGCACGCAGGCGGCACTGCTCGAAGCGATGCAAGAACACCAGATCACCGTCGAGGGTGAGACCTTCGTGCTCGAGCAGCCGTTCCATGTGCTGGCCACCGCCAACCCGGTCGAGTACGAGGGCACCTACCCGCTCCCCGAAGCGCAACTCGACCGCTTCATGATGCGGACCTCGTTCGGCTACCCGTCGGTCGACGACGAGTGGGACGTCCTGCACCGACGCATGGATCGCCGCCAGGAGGACCAGACACTGTGTCAGATCACGGACGCGTCGGTGCTCCTCGCGATGCAGCAGGCAGTGGAGCGGGTGACCGTCGACGAGAGCGTCGGGCGCTACTGCGTGGCGTTGGCGCGGGCGACACGATCGCACCCTCACGTGTTGATGGGGTCCTCACCGCGTGGCGCGCTGGGTCTGCTGCTGGCCTCGCGGGCCTGGGCGATCATCGACGGTCGCGACTATGTCACCCCGGAGGACGTCAAGGCCGTGGCCCCATCCGTGCTGGCTCACCGCATCACGGTGAAGCCCGAGCTGTGGATGAGCCAGGTGTCGGGCCGCACCGTCGTTGCCGAGGTCGTGGCCTCCGTGGCCACGCCCGGCGCGTTGGAGCCTGCCGCGGATCGCCCGTGAACACCCCGAGGCTGGCCGGGTCGTGGTCGGGAGTCGACAGATGGCGGCCGACGATGGCCCATCTGCGCGCCAGCGTCGGCGCGGTGATTCTGGTCGCAGCGGCGCTGATCTGGCGGCGACCCGACCTCCTCGTCATCGCGACACCGATGGTCGCCGTGACCGCGTGGTCGGTGATCACGCGGCCCGGTCCGGCCCCGACGCTCGACGACCACCTTGCGCATCCGACGATTCGCGAGGGGGACGCCACGACCTGGCACGGAGTGATCTCCGGTGAGCCCATGGTCGACCTCGCGGTTGCCGCCGTCCCGCCGGTGCCATGGGTCGAAGCTCGTCCCGCAGGCGGCGCAGTGACGGCCACGGCTCTCGACGGGACGGTTCGTCTGGCCGTCGACCTCCGCTCGACACGGTGGGGCACGCGCTCCATCGAGCCGGTCGAAGTCCACGCAGCCACGTCGTGGGGTGCATTCCGCTGGCAAACTCGGACATCGCGGCACCCACTGACCACGCTGCCGTTGCCGAGTGTGTTCGACGTGAACGCGTCCGCACGTCCGAGCGATGGCCTCGTGGGCATCCACCGATCTGCCCGCGCCGGTGAGGGCAACGAGTTCGCGGGGATCCGACCGTTCCACGCCGGCGATCGAATACGACGGATCAACTGGGTGCGTTCGGCGCGGTCGGGCGAGCTGAGGGTGAATGCCACCCGAGCCGACCTCGACACGCACATCGCTCTCGTGGTCGACGCCTCCGACGACTTCGGGGTGAGCGAGGGCATCGATGGCTTGGCGTCGAGCCTGGATGGTTCGGTGAGGGCAGCCGGCGCGATCGCCGAGCACTATGCGCCACGAGGAGAGCGAGTGTCGCTGCGAGTGTTCGGGACCGCAACGGCGCACATGGTGGCACCGGGAACCGGGCGGGCGCAGCTTCGTCGGGTCCTCGACACGTTGGCTCGAGTTCGTCCTGGCGACCCCGGCAGAACGGGGTACCGCACGCCGGCGTCGCGGCAGCCCGGTGCGATCGGCGGACAGATCACCGTGATGTTGTCGCCACTGGTCTCGCCCGACGCCCTCGACCTCGCAGTGTCGCTCGGTCGCCAGGGCAAGACGGTCATCGTCGTCGACACCCTGCCCGCGCACGTGAGCCAGGACGACGACGAATACACGGCGCTCGCATGGCGCATCCGCCTGCTCGAACGGCGCCGTGAGGTCAGGCTCGTGCTGGCCGCTGGGATTCCGGTGGTCGAGTGGCGCGGACCCGGCAGTCTCGATCACGTGATCCGCGACATCGCTCGCCGATCGACCGGACCACGGATGGCGCAGCGATGAGTTCCGGAGAACTCCAGCAGGGGGTCGACCGGCTCGCCATGGTGTCCTCGCAGCGCTGGCTGTTCGGAACGCTCGCAGTGGTGGCCGCAGGTGGTGCCTCCGCCGCAGCCTCCGCCGCCGGCGCGGGTGCCTCGCAATTCGTGGTCCTGTTGATCGTCGGTCTCGCGTCGGCAGCTGCGTTCCACCCCGACTCCCACGCCGCACTGTTCGTCGAAGCGATGGTCGTGTGGCAGTGGCTGGCCGGCACCGACGATGCGACCGACCCGTGGGTGGTTGCGGTGGCCTCGTCGTTGTTCGTGTTCCACACGATGATCGCCCTGATGGCGGTGACGCCGAGCTCCGCCGTTGTCGATCGGGTCCTCGTGTGGCGCTGGCTGCGTCGCGGGGGATACGTCGCTGGTGGCGACATGTTCGATGTGGCTGATCGTCGTCGTGATGGTCGATCGGCAAGCACCGGGCAGCCCGCTGCTGACGTTCCTGGCGTTCGTGACGCTCGCTGCGTTCACGGTGGCGATCCGCGCCGTCGGTGTGATGGTGCGCTCGTCAGGCTGACCCCGCTCGCGCACTCAGTCGATCAGGTCGCGAATTGTCCCTGCGGCCCGCTTGGTGACCTCCGTGGCGGCATCGAGCGGTGCGACGACCACGTTCGCAACGACATTGCCGGGAGGCGTGTCGGGCGCTTCGGGGTGGGGGCGGGTGGGTGCCGAGTCGCGCGCAGCGGTGAGGTCCGCACCCAGCTGCACCAGTTCGGAACGTGTGAATTCCTGTCGAACCTTCTTGAAGAGCTCGTCCTCCTCTTCGTCGACGTGGTGATCGACGATCTCCCTCAGCACCGTGACCTTCGCCGTGTACCGCTCGCTGGTGGACGGCATCGATTCGAGTTCGACAAGGAGCAGCTTGACGACATGGTGTTCTTCGAGGGCTTCCAGTACTTGGCTGTCGCCCTTGTCGGCGAACCGTTCACGTACCGCGGGGTAGAAGACCTCTTCCTCGATGCCTGCGTGGACGGACAGTTCTTCGATGATCTTTCCCACCGTCGCCTCACGCGTCTTGTGGGCTCGGTCGCCGAGTCCCTCGAACTTGTCGAACAGGTCGGCGACTCGGCCGTGGTCGGCTTTCAACACGGCGATCGCGTCGCTCGGTGTCGAGGATGGCGTCGTCTTCCGGGCGGTGGACCGCGTGGCCGCCGTCTTCTTCGCCGTGGATTTCGCTGCCGACTTCTTCTTGGCGGAGTTCTTCGTTGTTGCCATGGGCAGTCATCTACCCCTGATGGACGCAACTCAATCTGCCGGGCGCAACTCGATCTCCCGGAGGTGGCGCGGCCGGCCACCCAACGTGTCGTGTTTGAACGTTCGCGCTCGGGGGCATCGCAGGTCTACCCGAGACGTGAGGAGGTCCAGGTGAGCACCGGCTCCCGTGCCACAGCCGACCTGTCCACCGCCGACGCAGAGTGTTTGGACTTGAAACGATCATCTTCAACGTGGATACTGCAGTGTGTCCGAAATCGAGTTGGAAGATCTCGGCGATGGTGTGGTCGCGGTGATTGGCGAACTGGACGCGCACAGCGCACCCGTGCTCACCCGAGCGCTTGCCGACCAGAGCGACCATGGTGTTGTCCGTGTCGTGCTGTCGAAGTGCACGTTCATGGACTCCAGCGGGCTGCGCGCGATATTGAGCGCGCATACCGAGCTCGAGGCCCGCGGTGGTCGGCTCATCGTGGTCACACCGAGCAGGGCCGTGCAACGGTTGTTCGAGATCACCGGCGTTCACGACAGCCTTCACATCGATTCGAGTGCCTCGTAGCGTCACGAAATGAAGCGGACCCGGTGCCGGGGGACGGCGGAGCGTTCGCACAGATGCATCCGGTTCTGCGCACTGAGATCGTCATCGTTTGCTCGCCCACCGGTCGCACGACGTCCACACACCCGTGGCGGCGACGTCGACTCGGCGTGCCGAACGCTCGGGTGCTCGAGGGACGTGGCAGGAACCGGCCGTGTTAGCGTCGAGTCTTCGTCACGAAGAACGGATCGGAATGGATGAGCGTCGTTTGAACCGGTTGATGTCGTCGCTGCAGCGCTCGAGCGGCTCGACGTCGGTCCTCGAACGAATTTGTCGTGTGTGCACTGACACCGGTATCGACGGCGCGGGTGTGACACGCATCGTCGGAGTATCACGAGAGACACTGGTTGCCACCGACGCCACCGTCCTTGCGGTCGAGAACTTGCAGAACGAACTCGACGAGGGGCCTTGCGTCGAGGCGATGTCGTCGCGACATCGCTATCTGGAACCTGATCTGTCATCAGCGAGAGCACAGCAGCGGTGGCCACGATTTTCCCCGGCGGCGGTCGAGCACGGGATGCTGGGCGCATTTGCCTTCCCACTGATGTGGGGCGGTCAGGCGCTCGGAGCCTTGGACGTCTACTCGCAACGGCGCGGCGACCTCACCCCCGATCAGGTCGAGGATTCGATGATGCTCGCAGATCTCGCAGCGCTGGCCGTCGAACACTTCGACGCTGCCTCCACCATCGACGGCGTCGATCTGGCGGCCGAGCCGAGTGACACATGGATTCATTCGGCGGTCGTCCACAATGCGTCGGGCATGGTGTCGGCGCAACTCGACATCCACGTCGACGAGGCGCTGCTGCGGATGCGTGCCGTGGCGTTCGTGACAGGGCGCCCGCTCGCTGACATCGCGCGTGATGTCCTGGACCGCCAACTCCGTATCCAATCGTGGGCCGAGCATGACTGACCCCGTTGCACGCAGCGTGGATCGCGAGGGCGCGATCATCGACGCGTTCGTCCACCTGTCCGACACGCTGGTGGAGGACTACGACGTGATCGATTTCCTCCACTATCTGACCGCGCAGTGCGTCGAACTGACCGACGTGGACGAAGTCGGCGTCATGATCGGTGCGCGGCCCGGCCGCCTGCAGGCGGTTGCTGCCTCCACCGAGCGGTCGTATCTCCTCGAACTCTTCGAATTGCAGAACGATGACGGTCCATGCCTCGACGCGTTCCGTGGTGGGATCACCATCAACGCCGAACAGCTGTCCGACCAGGCGGAGCGGTGGCCGAAGTTCACGCCTCGTGCCGTCGCTGCGGGATTCGGGTCGGTGCACAGCGTCCCGATGCAACTGCGCAACGAAGTGATCGGTGCGGTCAACTTGCTGTGTGTCGAGCCCGGCGCCTTGTCGCCCGGCGATGCGCGCCTCGTGCGGGCATTGTCGGACATCGCAACCGTCGGGATCCTGCAGCAGCGAACCATCTCCGACGTCGAGGTGATCAATACGCACCTCACTGCAGCGTTGAACAGCCGCATACGCATCGAGCAGGCCAAGGGTGTGGTGGCCGAGCGCGCCGGCACCACTGTCGACGAGGCGTTTGCCATCATCCGGGCGTACGCCCGGAGCCGCCAACTGGGTCTCACGGCGGTGTGCCAGGGCATCGTGGACAACACGATCGACGTTCGCCAAGACATGATCTGACTCCAACCGAATGCGTCACGTGCCAATCGCAGCGACGCTGCGTCTCACCGAGTGTGTTTGTCCGTCGCGACTTCGGGCATACTGGACCCCACAGAGCCCCAGACCCCGGCCGCGCATGGAACGAATCGAAGAGACAGGGGTTTGTCTTGGCTACACACCACTTTCGCAAGCAGTGGGACGTCGAACGAAGCGACCGAGCGAGCGGTGAGGCGCGACAGTTGATCAGCGAAGCTCTCCACTCGGTGACCCCGTCGGCAACCATTGCGGACACTGCCCTGATGACATCGGAGTTGATTTCGAACGTGATGCTCCACACGACCGGGTCGTGTGGGCTCTCCCTGATGTTCGATCCCGCTGGCCCGCACATCGAAGTCGGTGTCACTGACACTTCGCCCGACAGTCAGGTCATGGTCATCGACCGGCTACCGCACACGGTCGGCGGGTTCGGACTGAGGCTGGTGGACCGGCTCGCGACCGACTGGGGTTCGACACGAAACTCGGACTCGAAGACGGTGTGGTTCCGTCTGGCAGCACCAGCGATCACCTGACCACACGAGCCCCACGGATCGCTTAGCCGATCCCAACGCCGCCGCGATCGGTTTGAACGGGTGCTGCCGCCTCGCAATCGTCGGGCACACTCGTTGGGGGAGGGGGAATTCGGCGGATCGCGACGACGGCGATGTCATCGTCGGGAGTCGCAGAGTTGCGTCGTTGTTCGCGTTCGAACAGGAGGCGGTCGACGATCTGCTGGGTCGGTGGCGCGGTGTCGAGTGCGTGGAGATGGTTGCGGATGCTGTCGTCGAGGGGTTCGTTGCGTTGTTCCGCGAGCCCGTCGGTGTAGAGCAGCAGCAGGTGGCCCCCCTCGAAGGAGATGCGGGTGGTTGTCAGCTGAAGTTCCGACGCGACGCCGAGCCAGGGCCGGTGGACGTCGTCGAGCTGGACGACCCCCGTTCGCGTGAAGCACAGGGCGGGCGGATGGCCGGCGTTGAGATAGTCGAGGCAGTTGCTTCGTTTGTCGATGCGGGCGACGATCATCGACGCATAGGCGTGTCGTCGTTGGAGCGTGCGGTCGGTGTGGGCGACTGCCTCGATCAGTGATGTGCCGGTGGCGAGCAGGTGTCGCACAATGGTCTTGGCCTCGGCCATGAGCGCGACCGCTCCAGGGCCATGCCCGGCGATGTCCCCGATGATGGCGTACACGGCGTCAGGGGTGTCGATGATCGAGTACCAGTCGCCTCCCATGTCGATCGCAGTCAGCGCAGATCGGTAACCGACAGCGATGTCGAAACCGTCGATGTCGGGTGGCGGGCTGAGCAGGCTGTGCTGAAGCCGGCGAAGGACTGCGCGTTCTTGGTCGTGCAATCGGGTTCGGCTGAGTGCACCGCCGACGAGGTCGGCAACCGTGTGGGCGAGTGTCTCGTCGATCGGCGCCCACACCCTGCCTGGGTGGGGTCGGACGATCAAGTGATCCTCGGCTTCTCCGCGGAGCCGATAGCTGCGGATCTCAGGGTCGGTGGACTCCTCGACATCCTCGACGAGGGTGGCCGACTCGAGGTCCAGCAACTGAGGCACCGTGTCTGCGACCACAGCGGCGACGCCGCTGGACGTTCGGACGGTCGTGAGTTCGCGGGCAAAGTCCGACAGCAGGTCGACGCGGTGCTGGACCAACTCGCGGACTCTGACGCGGTCCAGCGCGCGGCCCGTCAACTGGCTGACGACCGCGGCTGCCGACTCGATCTCCGCCCGGTCGTGCGCTTCGAGCGGATGGTCGAACGCAAAGCCGATCACCCCGACGCTCGCGTCGACCCCGAGGCTGAGCGGTACGCAACACGTTGCATGGATGCCAGCGGCGACAACGTCGTCGATGACGTCGGGGTACGCAGCGGCGTACTCCTCACGGTTCGCGATCCACACGCTGGATCCGGTCGTCGCTGCTCGCGCCAACGGCAGATCGTCGCGAATGCTCTGCTCGGCGAATCGGTCCGCCAGTGCGACCCTCATCCCGGCGTCGTGGACCACTCGCAGCTTCGATGGGTCGCTGGGATCGCGAATGGCCACGTTCGTGTGGCGGGCGCCCACGATCGGGCCGGAGCGGTCGACTGCCAACTGTGTGGTCTGGTCGGTGCTCGTTGCGCTCCCGAGCTCTTCGGCGAGCCGGGTGAGCAGCTGCGAACGCTCGGTCGCCCGCAGTTCCCGTGAGCGCTCGGATCGGTCACGGCGAGCAGCTCGGACCGCGCCGACCGCCAAGAGCAGTGTCATCGCTGTCAACACCGCAGGAAGCAACCAGTTCGCCGCCTGCCCGTCACTTGCAGTCACCGTGAATGTCCGACCTGCCAACGTGAACGTCTCCGACGCCGATCCGCGTGGTGCCTCGAGCAACGGCGTGCCGTCGATCACGACGCCCACATCACGAATACCTGTGAGTGCGCTCAGTCGTTGAGCAGCATCATCGAGGGCAATCCCAGACGCAATGAACCCCACCAGCGTGTCTGTGCTGTCTCGCACGGCTGCCGTCAAGAACAAGCCAGGACGGGCGCCCGTGACGGTGGCGATCGGTCCGACGAGTTGAGCTCCGTCGTCGCCGCTCGCCGCGTCGATTCCTTGGGCCCGCATCGGGTCGCTCAGAAGGTCGAACCCCAACACGCTACGAGTCGTGTCGTTCACCGGAGCCGCATAGCGCATCACCACGTGCACATCGCGCGGTTTCGCCGGCACGAACCCACCGCTGCCATCAGTGTCCTTCATCGAGAGTCCGGTCGATTCCTCCCACATCGCTCGATCGGCGTCCCCGACCACCTCGAAGAACGCCAACGCCGAAATTCCCGAGCCTGCAGATGCTTCGGTCGCGAACACCTCGAACTCGTCGCCATCGACGCTGCCGTCAACTGCCAACGCCCCGACACCCGCCACTGAACTCGTCGCCGCAGTCAGACTCGTCTCGAAACGATCCGCAGCAACGCGCGCCGCCGAACGGTCGGCAGCCTCGGCCTGCGACCAAGCTGACGCCGCCGTGAACACAGCAGCCGTCGCTGCGATCACGGTCAGAGCCACAAGACCGAGCACTGACCCAGACGCCATCGACATCCGACCCCGGGCAGGCACACCGGTGACACTATTCGTCTCGAACCATCCCGGCCAGTCGATGTCACAGGCTCCGCCTCAGAGTTTCGCTCGCGCTCCGTGTGGAACTGTTGTGTCCATGGTGGAGCGCCCTGGGTGGCAGAGTGTGGCGATCCGCGAAGCGCGGGCGGCACCAGAGTTCATCTCGTTCGCGATGACCGCGGGCCCGCTGTTGGCAATGTCGCGCCGGGGTGACGGCCGCGCCGTACTCGTACTCCCCGGACTGGGCGCCGGCGACGCCTCGACCGCGCCACTTCGCTGGTTCCTCGGTCGGCTCGGCTACCTCGCCTTCGGTTGGGGCCTCGGCACCAACCGCGGCTTCGGTCGTCACGTCACAGACGGACTCGACCAGCTCCTCGCAACCAAGCACGAGCACGGTCCGGTCAGCCTGGTGGGATGGAGCCTCGGCGGCGTTCACGCCATCGAACTCGCCCGACGTCGACCCGGTGCGGTTCGCTCGGTCGTCACGCTCGGGAGTCCCCTGGTCGGTCGTCGTCATCCTCCGTCGGGCATCCCGACCACCTCGGTGTACAGCAGAAGCGACGCCATCGTCGCGTGGCGCACGTCGCTGTTGCCAGGGGGCGCTCTCAGCGAGAACGTCGAGGTGCGTGGCAGTCATCTCGGCCTCGGACACAACCCCGCTGTCGCCGTTGTCGTCGCCGATCGTCTCGCACAGGAAGCCGAAACCTGGCAACCCTTCCGCCCGCCACGTTGGGCCGGACACTGGTTCCCGACAACCTGACGACCACCTCGAAGCCATCAACTCGCAGCTGTCGAACCACGCCAACGCCGTCGCGACGATGACCGCTGAGTCCGGCGTGGGCGTCACCATGTCGGACGAGGATCAGCTTCACGTCGCCCGGGCTGGTGGGTGAGCGTGTCACGTCGACCGGGCGAGGTTTCCACGCCGTGCGATGCCGTGGACGACACGCCGACTTCTGCGCGTCGTATCGGCTCGTCGTCGGTCATGCCGTCGACGCAGGTGGGATGAGGCAGCGCGTCGAAGACGGCATCGAGTGCGTCGACAGCGTTGGAAGCCGACAGTGCCTCTGGCGACGTGTCCGACCACGTCAGAGTCGGGTCGTCGACGGCTTGTTGTACGACGCTGATCCAGTCGTCGTCCTCGACGAAGTGGACGTAGCCGGGTGCCCGTTCTGCGAGCTCGCAGGCGAAGGCCGAGCGGCGAGCGAACGGCCGGCGGCCATGGGCAATCCAATCGCAGATCGTCCTGGAAGCCGACACGCTGCGTTGTGGTACGACCGGCACCGTCGTTGCTGCGATCTCCTCGGACCATGCGTGTTGCGAGACTTCTCCACTCACGGTGAAGGGCAGTTGAGTTCGGCGAGCTGCTTCGATGATGTCGTCGAGGTGCCACGCGTCGCTCGGTGCCGAGTCTCCGACGACGCGAACCGCCGTACGCGAAGACAGCTTGCCTCGACGATCGGCGAGGCTGTCGACGAGACCCAACACACCATCGCCCGGGTGGATGCGCCCGAGCACTGCGAGTCTGAGCTCGTCGTGCTCGATGTGGCCATTTGATCGTGTCCCAGGGAAGACCGGACGGAACACGACGTGAGCATCCACGCCGATGGCAGCGGCAAGGCGCGCCTCGAGGGAACTTGCAACCACGACCGCGTCAACGACCGAGCGGATGTCGCGGCACGCCCCGGCGATGCGTTCGTAGCGTTCGTGGCCATCGGTGTGTTCCGGCAGTTCGTGCAGCGTGGCCACAACCGGTCTACCCAGGTGCCGTGCGTTCAGTGCGGCCTGACGAATGGGGGCGTCGGATCGCCAGAGTCTGGGTGCGACGTGCAAGAGGATCTGCGCTGACTCGCTCACTGGTTGTCGGCTGAGCGCGTTCAGGATGATTGCGTCGTCGCATTCGCTCGAGCTGTTCGGCACGGAGCACACGAGCGTCGGTCGCCCCGTCGCCGCGCGTACCCGTGCCAGCTGCTCTCCGTACCAGCGAACGCCGTCACTGCGGGAGCCGGTGACCACGACCAACTGTTGAGCCACGCACCTGCGGTACCCAGCGCGACGAGATCCATGCGCCAACGTCATCGATACCGGAACCCACGAGATGGTTGGACAGCCAGCTCACTGCATGCAAAGAGGCCGTCAGGCCGGGTTGATGATGGCCTTGATCATCCCGTCAGCTTTGGCTTGGAACGTCTCGTACGCGGCCGGAGCCTCGTCGAGGCTGATGTGATGCGTGGCGAGATCCATCGTGCCCAACGGGTCGGCGTCGTCTTCGACGAGGGGCAGGATGTCGGGGATCCACCGCTTGACGTGGGCCTGTCCCATCCGGATCGTCAGGCCCTTGTCGAACATCGTCATCATCGGCAACGGGTCTTTCATGCCGCCGTACACGCCGATGATCGACACCGTGCCACCGCGCCGGACCGCCTCGAGCGTCAAGGTGAGCGCAGCGAGACGGTCGACGCCGAAGCGTTCGGTCAGCGGCGCGGCCAACCGGTCGGGGAGCAGGCCCGCCGCTTTCTGTACGGTCTCGAGGATCGGGCTGCCGTGGGCCTCCATGCCAACTGCGTCGATCGCCGAGTCAGGTCCCCGTCCGTTCGTGCGCATGCGGATCGCTTCGACGAGTTCGGCACCGGACAGGTTCGAGCCGTCGATCGTGTCGGCGCCCCATCGTGAGGCGAGGGCGAGGCGTTCGGCAACGCTGTCGACGGCGATGACCTGGCCGGCGCCGCGATGACGGGCGATCCTGACGGCCATCTGGCCGATGGGGCCGAGTCCGACGACCAGCACGGAACCGCCTTCGGGGATGTCGGCGAAATCGACCGCTTGCCACGCCGTGGGGAGCACGTCGGACAGGTAGACGTAGCGGTCGTCGGGTGCGTCGCCGACTTTGACCGGACCGAAGTCGGCGTGGGGAACTCGCAGCAGTTCGGCCTGACCTCCCGGGACCGAGCCGTACAGCTCGGTGTAGCCGAACAACGCCGCGCCTTTGTTCTGCTCGACGACCTGCGTCGTCTCGCACTGGGCAAACAGCTGGCGGTCGCACATGAAGCAGTGGCCGCACGAGATGTTGAACGGCACGACGACGCGATCGCCGACGGCGAGGTTGGTGATGTCGGCGCCGACCGCGACGACGCGTCCCATCGGTTCGTGGCCGAGGATGTCACCTTCGTGCAGGAACATCGTCAACACGTCGTAGAGGTGGAGGTCCGAGCCGCAGATTCCGGAGCTGGTCACCTCGATGATCACATCGGTCGGCTTCTCGATGGTCGGGTCGGGAACGGTGTCGACGCGAACATCGCGCTTGTCGTGCCAAACGAGTGCTTTCATGATTCGCTCCTGTTCTCGGGTGGTGTGAACGACTGGTGTTGGGCGGAGACCTGTGCGGTTCGACGAATGAACTACCCACTCGTCGAGCGAGTCACGCACGTCGAGGTCGATGGCGTCGATCAAGCAGTCCGGCGAGCCGGGATCCGCGGTGAACTTCGCGTCCTCACCGGTGATGGCGGCCGCTGGCGATTGGAGTTGATCGACCGTGACGTCGAAGGGATCAGGTCGGCTCGACGAACCACGCCGAGCGGATGCCGTCGCCGATCGGTCGTGCTTCGAACTGGCCGGGTCCGAGGTAGTACAGCGTTCCTCCGTCGGTCCAGATCTGGCCCAGTCCACCGGCGTCGATCTCGATGTTCGACACACTCAACGGGAAGTTCTGGTGAAGTTGGTTGTCCTCTTCGAAGTTGCGCGGATTCAGATACAGCACGTCCCAGGAGCCGGACCCGGTGGTCGTGGCAACGACGGCATGGCCATCCGGTGACCGTCCCACGAAACGGACCGCCTCGAAGTCGACCCGCGGGTCGAGGTTCATCTGGATCGGTGACGCGGTGAACGTGTCGATGTCGTACGGCACGATCCGGTGGTCCCGACCGTCGAAGATGATCGCCAACAACGTGTCGTCGTCAGCCCACTCAATGTCGACGATGCTGTAGCGCTTGTCGGGTGCCGGGAGGAGAATCAAGCCACTGCCTTCGCCGGACTCGACGTCGGCGATGCTGAGTTGGATGTCGTTGGCCGTCGCCACATGCGAGCCGTCGGGGCTCTGGTCTGTGAGATAGCCGACCGCGAGTGGTCCTTCTTGCGAGCCCGGGGCGTCTGCGGCGAAGACGTTGCCCCCCACGGGTTCGCAGCACTCTCCATACAGCACCGACCCGTTGACGAAGGCTGCGACATCGAACACGAGGTTCGGGCCAGAACCTTCCTGGGGCGCAGTACGGGGGTCGGCGCTGTCGACGAGTCGGATCGGAGGCGCCTGGTTGCCGGGCGACAGCGCATTCGGCCGGTACTCGAGATCGCCGTTGGTCCGCAACACCACGAGATCGCCAGGAGCGGCAACGAACTCACCGGTCGGGACGTCGACGGTCACGGCCACCTGGTCGGCCGGCGGCGGTTCGAAACCGTCGGCGTAGACGACGGTCGTGGTCGGCGCGCTGGGCTGGGTCGTCGTGCTCGGGTTGGTCGCGGCGGTCGTCGACGGTGGTGGCGTGACAGTCGCACTCGGCGACGTCGTGGTGGCACGCGGCGGTGTGGTCGAGCCCGACGTGTTGCCGGAACTGATGTCTGAAGCCTCGTTGGTTGCGCACCCGAGGAGGGCCGCACCGAGCAAGAACGTACACAGCAGTGGTCCTGTGGTGTCCATGTTCGGCCCCTGCCCGGTTCCGCAATCCGCAAACATCGTGTGGGGATGCCGACGAGTTGGTGTCGGCCGGTCCCGAAGCCGAGGTCGATGATCTCGGCATGAACGATGTTGTTGTAGCGGATCGTTCGAGGTCGACCGGGCAGGTAGTAGTTCTTCACCGTGATCCCCGTCTCGTCGAGCGTGATCGCGTCGTCGTCATAGGTTGCCATCGCGGACTCCGCTCGTGATGCCGGTGTGGCTGGTCACCCAGTCGGTGAGGAGGGCGGTGACGCGCTCGTCGAGTGGTTGGCGTGCCTGTTTCTTGTAGGTGCGGATAGAGGCAGGTCCGGGTTCGGTTCTCAAGAGATGGGTCACGTCGTCGACGAGGTGGCCGGTGAAGGGCGTCGGCACGGCGTGGGCCATGAGCGCGACGTCGGCCGGGTTGACCTGGATGTCCTTGGTGCCGGTGATCGCGAGCACTGGCACTGCCGCGTGGCGGAGCGCAGCGATCGGTTCGTATGCCATGAATTCGCGGAACCACTTGGCATTGAGTTTCACGAACTGGATACGGATCACGTCGTCGGTGGAGGACTCGATCCGGTCGAGCCGTTTCGTCTGGGTTCGCACGAGGTCCTGTCGGAGCATCTTCATGAGCAACTTGACCGGCTTCGGCAGTGTTGGCGCGACTTGTTGGGCCTGCCACCGGAGTACGTCTTTGCCGTTGGTGGCTGCGCCGGCGAGCAGGGCAACGCCGGCGAGATGTTCGTCTTCGGCGAGTGCCGATGCGATGAGCGCACCTTCGCTGTGGCCGACGACGACGACCCGGTCCGCGTCGACCTCCGGTCGGGCTCGGAGAGCCTCGATCGCAGCACGAGCGTCATCGATGTTGTCGTTGAAGCCGGTGGAGAGGTAGTCGCCTTCGCTGCGGCCGACGCCTCGTTTGTCGTAGCGGAGTGACGTGATGCCGTTGGCGGCGAGATGGGCCGCGACGTGGCCCATGACGTTGATGGGCAGGCGCTTCGCGTTGGAGTTGCGGTCGACGGGTCCCGATCCGCTGATCAGCAGCGCCGCGGGAGCGGGGAGTGAGCCGCTCGCATTCAGCGTCCCCTCGAGTGCGAGGCCGCTCGAACGAATGGCAATGATTGATTCGGACACGGTGGTTGCCTTTTGCTTGACTAGACTATTCTCGGTAATGAGAATGATATCACTACTGGGAATCATTGCGACCACGAGAGCAGAGAGACGATGATCGAGGCCCGGGATCTGCTGCTTCATCCGATCCGGCTGCGCATCGTGCAGGTCCTCGTCGGCGATCCGATGACCCCGCTGCAACTGAAGGATCGGCTCGGCGACGTGCCGCAAGCGACGCTCTACCGACACATCAACCAACTCGCCGACGGCGGGTTGCTGGAGGTTGTCGGCGAGCGGCCGATCCGGGGAGGCATCGAGCGCACCTACGGCGTGGTCGCCTCCACCGTGGTGCTCGGCGACGACGAACTCGAGTCGGCGACTGCCGATGAGCACTTCCGCTACTTCGCGACCTTCGTCGGCACCCTCCTCGCCGACTTTGCCTCCTACCTCGAATCCGGTGCACCGGCCCTGAGTCGTGATCGTGTCGGTTACCGGCAGGTGCCGATCTGGCTCACCGACGAAGAGTTCGATGCACTCGCCGAGACCATGGCGACCGCGGTCCAGGAACACGTCGACAACCGGCCGGCGCCGGGACGGCGACGTCGCCTCCTCAGCACGATCGTGATGCCCGACGACCGCACCCGAGCCGACCCGGCTCAAACCGAACCTTCAAGCTCATGACCGGAAGAACCAGGCCCCCAATGAACATCGACCCCATCGACATCGAGATCAACGCGGGCGCTGCAGACGCCTACCAGCAGCTCAGCGCCCAACGACAACGAACCCTGATGGCACCAGAAGACGACATGTGGGCGACGTTCGCAGACATGGCCGAACCCCACTCCCTGACACGTGGGACACAACTCGTAGGCCGGTTCGCCGTCGACGAGGACAACCAGCTGCACGGCTTCTACATCATCGACGAGTTCGAACCGTCCGCGACCGAACTGTTCGCACACGTTGTCGACGACCTGAACATCACCGCCGCAATGACATCCACCGTCGATCCCGTCTTCCTGTCCCTCGGCCTCACCTCAAGTGTCGCGGTCGATTCGGTAGCCCTGATGTACGACCACGTCGTACAACCAGCGAGTGACGACACCGTCGATGTTCGTCTGGCGACCAGTGCCGATCATCCAGCCGCCGTTGCCTTCTACCAAGCCGCAACCGGATCGCCCGAAGCGTTCCTGACGCCGTACCTGACCGAACGCATCGACCTGCAGGAGCTCTACCTGCTCGAAGCGGGTGGTCAGATCGCTGCGACCGGCGAGTGCCGGGTCGACCTGCGAGCACCCGCCAACGCCCACCTCGGCCTCGTCGTCGGCACCGAGCTCCGCGGCCAAGGAGTGGGCAGCCGGCTCATGCACACCCTCACCGAGATCTGCCAAGCCCACGACGTGACGCCACGCTGTTCGACCGAACCCACCAACGTCGCCGCCCAGACGGTCATTCGACGCGCCGGATTCCGAGCCCGCCACCAGATCTTCAAGATCGGGGTCGCAGTCGGATCCACCGACACGACCCGGGCCGATCGTGTCGAGGGAAGGGTCTCGACATGATCCTCGGTCTGTCGTCATCGCGCTGGCCGTCGAGACCGCCGACGTGCCGATGGAAGCAGGTCCCATCCGCTCACCGAAGCCTCCGCGAGCACGTGCTCGCAGTACCTCCGACATCAGTTCCGGCGTCCGCTCCCAGGCGCCCCAGATCTCGCCAAGGGCCTTCACCCGAAGCACCTTGAGCATGTATCGCCGGATCACGGCGAGGCCCGTGTTGCCGAGACGATCGGACGGCTTTGCGACCCATCGCCGAACGGTCCCGGCGAAGGAGTGGTCCAGCTTCTGCATCCACCCGTTGTTGCAGTCTGCGCATACGCACGTGACGAACTCGTCGGCGATCGAGTGGGATCGCTCGGCCACGTACTCCGGAGTGAGCTGATCGAGGGGAATCTCGATCTCGATGTGGATGTCGTCGAGTGTAAAGCCGGCTAGGTCGAGGACGCGCTTGGACATCGGGTGCTCGCGTGTCCATTTCGCCGTACGACCAGCAGAAGATGCAGCGGTGGCCGTTCGTATCGTCGCTCACCCCTGCTCCGAACCGCTCGCTTCTCAGGCGACCTGGATCGCGTTCTTCAGGCGCTTCGGGACCTCATCGGGGAAGGACACAACGAGGTGCCGGTCGAGAGCGGTCGCGACACGGGCGAGGGTGTCGAGTCGGGGACGGCCGCCTCCGCCTTCCTCGAGCCGTGAGATGACCGACTGTGTGGTGCCCATCCGCTCGGCGAGCTCGCGCTGGCTGAGCCCGGCGCTGGTACGAAGTTCGTAGATCAGCTCACCGAGCGCGAAGTCCTGCTCGATGGCCGCCCGTTCTTCGTCGGTGGGGCCGGGCCGCTGCTTCTTGATGTCGTCCCATCGGGAGTAGTTGGCCATGTCGGTGCTCCTACGGGTTGAGCCGAGCGCATTCGTGCGAACCGAGGTCGGCGAGTCGATCGATGGCGACGACGGTGCGGTTCCAGTCGGCGTCGTCGAGGCTCGACATCCAGTCGACGATCTCGTCGTGGAGTTCGACGCCGGCCACGAGACTCAGTATCGCAAGAATGCGATCATCGCGCAACTGCGATGTTCGGCTCCTTCAGCGACGTCCGGCACCTTCGCGATGCAGCCGCGAATGGCCGACACTGCCGGCCGAGCTTCCCCACGTGTCTGCCTGTGCCGACCCTGGCCCTCGCGCACGTCATCGTCGCTGGAACCTTTTCCGAACAGCCGCCTTCCTCTGCCTCTCCTACACATATGCACCACAGGCGCTGCACATGTTCGGAAACTCGGTTCGCCGGCCAGATTCCGTCGCACCCTTCCGAGCGGTGAGCGAGCGCACCCAGCTACGAGCGGGTGACCGTCCCTCGAAGGCCGTGATTATCGGGTGGCGTCCTCGAACCAAGAGGTCCCACACTTCGCCGGCGGTGCTGCGCGACGGACGGTGAACGAGGCCGGCATTACCGAGTGGCTTCTGGAACGACGAAGGGTTTGGCGGATCCTTGGGTGCTGACCGAGTGGATGATGCTGCCGAGTCCATCGCCGACGGTTCGGATCGTGGGTGCTTCGTCAGGCCGGGCGTCTGCTCACGTCGAGCGGCTTCCCGAGTCGGATGCCGTCGGGGGAGATTGTGAATTCGTTGATGGTGGAGGAGTTGTTGGATCCTCTGGCTTTGAGGACGGTGAGGGAGCGTTTCATTTCGGAGCCTTGTTGTACGTGTTGGAGGAGGATCACGTTGTCGGCGATGTGGGACATACCGAGTTCGCTGACACGGGTGATGCGGAAGAGTTCCATGGTCTCGTAGGTGAACATGGCGTTGATGCCGTGTTGTGCGCAGCGTTGGACGAGTGAGTACAGGAACTCTCGGAGGCGCATCGGGTCGGTGGTTGCTGCCATCAGGTCGTTCAGGCTGTCGATGACGAGGCGTCGAGCGCCGACGGCGTGGATCTGGTCGAGGACTTCGTAGATGAGTTCGTCGAGGTAGATGTCGACGGGCGAGCGATCCATGATCGTCACGTCGGGGTCGTCGATGCTCCAGCCGAACCGGGAAACGATGCGGCCGAGCTGGTTGCGGTTTTCTTGGAGTGTGACGAAGACCGATTTCTCGCCGAGCGCTGCGCCGGCGTAGACGAAGTGCAGGCCCATGAGCGTCTTTCCGGATCCCGATGGTCCGGCGATGAGGGTGGTGGATCCGGACCAGTAGCCGTCCTCGAGGCAGTCGTCGAGTGCGGGGATGCCCGTCGACCGGCGTTCTCCGACCTCCATGGGCGATCCGGTGTCGCGAGGATCTGCGAGACGCGGAAAGATGATGAGGCCGTCGTCGGTGATGCGGTACACGTGATCACCGGACAGGAAGTCGCTGCCGCGGAGCTTGCGGACGCTCAGGTAACGGGTGGATCGTTCCGACATCCGTTTTGACTCGACTCCAACGACGGCGTCGGCGACGGCGAACTCCGGTGAGTTGGTTGCCTCGTCGTGTTCGTACTCTCCGACCCACAGTGACGACACGGCGATTGCACTGAGCAGCCCGGCGAGGTCGTGGAGGAAGCGACGGAAATCGGCGTCGCTCGCGGCGAATGTCCGAAGCGCCTTGAAGCTGTCGATGATGATGATGCCCGGCCGATACTGCTTGATCAGCGAATCGATCCGTTCGCTCACTGCGGCGAGTCCGCCATGGTGTACGGCGTCGCCGATGTCGTCGTAGAACACCGAGCTTCCGACGAGGTTGTTGTCGAAGAATGACAGTTCCTGCCCGAACCGCAACAGCTTGTCGAACGGTTCCGACACCGTGGACAGATAGAGCCCTGGACGCTCGACGGTGGCGTTGGCGAACAGACACTGCTCGGCCAGGATCGTCTTGCCGGACCCGGGGGGACCCACGATGAGCGTGATGGCGTCGGCTACCAGCCCGCCGCACAGGATTTGATCGAGGCGAGGATTGCCGGTCGAGAGTCGTTGCATCAGCGAACGGTCGCCTCCGAGGGTCGGGTCAACGCGCTCGAGCCCAACAGGTCGCGGACCGTTGAAACGAACAACAACGGCACCACTGGCTTGAGGAGAAAGGCGCTGGCTCCCGCCGCCATTGCCTGATCGCCGAGATCGAGTGCAGACATGGCCAATACCGGTGCACCACCGCCGGCCAGACGGCGACACAGTTCGAGCCCGCCGCCCGACACCATCAGCTCGAGGATGGACAAGTGCGGCCGGGCCTCGATGAACAACTGCTCGGCCACCGCGGCCTCCGACGCAACGACGACCTCGTAGCCTTCCGTTCGCAGGAAGTACTCCAGTAGGTCGATCGCATACCGGTCACGTTCCGCGAGCAACACCACCACTCTCACTCGATCGGTATCGCCGCTGACGGGAGCGTCCACGTCGCGCGATCGATCGGCGAGCAGACGATGTGCCGCCGCCGGCGTCACGCCGCCGTCCAACTGATCGACGACGAAGCGCAACTCCTCCAGCTCGTTGCGCGAATACACACGTTGCCCGCCGCTGCTACGCGCAGGAACGACGACCCCGTATCGTTCCTCCCAGGCCCGCAGCGTCGACGTGTCGACTCCCAACATCGATGCAACAGCACCGATCGAGTAGATCGGCTGATGCCACGAGGAACTGTCGTTCGTGGTCACCTGTCTGATGTTCCGGATCGGATGTCGAAGACGCCATCGAGTCGAGCCAACGAGAACAGTCGGGTCACGCAACGCGGCGGATTCACGACCGTCAGTTTCGCACCGTTCGCGTCGCAAAGCCGTTCCATCTCGAACAACAAGTTGATACCCGCGGCGTCCATGAACGTCAGTTCGGCGCAGTCCACCTCGACGTCACCGTCCAGATCGTGGAATCGGGGACGTACAGCCGTCGCCATGTAGAGGTCGAGCTCACCACTGAGCCTCATCACCGTCATCCCGTCTCGCGCGATTACGTCAACAGAGTTCCACAAAGGTGAGGCATCACGAGGACCACCGCGACCCATGACTGCCACAATACTTCCGCAGTAGTTCTGCAGTCAACGGCGGCTCTCGTGGTTCAATCACCACAGCTCTCGGTCCCGCGGCTGGCCCGGCTCAAGCGTCGATCGACCGACACGCGTTGGAGAGGCCGTTGAGTCCGCCTCGCGACACGGACAGTGGATCTGGGCATTCTCAACGGTCTTGGTAGGCGAGGCACAGGACCACGATGTCGTCGTCTGTTGGTGCCTCCGATGCCATGGTCATGAGTGCTTCGCAGATCTCATCGGGACGCTGGTCCCGGTGTGCTGTTGCGGTGTCTCGCAGCCGTTGGAGTCCGGAGTCGATGGTTTCTCCGCGTCGTTCGATCAGTCCGTCTGTGTAGAGGATGAGGCGTGCACCTTGTTGCAGGGTCCGTGTTGCTTGGGGTCGTGTTGGTGGTGCGCTGGTGCACAATGGAGATGACGTGGCGGCGTCGAGCCAGGTGACGTTGTCGGGGCCCACGATGAGGGCGGGCGGGTGACCGGCGGAGGCGTAGTCGAGTTGCCCGGTGGTGGGATCGAACACAGCGCAGAACACGGTGGTGTAGGCGGCGGCGCCGTGTCCGTGTGCGTAGTCGTCGAGCAGGCACAAGATCCTGCCTGGCGATGTGTCGAGTGTCGAGAGAGCGGCGAGGCCCGCGCGTAGCCGGCCCATCATTGCGGCGGCTTCGAGGCCGTGTCCAACGACGTCGCCGGCGACGAGAAGCAGCCGTTGGTCTGGGAGTGCGATGCTGTCGTACCAGTCGCCGCCGACTTCGAGGACGTCACTTGCGGGCTCGTACAAGGCAGCGACGGTGACCTGGTCGGTCTCGGCGAGGTGTTGTGGCAGGAGTGCGTGTTGCAGCCGCAGCGAGATCCGTTGGTCTTGGGCGCGCAGCTCGGTTTGGGCGATCACGAGACTCGCCTGTTGGGCGATGTCGGACAGCGCCGTCACGTCTCGTTGTGTGTAGCGCTGACGGGTCGGGCTGGCGGTCCCGGCGGTGAGGACGCCGAGTTTGTTGTGCCCGAGTTCGATCGGCACCGCAATGTGTGACGTCGGGCCGAGTTGTCGCAACAGCGCGGCAGCGGCGTCGTCGGGTGCGTGTTCGTCGATCACCGAGCCATCGATCGACACGATGAGCTGCGAGTCCGATGTGAGGGCGCTGGCGACAGAGTGCGAATCCTCGTTGGCCAGACGATGGTGTTGACGAAGTACGCGCAGAGTGTCGGTCATCGCCGGCTCGCGGTGGCGCAGTGCCAGTAGCGGTTCCGGAGCGTTGGGGTCTTCGATCGTGGCGTAGTCGGCGAAATCGGGCACGAGTACATCGACGACTCGTTGCAGCTGCGGTCGTTTGTCGGGTTTCTCCAATGCTGCTACGAGTTCGGCGACCAGTTCGGCGTGGCGCCGAGCCTGGTGCTCGGCTTGTTCGAGGGCTTTGCGTTCGTTGATGTCCGCGGAGACCCCGACGTGTCCGACGTAGTTGCCGGCCCCATCGAAGCGCGGCTTGCCCCACGACTGCATGTGCCGCCATTCGCCGTCGTCGCGTTTGACGCGGACTTCGGCTTCGAAGTCACATCGGTCCTTGACACAGGCGGCGAACGTCTCGGCGTAGTGGGTGTCATCGGGATGGGTGAGCAGCGTCCAGTTCTGGTCGAGCATCTCGTCGCGGTCGACGCCGAAGTACTCCGCGAACGTGAGGTTGACCCACTCCTGGGCGCCGTCCGATCTGTGGACCCACACGGGCACCGGCAGCGCGTCTGCGAGGAGTCTGAACCGGTGCTCGCTGGCGCGCAGTTCCAGCTCGGCGCGCGCCCATTCGACCGCTGAGCGTATGCGCTCCGCTGTCTCTTCGATGATGCCAACCTCGCGGAGACTCCACGCCCGACGTTGCTCGTCCTGAACGACGAGCATCGCGGCGACACTGCCGTCCACGACGAGCGGCGCCACCACCAGCGCCCCGAAATCGACGCCAGTGGGCGCAATGCGCTCCGCATCACCGAAAGACACCCCAGCACTGACGTCGTCGACGACGACGATGCGACCGGAGGTCATCTCGGCACCGACAGCGTCAGCGAACCCGTCACCCCACTCGGCACGCAACACTGCCGCCACCGGAGCAAGTCCAGCATCGCCCGCGCTACTGACGTCGCCGCTGCGAGCGTCGAGGTAACGCACCTGCGTGACACCAAGATGCTCAGCCAACAGGCCACAGGCTGCACGCTGGACCTCCACCGGATCCACGATGCGCCGAAAAGCGTCCGCCAGCTGCGCCCGGAAACGATTTCGCCTGGCGCCCGCTTCCAGTTCCGCCCTGGCCCGCTCCTGTTGGGTCACATCGCTGAACACCAGAGCGAACTGGCCGCCCGGCTCTACGGGAATGCAACTCACATCGAACACCCGGCCCATCGCCTTCGACGCCTGCCGGAAGCGCACAGGATCGTTACCTGTCGCAATCTGCCCAAAGGTGGCCACCCAGAACGGCTCGAGGTCCGGAACCAACTCGAGCGCCGTCCGTCCGGTTGCGTCCGACAGCCCGGTCATTTCCTCGAACGAGGCATTGACCTCCAAGAACCGATAGTCCACGGCGAGGCCGGCGTCGTCGGTCACCAGCTGACACAGACAGAAGCCCTGATCCACGGCTGCAAAGACAGCACGCAGTTTGGACTCGGTGTCCACGACGGCGGAACCGTCCTGGCGGTCGATCAGGCGTTGCGTCTCGTCGTGATGCGATACGCCGCTGGTCACCGAGCTGTAGGACTCCTCGGTCCGGTCGACTTCAGCCGCGTCCCCTCGGTCGGCCTCCGGCGCCGCCGCCAAGAACTCTCTGACATCTGCCTCCGGGTCGTCCGATTGCATCAAGTTGAACTACCTCGCCAGAGTCCGAGTGTCAAGAGGACGACGGATGAAGAACGGTGGGCAGACGTGATTCAGCGTCACAACGACATCTGTCGCCAGGTCTTCGATGAGATGGATGCGTGGGCGGTCAAGAGCGGCGGCGACGGATTCATGGCGTGCCTGTCGACGCCCGAGATGGGTGTGGTCTGTGCCCATCGGATCATGGCTGCCATGTCGGAACTCGGGCTTCGTCTTCGAGCAGGACTCCACACCGGCGAACTCGAACGAGTCGACGTCGACGACATCGCCGGGATGACAGTGAACATCGCCGCGCGCATCTCCAGCCTCGCAGGAGCAGATGAGTTGCTCGCCTCCAAACTGACCAGCGATCTCCTCGTCGGCTCACGCCACACCATTCGCCCATTCGGGCTCCACGACCTCAAGGGTGTGCCGTCACCGGTCGAGATCGTCACCATCGGCGGCTCGACGGAACCGCAACCGCCAGCCGACGCAGCCATCAGATCCGGCGGAGGTGACCGCGCTGCGCTCCGGCTGGCACGTTCCACACCAGGATTCGTCAGGGCGCTGCTCAGACTCGGCGGCGGGTAGATGGGCACATGGGAATCGAGCGGTAGAGAGACTGAACGCACGCAATCCGACCGACACGATCGTCGCTACAGAATGGCCGACGCTCGATATTGCACACCGCAAGCGGACGTTCTGGCCGCTCCTGAACGGCACGTATCGCTCGGTCGAAGCCAGTCCGCACCCGAGCGATAGTCGCGCTCCGGAACGCTCGGGCCCACGGCGACATCTTCGGTCGGATTCTCGTCCAACATGGCGTCGATGAGGTTCGAAAGAGATGACGCCAGAGGCGGCAAGCTCGCGTCGAGTGAAGCGGGATCGAATCGGCCGAGCCGCTCGCTGAGATGCGCTGCAGTCGCTGCATCGACTTCGCCGGCGATGAACGTTGTGTCTCCGTCTTCACACAGTCGAGGTGGACCGTTCGCGGTCACGCCAGCACCATGGCGCGCATCCCACTACGACCTACCTAGATGTCCCGGCCGGCTCGGCCTTGATTCGTCGGTGCACGCACATGACACCCGTTGGCCTCTCCGGAAACGAACGAATCGATGAAACAACCGCTCGCTCCCGCGTCGGCGAGTCACCCGGTCGTCAGCTCGCCGATCAGCTGGTGGCAGCGACGCACCCGCTCGCGGTCCTGCTGCTGACACTGCTCGATGAATTCAGTGACGTCTCCGTGCTCGCCGTGGTGGGCGTCTTGGAGGTACTCGTCGTAGGACTCGTTGGCCTGCAGCGCGTGGTACTGGATGCTGACAAGGTCGTACACAATATTGTCGGTGAGTTCGTGAGTGGTGGCCATTGGGCGCTCCTCCTGTTTTGGTGTCGGGGGATGTCGGCGATCGACGCGTGCCGATCTCCGACAGACGTACCCAACGAGCACTTCGGACACACACGCATCCCACGACTCGACCAAGGATCGGTGTGCGGATGACTCCGCGCCGTGATAGGTCAACGCCCGAGCCGGCGGACCAGCCCGCGCAGCCTGGCCAGGGTGGCCAGCTCAGCGTCGATGGGGGCGATCACCAGCTCACGACCCACACCGGTGGTCGCGGCGACAAGTCGGCGGCGGGTGCTCGATGCGCGGCGGCGAGCGCCGACACGGTTGGCGGTGCGCGCCAGCGCCGCGACGAGCAGTCCCAGCAGGGCTCCGCCGACCGCGAGCACCGTCGGCAGCGGTAAGGCACCGATCTCGGCCGTCGGGAGATCGGGGAGGTTCAGCCAGGCGACCACGAAGATCGCTGTCAGCCAGAGCACCCCGACCGCGAGTGCCGCGGCGAGCGCCCACTGCGCCACGCCGACGACACCCCACCAGTGCGGTCGGCGCATGGGGAGGTCGGTCGTGCCGACCGCCCGGTCGAGCGCGTCGTCCAGGTCTACGCGGCGCGAGTTGGCGATCGTGCCGAGTCGTTCTCGCCACAGTGCGGGAAGTCCCGTGGATGCATCATCGACCACCCGCCTCACCGAGGTCGACACCGTCGCCGTGGCGATCGAGGAGGGTTGCGGAAGGTTCGTCCGGGTGGCGGACATGGTGGCATCGTCGTCGTCGGATCCCGCGTTCCCGCCGGCGGCGACGCGGTCGAGTCCGAGGCGTCGCAACGGATCGGGCTTGAACCGGGAGATCCACCTGGTCGGTGGCCAACCAGCGGCATGCACGCCGCGCCGGCGATGCGCGTGGGCGACCGCATCAGCCACGCCGTCGACACCGGCGGCGCCCGCCAGCGCCACACCCAGCTGTGTCGCAGTTCGGTCCGAGATGGAGTGTGGATCACGGTCGCCGAGTGCACCGTCGAGGTCGTCGGCGATCCAGTCGATGTCGGCGTCGATGCGGTCCACGAACGCACGACGGGCGCTCACCCGTGCGGTGATCTCGCGCCGGAGTGCCTCCATGCCTTCGCCGGTGAGCGCCGACACGCCCATCACCCGAACGCCGGCGTCCTTGCCGGTGACGGCGGCGACCACGCCGGTGCGGGCGACGGGCAGTCCATCGGATGCGAGGATGCGGGCCAGGTCGTTCAGCGCCGAACTGCGGTGCTCGGCGGCGAGGGTGTCGACCTGGTTGAGGACGACGATGGTGATGTCGCCATGGCCGGCGAAGCGGCGGAGGTAGCCGTGGTGCAGCGCGGCGTCAGCGTACTTCTGCGGGTCGACCACCCACACGAAGATGTCGACGACCTTCACGAGGCGGTCGACCTCTTGGCGATGGGCGGCCTCGGTCGAGTCGTGGTCGGGAAGGTCGAGCAGCACCAGACCGTCGAGGGCGGGGTCGTGGACGACTCCGTGCCGGTGAACGTCGAGCCAGGACAGCAGGCCGGCACCGTCGGCGCTCAGCGTCGATCCGGTGGTGAACACTGCCGCCTGGGTGTGTGAGGTGGTCGGCCGGCGGACCCCGGTGGCGGCCAGTTCACGACCGGCAAGTGCGTTGAACAGCGACGACTTGCCGCTCCCCGTGGCACCCGCCAGGGCGACGACGGTGTGGGCGACGCCGTGACCGAGTCGCCCGCGGGCGCGTTGCGTCGTGTCCGCTGCGCGCACGGCGACATCCGGCGGCAGGCGCCCCTCTGCCATCGCCGCGATCTCCGCGAGCACGTCGAGCCGCTCAACGAGACGGAGCCCTGCCCGACCGCTGTCGCCACCGACCATCGCCGCGGTCACGTCCGTACCGGCGGCTTCATGAGACCACTCCGGCACGCAGTCGCTGCGACAGGTCGCGCAGCCGATCGGCGCGCTCCGCGGCGCGATGGCCGGCGAGCGCTTTGTCGAAGCGGGCCGCTTCCACAGCAAGCAGGACGGCGATGCGTTCTTCCAGATCGGTGCGGGCCTGCGCGGTCAACCGACGAACCGCCTGGTCGCCGAGCAGCGCTTCGACGAGCTTCTGCCCCATGGCCGACGACCCGCCGGCGATGGCCACCTCGGCGCCGGTCAGTCCGCCCGTCTGGGCGAAGACCCCGACCATCAGTACCAGTGCCACACCGTTGACGCCGTAGCTCAGCACTTTCGCCGAACGTTGCTTGCCGACGCTCTCGCATCGCAGCAGATCGACCAGTCCGGCCTGCCAGTCGCGCACCATCCGCTCCGTCCGCTCGGCGAGATCAGGCGACGGCCGGGTCAAGTCGGCACCGGCACGTTCGCAATCGGCCAGGAGGGCGGCACCCGCCTGTTGCGACCGCCACTGGCCGACCGTTTCCTCGACCGCCTCGGCGACCCGCTCGAGCACCACCGCTTCGACGCCGGACGTGACCGCTCCCTGGAACCGTTCAGCGTTCGGTGGGCGACGGGTGACCGCCGACGTGACGCGGTCGCGGAAGCGGCCGATCGACGACTGCAGGGAACGCAACAGCTCGCCGGTGCCGACGACGTCCTGCCAGCGCGAGAGCACCTCACCGCGCATCACGGTGCCGTCACGTACGTCGCCGGCGATGTTCCACACCGCTCGGTCGAATGCGTCGTTGGCGCGGTCGTCGAACCAGCCCACCATCTCGTCCTGGTACTCGATGGCGACGGCGACGCGTTCCGAGCGCGAACGCGAGTTCGGCGATCGTGCCGTGGAGCGTGCGGCGAATCAGCTCGGCGCGGACCTGCTGATCGGCGGCGAGCGACTGGATCCAGATCGTGATCGGCTGCACCGCGTGCGCCGGCAACCGTCCGTCGGTCAACGGCTGCTCCTCGATGGTGAACGTCGGCGCCAGGCCGAGGCCTTCTGCACGCAGCATCTCGTCGAGGTGCGGCCCGATCTCGGCGCCGGCTCCGCGCGGCACACGGTTGAGCACCACACCGACCGCGACGCCGCGGGCGACCGCGCGGCGTAGGAACTCCCACGGCACAGCATCGCCGTAGCGTGCCGCCGTGGTGACGAACAGCCACAGATCGGCGGCGTCGAGCAACTGGGCGGCCACGGCACGGTTGGCGTCGACGACCGAATCGATGTCCGGCGCGTCGAGCAGCGCCAGCGAGGCCGGAACGGTGTCGAGGGAGATCAGGGAGAGGTGGTCGCTCGACTCCGACGATCCTCCCTCCACCCGGGAGAGGCCGGGCAGGATGCGATCGTCTCGGAACCATTGCCGCGCATCGGGGTGGTGCACCAGGACAGGGCTACGGGTGGTCGGCCGGAGCACGCCCGGACGTGACACCTCGGTCCCGACGAGGCTGTTGACAAGGGTCGATTTGCCAGCCCCGGTGGAACCCCCTACGACCGCCAGGACCGGTGCGTTGACGTCGCGCAGGCGGGGCAGGACGTAGTCGTCGAGCTGCTGGACCGCCGAGGCTGCCTGCGCTCTGGCTTCGGCGGCGCCGGGCAGCTCGACCGACAGGGGCGGTGCCACCAGCGTGTCACGGAGGTCCGTTGCTGCGGTGAGCAACATGTCGGTATCGATGGTCGTGTCCCTTCGCGGTCGGCGGCACCAGGACACCACTGTGCCCTCTCGAGGCGGGCCGTAACCGAAACACACCGACCGGCGTCGATGGAGACTCCACCACTCGACGACACCGCCCACCACCCGATAATCGCAGGCGGAAACGCGACGGTGCGCGCTGCCGTAC
>CAVUJG010000020.1:0-72548 GCA_963741755.1 Ilumatobacteraceae bacterium | reverse complement strand
TTGATCGACTCGGTCCCGATCATGATCACCAACGGCTCGATCGCCGTGATCAACGTGTGGTTCCTCCGCAAGGAGTTTGCGTCCGGAGGTCCCAACGGCCGCGACCTCGGCGTGTCGCACATCCGACCCGACTCGCCGTTCCTGGCGGACTTCATCGCGTTCCACCTGATCGACATCCACCGGTCCCAACCCGACTTCTACGTGCCGGCCGGTGACGACGTCGTCACGCTGTTGCTCAACCGTGACGGCCTCCCCGCCGGACTGCTGATCGGGCGCCGGCAGGGCTCGACGCTCACGATCGACCTCGATTACGTGCTCAGCCCCTACCGCGATCGCGGCTCGGGCGGTGGCTGTACGGCCCGGGCGCCGATGTGTTCCGCACCGACGGCATCGATCTGCTGCGCAGCGCCGGCGTCACCGACGTCCACCGCAAGTACCTCGAACGAGTCGGCTTCGACCGATCGCCCGGCGACCCCGACCTCTACGAACTCGCGCTCTGAGCGCCCACCGTCGTTGAAGTCAGGCGATGACGGGGACCGAGGCCATGGCGTCGGCGATGACCGAGTCGGGAAGGTCGTAGTCGACCATGTCGCCGGACAGGTACTTCTCGTAGCTCGCCAGGTCGAGGTGCCCGTGGCCGCACAGTGCCGTGAGGATCACCTTCTCCTCGCCCGACTCCTTGCACGCCAGCGCCTCGCGGATCGCGGCGGCGATCGCGTGCGTCGGCTCGGGCGCCGGCACGATCCCTTCGGTGCGGGCGAACTGCAACGCACCGGCGAAGCACTCGCGCTGCGGGATCGCGATTGCTTCGACGAGACCCTCGTTGTAGACGTGTGACACCAACGGGCTCATGCCGTGGTAGCGCAAACCGCCGGCGTGGATCGGCTCGGGGATGAAGGTGTGGCCGAGCGTGTGCATCTTCATCAGCGGGGTCATGCCGGCGGTGTCACCGAAGTCGTAGCGGTACTCGCCCTTGGTGAGCGTGGGACACGCCGCGGGCTCGACGCAACGGATCGTCGGGTTCATCTTCCCGGCGAGCTTCTCGCGCAGGAACGGGAAGGCGAGCCCACCGAAGTTCGACCCACCGCCCGTGCAGCCGACGAGCACGTCGGGCGTCTCGTCGACCTTGGCCAACTGCAGCAACGCCTCTTCGCCGATGATCGTCTGGTGCAAGAGGACGTGGTTGAGCACCGACCCGAGCGCATAGCGGGCGTTCGGGTCGGCGACACACATCGCCACCGCCTCGGAGATTGCAATGCCGAGCGAGCCGGGATGGTCGGGGTCCTCGGCGAGCAATGACCGGCCGAACTCGGTGAGCTCCGACGGGCTGGAGTGCAGCGTCGCGCCCCAGATCTCCATCATCGTCTTGCGGTACGGCTTCTGCTTGTACGACGCGGCCACCTGCCAGATCTCGCACTCCATGCCGTATTGCGCCGTTGCGAATGCGAGCGCCGTACCCCACTGGCCGGCGCCGGTCTCCGTGGTGAGCTTGGTGATGCCCTCCTGGTGGTTGTACCAGGCCTGGGGCACGGCGGTGTTCGGCTTGTGCGAGCCCGCCGGGCTGACGCCCTCGTACTTGTAGTAGATCCGCGCCGGGGTGTCGAGCAGCGCTTCGAGCCGATGGGCTCGGAACAGCGGGCTCGGCCGCCACAACTTGTAGACGTCGAGCACACCCCCGGGAATGTCGATGTATCGCTCGGTCGTGACTTCCTGTTCGATCAACGCCATCGGGAACAACGGCGCGAAGTCATCGGGGCCGGCCGGTTGATGCGTGCCGGGGTGCAGGGCCGGCGGCGGCGGCGATGGCAGATCGGCGACCAGGTTGTACCACTGAGTCGGCATCTCGGATTCGCCGAGATGAATCTGGTGCGGGACGGTGGAAGCCATGATGGGCTCACCGTAGTCAGGTACCGTTCGATCACGCCCACACGAACGAGGACGACCCGTTGTTCAACAGCAAGAAGAAGAAGGCGGCCGCAGCAGCTGAGGCCGTAAGGACCGCCGAACTGAAAGCGCAGCTCGACTCGGCGCTGGCCGAGCGGGATGCCCTCGAGCAGCGCCTCGCCAGTCTCGACGAAGCCAACGAGCTCCTCGAGTCCCGCCTGACGGCCCTCGACCAGGGTGTCGGTGCGATCAGCGAGGAGCTCGTCAATCTGACGTCGGCGAGTGGTGCCACGAATCAGCAACTGCGCTCGATCGATGACCGCCTTGCTGCTGCCGACATCCGGGTCGACGAGATCAACGCCCGGCTTCCGTCCGTCGCAACAGAGCCCCCATCGGTGCCGCCTCCCCCACCGCCCGTCATCGATGACGAAGCCACCCCTGAACGGGACGAGCGGATCGCGCAACTTCGCGCACAGCTCGACGCACTCACCGAACAGACGTCGGCGATCGACGCACGGGTCACGAGCGTGTCGATGGAGCTCGCCAACCAGCTCACCGAGTTGGGCAACGACATCGACGAGCTGAACCGGCGCAGCGGCGAACCGGCACCGCTCGGAGCAGCCGGCGACGTCGGCACCACCGAACTCGAGGCCCGGATCGCCGAGCGTCTCGACGCTGCCATCGACGACGTGCTCGATTCCACCGAGCGCCTCGCCGCCGAGCAGGCCCGCTACGAAATCCAGTTCCGCGCCGACCTCGCGGAACTCGCGGAACGTCTTCGCCGCCCCAACGCCTGACGCCACTGGTGACGCGGTGCCTGGCACCGGCGTCACCGGCGTTCGGTCAGGGTTCGTTGATGATGGCGAATGCGTCGTCGATCAGCCCGCGAGCCTCGTCGACCTTCTCCTGATACAAGCCCAGATCGCCGGCCTCCAAGGCCGCGTCGGCCTCGCCAAACGCCACATTCGCCTGCTCCAGCAGGGCGACGGGGTCGTCACTCGACGTGCCGGGATCGGGGTCGGGAGGCGGGTTCTCGGTGTCGTCGCCGCCGGCACCGGGCTCGGTCGGCTCGTCGATCGCGTCACCGATGTCGCCCTCGAAGCCGGGGAACAACGCGGCAAGCGCCTCGCTCACGGTGGCTTCCAACACGGAGCGATCGTTGTACGACACGATCACGGCGCGGTACTCGGTCACCGAGCCGACTTGCGCGGAGGCCTGGGGAACCGACACGTAGTACGGCCGCACGTAGATCAGTCCATCGGCCACCGGGATCAGCTGGAGATCGCCGAAGGCCACCTGGGTGCCGCCGTCACCGACGTTGTCGAGTGAGATGCGCCGCGAGATCTCTTCGGTCGACTCGGCCTGACCGGCCACACGCAGCGGACCGTCGGGGAGGCGACCGTTGACTTCCTCGACGATGTACGTCGTCAGTTGACCGTACGTGTCGCGAGCGCTCGACGCCGTCATGTAGGCCTGGAGCTCGGTGCGCTGGTCGTTCGTCGAGAACGGCACGAAGGGCCGCAGGATCACGAAGTCTTCGTCGGCAGGTTGACCCGGCGTCGCGCCATTGAACATCGTGTAATACGGGATGAATCGACCGGTGTTCGACTCGTCGGCGAACGTGCTCTGCGCCGCCGTCTGCGTGGCATCCGCGCCGGCCGCAGCGGCCGGCGTCGCCGACTGCGTCGGCTCGGTGCCGGGGGCCTGCGCCACCGACCACGCCCCGACACGCTGGAAGAACAACTCGGGGGCAATCCGGTACTTGGAGTAGACGTCGGTCTGGATGCGGAACAGGTCCTCCGGATACCGGAGGTTGTCGACCAGGTCCTCGGGCATCTCGGCGAACGGCGTGAACAGGTCGGGGAAGGCGCCGCGCCAGGCCCGCAGGATCGGGTCCTGCTCGTCGACGACGTAGAACGTGACCTCGCCGGTGTAGGCGTCGACGACCGCCTTGACGCTGTTGCGCACATAGTTGTCATTGTCGTCGAGGCCCGACTGCGGTGATCGCTGCACGTCGCCGATGCGTTGCCCATACGGATACCGCGACGAGGTCGTGTAGGCATCGGTGACCCAGAGCACGCGCCCGTCGACGGCGACCGGATAGGGGTCGGCGTCGTAGGAGAGGAACGGCGCAAGCTTCTCGAGACGATCGTTGATGCCACGCACCCACAGCATCTGCGAGTCGTCGTTGATGCCGCCGAACCCGAGCACGTTGTAGTCGAGGAACGCCAGCGCGAACGCCGCGCGCCGGGTGAACGAGCTCATCTCGACGCCCATGGTGCCCTCGTACTGATGCGGCTCGTCGCATTCGCGCTCGGTCGAGCTCGTGTTGGCGATCGCGTACCCCGTGAGAATCTCGCTGAAGTACAGCTCAGGACGTTCGAGTTCGACGGTGCGGTAGTCGGGGCGTTGACTCTCGAGCACTCGACCCGCCGGAGCGAGGACCAGGCCGCAGCCGCGAGTGTTGATCAGGTGGAGTCCCTGCCAGCTCTTGTTGGTCACCCCGGCGAGGTCGAGTTCTCGGGCCGCGACCAGCACCTCTTCGGGATTACCGTCGCGCGAGTCCTCGAGCACGTAGCGGTCGACGTCGAGGTCGTCGATGGTGAGTCCGGCGACCTCACCCCGATCGACGAGGAACCGCGATTCCATCTGCACCGGGTTCAAGAGACGAACGTTCTCCACGGGCGCCAGATCGTCTTCGACGTCGGTGGCGTTGAGCGACCCGAAGCTGATCGTGCGGACATCGACGTCGGTGAGATTCAGTGCTTCACGGGTGGCCTCGACGTTGCGTGCGATGTACGGCTGTTCCCGCTCCTGCTGGTTGGGGTTGACCACCAGCGCCTGCACGACAGCCGGATAGATCACGCCACCGACGAGTGCCACGACGAGCCACAGCGCCGATGCGATGAACGGCATCCGGAACGATCCGGTCTTGACGACCGACAGGTAGAGCCCTGCGGTGAGCAACGCGATCAGGATCAGCAACATGATCGCCGGCAGCTGAGCGTTGACGACCGAGTAGGTGGCTCCCTGCACGATGCCGGTCTGGTTGTTGGTGACGTCGTAGCGGTCGAGCCAGTAGTCGCCGGCCTTGACGACGGCGAGCACCGCGAGCAGCACGGCGAGATGCGCCTTGGTCGCCTGGCGCACCACCGGGACCGGCGACACGAACACGACGCCACCGTTGAGGATGTGGGCCGCGGCGGTCAGCAGCAGCACGACGATCAACGCTGCGAACATCCAGTTCAGCACGAACGACAGGAACGGCAACTGGAACACGTAGAAGCCGACGTCGGCATTGAATTCGGTGTCGGCGATCCCGAACTCGCGTGCGTTGCGGAACAGGAGCCAGTCCTGCCACAACGCCACCGCCGGCAACGCGAGCAGCAGCGCGAACAACAGCGCAATGCCGTAGCGAACGATGCGGAGGCGGTGTCCGAACAACTCGTGGAAACGCTCGACGTACGGATGCACGTTTGCCGGGAAGTGCGTCGGTGCCGATCGGTCGGCGATGAACAGGTTGAGCCCTGCGATCACCGCGAACGCCAGGAAGAACACAGCGAACAACGTGAGCTTGGCCTCGAGCACACCCCAGAACACGTCGTTGCGGCCGAGCGCGTCGTGCCACAGATAGTCGACGTAGAACCGAGCGATCGCTCGCCCGAAGATCAACACGAAGAGGAACAAACCGCCAATGGTGATCAGGATCCCGCGCCCGCTGATACGACGACGTGGACGGTCGACCGACAGGTCAGATGAGCGCCGCATGGGCGCCGAGACTAACGGTCAGTCGGCAGCAAGATGCATCGGCACCCGAGGTGCGCAGGGGGAAAGCGATGGCCTGTCGGGAATGCATCGCCGGCACCGACAGCGCCGCCCAGGGTGTTGTCGTCGCAGTCCGAGCACACGGCGTGCGCCGGATCGGCGACCCATTCGACTGACACACCCGACTCGAGCGCTGCGTAGACCCCGTGGCCGTGCGAGGCCCGTATCACGTCGTCGAGCTGCTCGTCGATGTGCTGCGTCTTCCATTCGCGGTAGACCGCACGCACCCGCTTGGTGATGCCGGCATTGTCACCGTCACCGTCGATCACGCAGCGCTCGAGACGCTCGCGCAGCGGCACGATCAACCATTCGTCGAGGACCGCTTCGCCTGCCGCCGACGCTTTGGCGGCATCGGCCTTCTTGATCCGAGCCACGCGTCCGGGGGTCACGAGCGACGCGCCGGCGTTGGCTGCCGCCAACAGGTCGTCGACGATGGCCGCCCGATACCGGCCGAGATGGTCAGCCGGCGCCGGGAGGAGGTCGGACAGTGACCGGACCGGTTCACGGCGGCGCAGCGCGTCGAGCACCTCGTTCTGTTCGTCGGCCAGCACCCGCTTGAGCTTCTTGGCGCTCGCCACGATCAACGGGGTGAGATCGGCGTCGCGCTGGTCGAACGGCGTCGCTTCGGCGACCTCATCGCCGGTGCTCGGCGTCTCGTCGTCAGATTCGGCGACGAGTTCCTCGATCGCTTGAACGCCTGCTTCATCGTCGGACTCGAGGGGTTCGGTCCGGTCGGATTCGGCGACGGCGACCAGTGATGCATCGGCTCGAAGACGGGCGAACAGATCGACGACGACATCGTCACGAATCACGTCCGGCTCTGCCTCGTCGACCAGTGCCTCGTCGACCGATTCCTCGTCGACCGATTCCTCGAGCAGTGCCTCGTCGACCGATTCCTCGTCGACCGATTGCTCGACGACCGATTCCTCGACGATCTCCTCCTCGAGGTCGACCGCATCGGACTCCGTCGCCACGCCTGCATCGTCGGCCACGCCAGCATCATCGGCCACGCCAGCATCATCGGCCACGCCGGCATCATCGGCCACGTCTGCAACATCGGCCACGTCTGCGTCGTCGAGTGCCACGTCCGCGACCTCGACAACGTCGGCGGGTCGGGGGCTGTTCGGCACCATCACCGGCACCGGGCCCGTCGTCGGTGACAGGTTGACGTACTCATCGGGCTCGCCGAGCGGCTGCAGTTCGGCAACGACGTCGACAGCAACGAGCCGGGCCCGTTCGAACGACTGCATGAGACGGTCGCGCCCGTGCAACAACTGCTCGATCTGCTCGCGCGCCAGTTCACGTCGGCGGGCGAGCTCGCTGAGCACGCGTTCGCGGTAGGCGCGTGCCTCGTTGACCATCTCGCGGCCTTGCTGCTTGGCCATCGACAACTCGGCTTCGGCGTCGGCGGCCGCATCGGAGCGACGACGCGACGCCTCGACCTCGGCCTCTTCGCGCATGCGCGCTGCCTCGTCGCCCGCTTCGCTCAGCAGTTGCGCGGCGCTGTGTTCGGCCTTCTGACGGATCTCGGCGGCGCTCTCACGTGCCGTGGTCAGCACCCGTGCCGTCTCCTCACCGAGCAACCGGGTCAGAGATTGTTCGTCCATCTGCACCGACGTCAGGTCGGGATTGGACTGCGCCGTACGGAGCTCGCGTTCGAGGAAACGTTCGCGCTCCTGCAGACGCCCGAGTTCGGCCGCCACCATGCGCAGGAAGTCGCGGACCTCACCTTGGTCGAAACCACGGCGGCCGGTACCGAATGCGGCGTCAGCAACCGACGCCGGTGACGACGGATCGGGGCGAGCGAAGGACATGGCCATGGCGCAACGCTACGCACCCCACGCGCGCAGATGGTGGCAATCGGTCAGCTCACGGTAACGAGAGGGTCGCCGCCCAGGTCTTCGAGCGCCGCCAAGGCCTCGTCGAGTGTTGCCACGGGGATGATCTCCACCTCGCCACGGCCGGCATCCTTCAGTCGTTGCAGGCGTTCGGGGTCGTCGAGTTCGGCCTGCGATGCAGGCACCAGGAACACCTTCACACCGTTCTGATGAACCGCAGACACCTTCTGCGTGAGGCCACCGATGGCCCCGACGCTGCCGTCGAGCGAGATGGTGCCGGTCACCGCCACCTCCTGTGGGCCGGTCAGATCACCAGGCGACAGCTCGTCGATCATCGCAAGCGTGAAGGCGAGCCCCGCCGATGGCCCACCGATGTCGTCGGTACGGATGTCGACCTCGAACGGAAGCGTGATCGCACGAGTGTCGAACGGGACGAATCCGATGATCGTGCGGTCGGGATCGTCGGGCGACGCCGACAACTCGACGGTCACCGCCTGCTCACCCTCGCCCGGACGGTTGATCAGCAGCTCGACCGTGTCGCCCGGCTCCTTGTCGGCGAGCACCTCACTGAGGTCCTCGACGGAATCGAGCGTGACGCCGTCGGCTTCGAGAATCCGGTCGGCGGGATCGATCTGCTCGTCGGACGGAAACCACTCGGCGCACTCCCCGTCGTCGCCGGGCGTCTGGCACAACACGTCCTGCACGATCACCTCGCCAGGCGTGATGTCGACGTCGAAGCCGAGTGTGGTCAGCGCAACGTACTGCGCCTCCTGCTCGGCGGTTCGCATCATCTGCAGGTTGAACTCGCGTCGCTGGCTCGGCGTGCGAACTCCGAACTTGTCCTCCTCGGTCAGGAAGTCGATCGCCGGGTCGTCGCGACCGGCGAACCACGACAGCACCGACTGGCTCGGCGAGGTGACGGTCACGAAGTGGAAGTCGTTCGAAGTTTCGTAGCGCTCGACCCCGTCGGGGAGTTCGCCGAACTCGATGCGATCGTTCACCGGATCGGCCGACGCCGGGGTGAGCGCATAGGGCGTCGGTTCCAGTTCACCCGTGCGCCGGTTCTCCTTCTCGGACACCAACGTCGACGGCAGCAACGCCGCCACCCCGATCACCGCAAGGACGACCAGCCCGACTCCGGCCAACGCCCACGCCCACCACCTGTTGCGCGGAGCCGTCGAGTGACCCTCGCTCGGTACGATGTCGGTTGTCGTGTCGGTCACGGATCTCACCACTCAGGCTGCCTGGATGGCCGGACTCGCGATACTCGCGCTCGTCCTGGCGGGCTGGCGCAAGAATGCCAGAGCCACGCCCCGAATCCCACGCGGCGAGCCGATTCTCCGTCGACCATGGGAGCCGATCCCCGTCGCCGAGACCACCACGTCGTTGTACAAGCGGCCCGGGCTGCTGCGTCGACTCTGGGCTGCTGTGGCCGGCTCGGCGATCGCCGTCGTCATCGGCGCCGTGCTCGCCGTCGTCATTGCGTTCGGTACCGGTTGGCTCGTCATCACGCTCACCGACTTGCTGAAGCAATGAGCGACCCCGACCTTCGTGCGGTCGCCATCGCCGGTCACACCGACGACGTGGCGACCGCTCGCGCAGGTACCGCAGCGGCCGACCCAGCGGTGCGAGCGGCGGCACTCGGCGCCTTGCAGCGGTTGCAGGTGCTCGACGTCGACACGCTCGCCGCCGCGTTGCACGACGCTGACGTCGTCGTTCGTCGACGCGCTGCGGAGCTCGCCGCAACTCATCCGTCGGTCGATCTCCTCGCCAGCCTCGACGATCCCGACGATCGCGTGGTCGAGGTCGCAGCGTGGGCATGCGGCGAACACGAGTCGCGCCGCGACGAGATCGTCGAGCGTCTCGTCGAGTTGGCCGCCGTCGCAACCGATCCGCTCGTTCGCGAGTCCGCAGTCGCTGCGCTCGGAGCGATCGGCGACGAACGCGGCCTCGCCTCGATCATCGCCGCGTGCAGCGACAAGCCGGCGGTTCGCCGTCGAGCAGTGCTCGCGCTCGCGCCGTTCGACGGCCCTGAGGTCGAGGCGGCGATCGACCGGGCGTTGGTCGATCGCGACTGGCAGGTCCGCCAGGCAGCCGAAGACCTCCGCCGCGCCCAGTCCGAGGCGTGACCGACCATCACCCCGTTTGCGCACAATTCTGGATGGACCGGGTCATCTGAATCTGCACGCAAACGGATGTGGTCGGAGCGGTGGTCGTGACCATGGGCCCTGCTGGCGCGACCCGACCCGGCGGTACCGTCGGGGGCATGAGTACACCCGCTACGTCTGCTCGTCGCCGGATCGCTGCCCTCGGCGCCGTCATCTTCCTGGCCGCCACCGCAGCGGCATGCGGCAGCGATGAGCCGGCCCCCGAGCTGCCCGAAGGTGGCACCGGGAGCGCGTTCAACGATGCGATCATCACCTCGGAGTCGCACGACGAGGTCCTCCTCGACGGAGGCCAAGGCGAGATGCTGGTGGCGGTCGACTGCGATCCCGAGACGGGCGGCAACCTCGTCACCGTCGTGGCCGAAGGGATCGAGCCGGCGCTCTACACCGGCATGTTCGACCCCGAAACCGGAGTCGACATCAACCTCGACGCCACGAGCGGCGGCCAGTCGGTGAGCCAGGTCGAGATGACGCTCGACGCCGAGGAGTACACGGTCACATTCGCTGACATCGACGGTGCGGTGTTCAACGTGATGGGATGCGCGAGCTGAGCGCCACGCGCAGCGTCGGTGCGAGATCACCGCGCGGCGCAACGACGATCCCGTCGTCGAGGCCGAGCCACTGCGCCATCGACGTGAGTTCGCCAGCAAGTTCGTCGGCGACGTACCGCTCGTCGATCCCCGGTTCACCGAACGCGCTCTGCACGAGCAGACGACGTGCCGTGCGGTCGGCCTTCAGGTCGACACGGGCCACGAGTTCGTCGCCGAGCAGGAACGGCAACACGTAGTACCCGTACTGTCGTTTCGGCTCGGGAACGTAGATCTCGATGCGGTAGCGGAACCCGAACAGCCGCTCGGTGCGGTCGCGGTTCCACACCACCGGATCGAACGGGCTCAGCAACGCACGAGCACTCACCCGCCGCGGACCTCACGGCATCGGGATGCAGGTAGGCGGGCTTCACCCAACCTTCGACATCGGCCGGAACGAGGCGCCCCTCCTCCACCAGCTCGGCGATCAGCGGACGACACGGCGGGTTGCGTTGGCGGTGGTAGTCGGTGAGGTCTTCGAACGTCGCGACGCCGTGATGGCGAGCGGCCCGGACGAGCAGTTCCTTGCGGGCCTCGTGCTCGGGTGGCGTGGGCATCGCCAAGTGCTCGGCCGGGATCACCCGCTCGGTCAGGTCATAGACCCTGGCGAAATCGTTCGAGCGGCGGTACCCGGTGAGGCGACCCTCGTGGAAGAGCGCCTCGAGCGCGATCTTGCCGTCGTCGTAGTCCCACCACGGAGCCTTGGGCCCCTGTCGCTGCCGGAGGTCACCCGCGACAACCGGCCCGTCGGTTTCGACGTGTCGCAGGACCTCTTCGACGTAGTCGGCGCGGTCGGCCATCAGCCGCCGAAATGCACCCCACCGGTGCGGCGACGCCATCCGCCAGCGGTACAGGTGATGGTCGGCGGTCGGTACGTGCGAGGCCTCGTGGACCCAGTACTCGAACAGCTCGCCGGACCTGGTGGCATCGTCGATCAGCGTCCTCGGGTGGGCACCGAGGCGGGCGAACAGCGGAAGCTCCTGGCTGCGCACCAGCACGTTGACGGAGTCGATCTGGATGATCCCCATCCGATCGACGATGCGGCGCAGATGGCGACGATCGACGCGCCCGGTCGGCCGAGGATCGTTGAATCCCTGGGCGCCGAGCGCGATCCGACGCGCCTGCGCGTTCGAGAGCTGCACCGACGTCGCCACGGCCGGGACCGTACCGGTTGTGCGGAGGCCAGGTTCAGTCGTCGGCGACGGTGATCTCGACGGCGTTGATCACGACGTCGGTCTTCGGCTTGTCGCCACCACCCGTGGGGACGTTCTGCATCTGATCGACGATGTCGAGGCCCTTCACGACCTGGCCGAACAGGCTGTAGGCCGGCGGCAGACCGACGCCGGACGGACCGGACACGATGAAGAACTGGCTGCCGTTGGTGTTCGGCCCGGCGTTGGCCATGGCGACCGAGCCGACCTGGTACTCACGCGGCTTGGGAAGTTCGTCCTCGAAGCGGTAGCCGGGGCCACCACGGCCCGTGCCGGTCGGGTCGCCGCCCTGGCACATGAAGCCGCTGATGATCCGGTGGAAGATCACACCGTCGTAGTAGTGGTTGAGCGCGAGGAACACGAAGTTGTTGACCGTCTTCGGCGCCTTGAGCGCGTCGAGGGCGATCACGATCTCGCCGAGGCTCGTGTCGAGCTTCGCCGTGTACCGCTTCGACGGGTCGATGCCCATCTCGGGAGCTTCCTTGAAGTCCTGCTGCTTGGGAGCCGAACCATCGAATGGGGGGAACGCTGTAGCCATGGCGCCCGACGCTATCGGTGACCCGTGCGAGCGCCTGCGTCGATCCGGCTACGTTACGACGAATGCCTGGGGGCCCGGAGCTTCTGATCGTCCTGATCGTGATCGCTGTCGCGGTGGTGATCGTCGTGGTGGCCCAGCGCTTCGCCACTCCGTCATCGACCGTCATCATCGGCGACTCCACCACGATCAGGTTGGCGAGCGACGGCCGCTCCTGGTTGGTGGCAGTTTCGGGTCAACTGCACCGGTTGAACGCCCACAGCGTGGACTGGTTGTCGGCGGACGTGCTCCAGGTCAAGTGGCGTCACCGTTCCGGCTGGACGATCGTGATCGCAATCGTACTGTTCCCGATCGGGCTGCTCGCCTTGCTGTTCACGACGAACACCTACGGCACGATCGCCATCGTCGACAACGGCGCGGAATCGACGGTTCGGCTCGGTGGCGAGTTCTCGAACGCCGCAGTCGATGCCATCAACGCGCTCGTCCCCGACTGACGCAACCCTGCCCGTCGGGGTCGACTCCGACCGGGCAGGGTTGGGCTCAGTTGCGTTGGTTGTAGCTCGCGATCAGCGAATCGGCTTGGGTTGCGGCATCGGCGAGTGTCGCGGCCACGTCGGCGCCGTTGAAGATCGCAGCGGTTGCGTTCGCCGTGACGGTGCGCACCTCTCGCTGGGGCCCCAGCACGGGAGCCAGCGACGCCACACCCTCGGGCGTACCGAGCAGCTGGTCGTAGGCCACCCGGAACCTCGGGTCCTCGGCATAGGTGCTCACCAACGGCTCGATGTCGACGGCATCGCTGCGGATCGGGACGTAGCCGGTCTGCGACGCCCACTGCGACTGGGCCTCGGCCGTGATCAGGTAGGTGATGTAGTCCCACGCAGCAGCGGCCTTCTCGTCGCCCTTGCCGTCGACGATCCACAGCGACGCGCCGCCCAGGTTGACCGATGGTTCAGGGCTCGGGCCCGGCATGGGTCCGACGCCGACATCGGCATCGGTCAACCCGGGTGCCAGTCCGCCTGCGATCGCCGAGAGCACACCACCGAGTGATGCGCTGGTACCGATCGTCATCGCACCATCGGCGGCGGGGTCGATCAGCTTCAGGAAGATGTCCTGACCGCTGGCGTTGTCGCCGATCGACACGGCGAGACCGTCGTTGATCATGTCCTGGAGGAACGTCATCACTTCGACGCCCTCAGGGCTGTCGAACAGCACCTCGGTGGCCGGCGCGCTGCGTCCGTTGTCGTTGTCGGCGTAGAGCACTCCTCCGCGAGCGAACCACTGCTCGAGGAACCAGCCTCCTCCCGAGTCGGCTCCCGAGTCGAGTACCCATCCATAGGTTGCGGCATCGTTGTCGACGATCTGCTGTGACGTCGAGCGCATCTCCTCGAGCGTGATCGGCGAGACGTCCGGATCGAGTCCGGCCGCTTCGAACTTCGGTCGCAAGTAGTACAGGACCGGGTTGCTCACGTTGAACGGCATCGCCCACTGCACGCCTTGCCACGTGTAGGCGTCGAGCGCCCGATCGAGAAACGGTGACGTGTCGAAGCCGCTGTCTTCGATGCACGCACCAACCGGGATCAGCGTGTCGGACTGGGCGAAGGTCTGCAGCGTGTACTCGGGGAACTGGATCATGTCGGGCCGACTGTCGGGGCTCGACTGGATGTACTTGTCGATCGCCGCGTCGTAGCCGGTCTGGTTCTGCAACGTGACCTTCACCTTGTCCTGGCTGGCGTTGTATGCGTCGGTCAACTCGATCAGCGAGTCTTCGAGCACGTCGTTCATGCCGTGCCAGAACGTGATCTCCACCGGGCCTGCGGCCGCGTCGAGCGCGCTGGTCGGGCAGTCGGGGAACTGCTCCAACGGCGCGATGGTGGTCGTCGACGCCAGGGCGGTGGCGTCGGGTGAGCTGGCGTCGGTGGTGGCGTCGGTGGTGGCGTCTTGCGTCCGGGGCGTCGGTGGTGGCAGCCTGGCCGCCGCTGTCGATGTCGAGCGCCGACTCGCCCGACGAGCACGCAGCAGCAACGGAGGCGGCGGCGACACCGAGCGCTGCAAGGCGAAGCACCGGACGACGACGGATCGAGCGATGGTGAAAGCGAGGGGACATCAGGTCATCCTTTCACGGCGCCCGCGGTGAGGCCGCGGACGAGTTGGCGTTGGAAAATGAAGAGCGCGGCGAAGATCGGGATCGCGGCGATCACCGTGCCGGCCATCACGAGGTTCGGTTCGGAGAGCGTCGATCGGCTGAGCAGCCGCAGCCCGCTCTGGACCGTGTTCATGTCGGCCTCGTTGATCACCAGGTTCGGCCAGAGGTACTGGTTCCAGGTGCCGAGGAAGCTGAACAGTGCGAGCGCGCCGATCGTCGGACGCACGAGCGGCACGGCAACGTGACGCAGGAAGCCGAGGTGACCGACCCCGTCGATCGCGGCGGCGTCGCGCAAATCGCGCGGCAACGTCAGGAACACCTGGCGGAGCAGGAAGATGCCGAACGCCGTCGCGAGGAATGGAACCGACAGCCCCTTGTAGGTGTTGAGCCAACCGAGGCCGTCGACGGTGTCGAGATTGACGACGAGCGTGGCTTCAGCGGGGACCAGCAACGTCGCCACGAAGACGAGAAAGACGACGCGTTTGCCGGGGAACTCGAGGAGCGCAAAGGCGTACGCGGCGAGGACCGACGTGACGACTTGGGCGACGGTGACGATCGTGGCCACGACGAACGAGTTGAAGAGGTAGCGCCCGAGATTTCCCTCGTTCCATGCCTCGACCAGCACGTCGAAGGTCACCGTGGTCGGCACCAGCGGGTTCTTCAACACCTCGCTGCCGGGCTTCAAGGCGGCGACGACCGTGGTGTAGATCGGAAAGACGACGAGGAACGTCACGACACACAGCAGCGCATACCGGCCGAACTTGCCGGCGCCGGTCGGCTGATCGAACGTCCGCATCGGGCGCCGTCGCCGCGCTGCTCGGGCCAATTCTCCCGGGACCGGCATGGTCAGGTCGTCGGTGAGTTCAATCGCCATAGTGCACCCGACGTCCGATTCCGGCGAGCTGCAGCCCCGACAACACGAGCAGCAGCAGGAACAGCAATACGGCGGCCCCCGCCTGCAGCCCGACATCGTTGCGGATCGGCGAGTTCTGTCCGTAGATGAAGTACGGGATGGTGGTGGTCGGGTTGGTGGGCTGCGGACCTCCGCCGGTGAGCAGGTCGATCTCGCCGTACGCCTGGAATGCACGGGTCGTCGACACGATCACGACGAACAGCAGGGTCGGGCCGAGCATCGGCACCGTGATCGACCAGAAGCGGCGGATTCCCCCGGCGCCATCGACCGCTGCCGCCTCGTGGAGGTCCCGCGGGATCGACTGCAGTCCGGCGGTGACGAGGATGAAGGTGAAGCCGAGGTTCGCCCACACGCTCGATGCGCTCACCGCCCACAACGCGGTCTCAGGGTCCTGCAGCCAGCCGGGACTCTTCACCGACGGGAACAACGAGTTGAACCATCCGACGTTGGCGAGCGCACCGACCGATGGTTGCAGAAGGAACAACCACATCAGACTGGCCACGGCGACCGAGGTGGCCACGGTGGACGAGAAGATCGCACGGAACGCTCCGATCCCGCGCAGGTATTTGTCGGCGAGCACGGCGAGGCCGACGCCGAGGACCACTCCGGCCGGCGCCGTGATCAGTGCGAAACGGATCGTGACGCCGAGCGCGTTCTGGAACTCGCTGCTGCGGAACAGGTCGAGGTACTGACCGAAGCCCTGCGACACACAGTTGTTGCCGAAGTTGTCGCACCGTTGCTGGCCGAGCCACACCGCTCGTCCGAGCGGATAGAGCACGAACACCCCGAGGATGATCGCCGACGGCGCCAGCATCGCAACGGCGAGCGGGAGGTCGCCCAACCGAGATCGACGACGGCGGTCTGCGGCCACGGCTCCAACCCTATTGCAGGGGGCTCGTCCCCGCGGGATCCCTCACCGACGAGCGACTAGCCTCGCCCTCCGTGACCGACTCCGCCGCCGAGCCGACCCCCGACGTACATCTGGTGTCGGACACCGTTCGTACGCCAGCAGCCCCGGCGGGCGATCCGGTCGATCTGGATGCGATCGAACGCGACCTCGCTGGTGTCGAACGGGCGCTCGAGCGCCTGTCGGACGGCACCTACTGGACCGACGAGGTGACCGGCGCGCCGATCCCCGAACAGGTCCTCGCCGACGACCCCACCGCTCGGCGGGCGTGATGCAACGCAAAGCGGTTGCCGGTATCGCATCGATCGTGGCGCTCGCTGCCGGACTCGCAGCCGCAGCGCAGAAGGCGAAGGAGTCGCCGCTCACCAGCCGGTTCAACCGATCGGCGCGGGTGTGGAAGCTCTCGGCGCGCAACTCGGCGCGCTACGCGGTGTCACGTGTGCGCGGGATCGGCTCGGCCGAGGAGCGCCGGGCGCAGCTCGACGAGCAGTTCGCGATCCGAACGGCGGAGGACGTCGCCAAGGAGCTCGGTGAGATGAAGGGCGTGCTGATGAAAGCGGGCCAGCTGATCTCGTTCATCTTCGAAGCACTCCCCGACGAGGCCCAAGAGGCACTGGCCACGCTGCAGGCCGACGCCGCTCCGATGGCACCGACCTTGGCAGCAAACGTCGTCAAGGGCGACTTCGGCAAGCCGCCGGAGAAGCTGTTCCTCGACTGGTCCGACATGCCGGTCGCCGCCGCGTCGATCGGGCAGGTCCATCGGGCGGTCACCCACGACGGACGCGATGTCGCCGTCAAGGTGCAGTACCCGGGCGTGCACGAGGCGATCGAGAGCGACCTCGACGCGGCCGAAGTGATGTACGCCATGTTCTCCTCGATGATGCTCAAGGGCCTCGACGCGAAGGGACTCGTCGACGAGCTGCGCGACCGGATGCGCGAGGAGCTCGACTACTCGATCGAAGCCGGCAACCTCGCCGAATTCGAGTCGCGGTTCCAGGGCCACCCGTGGGTGCGCATCCCGAAGCTGGTGCCCGAGCTGAGCAGCGGACGCGTGCTGACCACCGAGTGGATCGACGGGATGACGTTCGACCAGTTCCGCACCACCGAGTCGTATGCCACCAAACAACGCGCCGGTGAGGTCATCTGGCGGTTCGCGCAGGGTGCGATCATGCGCCACGGCATCTTCAACGGCGACCCGCATCCCGGCAACTACAAGTTCCACCACGACGGCAGCGTCTCGTTCCTCGACTACGGACTCGTGAAGCGCTGGTCGCCAGGCGAGTGGGAGACGCTGCGTCCGACCGTCGACGCGATCATCATCGAACGCGACCCGGAATTGCTGGTTCGCGAGATGGTCCGCTCGAACTTCCTCCCCGACGGCCATGGCCTCGATCCGGCACTGGTGTACGACTACGTGTCGAGCCCGTACATCCCGTACCTGACCGACGAGTTCACGTTCACCCGCGACTGGATGCGCGAGACGATCGCCAAGATCTTCGATGTGCAGGGCCCGCACGGCCCGGTGATCGAACAGCTGAACATGCCGCCGAGCTTCGTCATCCTCGACCGTGTCGTGTGGGGCGTGAGCGCGATCCTCGGCAAGCTCGAGGCGACGGGCCCGTGGCGAGGGATGCTGCTCGAGTACATCGCCGACGGCGAACCCGCCACCGACCTCGGCGCCGCCGAAGCCACCTGGGCTGCCGGCCGCTCCATCCGCTGACCGATCCGGCCACACCCGCAACGATGAGCCAAACCGCCGTATCCGGTCACCTCGCTCATCGCAGCTCCGGTCGGAGGGGGTGCGGGCAGGTTCGTTAGCGTCGTGCAGATGACGGACACGAGCCAGATCGAGTCGACGGCACGCCCACCATTCGCTCCGTGGGACCGCCGCGACATCCCCGGATCGTTCAGCGTCGACGAGACCGCTCGCCGGGTCGGCAACTACAAGTGGACCGAGATGAAGCTGTTCGAGGCACTCGGCGGCTGGGTCGCCACCGTGCCCGAACTCGACGTCAAGATGCGCCTCGGCACCCACTGCTATCACCACGCCTGGCACGCCGACCTCTGGCACAAGCGGCTGCCGGAGCTGCGCGAGATGAAGCCCGAGCGCCTCACCGTCGCGGCCAACGATGCGATGGAGCGCTTCATCGAGGCGATGACCGAACCCGAGGCGCCCGAGCTGACCATCGAGAAACTGGTCGGCGTCTACCGGGTCCTCATCCCACGGTTCATCGCGGCGTACACGTACCACCGCAACAACACGAGCGAGATCACCGACGCACCCACGATCCGTTCGATCAACTTCATCCTGCAGGACGAGTTCGACGATTGGCGCGACGGCGAGATGCTGCTGCAGTCGCTGATCACCACACCCGACCACGTCCGCCGCGCCGCCGACCATCAGGCCAAACTCGAAGCGCTGATGGTTGCAGCAGGCGGCATCACCGGGCCCGATAGCATCGGCTCGGGGAATACGACCACGACTGAAGGGGGCGCCTGATGCGTCAGTTCTTTCCGGTAGAAGACCTCGCTCGTGACGAGCGGTTCGTGCAGACGAACATGGCCGAACGGATGAAGGACGGTCGCACCGCGATCGAGCTCAAGGAGTCGTCGGCGAAGAGCCGCGGCGCTTCCAAGCGCCTCACCCCGGAACGCCATGACGCATCCGACGCAGCCCGCGGGCTGATGCACGGGATCATGGTCGGCGAGATCCAGGCGCTCGAAGGCGCCGGGCGCACGGCCCACGACTTCGCCGCTGGCGACGGCACCAACGACACCGTCCCCTTCGAGCTGAAGCTCGACATGGCTCGCCAGGCATGGGACGAGGCCCGCCACGTCGAGATCAGCGCCAAGCTGTCCGACTGGATGGGCACCGAGCTCGGCGAGTTCGCCGAGAACACCGTGCTGTTCGAAGCGGCGTGCTCGAACGATCCGATCCTTCGTCTCGCGGGTGTCAACCGGGCGCTCGAAGGCCTCGCCATCGACGTGTTCACCCAGATGAAGGAGTTCGGCGATGTCGCCGGCGATCCGTATCTCGAGTTCTGCGAGGACTGGATGCTCGCCGATGAAGTCACCCACGTGAAGATGGGCTCCGACTGGTTGCGCAAGGTGACCGCCAACGATCCCGACCGCCGGACCAAGGCACTCGAGTTCCAGCAGGTCGTCGACAAGCTGTTCAGCTTCGGCGGCGCACGCGGTGAGAGCGCCGAGAGTTCCTTCAGCCTTGCCAAGCGCTTCCGTGAACTGGCCGGATTCACCGACGACGAAGTCAAGACGATCTCGGAGATGGACGCCGAGGCGCTCGCCGAACGTCGGGCAGCGGTGCTCGCCTACCGCGAAAGGGTCGGCGCCGGCTCGTCGGCGTGACGGCACCGATGACCGACACTTCGACCGCACCGTCCACCGGACAGGTGACGGTGTCGCCCTCTGAATTCGTCTTCGTCAAGTACGACGCGACCGAGATCGCGAACCTCGTCGCCGGACTGGCGACGATGTGCGAGATCCGCAACCCGATCCACGTCGTCGTCGACGAGACCACTCCCCTGGCCAAGCTCTCCGAGGAACTCGACGGCACCGGACCGGCCGCCACGATCACGCTCCACGCCGAGAGCGGAGCGCTCGAAGACCGCCAGCATCCGATGTCGTTCAGCGCGGACAACGCCCGCGAGTCGTTCGGTCGCATCCTGTTGCGTGCCCGCGATCGGCTCCGACCGGACTTCGCCGACGTGCCCCCCGACATCGACCTCACGCTCGAGCAGAACGCGGCGTGGGACACCTACTGTGCGGGGCGACTGGCACGCCTCGGCATCCGGGTCAACCAGCAACGCTGGCGCTACAACCACCGCAACCGGTTCGGCTTCGACGACGGCGTCGACGCTGCGTTCGATGCGCTCTGGGTCGCCGACGACCTCGGCTGGGCCGACGTCGTCGCGACCGCTGGCGGCTGAACGCCGCTCATTCCATACAGTCGGGCAATGTCCACGACACGGAGACGTATCGCCACCAACGGAGTCGAACTCGACGTGCTCGATGCCGGCACACCCGGCGATCCGGTTGTCGTGCTCGTGCACGGATTCCCCGAGAGCTCGCACTCGTGGCGCCACCAGGTCGACCCGCTCGTTGCTGCCGGCTACCGAGTGCTCGTGCCCGACCAACGCGGCTACGGCGCGTCGAGTGCGCCGGTCGATGTTGGCGCATATCGATCCGATCATCTGGCCGCCGACCTGGTCGGACTGCTCGACGATGTCGGCGCCGACGATGCGCTCTTCGTCGGCCACGACTGGGGATCGATGGTCGTGTGGGATCTCTCGCGGCTGCATCCCGCCCGAGTCCGCGGGCTCGTCAACGTGAGCGTGCCGTACACCGACTGGCCGGCGCGTCCGACCGATCTGTTCCGGGCGCTGTCGGGCGACCGGTTCTTCTACATCCTCTACTTCCAGGAGGTCGGACCGGCCGAGGCCGAGCTGGAGGCCGACGTCGCCGAGACGATGCGACTCACGCTGTGGGGCGGCTCGGGAGAGATGTTCGGCCCACCGCCCGATCCACTCCCGCCGATGGAGGGCACCGGCTTCCTCGATGCGATCACCCGCGGGACCGCGGTGCCCGACGGACTGCCCGCGTGGCTCACCGCGGACGACCTCGCCACGTACACCGACGAGTTCATCACGAGTGGTTTCTTCGGCCCGCTGAGTTGGTACCGGAATCTCGACGCCGACTACGACCTCACCAAGGATCTCCCGCCACCATCGATGCCGTGCGGCTTCATCGGTGGCACTCGCGACGGCGTGATCGCCGGGCGGCTCGACACGATCGACGACGCTCACGCCCAGCTGCCCGAGTATCGCGGGTCGATCCTCATCGACGGCGCCGGACACTGGACCCAGCAGGAACGTCCCGCCGAGTTCAACGCTGCTCTGATCGACCTCCTCGCCCGAGTGCGCTGACATCACCACGTTTGCGGTGCACCCCCGGAGCTCAGGGGTCGGAGGGTCGGACTTACCGGCGCAGCGGGCGCACGATCGGCTTGCGCCAGCCGAGGCCTCGGACCTTGCCCGACGGTGGCCAGTGGTTGTCACGGCTGTACGCCCACCACTCGAACGGATTGAGGTAGTACGCGCACGACTCGACGACACGGGCGAACGGATCGCCGCGCCGACGCGTGAGCCAGACGACGATGCCCGCAGCTCCGCCGGCCACCATCCATCCGCCGTACAGCACGGGATAGAACGGGCCGAACCACCGCCCCTGCCACACGTGCACGTCCTCGTGGTCGGTCACGAGCTTGCGACGGCGCGGCAGCGACGTGTCGCCGGCGCCGCTCACCACGTTGCCGACCGTGATCGCAAACCCGCGCCGGGGAACGAACCCGCGCCGGAACACCATGCGGTTCGATCGCCGACTCAGCGACTCGTCGTAACCCGGCGCGCCGCGCGCGACGCCGAGCGCTTGCGACGTGAGTGCCGCCGCGGTCATCGGCAGCGCCCAGGTGGAGTCGAGGACGAACCCGATGGGACCGCTCGAGCACCCCCAGTCGTAGACGCGTCGCCAGCCGGTGATCATCCCGTTCGCAGCTCCGACCGCACCGAGGGACACACCGAACCCGAGCGGTGCGCCGACAGCAGCGCCGAGCGCCGCCCCGACAACGCCGACGGCGGCCGCCTCGATGAGACTGCCGCCGTCGGGAGATGGGGTTCGATTCATGTCAGCTCGCCGACTGTCGGATCAGCGTGCCGCTGCCGTCAGTTACGCAGGTACGACAGCAGGCGGAGGATCTCGAGGTACAGCCACACGAGTGTGACCACGAGGCCGAGACCGGCCACCCACTCGTAGTTCTTGGGCAGGCCTGATGCGATGCCGCGCTCGATGAAGTCGAAGTCGAGCGCCAGGTTCGCAGCAGCGAGACCGCACACGAAGAGCGAGAACCCGATGCTCAAGAGCATGTTGCTGCCATCGAGGAACGGCAGCGTGGTGCCGAACAGGCTGATGACGAACGAGATCAGGTAGAGCGCCATCACGCCGAAGGTGGCGATGATGACCGTGCGACGGAACTTGTCGGTCACCTTGATGATGCGGGTGCGGTACAGCACGAGCATGACCATGAACACCGACGCGGTCGCGAGCACGGCCTGCACGACGATGCCGTCGTACCAGGTCTCGTAGCCCTTCGAGATCGCGCCGACTGCGAAGCCGTAGGCGACGGCGTAGACCGGGCCGAGGATCTTCGCGAGGTTCGGCTTCATGTTGGCGGCGATGACCGCGACGAAGCCGATCACGATGCCGAGCATCGCTATCGCCGGGAACTGGTAGGTCTCGGTCGGGACTCCCTCGTTGTTCACGATGGTCGGACCGCTCGCCGCGTTCCACCCGAAGGCTCCGGACACGAGGAGGAGGACGAGCAGCACCGCTGACGCGCTGATGACGCCGTTGAGGGTCATGGCCTTCTGCCAACTCGACACCGGACCGTCCGTGAGCGGCTGCGTCTGGACGTGCGAGCCCGCGGTGGGTGCTCCCCACCCGGGCTGCGTCGCCCGGAAGTCCTGCGAGGCCTTGTTGAAGGCTTCTTCTTTGAACACTGGATTTGACATGGTGACGGGATTCTACCGTTGCACGATGCGGAGGTGCCCGCGAGTGCCCGGCGCCGTCACGAAGTTCTCACCGAAGGTCGTGGGCGCTGGTCGCTTCCCAGAGGTCGATCTCCGGCGGCGCCGCCAGGAGCCCGACACACGAACGTGCCATGTCGATCATCACGTCGGAGTCGAAGTGCCGGCGCTGGTGTTCCGGTGTGGCCCACTTCTGGACGAGCAGGTGGCGGCCGGGTTCGGTCACGCTGGAGCAGAGATCGATGTTGCGACAGCCGTCGTGCATCCGAGCGAGCACGACGTACTTCGACAGTACGGCGAGCAGCGCCGCATCGTCAGCGGCCTCGAACCGCAACGTCACGATGGTCAGGTCGATCTCCTCGGACTCGCCGTCGTCGGGTGCGTCGGAGCCGTCTGATTGTGCTGCATCACCCATGGCGATCCTTTGCTCCCCTTCATCTCCGGCTGCGATATCTCATGTCGGTTGTTGTCATGTGGTTGGCGGATCCGACGACGTCGGTATCGTGACCTGCGTCTCATGTCGGATGTTGTGCATCTCATCTGCGAACACCGTCAGTGGACACACTCGCACGCCGAATCCTCCACGGGGGCACCGACCACGGTCATCGCCTCCGTTGAATCAACACAGTAGGAGCACCAGGTGGCCAAAGACCGCGTCGACCGGGACGACGAAGACCTCGTCCGTCTCTACCTCACCGATATCGGGCAGTACACGCTGCTGACGAAAGATGACGAGGTACGACTCGCGAAGGCCATCGAAGCAGGCAACGAAGCCATCGCGCAGCTCGACGCCGGCGGCGAACTCACCGCGGCCAAGAAGCGTGAGCTGCGGCGCACCGCTCGTCAGGGCGAAGAGGCCGAGCGCCAGTTCGTCCAGTCGAACCTGCGACTCGTCGTGTCGATCGCCAAGAAGTACCAGGCCTCGGGGCTCCCACTGCTCGACCTCATTCAAGAGGGCAACCTCGGACTCATGCACGCGGTCGAGAAGTTCGACTGGCGCAAGGGTTTCAAGTTCTCGACGTACGCCACGTGGTGGATCCGCCAGGCGATCACCCGCGGCATCGCCAACACGGGCCGCACGATCCGCCTTCCGGTCCACGCCGGCGACACCCTCGCCCGGCTGCAGAAGGCGCGCTCGCGCCTCGAGCTGAAGTACGGCCGCCCCGCCACGCTGTCCGAGCTGGCCAAGGAAGTCGAGATGCCCGAGGACAAGGTGACCGAGGCGCTGCGCTTCGCCGCCGAGCCTCTCTCGCTGTCCGAGCCGCTGCGCGAAGACGGCGACGCCGAACTGGGTGACGTGGTCGAGGACCGGTCGGCCGAGTCGCCGTTCGAGGTCGCCGCCACCGCGCTGCTGCCCGACGAGATCTCGCGACTGCTCGCCCCACTCGACGAACGCGAACGCGAGATCCTCAAGCTCCGCTTCGGCCTCGACCGCGGCGAGCCGCGGACGCTCGAAGAGGTCGGCGAGCACTTCAACCTCACCCGCGAGCGCATCCGCCAGATCGAAGCGCGAGCGATGAGCAAGCTGCGCCACCCGTCGAGCGACACCGGCGCCCGCGACCTCCTCGCCGTCTGACACGCCCGCGCCACGCGGCGGCGTGCGATGAGCGAAACCGCCGTATGCGGTCGCTTCGCTCATAGCCCACCCGGCCACACCACCAACGATGAGCAAAACCGCCGCATCCGGTCGCCTCGCTCATCGCAGTAGGAAATCCGGGCAGGCAGCGGCCGACTCGTGTGGCAACGTGCGGGGGTGAGCGACTACGACATCCGGCCGGTGGACATCGACGAACGACGAGCGGTGATCGACACGTTCCGAGTCGCGCTGCTCAGCGGGCCGGTGAACGACGCGACGTTCGAGGCCGGCACCGAGTCGTGGAACGAGAGCGATGCCCTGGCGGCGTGGGACGGCGACCGCTGCGTCGGCGGTGTCAGCGCCTTCCGCTTCGACTCGACGGTCCCGGGCGGTACCCGTGTCCAGACCGCCGGCGTCACCCGTGTGGGCGTGCTGCCAACCCACACCCGACGGGGTCTCCTCACACAGATGATGCACCGCATGCTGGTCGAATCACGCGAGCGCGGCAACGTGCTGGCGACTCTGCATGCAAGCGAGACCTCGATCTACCGGCGCTACGGATTCGGCCTCGCCACCGACGCCATCGCGGCGCGCGTCACCACACGGGCGGCCAAACCGTGGCGAGTGCCCGCATCACCGGGTTCGGTTCGGTTGTTGTCGTACGACGACGTACTCGACACAGTGCCGCCGATCTACGAGGCGGTGTCGCGATGGCGGGTCGGCTCGATCAGCCGGCCCGGCTGGTGGTGGAAACGGACGCTGAAGGAGGCGACGCAGCCAACCGACACACCCTTCGGCAAGGGGTCGTTCGTTGCGGTGCACTCCGACGCGGACGGCGTCGACGACGGCTTCGTGTTCTACGACGTCGACTGGGACGAGTCGTTCGCCACGAACCCGGTCGGCGCCGGAAAGGTTCACGACCTCTGGGGATCGACACCCGCAGTCGAGATCGAACTCTGGCGGTTTCTGCTCGACATCGATCTGATCGTCAGCTGGGAGGCGGCGGTTCGTCCGGTCGACGAACCGGTCCGCCGGGCGATGCACGACTCGCGCGCCTACGAGACCCGTCAACGTATGGACGACCAGTGGGTTCGGATCCTCGACGTCGACGCGGCGCTGGCCGCACGCACCTACGGCCCGGTCGGCTCGGCGGTCGTCATCGAAGTACACGATCCCCTGTTCGCCGCCAACTGCGCCAGGTGGACCGTATCGAGCACCGGCTCGGAGCGAACCGATCGTTCGGCCGACGTCACGGTCGACATCGCGACGATGTCGGCCGCCTACCTCGGTGCCGTCTCGTGGAACGACCTCGCCTCGTGCGGCGCCGTCGATGCCGGCGATGACATCACGCAGCGCCTCGACGCGCTGTTCGCCGTGCACCCCACCCCGTTCTGCGGCACCGGCTACTGACCCGGACACCCGCCCCGCGCGATGAGCGAACCGACCGGATACGGCGGTTTCGCTCATCGCAACCGCCCGTTCGAACCCACCGATGAGCGAACCGACCGGATACGGCGGTTTCGCTCATCGCAAGCAGTCGATCAGGGGCCGGAGAAGATGCCGTCCTTGACGTCGTCGGTGCGCGAGAGGTACTCGGCCTTCGGGTCGTAGGTGTTGCCACCCTCTTCTTCCCAGCGGGCGATCTCGGAGCGGCCGACGACGAACCAGTGGACCTCGTCGGGGCCATCGGCAAGACGAAGCGTGCGCTGCGAGGTGTACATGTCGGCGAGCGGCGTCCACTGCGACACGCCGGTGGCGCCGTGGATCTGGATGGCGTTGTCGATGATCTCGCACACCCGGATCGGCACCATCGCCTTGATCGCACTGACCCAGACGCGAGCTTCGGCGTTGCCGAGTTCGTCCATCGCCTTCGCCGCGGTGAGCACCATGCGACGCATCGACTCGATCTCGATGCGTGACTTGGCGATCATCTCGACGTTCTTGCCGAGGTTGCTGACGCGCTTGCCGAACGCTTCGCGGGTGAGGCCACGCTTGACCATCAGCTCGAGCGCACGTTCGGCAGCACCGATCGAGCGCATGCAGTGGTGGATCCGGCCCGGGCCGAGACGCACCTGCGAGATCTCGAAGCCGCGACCCTCGCCGAGCAGGATGTTCTCGTAGGGCACCCGCACGTCGTTGAAGCGCAGGTGCATGTGCCCGTGCGGGGCGTCGTCCTTGCCGAACACGTGCATGGGGCCGACGATCTCGACGCCCGGCGTGTCGATGGGCACCAGGATCTGCGACTGGCGAAGGTGCGGCGGGCCGTCCGGGCTGGTCTGCACCATCGTGATCATGATCTTGCAACGCGGGTCGCCGGCGCCCGAGATGTAGTACTTCTCGCCGGTGATCACCCACTCGTCGCCGTCACGCACGGCTTTGCACGCCACGTTCTTCGCGTCCGACGACGCGACGTCGGGCTCGGTCATCGCATAGGCCGAGCGGATCTCGCCGCGCAACAGCGGCTCGAGCCACTTCGCCTTCTGCTCGGGCGTGCCGACTCGTTCGAGCACTTCCATGTTGCCGGTGTCGGGTGCAGCACAGTTCATCGACTCCGATGCGAGCGGGTTCTTGCCCAGCTCCATCGCGATGTAGGCGTAATCGAGGTTGGAGAGCCCCTCCCCAGTCTCGGCGTCGGGCAGGAAGAAGTTCCAGAGGCCCTGCTCCTTGGCCTTGTCCTTGACGGACTCGAGCAGTTCGAGCTGCCCCTCGCCGTAGCCCCAGTGGTCGGCACGGCCCTGGCCAAGGCGGAAGAACTCCGCCGTGATCGGCTCGACTTCGGTGTAGATGAACTTCTTCACCGCGTCGTAGAGCGGGCGGACGCCCTCGGACATCCGGAGGTCGTACATGTCGGGGGTGGATTCGAGACCGGCCATTTGCTTCTCCCAGGTTCAGCGGACGTGTCCAAACCTAGTGATGGATCGGCCTGGGCATCCCATCGACCGCACATCCCGTGCTGGCTCGGTTCCCGTGGCAGTATTCGAGATGGCCACCGTGCAGTACGTACTCGGAGACGTCGACGACATCGACCAGTTGTATCCGCCGGCCGAGTACGTCGATCCCGACGTGGGGCTGCGCGATCGTTGCGACGTCATTGCCCACTACACGCAGAGTTCGCTGCGCGCCGACGGCTTCACCGACGTCGCTGTCGAGGTTCGCTCGGTTGACGGACGGTACGTGATTCGCATCGACGCCGCAGGCGTGCAGGGGCGCGTCGAGGCATTTGCAGGACACCACGCGCTGCTGTTCGGCCGCGGAGCAGGGCTCAAGGCGATCAGGGGGCGCGACCTCATGGAACACTTCGGTGTGTGGAATCCGATGGCCGGTTTCCCGGTCAACGACAGCCCCCACGACGGCGAGTCGAAATGGTGTCTGTTTCCCCCGCTGGGCTTGAACGTCATCGGGCAGAAGGCCGGAATTCTCCAGCACTATCCGCCGTGGCAGGTCGTGCAGCAGGCGACCGATGAGGGGATGATGACCTGGGCCCGCTGGCACCAGGTCCTGCGCGCCGCCGGCATCCCCGAGGAAGATCTGCGTTCGTACGGCATGTTCGTCGATGTCAATCCGATCGCCGCTCCCGGGTCGGGCGAGAGCGAGTACCCGAACGACTACTTCCCGATCATGGCGGCGTCGGCGTTCTTCGATGGCGGCGCCGACCGCGACTACATCGTGTCGATGCTCGACCTCTATCTCAACCCGCCCGGCCACGACCACCAGCGCTACACGCTGCCGCTGCTGGTCGGTGGTTCGCCGCTCTACGACCCTCAGGCGCCAGGATGGTTCCGGGTTCGCTACAAACACCACCTGCCGACCGACCGCCACGGCATCGTGCAGTCGAACGTGCTCCAGTCGGGCGTCGTCAAGATTCGTGGCGACAGCGCACGCGAGACGCCGTACATCATCGGCAACCACATGATCGCCGCCGGCGTCACCGGCCGCTGCACCGACGACCCGTCGACGATGCCCGACATCCGGCTGTACGAGGCACAGGACCTGGTGGCGGCATCGTTCCTCCACCTGCTTGCCGAGCACCCCGACCTGACGGTCGACGAGGCCAAGGCAACTGCGTGTCGTCGTTGGTTCGGCAACGCGGACGGGAGCGGGGCACCATGCCCCGCCGACGACTCCGATCGCCGAACGATCTGTGCGCTCGCGCAGATGGACCTGTTCTTCGTCGCGACGCCGAAACCTCACCCCCTCTTCACGTTCGAGGAGGCGTGGAATCGCTGCGGCGGCGACACGGATGGAGATCCCTGTTGCGGCTCGATCGCACCGGGTCCCGGAGACTGAGACAGGTCGACGGCGTCTCCGTACGCCGCGGGATCAGTACCGTTCGGCGACTCCACGGAGCAGGTCGTACAGGGCTTTGACGTCGGTCGCCTGCTCGACGATCTCGTCGGCGAGTTCCAGCGCCTCGGTGTTGGACAAGCGGCCCCGCGTGAGCGATTGGACGACCCGTGGCGCCACGAGACGGTGGAGGTCGTGCAGTGGCTGACTGACGATCGGGTTGCCGTTGACGTCGAAGCTGGAATCGTGCGGCGGGACGAACGCCGGTGAGGCCGCGCGAGGCGAACGCTCCAGGAGCACGGTCTCGAAGGTCGGAGCGACACGGGTGCGTTCCCCGAGGCCCCACCGGGCTCGCGGCACGCCGAACCATTCGAGCAGGGTCGCGAGGATCGAGGTGGAGTCGAACGGCGTGCTCTGCCCCGAGCGCACGACGGTATTCGGCTTGATCCACGGCGACACCAGGATCGTCGGAACCCGCGGGCCCATCAGGTCGTAGCGGAACCCGTCCTCGCAGTCGTTCGGCCAGGGCTGTACCGCGTACGGCGGGGCTACATGGTCGTAGACCCCACCATGCTCGTCGAAGGTGATGACGAGCAACGTGTCGTCCCAGTGCGGACCCGACCGCAGCGCGTCGTAGATCTCGTTGAGCTTGTGTTCACCGGGAACGAGGTCGCCGCCGGGATGGTACGAGGTGGTGCCGTTCGGGGCGATCCAGACGGGTTCGATGTAGCTGAACTTCGGCAGGTTCCCGGAGCGTGCGTCGTCGAGGAACTGGTCCATCGATCCGAAGAATTCCGTCGCGTGGTCAGCCGTTGCGTTCGTGTGGTCCTGGTCGACCTTGGGGATCTCGCCCTGCAGGAACAGGTGGTAGCTGAACACGAAGCCGATCCACTCGATCGAGTTGTAGATCTTCCAATCATCGATGCCGTTGGCCCACAGTGACTTCCAGATCGAGGGTCGATGCATGGCGTCGGGCCAGTAGGTGTACACGTCCCCGTTCTGGAAGTTGTTGAGCGTCTGCATCGCCGAGCCCGTGAGCGAGAACGCCCGGTTGACGTCGGTGCCGCCCGGCATCGAGCTGAACCACTCGTCGGACAGCGCGAACTGCTCCGCGAGACCGTTGAGCACCGGCAGTTGTTCGGGCGTGTAGGTCTCCATGACCTGCGGCGTGCCGTTGTTCCACACGAACCCACCCATGTCGGGGGTGTGACCGAGCTCGTACCCACGCGGATCGGAAAACATCTGGCGCATGACGTCAGCGAAGTCGTGGTACGGGTCTTGGTCGAGGAGTTCGAGCTTGACGTCGTCGCCCATCTCACCGTCGCGGTACTTGCTGAGATGGATCCGCTTGCCCGTGGGATCGTCGTTGAAGTACTCCGTGTTCGCACCGTCGAAGGGTCGGTGGTCGCCGACGAAGTTGATGTGGCTCTGATCGTGTTCGTAGAGCCAACCGCAGACGTGGTCGAGTGAACGGTTCTCGATCATGAAGTACACGACGTGCTTGATCTTGTCGCGCATGAAGTCGATCGATCCCGGCTCGTTGACCGAGATGGAGTCGACCGGGAGGTTGGGTTGGACCGCGAGCAGCGAGGAGCTTGCACCACGGGTGGACTCGGGCAACACACCGGTTCGCAACGGCCCACGGAGGACATCGGCGTCGTGCGGGTCGAACTCCCACACCCGGTACTCGCCGGTGCGCGGTTCCCAGTCGAGCACGAGATCGTCGCCGATCGCAACGAGCTGATGGTCAGCGTCGATCGTCTCCCATTGCCCCGCCTGCTGTGTGGGCAACGTGAGCGGAAGGTTGTTCTGCGGGTCGAGACTCCACAGCGCGAACTCGGACGTCGACGGCACCCAGTCGAGCACCCACCCACCGATCGCGAGCAGCTCGTGACCTGCCACGATTCGGCTGAGCGAACCCTGCGGGGATTGCGCGAACGGCAGCGGATCGCTCGATGCGGGCCGACCTGGAGCGGCGGCCGGTGGCATCGGATCGAAGTTGAACAGCGTGCATGTTCCGCGGCCAGGCGTGAGGATGAGGTTGAGCATGTAGCTACCCATCGGGACGAGAACCAGTTCGTGTTCCTCGTCGTAGTTGTTCACGCTCCCCTGCGGATTGGCGAAGTCGATACGACTTCCCCAGAACTTGCTCTTCGGCCAGGCGCCCTTCAGCACCGCTCGGGCATTGAGCGGATCGCGATCGGTGGGGTCGAACTCGAACAGGCGATACGGGTAGCAGGGTGCGTACTCAGCCAGTTGCTGCGGGCCCCACTCCAGCAGGTAGTTGCCGACGGCGGTCACCGTGTGCGTTCGGTCGAACGACGGCTCCTGACCTGGCGCGAGCGACGGTGCCGTCGAGGGCGAGCCGACCACGGCACTGAGCAACTCATCCGCGCCCAGATCGAACCGCCAGACCGAGTAACGGTCGTGATCCGCGCTCCGGCACACGATGAAGTCGTGACCCGGCCGTGTCGCGTCGAAGCTGTACCTGCCCTGCATGAGACCCCCCGTCGGTGACGCGTCGGTGCGTCGCTCACATCATGGTTCATCCCGGAACTATCGTCCAGCACGAGACAGTTCGGTGTGAGCGACATCGGACACACCGGCACACACCGCCGGCGGAGGCATCGCAGATGTTCAACTATTTCGGCTACGGCTCCAACATGAACGGTGTCTCGCTGCGCGCGAAGGGGGTCGTTCCCCACGAGTCGACGGTTGCGCAGCTGCCCGGCTGGCGGCTGCGATTCAACGTTGCTCACTACTTCCGTCACGAAGGAGGGGTCGCGAACATCGAACCCAGCGACGATCCATCCGACCGGGTGCTGGGACTCGTGCACCGCTGCGACGACGACGCCCTGACCCGACTCGACGTCGCCGAGGCCTACCCACACGGCTACGACCGGGTCGAGTTGACGCTCGATTGTGCCTGGGGGCCGACGATCGCGATCGCCTACATCGGCATGCCGGCATTCCTCGACGACGCCTGTCTGCCATCGCGGCGCTACCTCAACATCCTGGTCGACGGTGCGGCCGAGGCCGCCCTCGAGGAGAGCTACGTCGAACAGCTCCGGTCCCATCCGACACACCCCGTTCGGCCGCGCCCGCCGTTCGTCCCGCCGCGCGATCAGGGCGTCACGCTCACACTGCAGGAGCTCGCTGCACATCCAGAACTCACCGGGCTCGCTGGATACGTGTTCGACATGTCGGTCGGGCCACCCCACCACCGATTCCTGATCGAGTCGTTCGGCGGCCGTGACATGACGGTGTTCCACCTTCGGCGCCTCGACACCAGCGATGGAACCGAGACACTCGACCTCGTCACCGAGGATCGGCTCTCCCGGCATCAGCTCGACTACCTCGACGGGTACCTGCACGAGTACGACGCGAAGTACCGCTATGTCGGCGTCGTCAGGTACTGACGATCAGCGTTCGTTCTTCCATGTCCTGTCAACGTCGACGCCAGCAACTCTTGCCAGCACCCGTGTCACAGCGTAGGTTTCCCACATGTTTCCCGACGCAGTCGCCCACGGTCCCATCGACGAGGTCTTCACCGACGTGTTCTTCGTCACCGGCCGGATGGAGACGACCTTCGACGAGTTCCCCGATGTCGATTGGTCGTTCAATCGCAACATGGTCATCGTGCGAGAAGGTGACCAACTCACGCTGATCAACAGTGTCCGATTGTCGGACGAAGGCCTCGCTGAACTCGAGGCGTTGGGAACCGTCGCTCACCTCGCCCGCATCGGCGCCCTCCACACTCGCGACGACGAGTTCTACGTCGATCGCTACCGCCCGACCTACTGGACGATGCCGGGCATCGAGCCGGACGGGATCGCGGTCGATCACCGCCTCACCGCCGACGGACCGACGCCGTTCGGTGGGTGCACCGTGTTCGAGTTCTCCACGACGAAGCTTCCGGAGGGAATCCTGATCATCGAGCGCGACGGCGGTATCGCCGTGGCGTGCGACGCACTCCAGAACTGGGTCGAGCCCGACGAGCACTTCACGCCAGAGACCGTCCAGTTGATGACCGAACTCGGGTTCTTCCAGCCGGCCAACATCGGGCCGCTGTTCATGATGCGCTCGCAGCCCGAGCAGTCCGACTACGACAGGCTGATGGAGCACGGCTTCCGCCATGCGCTGTGCGGGCACGGCGATCCCCTACGCGACGTTGCGCGCGAGCTCTACGGCGCCACGTTCGCACGCACGTACGACGCCTAGGATCCGCCGTCGTGACGACGGCTGAACCACCATGAAGATCGCCGGCTACTCGATCACCGACACCCTGTTTCGCACCGATCGCGTGACGATCCACGTCGCCGTGCGAGATCGCGATGGTGCCGACGTGGCCATCAAGACCCTCGCTGGGGCACACCCCACGCGAGGCCAGATCGATGAACTCCGGCGCGAATTCCAATTGACCCTCCGGCTCGCCGGCATACCGCGCGTGATCCAGGTCGACGAACTCGTCACGTTCGACGGTGGCAACGTCGGGATCGTCATGGAGCACTTCGGCGTTCCGCTCCGCCGTCTGATCCGCGACCACGGGCGCCCGTCGCTGTCGCGCACCCTCGACCTTGCGATCGGCCTCGCGCAGACCCTCGACGCGATTCACGAGATGGGCGTTGTCCACAAGGACGTGACCCCGAACAACATCCTCGTCACGCCCGACCTCGACGACATCCGGCTGATCGACTTCGGCATCGCGTCGGAGTTGGCGAGCGAACAGCCCTCGAATTCAATGGTGGCCGAACTCGCCGGCTCGTTCGCATACATGTCGCCCGAGCAGTCGGGGCGTATGAATCGACGGCTGGACTATCGCAGCGACTTCTACTCGCTCGGCGTCACCCTGTTCGAGGTGCTCACCGGCACCCTCCCCTTCGACGCCGACCACGCGTTGGGGTGGATCCAGTGTCACGTGGCGCAACCGGTCCCGGCGGCGAGCGAGCGCGACCGCTCGGTGCCATCGCCGGTGTCCGCGATCGTGCAGAAGCTGATGGCGAAGAACGCCGAGGACCGCTACCAGAGCGCATTCGGCCTGGTCGCCGACCTCCAACGATGCCGGGACCAGCTCGACCAGTCGGGAGTGATCGCCGGGTTCGACATCGGTCGGCAGGATCTGTCACGGACGTTCGACATCCCCCAACGCCTCTTCGGTCGCGATGCACCGCGGTCCGACCTGCTCGGGGTGTTCGACCTCGTCGCATCGGGCAGCACCGAGCTGTTGCTCGTCGCCGGCGAGTCCGGCGTCGGTAAGACGGCACTGGTGAACGAACTCGCCGGCCAACTCGTGCGCCGAGATGGCCACATGGTCAGCGGCAAGTTCGACCAGCTCCGCCGGAACACCGCGTACGCCGCAATGATCGATGCGTTGCACGAGTTCGTCCAACAACTGTTGACCGAACCGGACGAGGAACTGGCGACGTGGAGGCGACGCCTCCTCGAAGCACTCGGCACCAACGGCCAGCTCATCGTCGACGTGGTGCCGGACATCGAGCGCATCATCGGGCCACAGGCACCGGTCCCCGAACTCCCACCCACCGAGGCGCTCAACCGGTTCCGGCTCGTGTTCGCCAACCTGCTCCGCGCTGCGGCGCAGCGTGAACACCCGTTGGTGATCTTCCTCGACGACCTTCAATGGAGCGACGGACCGACGCTCGAACTCCTCGAACTGCTCGTCACCCGCGACATCCAGCACCTGCTCGTGATCGGCGCGTACCGCGACAACGAGGTCGACTCGAGTGGCCTGCTGTCGTTGGCCCTCAACGAGATCAGGGCGGTACGTGACATCCACGTGCTCCATCTGGAACCGCTGACCGTCGACTCGGTCGCCGAACTCGTCGCCGCAACACTCCATTGTTCACACGTGCTGGCCGCACCGTTGGCGGAACTCCTGTACGAGACCGCCCAGGGGAACCCGTTCTTCACCAACGAACTCCTGCGGAGCCTCCACGCCGATGGTCTCGTGCGCTTCGACGCCGAGCGGGGAGCGTGGGCGTGGGACGTCACCGAGGTTCGTCGCGCCGGGATCACGACCAATGTCGCCGAGTTCGTCGCTGCCGGCCTGCGGCGACTGCCCGAGTCGAGCCAGCGGACGCTGGAGTACGCAGCGTGCATCGGCAACTCCTTCGACCTGCACACCCTGGCCGTGATCACGGAGTCGGATCTCGACGACATCGCCGACGATCTGATGCTCGCCTTGCAGAGTGGCTTCGTGTTGCCGCTCGACGAGGGCTACCGGATCGTCGGCCACGTCGCGACGCTCGGGGCACCTCGAACCGGGCCGGTCGGAGACGCACCGAACCCCCGGTACGCGTTCCGCCACGACCGCGTGCACCTCGCGGCGTACGAGTTGATCCCGCACGACGAACGCACGGCCGTGCATCTCAGCGTCGGACGTCTGATGCGCTCGCATACGGCGAACGGCGGTGACCTCATGGAGACCGTCGGACACCTGAACCGGGCCGTGGCGTTGATCGACGACCCCGATGAACGGATGTCGCTGGCGGAGATGAACCTGAGCGCTGCTCGACGCGCCACCGAGTCGTCGGCCTACTCGGCTGCGCTCGATCTGCTCGTCGTGGCGCGGACCCTGCTCCCTGCCGATTCGTGGGATTCGGCATACGAACTCACCAATGCTGTCGCCCGGCAGTACCAGCTGTGCGCGTACCTGACCGGTCTGCAGGACGTCGCCGACGAACAGATCGACCTGCTGCTCGCCCATGCCCGCACCGACCTCGAGCGGGCCGAGCTCCTGTCGGTGCGGACACGTCAATACGCCACGATCGGCCGGATGGAAGCGTCGATCGAGTCGGCGATCGAGGGCCTGGCACTGCTCGGTGTGGCCTTCCCTCCGGAGCCCGACCAGTCGGACATCGACGCCGAGTTCGCACTGGTGCACACGCATCTCGGCTCGCGCGCGATCGAGGAGCTGATCGACGCGCCTCGCCTCGACGATCCGGTCCAGGTCGCTGCGGTTCGATTGCTGATGGAGATCTTCCCCGCGGCGTTCCTGTCAGGCAGCGGAAGCCTCTTCCCCTTCCTCGTGCTCAGGTCGGTGAACATCTCGTTGGCCCACGGCAACAGCTCCGAGGCAGCCTTCGCCTATGCCGCCTACGGCATGTTGCTGTGCGGAGCAGGCAACGACCCTGCGCTCGGGTACAGGTACGGCCGGCTCGCAGTGGCGATGAACGAACAGTTCGACGATGTGGCGCTCAAATCTCGGGTCATCTACCTCTACGCGATGTTCATCCATCACTGGAACCAGCCCTGGGCGACGATGACGCCGTGGTTCCGACGGGGAATCGAAGCGGGCTACCAGTCCGGCGACCTGTTGTACCTCGCGTACAGCGCCCAGGACTGCATCATCTGGGATCCCACACTCGACCTCGCTGCGGCGTCCGCACTGCACCGCCAGTACCTCGAGATCGTGCGGGACAGCGGGTACCAGGACTCGCTCGATTCGGGAACGCTCTTCCTGCAGATGCAGCTCTGCTTCATGGGCGCGACCACGGGACCGACGTCGCTCACCGACGACACGTTCGACGAAGAGGCCTGCCTGCAGGGAATGCTCGATCGACGGTTCATGACCGGTGTGGCGAACTACCACATCTACAAGACCGAGATCGCGTTCCTGCACGGCGACCATGCGGAGGCGATGGCACACATCCGGATCCAGGACACGTTGATGGCATCGGCGATGAGCTTGCCGCAGCTCGTTCGCTACAAGATCGTCGCGTTCCTGACCCTGGCGGACGAGACGGGACTGGACCTCGACGTCCGCCGAGCGAGGGCAGACCGATTCGCCACCGATCTGGCCGAGATGACGGCGTGGGCCGCCAACTGTCCGGCGAACTTCCTGCACCTCCAGTTGCTGATGGAGGCCGAGTTGCTCCGCCTCGACGGCGAGATCGATGCGGCAGTCGCACGTTTCGACGATGCCGCGGCCTCGGCACGCGCCAATGGATACTTGCGCGACGAAGCGACGATCCACGAACGAACGGCGCGTTGCCTGTTGGGCGTCGGACGTGAGCGGGCCGCGGAGGGGTACGTGCGCGCCGCACGTCGCCTCTTCGACCGTTGGGGCGCACAGCGCAAGGTCGACCTGCTGAGCGAGGAGTTCACGGTCTTGCTGGACGAGCCGCTGGCCGCCCCCGATCGGTCGGGTTCCGGATCCGGATCGAGCCACCAACTGACCGGCGCTGCACTCGATCTCGAGTCGGTGATCAAGGCGTCGCAGGCGATCGCGGGAGACCTGGCCTTGGACAACCTGTGGGAACGCACCCTGCCGGTGTTGCTCGAGAATGCGGGTGCCCGTCGCGCGTGTTTCCTGGTTCGCCGCGGGGGCGTGGTCACCGTCGAGACCGAACACGCCGCCGCGGACGCGACCATCACATCGTCCGGTGACGACATCGAAGCCGTCGTGCCGATGTCGATCGTCAACCATGTGCTGCGGACCGGCGAGGTGGTCCTGATCAACAGCCCGGACAACGCAGGGCGGTTCTCGCGCGACACGTATCTGACGAGTCGAGCCCCGCAGTCGCTCATCTGCATCCCGATGACACGAACCGGTCGTCTCGAAGGTGCGATCTACATGGAGAACGAACTGGCGCGGAATGTCTTCACCGACGATCGGGCCGAGGTGATTCGATTGCTGGCGGCGCAGGCGCTCGTGTCGTTCGACAACGCCGAACTCTTCGCGGAACAGGTTCGCATCGCACGAGCGCAGCAGCGATTCGTCCCCCGACAGTTCCTGGAGAGTCTCGAACGCGCTGACATCGGCGACGTCGAGTTGGGCGACGCCGTCGCGAAGGAGATGAGCGTCCTGTTCGCCGATCTACGCGGGTTCACGACACTCGCCGAGCGACTCGATCCCGCCGAGGTGATCGCACTGCTCAACGACTACTTCGGAAGCCTCGAACCGACCATTTCCGCAGCGGGTGGCTACATCGATTCGTTCGCCGGCGACGAGATCATGGCCCTCTTCGAAGGACCCGCCGACGATGCCGTGCGCGCCGGCATCGCGATGAGCCGAGCACTCGGAGACTTCAACGACCTGCAACGTCGGACCGGCCGCCCGGAGCTCCGGATGGGAATCGGGGTCAACACCGGCCCGCTCCTGCTCGGCACCGTGGGAGGAGTCGAACGAATCCAGTGCACGGTGATCGGCGACACCGTCAACGCCGCCTCGCGCATCGAACAACTGACGAAGACCTACGGGGCCCAGTTCCTCATCGGCGAGGGGACCTACCAACGTCTCGCCGACTCGTCGGCCTACTCACTTCGGCATGTCGACAGCGTGACCGTCAAGGGCAAGACCCAACCGTTCGACATCTACGAGGTGCTCGACGCCGAACCTGCGGATCGCCAAGCGGCGAAGCGGCGAACGCTCACGCTATTCGGTCAGGCGCTCGATGCGCTTCGCCACGGCGACGCCGTTGCTGCAGCACGCCTGATCGACGACGCGATGTCGATCGACCCAGACGACGAGGCGCTGATCGCATATGCGCAGCGGTGCGCCGCGCTGCTCGCATTGCCGACCACGCGATCAGGCGGCGACGCCTGACGCACGAGTGCACGGCGGACGACTGTCAGGGGTGCTGGGGTGCCGGTTCGACGAGGTGGTGCACCGGCGGCGCCGTGACGGGCGGTGCCGGCGACGGCTTCGATCCGAACATCACGTCGTGGAGTTCCACCTGCTCCTGGACGAGCTGGGGGTGTTCGTCCCAGTACCGAGTCAGCTCATCGAGCACCGCCCGTGGATCGAGCGACCAGTCCGCCGCCATCCGCACCTGCCACGCTGATGCGATCAGGTCCTGACGCATCACGCTGACCTTCTCGGCAGGGGTCGTCGTGGGATCGTCGAGCATGAAGCAGTACTTGCTCGGATGATTGCTGCACAACACCGGACTCGGGCAGTCGGCGTCGAGCAGCGGCAGCACCACGAGATCGAGGACCTGCAACTGGTCTCTTCCCACCTGCCCGGTCACCTCGCGCCCGAACTGCGCCGTCAGCCACGCCATCACCGGGCCGCCGCCGGCGACGACGGGCTGAGTGACCCCGACGTCGGTCCGCGACAGAGCGACGCGCAACATCGCCGAGACGTACCCGCTGAAGTAACCGTCGAAGGGCCGGATGTCCGCAGCGTCACCGCCGCCTGCTGCAAGGGGAACGAGGTCGACGATCCGCTCGATCAACGACGTGGCGAACGGGTCGGCGCCGTTGAGTATCAGCATCTCCTCCCATCGGCGCGTCGTCGGGTCGTACAGGTAGTCGACGAACTGGCTGCTCTCGCTCGGTGGGAAGTGCAAGAAGTGCACCGATCGGGAACGCGCCAACGCCAACCCGAACGGGAACATCAAGTTCACGTTGGCCAAGCTGGAGATCGGGAGCCTCAATTCCTGCGGACCCACGTCGTATTCGGCGAACCCGACCATGGCCGCTTCGACGAACGCCGGGAGCTTGGTCCGGTACGGCGAGAGGTCGCCGGCGGGGCTCACGATGCTGACGACGACCGAGTCGTCCTCCACCCATGCCTGCGCCCATGCCCCCGCGAACAGATCCCGTTGCAGCGTCTGGTTCACGGTGTGTTCCACGAGCACCGTGAGATCACCATCGTCTGCAGCTCCGGGCAGCACCTTGGCGAGCGCGTCGACGGAAGCCAGACGGAACTCGACGTGGCGATCGATTCGGTCTTTCGACATGTCAGGACGCTAGTCGAAGTCCGGGTGCCGTCGTCCCGACGCACGCCTGGGAGCAGCTCACCGTCGAGTGGCGAAAAGCCAGTCATGAGCGGCCGCTGTGCGGCGGGCGGGGAACGTGGTAGGGACGTTCAGGAGTTCGGGGTGAACGTGCCCTCGAGGTGCCATACGCCGGTGAAGCCATCGAAGGAGCCTCCTGAGATCAGGCTGGTCCAGTCGAGCACGTAGGCGCCGGTCTCGGGGTCGATGGTCCCCATGGGGGCGTCGCCGCTGCCATCAGGCTTCGGCGCTCCCTGGTTGAAGCTCCCACCGCCGTAGTAGGCGGTGAACGCCGACACGTCACCGGTGAGCACGCCGTCGGACGCGGTCAGCATCGGCGTCGCTTCTGCAGCGTCGGTTGCACCGGCGAACGCGACGGCGAAGAACGTCACCGGAGCGAAGATCGCATCGGCAGTTGCGTTTCCGGTGTCGTCGAACGCGGGATCCGGCGCTTCCTGATACGCCCCGGTCACCAGTCCGCCGTCGGTTCCGGCGGTCAGCCCGGAGTACGTGACGTCCACGCACGCCGAGTCGGAGTTCGGGATGTAGTTGCCATCCGGCTGGAGCATCCGGAAGTACGAGCCACTGACGTCAGCCGCGTCGCACACGGCGTCGTCGATCGAGAACAGGCCCACGAGGTCGCCCTCGAACATCGCCGCCGGCTCGGTGGTCGGGGCCTCGGTTGCAGGCGGAGCGGTCTCCTCCGCCATCGCCTCGGTCGTCTCGGTCACGTCGGCGGCGGCAGTCTCCTGCGTGGTCGCGTCGGTATCGCTGCTGGCATCGTCGTCGCTCCCGCATGCGACCAGCACGAGCGTGGTCGCGGCGAGCGCGGCGAGGAGGCGCCGCTGGGTGAGGTGGTTGGTCATGATGACTCCTTGCCGGCCGAGACCGGGTTGTTGGGGGAAGATGCGACCTCATCAGCGGCCGGCGGACGCGAGCGCATGGCCACCAGGGCCAAGATCGCGACGAGCGCGCCCGGGATGACGAAGAACCAGGGGAAGAGGTCGAACGAGGGCAGGGCGTCGACGGCTTCGTAGTTGTCGACGTTGTCGCTCATCGTGGCGACCATCGGGTTGAAGTTGGTGAGGATCGTCGGCCAGTCGGTGGACCATTGACTGATCGCGGGGAATCCGGTCGGGTCGCCGCCGGCTTCGGCGAGCAGCGGCAGCGCGTTCGCTCGCAACTGCCCCTCGGCGGCTCCGAGCGTGATGAAGTAGCCCTGCACGGCCTGGACGCGCTCGCGAGTCATCATCGGGCGGAAGTCGTCGATCATGTCGGCACCCTGCGGCGCTCGGTCGAACATCTGGAACGCGACTGGTGCCGCGGTGACGGCGATGCCGAGGCCGAACAGCACCCAGAGGGCGGGGCGGGCACGGTTGGACGGCGTGCGACGCTGATAGAGCGCAACGCCGGCGGCCACGACGATCAGCGCGCCGGGGACGACGAAGAACCACGGGAACATCGGGAAGGGCGGGAGCGCGGCAACGGCCGCGTAGTTGTCGAGGTTTCCCTCCATGCGATCGATCAGATCGGTCATGTCGGCGTCGACCGCCGGCCACTGCTCGTTCAGGTTGACGACCGAGGCGAGCACGACGTCGTAGTCCGCCTCGGCGACGGCGCCGGACTCGACCAGCGCGACGCGGAGCGATTCGATCGACTCGGTGTTGGCGGCGTCGATCTCCTCCAGGTATCCGCGGAACTGCTCGACCTTTTCGATCGTCATGTACGGCTCGAAGTCATCGATCATGTCGCCACCGAGCGGCGCCCGCCCGAACATCTGGAACACGAACGGCGCAACGATCATCCCGATGCCGACGACCAGCGCTGCGATGATCGGCACGTTGCGACTTCGCCCTTGCATGACACTCCCGTCCTCGGCCGACGCGGCCTGGATCCATTGTCGGCCTGGGCTCGCGATACCCCCAGGGGCAAAAGTCATTCCCTGACCAGGTCGAATGGAGCGTCAGAGGTCGACGAGGGTGAGGTGCACAGCCACGGGCGAGCCATCGTCGAGATCCTCGGCGAGTCGGACCGCCTTCTTCACGGGGAGGATGAACGACTGTGACTTGGTGTCGGGAAAGATCGAGGTGTTCCACGTCGTGGCGCCGACGGTCACCTCGACGCGCACCGATCCGAACCCGCGCCGTGTGTCACCGGTGATCTCGTCGATGTCGTCGGCGACGTCGTGGGGCAACGTCACGAAGTACCAGGCCGCTTTCCCGGTGTAACGCCACAGCTCAGCAGTGAATTCGAAGGTGTTCACCACGACAATGTTCCCTCCCCGAGCGGTGTGGTGGGATGTGACCAGCCGACGTCGATTCCGTCGATCTCGACGCACGGACCGAGATGGTCGACGACCCCGAACCCGGTCTCCGATCGTTGCAGTTCCGGCGAGAACCCCGAGGGACTCGTGACCTCGCCGAGTCGGCCGACTCGCAGGATCCACGCCGCGGTCTGACAGAGCGAGCCGTCGACACGGCGAGCGTCGCCATCGCCAAGGGATGCATCGAGCGCCTCCATGACCCCCGCAGCCATCACGAAACCGGTGACGTAGTCGGTCGCAGCGCACGGAAGCATCACCGGTTTGTCGACGCCGAGCGGGTCCAGACACAAACCGCTCGCCGCCTGGGCCAGCTGCTCCCACCCGGCGCGATCAGCCCACGGTCCGTCGTGGCCGAACGCAGATACCGAGGCGAAGACCCCGGCGAAACCATCGGCCCGCAGTGAGTCCTCGTCGAGGCCATACCGAGCAACGACGCCCGGACGGTAGCCCTGCACGACCACGTCGGCATCGAGCGCCACCTGACGGAGCGCTGCGAATGAATCCGCTGCTGTGAAGTCGGCTTGGGCCTGGCGCTTGCCGTGGCCCGTGTCGACGACGAACGCCGGCACGACCGGGACGTTGGGCCCGCGCACATGGAGCACGTCGGCGCCGAATGCCGCCAGCGTTCGCCCACAGGTCGGACCGGCGAGGACCCGGGTGAGGTCGAGCACGCGGAGCCCGTCGAGCGGCCGAGTCGCCGACGGCACCCATCTCGTCGACGCAGCCACGCCACGAGTGCCGACCACGACGTTCGGCCAGGTGTGCACGAGTTGGCCCTGTTCGTGTTCGCGCCATTCGTCCTCGGTGCGGATGATCGCCGAGCAGCCGCGCCGTTTCGCGATCGCGTCCTCCAGCGAGGCCGACTCCGACCCGCTCACCGCCGCAGCGATCGTCGCCTCGTTGGCCCCGACGGGCAGGTCGAGCAGCGACGCCAACCGTTCGGCGAGCGCCGGGAAGCCACCGTGAAGATGGATCCACCGTCCGTCCGCGCACCGATAGCGACCCACCCATGGATTGTCGGCGTTCGTGCGCGCCATCGATTCGCCGTCGACGCGCATGACCGCGAAACCGATCGTCGCCGCAGCCGCATCACCGACGTCGGTTCGCACCGACCCAGGATCGCCACCGACCCGTCGAGCGAGTCGAGCCGCTGCAACCCCACAACGAGCCAGCGCGACGGCTGCGATCTCACCGACCGGCCAGGGCGTGGCGAGTGCAGGGTCGGATCCCGTGATCTCGACGTCGCCATCGAGCATCAGTCTCCCGAGTTCAGCGACGTGCGCGATGTGCCCCGGTTGCATCAGCACATCCTTGCCGAGCGCAAGTGCACCCAGGCAAGGCAGAGTGGTCGGCGTACGACGAGTTCGTCAGCGGATTCCGGTGAGCGTCGGCAGTAGCGCCTTGGCGACGTCGGCGGGGCGTTCCTCGTGCGAGAACAGTCCGGCTCCTTCGATCACCTCGATCTGCGCGTCGGGGAACTCGGCGACCATCGCCCGAGCCCGGTCGACCGGGAAGAACGGGTCCTGGTCACCCCACACCAACTGCACCGGAACGTCGAGCCGACGGTGGATGTCGGTGAGATCGGTGACGTGGCTCATGTCGAAGGAGCGCAACAGTTTCACCGCAGCGTCCCGGCGGGCGGGGATCTCGTGCAGCGGAGCAAGGAAGAACTCCGCGAACTCGCCGCCGAGCAGTGAACGATCGGCGAATGCATCACCGAACACCGCCTTGGACCGCACGAGGCGCGGCTTGTCCGGCCACCCACCCGAGACCGGCACTCAGACCGGGGAGGTGCCGAGCGGCGATGAAGGACTTGAAGCGCCAGCTCGGATCCGGTGGTTCGGTGTTGATCAGCCCCATCGCACGCAGGCGCGGGTCGCCGACCATGGCGTGGCGGGCGATCATCCCGCCGCTGTCGTGGCCGACCACCGCGACCTGATCGAGTTCGAGGAGATCGACCACCCTGCGCACCGACTCGATGTGCTGCTGGATCGACATCGGCGTGTCGGCGTCGAAGCGGCTCGACCCAGCGGACGGCAGGTCGATCAGGTGGCACGTGACATGGTCGACGAGATGCGGGAGCAGCAGGCGGTACGTCGCGGCGCTCACCGGCCAGCCGTGGACGAACAAGACGTCGGGGCCGGAGCCGACGACCCGGTACGCCGCTTCGCCGGCGCCGACATCGAGGAAACGGTCCGGCTCGCGGCGGAACAGGTCGGATGCTTCGGCGGGGGTCATCGTGGGCATTTTCGAACTCCTCGGGTCCTGCCGTCGCTGCGGGAGCGCTGCGGTTTGGCATGATCTGTAGTGACGACTTCAGACTCTATTCGTAGTGATCACTACAGTCAAGGCCAGGATGGGCTACCGACACACCAAACAGGAGATTCTCGACGGGGCACTCGCCGCCGCGTTGGACGACGGCCTGAGCCAGCTCACGTTCGGACGCGTCGCCAAGCGGCTCGGTATCAACGACCGCACGGTCGTGTACTACTTCCCGACGAAGGACGACCTGATCACCGAGGTCGTGATGTCGATGGGGCTCCAGCTGCAGGAGACCCTCGGCGCGGCGTTCGCAACGCCGGCCGCCAATCACCTCGAACTCGCTCGAGTGGCCTGGCCCGTACTCGCCCGTGACGAGACGGACCAGATCTTTGCGCTCTTCTTCGAGGCCAACGGCCTCGCCGCGACGGGGCGGGCGCCATTCGCAACCCTGGTGCCGCAACTGATCGAAGCCTGGATCGATTGGGTGATGCTGTTCCTCGCCGGAAGTGCACCGCGAACGCCGAGCCGAGGCCGAAGCCGCGATCGCCGTGATCGACGGCCTGATCCTGCTTCGTCTGCTTGCGGGCCCCGCCGCGGCCAGACGTGCCGCGAAGCGACTCGGCGTCGCGTAGACCGATCGATCAGACGCCGACCAACTCGCGCTCGTCGGCAGGTGCGTCGCCGACCGCAACCGGTTCCATCTCGGGGTCGGGGAGGTTGGTCTCACCGTCGATGTCGACCCTCGGCAGGAGACGATCGAGCCAGCCGGGCAGCCACCAGTTGGCGTCGCCCATCAGCTTCATCGTCGCCGGCACCAGCACGATCCGCACGATCGTGGCGTCGACGAGGATCGCCACGGCGAGCCCGAGGCCCATCATCTTGATGACGGGGTCGTCTCCGAGCACGAAGCCGGCGAACACCGAGATCATGATCAGCGCCGCCGATGTGATCACGCGAGCGGTGCTGGCGATGCCGTTGATGACCGAGGCGTCGTTGTCGCCGGTGGCCACGTACTCCTCGCGGACCCGCGAGAGCAGGAAGACCTCGTAGTCCATCGACAGCCCGAACAGCACGGCGAACATGAACATCGGGATGAACGACACGATCGGCACCGGCCCCTCGAGGCCGATCAGATCCTTGCCCCACCCCCACTGGAACACCATCACCAGCACGCCATAGGCGGCACCGATCGACAACAGGTTGAGCAGTGCGGCTTTCAGCGGCACGAGGATCGACCGGAACACCACCATCAGCAGCAGGAACGACAGCACGACGACCGCAGCGATGAACCACGGGAGCCGTTCGGTGACGCGGTTGGCGACGTCGCCGAAGCTGGCGGTCTGGCCGCCAATGTGCGCCGTCGCTGCGGTGCCGTCGAGGACGGCGGGGAACACGTCGCTGCGGAGGCGCTGCACCGTGTCGAACGTGGTGGCGTCCTGCGGGGACGAACGCGGCACGACAACGATCGTGGCGACGCCGGAGACCTCGTCGACCTCGGGAGGAGCCACGGCGGCCACACCCGGGTCGGTGGCGATCGCCGCGGCGAGCGGATCGACGACGGTCGCGTCGGCGGAGATGTCGACGGCCACCACCAGCGGGCCGTTGACGCCCGGGCCGAAGCCATCGGCGGTGAGGTCGTACGCCAGGCGCTCGGTGCGGCTCGTCGGCAGCGTCCCCTCGTCGGGAAACCCGAGTTGCAGGTCGAGCACCGGCGCAGTGAGCGCGAGCAGGAATGTCGTCGTACCGACCGCATAGACGACTGCATGGCGCGACACGTGCCGCCCCCAGCGCGCCCAGCCCGCACCGGCAGTGCCGGAGGTGTGCTGACGACGGTGGATGCCGAACCGGTTGATGGCGTGGCCGCTCCACCCGAGCAGCGCCGGCAACAGCGTCACCGACGCGACCACCATCAGCGCCACGATCACCGACGTCGCGACGCCGGCGGCCGTCATGAACGGAACGCCCGCGACGGCGAGGCCGAGGATGGCGATCACCACGGTGCCGCCGGCGAAGATCACCGCTTGGCCGGCGGTCGCGACCGCACGCCCGGCCGACTCCTCCACCGTCATGCCACGGGCGAGGAACTCGCGATGGCGGGTGACGATGAACAGTGCGTAGTCGATCCCCACGCCGAGCCCGATCATGCTCGCCATCTGCGGCGCCCAGCTCGGGATGTCGATCACGTAGTTGATCAACGACATCGAGGCGATGCCGAGGGCGAGGCCGAACACGGCGAGCCCGATCGGCAGACCCATGGCGATCACCGAGCCGAAGGCAACGAGCAGGATGACCATCGCGACCACGAGCCCGATCAACTCGGCGGCGTTGTTCTCGGGCTCCTCGAAGTTGAGGAACAGGTCACCGCCCATCTCGATCTGCAGTGGCGAGTCGGCACGAACCTCCTCCACCGCGTCCTTGAGGTTGTCGAGGTCACCGGCATCGAGCGACTCCATCACCGGGTACTGGATCGCAATGAGCACGACCCGGCCGTCGGCCGAAACCTCGCCGCTCGCGGCGGCATCGCCAGGCCCGAGCGCGAGCGTCGAGACCGGATCCGACGTCGCGAGGACGTTCGGGAGGTCGGCCAGCCCTGCGCGAAGATCGGCGAGACCCGCTCGGGCATCGGCCGAATCGAAGAACGTCACGTCCGGATCGGCCGGTGTCGCCACCACGCGAGCAGTGAGACCCGCCCGGTCTGACTGGGCGGCGGAGAGCAGATCGGTGGCCAGCTGCGAGTCGAGGCCCGGGACGGCGAACGAGTCCTCGAGCTCACGCCCGAACGACGACGATGCAGCGATCACGGCGACCGCCACGAAGAACCAGGCGCCGATCACGCGCCATGGTCGACGGGCGGCGAATCGCCCGAGGCGATACAGGGCAGTGGACATCGAAGGACTCCTTGAATGGATTCGGCAGGGGTTGTGGGGACGCCGACCATGGTGACGGCGTGGCGGGTGCTGCGGCATCGGCGCAACGGTCAGTTCTCGACGGTCGATCGGCCGAGGCACAGTCGTCCTTTCGGCCGATCCGGACGGGTACGGCGGTTCCGTACGCTGTCGTACGTGGTCCCGTCCGTCGTCCGCAGCCTCCTCGCCGAACCTCGCGTGCCCGACGCCCCCACGCGGGTGTGGCGCGACTGGGCGGTGGCAGCCGCAATCGTCGTCGGCTCGATGATCGAGATGCTCGTGCGCGACGACGTCCCGTGGCCCGTCCCGACGCTGCTCGTCTCGCTCGCGGTTGCGGCCACGGTCCTCCCTCGCCGCCAGCACCCGTTGGCGATGACGATCCTTGCGTTCGCCACCGTCAACGGACTGAGCCTTGCCGTCTGGATCAACGGCGGTCCGGCGGCGGGCTACAACTCACTGGCGTTCCTGCTCGTGATCCCGTACTGCCTGTTCCGATGGGGATCCGGGCGCGATGCCGCCATCGGTGTCGGCATCCTGCTGGTCGCCTGGTTCGTCGGGATCACCACGGATGCAGGCACGATCGGCGATGCCATCGGTGGGTTCATGGTGCTCGCATTCACCGCCGCAGTGGGGATCGCCGTGCGCACCCGCGGCACCCTGCGCCAGCGCGAATTCGAAGAGGTCAAGCTGCGCGAACGCGAGCAGCTCGCACGCGAACTCCACGACATCGTGGCCCACCACGTGTCGGCAATCGCGGTCCAGGCCCAGGCCGGCCAGGCCGTCGCCGCCCAGCACCCCGAGGCAGCCGTCGAGACGCTCGCCGTGATCGAGGAGACCGCCAAACGCACTCTGGCGGAGATGCGGGCGATGGTCGGTGCGCTGCGTGGCAGCAACGATGCCTCACGAACACCGCAGGGTGGCGTCGGCGACCTCCATCGGCTCGCCGATCGGGCCTCGGGCACACTGCGCATCGACGTCGAACTGTCGGGCGACCTCGACGATCTCGGTCCTCTGGTCGATGCGGCCGTCTACCGGATCGCTCAGGAGTCGATCACCAATGCGGTCCGCCACGCCAGCCACGCCAGCCGCGTGTCGGTCAGCGTCGTCGGTCACGACGACCGGGTCGAACTCACGGTGTCGGACGACGGGACGGCGGCGAGCGCACCCACCTCGGACACGACCGGCTACGGCTTGCTCGGGATGGACGAACGGGCGAAGCTGCTCGGCGGCACGATGACGTCGGGTCCGAGTGCGGGCGGGGGCTGGTCCGTGGTGGCCACGTTGCCGAAGGCTGGTGTCCACGCATGATCCGGGTGCTCGTCGCCGACGACCAAGATCTCGTGCGGACCGGGTTGTCGATGATCCTCGATGCGCAGCCGGGCATCGAGGTCGTCGCCCAGGTCTCCAATGGACGCGACGCCGTCGAGCGGGCCCGTCACCTCCGCCCCGACGTCTGCCTCGTCGACATCCGCATGCCCGAACTCGATGGCATCGAGGCGACGCGGCTGCTCGCCGGCCCCGGCGTCGACGACCCGCTCGCCGTCGTCGTGATCACCACGTTCGACCTCGACGAGTACGTACACGGCGCACTGAAGGCGGGCGCCCGCGGTTTCCTCCTGAAGGACGCCGGCCCCGAGTTGCTCGTTCAGGCGATCGAGGCGGCGGCGAACGGTGACGCGTTGATCGCCCCGAGCGTGACCGTGCGGTTGCTGGAGACGTTCTCGGCGACGGGTGCAGGCGGGCGGCCTGCCGAACCGATCGACGCATTGACCGAACGCGAGGAGGAGGTGCTCCTCACCATCGCTCGTGGGCGCACCAACGCCGAGATCGCCACCGACCTGCACATCAGCCTCAGCACCGTGAAGACACACATCGCCAGCCTGATGGGCAAGCTCGGCGCGAGGAACCGGGTCGAGATCGCCATCTGGGCGCACGAGACCGGCCGCATGACCCGCTGATCCGAGCCTGCGCAGTCGCGTCGCGGCCGAGCTACAGCACCGCTTCGATGAGACGTGGGCCGGACTGCAACATCGCCGACGCGAACGCATCGCTGAACGCGCCGATCTCGTCGACCCGCACCGCCTCGACACCCATACCGGTCGCGAGCGACACCCAGTCGAGGTCGGGGTTGCCGATGTCGAGCATCGACAGCGCCTGCGGGCCGCTGTCGGCGCCGACGCGCTGCAGCTCGATGTTGAGAATGCCGTAGGAGCGGTTGGCGAAGATCACCGTGGTCACGTCGAGCTGCTCACGCGCCATCGTCCACAGCGCCTGCACCGTGTACATCGCACCGCCGTCGCCGTGCAGACACACCACTTTGCGATCCGGGCACGCCACGGCTGCACCCGCGGCCAGCGGCAGCCCCTGGCCGATCGCGCCGCCGGTGAGCGAGAGCACGTCGTGCGGTGCCGCGGTCGCCAACGCCAGCGCCGGCCCCAGGCCAGAGGTGGCCGACTCGTCGGACACGATCGCTCCCTCGGGAAGCAGGCGTGCAATCACCTGCCCGATCGTGAACTGATCGAACGATCCGGTCGGCTGATCGGGCACCTGAAGAGGCGCGACCGCGCCGGCAGCCACCGCGCCGAGAACTTCCGCGACCTCGGCCAATGCGCCAACGCCGTCCTCGTGGGGCTGAGCGAGATGCAGGATCTCAGCGCCCTCCGGTGAGCACCAGCTCGGCTTGCCGGGGTAGGCGAAGAAGGCGACCGGTGGTGTCGATCCGACCAGGATCAGCTGCTCGATCGGCGCCAGCGTCTCGACCAACTGCTCGGCGAAGTAGGGCAGGCGCTCGACGACCACTCGGCCTGCGCCGCGCTCGAGGCGCGGGGCGAACGTGTCGCAGAACAACCGAACACCGGTGGCGGCGGCGACTCGACCGGCAGCGGCGAGACCGTCGCCACGCAGGGACGCGCCGCGCAGCAACAGCGCGGTGCGCTTTCCGTTGCGCAGCGCCTGGACCGCCGCACCGACCGCGGCCGACGACACCGGCGACGGCGCAGCGACCGCCAGCGGATCCGCCGGCGGGCCCGCATCGAGCCATGCGACGTCCGCGGGAACGATCAGCGACGCGATCTGGCCGGGGGCCGAACGAGCGGCCCGAACGGCCCGGGCACCATCCGCCGCGACCGAGCCAGCGCTCTTCGACGAGTGGACCCAACCCGACACCGGGCGAGCGAAGCCGACGATGTCGGAGGCGAGCGGTGCGTCGTACTGGGCGTGGTACGTGGCGTGGTCGCCGACGATGTTCACGATCGGCGTCGCTGCCCTCCGCGCGTTGTGGAGGTTGGCCAACCCGTTCGCGAGTCCAGGGCCCAGATGCAACAGGGTCGCCGCCGGCCGCTCGGCCATGCGGCCATAGCCGTCGGCCATGCCCGTCACCACCCCCTCGAACAGCCCGAGCACCGGTCGCATCCCCTCGACCCTGTCGACCGCGGAGACGAAGTGCATCTCCGACGTCCCCGGGTTCGCGAAACACACCTCGACACCGGCGTTCACCAGCGTGCGCAACAGACTCTCGGCACCGTTCATGTCTCCTCCTCGGTGCGTCAGTCTTGTCGCGCGACGACTCGGGGATGCGACCGGGGACTCTGTGGGGATCCGCCGGCACCATCCTCGGCGCCGCTACCCGGCATCGAGCGGTCTGACCGCCAGCGGCAACACGATGTCGGACCGTGCACCGATCGTCAGCGCCGCCCGGATCAGCTGTGCTGTACGCCCGCCGGTCGATCCGGTCCGATGACCGAGACACGCTCGCCGTAGCGGCTGTGTGGGTGATAGTCCCACACGGCGTGGTGTTGCGTGCACCGGTTGTCCCACAGGGTCAACGTGTCCGGCTCCCACCTCACGCGGCAGTGCAGCCGCGGTGTCGTGGCGATGTGTTCGAACAGCATGTCGAGCAGCGCCCGGCTCTCCCACCGCCGCAGACCCGTGATGTGCGACGTGAAACCGCTGTTCACGTAGAGCACCTTGCGGCCGGTGACGGGGTGGACGGCGACGACAGGATGTTCACTGCGCGGATAGCCACCCTCGGGTGGCGTCGATCCGTAGCTGCCGACGTACGGCATCCCTCCGTCGTGAACCGCGGTGAGCCCCTCGAGGAACGACTGCATCGCGGGTGACAGCAGTTCGTACGCGAGGTACATGTCGGCGTAGAGCGTGTCGCCGCCACCGACCTCGGGCGTCTCGGTGATGTAGAGCGCCGACGCGAGCGGTGGGATGGCATCGCAGGTGACGTCGGTGTGCCACGCATCGCCCGCCGTGTACGGCGAATCCTTCGTGGTCTTGACGATCAGCACCTCCGGGTCGGTCTCACGTGCGTGATTCATCGGGTGAACGTGGAGTTCGCCGAAGTACCGGCCGAACGCCTTGTGCGCTTCCCGGTCGAGATGTTGATTCCGGAAGACGAGCACGCCCCAGTCGGCGAACGCCTGGCGCAGGTCGCGGAGCTGACGTTCGTCGAGCGGCTGCGAGAGATCGAGTCGGTCCACCTCCGCTCCCAGATGAGGTGTCAACGACGACACCTCGAAGCTCTCGTAGCTGGCGGTTCCCGCAGGACGTCCGGTTTCGGCAACGGTCATGATCACTCCTCGCTCGCCGTGGATCGATGATGGGCCGGCATGGTCGGCACCCCGTCCGATCATGTCACGGCACCCGAGTTGGACTCCCCTCGGGGCGCCCTGCCCCTCACCCGATCGCGGGTCAGCGGTGGCCGAGCACGGCCAGCGCCGCGATTGCCGATCCGCGGGCGCCGGCCATGTCGAGGTCGGTCACGAGTGCGAACGAAGCAACCTTGCGCTGCTCGTCGCGCAACAACGTGTGTTCTTCGACCCGTCGGAGGAACCAATCGCGGAACGATGGTTCGGCCTCGACGACGCCGCCGCCGAGCAGGTACAGGTCGGGGTCGGTGAAGTTGGCGGCGATGGTGAACAGTCGGCCGAGCGCCATCGCTTGTTGCTCGAAGACCTGGAGCGCCATCTCGTCGCCTCGCTCACCGAAGCCACGCACCTGCTTGGCGGCATCGAGCGGCTCGAGGCTCGCGAGCTCGTGGTCGGGGTAGCGCGTCAACCAGTAGGGCAGGAGGTTGTTCCGGATACCGGTGAGCGACGCAATGCTCTCGGCATCACCGACGAAACCGCAATTGCACCTCGGCGTCGGTTGCCCCTCCTCGAGCAGGCCGTCCAGAGGGATGTGGACGTGTCCGAGTTCGCCGGCCATCCCGGCCGCGCCCTTCACGATCCGCCCGCTCTCGATCACGCCGCCGCCGAGGCCGGTCCCCACGATCGCGGAGACCGACGATCGCTCTCCGCCAACTGCCCCGAAGTGCTCGTGGTGGGCATACAGGGCCGCCGCATTGGCATCGTTGCTGTAGACGACCGGCAGGCCCAGCTCGTCCTCGAGCGCTGTCCGGAAGTCGAAGCCTTTCCAGCCGTCGTGCGCGAAGTTGGTGCCGCCGCGCGACGAGATCACCCCGTCGGCCGTCGCAGGACCCGGTGTGTCGAAACCGACCCCGAACACCTCACGTCGATCGATGTCGGCCAACGCGATCGCCGCTTCGAATGCCTCGTGGAGGGCGCCGATCGCGGCGGACGGCCCTTCGGTGACGCGACTCGGCAACTCGACCAGACGGTCGATCAGGAAGTGGCCATCGCGATTCATGACGGTGAATTTGTTCGCCGTGCCACCGTTGTCGAGCCCAACGAGATACGAGCCGGCGGCGTTCACGCGAGCACCCGTGTGATGGGGCGGATCGACCGGGGAGCTGATGGAGAGGTCGCTGTGATCACGAGACCGCGATCCTACGACGCGAGCCCGAACTCGACGCCCTTCGCTCGACGGTCGACACCGCCGGTTGGTCGACACCGTAGGTTGAACAGCGATGGAATCTCCTGGACGAGCACGCGGCCGAGCGCTCCTGGCGGATCGATATGTGAACAAGGGCACCGCGTTCTCGGCAGAGGAACGCCGCCAACTCGGTCTCGACGGGTTGCTTCCGCCCGTGGTCGAAGACCTCGACACGCAGTTGCAGCGCGTCGAGGTGGAGTACGCGTCGAAGGTCACCGATCTGGGTCGGCACGTGTTCCTCCGGGCGCTGCAGGACCGCAACTCCGTGCTGTTCTATGCGTTTCTCGAACGGCACCTCGCGGAGCTGCTGCCGATCGTGTACACCCCAACCGTCGGCCTGGCGTGCCAGCAGTGGTCGCGGATCTATCGACGCGAGCGCGGTCTGTTCCTGTCGTGGCCTCAGCGCGATCGAGTGGAGGAGCTGCTCGACAACGCGGTCGGTGACCTCGAGGTCGACGTCGTCGTGGTGACCGACGGGGAACGGGTGCTCGGCCTCGGTGACCTCGGCATCGGTGGGATGGGGATCCCGGTCGGCAAGCTGGCGTTGTACACCGCCGGCGGCGGCCTCGATCCGGCTCGAACCCTGCCGGTGATGCTCGACGTGGGAACCGACAACGATGTGCTGCTGTCAGATCCGCTCTACCTCGGCTGGCGCCACCAACGTGTTCGCGGCGCCGAGTACGACGAGCTGATCGACGCGTTCGTCGACGCACTCCGCACTCGGTTTCCCGGCGTGATGCTCCAGTGGGAGGACTTCGCCCAACTGCACGCGAATCGGCTCCTGGCGCGCCATCGCGATCGCATCTGCTCGTTCAACGACGACATCCAGGGCACCGCGGCCGTGAGCGTCGCGGCGATCGTCGCCGGTCTCGGCACCGCGGGCACCGCGGTCGGCGACCTGCGCCTCGTGGTGGTCGGCGCAGGCTCCGCCGGCACCGGGATCGCCAGCCAGGCGGTGCGAGCGATGGTGGCCGCCGGTGTCCCGGAGCCCGACGCGGTACGCCGATGCTGGCTGGTCGACCGTGACGGCCTACTCCACGATCGGATGGAGGGCTTGGCGTCGTTCCAGCAGCCGTTCGCCCGGCCGTGGGAGGAGATCGCCGACTGGGACGACGACGGTGACGGTGTCATCGAACTGCTCGACGTGGTCAGTCGGGTCGGACCGCACGCGCTCGTCGGCGTCACCGGGCAACCCGGAATCTTCACCGAGGCGATCATCAGGGCCCAGGCCGCACAGGTCGAACGGCCGATCGTGCTCCCGCTGTCGAACCCGACGCCGCGCGCCGAGGCGATCCCAGCCGACGTCCTCGCCTGGACCGACGGCGCTGCGCTGATCGGCACGGGAAGCCCGTTCGGCCCGGTCGAGGTCGGCGGCCGCTCGGTGACGATCGCCCAAGTCAACAACGTCCACGTGTTCCCTGGGGTCGGCCTCGGTGTCGTCGCGGTCAAGGCGCGAGCGGTCTCCGACGAGATGCTGACCGCCGCGGCAACCGCGATCGGAAGCCTCGCCGCCGAGAACCGCGACGGAGGCATCCTCCCGCCGATCACCGAGAGCCGTCATGTGGCCCGCCACGTCGCGTTCGCCGTGGCGAGAACCGCCGTCGACCAGGGCCTCGCACGCTCGATGGACAGCGACACCACCGATGACGAGATCTCGGCACGTCTCGACGAGATCAGCTGGTCTCCCGTGTATCGAGACCTCGACGTGCTGCAGTAGCAACCTCAGACGAGGCCTGCCACATTCACCTTCGCGCTGAATCGGTTCCCTAGTTCCGCACACACCGAGGCTGGGCTGACCGGCTGGATCACGTCCGACTGACGAACGGGACCGCTCGCGCTCCGGGAGTCCGCACGGGGCTCGGTCGTCGCGACTCGACGGTGTAGGCGGAGGTGGACGGGAATCCGCATCGCATCACGTTTCCCCAGCGTGTGGACTCGCACGGCGTCGAGATGGGTCACTTGAGAGTAACCCTGAGAGGAACGGCACGAGCTGGGACGTTGGAGCGCCGACGGCGTCCACGGGCACGACCCAGCGTGAACCACTGCTTGCCTAGCGTTCAGGATATGCGTATGGTTAGGCGTATGCCGCGCGTCCAGGTGTACCTCCCCGACGACCTCCACGATGAGCTGAAGAAGCGCGGCCTGCCGGCGTCGGAACTGCTCCAGATCGCCTTGCGCGCTGAGCTCGAACGCCAGGACGCGCTCGACGAGACGGCGCGATATCTCGAGGAACTCGTGGCCGAGGTCGGAGAACCGAGCACACGACAGCAGTCGCAAGCCGACGCCATCGCACGACGCATCCGGGACCGATCGCTCGACCGAGTCAGCTGAACGTGCTCGTTCTCGACAGCGGAGGACTCTCGCGCCTCGCCGCGCGCACGAAGACGTCGGTCTCTCTGATCCGCGCATTGACGGCGCAGGAGTTGTGGCCACCGCTCGCGCCCACGATGGTGCTCGTCGAGTCGCTGCACGGCGATGCCGGCCGCGATGCCAACACCAACCGCTTCCTGAAGACGTGCATCATCGAATCGACCGTCAGCGTGGACCTCGCCCGCCGGGCCGCCGAGCTCCGCAGGCTCGCCCGAACTGGCTCCGCCGTCGATGCACTCGTCGTCGCGATCGCCGAACCAGGGGGCACGGTCCTCACCGGAGACCGAGCCGACATCGAGGCGCTTGCCGCTCACGCCACTCGCGTCAGCGTCCAAGTCATCTGACGCATCGCCACCCCAGGTCGGACGGAGGTCCCGCCCACCTTTCTGCATCTCACCCTGCCCGCTGATGCACCCGCCTGACGGCAGTGATTATGCGCTACCCAACCGACCGTCGGACCTCGAAGACTTCGCCGGTTCAGCCGGCGCCGAGCGTTTCGGACTGGGATTATCGTTGGGTGCCAGCGACCAATCGACCGATCGGAAGTGCCGTTTCCGGTCGGTTGATCGAGTCTCGATCGACCACTATTCCCGAGGCGGTCGGTGCTCACCGAGGGGCGTTGCTCTGGCCTTTGGATCGAACAGTCAGCAGTAGGCAGCGAACTGTGGGTTACAGGCCAGCGAGCACTGCGGCTACCTCGGCAGCGACGACCTGGCCTCCCGCGTCGCTGAGGTGATACTCGTCGGGGGATTGCAGCTCGGCAGATCCGTGGTCCTCGATGCTCTGTCTCTCGAGGATTTCCCATGTATCGACGTAGGTGACCTGATCGTTGGCGGCTGCGGCCTGAATGGTGATGGATCGAATCTCTCCGAGCGCCGCGCTGAAGCGGTCGGGTGGTGTTGGGACGCCGACCCAGACGAGTGGGTGTCCGGCACTGGTGATCTGGTTCATCACAGCATCGACCCGCTCGCGATCCTCAGGTGCCCACAGTTGGTCGTCGACCTGCGCGACGATCGTCTCGTCGGCACGTACGAGGATCTGGCTGTCGTTTCCACCGAATGTTGCAACGACGGGCGTCCCGGCAGGTAACTCGTCGAGGATCGCGGTGAGCTTGGAGGGCCAATCGTAGAACGATGGTCGAGCGAGACCAGATGACTCGACGCCTCGATCGTCTACCTCGAAGCCGAATCGTTTCAAGGGTTCGAGCAGCGCGGCTCGAATTGTCGCCGATTGCGACCGGTGTTCGATTCGGTAGACGATCACCTCGTCGTCGACGACGTTGGGTGGTGGCTGGTCCGCGTGATCGCTCCCGGCGACGCCGCCCACGGGTCCGTCCTCGACGCCGGTTGGGCCCGACACAGCGTTGTCGCTGCTGCGGGCGGCCGACAACACGATCAGTCCACCGATCAAGACAGCGACCAACGCCGCTGCTGCTCCCAACAGCCAGGGCAGTGAGCGTCGCCGGAGCATCGCCTCGTCCTCATCGGGCTGCTGTGCCGGTTCGGGTGCGCTGGCGGCGAGCTCGTTCAGCGGGTCCGGTGACCCAGTGTGGAATCGATGAATTCCATCTCGCGCTCACTTGCCCAGTGCGGCTTCGGAGTCAACTGACATCGTCTGCCTCCAAATCATCTCGAAGACGCCGAAGGCCGCGAGCGAGGTGCTCACGTGCGGTCGACACTGAAATCTCCAACCACTCGGCCACCTCGGTTTGCCGCCAACCAAACGCGTGCACGAGTACCACTACCGTTCGTTGCTGATCCGACAATCGTTCCAAGGCCGGGAGCAACCCCGGTTCGATCTCGCGATCCTCGACCAGACCCTCAACCCTCAATCGCGTAGGAAATGGACGAGTCGAGTAGCGACGAGTCGCCGACTGACCCACCCGGAACAGGTAGGCCGGCTTGTTCTCGACTTCTTGCAGGCGGTCCCAGTGCTCCCAAGCCCAACTCAACGCATCGACCGTCGCTCCGCGACCATCCACCGGCCCGTAGACCGCGACCAACGCCTGTAACAGCCGGTTCGACGTCGTCGACGAAGCGAGCGAACTCGCTCAGCGTTGGTCTCAGCGAAGCACTCACACCCATCTACCTTCAGACCCACGGAACCCGCCAGATCGCGACAGCAACCCAGAGAAATCTCGAACGCCCGCGTCCCGCTCTGCCGACCCGCCGCTCAATCTCGAACTTCTCGCCGATCGGAGACAAGCCATTCCAACCTGGTTGACGAGTCCGACCGCAGATCGCACAGGAGCACGAAGTCAGACGGCCACGATGTCGACCAACCCGTCCAGTGACGCGAAGTCGTCGGGGTTCCTCGTGTACAGCGGAAGCTCGACCGAGCAGGCGATTGCGGCGATCATCAAGTCGACCGCACGTGCGCCTCGTGCCTTGCGACCCGCTGCCGCGACAGCCGCATAAATGCGCCCGTACGCCCGAGCCGCATCAGCGTCGAACGGCAACGGGGAGAAGGCTGCCTCGGTCCGCTGTAAACGATCTTGTCGACGTGCTCGCTCCGCTGAATCCTTGGCAGCGTGGGGGCCTGCCGCGAGTTCGGCCATCGTGATCGCCGTTACGGCGACCTCGAGATGGGAGCACGCTCACATCGATGCTGTCGAGGTCGATCACGACGGATGTGTCGAGCACGCCGCGTGCGACACGCGTTGGTCAGGCACGCGGTTCGATGCTTTGATCGGCGACGGCGTCGAGATCTCGTCGGAACTGTTCGGCGTCGATGGGCGGAGCTGCCTGGAAGAGCTGTGCGATGGATTGCGCAGGCACGAAGCGAAGACGCCGCAGCGGGGTGAGTTCGCCGACGGGGACGCCGTTGCGGGTGACGACGAAGGACTCGCCTTCGTCGAGGCGACGCATGATCTCTCCGCTGCCGTTCCGCAGTTCTCGTTGGGTCACGACCTGACTCATCCCGACATCGTAGCACGATGTGCTACACCCGCTCGGAAACCTTCGTGAGAACTCGACCAGTTCGCCAATGCGGCAGTTCGTCTCAGACATGACATTACGGGCACCCATGGGTGCATATGTCCCAACTGAAGAAATCGGGCCGGATGGCATCACAGATGTCGGTGTGCCCCTGGCTGTGTCCATGATGAAGCAGATCAGGCAGCTCCGGGTAGGCGCCGAGGCGTCTACTTGTCGCGGTGGCGAACGGGCTCGACGAGTACCGCACGGGCGCTGGGGAATCGCCGGGTGTGTGGGTCGGCAGCGGGTCGAGTCGTTCGGGCTGTCGGCGAGGTGGAGCCGACCGATGCTCGTGCGGTTCTCGCGGGGCTCGCGCCGGGGACCGGGTTGACGCCGAACGGGACGACGCCGCGTGCGCATCCTCGACGTGTGCCGGGCTTCGATTTGGCGTTCTCGGTACCGAAGTCGGTGTCGGTCGCCCAAGCGCTCGCCGACCGCCGGGTGCAGCGTCTGATCGTCACCGCCTGCGAGGCAGCACTCGCCGAGACGTTGGGCTGGTTGGAGCGTGAGGCGTGCTTCGTGCGGCGGGGAACGAACCACCGCGACACGGGGTGCAGCATGGGGGACACGTCGGATGGTGGCGCGTGGATTCGTCGGCGCTGCGTATCGGATCGGACGTCGCTGGACGGCCGGGCGATCTACGACGCGGCCCGTACCGGTGGTGCCGTGTTCCAGGCGGCGACGCGCCGCGAACTCACCGCTGCGCGATTTCTGCAGTGCGCGGTGGACGCCCGTGGATCCATTGGCGGAGGTGGACGGGAATCGAACCCGCCGGATGGGGATCGCCCATCCCAACCGCTTTGAAGGCGGCGGAGCCCACCAGGTACTCGGACACCTCCGAAGGTGACACTACCGGTCGGCCGCAGCCGGTACGAGACGAGCTCACATCCAGGAGCGACGGTCGGTCTCGACGCCGTACAGGATCACGTCGCGGACCGCGTTGGCCTCGTCGATCGGGATCATGCCGATCGTGACCGTGCCGGCGGCGGTGGCCACGTGCAGGCGCCCGAGTGCGCGGCGGCGTTCGAACATCGTCTGGGTCACGCGAACGGAGTTGGTCTTGCGAATCAGCAACTGCTCGGTGGTCGCGACGAACACGTGGCTCGAGATCACCACTTCCGGCCCGAGCGACCATCGGTGGGTGCGGACGTGACGGTCTGTGGCCCACCACACCAGTGCAATCACCACTAACGCCGCCATCGACCACCACCCGATGAACTGCCATGCCACGGCGACAGCCACCGCGGCGACGATCGACGTGTTCCGCACGCGAAGCCAGATCAGCGCCGGATGAACACGACGATCCGGTGCGAGGGCGGCCAGCGGGGTCAGCCCGGCCAGCACGGCAACCGCTTCGACGTCATCGTCTCGGCACCCTACGAATCGGAGATCTCCGGTACCGGCGTTCGACAGGTCGACATCGCGAAGCCCGACACGGCGCTGGAGCGGGTTCTGGCGACAGGTCATCACCTGCACCCGGTTCCGGGTGGTCGAGGTGCTCGTCCGCGACAACAGACCCGAGGTGCGACGCAGCGTCGTCTGGTCGGTGCGCAGCGCCAGTTGCCAATCGGTGAGGAGGACGCGGCCCAGGTTCAACGCCACCACGAACACCAGCGCGGCGACGACGATGGGAGGTACCGACCACCAAGCGAGCGAGTCGGCACTCACGTCAGGCGCGGCATCGGAGAGACGATCGCCGATCGGTTCCAACAGCTCCTGTGACACTGCGAGTAACGGCACGAGCACGGCCAGCCCGGCCCACGGCGACATCGTCAGCGCCGCCACGACGAGCCGCGTGGCGTCGTGCTGGAACACGATGCCTTCGGCGTCGTGTTGCTATCGACGCCGACGACCCGATCGGCCGTCACCACGGAGCCACCGGCGCCAACTCGACGGCGCAGCTCGTCCGCCACGGGCCGAGCGACGGCGTCGATGGTGAACTCGGCCTGCGACGAACCGGCCGTGTCGATGACGACCTTGACGAGACCGGTCACGCGATGCAGCAACTCCTGCTCGACGGCGATGCTCTGGATCCGATCGATCGGCACCGTCAAGCGGTCGGCGCGCAACACGCCGCTGGTGACCACCAGCTCATCGTCGACGAAGCGGAAGGTGTAGCGCCACCACGACAGCGCTGACAGCGTCAGGAACAGCGCACCGGCGACGACGATGGCGACGAGCAGCCGCCCGTCGGCCGCCCATCGGACGATGACGGCGATCGCCACGACGAGCTGCACGATGCCGAGCGACCGAACGAGGCGCACGCCGAGCATCACGATGGCGAACGGCGACTGACGCTGTGGCTCGGTGAGATCGATCACGGCGCGGGCCACGGCGACGGCAACGGCAAGTCGTCGTCGCCATCCGGCCCGTCATCGATCTCGGACTCGATGGCTGCACGATCGGCGATCACCGCCTTGATCCGCTCGGCGTCTGCCGGCGACAGCCCCGGCACCGAGAGGTCGGGGCCGGCCGAACTCACCTGCAGCGTCGCCAGTCCGAGCGATCGCTCCACCAACCCACGGCCCACGCTGACGTGTTGGACTCTCGAGAACGGAATCGTCTCGACACGGTGCCGGAACGCTCCGCTTCGCAGCGACAGATCGCGTTCGCGCAGCTGGTACGCCAGCCGGCGCGATTCGACCACGAGGACGACACCGATGGCGACGAGCACGGCGACGATCCCGACACCGACAGCGACCGGCGCGACGAGCGAATCGGTGCGCCGCACGATCAACCCGATGACGACCACCACGACAAGGGCCGTCACGACCACACCGGCGAGCGAGCCCCAGACGTACCGACGGTCGACCGACACGAACGCGTCGTCGGAAAGCCGAGGGAGGTGGTCGACCGGGATCGGATCGTTCGAGAAGGGCAGGTCCATCTCTCTCCATTCAACCCGCACACGATGCATCGACGAGTTGCGGAGCACTACGACCGTCGGTACCGTCACCTCACCGACTCTCCCCATGCATCCGCCCGCTGATCGGGGGAACGTCATGGTCACACTCTGTTGGGCTGCCAAAGGCGGCAGCGGAACCACCGTCGTCGCAGCAGCGCTCGCACTGAGCTCGCAGCGTCCGTCGCTGCTCGTCGATCTCGACGGCGAGATCCCCGCCGTCCTCGGCCTCCCCGAACCCGACCGACCGGGCGTGGCCGAATGGCTGGAGAGCGAAACGTCACCCGACCATCTCGCCGAACTGCTCGTCGACATCGGCCCACGCGTGTGGCTGTTGCCGTGGCAGAGCGCCGCCGCCGACCGTTCGCGACACGTCGTCTCCGAGCACGATGCGAGGTGGGCGACGCTCGGCGACTGGCTGCACGACTGGTCGAACCAGTGGGGCTGCGACGTCACCGTCGACGTCGGCACGCGAGTCCCTCCCGAATCCCTCGCAGCGCGCGCCGACCGATCACTGCTCGTGACGCGGCCCTGCTATCTCTCGTTGCGACGCGCCGTGCGCAGCGCCGTGCGACCCACCGGAGTGATCCTCGTCGACGAGCCCGGCCGCGGCCTCGGTCCTCGCGACATCGAGCACGCGATCGGCGCACCTGTCGAAGCGGTGGTGAGTGTCGACCCGAGCGTGGCACGCGCCGTCGATGCCGGCCTGCTCGCAACCCGGCTCCCTCGGGTGATGACACGAGCGTTGCGTGCGGTCGCAGCGTGATCGATCAGGACGTCGTTCGCGCCGTGTGCGAGCTCGTCGCCGACCGCCCCGGTGATCCGACGGCACTGGTCGAGGCCGAGGTCCGCCGCCTCGCGCCGCTGTGCTCGCTGGAGCAGCGGGAGGTGCTCGCCGACCGGGTGGTCGCCCACCTGCGGGGGCTCGGCGAACTCGATGCGTACGTTCGAGACGAAGGGATCGACGAAGTCCTGGTCAACGCCGGCCGCGAGATCTGGATCGACCGCGACGGCGCCTTGCACCATGTCGGCTCGCTCGGAGCCGAGAGCGTCGACCTCCTGATCGAGCGGATACTCGCTCCGCTCGGTCGTCGGGTCGACCGCACCTCGCCCATCGTCGACGCCCGCCTGGCCGACGGGGCACGGGTCTGTGCGGTGCTGCCGCCGGTCGCCGTCGACGGGCCCATGCTGTCGATCCGGCGATTCCGTCGGCGAATCCTCCCGCTCGATTCGTTCACCGGCGAGGTCGGCATCGGGCTCGCACTCCGGTTACTGCGCGCTCGCTGCAACCTCGTGGTCACGGGCGCAACGTCGTCGGGCAAGACGTCGCTCGTCGCCGCGCTGGTGTCCGAGGTGGATCCCTCGCAACGACTCGTTGTCGTCGAAGACACCGCCGAGCTTCCGTTACAGCACCCACATGCCGTGCGACTCGAGGCCCGACCACCGAGCGTCGATGGTCCCGGTGCCGTCGACCTCGCACAACTCGTGCGCACGGCGCTGCGGCTGCGTCCGGATCGAATCGTGGTCGGCGAGGTTCGCGGCGACGAAGTGCTCGCGCTGGTCCAGGCGATGAACACCGGCCACGACGGATCGATCTCCACGTGCCATGCGAACGGGCCCACCGACGCGCTCCTCCGTCTCGAGTCCCTGGTGCTGCAGGCGGCGCCCACCTGGCCGCTGGCCGCGATCCGTCACCAACTCGCCCGATCGATCGACGCCGTGATCCACGTCGAACGCTGTGGCGACGGTTCGCGCCGGATCGTCGAGATCGCCGAGGTCGTCCCGCCGACACCGACGTCCGACAACCACAGTGCGGCCACGACTCGAACGGTGGCGATGCTCGACGCACACGGTGACCTCGTCGCCGCAGCGCCGATCACCCGGCAGCGCAGTGCCCACGTGGCCGACGGGTTCGGATCGTGATCGCCATCGCACTGGTCACGCTCGCCGCACTCGTGGCGGCTGTGCCCCTGCGCCCGCACCCATGGCGTGGACCAGCTGGAGCCGGACCTGCACCCCGGCGCCTCGTCGGTGTCGTCCAGACCTGGACGCTGGACCGTGCACGACGTCGCCCACCGCAGCCCCGAGCCGTTGCCGCCTGGTGCGACGACATCGCCCGCCGCGTTCGATCGGGGTCGACGCTGCGCGACGCCGTCACCGTGCTTCCGATCGACGGCGCGACCGAGCGGGCCACCGCACCACTTCGCCTGGCGATCGAGCGCGGCCTGCCGATCGATGCTGCCATCGATCGCGTCGACGACACCGGCCCGCATCTCGGGCTTGCCCTCGCCGTGATCGCCACCACGAGCCGGATCGGCGGACCGTCGGCGGCGTCGATCGATCGGACTGCGATGCTTCTGCGTCAACGCGCCGCCGACCTCGACGAGCGAGCAACCCAAGCCGCGCAGGCCCGCCTCTCGTCGCACGTGATGACCGCCGTGCCGCTGTTGATGCTCGCTCTCCTCGTCGCCGCCGACGACGAGGTCCGATCCGTGGCGACCTCGCCGATCGGCGCTGCGTGCATCGGTGCGGGACTGGCGCTGAACGCCATTGGGTGGTGGTGGATGCGTCGCATCGTCGGAGCCCCGACGTGATGGGTGCCGTGTCCACCTCAGCGACGGTCGGCCCACTGGCAGTGATACTCGCCACGCTCGCGCTCGCAGCGATCGCACGACCCCTGGCGACGAAAAGTCAGCGGACGTTCACCGCAGATCCCGTGCTACCGGCAACCCGTCCCTCGCATCGCCGACGCCGCATTGCGTTCGGCGCTTGGGCCCTCGGTGCAGCGCTCGGGGTGGCGGTGACCGGTCCCATCGCCGTGGGCGCCATGGCCGCTGCAGCGCTGTTCGTGCGGCGACTCGGCCCGATCCGCACCACTCGACGACGACGCGCCGACATCGAACGGTCGCTCCCCGAAGCGATCGACCTGCTGGTGCTGAGCATCCGAGCAGGCCTCACCCCGTTCCAAGCGGTGCGCGATCTCGCCGGCTTCGTCGACGCAACGATCGGCGATGCGTTCGGTGAAGTTGTCCGGCGCACCGAACGTGGCCAGACATTCGCCGACGCCCTCGCTGCGCTGCCGGAACGACTCGGCGCGCCAGCAGGCGCGTTGGCCGACGTGATCGCAACGAGTGATCGCCACGGCCTCGCCCTCGGACCGGTGCTCGATCTGCTCACCAGCGAGACACGCGCTGCTCGCCAACGCCTCGATCAGGCAGACGCCCGCAAGCTCCCGGTCCGCCTGTCGTTTCCCCTCGTGGCGTGCACGTTGCCGTCGTTCGTCCTCCTCGCGATCGCGCCTGCCGTGATCGCCGCACTCTCGTCGCTCGGCGCAACCGCCTGGTGACCACCGTCCTGCGACACACGAAGAGGAGCCACCATGCCCACCGATGTCACCCTGCTGATCTACGTCCACCTCCACACAGCACTGCTGGCCGGGCGCACTGCGTCTCACCGACGACCGCGGACAGGCGACGACCGAGTACGCGCTCGTGCTGTTGGCCGCGGCCCTCGTCGGGCTGATGGTGGTCGCCTGGGCGACTGCCGGTGGCGGTGCCGCACGCATCAGCCGACTGTTCAATGCCGTGATCGATGCCGTCATCGACAAGGTCTGATCGCCGCGGTCACGCCGCCTGCGCAACTCGATCGGTCAGGCATCGGTCGAGTTCGCGCTGGCCCTCCCGATCGTGGTGGTGATGGTCCTCGGACTCGTCCTCGTGGGAACGGCCGTCCGCAACGAGCTCGCCGTCGAACTGGCAGCCCGGGAAGGAGCACGCGCCGCGGCGGTGTCGGGAACTCCCGCCACTGCGGCGGCGAACGCTGCGAACCGGGCGGTCAGCCTGCCGATCGACGTGGCAACAGCACTCGGCGCATCAACCGTCACCGTGACGGTGACGTACGTCGATCCGGTCGACGTAGCGATCCTCGGGTCGCTGATCGGACCGGTGACCCACACCGCCTCGGCAACGATGGCGTTGGAGCCGCCATGACGCGCACGGGACGCCACCGGACGCCGAGCGGCCATATCCTGCACGACCATGCAGGTCCACACGACGCTCGACCATGTCGGTGGTTCCATCGTCGTCACCGTCGACGGCGTGGTCGACCTGGCTGCGGTCGGTCACCTCCACGACGACCTCTCCCGCGCGGTGCGCCGATACCCGGGCGTCACGCTCATCGTCGACCTCGACGCGGTCAGCGTGCTCGACGATGCGGGGCTCGGCATCCTGCTCGGTGCCGCGGCGGCGGCCCGTGACTCCGCTGGTGATCTCGAAGTGGTGTGCACGCGACCGGCCCTGCGCGAGCGATTGGCACTGACCCGATTCGACCGGGCGGTCAACGTGCGCGACTCGATCGCGTGACGTCACCGACCCGAGCAACGGTCTGGGTACTCGGCGATCAGCTGAACCGCGACATCGGCGCACTGCGCGACGCCACACCGGCCACCCATCGAGTGCTGATGGTCGAGAGCCGCGCCAAGCTCACCGGGAAACGGTGGCATCGCCAGCGCGCCCACTTCGTGCTTGCGTCGATGCGACGGTTCGCCGACGAGTTGCGAGCTGCGGGGTTCGAGGTCGACTACCGGAAGGCCGACTCGCTGCGCCGCGGATACGACGAGCACGTCGCAGCGTTCGGGCCCGTCGACGTGGTTGCAACCGAGCCGGCGAGCTGGGACGGACTCGAGCTGTTGCGCGCCTTGGGCGTTGCCACGGTGAGGTCGAACCAGTTCCTCTGTCACTACGACGACTTCGCCGACTGGGCGGGCGGGCGCAAGCAGCTCAAGATGGAGGACTTCTACCGCTGGCAGCGTCGGCGGCTCGGCTACCTGATGGAGGGTGACGAGCCGGTCACCGGCCGTTGGAACTACGACGACGAGAACCGGCAACGCCCACCGAAGACCGAGACTCGCCGTGGCCGCAACCGCAGCAGTCACGACTCGACGAGCTCGACCGAGCGGTGCTTGCCGACCTTCCCGACGGCTGCTGGGGCGCCGACCCCGACGGCACGTGGGCGACGTCACGTCATGGGGCGCTCGCTCGCCTGCGTCACTTCATCGACGAGGTGCTCCCGATGTTCGGACCGCACGAGGACGCGATGGTCGAACGGTCGTGGCATCTCGCCCACTCGGTGCTGTCGCCGTACATGAATGTCGGACTGCTCCTGCCGGGCGAAGTCTGCGACGCCGTCCAGGACGCGTTCGATGAGGGGCGGGTGCCGATCGCTTCGGCTGAGGGCTTCATCCGTCAGGTGATCGGTTGGCGCGAGTACGTGTGGGGCGTCTACTGGCTGTGGATGCCCGACTACCGCGACCGCAACGCACTCGGCGCTGACCGGCCGGTGCCGCCCGTGTTCCGCGGTGAGGCGAGCACCGACATGAACTGCGTGCGCAACTTGCATGACGACGCTGCACGACCGCGCCTACAACCACCACATCCAGCGCCTGATGGTGCTCGGCAACCTGGCGATGCTGCACGGCGTCGACCCGTGGGACATGACCGAGTGGATGTGGTCGAGCTTCGTCGACGGAGCCGAATGGGTGATGTTGCCGAACGTGATCGGGATGAGCCAGTGGGCCGACGGCGGCATGATGGCCACCAAGCCGTACGCGGCCGGCGGCAACTACATCGACACGATGAGCGACTACTGCCGTTCGTGCCGCTACGACCGCAAGCAGCGCGTCGGCGACGACGCGTGTCCGTTCACGACGCTCTACTGGGACTTCCTGGCGCGCCACCACGACCTGCTGGTGAAGAACCCCCGAATCGCGCGACAGGTGCGGGCGTCCGAGCAGTTGTCCGACCTGCCCGCCGTCCGCGAACGCGCCGTCGAGGTGCGACGTCGACTCGACGACGGCACGCTGTGACGATGAGCGACCAGACGCCCCACGACGAGCCGATCTTCCACATGGCCCTCCCCGACGACTGGGCCGCAGCGTTCGCAACCGGCGAGTACCGGATGTCGACCCGTGGGGTCACCCTCGAGCAGGAGGGCTTCATCCACTGCTCGACGCGTGAACAACTGCAGGACACCGCCAACCGGTTCTACGCCGACCTCGACCAGCTCGTGGTGCTGACCATCGATCCCGAACTGCGTGCATTCGCCGATCGTGTACGAACCACCGGCAGCAGGCCTCGATGTGCTGTTCCCTCACATCTACGGACCGCTGCCGGTGGTCGCTGTCCACCACGCCGTCCTGTGGCTCCGCACCACCGACGACGTGTGGACGACCGACACGCTCTGACCTCCGGACGTACATCTGGTGGCTGACACCAGATGTACGTGTCAGTCGTGGGAGTAGGCCGGGACGCCCATCTCGGCACCGTCCAGGCCGGCGATCTCGTCCTCAGCGGTCGGACGGATTCCACCCTTGGTGAACTTGTTCTGGAAGTAGAAGAAGCCGTAGGCGAGCCCGAAGATCACGGTGCAGATCACCAGGACGCCCACCGCTTGTGCGCCGAGCTGGCGGAGACCCAGATCGAGGTCGTACAGCACTCCGGTGACACCCTTGCCGGCAGTCTCGGCGGTGTCCGTGACGTTCCAACCAGCGCCGTACGAGCCGTCGGAGAAGATGCCGACAGCCAGAACGCCGAACAGGCCACACACGCCGTGCACCGCGATTGCGCCGACCGGATCATCGATCTTGAGACGCCGCTCGATGAACCACACGACCTCGATGACGATGAAGTCCGGCGAGCAGTCCGATCACGGCGGCGGCCCACGGCTGCACGAATGCGCACGGCGCCGTGATCGCAACGAGGCCGGCAAGCATTCCGTTCACCATCATCGACGGATCGGGCTTGCCGGTTCGGCGTGTCACCCAGAACAACGCCGCGACCGAACCGAACGCCGCAGCGATCGCGGTGTTCGCGGCGACGGTGGCGAACTGGATGTCGGTGGCCGCGAAGGTCGAAGCCGCGTTGAACCCGAACCAGCCGAACAGCAGAATGAACGTGCCGAACATCGCCATGGGGATGTTGTGGCCCAGCAACGCACGTGGCGTACCGTCCTTGTCGAACTTGCCGATGCGGGGTCCGAGGATCAACGCCCCGGCAAGCGCGGCGGCGCCTCCGACGGCATGGACGACGCCCGAGCCGGCGAAGTCGACGTAACCGAACCCGAGGCCGATGTTGTTGCCCAGCTGACTCAGCCAGCCGCCGCCCCAGGTCCACGCACCGAACAGCGGGTAATAGATGGCGCCGCAGAACAGGCCCCAGATCACGAACGATCCCCACTTCCACCGTTCGGCCATCGAACCGGTGGGAATCGTCGCGGTGGTGTCCATGAACGCCACCATGTAGAGAAAGAACGCCATGATCGACGCCGTCGTGGCCTGGTCGCCGAGACCACCGAGCCCGAAGCCGCCCTTCCACAAGAACACCCAGTCGCCGACCGAGATCAGCGCTCCGCCGACGGGAGCGTCCATGCCGAACACACCGGCGTAGGAGAATCCGCCGAACATGAAGGCGAACCCGCAGAAGAAGAAGCCGACGAACCCCAATCCGAAGATCATGAAGTTCGTCGACACCACGTGCGCGGCGTGTTTGCTCCGACAGAATCCGGTCTCGACCATCGCGAATCCGGCCTGCATGAAGATCACGAGGGCCGCGCCGATGACGATCCAGAGAAGGTTGAGCGACAACGCCGCTGTGGGCGCGTCGACATCGGGCCCCACCATGAGGAAGGCTGACATGAATTGGTTCTCCTGCTTTCGGGCACCTTGCGGTGCGCCCCGTGCCCGACGGTCGTCAGGCCCGCTCGTGCGGTTCCAGCCCCGCTACAACGAGTGGACGCATCGTTGCGGGGTCGCGTTTCCCATCGATGGCCGCCGTGTGACGGCAGCATGAACAGCGGCCCGAGCGTCATCGCGAAGGATCCGAGCGATACCTTGCACGTCGTGAGTCGTGCTGAACCGGGCCTGCAGAAGCGCCTCGCGGGATCCGTGGCCGAACTCGACGCGCGCCGTCTGCAGCGTCGATTCAACGGAGTGGAAATGAGCTCGATCAGCGAGGTGGTCGAACGATGCCCCGTTCGCTTCGGCGGCGAGGTGCGAAGTCAACACCGATCGTCGCCGGGCAACCAACCGATGCTGCGCGTCACGGTCAACGACGGAACCGGCTCGGCCGTCGCACTTTTCACCGGCAGGTCACGCATCCTCGGCCTCGATGCCGGGCGTGCCGTCGTGTTCGAAGGTGTCGCCCACCGCGCCCGAGGTCAACTCGTCGTCGTCAACCCCGCGTACACCGTTCTCCCGTAGGTCGGCGCCTTGTAGCCGTTTCGTCTGGGGTCTGATCCCAGACGTAACGATCAGCGGACGAGGAGGGCGGTGACCTCGGCTTCGGCCTCGTCGGTCACGAGCACGATCACTTCGTCGCCGACGTGGAACGACGTGTCACCACGAGGCACCACTACATTGCCGGAACGAACGATCGCAACCACGCTCGATCCGCGCGGGAAACCCGCATCGACGAGTTGCCGGCCGATGACCGGACTGTCGTCGGACAGCGTCACCTCGATCAGCCGGGCCTTTCCGCCGGCCACCTGCAGCAACCGCACGATCGAACCAACCGACACGGCCTCTTCGACCAACGCCGACAGCAGGTGCGGAGCCGACACCGCGATGTCGACGCCCCACATCTCGGTGAACATCCACTCGTTGGCCGGATGATTCACACGGGCGATCACCCGAGGCACGCCGAACTCCTGCTTGGCGAGCAACGATGCCACGAGGTTGTCCTCGTCGTCGCCGGTCACCGCCAGCAACACGTCGGCGCGCTCCGGCTCGGCTCGCGCCAGTTCGCTGATCTCGCAGGCGTCGGCGACGACCCAACTGATCGAACCGAGACCGGACCCGACACGGCGACGCTCCACCTGGTGATGGTCACGTTCGACGACGATCACTTCATGGCCGTTCCCGACGAGGTCTTCGGCGATGAAGGTCCCGACCTTGCCTGCGCCAACGATCACGATCCTCACGACGTCACCTTCCCTTCGCCGGCATCGGCCCAGGCGGACTGAAGTTCGGCCACCTGATCGTTCGGCACCATCAGATACAGCAGGTCACCCTCCTGAACAACGAGATCAGCCGTCGGAACCACGCTGACCCCGAGGCGACGCAGCGCGGCGAGTCGCACCGTGCCGTCGGATTCGAGCTGTCTGACGCTCGTGCCGATCAGCGCTCGCGACGCCGGCCGCTCGACCAGACAGACCTGCGCACTGGGGTCGACCCACCGGACGGCATCGTCGAGCGGGAGCAACTGACGCATCGACATGTCGATCGTGAGCCGCGCCGATGCAACCGTCGGAATCCCGAGGCGTTCGTACACGGCGGCGCGGCGCATGTCGTAGATGCGGGCAAACACTCGGCGAACGCCGAACGCCTCGCGTCCGGTGCGGGCGACGACGATGTTGCTGTTGTCGCCATTGGTGACCGCCGCGAGCGCGACGGCCCGTTCGATGCCGGCACGTCGGAGCGTGTCTCGGTCGTAGCCGACGCCTTCGACCTGCTCGACGTCGAGATGGGCGAGCCGCTTGAACGCAGCGCGTTCGGTGTCGATCACCGCCACCGTGTGATCGTGGCCCAGCATCCGTTCGGCGAGGCCGGCGCCGACGCGCCCGCACCCGACGATCACGACGTGGCCAACGGCGGGCCGCTGCTCGTTCTGCGCGTTGGACTGGCTCACAGCACCTCTTTCTGATTGCGCTCGAGGATCTCGACCGCGCTCGGCCGGACGGCGAGGCGCTTCGTTCAGGTCGCCGACCTGTACCGGCACCGACAGAATCGCCGTATTCGGGCGTTGACGCAGCTTCGTCTTGATCAACAGCGCACTCTGGTTGTGGAGCGCCTGGTCCCACCAGTGCTCGACGACGAACTCGGGGATGACGACGGTGACCACGTCATCTGGGCTCTCGGCGTCGAGTTCGTCGATGAGCTGCATGACCGGACCGGTCAGGTCGCGGAACGGCGAGAAGATCGTCCGCAACTCGACGGGAAGCCCGAAGTCCTCCCATGCGTCGACCACCGCCGACTCCTCCTCGGCAGAATTGACGACACTGATCGCCACGAGTCGATCGGGACGCATCGAACGTGCATAGGCCACCGCCTTGAGCACGCCGAGATTGACGGTGCCCACGAGGATCACCACCGTGTGCGAGTGGCGAGGAATGATGTCGCCCGGCTCGACCTTCAGCGCCGCTCGAACGCCGTTGTAGTGGCGCTTGATGCGCCTGAACCCGTACACGATGATCGGAATCAGCACGGCAGGGATCCATGCTCCGATCGTGAATTTCGACACCAGCACGACGATCAACACGATGAACGTCGCGATCGCACCGATCGTGTTGACGATCGCGCCGCGCTTCCAGCCGGGCTCACGCAGCTTCTGGTGGTGACGCACCATGCCGATCTGCGAGAGCGTGAAGCCGCAGAACACGCCGACCGCGTACAGCGGGATGAGCTTGCTCGTGTCGCCGGAGAAGACCACGATCAACACCGCCGCCACGGCGGCCAGCGCCAGGATGCCGTTGGAGAACACGAGCCGATCGCCGCGGTTCTTCAACTGCGCAGGCAGATATCCGTCCTGGGCCAGGATCGACGACACCCTGGGGAAGTCGGCGAATGCCGTGTTCGCAGCGAGGATCAGGATCGCGAACGTGGAGAACTGGAGGATGTAGTACGGCAGGCTTTCGCCGTTGAACACCTCGCGCCCCATGATCGACAGCAGTGTCTCGCCCTCGCTCGGTGTCGGACGCAGGCGACTCGCCAGCACCGAGATCCCGAAGAAGAACGTCGCGAGGATCGTTCCCATCAGCAGCAAGGTGGTGGCCGCATGCTTCGACTCCGGCTTCTTGAATGCGGGAACCCCGTTCGAGATGGCCTCGATGCCGGTGAGGGCGACGGCGCCGGAGGAGAACGCCCGCAAGAAGAGCAGCACGGTCAGACCGGTGAGTTCGTTCCCGCCGGTCAATTGATTCACGGCCTCGGTGTTCGGTACGAGCGGTTCGAGCCCACCGGTTGCGAGCCGGATCAGACCCACCACGATCAGCGCCCCGAGGGAGACGATGTACACGTAGGTCGGGCCAGCGAACAACCGGCCGGATTCCTTGAGTCCACGGAGGTTCGCGATCGTCATGATCGCGATGAACCCGAGACAGATCTCGACGCGCTCGGGACGCAGCCCTGGGAACGCCGAGGTGATCGCGGCGACGCCGGCCGACACCGACACGGCCACGGTCAAGATGTAGTCGACGAGCAGCGATGCGCCGGCCACCAGCGACGGCGTCTCACCGAGGTTCTCTCGCGACACGACGTAGGACCCGCCACCGCCCGGATACGCGAAGATCGTCTGGCGGTAGCTCGTGATGACCAGCACCAAGAGCACCATCACGATGATCGAGATGGGGATCAGTTGGTTCAGTGCCACCGAGAGGCCCGCTGCCGGGATCAGGACGATGAGGATTTCCTGGCTGGCGTACGCCGTCGATGAGATCGCATCGGACGCGAACACTGCGAGCGCCGTGGGAATGCCCAGTCGCTGGTGTTGCTCGTCCTCGCTCGCCAACGGCGAGCCGACGAGCGTGCGTTTCCAACGGCTGATCACGGCCGCGGGTCTTGGTCGGCTCGACGAGCCGTGTCGACCGTCATGAATGACGTCAAGGTGTTCTCCTGCTCTCGGGTGCGGTGGGGAACCGCATGTACCCGACGGATTCCTCCGTCACTCACGCGGAACCAGCCCCGCTTCGTGAGCACCACGAACACTATCGACG
>CAVUJG010000019.1:0-152897 GCA_963741755.1 Ilumatobacteraceae bacterium | reverse complement strand
ATCGCCTGCTCGATCGCCCCGGTCGGCACCGGGATCGCTCCGGCCTGCACAGCGGCGCCGAGCAGCAGGATGTTGGCCGTGGTCGTCGAGCCGAGCAGGCCATCAGCGAGGCCTGCGGCGTCGAGGTAGTGGTTCTCGGCAGCTCGGCTGACCTGTCCGACCCGCTCGGCGAGCGCTGCTCCGTCCGGCGGTGCGATGTCGGGGTGAGTGACCATCTGCCCGGTCGGCACTGCGTCGGTGGAGGCGACCACCACGGTGCGGTCGGGTCGGACACCCGCGAGGTTTGCATCGCTCGCACCGACGAGCAGGTCGAAGGCCAGCAGACAGTCGACGCCTGACGCATTGGCGTGGTTCGACACGGCGGTCTCATCGCGGGTGATGCGCAGGTCGCTGACCACTGGCCCGGCCTTCTGTGACAGCCCGGTCTGATCGAGCCCACGGACGTGCAGACCGGCGAGCATCGCGGCGGTTGCGAGCACTTGGCTGACGGTGACGACGCCGGTGCCGCCGATGCCGGTGAGACGCACCGTGACGTCGCTGCTGTCGACGACTCCAACGGTCGGCGCCGGAAGATCGGTCGGCGCGTCGAGCCGGACGGGCCGAGTCGTCGAAGCCTTCTGGCCGGCGTCGACGGTGACCGTGGCGAACGACGGGCAGTCACCCTGCAGGCACGAGAAGTCGAAGTTGCAGCTCGTCTGATGGATACGGGTCTTGCGTCCGTACGGCGTGTCGACCGGCTGCACCGACAGACAGTTCGACTTGTCGCCGCAGTCGCCGCATCCCTCACACACTCGCTCGTTGATCACGACGCGGAACCCTGGCGTGGTGATCGTCCCGCGAGCGCGGCCCCGCCGGTTCTCGGCCGCACAGGCTTGGTCGTGGATGTGAACGGTCACCCCGGGGATCGCCGCGAGCACCTGTTGTGCTTCGTCGAACCGGCTGCGGTCCCACACGTCGACGCCAGCCGGGAACGAGCCCGCCGGATGCCGGTGGGGATCGTCGCTCGTGACGATCACCCGCTTGACCCCTTCGAGCAGCACCAGCGCCGCGACGTCGGGGACGGACATCTGCCCGACGGGATCCTGCCCGCCGGTCATTGCCACCGTGCCGTTGTAGAGCAGCTTGTAGGTGATGTCGACGCCGGCAGCGACCGCTGCACGAACCGCCAGCGAGCCCGAGTGGAAGAAGGTGCCGTCGCCCAGGTTCTGCACGAGGTGTTTGCGTCCGACGAACGGCGCCATCCCGATCCACTGCGCTCCTTCGCCGCCCATGCACGTGAGCCCGACGATGTCGCCGACGCGTTCGGGATCCATCATCGCCACCATGGCGTGGCAGCCGATGCCGCCGCCCACGAGCGTGCCGGGCTCGGCGCGCGTGCTGCGATTGTGCGGACATCCCGAGCAGTAGAACGGCGCCCGATTGACCGTCAGCGGGATGCGGGTGCGTTTCGGTGCGATCAGCTCGTCGAGTGGACGGAGCCGATCGGCGAGTCGAGCCGCCAGCCGCGCATGCAACGGTGCGAGCAGCGTGTCGACGTCGACGGTGCCGTGGCCCGGGATGAGCAGGTCGCCGTGTTCGTCGCGTCGGCCGACCACCCGGGGATGGTGGGCGCCGTCGTAGAACGAGCTCTTCAGCAGACCCTCGAGCGTCGGGTTCTTCTCTTCGACGACGATCACCTCATCGAGGCCCTCGGCGAACTCGCGGGCCTGGGCCGGATCGAGCGGCACCGGCATCAGCAGCTGGAACAGACGCACGCCCGCACTGCGCACGTCGTCGTCGGTGACGAGGCCGAGCACTCGCAGCGCCTCGCGGACTTCGTGGAACGTGTGGCCGCAGGCGGCGATGCCGATCCAGTCGTCGGTCGTGCGGGTGACGACACGGTTCAGTCCGTTCTCGACGCCGTAGCGCCTGGCGAGCGGCCAGCGGATCTCCTGGAATTCACGTTCCATGTCGATCGTGTACGGGGTGATCAGCCGGCCGTTCGGTCGAGGGTGGAACGGGTGGCCGTCGACCTCGATCACCGGCGACGACGCATGCACCCGGTCGGGGTGCACGTCGACGGTGCCGGTGCCGTCCGCAACTGCCGTCACCAACTTGAGTCCGGCCCACAGACCGCACGACCGCGACAGTGCGACCGCATGGCGGCTCAGGTCGAGTGCCTCCTGTACGTCGCCGGGGAACAGAATCGGCATGTGGAGGTCGACCATCGTGGCGTCGCTCGACGACGGCAGTGTGGAGGACTTGGCTGCCGGATCGTCACCGACGACCGCGACGACTCCGCCGTGCATCGACGTGCCGGAGAACACCGCGTGGCGGATCGCATCACTGCTGCGGTCGAAGCCCGGGCCCTTGCCGTACCAGATGCCCACGACGCCGTCGTAGCTCGCGTCGTCGAGCGTCATCGCCAGCTGGCTGCCCATCACTGCGGTCGCGGCCAGCTCCTCGTTGACCGCCGGTTGCACCACGATCGGCAGGTCGGGCACCGTGGCGGACGCTCGGCGGAGTTCCTCGGTGAGCGTGCCGACCGGCGAGCCCTGATAGCCCGACGCGAACGCAGCGGTGGTCAGGCCGAGACGCCGATCGAGGCGCAGCTGGTCGACCGCGAGACGAGCAACGGCTTGGAGACCGGAGAGGAAGACCGTGCCGTCCTCGAGGCGGAACCGATCGGCGAGCTCGTAGGAGCGACCGGATTCGACCATCTCGGTCTGGCTGCTGTCGATCGTCACGAATCCTCCCTCGGTCGGGCCCCGCCCCATGTTGTACCCCAACGGGAGTACCCCGTCGAGCGACCAGGCATGCAGCGAGCCCTGTCCCTCCGGTCCGTCCGGACCCGACCCCGATGGACAGGAGACGTTCAGACGAGGTGGTGGCGAACGCCGAGACGTTCCGCCGAGTCGTCGCCGGGCACCGGGAGCTGGGCGACGACGCGCAGCGACGGCCATTCGGCCGGGGTCAGCTGCTGGTACTCGAATGTCAACTCGCCCGCCGTCGGATGGCGGAACCGACGCAGTCGGGTCTCGAACCCGGACACGTCGTGCTCGGCCCACCACTGGGCGAACTCGTCGCTTTCGTCTCGCAACACGGCGATCAGTTCGGTCATCGCGTCGTCGTGACGCACCGCCGAGGTCGCCGAGCGGAACTCGGCGAGCGCTTGGCGAGCGTGGATGTCCCAGTCGACGATCAGGTCGCGAGTCGCGGGGTCGGCGAACAACACCCACAACAGGTTCCGCCGCGGTGGCTCGAGGTCGACGATGCGCGGGTACAGGCGTGCCTGGGCGGCGTTCCAGCCGACGAACTCCCAGTGCGGTCCGAGCACGTAGGCCGGCGCCGGCATCAGCGAGTCGAGGAGCCGGACCAGCGCGCTCGGCGGCTCGGTGGGTGCATCGACGGTGGCAGTGCCGGGCTCGGTGAGCGAGAGCAAGTGGTCGAGGCCGGCCTCGTCGAGGCGGAGCGCCCGCCCGATCGCCAGCAGCACGTCGTCGGAGGCGTTGATCCGCCGACCCTGTTCGAGCCACGTGTACCAGGTGAGCGACACACCGGCGAGCATCGCCACTTCTTCCCGGCGCAGTCCGGGGGTTCGTCGTCCGCGCGCCGATGGCAGGCCGACCTGCTCGGGGCGCGTTGCCTCACGGCGGGCGCGCAGGAACTCGGCGAGCTCCTGTCGGTGATCGGCGGCGGACGCGGCGGGCATCGATGCACAGTCAAGCAAGATCCAACGCCTGCAGGGGAACCGGAGCCAATACGGTGGGTGCCGTGACCACCCCCCTCGGATCAACCGACACGATGCTCGACGACCTCCGCACGCTCGTCGAGATCGAGTCGCCCTCGCTCGACCTCGTGGCGTTGCAGCGGTCGGCCGAGGCGCTCGCCGAGATGATCGAACGGCATCTCGGCCGCCCGGCGACGCTGATCGACAGCCCGGCCGGACCGCACGTGCACTGGTCGGGCGGCGGCGAGCCGAAGGTGCTGCTCCTCGGCCACCACGACACGGTCTTCCCGATCGGTGCGCTTGCCGCTCGACCGTTCACCGTTGCCGACGGGAACGTGACGGGGCCGGGCGTGTTCGACATGCTGGCGGGCATCGTGCAGGCACTTCATGGCCTGGCAACGCTCGATGATCTTTCGGGCGTCGAGTTGCTGTTCAGCGCCGACGAGGAGGTCGGCTCCGGCGTCATCGCGAGCGTTGATCGAGGAGCGGGCCTTGGCCTGCGGCGCGGTGCTGGTCCTCGAACCGTCGGCCGACGGAGGTGCGTTGAAGACGGGCCGCAAGGGATGTGGAACCTTCGATGTCGTCGTGCATGGTCGGGCTTCTCACGCCGGGCTCGAACCGGAGATGGGCGTCAACGCACTGGTCGAGGTCGCCCATCAGGTCTTGGCGATCAACGAGTTGGGCCGCGCCACGGTGGGCACCACGGTCACCCCGACGGTCGCCAGCGTCGGAACTGCCGACAACGTCGTGCCGGCGCTGGGCCGGATCAAGGTCGATGTTCGCGTCGAGTCGGCCGACGAGAAGGAACGAGTCGAGGCAGCGATGGCCGCCCTTCGTCCCGTCGATCCCGACTCGACGATCGAGGTGTCGGGTGCCATCAACCGTCCGCCGATGCCCGAATCGGCTTCGGCCAGTCTCATGCCGCTCGCCGAGGCGATCGTTCCCGGTATCGAGGGGTACGCCGTGGGTGGCGGCAGTGACGGCAATTTCACCGCAGCGATCGGTGTGCCCACCCTCGATGGCCTTGGCGCCGTCGGCGGCGGAGCCCACGCCGATCACGAGTACGTCGTGGTCGACACGATGCCCGACCGCGCCCGCCTCATCGCCGGCCTCGTCGAGCAGATCTGCATCTCGTGAACAACTTCACCTCTCAGAGGTGAAGTTGTTCACGAGAACGGTCATTCCGGGCGGTCGAGGGCGGGCGTGATGTCGCCGGTGCCGAGCGAGCCGACCTTGCGGTACACGTCGAGCTTGTTGCGGGTGTCGACGATGTCGAGGTTGCGCATCGTGAGCTGGCCGATTCGATCGAGCGGGCCGAACGCCGCGTCCTCGACGCGTTCCATCGACAGGCGATCGGGCTCGTAGGTGAGGTTCTCGCTGACCGTGTCGAGGATGGAGTAGTCGTCGCCTCGTCGCAGCCGCAGCGTCACCTCGCCGGTGACGGCGGAGCCGACCCACCGCATCAGCGGCTCACGCAGCATCAGGCTCTGCGGATCGAACCAGCGACCCTCGTACAGGAGGCGGCCGAGGCGTCGGCCCATCGAGCGGTAGTTCTCGATCGTGTTCTCGTTGTGGATGCCGGTGACGAGGCGCTCGTAGCAGATGTGCAGCAGCGCCAACGCGGGCCCCTCGTAGATCCCGCGGCTCTTTGCCTCGATGATCCGGTTCTCGATCTGGTCGCTCATCCCGAGCCCGTGGCGCCCACCGATCGCGTTCGCTTCCATCACGAGATCGACCGGTGAGTCGAACACCTGGCCGTTGATTGCAACTGGCCAACCCTCCTCGAAACGCACCGACACGTCTTCGGTCGCGATCTCGACAGTGGGATCCCAGTGCGCCACTCCCATGATCGGCGTCACGATCTCCATGCTCGTCGACAGTTCCTCGAGCGACTTCGCCTCGTGTGTGGCGCCCCAGATGTTGGCGTCGGTCGAGTACGCCTTCTCGACCGAATCACGGTAGGGCAGGTCACGGGCGGTGAGGAATTCGCTCATGCCCTGGCGCCCGCCCAGTTCGTCGACGAACGTCGGGTCGAGCCACGGCTTGTAGATCCGCAGGTTCGGGTTGACCAGCAGCCCGTAGCGGTAGAAGCGTTCGATGTCGTTGCCCTTGTAGGTCGAACCGTCGCCCCACACGTCGACGCCGTCGTCGGCCATCGCACGCACCAGCAGAGTTCCGGTGACCGCACGGCCGAGCGGCGTGGTGTTGAAGTACGTCTTGCCGGCGGTGGTGATGTGGAACGCACCGCACTGCAGCGCGATCAGTCCTTCTCGGACGAGTTCGTCGCGGCAGTCGACGAGTCGGGCCTCCTCGGCGCCGTACACCTTGGCCCGGTCGGGCACGGTGTCGAGCTCAGGCTCGTCGTACTGGCCGAGGTCGGCGGTGTAGGTGTACGGGATCGCCCCCCGGTCTCGCATCCAGGCGACGGCGGCGGAGGTGTCGAGGCCACCAGAGAACGCGATGCCGACACGCTCGCCGACCGGCAACGACATCAGGACTTTGGCGTTCGAAGCGGTGGAGGATGCGGCGTCGGACATGGCCGACGACGCTACCCGGCGTCGGCAGTTCCCGCTTGGCGATACATCCCGGTGAACGATGCGGCGGACACCAACACCACGGCACCGGCGATCGCGAACTCGATGACCGCGAGCCCGGCCGAGCGCGACAGGTCGGGAACGGCGATCGCGGTCAGCGCCGCTGCGCCGATCAGTCCGATGATCGGCATTCGCGGCACGTTGTAGCTCGCGAGGATGCCGAACAGGGCGGCGACGAAAAAGGGTATGAGCCGGATGATCAGCGGCTGAGGGTTCGATCGGGGACCCAACCACCAGGTGGCGATTCCGAGTTCTTCGGTGGCCTTCCACACGGCGAGGTAGGCGACGAAGACGCCCACCCATGTGGTCACGACCATCGCTCGCCATGCCGTGGTCAGCTGGCCGACTCGCGGAGGTGGCGACGCACGTCGTTCTGGCTCGGCGCGAAGTGTGGCAGCTTCGGTCGCCGGTGGCGCGGCACCAGGCGGACCCGGAGGCGGAAGTGCGCCACCGGGAGGAGTCGTGGTGTCCGGCACGAGGTCGCACACTACGGCCAGCGACACGTCGATGCGACGCGGACCGCGGGGTCGTCCGCCGACTCGCCAGCTACCCTCGCTGCGATGTCCTTCGTCGACGCGACCCTCGGTGCGCCATTCGAGAAGCTGTCGATCTTCTATCCCATGTGGAACGAGGAGGAGTACATCGAGCGGGCGTTGACTGCGGGGCGTCGAGCGTGCGAACAACTGATGCACAACGGCGACATCGGCGACTACGAGCTGATCGTCGTCGACGACGCTTCGACCGACGAGACGGCGGCCATCGCGGACCGGCTCGCTGCCGAGGACCCGAGGGTCCAGGTGGTGCACCACGCTCGGAACCGCAAGCTGGGCGGGGCGATCAAGACCGGGTTCGCCACGGCGAGTGGCGATGTCATCTTGTACACCGACGCCGACCTCCCCTTCGACATGTCGGAGCTCCCGCGAGCCGTACGCCTGCTGCGCGAGTACGACGTCGACATCATCAGCGCGTACCGCTTCGATCGCACCGGCGAGGGCTACCTCCGGTCGATCTACACGTTCGTCTACAACCTGCTGATCCGCACGTTGTTCGACGTGAAGGCCCGCGACATCAACTTCGCGTTCAAGCTGTGTCGGGCTCGGGTGTTCGACCACGTCGAGCTGCGCAGTGAAGGCTCGTTCATCGACGCCGAGCTGGTGATCCGAGCGACGCGACGTGGGCTACGAGATGCTGCAGTTCGGCGTCGACTACTTCCCTCGCACCCGGGGCGAGTCGACGCTGAGTTCACCGTCGGTGATCACGACGATCCTCAAGGAGATGTGGCAGTTGCGCGGCGACCTCGAGGACATCCGCCCGCTCGTCGACCGGTCCTGAGTTCGCGGCCGGCGGCGCCCCTGGCCCGCGGACAACGGCCTCGGTCGCCGTTGCTAGCGTGGCGGTTCGAACCAGCCGGACGGGTCGACCCGCCGCGTAGAGACCCCCGTGAACGAGCGCCCCCTCCTCTCCCCTGAAGCCCGCAAGTGGATGCCTGCCGCTGCCGCGGCCGGCGTCCTCGCGATCGTCGTCGTGGCCGGTGTTGCGCTCGGAGGGGGCAATGGCGACTCGGCATCGGATGCGTCGGCGAACACGATCGATCCGGCGTCGGTGTCGGTCCCGCCGTCGGTGGCGGTGATCGAGACGATCGAGACGTCGAGTCCTGTCGTCAAGACGCAGTTGACCCGCACGCTCGCGAAGGGCATGGCCGGCGACGACGTGTCCGATCTGCAGCAGCGCCTCACGGACCTGGGGTTCTGGCCGGGCCCGGTCGACGGCTACTTCGGCGACGAGACCCGCCGGTCGGTGTGGGCCTACGAGAAGCTCGTGCTCGGCGTCGAGTACGACCAGCCGACCGGGCAGGTCACGGCGTCGATGTGGGACGAGATGCAGGATCCGTTCACGATCCAACCGCGCCGCCCCGAGTCGACGCCGAACCACACCGAGATCTACCTGGCCGAGCAGGTGATCGCCGTGTTCCACGACGACGACGCCGTGTTCATCAGTCACATGTCGAGTGGCGACAACGAGGAGTGGTGCGAAGAGGTCACCATCAGCGCCGGCGAGTGGAACAACCCCGGTGACGAACCGCTGGTTCGTGGCGAATGTGGACGGTCGATCACACCGGGTGGCGTGTTCAACTACACCCGCCGCGTCGAAGGCGTACGACAGAGCTCGCTCGGCGGCATGTGGGACCCGGTGTACTTCAACTACGGCATCGCCGTACACGGCGCACTGAACGTGCCATTGCAGCCTGCGTCACACGGCTGTATCCGCATTCCGTTGCCGCTGTCGCCGACGTTCCAGGAGCTGACGGCGACCGGCGACCAGGTCTTCGTGTTCGACGGTGTGAAGGAACCCGAGTACTACGGCGCCCAGAAGCCGTACTTCAACCGCATCGACCCGGACTACTCGACGACCACGTCGAGCACGACGACCACCACGACCGTGCCGCCGTCGACGACCACGACGGCGCCGCCCGCGACCACCACGCCGCCGGCGACCACGACCACGGCACCGGCAACCACCACGACCACCACGACGACCACCACGACCACCGCGCCCGCTGCAGCCGCCGCCCCCTGAGATCGCCGTCCTCACCACGTTTGCGTGGCGTTTCGGATGACCCGCCTCATCCAGATCTCGACGCAAACGGTCGGTGCCGGGTGGATGGTTGCGTTCGTTGTCGCGCTCTGGGTTCGTGGCACTGTGCTCGGCGTGACTGACTACGACGAGTTCGGGCTCTTCCACGAGAACATTGCCGAATTCGACCTGGAGGTCGCCGAGGTGGGGGCGGTGGGGCGAGTCGAGACGACCGTCAGCGACGATGACGGGTCGACACGAACAGTGAGCGCCCTGCGGTGGGGGAGCGACGACGCCGAGCTCGTGCTCCTGCACGGCGGCGCTCAGAACGCGCACACGTGGGACACCGTGGCGTTGGCGTTGGGACGCCCGCTGTTGTCGATCGACCTACCCGGCCACGGTCACTCCGACTGGCGCCAGGACGGGGCCTACAGCCCGATGAACCTCGCCGACGATGTCGCCGCGGCCGTCGCGGAGCACGCACCGCACGCTCGTGTTGTGGTCGGCATGTCGCTCGGCGGGCTCACCGCAATGGAACTCGCCGTGCGCCATCCAGCGCTGGTGCGCTCGCTCGTGATGGTCGACATCACACCGGGCGTCAACGCGGCGAAGACCAAGGCGATCACCGACTTCGTCGACGGACCGCAGGAGTTCGCCAGCTTCGACGACCTGCTCGCTCGCACGAAGGAGCACAACCCCACACGTTCGGAGTCGTCGCTCCGCCGCGGCATCCTGCACAACGCGCAAGCACGGCCCGACGGATCGTGGCAGTGGCGCTATGACCGCGGCAGCCACGCTCGTGCTCGCGACGCCGCACCGGCGACCGATGCCGCCGCAGCACCCGACGACACCGCTGCAGCCTTGTCGCCGCTGTGGGACCACTTCGCGTCGATCTCGTGTCCCGTGACGCTCGTGCGTGGCTCGCTGTCGCCGGTGGTCGACGACGACGACGTGGCCGAAGCGCGACGCCGGCAACCGAACCTGGCCGTGCACGTCGTCGACGGCGCGGGCCACAGTGTGCAAGGCGATCGCCCCGTCGAACTCGCGGCAATCCTCGCCACGCTCTGAAACGGGTTTCAGAGCTGGGCGAGGCAGGCGTCGGTGCCGTCGATGACGCCGGCGCGGAACGCGTCGATCTTCTCGAACGCGTTGCCGATGATGTTGTCGTCGACACTCGCGTCGCCGAGACGCAACACGGTCTGGATCGCCTCGTCGAGATCGCCCGCGGAGAGGCGCACCGAGATGCGTGTCGCCAGTCGCGGCTGGGGAAGCTCGAAGTCGACGGGTGTCACGGTCTTGACCCAACCGCCGGTGAGGCAGTCGTTCAGGAGCGCTCGGGGTTCGCCGTCGAGATCGGAATCGAGCGCGGTCTGGACCGCTTCGCTCCAGGCGTTGCCGAGCACGTAGCCGACGGCGAAGTCGCCCAGTGCTCGATAGAGGTCGAATGCGGCCGGCTCGTTGAAGTACACCTCGCTCGTCGAGGCGCACAGCGCCGTACCGGTCGAGAGGTCACCGCGCAGGTCGTCACACGACACGTCGTCGGTCGAGTTGACGACCACGAGGGTCAAGGCGTCGAGTCCGGCGATGGCGAGTTCCTCGTTCCAGTACCGGTTCAGGTCTTCGGGAAGAAAGCCGATCAGGTCGTTCTCGCCGTACCCGAAGGCCGCATTGCCGCCGTTGCTGTCCGTCAGTTGGTTGGGCATCAGCGGCAACGGCTCGTCGAGCAGCTGCGAGCACCGTTCAGGTCCCTGACTGAAGCCGACCTGGAAGGCGCCCACGCGGTCGAACCCCGACCCGTGCCCGCCTTCCACGAACTGGTCGACGCCGACCGGATCGCTCACCTTGGTCATGGCGATCAGCCCGGCGCGAACGTCGCCGTCGCTGAACTGCACCGTCGTGGCGTCGCCGCGGGCGGCTCGCCCGGTCCATGCGCCGGCGTAACAGTCGGCCTGCTGTTCGGTCGTGATCGTCGGCAAGGCCCGATCGAGTGCGCCGATGCGCAACTGGATGGCGTGGGCGTACTCGTGGGCGAGCACGGTGCCGATCGTGGCCGCGCCGTACTCGCGGGCGAGCTCGGCGAGCAGGCCGTCGTCGCCGTCGTCGTACACCATGAAATCGCCGACGCCGCAGTAGAACGCCACGTACTGCTGCACATCCTCGTAGGTCGTTCGCGGGCTGCCGCATCCCGGGATGTCGTCGGGTCGCCCGGGGTACGCGGCGAAGACGTCGCCCTCGAGCGGTGTGAAGGCCTCGCCGTAGATCGTCGGGTAGATCCCATCCCACCACAACTCGAGGTCGGTCATCACGGCGAGCAGGAAGTCGTCGTACGCCCGCGCGGGCTTGTTGGGGCCGAAGTTGATGGCGGCCGGGTCGACGTCGCCGGTCGGTGGGGCCGGCGGGATCGTCGCCGGAGCGGCGGGTTCGTCCGGATTGTCGAGGGTGGGGTCGATCGTCGGAAGGCCCGCCACCGGTGGCGTGATCGTCGGATCGTCGAGCCGGATCGGTTCGGCCCGCTCGCTGGTCACCTCGATGCTGGCGGAGCATGCGCTGAACGCAACGGCGCCGACCGCAGCCAGGGCGACCCACCTCCAGCGATGCATGACGACGATGCTACGTGTCCAGCGGGTGCCACCGGCGGCGCCGCGGCAGTCTTCACGTTGTTCTTACGCAGCGGTTGTCGTGGTCAGCTGTGACGCCCGTCGCAGCACTGCTACCGTGTCGGCCGTTCGGGTCGTCGAACGACCGATGGGGAGGATGTTTCTGGTGGCACTACTCGAAGTCGACGAGATCTCGGTGACGTTCGGTGGAATCGTCGCGCTCGATGGGCTCACGTTCGAGATCGCCGAGGGCGAGATTCTCGGGCTGATCGGCCCGAACGGTGCCGGCAAGACGACGATGTTCAACGTCGTGAGCCGCATCTACGACCCGACACGCGGTCGTCTTCGTTTCGATGGTCAGGATCTCCTCGAGGTCAGCCCCCATCGGATCGCAGGGTTCGGCATCTCGCGCACCTTCCAGAACCTTGCGCTGTTCCCGACGATGAGCTTGCTCCAGAACACGATGACCGGAGCCCACCATCTCGGCAAGGTCGGCTTCATTCGTGGGATGACGCGCATCGGGGCGGCCCGCGAAGAGCGGGCGCTGGCGGCCGATGCGTTCCAGATCCTGCGTTCGCTCGACCTGCACGAACTTGCCTTTCGTCCTGCGGCCGGCCTGCCATTCGGCACGCTCAAGCGCCTCGAACTCGCCCGGGCGCTCGCGTCACACCCGCGGTTGCTGCTGCTCGACGAACCGGCGGCTGGTCTCACCCATCACGAAGTCGACGAGCTCGGCGCCACGATCCGTCGCGTTCGCGACGAGTACGGACTGACGGTGCTGCTCGTCGAACACCACATGGGCATGGTGATGGGCATCTCCGATCGTGTGGTCGCCATGGAGTTCGGTCGGAAGATCTCCGAAGGAACGCCCGCCGAAGTGCAACGCGACCCGCGGGTGATCGAGGCCTACCTGGGGACGCCGGCATGAGCAACGAGACACTCCTGAACGTCACCGGGCTCTCGGCGGGCTACGGCCCGATCGAGGTGCTCCATCAGCTCGACTTCACCGTCGCCGAGGGCGAGATCGTCGTCATCCTCGGGGCGAACGGCGCCGGCAAGACCACGACGATGCGTGCGATCTCCGGCATGATCGGGCGCTCCGGAACCATCGAGTTCGCCGGCCACGACATCGGCGGAGCCAAGCCCGATGCCATCCTGCGAGCCGGCATCTCCCAGGTGCCTCAGGGGCGAGGCACCTTCACCGATCTGACCGTGCACGACAACCTCCGAGCCGGCGGTTACACGGCGAAGGGCTCGCTCGACGACGATCTCGAGCGTTGGTACGACCTCTTCCCGCGACTGTCGGAGCGGCGTGACCAGAAGGCCGGATCGCTGTCCGGCGGTGAGCAGCAGATGCTCGCGGTGGCCCGGGCGATGATGCCGAGACCGAAGCTGCTGCTGTGCGACGAGCCGAGCCTCGGTCTCGCCCCGTTGATCACGAAGGAGCTGTTCCGGGTGCTCGGAACGCTGCGCGACGAACACGGCATGTCGCTGCTGATCGTCGAGCAGAACGCCGGCATGGCGCTCGCTCTCGCCGACCGGGCCTACGTGCTCGAGACCGGCAGCATCGTCGCCACCGGCACCGGTGACGAGCTGCTCGCCGACGACACGATCAAAGAGGCCTATCTCGGGGTGGTCAACTGATGTCGCTGTTCATCGAACGGTTCATCAACGGCCTCGCCGATGGCTCGATCTACGCGCTGCTCGCGCTGGCTCTCGTCGTCGTCTTCCGGTCGACCGGTCAGCTCAACTTCGCGCAGGGCGAGATCGGCACGATGGGAGCGTTTTTCGTCTCCACGCTCACGCTGACCGGCCTGCCGGTGTGGCTGTCGATCGGCTGTGCCATGTTGCTCGGCTTCGTGGTCTCGGCGGGAGTCGAGCGCATCGTCGTGCGTCCGATCGAGCATCGCAATCCGGGTGCCGTGATCGTGGCGTTGATCGGTGTGTTCCTCGCGATCAACCAGCTCGTGGCGATGATCTGGGGGGTCGACGCCCGGAGCCTGCCCAGCGTCTTCCCCGACGCCGCTGACGACTTCGTCACGATCTTCGGCGCCCCGGTGCGGATTGCCCGGCTCGGGTTGATCGGCGTCCTGATCGTGGTGTTGTTCCTGCTGTGGCTGATGTTCAACAAGACCAAGATCGGCCTCGCGATGCGCGCGGTCGCCAACAACCAGGAATCGTCGAACCTGGTCGGCATCCGGGTCGGTTCGATCCTGCTCGTCGGGTGGGGGCTCGCGGGAGCGATCGGCGTGTTGGCTGCTGCGATGCTGGCGCCCTCGGCGGGCCTGACCGGCACGCTCATGCTCGGCCCGTTCCTGCTTGCGTCGGTCGCCGCCGTGCTCGGTGGCCTCGATTCGCCGGTCGGTGCCGTCGTCGGTGGTCTGATCATCGGGCTGACCGAGGCGTTCATCGTCGGCTACGTCGACTTCCTGGGCGCCGACATGCTCTTCCCCGTCATGCTGGTGATCCTGCTGGTGGTGCTGCTGCTTCGACCTTCGGGCTTGTTCGGTAGCGAGCGAGTGGAGCGCGTGTGATGGATCTGCCAATTCGTGTCGCAAAGGGTGGCTGGCAGAACTGGGCCGGTCGCGCGGTGTTGTTCGGTGGCGTCGGGTTGTTCATGTACCGAGCGGTCACCGAATGGAGCCGTTCGGGGCTCGGCCTCCTCGCCGACGCGCTGATCATCGCGATCGCGGTCACCGGTCTCAATCTCATCACCGGGTACACGGGGCAGCTGTCGCTCGGACACGCCGGCTTCTTCGCCATCGGCGCGTTCACGTCCGCGATGCTCGTCACGGGCAAGGTGTGGACGCCGTTCTTCGCCGACAACATCTGGACCCCAGGCTGGACGTTCGTCGCAGCGGCGGTTGTCTGCTTCCTGATCGGCATGGTCGTCGGGATCCCGGCGTTGCGGCTCAAGGGGATCTATCTCGCACTCGTCACGCTGGTCTTCACCGAGGCCGTGCGAGCGGTGCTGAAGTACGAAAAGTTCGAAGGCGTCACCGGTGGAGCGACCGGGATCAAGGGCCTCAACTACTTGCCTCCGACCTGGACCGGCCTCGACGGGCGCGCCGACCTCGTCACGTGGTTCTTCTGGCTGTCGCTCGGCATCTTGGTGCTGGTGTCGATCCTGTCGGCCGGCCTGATCCGCAGCCGGATCGGTCGCGCCATGGTCGCCGTGCGCGACAACGAGACCGCCGCAGCGGTCATGGGTGTGAACCTGTTCACGACGAAGACCCTGGTGTTCGGGCTCTCGGGAGCGATCGCTGGAGTAGCGGGCAGCCTCTATGCCCTCAAGCTCACGCTCGTCGACGCTGATGTGCCACTGTTCGGACTGTTCGGATCGGTCACCCTGCTCGTTGCGCTCGTCGTCGGTGGCGCAGCTCAGAACTGGGGCCCGTTCGTCGGGGCGATGTTCTACGTGTTCGTGAACGACTTCGCTCGCAGTGTCGGCGAGGATCCATCCGGCAGTTTCCTGCTCAGCTGGTTGGTCGACTCGGGCACGAAGATCAATGGCCTTGGCGGCGTGACCTTCGGCGTCCTGCTGATCCTGTTCGCCCGATTCGTTCCGTTCGGGGCGGTGGGGACGATGCGGATGTGGCGCTCGAAGGTGGTGCAGGTGATACCGCGGGTGCCGCTGCCGGCAACGGAGCCGGGGCACAACGACTCTGTTACTAACGACTCTGGTACTTCGGAGTCAACGGCGACTAACGTTGACGCGGCTGGGCCGTCCCCCACGAACGACGGGTCAGCTCCGTGAACCAACTCCAGATCCACATCCACCCAGAGGGGGAACTCTGATCATGGTCAAGACCAAGAAGCTGATGGCGCTCGCCGCCGTCGGCGCACTCACGCTCGCCGCATGCGGCAGCGACGACAATGCCGACTCCGGGGACACCACCCCGACCGAAACCGATGCACCGGACGCCACTGACGCGCCCGATGCCACTGATGCACCGGACGCCACCGACGCGCCCGATGCCACTGATGCCCCCGACACGACCGAGGCAGCGTCCGGCGCCGAGTTCGTCGTCGACACCGAGGCCTGCGACGACCCCGATTCGGCGACTGCGCCGATCGAGACGTTGAAGATCGGTACCTCGATTCCGTTGTCCGGCGGCCCGGCCGTGGTGTTCGCCCCGTTCGGGGCGGGCCAGCAGGCGTACATCGACAACTACAACGACGCGAACGGTGGCCTCGAGGGGACCCCGATCGAGCTGGTGATCAAGGACGACCAGTACACCGCCGACCTCACCAAGGCAAACGTCGACGAACTCGTCTTCGACGACGAAGTCACCATGCTGTCGGGCGTGATCGGTTCGCCGAACAACCTGGCGATCCAGGCTGACATGAATGCGCAGTGCATCCCGCAGCTGTGGGCCTCGACCGGTGCCCCCGACTGGGGCAACATCGATGAGTATCCGTGGACCACGGGTCTCCTCGTTCCGTATGCCATCGAGTCGCGTGCGTGGGCAGACTTCGTCGCGAGCGATCTCGGCGAAGGCTCGACCGTCGGACTGTTCTACGTCAACAACGAGTTCGGTCAGGCCTACCTCGAGGCGTTCAACGAGATCGCTGCCGAGAACGGAATCGAAGTAGTCGCCCAGGAGACCATCGACCCTGCCGACTCGGGAGCACCGAGCGGTCAGATGACCAACCTCGTCCAGGCGAATCCTGATGCAATTCTGGCCGTTCCGCTCGGCGCTCAATGCATCGCGTTCATGACCGAACTCGGCAACGCCAAGGCCGCGAACCCGGACTTCGACCCGGCGGTCTACCAGACCGCAACGTGCGCGAACCCCCTGTTCTTCAATGCCACTTCCAATGGCGGCGCCGACGGGGTGTACACGTCGTCCAACGTGAAGTTCGTCGACAGCCCCGAGTACGTCGATGACGCCGATGTCCAGGCGTACATCACGGCGATGGCGACCTATGCGCCGGACACCAACCCTGCGGACCTCGTCGGTCTGGCCGGGTGGCTGTCGATGGAACTGGCCGTCCACGTCGCTGAACAGGCGATCGCCAATGGCGATTACAGCCGTGCAGGAATCATCAACGCGGCTCGGAACATCGACTATGTGTCGCCGCTGGCTTTGGCCGGCCTCGCCGGTCAGATGAACGCCGAGGATGCCTTCTACGCCGAGGGCACCCAGTTGGTGCAGTGGTCCGACGCTTCCAAGAGCTTCGTGCCGGCAGGCGACGTCGTCGACTACAACGGCTCGCTCGGGGTCTACACGCCCTGAGTCCAGACGCACGGCGCCCGCCGACTCGGAGTCATCTCCGGCTCGGCGGGCGCCGTCGCGTTCGGGTTCAGGAGTCGACGGGGCGGCGAGCGACGTTGACCTCGTACTCGCTCGATCCGGTGATGACGATCTCGAACTCCCACGCCGCCCCGGTCGTGTCCGTGGCGGTGCAGGCAAACGTGGTGCCCTCGTCCTGATTCTCAGGCTCGGCGCACGTTGCTGTCGTGAAGCTGTCCTCGGTGGCGGGGAACAACGCACCGCGCAGTTCCTCGTTCTGTTCGATGAAGTCCTCGGCGTCCGTGCGAAAGTCGGCAGCTGTCGTGAAGCAGCCGGCCAGCACGGCGCCCAGCGCGCCCACAGTGACAGCACTCGACCACCGGTGCAGGCGTGAGGGTCGTCGGCGGCCATGCCCGGACGGTAGCGCGACCTCGCTCGTGCCGGGCGCCGGGCTTTCCCATCGATGAGCGAAGCGACCGTATACGGAGGTCTGGCTCATCGGAGCGGGTGCCGGTGCGGTTGCGATGAGCGAAGCGACCGTATACGGAGGTCTGGCTCATCGGAGCGGTGCAGGTGGCGGTCACGCAAGGGGTTCTGGAACGGCGGAACGTCGGTGGGTCGACACACGGTCCCACATGACGACGATCAATGCGACCCACACGAAGCCAAAGCCGACGAGGCGGTCGGGTGGCACCGGTTCGTCATAGATCAACCAGCCGAGCCCGAAGTTGATGATCGGCACGAGCAGGTTGAGCGGGCCGAGCAACGTGAAGGGGATCGACTGGGCGGCCGCCGCGAACAGCATCAACGGCACTGCGGTGACCACTCCGGTGCCGAGCACCAGGATCCAGTCGGCGGTGTCTGCGGTCTGCGCCACGCTGTCGGCCTGCATCGAGAACGCGATGACGGCGAGCACGGCGGGCACGAACAGCACGAACGTCTCGCCGGCGAGACTGTCGACCGCACCGAGCGGCACGCGACGCTTGGCGAGGCCGTAGAGGCTCCAGGTCGCAGCGATCAGCAACGCGATCCAGGGCGGGCGGCCGTAGGAGATCGTGAGGATGACGACGGCGACCGCTGCGAATCCGAATGCCACGCGTTGTGCAGCGGTGGGTTCCTCGTGCAGAACGAACACCCCGATCGCCATGGTCGCCAGCGGCGCAATGAAGTAGCCGAGTGCCGTTTCGATCACGCGGTCGTTCGTGACCGCCCACACGTAGCTGCCCCAGTTCAACGTGAGCAGCACCGACGCCATCAGCAAGCGACGTGCCGTCGGTCCGTGGCGCAGTGCGGCGACGATGTTCGGCCACGTCCGTCGAGCGGTGACGATCACGGCCATGACAACACCGGCGCACGACATCCGCCACGCGATCAACTCGAACGCATCGAAGGCCTTGAGCCGCTTCCAGTAGATCGTGAGGAAGCCCCACAGCAGGTACGCGGCGACGCCCAACTGCACCCCGCGCTGCACCGTGCGGGTGGATCGGACGGGCTCAGACATCGGCTGCGTACAGTACGAGCCGAGGGCCTCGTCGTGGAAAGCGATCGACCCTGCGGAGCTGGTGTCTAGGGTGGGACCTGTGGAGTTGCGAGTCACCGACGATCCCGCTGCCGACGCTGCGCGGTGGCTGGCGCGACGCCTGCGTGATGCGGTGCGGCGCCGCGGGTCGGTGTCGCTCGCGGTGAGCGGTGGCAGCTCGGCTCCACCGATGTTCGGCGCTCTGCTCGAACTCGATGTGCCTTGGAATCGGGTCACCGTGTGGCAGGTCGACGAGCGCGTGGCTCCCGATGGTCATGGCGAACGAAACGCCCGTCAGCTCGACCCCCTGCCATGTCGCGTCGAGTTGATGCCGGTCACCGACGTCGACCTCGCCGGCGCCGCCCGCCGGTATGCCGCCGGACTCCCTGAACGCTTCGACGTGGTCCACCTCGGCCTGGGCGACGACGGGCATACCGCGTCGTGGCCCCCTGGCGACCCGGTCGTCGACAGCGACCTGGCGTGCGACGTCGTCGGCGAGTTCAATGGTTTCCGGCGGATGACGTTGACGCCGCCGGTCGTCAACGCAGCGCGTGCACGACTCATGCTCACGTACGGGTCGTCGAAGGCGCCGATGATGCACCGATGGTTGGCGGGCGACCGGTCGCTGCCCGTCGCACGGCTGCGGCGCACCGACACCTGGGCGATGCTCGATCCGGCCGCTGCCGGCGATCTGGCCGACCGGGCGCCGCGCTAGGTTCGATCCCGATGGACACCGCCGATCTCAACTCGGCTCTGGCCGAGCTGCCCCTTCCCGCCCACCTGCGCACGCTCTTCGCCGACGATCCCGGCCGGGCCCAGCGCTACGTCGTCGATGTCGCCGACCTGCGCATCGACTACTCGAAGCACCGCATCGACGACGCCGTGCTCGCCGGGCTCGTCTCGCTCGCCGATCGGTCGGGTGTGGCAGCTCGTCGTGATGCGATGTTCGCCGGCGAGCACGTCAACGTCACCGAGGACCGCGCCGTGATGCACATGGCGTTGCGAGCGCCTGCCGGCACGGTGATGACCGTCGATGGCGCCGATGTCGTTGGCGACGTACACGACGTGCTCGACCAGATGAGTGCGTTTGCCGACCGGGTGCGCGCCGACGACCGGATCACCCATGTGGTCAACATCGGCATCGGCGGATCCGACCTCGGCCCAGCGATGGTGTACCGGGCCCTCGACGCGTACCGGCACGAGCGGATCCGCTGCTCGTTCGTGTCGAACGTCGACGGCGCCGACATCGCCGGTGTGCTCGCCGGCTCCGACCCGGCCTCGACGCTGTTCGTGGTGGCGTCGAAGACGTTCGGCACGATCGAGACGCTCACCAATGCGCGCACGGCGCGGACGTGGCTGGTCGACTCGCTCGGCGAGGACGCCGTTCGCGACCACTTCGTCGCCGTGTCGACCAATGCCGAGCGGGTCGCCGAGTTCGGCATCGACACCGCCAACATGTTCGGCTTCTGGGATTGGGTCGGAGGTCGCTACTCGGTCGATTCCGCGATCGGGCTGTCGGTGATGATCGCCATCGGTCCGGATCGGTTCCGTGAGTTCCTGCACGGCTTCCACCTCGTCGACGAGCACTTCCGCACCGCACCGCTCGCCGACAATGCACCGGTGATCCTGGCGATGCTCGGTGTCTGGTATGCAAACGGGTTCGGCTTCGACACCAAAGCGGTGTTGCCCTACGCCGAGGAACTCGGCCGATTCCCGGCGTACCTGCAACAGCTCGACATGGAGTCGAACGGCAAGTCGGTCCGCCTCGACGGCACGCCGGTCACCGGCGCGACCGGCCCGATCGTGTGGGGCGAGCCCGGGACCAACGGGCAGCACGCGTTCTATCAACTGCTGCACCAGGGCACCCGAATCGTGCCGGTCGACTTCATCGGCTTCGCCACACCACACCACCCCCATCGCGAGCACCACGACCTGCTGATGGCGAACCTGTTCGCCCAGTCCGAGGCGCTCGCGTTCGGGCGTGATGCGGCCCCGGGCGAGCCGTACCGACAGTTCGACGGCGACCGACCGAACACGGTGATCCTCGCCGAGCAGCTCACCCCGTCGGTGCTCGGCCAGCTGATCGCGTTGTACGAGCACATCGTCCACGTCCAGGGGACGATCTGGGGCGTCAACAGCTACGACCAGTGGGGCGTCGAGCTCGGCAAGGAGCTGGCCAACCAGATCACCCCGGAACTGACCGGCGAACCCGATCCGTCCGCCCATGACGCCGCCACCAACGCCCTCATCGCCTGGTACCGCGCCCGCCGCTGACTCGCCGCCAACTCACGCCAGCCCCTCCCGAAAAATGTGGCTGTGCTGTCACCCGTGACCGTTTTTCGTGCACGTTTCGGGGGACTCGCCGAAATGTGCGCGAATTTTGTCCGCCCGTGAACGCTGGCGCACATTTTTCGGGGTGCTGGGTCGTGGATACGGGGAGGGGTACGATTTGGCGATGCGATTTCCGGAGGATGTCAACGACGACGTGTTGAAGCGGTTGCGCCGCCTCGAGGGTCAGATCCGTGGGGTCCAACGCATGATCGAGGAAGGCCAGAACTGCGGCGACGTCGTCACGCAGCTGTCGGCGTGCAAGGCCGCGCTCGACCGGGTCGGCTATCGACTCGTCGTGGCCGGAATGCGCCATTGCGTCACGGTGCCGGAGGGTTCGGACGAGCAGCCCGACCTCGACGCCGACGAGCTCGAACGCCTCTTCATGAAGCTCAGCTGATCGCCTCGGCGGTCCGCTGAGCGAAGCGCTCGGTTACAGCACCGGGCGCTCGATGGGCAAGACTCGCGCCATGCGCGACTACACCAACATCTACATCGACGGTGCCTGGGTTCCCTCCGACGGAACCGGCACGATCGAGGTCATCAACGCCGGCACCGAACAGGTCATGGGCTCGATTCCCGAGGGCACCGCCAGCGACGTCGACAAGGCCGTCGCCGCTGCCCGCCGGGCGTTCGACTCGTGGGCCGCCACCCCGGTCGAAGAGCGCCAGAAGTACATGGTGCGACTCAACGAGGCGCTGCAGGCACGCTCGGCCGAGATCGCCGAGGTCATCTCCGGTGAAGTCGGCATGCCGATCACCTGGTCGACGATGATCCAGGCCGGTCTTCCCGCCGGCAACATGCAGACCTACGCCACGCTGCTCGACACGTTCGAGTTCGAAGAGACGATCGGCAACAGCCTGGTCGTCAAGGAGCCCGTTGGCGTCGTCGGTGCGATCACGCCGTGGAACTACCCGCTGCACCAGATCATCTGCAAGCTCGGTGGCGCCCTCGCCGCCGGCTGCACGTTCGTGCTCAAGCCGTCCGAGGTCGCCCCGCTCAACGCGTTCATCCTCGCCGAGATCATCCACGAGGTCGGCCTGCCGGCCGGCGTGTTCAACATGGTGTCGGGCACCGGCCCGGTCGTCGGCGCCGCGATCTCCGAGCATCCCGACGTCGACATGGTCAGCTTCACCGGCTCGACGCGCGCCGGCAAGCAGGTCGCCGCCGCTGCAGCCGGCACGGTCAAGCGCGTGGCGCTCGAGCTCGGCGGCAAGTCGGCCAACATCGTGCTCGACGACGCCGACTTCGCGGCGGTCATTCCCAAGGGTCTGTTCGCCTGCTACCTCAACTCGGGTCAGACCTGCACCGCCCACACGCGGATGCTCGTGCCCAACAGCCGCTACGACGAGGCCGTCGCCATCGCCGCCGCTGCGGCCGAGGCCATGGGCGTCGACGACCCGGCCAAGGAGGGCATGCACCTCGGCCCGCTGATCAGCCAGGCCCAGTGGGACCGCGTGCAGGGCTACATCCAGCAGGGCATCGACGAGGGCGCTGTCGTCGCTGCCGGCGGCCTCGGCAAGCCCGAAGGCCACGAGACCGGCTACTTCGTCAAGCCGACCGTGCTCGCCAACGTCACCAACGACATGACCGTCGCCCAGGAGGAGATCTTCGGCCCGGTGCTGTCGATCATCGGCTACGACGACGAGGACGACGCTGTGCGCATCGCCAACGACAGCCTCTACGGGCTCTCGGGCGGTGTCTGGTCGGCCGACAAGGACCGTGCGATCGCCGTCGCGCGGCGCATGCGCACCGGCGCCGTCGACGTCAACGGTGGTTCGTTCAACATTGCAGCCCCGTTCGGTGGCTACAAGCAGTCGGGCTACGGCCGCGAGAACGGCCCGTACGGCATCGACGAGTTCCTGCAGACCAAGTCGCTGCAGCTCTGATCCGGCCTGCTGCGTTGCCCGTGGCGTCCGACGCCACGGGTAACGTCGGCGGTTGATGGTTGATCGCATCGAGCGCCTCACGAACCTGTTGGCGTTGCTGCTCGAGACCGTCGAGCCCCTCAGCCTCGTCCAGATCGCAGGTGAGCTCGACGGCCAGTATCCCGACAACGACAAGGCTCGACGGGCTGCGTTCGAACGCGACAAGTCGGCGTTGCGCGACATCGGGGTTCCGATCGACACCGAGATCGTCGGTGGCGGTCCGATGGCAGGTCAGACCCGCTATCGCGTCGACCGCCGCGCCTACGAACTCGACGACCTCGACTTGGCGCCCGACGAGATGCGAGCGCTGCAGGTCGCAGTAGCCGCCGTGCGCACCGATGCCGGCCGCGACGCGCTCTGGAAGCTCGGTGGCGCGCTGGGTGACGAGCGTCCGCCGGTGTCGGCGGTGCTCCCCGAACGTCCGGAACTCCCGGCGATCCGCCGAGCGGTCGCCGCTCGTTCCTCGATCGAGTTCGCCTATCGCGGTGAGCGCCGAGTGCTCGATCCGTGGGGGCTGTTGCTCCGCGGTGGGTTCTGGTACGTGATCGGCCACGACCACGTCCGTGGCGAGCGGCGGACGTTCCGCGTCGACCGTTTCGAGGGCGGGGCCGACGGGATCGAGGTGGGTGCGGCCGGCTCGTTCGAACGTCCGGCCTCGTTCGACCCGCGAACGGCGTTTCCGGCCGATCCCAAACAGATCGCCGATGGCAGCGATGAACGCATCGAAGCACTCGTTCGGATCGACGCCCTACGTGCCGCCGCGATCGAACGCGAACTCGGCGCCGAGCGTGTCGTCGAGCGGGGCGGCGATGGCAGCATCCTGGTGTCGGTCCCTGCGGGCAATCTCGCAGCGTTCAGGTCGTGGGCGCTCGGCCTGCTCGATCATGCGGTGATCGAGTCGCCTCCCGACGTTCGCCAGCACGTGATCGACTGGCTCACGGCGGTCGCGCATCCGACCAGTGAGCAGGCCGAACCGTGAGCGGGCCGCGCAACGCCGAGGATCGACTCCGACGTCTGCTCGTGATGCTGCCGTGGCTGATGGAGAACGGCGAGGTTCCGCTCGATGAGGTCGCCCGACGTTTCGACATGACCGAGACGCAGGTCCAGAGCGACCTCGAACTGGTGGCGATGTGCGGGCTGCCGCCGTTCATCGACGAGATGATCGACGTGTTCGTCGACGACGGCGTCGTCTTCGTGGGCGTCCCCCGACTGTTCACCCGACCGCTGCGTCTCACCGCGCCGGAGGCATTCTCGCTGCTCGCCTCGGCACGAGCGGCGATGCAGCTGCCCGGAGCTGACGCCGACGGAGCGCTGGGCAGGGGATTGGCGAAACTCGCCGCCGTGCTCGCCGATGCGGGGATCGACACGGGTGCAGGTTCCGACGACACGGCAGGCGTCGTGGTCGACCTCGCTCGACCCGAGCTGACCGACGTGCTGGCCGAAGCGGCGGCCTCGGGTGCCGAGTTGGCGATCACGTACTTCTCGCCGTCGCGCGCCGAGATGACGGACCGATCGATCGTGCCGCGCCACGTCTTCGCCGACGGTGGAAACTGGTATGTCGTGGCCGACGACGACCGTTCCGCGTCGAGGCGGACGTTCCGCATCGATCGCATCGAGTCGGTGGAGACAACCGGTCGGACCGTGGACGTCGAGGCCACCTCGCCGCCGGAGCGTTTCTTCGACGACGTCGATGTCGAGCGTGTCACGATCCGTCTCGCGCCGAACGCTCGCTGGGTGCTGGACCAGTATCCCGTCGACGAGATCGCGGAGCTGCCCGACGGGTGGGCGGAGGCCCGGCTCCCCGTGGCGAGCGATCGTTGGCTGGCTCGGCTCCTGATCCGCCTCGGCCCCGACGCCCTCCTCGTCGAGCCGGCGCACGCCAACCCTGCTGTCGCCCTCGCCCGCAACGTCCTCGCCCGCTACGGCGAGGCGTGAGCGGTCAGCGGACGAAGAACGGTTCGAGCTGTTCAGGCTCGGTGATGCGGTGCGCCGCCAGCAGATGTGGGAGCACCGCCGCCGTGGCCGCAGCGTCGCCGAGTGCATCGTGGGGTCGCTCGAGCGCCACCCCGTAGCGCTCGCAGACGTCACCGAGCCGGTGTGACAGCTCGCGGTCGGGGTCGAGGCGTCGTGACATCCGCAGCGTGCACAGGCGAGGTTCGAGGCCGGAGCGGACGGGGTCGTCGCCGGAGCGGCGCCGTACGGCTCGCGCGAGGAAGTCGCTGTCGAACGTTGCGTTGTGGGCGGTGAAGACCGCACCGTTCATGCGTCGACCGAGCTCGTCGAGAGCGTCATCGAGCCGGGGAGCGTCCCGAAGGGTGCGTCGGGTGATCCCGTGGATGTGCGTCGGGCCGACTCGTTGCAGTGGCCAGCGGAGCTTGACGAGCGACGACCACTCATCGACCACGCTGCCGTCAGCCTCGATGACCACCATGCCGAGCTGCAGGATGCGATGCCGTTGCGTGTTGAGGCCCGACGTCTCCAAGTCGACGACGGCGAAGCGGGGGAGGGCCACGTCACCACCCTAGACAGGGGGTGTCCCAGTGACCGATGGTCGGTCAGCCCGTCTGCTGTTGCAACCGGGCGCGCACGCCGATCGGCGCCGACACGGTGAAGCCGGCCAGGTGGCGATCCTCCTCGGATTCACCGGCCCAGTAGCCGTATTCGCGATTCGTGCGCGCATGCAGCCTGCACGGAGTTTGTACAGGACACGAGTCGCACAGCTTCTGCGCCTTCGCCTCTCGGCGGGCGCGGGCCTGCGGCCGCTCGGCCTTCGGTGGGAAGAACAACCGAGTGCGCCCCTTGCAGGCCGCGTAGTCCTGCCACGGGGTGTCGTACTCGTAATCGAACAACTCTGCGACGGCCACCAGGTACTCCCTTCGTGCTGTTGCGGCGGGGAATCGGAGGGAAATTCCCCAACCGCTCCATTTAACACTAAATGTTCGGAGCGGCGACCACAACTGGATTTTCATGGGGACGAGAAAGTTTCGCGGACGCCGATGAGGCGCCGAACTCAGAGCAGTTCGGCGGCCAGGCTGGCGACGTCGCTGCGCTCGCACGCGGTCAACGTGATGTGTCCGAAGCAGGGCTGACCGGCGAACGCAGATGCCAGCACGCTGAGCGCATTGTTCGATTCGCCGAGGTACGGGGCGTCGATCTGGCTGGTGTCGCCCGTGAAGATGACCTTGGTGCCGTCGCCCACCCGGGTGAGGATTGTTCGCAACGTGGTCGGCTCGAGGTTCTGGGCCTCGTCGATGACCACGAACTGCTGTTGCAGCGAGCGTCCGCGGAGGAAGGTGACCGATTCGAGCGACAGTTGACCGCGAGTGGTCAGTTCGTCGACCATCGAGCGGGCGTCGTTGATGCTGCCACGGTCGGTGAGTGCCACGACGGCATCGTGAATCGCCGCCATCCAGGGATCGAGCTTCTCGTCGAGGCCACCAGGGAGGAAGCCGACATCGGCCCGACCGACGGGCACCAGCGGTCGGTACACGGCGAGCCGTTCGTAGCGACTCTGCTCGACGACCTGGTCGAGTCCTGCGGCGATCGCCAGGATCGTCTTGCCGGTACCGGCGCGTCCGTCGAGAGCGATGACCGCGATGTCCGGGTCGAGCAGCAGTTCGAGGGCGAATCGCTGCTCCTTGCTGCGAGGACGTAGGCCCCAGGCTTCGGGGGTGTGCTGCGACAGCAGCACGAACTCGCCGTGCACGGCGCGTACGAGCGCCGACTGCGACCCGGAACGCAAGACCGCGAACTCGTTCTCGTTGAACTCGATGGCGGTGTCGGTGACTGCGGCCTCGACGGCCACCGCACCGGCGGCATAGAGGCAGTCGATGGTCTCGTATGGCGCTTCGATCGTGGTCCAGCCGACCGTGGGCCGGTCGCGGTCGGATCGCGTGAGGCGGTGCTCGGCGGCTTCGACGCCGAGGTGGGCCGCTTTGATGCGCAACGCAGCGTCGTTGCTGATCATCGTGGTCGGACCGAAATCCGATTGCCCGATGGCGGCCCCGATGATCCGGTTGTCGGGCACGCTGGGGTCGAGTCCGTGCTCGACCAGGAGGTGCTTGCGGATGTTGTTGATCTCGATCTGCAGCGTCGCGGTTCCGTTGCCGGTCGGGACCGGCTTGGCGAGCGATCCACCGTGGGCGACTCGTAGTTCTTCCAGGGTGCGCAGCGCGGTTCTGGCGGCGCGTCCGACGTCGTCCGGACGGCTCTTGAGTCCGTCGAGTTCCTCGACCACGGTGAGCGGGACGATCACGTCGGCGTCCTGGAACTCCAGTACGCACGTCGGATCGGCGATCAACACGGACGTGTCGACGACGAGTCGGGTTCGCTGCACCGGTTTGTCCGGATCGCGCTTCGTCGACTCGGACCCGCCTGACGCCTGGTGCGGCGTGCGGGTCGGTGCGTCAGCGGACGGAAGCAGGTCGGTCACCATGTCTCCTCGACGGATCGTCTGTCATACCCAACGGATCCAGTTTGTAGCGCAGCTGTCGCGTGCCGTGGTGGATCCCGTCAAACTCCAATACCGGCAAGGCTCCGATGGAATGTCATTGCAAATGCAATGACATCGGTGCTTGAACACGGGTGTCCTCAGTCGGTCACATGGTCATGTTCCGCCGGAAAAGGCGGAAACGGTCTCGGCGCTCTGCGCCGGGGTGAACAGCTCCAACACCCATCCGAAAGAGGACTCCATGGCAACCAAAGCAGAACTGATCGACGCAGTGGCCGACGCCGCTGGTGTGTCGAAGGCCGACGCAGAGCGCACGCTCGGCGCCTTCTTCGACCACGTGGTCACCGCCACCAAGAAGGGCGAGAAGGTCGCTTGGCCCGGCTTCGGCTCGTTCAGCACCACCAAGCGCAGCGCCCGTACCGGCCGCAACCCGCAGACGGGCGCCCCGGTTCAGATCAAGGCATCGACGGCGATGAAGTTCTCCGCCAGCTCGACGCTGAAGTCCGCCCTGAACGGCAAGTGACCTGATGGTCGTCAAGAAGGCTCCGGCCAAGAAGGCTCCGGCCAAGAAGGCGCCAGCGAAGAAGGCTCCGGCCAAGAAGGCGCCAGCGAAGAAGGCTCCGGCCAAGAAGGCGCCAGCGAAGAAGGCGCCGGCCAAGAAGGCGCCAGCGAAGAAGGCTCCGGCGAAGAAGGCTCCGGCCAAGAAGGCGCCGGCCAAGAAGGCTCCGGCCAAGAAGGCTCCGGCCAAGAAGGCGCCGGCGAAGAAGGCTCCGGCCAAGAAGGCTCCGGCGAAGAAGGCTCCGGCCAAGAAGGCGCCAGCGAAGAAGGCTCCGGCCAAGAAGGCTCCGGCCAAGAAGGCTCCGGCCAAGAAGGCTCCGGCCAAGAAGGCTCCGGCCAAGAAGGCTCCGGCCAAGAAGTAACGCTGCATCACGTCAGCACGGTTGAGGAACGGGGGACCTGCGGGTCCCTCGTTCCGCGTTCGGGGGACGGTCGTCAGAGGTCGACGATGAGCTTGAACACCTCGGCGGCGTCCATGTCGAATGGCCGTCCGAGGTCGCCGAGGCGATTGCGGATCCGCTGACCGAACGCCGCGAGCTGCTCGTCGTCGATCGCCTTCATCGTCGACTCGAATTGGCTCTCGTGGGCCGCCAATGCGTCGAGCTTGGCGTCGACGAACCCGCTGACGTCCTCGGCGTGGTCGGGAGCATCGGCCTCCCACAACAGCAGCGCCTCAGGCCGGTGGGGGCCGACGCCGTGATCGCGAAAGAAGTGCGGGTCACGCGCGGCCACGATTCCTTCGCACGCGAGCAGCCCGGCGTGACGGTGATCGGGGTGCAACCGGTAACGCTTCCACGGATCGTGGCCGAGCACGACCTGCGGCCGAAGCTCGCGGATGATGCGGGCGACGTCGCCGCGAGTCGCCAGGTCGCTGTCGAGTTCACCGTCGACACGCCCCAGGAACCGAACCTCGCCGGCATTCGGTCCGGCGAGACGTCGTGCAGCCTCGCGCTGCTCGTCCTGGCGTCGCGCTGCAAGCATGACGACGTCGACGTCGGGATCCCAGGTTCCCTTCGATCCGTCGGTACACACCAGGTGGTGGACGACGCAGCCATCGGCGGCCCACTTCGCCAACACGCCGCCGGCGCCGAACTCGACGTCGTCGGGATGAGCTCCGATCGCCAGCGCCGAGCTGGGCGTGGCGAGATCGGTGGTCGCCGGCGTGGCGAGTGCGGCGGAGTTCAGCGGGCCGGGTTGACCGGGTTCGTTGGCAGCCATGAGGGGAGCACCTTCTGGATCAGGGGGTGGTTGAGGTCTCGGGAGGTGTCGAGGTCGAGCGACAGCTCGGGGTCGTTTCGCACTTCGACAGTGGCGGTCGGCATCGCCAGTGCCTGGTGCAGGTGTCGGTCGAACGACCCGCCGCCGTAGGCCGCCTGCAGGGGATGCGATGCGGGGAACGACATCACGTTCGTGCCGTCGTGGCGGCGGTCGGGAACCAGCGTGATGCATCCAGCGCGGGCAACGTCGAGCAGTGAGCGGGGAAGGGCCAGGTCGGCGTGGCTGATGAGTACCTGGTCGTAGCCGCTCGAGATGATGTGCGCCACGCCATCGTCGACGGCGCCGTTCAAGCCGAGGTCGGCGCCCCAGATCACCTGCGCCCCCATCCGCTGCGCCCACGCGGCGACCTCCTCGTCGTCGCAGGCGACGAACGTCGGGATCTCGGCGACGACGTCGAGCACTCCGCTCGCCATCCACTCTGCGAGCCGGGCCCGATCGCTGTCAGCGAGCACACCTGCCAGACGACCCTTGGCCGCCGTGAAACGCTTGACCGGGACCAGGACGGCGAGACGCACCCGGATCACTGTAGGAGGGCCACGGTCCGCGCAGCGATGCCGCAGTACAGTGACCCACAGACGCCGCAGACCGTGGCCGAGCGATTCCGGGGGACGGACATGAGTGCATCGACGATCAACGTGGCGGTCATCGGCGCCGGATCGTGGGGCACCACGGTTGCCGCACTGGCCGCGGTCAACACGCCGACGGTGCTGTGGGCCCGCCGGCGCGAGCTCGCCGACGAGATCAACAACGCCGGCGTCAACCCCGAGTACCTCCCGAACTTTGCGCTGCCGGAGTCGCTGCGTGCCACCGATTCGCTGGCCGACGCGGTCTCGCACGCCGACGTGGTCGTCATGGCGGTGCCGTCGCACGGCTACCGCGACGTGGCAGTCGAAGCGGCGGCGTCGATCCGGCCGTGGGTGCCCGTGGTGTCGCTGTCGAAGGGGCTCGAGCGCACGACGCTGAAGCGGATGAGCGAAGTCACCGCCGATGCCATGCCTGGCCATCCCGTCGCCGTGCTCACCGGGCCGAACCTGGCCAAGGAGATCCTCAGCGGTCAGCCGGCGGCGAGCGTCGTCGCGATCGACGATTTCACCATCGCCACCGAACTGCAGCGCATCTTCAGTCGGCCGAGCCTGCGTGTGTACACCAACGCCGATGTCGTGGGGTGCGAGGTCGCCGGTGTCGTCAAGAACGTGATCGCCATCGCGGCCGGCATGGCCGAAGGGATGGGGTTCGGCGACAACACGCGGGCGACGCTGATCACCCGCGGTCTCGCCGAGATGACCCGGCTCGGTGTGGCGATGGGTGGTCACCCCGAGACGTTCGCCGGGCTCGCCGGGATGGGTGACCTGATCGCGACGTGTTCGTCGAAGCAGAGTCGGAACAACCAGGTCGGCCTGCAGCTCGGTCAGGGCAAGACGATCGAGGAGATCCTGGCGGCCACCAACATGGTCGCCGAAGGCGTGAAGTCGTCGCCGAGCGTGCTCGACCTCGCTCGCCGGTACGGTGTCGAGATGCCGATCACCGAGCAGATCGTCGCCGTGTGCCACGAACAGCGGCCCGCTTCCGATGCGCTCGCCGCATTGATGCAACGCAGCCGCAAGAGCGAATTCGACGCGTGAGCGCCACCGAACTGGGCGCCGCCGACCTCACCGTGATCGGTGTCGTGGGCACCCCGTGCCGCGCCTGGGTCTCGCCGTGCGGCGATGTCAGTCCCGGACGCGGGCCACACGACACGTCCACGCTGCAGTGGTTCATCGCCGCCGAGGACCGCTGGCACGTGCCATCGGCGGAGGCGGCTGTTCGCCAGCGACGCGTTGAGGGAACGCCGGTGATCGAAACCCGGGTTCGAGTGCCCGAGGGCGACGCGATTCAGCGGGTGTGGTCGGTGCCCGATGCCGGTGGGTTGACGGTGATCGAGGTCGAGAACGCCTCGGCGCTGCCATTCGCAGTCGCCTTCGCCGGGACTCGCGTGCTCACCGAACGTCCGCCGGCTGATGTCCCGATCCGGGGGATCGATCTGCCCGATGGCGCCATCGTGCTGCCCGTTGCCCACCGGGCCTCTGTGCGAGTGGCGATCCCGCACGACCCGGCTCGGTTCTCGACGTGGGCGCTGCCGACGCTCGCCCCGGCGATGGCGGTCGTTCGCGGCTGGGAGACGGTCGTGCACCGCGCCAGCCGACTCGTGCTGCCCGATGCCGGCCTCGGTGAAGCGGTCACGGCGGCTCGAAGCGACCTGCTCCTCGCTGGACCGGTCGGTGTCGCTGCCGACGCGATCGGGTTCCTCCTCGACGTGGCCGAACTCGGGCGCCTCGGTGACGATGCCGATGCCTGGATGCCCGAGATCGTCGAGCCGATCGCCTCGATCGCCCGCTCGGACGACGCCGAGGTCGACCTGGCCTTGCGCGCCTGCGAGCGTCTGGCGGTTGCCGCAGGCGACGATCGTGCAGCCGGCGACATCGCAGCGATCCGTGAGCGGCGGATCCGCGATGGTCGGTCCGCGCCGCCGACCGGTTCGGCGCAGTCGTTCTCGGATCTGCAACGCGGGGCGTCGGTGGGACGATTCGTCGCCGAGGTCGAACGGCGCATCGCCGACGGCGGCCGCCTGCTGCCGCTGGGGCTGCCGCATCGGTGGCTCGGTTCGAACTTCGAGGTCCACGGCGTGCCCACGGGCGCTCGCTCCACCGTCGGGTTCGCTGTGCGCTGGCACGGCGATCGTCCCGCAGTTCTGTGGGAGCAGCACGGCGACACGCAACATCTGACGGCCCCTGTTGTCGACCCGGACTGGTCGAGCGGCGACGTGTCGGGCGAGGCGCTGTGGGCCGCGCCGCCGCAGCCGAAGCGGATCGGTGTCAGCATCGACCTCGGCGATCGCTGAGGCGTGCGTGGCGTCGAAGAAGCGAGCGCCGACGCGGGCGATCGAGAAGGAGATGTGGGCGCGCGGCCACGAGGTCGTCGTCGGTATCGACGAGGTCGGGCGCGGCGCCTGGGCCGGGCCGCTGTCGGTCGGAGCGGCAATCCTGCCGCGCGACACTCGCGTCAACGGCGTGCGCGACTCGAAGCTGCTCTCCGAGCGTGAACGCGAGGCGCTGTTCGACAAGCTGACCGCCTGGTGCATCGCCTGGGCGGTGGGCTCGGCGAGCCAGGAGGAGTGCGACCAGCTCGGCATGTCTGCGGCGCAGAAGCTGGCCGCCCGACGGGCAATCGAGGGGCTCGGCGTCGCGCCCGACGTCGCCGTCACCGACGGCAAGTGGGACTTCGTGTCGCCGTCGGTCCCACACGTCGAGCTGGCGGTGAAAGCCGACCTGCGGTGCCTGAGCGTCGCCACGGCGAGCATCCTCGCCAAGGTGGTGCGCGATCGCGAGATGCGTGCGCACGCCGAGAGCTACCCGAACTGGTCGTTCGACACCAACAAGGGCTACCCGTGCCCCGTGCACAAGGCGGCGCTGGTCGGTTACGGCCCCTCGGCGATCCATCGCCGAACGTGGGTGTTCATGGATCACTACGTCCCGTGGACCGCGATTCGCCGCACCCCGCCCGCCGGCCAATCCACCCTCTTCTGACCAACGGCCAGAGCGGCAGTGATATCGTCTGATACCGAGACGTTGGAGGAGCGAACGATGAGCGACATTCTGATTCGAGATGTACCCGACGATGTGTTGGCGGCAATCGACGCCAAGGCGCAGAGAGCTGGGCTGTCTCGTACCGAATACCTGCGACGGACGCTCGCACGCGAGCGGAGCGAAACGCTTCTCGACGTCACCATCGACGATCTTGCAGCTTTCGCCGACACGTTCGCCGACCTCAGCGACAGCACCGTCATGGACGACGCCTGGCGATGACCACCTGGCTGATCGACAAGTCCGCGCTGGTCCGACTTGCCACCAGCCCTGATGCCGCAACCTGGGCAACCCGAATCCAACGCGGGCTCATCCGGATCAGCACTGTCACTCGACTCGAGGTCGGCTTCTCAGCGAGGTCGGCGAACGAACTTCGTGACAGCGCTGCGAGGCCGCCGCTCGCGTCGATGCCTGTGGAGTACCTCACCACGAAGATCGAGGACCGCGCCGTCGCCGTCCAACTGGCCCTCGCTGACCGTGGGCAGCACCGGGCGCCATCCATCCCAGACCTCCTCATCGCCGCAATCGCTGAATCCGCTGGACTCACCGTCCTGCATCTCGACAAGGACTTCGAGATCATCGCCGAGGTCACCGGTCAACGCATCGAGCGACTCGCCGTCGCTGCCGAGACCTGACCACCGGTCGCAGCTGTCGGCAGGAACTCAGCGTTGCGCGAGGGTGTGGAGGAACGTGAGCACCGCTTCGGGGTCGGCGAGACGGTGGGGGGCGATCGTGGCGGCGTCGCCGACCTTGATGGCCATGTCGGTACGTGACAGGCGGGCGAACGCCTCCTCGTCGGTGACGTCGTCGCCGACGAACACCGTGGTTGCAGCGCCGAGTTCGTTCGCCAGGTGCATGAGGGCGGTGCCCTTGTCGGCGTGGCGGGCGAATGCCTCGAGGACGTTGCTGCCGGCCTTGAGCGTGGCGCCGTCGATGTGGGCCGACTCGGAGCGGAGGTGGTCGATCGCCTCGCGGCGGCGCTCAGGCTGCGCCGCTCGAACGTGCAGCACGACGCTGGCGGGCTTTCGCTCCACCCAGGCGCCGTCGCCCGCGCGTTCGGAGGCCTCCACTGCCAGGGTGTCGAGGGCCGCCAGGCGCTCGCGCTCGTCGGCGTCGAGCGGATCCATCGCTCGGTCGCGAGTCTCCATTCCGTGGCTGCCGATCATGTCGACGTCGTGTTCGAACCCGAACTGGGCAAGTCCGTCGAGCGAACGTCCCGACACGACCGCGACGTGCACTGAGTCGAGTGCGGCCACGGCGCTCACCGCAGCACCCATGCCGTCGAGGAGGACCGCATCGTCGGCGTGGTCCACGAGTGGTGCGAGCACGCCGTCGACGTCGAGTCCGAGGAGGAGCGGTTTCGGGAGGCTCGCGACGCGATGGGCGACCTCGACGGGGTCGTCGTACGCGCTCACGTGGGTGGTGACCCGGCGGCGGCGAGCTGCGCCAGGAACCGGTCGGCCCAGCCCTGAACATCGCTCTTGCGGATCTGGTCGCGCAGGCCTGCCATCCGGCCGCGTCGTTCGTGGCGGTGCATCTCGACGGCCTGGACGATCGCTTGCTGCAGCGCGTGGTCGTCGTGGGGGTTGACGAGTACGGCGTCGGTCAGTTCGTCGGCGGCACCGGCGAATTCGGAGAGCACCAGGACACCGTCGCCGTCGATGTGGGATGCGGCGTACTCCTTGGCGACCAGGTTCATGCCGTCGCGGAACGGCGTGACCAACATGACGTCACCGGCGCGGTAGAGCGCGATCAGCTCGTCGAACGGCAGCGACTGGTACAGGTAGTGCACGACCGGCAGTCCGATCCGGCTGTAGCGGCCATTGATGGCCCCGACCAGGCGTTCCACCTCGTGGCGCTCGTCCTGGTAGTGCTCGACGGCCTCACGCGTGGGCGTGGCGACCTGCACCATCACGTGACGTTCGGGGTCGAGCTCACCCGATTCGAGCAGCGCAGCGAACGCCTTGAGACGCAGCCCGATGCCCTTGGTGTAGTCGAGTCGATCGACGCCGAGCAGGATGACTTCGGGGTCGCCGAGACGGGCGCGGATCTGGCTCATCCGTTGGCGGGTGGCGCGTCCGGCCGCCATCTCCTCGACGTCGCCGACATCGATCGAGATCGGGAACTTGCCGACGTGGACGCGGCGACCGAGATGCTCGATCGTTCCGTCGTCGTCGGCATCGACGCCCACGAGTTCCTGTGCGGCGGCCACGAAGTTGGACGCATCCTTCGGGCGTTGGAAGCCGACCAGGTCGCAGCCGAGCAATCCCTCGACCACCTCGGTGCGCCATGGCAGCCGCGAGAACAGTTCGTACGGCGGGAACGGGATGTGCAGGAAGAACCCGATGGTGATGTCGCTGCGCTGTTCGCGAAGCAGCTTCGGAACCAACTGGAGCTGGTAGTCGTGGATCCACACGACCGCGTTCGCCGGCGCGATGTTGGCGAGGGTGACGGCGAAGCGCTCGTTGACCGCGACGTAGGCGTCCCACTGCTCGCTGGAGTACGTCGATTCACGCAGCGCGTCGTGGTACAGCGGCCACAGCGCGTCGTTGGAGAACCCTTCGTAGTAGAGCTCGATCTCCTCGGCGCTGATCGGCACGGGGTGCAGATCGACGCCTTCGATCTCGAACGGGTCGGTGTGATCGTCGGAGTTGCCGGTCCAACCGACCCAGGTGCCGCCGGTGTCGCGCAACATCGGTAACAGTGCTCGCACCAACCCGCCGGGGCTGGCGGTCCAACCGTCGTCGGTGCGCATCACGGGCAACCGGTTGGCGGCCACGACGATCGGCCGCTCGAGTCGGGGCGCCTCGTGGGCGAGGGGGAAGTCGGGCGGCAGGCTCATCGGATGCGGTCGAGGGCCTGCTCGAGGTCGGCGACCAGGTCGGCGGCGTCCTCGATGCCGACCGACAGCCGCACCAGATTGTCGGGTACTTCGAGTGGCGAGCCGGCCGCGGACGCGTGGGTCATCGCGCCGGGATGCTCGATCAGGCTCTCGACGGCGCCGAGCGACTCGGCAAGTGTGAACACCTCGGTGGAATCGGCGACCGTCATCGCAGCAGCCATGCCCGCGTTCACCGTGAACGACACCATGCCGCCGAAATCGCTCATCTGCTTGGCCGCGGCGGCGTGGCCGGGATGGTCTGGCAGCTGCGGATACAACACGCGGTCGACGGCGCGATGTCCGACGAGCAGGTCGACGACCGCGCGGGCGTTCTCGCAGTGTCGATCCATCCGGACGGCGAGCGTCTTGACGCCGCGCAGCACGAGATAACAGTCGAACGGGGCCGGCACGGCGCCGGCGGCGTTCTGGGTGAAGCGCAACCGGTCGGCGAGGTCGTCGTCGTTGGTCGCAACGAATCCGCCGATCACGTCGCTGTGGCCACCGAGGTACTTCGTGGCCGAGTGCACGACGACGTCGGCGCCGAGCGTGAGCGGTTGCTGGAGGTACGGCGTGGCGAAGGTGTTGTCGACGACCACGATCGCCCCGCGGGCTCGGCCGATCTCGGCGATCGCTTCGATGTCGAAGCAGGTCAGCAGCGGGTTGGTCGGGGTTTCGAGCCAGACCATGCCGACGTCGTCGGGCCAGTTCGTGCGCAACGCGTCGAGGTCGGTGAGGTCGACCGCCGTCCACGGGAACCCGAGCGGGCTCCACACTTTCGAGATCAGGCGGAACGTGCCGCCGTACGCGTCGTTGCCGAGCAGGATCCGTTGGCCCGGTCGCAGGAGCCGCAGGATGTTGTCCTCGGCGGCGAGGCCGCTTGCGAAGGCGAGGCCGTGGGTGGCGTCTTCGAGCGACGCGACCTGCGCTTCGAGTGCGGATCGGGTGGGGTTGCCCGAGCGGGAGTACTCGAACCCCTTGTGCCCACCGACGCCATCTTGAGCGAACGTCGTCGACAGCGAGATCGGGGTGACCACGGCCCCAGTGGTCGGTTCGGGGTCTTGCCCGGCGTGGATGGCGCGGGTGGCGAACCCGTGGCGTGCGGTCGATTCGTCGAGATCACCCATCGCTGGACACGGTACCGGAACCACGTTCCAGGGCGTCCTCGGCAATGGCGGTGAAGTACGACAGCACGTCGGTGCGGGTGAGCACGCTGAGGGGGCGACCACCCGACAGCACCAGCAACGCCGGCGCGGATTCGAGCATTTCGACGGCGAGTTCGACCTTCTGGCCGACGCCGATGGTGGGGAGCTTGGGGCCCATCACCTTCTCGACCGGCGTCGACATCACGCCTGGGTCGCGGTTGATGGCCTCCATCAGTTCGAGTTCGTCGATCGAACCGGACACCTCGGCGGCCGCGAACGGCGGGGTGTTCTTGCACACCGGCAGCTGGCTGACGCCGTTCGAACGCATCAGTTCGATCGCCTCGGACACCAACTGCTGCGGGTTGACGTAGAGCAGGTTCTCGATCGAGGCGTTACGGGCGTCGAGCACGGCGCCCACGCAACGTTCGCACTCGCGCAGGAATCCGAAGTTGGCCATCCAGTCGTCGTCGAACACCCTCGACAGATAGCCGCGGCCGGAGTCCGGGTTGAACACCACGACGACGGCGTCGGGGCCGGCGGCCTTTGCGACCTTGATCGCCGCCGCGACGGCCATCCCTCCCGATCCACCGATCAGGATGCCTTCGCGCTGGCTGACGTAGCGGGCCGTGAGGAAGCTCTCTTCGTCGCTGATCGGGATGATGTCGTCGAGGAGTTCAGGCGCCCACGCGGCGGGGAAGAAGTCCTCGCCGACGCCTTCGACCAGATACGGGCGACCCGACCCACCGGAGAACACGGAGCCCTCGGGGTCGGCGGCGATGATCTGGATGTCGGGGTTCATCGACTTGAGGTAGCGGGCGACACCGGTGATCGACCCGCACGTGCCGGCACCGGCGATGAAGTGGGTGATGCGACCGGCGGTCTGGCGCCAGATCTCGGGCCCCGTGGTCTTGACGTGCGCTTCGGGATTGTGCGGGTTCCCGTACTGGTTCGGTCGGAACGCGCCCAGTTCGTCGGTGAGCCGGGCGGCGACGCTGTAGTAGCTCTGCGGGTCGTCGGGCTCGACCGCCACGGGACACACGACGACTTCGGCGCCGTAGGCACGCAGCAGCGACACCTTCTCGGGGGCGACCTTGTCGGTCATCACGAACACGCAGTGGTAGCCACGTTGCGCAGCGACGATGGCGAGCCCGACGCCGGTGTTGCCGCTCGTCGGCTCGACGATCGTGCCGCCCGGCTGCAGGAGGCCCTCCCGTTCGGCGGCGAGGATCATCTCGAGTGCCGGGCGGTCCTTGGCCGACCCTCCCGGGTTCGTGGCCTCGTTCTTCATGGCGAACACGCACTCGATGCCTTCGAGTTCGCTGAGGCGTTTGAGGCGGATCAGCGGTGTGTCGCCGATGGTGTCGATCACCGAGTCGACGATCTCCGTACCCTCGAGTCGCGGATCGCTCATGGCGTCGACAGTACCCGTCATCCGAACACGCGCGTGGCGAGACGGCTGACGGGGTTCGGCTCGGGCGCCTCGAAGCCATCGGGGAGGAGATCCGGGTGGTGGACGCCGAGGTAGGCGATCAGCTCACCGGCGGAGGGGTTGACGAAGCCCTGGCCTGCGATGACGACGGTCGGCACGGTCTCGTTTCCGTTGGCGTGCTGGCGAACCGTGGCCGCAGCGTCGGGGTCGTCCCAGATGTTGTGCTCGACGCGTTCGATGCCGAACTTGTCGAGCTTGCGCTGCAGCATCGAACAGAATCCACATCCGGGCCGCCAGTACAAGTCGATGCGGGCGCCAGCGGTGGCGGCGTCGATTGCAGTCATGTCGTCGGCCATGTCCCGTGCAACGGTCTCATCCGGGTTCTATTCCCTGTGCGAGACTCGGGAACCGTTCGGGGCCGGCGATCGTCCAACATGGAACAGCCGACGTGGGTCGGCTGGAGCACGTCGAGAGGGGACACGATGACCATCGAGTTCGACGAGTTGGAACCTGCCGCTGGCAGGCCTGCTGGTGACGGACGAGGGCGGCGACGCGTGGTGGTCGGGGTCGCCGCAGCAATGTTGATCGCGGCGGCAGGCGGCGCCGGCTATGGGATCGGTCGCAGCGTCGACGACGACAGCGGTGAGCTCGCCGGCGCCGACACCGCCGCAACCGACGAGACGGAACGTCCAGCGTCGACCATCGCGGAGCCGTCCGTGACGCCCGCACCGATGATCGAGGAGGTGGCCGACCCGATGCCTGAGGGCGGCGACGACAGCGACTTCGGCGTTCGTTCCTCCGGCGGTCCTGGATACGCAGCATTCGGTTCCCAACCGATGCAGACGCTCGCCGAACGTACGACCGACACTGGATTCGCGCTGCGCGTGCAGCTCGGCCAGACGTGGGACATGGGGCTGGACGGCGACTGGGGAGCTGGCGATTGGCGTCCGGCGCCGTGGTGTTTCGAGTCGGGACAGCTCCGGGTGTCGATGACCGGCAACGGCGTCGTCGATGTCGGTGGTGTCCCGTGGTACACCGAGCCGTTCAAGGGGCGTGCGGTCTCGTCGCTGCTGCTCGGCGGCAACGACGGCTCGCCGCAGTGGGTTGTGGTCGTGCAGTCGCCGGCCGACGTCACCAACGTCCGGGTGACGTTCGTCGACGGATCGACCGACTCGGCGGCACCGCAGGGTGGGATCGCGGTCCTCACCGTTCCGGGCGAGCCGGCGACCCCTGTCACCGAGGGCGACTACACCTACTACGTCGATGCGACGCCGACGTTCGACGTGACGTTCGAGGGCGGCGCAGAGTCGGCCGTGATCGGCTCCGATGGCGCCGGGACATGGGACGATCCGGAGTTCCGCGCGTCGTGTACACCTCCACCTCCGGCGCTGCCCGAAGCAGGCGAGCAACCCGCCGATCCCGTGGCAGCCGAGGCGGAGGTGCGTGCGGCGATGACGACGCTCTACGGGGCGATCGGTCGGGAAACCGACGGTGCTGCCCTCATCGACGATCCCACCGGTGTGGCCGAAGCGCGCGAACAAGTCCAGGCGGGCGGATACGCCGACGACGCCGCGGGCGCGTCGGCGACCATCGACGAGCTGGTGTTCACCGCTCCCGACGAGGCGTGGTTCCGCTATTCGATCGACACCCCGGGCAACGACTTCGACAACCGGTACGGCATCGCCGTGCTCATCGACGGCGTGTGGAAGATCACCCGAGCGACGATCTGTCAGGACCTCTCGCTCGCGGGCGGCGACTGTGGCAGTCGACTGGCAGTCAGATCTTCCCGCCCGGCCCCTGACCAACCCCGTTTGCGTTACAACTCCGGATGACCCGGGTCATCCGAAATGCAACGCAAACGTGAATGTGGGGCGGGGGAGGGGTGCAGACTGGGGCGATGAGTTCGCCGAACGTCGCCTCGTCCGTCTACCTCGACCGGCTCGCCCGGGTGCGAGCTGCGATGGCCGAGCGAGAGATCGACGCGCTGCTGCTGTCGGTGGGCCACGACCTTCCGTACCTCACCGGCTACACCGCCATGCCGCTCGAGCGGCTCACGATGCTCGTCGTGCCTCGTGACGCCGGGGCAACCATGGTGATCCCTGCGCTCGAAGCGCCGCGGGTTCGCGAGGTGCCCGGCGTGTTCGACATGCTGCCGTGGGGCGAGACGCAGGATCCAACCGCGATCGTCGCCCGATTGGCGTCGGGAGCCAAGCGCATTGCTGTCGGCGACCAGATGTGGGCGCGGTTCCTGGTCGAACTGCTGCCGCAACTCCCCGGCGCGGCGTTCACTCGCGCAGTCGACGTGGTCGGACCGCTGCGGATGGCCAAGGACCAGGCCGAGATCGATGCCCTCGCCGCCGCCGGCGCAGCCGTCGACCGGATCGCCGGCGAGCTGCAACGTGGCGAGATCCCGCTGGTCGGTCGCACCGAAGCCGAGGTGTCTGCGCACCTCGGGCGGCGCATCATCGAGGAGGGCCACGACAAGGTCAACTTCGCGATCGTCGCCGCGGGGGAGAACGCAGCGAGCCCGCACCACCATCCCTGGATCCCGGGTGATCGGGAAGAACGAGATCGTGCTGTGCGACTTCGGCGGCACGATGGCCGGCTACTGCTCCGACACCACCCGCTGCGTGTTCACCGGCGAGCCGAGCCGGCGACGTCGCCGAGGCGTACGCCGTGCTGCACGAGGCCCAGCGGGTGGGCGCCGAGGCCGGCGTGGTCGGCACGCCCTGCCAGGACGTCGACCGGGCGACCCGCCAGGTGATCGCCGACGCCGGATTCGGCGAGTTCTTCATCCATCGCACCGGTCACGGCATCGGCATGGAAGAGCACGAAGACCCCTACATCGTCGAGGGCAACACGCTGGCGCTCGAAGCGGGACACGCGTACAGCGTCGAGCCGGGCATCTATGTGCCGGGCAAGTGGGGGATGCGCCTCGAAGACATCGTGGTTGCGACGCCCGAGGGGCCGCGGAGTCTGAACAACTCCGATCATTCGCTCGTCAGCGTCGACGCCTGACGCCGAGACGCCGAGCCCGTCAACCGGTGGCGAACTTCGTCTCGTCGGGCGTCGGGTTCGACGACACCAACTCGATGACGACGTCGTTGCCGTCGTAGCGCGCCAGGGGACCGGCGTCGGTTGCGCAGTACACCTTGGTGCCGCCTGACACGGGCACGTCAGCGCAGGTCGCCGGCTGGCCGGCAATCGTTTCGGTGTAGCCGCGGGCCGGTGCCAGGCTGCGGCCGGCGTCGACCCGCAGGCGCCGGGCGAAGCTCGACCCGTAGAAGTCGTGGGTGATCTGCACGTCGCTGACCCGGGCGTCGTTGATCACCGCTTCACACTCGGCGGTCGTCAGGTCACAGGTCGATGCGGTGCCGGTGCCGTCGAGGAATCGAACGGCGTTGATCGTGATCGAACGACGGCTGTCGGACGCCTGCACGACCGTGGCCGTCGATTCCTGGCCACCGAGGCGGGTCAGGATGGTGTACTCGGCGGTGAACTGCTCGATGCCGACCCGGTCGAGTCGTTCGAGCACGGCGTCGATCGCCGGGTCACCGGTGGCCTGCTGCATGGGTTCGTCGGCGTCGAAACTCGGGCGGGGGCCTGTTGCGCAGGCGGCGAGTGCGAGCGCGCCGAGCGCAGCGACGACGACGGTGCGAGATGTTCGAGCGCCGACGGCACGGAGGTGGCGGGGGGAGGCCATGGCGCCGCCAGGCTACGGCGTTACCGTGGGCGAACGTGATCAGCCTCGACGCCGCCACTGTGCTCCTGCAGTGGGCCACCGGCGGCATGTTGTTCTGCTGGTTCACCACTCGGCGCCGCATCGCCAGCCTCGGATACGGCTGGCTGTTGCGCATCGTCTACTTCTGCTTCGCCGCCGGAGCGCTGGCCGCTGGTCTGGCGTTCGGTGTCGTCCCCGTCCGCGAGGCGGCGTCGATCGGCGTGATGGTCTCCTGTGCGTTCGCGCTGTTCGTGTCGGTGCGACGAAAGGCCGCCGGAGTGAGTGGGGCACGGGCCGAGTACGACCGTCGCAGCGAGCGAGTTGCAGCGATGACGGGCATCGACCGCACGGTCGACACCCCGACCGATGATCAGCCCGCTGAGTCGGTGGGCCCGGAGTTCCCGCCGGTGCTCGACCTCGTCCCGGTGTTCATCGGCGCGATCGGACTGATCGCCGCCGCCCTCGACGCCGGCGGCAACCCCGCGGTTGCGGTGGCTCGAACCCTGGTGGGAGCTGCGTTCATCGGTGCGATCTCCGATGCGATGCTGCTCGGGCACTGGTACCTCACCCAGCCCGGACTGCCTCGCGTGTTGCTCAACGAAATGGTGGAAGCGCTGAAGTGGCTGTGGCCGGCGGAGGTGTTCGTGATGCTGCTGCCGACCGGCATGATCGCCGTGCTCAATGGCACCGTCGACGACGGCTGGGGCGGAATGCTGGGCTGGATGTGGCTGATGTGTTCGATCACCACGATCATCCTGATCTTCGTCACGCAGGCCGCGCTGAAGGAGCGGGCCTACTCGGCGGTGATGGCGGCGACCGGTCTGCTGTACCTGGCGATCCTCACCGGCTTCGGCATGGACATCGTCCCCCGTGCCATCCTCGCTGCGTAGCTGGGTTTGGCAGGGGCTCGAATGTGGTTGACTCTTGGCCATGGCACGGCCGGTGTGGAGTGGAACGATCTCGTTCGGGTTGGTGGCGATCCCCGTCAAGCTGTTCCACGCGGTGCGCCGCCAGAGCGTGTCGTTCAACCAGCTCGACGAGCGCAACATGGCGCGCATCCGCTACCGCAAGGTCAACGCCGAGACCGGTGACGAGGTCGGCGACGACCACATCGTGAAGGGCTACGAGATCTCCAAGGGCCGCTACGTCGTCGTCGACCCGGACGAGCTCGAGCCGTTCATGCCGGTGGCCACCAAGTCGGTCGACCTCGAGGAGTTCGTCGATCTCGCCGACATCGACCCTGTCTACTTCGACACCGCCTACCACCTGGCCCCCGATGGTCCGCCGAAGCCCTACGTGCTGCTCGCCAGGGCGATGGAGGCGAGCGGCAAGGTCGCGATCGGCCGGTTCGTGATGCGCAACAAGCAGTACACCGCAGCGATTCGCGCCGAGGAGGGTCGGCTGGTGATGTCGACGCTTGCGTACGCCGACGAAGTGATCGATCCGTCCGACATCGACGAGCTGAATGGCCTCGAGTCGGTCGAGGTGAACGACAAAGAGGTGGCGATGGCCGAGAGCCTCGTCGCCTCCCTCGCCGCCGACTTCGAGCCCGAGAAGTACCGCGACGAGTACCGCGAGGAAGTCATGGCGCTGATCCAGATGAAGGCCGACGGCGAGGAGTTCGAGGTCCCCGAGACAGCCGCCGAAAAGCCCAAGGTGGTCGACATCATGGCGGCGCTCGAAGCGAGCGTCGCTGCCGCCAAAGACGCTCGGACACGTCATCCCGCCAAGAAGTCGGCGGCAAAGAAGAAGTCGGCCTGATCGGCTGACACGCACGGATCGTGGCATCGCCGATCGAGGTCGACATCGAGGGTCGCACCGTCCGGCTCACCAATCTCGACAAGGTGCTGTACCCATCGGGGTTCACCAAGGCAGAAGTCGTCGACTATCACCTGCGCATCGCGCCGACGATCCTCCCGCACCTCGCCGGCCGCTGCATCACGTTCCGCCGCTATCCCGACGGCACCGATCACGACGGGTTCTTCGAGAAGCGTTGCCCGCAGCACCGACCCGAGTGGGTGCCGGTGGCGCTCGGGCCGGGCGACCGGCGCGGCGGTATCGAGTACTGCCGGATCGAGGAACCCGCATCGATGGTGTGGGCGGCGAACCTGGCCGCGATCGAACTCCACGCGCCGATGGCGCTGTCGGTCGACCTCGACACCCCTCGCACGCTGGTGTTCGACTTCGATCCGGGTCCGAAGACGTCGATCGTCGAGTGTTGCGAGGTCGCCGTCGGCGTGCGGGCGGTCCTCGACTCGGTGGGTCTGGAGGGATGGTGTAAGACGTCCGGCTCGAAAGGGCTGCAGCTCTACGTGCCCCTCAACACGCCCGGTGTCACCCATGAAGCGACCGCGGACTTCGCGCTGGCCGTCGGCCAGGTGATGGAACGCCAGTTGCCCGGTCGAGTGACGACGGTGATGGCCAAGGTCGAACGGCCCGGCAAGGTGTTCGTCGACTGGAGCCAGAACGCCCACCACAAGACCACGATCGCCCCGTACTCGCTGCGTGCCCGCCACGACCCGACCGTGTCGACCCCGGTGACCTGGGACGAGGTCGAGCAGTGCGCCTCCGACCGGATCGAGTTGCGCTTCGAGGCGCCCGATGTCCTCGCCCGCGTCGACGAGTTCGGCGACCTCTTCGCCCCCGTCCTCACCCTCGAACAACGTCTTCCCACTGCGACGTGACCGAGCGGTAGCGGCGTTGCGTTCGCGAGTGCCAAGATGTTGTCACGGTGAACACTCGTGACGAGCAAAGCCAACCCGACAGCGAACCAGGCAGGTGCGGCGAGAGCCCTGAGCCGTCGGCGCGTGCTCGTGGGTGCGCTCGGGACCCTGGCGGCGACAGGCGCGGCCGGCTCACTGCTGGCGCTGGCCGGTGACGGCCGGATCGACGAGGCTGCGACCGCCACGAAGCAAGCGGTGCGCCTCAACCCGCCCGACCCTGTTGGCGGCTGGCTTCCGGGCGCGCTCTACATCGCTCTGTACGGCCACCCTGGTTCGTCGACGCTCGGCGTGCTCGGAGAGCAGGGTGTGGAAGAGGCCGTGGCACGAGTGCGGCAGGTTGCCGGCGCCTACGCCTCATTCGGTCGCCCGGTGGTGCCGACGTTCGAGATCATTGCCACAGTGGCGTCCTCGGCTGCCGGTCCCGACGGTGACTACTCGAACGAGTTCCCCGACTCCAGGTTCCAGCCCTGGATCGATGCGGCCCGAGCCGGCGGCCTCCATGTGATACTCGACCTGCAGCCTGGCCGAGCGACGTTCCCGTCGCAGGCGCGCGAGATCGAAGCGCTGCTCGCGCAACGAAACGTCAGCCTGGCACTCGACCCCGAGTGGCGGGTCGGCCCGACCCAACGTCCTGGCGGTGGGCGCATCGGCACCGTCGACGGCGTCGAGGTCAACGAGACGATCGACTACCTCGACAGCGTGATCCGCCGATACTCGCTGCCGCCGAAGATGCTCGTCGTGCACCAGTTCACAGCGTCGATGGTGACCAACAAGGCGATCATCCGTGGGACTCCCAACGTCCAGGTCGTGTTCCAGATGGACGGGTTCGGAACGCTCGAGCTGAAGATCGGCTCGTGGAACCGCATGGTGTCCGACCTGCCCGCTGGAGCGCTCACGGGGTGGAAGAACTTCTACGACGAGGACCGCCCGACGCCGACCGCAGCCCAGACGCTCTCGGTCCTGCCCACACCGACCTACGTCAGCTATCAGTAACCCGCCGGCTGGTTGGCTCGTGTTGCCGGTGGGCGGGTGCCGCAATCGGCGGGCGTCCGGCGGTCATCATTGGGGTATGTCCGCCCGTCGGCCCGTGTGGCTCCCTGCCGTCGTCGGCGTGCTCGTGCTCGCGGCGTGTTCGTCGCCGACGGCCGAGTCGGAAGGACCGCCCGCCGACACCGAGACGGCGCCGTCGTCGACCGAGTTGTTCGACATCGCCGACAGCGATCCGCTGCCGTTTCCCGGTTACGCCATCGACCGAGTCACCATCGCGCCGCTCCCACCGCGGCCGGATGCCACCGACGCGCCGATCCTCACCGGCTGGGCGGCGTTCGACGCGACGATCAACCAGGCCGTGCTCGGCGGCGGCTCTGACGCCGTGTCGGTCGCGGTGTCGATCGACGGCGAGATCGTGCACGAAGCGGCGATGGGCGCCCGCGTGCCCGACACCGCCGAGGCCGTCGAGACGACCGACAAGTTCCGCATCGCCAGCATTTCCAAGACGATCACGGCGATCACGGCGCTGCAGTTGGTCGAAGAAGGAGTCGTCGGCATCGACGACCCGATCGGTTCGTTGGTGGCGCAGGCAGTCGGCGTCGACGGGCCGAGTTCGGGCGTGTCCGATCTGACCGTGCGGAAGTTGCTGACCCACACCTCGGGATTCCCGCAGTACGAGAACCTGTTCTTCCGGAATCAGGTCGGGTCCTGCGAAGAGGCCGCAGCCGTCGGCATCACCCGATCGCTCCAGGGCGCCAGCTTCAGATACAGCAACATGAACTTCTGCGTACTGGGACTGCTGATCGAGCAGCTCACCGGCCAGGACTACGAGCAGGTCGTGTACGAACGGCTTCTCACCCCGCTCGGCATTTCGGGCATGCGACTCGCACCGACGGAGGACCCCGGTCCCGGCGAAGTGGTGCATCGCACAGTGCCCGGCCGCAACTACATGGAGGTGCTCGGCGCCGCCGGTGCGTGGGTGGCGTCACCCGCCGATCTCGTGACGATCCTCGACTCGCTCGATCCCGACAGCCCCGGCTGGAGACCGTTGGAGCCCGACACCGTCGCCCAGATGAAGACCGCCGTCAACGATCCGCTCTCGCCGGACCGGGGCTACGGCATGGGCATGATCCTCTACGGCGGAGGCGCAGCCGGCCACACCGGCACGGTCGAGAGCACGCACGCGATGGTGCTGGATCGGGCCGACAACGTGACCTGGGCGGTCACCGTGAGCGGCGAGAACCCGAGCGAGACCGTCCGCCTCGCCGGCATCGTCGATCGGGCGCTCGCTGCCGGCGGGTTCGTGGCCGGCTGAGCTCAGACCTCGACGACGGTCACGAGGCCGGTGTTGCCGTCGACCTCGACGAGTGCGCCGTCGGGGATCATCCGCGTGGCGTCGGTGGCCGACACCACGCACGGCAGTCCGAGTTCGCGGCTGACGATGATGGCGTGACTCAGCGTTGCGCCCACGTCGACGACGACTGCTCCGGCGGTGACGAACAGCGGTGTCCATGCCGGGTCGGTGTGCGGAGCGACCAGGACGTCGCCCGGGTCGAGCGCAGTCGGGTCGCCCGGATCGAGCACGATGCGGGCGGTGCCCCGATAGGTGCCCGACGATCCCGGCATGCCCTGCACGGTGCCGCCTGCGCTCAGGACCTCGACGGTGTTGGCGCCCTTGCGTGGCCAGGTGTCGACCGGTGGGCACTCGCCGTCGAAGATGAACGGCGGCTCCAACGTCTGGAGGTGATCGAAGTGCGCCTGACGGTCGGCGATCGTCTCGCGGGCCCAGTTCGGATCGTCCGACGCCCGGTCGATCTCGTCGAGGAACAGCATGCAGATGTCGCGCGGCTCGTCGGCGCCGCCCGCTTCGACGAGGCGCCGCCCGAGCTCCCACGTCGCCAGGCGACACTCGTGGATCACCTTGATGATCGACGTCTTCGACCGCTCGCGTCCCGGCACGAAACGGGCCGCCGAGGCAACTCCGGCCACGAACTGGCCCTGAGCCTCGGGATCCGCCGCCAGCGCCTCGGTGACGTGGGCGACGATTGCGTCGCGCTCGTGTTCGCGGTCGGCATGGCGACGCCCGGGTGATTCGTCGTCGCTGGCGAAGCGCATCCGGTCGATCGCCGACAGGACGAGTTCCGGCTTGGTCTCCCAGACGTGGGCGTGGAGGTCCCATTCGTTGGGACCGCGTGAGCCGAACCGGAACATGAAGTCGTCGAGGGCGGAGAGGAATGCGGTCGTGTCCGGATCGTCGAGGTCGTGCAGGCGCCCCATCAGGCCTGCCACGCCCTGGTCGAACGCGGCTGTCAGTGCAGTTGAGTTGGCCACCAGGCGCGACAGGTCCCACATCGCGTAGCTGGGCGCCGCGGAGTCGACATCACCGACCGCCCCGATGATCTTGAGCGTCAGGGTCGGATCGCCCACGGCATCGGCGACCGCGGCGATGATGCCGGGGCCGATCGTGGCGCACGCGCTCTGGTTGATGTGCTGGTCGAACATCCGACGGATCGTGGGGATGTGCGATGTGGCGAACGCGATCAGCTCGCTGTTCGACATCGCAGAGAAGTCGGGGCGGTCGGCGCGTGTTGCTTCGGCGACCTCGCGGTCGTGCTCGAGGTCGGGCTGCTCGGTCGTCGTCAGCGCCCAGCCCATCCACCCCTCGAGTTCTGCCGTAGCGCGAGAGCTGTCCCACCAGTCGCCGATGACCACCGGCGGCACGTCGGGATGATCGCCGAAGTAGATGTCGTCGACCGTGCTCGCCGTCATTCCCGGAGCCCGGTATCCGAACACCCGGTTGAGCGAGGCGTTCAGATAGGCGTATCCGCCGAACAGCCCGCTGACCTCCGGGCGAGTCTGGCTGAGTTCGTCGTCAGCGAAGCCGAGCCGGTTGACGGCGCAGTCGCGCCAGCCGAGGATGGTTCCGGTCTCCCACACGATGTCCCAGCCGAGCGGCGATGGCGGCTCAGGCAGTACTTCACCGACGTTCGCCCTGGTCCAGAACGACAGGCTCGAACTCGGTGGATTGTCATCGATCCAGCGAACGGACATGATTCCCCCTCCCTCCGGCGCCCGGGCGGGTGCCGAATCCCGGACAGAACCGTACACCCGCACGAAATGGCAGGTGCCATCATGCAGACGTGCTGGCCGAGTCGATCCCGTTGACGGTGGTCGGTGGCTACCTCGGCGCCGGCAAGACCACGCTGCTGAACCACCTGCTGCTGAATCCTGGCGGCCGGCGGATCGGTGTGATCGTCAACGACTTCGGTTCGCTGGCCATCGACGCTTCGTTTCTCGCCGACGCTGCGGACAGCGGCGTGATCAGCCTGCCGAACGGCTGCGTCTGCTGCACCGTCGGTGCCGGCCTCCACGAGGCGCTCGACGCACTGGCGACGAATGAACCACCTCCGGATCACATCGTGATCGAGGTGAGCGGTGTCGCCGATCCCGCTGTGGCTGCTGCCTGGGCGACGGTGCCGCCGTTCGAACCGGCGGGCGTGATCGTGCTCGCCGACGCCACATCGATCATCGAACGGTCGCGGGATCGTTACGTCGGCGACGAGGTCCGTCGCCAGATCGTCGGCGCCGATCTGATCATCGTGACCAAGGCCGACGAGTGTGACGAGGTGCGGTTGTCGCAGGTCGACGGGTGGGTGGCGGCGACGAGCAGGGGAGCGCCGTCGATCCGAGTCGTCGATGGTCGCCTGCCCGCTGACGTGGTCCTCGGTGTGCGATCGGACCGCTCAGCCTCGGTTCCCGACGAGCTCGCTCGGCACGCCGACCACTATCATCATCACCACTACGAGTCGTGGTCGTGGACGTCGACGGAACCGGTCGCTCGGGCTGCTGTCGATCGCTGTGCCGCATCGCTTCCTGCCGAGGTGCTGCGCGTCAAGGGCCGGATCCTGCTCGACGACGGCTCCTGGGTGCTGGTGCAGGTGGTCGGTCGTCGCGCCGACATCACCCCGTGCGCGCCGGCCGACCGCTCTGAACTGGTCGCCATCGCCGTCCGCGGAGCCGCCCACGAGCCGGGCGCCCCCAACCCGTTTGCGCTGCATTTCGGATGACCCGTCCCATCCGGATCTGATCGCAAACGTGGGTTTCAGGGGTGGGCGGCCTCGAAGGCGGAGCCGCCGACGACGGTGCCCCACACGCCGATGTCCTTGATCGCCATCGGATCGACGGTGAGCGGGTTCTCCTCGAGCACGGTGAAGTCGGCGGCCTTGCCGCATTCGATCGTGCCGAACTCGGCGTCGAGGTGCATCTGGTAGGCCGAGCCGAGTGTCACGGCGCGCAAGGCCGACTCGGCCGAGATCCGCTCGTGTTCGCCGAGCACGCGGCCCGACGGCGTCACCCGATTGATCGCACACCACATCGTGTGGAGGTGCCCGAGCGGCGTGACGTTGGCGTCGGAGTGCAGCGAGAACGACACGCCCTCGCGCTCGGCGGTGGCGGCGGCCTCCATGCGCCGTGCCCGCTCGGGGCCGACGGTGATGTCGTGGTGCTGGTCGCCCCAGTACCAGAGATGGTTGGCGAAGATGTTGGCGCACATGCCGAGCTTCGCCATCCGCCGGAACTGCGCCGCCGAGGTCAGCTGGCAGTGCTGCACGGTGTGGCGGTGATCGAGCCAGGGACGCTCGATCACGAGTTGTTCGACGGTGTCGATCCAGGCATCGATCGTGAGATCGCCGTTGCAGTGGGCGTGGATGTTGATGCCCCGTTCGTGGAACGGTCGAGTGATCTCGAGCAGCTGATCGGGTGCCACCATCCACTGGCCGTGATCGGTGCCGGTGAAATAGCCGGGCCATCCCATCTTGGCGGTGAATCCCTGGATCGACCCGTCGAGCACCAGCTTCAAGCCCGCGGTGCGCAACTTGTCGGTGTCGTTCGCAGCGAGCTGCAGCAACGCCTCCGCCGCATCGGCCCAGTCGGCGCTTCCCGGCGGGAGCGCATGGAGGTGCCGCTGGAGGAGCCGGGCCGGGAACTCCGGGCGGTCGACCACCTGATGGAGCACCGTCTGCTCGTCCGGCCGGCTGAGCCCCGACGATCCGAGGTCGCACAGCGTCGTGATGCCGACGTTCGCGCAGATCTGCCCGAGCGCCTCGATCGCCCGCGGGTCGCTCAGCAAGCGCAGGATCACGCTCACGCCGGACCGCGCCAGCGCGATCGCCGGCATCTCCTGCAGCTCGCCGTTGGGGTCGCCGTTGGCGTCGCGTGCGACCCCCGGCGTCGCCGAGGTCCGGTCGATCTGGTGGCGGTCGAGCATCGCCGAATTGACCGTTGCAAGGTGGGCGCTGGCGTGGAAGACGAAGATCGGCCGTTCCGTCGAGACCAGGTCGAGGTGCTCGCGGGTGAGCCGCTCCTCGTCGGTGAAGTAGATCGGGTCGAAACCGCCCACCACGATCGGTTCGGCTGACCCCGCAGTGTCGGCGTCGATCTCGCGCAGCCGGTCGAGCAGCGCGGTGTAGGTGCGAATGCCCGGCGACGTTCCGCCGTCGACGCGGTGCCGGTCGAACCACCCGACGTAGGGGATCATCGAGAACGCCCCCTCGAGCGTGTGCGCATGCGCCTCGATCATCCCGGGCACGAGCACGTGGTCGGCGAAGCGCCGATCGACCTCGTGCGGACCCCAGCTCACACACTCCTCGAACGAGCCTGCCGCCAACACCTTGCCATCGCGCACCGCCACGGCTTCGACCTCCGGCTGGGAGGGATCCATCGTGACGATGGTGCGGGCCAGGAAGACAGTGGTGTCGCTCACCCGTTCGACCGTACCCGCGCGCTAGATTCACTCCCCGTGCCGAGACGGGTCGATCGAATTTCGAGGGCCCCGGGACGGCTGGTGCGGAACGTCTCGGTTGCGAGTCGATTGGCGCTCGTTGTCGTCGTGGTCGCGCTGGTGTCGGTGGTCGTCACGTCGGTGGTCGGACTCGAACGGGGACGAAGCCTTGCGAGCACCGAGCTCGACGATCAGTTGTTGGCGGTCGGAGCCGCTCGAGCCGATCAGGTCGAGCGGTACATCGCCGGCCTGAAGCGAGCGGTGGTGGGCCAAGCGCTCACGCCCCGACCTGCTGCTGCCATCGAAGAGTTCTCGAAACGGTTTCGTGAACTCGCCGTCGAGCCGGTCAGCTCGCGCGACGAGCTCCTCGTCGAGGAGTACTACCGCAACGTCGTTGCGCCCGAACTCTCGGACGCCCGCGATCGACCGGTGAATCCGTCCAGCCTGCTCCCGGTGTCGAACGCCGGAGTCACGCTGCAGGCGCAGTACGTGGTTCCCACCGAGGAAGACGGCGCCAGTCGCGCTGGCGACGACGAATGGACGGCACTTCACGATCCGCTCGACGACGCACTCACCGAGTTCGCGCTCCAGATCGGATTCGACGACCTCTATCTGATCGAACCGACGGCCCAGGTCGTGGTGTACTCGACCGCGAAGAACATCGACTTCGCAACGAGCCTGCGAGCCGGTCCGCACAGCGGGTCGCAGCTGTCATCGTTGACCTACGAACTCGCCGATGAGCCGGCACCTGGCGACGTGGCGATCCGTGATTTCGCGCCCTACGCACCTGCCGGCGATCGCCCGAGCGCCTTCGTGGGCTCGCCGGTCTTCGACGACGGTGTGCTGGCGGGATTCGTCGTCGGTCGATTCTCCCCTGAGGCGATCACCGCCGTCATGACCAACGACGAGCAGTGGGGCATCCTCGGAGACAGCGGTGAGACCTTCGTCGTGGCAGCCGACTCCCGAATGCGATCCGATTCCCGCGAGTTCCTCGAGAACCGCACGGCGTACTTCGAGAACGTCGAAGCCGCCGGGACTGCCGATCCCGACGAGATCAGGTCGATGCAGTTCTTCGACACCACCGTGTCGTTCCAGCCAATCGACTACCGCCAGGTCGAAGCGGCCTTCGACGGGCAGTCGGGCGTCGAGGAGGTCACCAACTACCTGGGACGATCGGTGCTCTCCACGACGCGTGTGCTCGACATCGAAGGTCTCGATTGGGCGGTGTTCGCGCAGGCCGATGTTTCCGAGGTGGAGGCGCCGATCGACGACTTCACCCGGAATCTCCTCATCGCAATCGCGGTGTTCATCGTGGTGGTCACGTTCATCGCCGTGCGATGGGCGGACCGGTTGCTCGAGCCGTTGCGCATCATCTCGACCCGCTTGCGGGCGATCCGCGACGGAGTGGAGCACGATGAGCGGACCGAACTGCCCGATTCGAGCGCATCCGAGTTCGTCGAACTGGGAGACGACATCGACACGATGCTCGCCACGTTGCGCCGCCGGACAACGGCGGCGAGGCGACGAGCCGACGAACGTCGTCACGTCCTGCGACGCCTTCTGCCGGTCTCGATCGCCGAACGCGCCGAGGCCGGCGACCGAGACGTCGTCGAGCAGATCGCCACCGCGACGGTTGCGGTCGTCGTGATCGACGGCCTCGGGGCACTCGTGACGGCCGGCTCCCCGGAACGAGCACGTCTTCTGCTCGACCGATTCGTCGACGAGGCCGACGAGTTGGCAGCAGAACGAGGACTCGATCGAGTCCAGCTCACCGGGGACGCGTACGTCGCAGCATGCGGGGTGAGCCGACCACACCTCGATCACGCAGCCCGGGCGGCTGCGTTCGTCGTCGACGTACGCGAGGCGCTGCAGGACCTCGACCCCGACGGCCAGTTGTCCATCCATGCCGGGATCGACGTCGGCCCGATCACGGTGGGTCTGACGGGCGGACGTCGGCTGATCCACGACACGTGGGGAGTGACGATCCAGCGGGCGACCGACCTCGCGCGCAGCGCGCGTCCGGGGCAGGTGCTCGTGTCCGCCGAGTGCGTTGCGCTCCTGCCGTCGACGTATCAGTTCGAGTCGACCGGTCAGGACGACGTGCGGGTGTTGAGTGGCATGTCGGTGTCCAGCGAGGCGTCGTCGTGAGCACGGCATTCGAATCGTCGAACGTGCTGACAGCGTCGATCGTCATCGTGCTGCTCCCGGCGCTGATCATCGGCGTGGGCGAATTCGAGGAGCGCCTTCGCCAGCGGGACTCCAGTCTGCAGCCCTCGGTCGCCATCGTGCGCGTGTGGGTCGTGCCGCTTGCCACCGTGTGGTTGTTGCTCCGCACGTTGTTCGACTTCAGCCCCGAGAGCTACCTGGTGCGCCTGCTCGAGTCGGCGCTCCTCGTGGCGATTGCTGCGGCACTGCTCTCGGCGTTCCGCGTGCTGGTCGCCCGGATCATCGACCGTCCGCGCCGCAGCGACCAGCGTTCGGTCCCTCGACTCCTGCTGGCCGTGCCTCGACTGGTGATCCTCCTCGCCACTGCGTGGTGGCTGATCGCCGGCGTGTGGGGGGTCGACCTGTCGGCCGCGCTGACGGCGCTCGGCGTGACGTCGCTCGTCATCTCGTTCGCGTTGCAGGACACCCTCGGCGGCATCGCCTCGGGCTTCACGCTGCTCGCCGATCAGCCGTTCAGCGCTGGCGACTGGATCGAATCCGGCGACGTCGAGGGTCGGGTGATCGACGTCAACTGGCGCAGCACTCGTATCGAGAACCGTGACGGTGACCTCGTCGTGATCCCGAACGGGCAGCTTTCCAAGGCGACGATCGTGAACTTCGACCAGCCCAGTCGATTCCATCGCGTGATGGTGCCGGTGCAGATCGAACGAACCGCCCCACCGACGGCCGCCAAGGCGATGTTGCTCGATGCTGCACGGTCGACCGCCGGCGTCGTTGCAGACCCACCACCGGTGGTGTTCGTCACGAACATCGCCGACCCTGTCGTCGACTACCAGGCCTACATGTGGATCGACGACTTCTCGATCGCCCCTCGAGTCCGGGCCGATTTTGCGTCGTTGGTGTGGTACCTGTCGTACCGTCACGGCGTACCGCTCCCGAACCCGGCGCAGGACCTGTATCTGTTCGACGGAGTGCAGACGGCGATCGCCTCGCAGGTCTCGCCCGCCGATGTTCGTCGAGCCCTGTTGGATGCCCCGCTGCTCGCGGAGGTCTCCGACGAGGTGCTCGATCGGCTCGCGGCCGACTCGTCGATGGCCACCTACGAGTCCGGTGAGGTCATCATCACGTCGGGTCATCAGCGTGACGTGTTCGTGCTGGCGGATGGCAGAGCTCGGATCGTGTTGCGCTCCGACGATCAGTCGGATCTGCAGGTGCTCGATCACGGCCCCGGTGAGATTCTCGGCGCGCTCGGTGAGGTCGAGGCCTCCGACTACGACGTGGTCGTGGTGGCCGCAGGTGACTGCCGCGTCGTGCGGATTCCCGCCGACGCTGCGGCGACAGCGCTCGCGTCCTCGGCGGGCCTGGCCGCCGCGCTCGATCAGCTCGGCGTGTCCCGTCGCCGTCGTTGCGACCGGGCCTTGCGGCGGGCGCAACGTGAAGCGGACATCGCCCCGGGCTCGCCCGACATCACCGCTGGCGAACCCGGCTCGGCGGAGTCGTCATGAGTACTCGCACTCGCGGCTCGCTTCGGCGCCGACTCGAATTCACCTTGGTCGGCGTTGCACTGGTTTCGGTATTGCTGCTGTCCGGTCTCAACTACGTGTTCGCTCGCGTGCTGATCGCCGACAGCGTCGAAACTCAACTGAGTTCGCTGCGTGACACGAGGGTCCAGGCGATCGAGCGAGGCGCAGCTCGTGTCCAGACGTCGGTGTCGACGCTCGCTGTCACACCGAGCGTGATCACTGCCTTCGACGCATTGACCGCCGGGTACGCCGAGGTGGACGGAGCGCTGGGGCCCGAGGAGATCGCAGAACTCGAACTGGCCTACGACACAGCGCTCGCTCCGCTCAGAGAGGCCGGCCAGGAGATTCCGACAGAGTCGCTGGTGCCCGCCTCGGGCAGTGGGCAGTTCGTCCAATACCAGTACATCGCGACCAATCCTGATGGGTTCGACGACCGGGACCGGCTCGACGACGCCGGCGACGGCTCGAACTACACCCGAGCGCACGCGGAGTACCACCCGCTGCTGCGCTCGCTGATGCGCAACGATGGACTGAGCGATCTGATGTTCGTCGATGTCGACACCGGAGAGGTCGTCTACTCGGTCATGAAACGTATCGACGTCGGAACGAACGTGGTGACCGGACCGTGGGCCGACACCGGGCTCGGATCGGTGGTCGATGCGCTCGCCACCGTCGCTGTCGGTGACACCGTCATCTCCGACACGTCGTTCTACTCGCCGGCACGCGGTCAGGCAGTCTTCTTCCTCGCGACGGCGATTCGATCGGTGTCCGACGCAAGCGGCGCGATCGTGGCCGAACTCCCAGTGCAGGCACTCACTGATCTGGCAACGGCGGGTCAGGATTGGGAGCTGCTCGGCCTCGGCGAGACCGGCGACGTCTTCCTGGTCGGCGCCGACGGCACGCTGCGCACCGACACCCGGGACTGGCTCGACGACCCCGAGCAGTTCCTGAGCGATCACTTCGATCGGAATGCCGACCAGTCGGCGCTCGATCAGATGCAGCTGGTGGGCTCCGCCGCACTCACTCAGACCGTCGACAATCGGGCTGTCGAGGTGGCGCTCAGCGGCGAGACGTTCGTCGGCACGGAGACCAACTTCGAAGGCGACGCTGCGTTCGTGGCGTCGGGACCGGTGCAGATCGGGGACCAGGACTGGGTCGTGGTCGTCGAACAGGACCGGTCCGAAGCAAACGCCGGTCTGTCGTCGTTGTTGCGCAGCACGATCGTCGTGATGGCCATCTTGTTGCCGGTGACCGCAGCGCTGGGGTGGTGGCTGGCTCGTTCCTTGACGCGTCCGTTCGGCCTGCTCGTCGAGGCAGCGGGTCGCATCGCACAAGGCGAACCCGCTCCGGACCTGGGCCAACTCGGGAACAACGAGCTCGGCGATCTCGGACGCCAACTCGGCAACGTGGCGGCCCGGCTCAAGGCCGAGGAAGCGGCGCTCGCCGCCGAGGAGGAGCAGATCAATGCGGTGCTCGGTGCCGTGGTGCCCAGTCGTCTGGTCGATCGGGTCCGCAGCGGCGAGCAGGACATCGCCGATCTGCTCGACACGGCAACGGTGATCTCGTTCCTCATCGCCGGTATTCCCGAGGCGACGGGCTCGGATCAGGACACGGTGTTCGAGATCACCGAACAACTGGTCGACGGTGTGGAAGAGCTGCAGGCGGAGTTCGGGGTCGAGCGGATACGGCGGTCATCGACGAACGCACTGTTCGCCACGGGCCTCGGGGAGGACGGAGCGCGGATCGACGAAGCCGTTCGGTTCACGACAGCCGTGATGCAACTGGTGGCGAGCGTCGGCGTCGAGTACAGCCAGCGCCTGTCGGTCCGAGTCGGAATGTCGACCGGCGACGTCGCGAGCGGAGTGATCGGTCAGCAGCAGCTGGCATTCAGCATGTGGGGAGATCCCGTCAGTACGGCGTTCACGCTTGCGTCGCTGGCGCGGACGGGAGAGATCCTGGTGGATTCCTCGGTGCGCGAGGCGATCGGGGCCGAGTGGGAAATCGAACGCCGAGAGGGCCTGTCGGGTCTCGACGACAGCGTCGAGGCCTGGTCGATTCGGCTGCCGCAGGCTTCCGAGGCGTAGTGCGCGACACTGTCGGGCATGGCTTCCCTGCAGCAACACCGCCGCCCAGTCGACGACGTCATCGGCGACCTGACCGCCAAACGTGTCAACGACGTCAAGTGGGCGCAGGGGCGGACGTTCGGGATGGTCTACGACGGCGGGCCTTCGGTGCACGAGGTCGCCGAACAGGCAGCGCGTCTGTACTTGCACGAGAACGCGCTCAACACCAAGGCGTTTCCGTCTCTGGGGCAGATCCAGTCCGAGGTGGTCGGGTGGACCGCCGACCTGCTGCACGGCGACGCTGACGTTGCCGGATTCCTCACCAGCGGCGGCACCGAGTCGATCCTCTGCGGGGTGCTCGCCGCCCGCGAACGCGGCCTTGCCGAGCGCGGGATCACCGAGCCGGAGATGGTGGTTGCCGAGTCGGCTCACGCCGCATTCCACAAAGCGGCGCACAACTTCGGCGTGACGCTCCACAAGGCGCCGGTCAAGGACGATTGGACCGCTGATGTCGAGGCGATGGCTGCGCTGTGCAACGAGAACACGGTGCTCGTGGTCGGCTCCGCGCCGCAGTACCCGCAGGGGGTCCAGGACGACATTCCGGCGATCGCGGCGCTTGCGTCGTCGATCGGCGCAAACTGCCACGTCGACGCCTGCATGGGCGGGTTCGTGTTGCCGTTCGTCGAGATGCTCGGTCGCGAGGTGAAGCCGTGGGACTTCCGCGTCGACGGGGTGACGACGATCTCCGCCGACATCCACAAGCTCGGCTATGCGCCCAAGGGTGTGTCGGTGATCCTGCACCGCAACAAGCAGTCGCGGGCCTACCAGACGTTCGTGTTCGACGGGTGGCTCGGCGGGTTCTATGCGTCGCCGAACATGCAGGGCACACGCTCGGGTCTCCCGATGGCGTGCGCCTGGGCGGTCATGTCGCACCTCGGTGTCGAGGGATACGTCGACCTCACCCGTCAGATGCTGGTGAACGCGGACGCGTTCCGCGCCGGAGTAGCGGAGATCGACGGGATCCAGGTGCTCGGCGACGGCCAGTTCCACCTCGTCGCGATCGCCGCCGACCCGACGTTCGCGCCCGAGATCGACATCTTCGCGCTCGGCGATGCGCTGTTGGCGAAGGGCTGGTTCCACGACCGCCAGGGCCCGCCGGACAGCCTGCACTCCACCATCAGCAACTCGAACACCGGCGTGATCGACGACTACCTCACCGACCTCGCGGACTGCGTCGCCGCCGTCGTCGGCACTCGCACCGACGACCGCAGCACCAACTACGCCACCCTCGAGTAGCCCTCCGGCATTCGGGTCAGTTGACCTGGCGGTTGGCGTCGGCCCAGAAGGGCTCGCGCAGCTTGAACTTCTGGAGCTTGCCCGTCGCGGTGCGGGCGAGCTCGTCGCGGAACTCGATGCGCTTGGGGCACTTGTAGCCGGCCAGTTTGGTCTTGGTGAACGCGATCAGCTCGGCGTCGGTGAGCGTGCTGCCCGGCGTGGTGACGACCAGTGCCGTCACCAGTTCACCCCACTTCTCGTCGGGGATGCCGATCACCGCCACCTCGGTCACGTCGGGATGCTGGAAGATCGCATCTTCGACCTCGATCGACGAGACGTTCTCGCCGCCGGTGATGATGACGTCCTTCTTGCGGTCGGCGATCGTGACGTACTGGTCGTCGTCGATGAACCCGCCGTCGCCGGTGTGGAAGAACCCGTCGTGGATCGCAGCGTCGGTCTGGTCTGGTTGCTCCCAGTAGCCGGCCATCACCATGTTGCCGCGGGCCATGATCTCGCCGTCGTTGCTGACCGCCATCGTGCAACCGACCACGGGTGCTCCAGCTCGGCTCAGCTTCACGGCGCGCTCGTTCGGGTCGAGCTCGTCGAACTCGGCGCGTGAGCGGTTCATCGTGATCAACGGCGTGGTCTCGGTCAATCCGTAGATCTGGACGAACTCCCAGCCGAGTTCGGTTTCGGTCCGTTCGATCGTGCGCGTCGGCGGGGGAGCGCCGGCGACGACGATGCGCACCTGGCCGCGTCCCGGGATCGGCCGCCCGGTGTCGGCCTCCCACGTGGCAGCGGCGTCGAGCACCATGTTGAGCACTGCGGGCGCACCGCACATCAGCGTGACCCCGTGTTCCTCGACCCGACGGAGGATCTCGGCGCCGTCGATCTTGCGGATGATCACGTGCTTCGCGCCCATCCCGGTGACGGCGTAGAGCATGCCCCAGCCGTTGCAGTGGAACTGGGGGAGTGTGTGCAGGTACACGTCGCGGTCGGTGACCCCCATGTGCCAACCGAAGATCGAGGCGTTCAGCCACAGGTTGCGATGCGTGAGCTGCACCCCCTTCGGTCGGGCGGTCGTGCCGGACGTGTAGTTGATGGTGGCGGTGGCGTCCTCGTCGGCCTCCCACGGTTGTGGCTCGACGCCGAACACCATCGTCGCTGCGTCGCCCTCGGCGCCGATGATCAGCTTGTGTTCGCACTCGACGTCGGCCATGGCGTCGGCGAGTTCAGGATCGATCAGCAGCACCCGTGCTCCGGAGTGCGCCACGATGTACTTGACCTCCTCGGCGACCAGGCGGAAGTTGATCGGCACGAGTACCCGTCCGGATCCCGACACGCCGAACAGCGCGGTCAGCAGCCGAGCGGAGTTGTGGCTGACCATCGCGACCCGCTCGCCGACCGCGATGCCGAGCGCGTCGAGTCCGGCCGCCATCGCGCGTGCCCGTTCGGCCATGTCGGCGTACGTGATCGCTCCCCACGAGTCGGCGGGTTGGTCGGGTTCATCGACGATCGCCACCCGCTCGGGGTAGACGAGTTCGGCTCGCCGAAGGAAATCGTTGACGGTCAATGCCACCTTCATGTTGGCAACCTACGCCGCTACGCCATCGGAGTCCGACACGTGAGCGGCCAGGGGCGGTTGCGCTCCATCGTGAGGGCAAGGTCGAGCAGCAGCGGCTCGGAGAAGTGACGGCCCACGATCTGGAGTCCGATGGGGAGGCCGTCGAGGAATCCGGCAGGGACGGAGATCGCCGGATTGCCGTGCAGGTTGGCCGGGAACGTCAGTCGGCCGTTGTTGGCGGCGCCGGCCTCGATGCCACCGAACACCGATGCAATCGGCCCTTCGGCGTCGAAGGCGATGTCTGGGTTCGTGGCGGTGATCACGAAATCGACACCATCGGCCGGGTCGAAGATGCGGGCCATGGCCTCGTTGACCTCGGTCCGGCGTCGCTCGATGCGCGCCCGAGCGGTTGCGTCGTACTTCCCGGCGGTGGCCTCGAGCCCGAAGCGCATCTCCGGGGTGAGGTCGTCGGCGCACTCGGGCCACTTGTCGGCGAGCTGCGCGGCGATCGAGATCATCCCCGAGATCGACCACGCACCGCCCATCCGGGGCACATGCGTGTCGAGTCCGGTGACCCGCCGCATCGCACCATCGGTGATCAGCGCACTCGCCGCTTCCTCCAACAGCTCCCACATGATCGGCGAGACCACGGCGCCACCCCAGTCGTCGACGACAGCGACGCGGGCACCGCGCAGCTCGTCGAGGTGAGACCCGAGCGCGGCCTCCCATCCCTCGACGCGCGGCAGGCTCAACGGATCTCGTGGGTCGTGGCCGTTCGTGACATCGAACCAGCGCGCCGTGTCGCGCACCGATCGCGCCATGCAGCCGGTGGACACGGTCAGATTGCCGTACTCGGCGTGGGGGCCGCGTGGGATCCGCCCGAACGTTCCTTTGAGCCCGACCAGCCCGGTGAACCCGGCCGGGATGCGGATCGAACCGCCACCGTCGCCGCCCGTGGCGATCGGGTAGATCCCGCCCGCAACCGCGGACGCTGAGCCGCCGGACGATCCACCCGGCGTCTTGCCGTGCTGCCACGGATTGTGGGTGGCGCCGTGGAGTTTCGTGCGGGTGAGGTTGACGCCACCGAACTCGCTGGCGGTGGTCTGTCCGGCGAGGACGGCACCGCCGCGCTCGACCAGGCGGCGAACCATCGTGGCGGTGTGCGCAGCGATGCCGTCGCGCAGCGGCACCGAGGCCTCGGTGTCCGGCCACCCTTCGACCGGGGTGAGCTCCTTCACACCGACCGGTACGCCGCCGAACGGCAACGAGACGTCGGCGACCGCTGCGGCCGCTCGTGCGGTGTCGCGATCCTCGAAGCAGACGGCGTTGAGGTCGCTCGCGTCGACGGCGGCGAACGATGCCTCCAGCTCCTCGCTCGGCGAACGTTCACCCGCTCGGAACGCATCGACCAGACCGACGGCATCACCTGTCCATGTGTCAGAACTCATGGGGCGGGACTGTACGGCCCGCCTACGATCGGCGTCGCCATGGACTCGCGCACATTTCTGGGACTCGAACCCACGCACAACCCGTTCCGCTGGAAGCTGCCCGTCACCGAGGGCATCTCGACCACCGGAAACTTCCTGTTCGGCGGCTCCGGCCTCGGCGCGGCGATCTCGGCGATGGAGGGGACCTCCGGCCGCCAATGTGTCTGGGCGACGGCGCAGTACCTGTCGTATGCGAAACCCGGTGAAGTGGTCGACATCGACGTGACGATCGCCGTGAGCGGCCACCAGATCACCCAGGCCCGAGCGGTGTGCCACGTTGCCGACCGCGAGATCCTCACCGTCAACGCCGCGCTCGGCGAGCGCGACCTCGAAGCATCGGGTCAATGGGAGCAGATGCCCGCCGACGTCCCGCCGCCCGAGCAATGCCCCGAGCGGCCGCGCCACGCCGAGATGTCGGGCTCGATCAACGACCGACTCGACGAACGCATCGTGAAAGCCCGTTCGTTCGAGATCCTCGACGGCAGCGAGCCGGGCGACGGCCAGACGCTGCTGTGGGCGCGACTGCCCGACGTGATCACCGGTGTCGACGCGACGACGCTGGCGATCCTGGGCGACTTCGTGCCGATGGGCATCGGTCAGTCGCTGGGTGCTCGCGCCGGTGGCAACAGCCTCGACAACACGCTGCGGGTGTGCCGAATGGTGCCGACCGAATGGGTGCTGATGGACATCCGCGTCCACGCCGTCGAACGTGGCTTCGGCCACGGCCTCGTCCACATGTTCGCCCAGGACGGAACGTTGTTGGCGACGGCGAGCCAGTCGGTGATCGTTCGCTACTGGAGGGGTTGACGGCGTCGGGACGGTCGGAGCGTCTCGTCGGCGCGCTGGGCGGATGCGTAGTGTCGGCGCCATGGCGCTCCCGATTCGACCTGGCATGACCGTCCCGCTCCCCGGCCCGCTGCACAGCCACCGAGAGAAGCTGTCGGCACTCGCCGACATGGGCTACACCGACATCTGGTCAGCCGAATCCGACGGCGCGGACGCATTCACCCCACTCGCCCTGGCTGCGGCCTGGGAGCCGCGGCTCCGGCTCGGCACGGCGATCGTTCCCGCCTACACCCGGGCGCCGGCATGCATGGCCCAGAGCGTCGCCTCGATGGCCGACGCTGCGCCCGGACGGTTCGCGATCGGAATCGGATCGTCGAGCAACGTGATCGTCGAGCGCTGGAACGGTGTCCCGTTCGAGGAGCCCTACAAGAAGGTGCGCGACGTCGTGCGGTTCCTCAAGGACGCACTCGCAGGCGAGAAGATCAAGCACACCTACGACACGTTCGAGGTCAACGGATTCAAGCTCGGAGTTCGTCCGGAACAGACTCCGCCGATCCTGGTCGCGGCGCTGCGTGAGGGCATGCTTCGCCTCGCCGGGCGAGAAGCAGACGGGGCGATCATCAACTGGCTGTCACCGCAGGACGTGTCGAAGGTGGCACCGGTCGTCCTCGACGCCGCCGGCGGCGACGAGCGCGAGATCGTCGCCCGGATCTTCTGCTGCCCCAGCGAGAACAGCGAGGTGGTGCGAGCAGCAGCGAAGTTCGCGATCGCCGCCTATCTCAACGTGCCCGTGTACGCCGCGTTCCACGAGTGGCTCGGCCGGGGTGACCAGCTCCAGGGCATGTGGGATGCCTGGAAGGCCGGCGATCGCAAAGCGGCGCTCGCGGCGATCCCCGATCAGGTGGTCGACGACCTCGTCGTGCACGGCTCGCCCGCCGAGTGCAGGGCAAAGATCCAGGCCTACTTCGACAACGGCGTGACGACCAGCTCGCTGGCGATCCTGCCGCTCGACCCTGATCTCGACTACTGGCAGGCGGTCACCGACCTGTCACCGTCGGCCGGCTGACTCACTCGACGGTCAGTCTTCGAGCGGGTGACGCCAGTTCAGTCGCTGGAATCGGGCGAATCCCCGATCGGCGCTGATGAACGTCGCATTGTTGTCGACGGCGTAGGCCGCCAGGTACGCGTCGGCGATGTCCGGTCCCCGCGCATCGATGTCGTTCGCAAGGCGCCGGAAATGCGTCCAGTGGCGTTCGGATGGCCGCAGGAGCATCGCAGCTGGAGCATCGAGGAGACGATCGACATAGCCCCAGGCCTCGGTCGTTGTCGTCGGTTCGCCGAAGATTCGCCGATTTGTGACGATTCGGAGAAAGCCGGAGAGGACCATGTCGGGCACGCCGACAAGCTCCGAGCCGTTGGCCCACGTCTCGAGAAGTTGACCGTACCGTTCGTTGTCGGCAAGATCCGCTCGTTGCGCTGACACCAGCACATTGACGTCGAGGCAGAGCACGTCAGCGCAGCTTTTCGAGCGGCGTGTCAGCGTCGAGGAGGTCGCTCAGCGCTGCGTTGTTCGACAGGTCGACGCCGGGCATCAGCCCACCGCGCCCGAAGGGCACGTTGACGAACGGCTTCGCTTCGGGGGCAGCAGGCCGACGCATTCCGACGCGGACAGCGTCTTCGAGCACGCTGGCGACGGTTCGTCCCTCGCGTGCGGCTCGTGCCTTCACCTCCCGGTACAGGTCATCGTCGAGACGCACCGTTGTTCGCACGGCGCGCATCTTAGCATCTTGCCTGAGCATCAAGATGCTCAGGCAGCCTGGTCGTGCTGCGGCGCAGCAGCCGCGACGCCGTCGGCGCGGGCGGCGAGCATCTGGCGGATCTCGGCGACGTGGCGCATGCCGCGCTCGCGGGTGTCCTTGCTGAGCCGGAATCGGGCGGGTGTGAGGGGTGCGACGGCCGAGGGGAGCAGGGTGAGCTGTTCGGCCGACGGGAGTGTGGTTCGGGTCGCTGACTTCATGGATCCCATCATGACGAGGGGCTGTCACAGAGTTCGCCGAGCCGACCCGCCAACCCGCCCCTCCCATGAGCCAAACCGCCGTATACGGTCGCTTCGCTCATCGCAATGGGGCGATTCGAGCTTCCGATGAGCCAAACCGCCGTATACGGTCGCTTCGCTCATCGGAGCTTGAGGAGTGGATCAGCCGAGGGCCATGAGCGCGATTCCGGCAACGACACCGAGGATGCCGATCATCTGCCACCAGCGCAGCGTGTCCTCGTCGAATGCGGCAGCCAGCGTGGCCGACACGGCGGGGAACATCGACGCCGACACGGCAACGGCGGCGAGCGAGCCCTGTTGGACGCCCGAGCGCGAACGCCACGATCGCCAGTGATCCGCACGTGCCCGAGATCAGCATCGGACCGATCAGTGGTCGGGGCGGCAACCGGGGAACCCGGCGAACCGTGGCCAGCGCCAGCATGATCGCGAGGGCCGTCACCCGTTGCGCTGCCGGTGCCCACACGCCGCTGTCCTCGCCGGCGCCCCCGACGAGCGTGAACGAGACACCGAACAACACCGAAGCGGTCAGCGAGAGCCCGACGCCGCGTCGCAACGTCCCCTTCAGGGTGGGGGAGTACATGACGAGCAGGAGGCTCGCGATCGCCACGATCACACCGACGCGGACGAGCCCTGACGGGCGGTTGCCCTGCACGATGTCCCAGCCGAGTGGGATCAACGCCGCGCCGAGCGCAACGAGCGGTCCGGCGATGGCCGCCGACGACGTGGCCATCGCCTCGTAGAGCAACGCCAAGGCGATCCCGACGAGCAGCCCCGATGCGACTCCCAGCAGCACATCGCGGCTGGCGAACACGCTCGGAATGAGTGCCAATGCGATGAGTGCCGACACCGCGCCGCCGAGCATCGCGCCGCTCGTTGCGGTCACCGCATTCGATCGTCTCGTGCCGTACCGGCCGAGGAAGTCGGAGAAGCCGATGAGCACCGACGCGAGTGCACCCAGCACGATGGGCACGATCGAGCCTCAGGCAGTCGTTTCGTCGGCCGATGGTTCACCGAGCGAGGCCTGGTAGCGCTCTGCTCGGCCGGCGGGATCTTGACGGTAGAAGGCCTGCAACTCGCTGTACAGCGCCGGCTCGTGCTGGCGCACATCGAGGGGACGGTTGAAGAACACCTCGGTCGCCACGGCGAAGAACTCGGCCGGATTGGTGCCCGCATACGGGCGCAGGACTGGCGAGCCCTCGGCGCGCACCGTGTCGTAGGCGGCCGTGCACACGTGCCACCCAACGCTGCCTGGCCGCTTCGTCGTCGCCGAGGGGCGGTGTTCCGTCGGTGATGCCGTCGAGCATGTCCAGCTGATGGGCGAACTCGTGGTACACCACGTTCTGGCCTCCCGCCGGGAACCGAGCCCCTCGCCGAGCGGCTGCCCACGACAGCACCACCGGACCGCGATAGTGCGCCTGCCCGGCGAGCGTCTGAGTGCCCGATGTCCGAAGGCCTGCGCCCGCTGCATGGTCGCCGTGCAAGCGAACGGTCGACGGGTGCACGATCACCGAAGTGAGGTGCGGATACTCGTCGATGTCGAGGCCGAGCAGGAGCATCGAGGCCTGCGCAGCGATCAGGACGCGATGATCGTCGGTCAACTCGAAGCCGTTGGCCGCCTCCCACCGTGTGTCATGGACGAAGGCCGACACGAGCATCTCCATGCGGCTGGTTTCGTCGGCGTCGAGCATCCGCCAATGCTCGAATTCGCGCCCGAGGAGCACATGCCAGCTCGGATCGAAGGCGGGCTCGTCGGTGTTGTACCAACGTCGAAGACGACCGAGCACGGGCGCTCAGTCCATGCCCGTGTGCCCGAGTCCGGCACGGACCGCGGGCGGAATCCGATCGGCGCCGCCGAAGTACTCGGCGAGCCGTCGTTCTGCCTCGGCTCCGAACAGGATCTCGGCCACCTCGGCAAGACCTGCGGACTCGGCGATGTCGTCGTCGTGCACCACCAAGTCGATCTTGGACCGGCGCCGCATGAAGTCCTCGAGTCGGGTCACCATCTCGGTACGGGCAGCGGCGTGCAGTTCGACGCGCAGGTAGTCGGCCGAACCCATGATGTCCTCGGCCATGCGCGGGTCTTCGCGGATCGCTTCGAGCATCGTGAAGGCTTGTCGGCCGTACCGGCGCCACAACCGGTCGGTCAGCGGTTCGGTGTCGGCCTTGGTGCGGTACCGGTCGAGCTGCATCAGCCTCGCCTGTCGGTAGAACTCGTCGCGGGTGGCGGCGGCGGGTTCGCCGTACCAGTTGTGCAGGTCGGGCTCGAGCGGCACGCCGAGTCCTTCGATCGCGGCGGCGATCTCCTCACCGACGTTGATGCAGTCGGTGAGCTTGCCGCCGAACACCGTGACCACCCTGCGAGTTCGGTCGGTCTCGATGGCGTGCTTCCGGCTGAGTTTGGTCCAGTCGACGTCGCTGTGGTCGCCGCTGCGGCGCTTCACGACGAGCGGTCGAACGCCGCATCGCTCGGCGATGATGTCGCCGCGGGTGAGCGGCGCGGGGAGATCCATCCGGGCGTTGATCTGACCGAGCAGGAAGTCGATGTCATCGTCGTTGACCTCGGTGAACGGCGTGTCGACGCGAGTGTCGGTGGTGCCGATCACCGATCGGCGTCCCATCGGGATCACGTAGAACAGCCGTTGGGAGTCGTCGAAGAACGCCAGCACCTTGTGGTGTTCGGTCGTCGTGAGGCGGGGAACGACGAGGTGAATGCCCTTGGAGTACACGATGCGGTGGTCGGTCGTGAGTCCCCACTCCTGGTTGACCTCGTCGACGAACGGTCCTGCTGCATTGACGATCGTGCGCGCCGTGGTCGAGAACTCCTCGCCGGTGTCGACGTCTCGCAACTGCACGCTCCACTGCCCGCCCGAACGGACGGCCGACACCATCTCGACGTAGTTCGCCGCAGCGGCTCCAGCGTCGATCGCTGCGCGGACGAACGAGAACACGAATCGGGCGTCGTTGTCGACGAGGATGCCGTCGTAGTACTCGATGCCGCCCAGGGCCTTCGAGGTGTTGATCGCTGGTTCCTCACGCTCGATGTGCTCGGTCGACAGCACCCGGGGTCGCTTCGTGCCGAACATCCCGATGATCCAGTAGCCCAACGAGCCGAGCCCGGCGAACCACGGCTTGTACGGCGATGTTTCGTCGAGCGTTGCGTAGAACCCGATCTGTTTGATGTTGTCCCGGTACGCCTTCATCAGGCGGTTCCGTGACCGGCACAGCTTCCAGACGAGCAGCAGTTCGTAGTTCTCGAGGTATTTGAACCCGCCCCACACCAGGTTCGACGACGCCTGACTCGTGAAGTGCGCGAAGTCGCCGCGGTCGATGATGGCGACCTGGGCGCCTCGTCCTGCCAGCGATGCGGCCGCGACGGCACCGTTGATGCCGCCGCCGACCACCAGGGTGTCGAACGCCTCGGTCCGCAGTCGTTCGAGGTGGCGGTCGCGCAGCGTCATGCGGCGTTCACGATCGCGATGACAGCCACCACGCTGCCGATGCCGACAGCGACCGGGGTCGCCCAGACCGTCCACGCGGGCCCGCGGCGATACGCGGGCGCCAACATGACGGCGCCGCAGACCGCCCCGGCGATCGCCCCACCGATGTGGCCTCCGATCGAAATGCCCGGGATGGCGAACGTGATGAAGAGGTTGAGAATCAACGCAGTGCCGACCCCCGTGGTGAACGGATTGACGCCGCGGCGCCACAGGCCGACCGTGGCGGCGGCCAACAGCCCGAACACGGCGCCCGAGGCGCCTGCCGTGATGCCGCCGCTGTCGAGCAGGACGACGCCGAGCGATCCGCCGAGCAACGACGCCATGTAGAGCAGCAGGTAGTTGATGCGCCCCATCGCGGGCTCGAGCATCGGGCCGAGGATGTACAGGAAGTACATGTTGAACCCGATGTGGAAGATGCCGAAGTGCAAGAAGCCCGACGTGACCAGCCGGTACCAGCCGTCGGGCTCGGTGATGTAGATGCCACCATCGTCGCTCTGCCAGGCGATCGGTTGGACGAGAACGTCCTTGCTCAACCCGAACTTCAGGTGCACGTCGGTCACGCCGCCGCTGAGCGCCGCTGGTTCCCGGGTCACGACGAACACGTACACGAAGATCGCGACGTTGATCGCGATCAACGACATCGTCACCAACACCGGTTGACGGGCCGACCAGAACCGGGCCCGGGTGCGGGCATCGGGCCGCGCGGCCTTGACGCAGTCCGGGCAGTGGCTGCCGACCGCCGCCTGCACGAGACATGAATCGCACGCCGGCTTGCCGCATCGCGTGCACCGCCGGCCCGCCGGCCGGTCAGGATGGCGGTAGCAGGTGGTCGTGGTACTCGTGCTGGTGCTCTCGGGTGGCGGTGGGGGCGGCAACGGCACCCGATCAGGGTACCGAGTCGCCCTTCGGAGGTGACGACAGGTCAGTACTTGGCCATCGTGGGCAGTTCGGCCGCCGGCCCGGGGGCACCGAGGAGGTTGCCCTGCACCAGATCACAGCCCGCCGACCGCAGACGACGAAGTTGGTCGGTGCCGCTCACACGCTCGGCGACCACTCTCATTCCCAAGGCATGGGCGAGCAGCACGATGGCTCGAACGATCCGCGTGTCGGCGTCGGTGGAACCCGATGGAAGCGCCGAGTGAACCGTCGAGTTTCAGCAGGTCGGCTCCGACGTCGGTGAGCACCGACAGGGCGTTCGCGCCGGTGCCGAAATTGTCGATGGCGATCTGGACGCCCGATCGACGCAACGCCTTGACCGAGCGGTCGACATCGGGGTTCTGGCCGAGCAGCGCCGCCTCTCGGGCTTCGAGCACGAGTCGGTTGGGTCCGAGATCGTTGAGACGCAGCGTCGAATGGACGAGATTGACGAACGTCGGGCTCGCCAGCTGGATCTGCGACACGTTGACGTGGACGGCGAAGTCGTCACCGACCTTCTCGTCCTCGATCCATCTCCTGGTCTCGATCAGGGCCCGTTCGAGCACGAACTCACCCATTTTCCCGATCGCACCGGACTCCTCTGCGACGCGTACGAAGGTTGCCGGCTCGATCGATCCGTACTCGGGGTGCTGCCAACGAACGAGTGCTTCTGCGCCGACCGCCCGGCGCGTCACGGCAGAGAAGAGCGGCTGGAACTCGACGCTCAACTGCCTGTCGGCGATCGCCCGCGACAACTCGGCGCCGAGTTCGGTTCGTTCACGGGCTGCGGACTTCATCTCCGGGGTGAACAGCACGCATCGCTTGCGTCCCGCTGCCTTTGCCTCGTACATCGCCGTATCGGCGTTGTCGATCATCGTCGCCGCGGCCTCGGTGGAGTCGAGCGTGCCGAGGATCTCATGGTCGCTCACCGCCAGGCCGATGCTGACGGAGAAGTGCAGGTCGAGCTGCACGAACTCGGAGGCGCCCGGTGAGCGCCCGCTGCATGCGATCGGCGAGTTCGAGCGCCGCTGCGACGTCGGGGACGTCGGAGCACACGACGAGGAACTCGTCGCCACCGATTCGTGCGACGCTGTCGTCGGGGCGTGCGCTGTCAGCGAGGCGGCGTGCAGTCGACAACAGCAGTCGGTCACCGATCGAGTGTCCGAGTGCATCGTTGACGTACTTGAGCCTGTCGACGTCGATGAAGATCGCGGCGACGTGGCCCGGACGCGACCGCTGCGCCGCGATCTCCGACGCGAGCAGTGACATGATCTGTCGCCGGTTCGCCAAGCCGGTGAGCGCATCATGGTTCGCCTCGTGACGCAGGCGTGTGGTCTCGGCACGGGAATGAGTGACGTCGTGGGCGATCAGCCCGACGAATCCGCCTCCGTCGATCGTGTCGTCGCGGCGCGCTGCGATGGTGGCGCGGAAGACTCGCGAGACACCGGCTGGATCGGTGTGATCGACGTCGCCCTGCCACGTACCGTCGTGGCCGCCGGTCACGAGGTGGCGGGGGGCCTGATCGAGCAGCGACCGCAGCATCCCGTGTCCGGACGCGCCGGGCTGCAGCGCAGCGGCCGACTCGGCGCCGAGCAGCTCGAGCGCTGATTCGTTGGCAGCACGAACCAGGCCATCGAATCCCAACACGACGACCGAGGTCTGGTCGGCGTCGAGCAGTTCGGTGATCACATCGCTCCACTCACCGGGAGGCGGCGGCACGAGCAAATCACGGCGGGAGTCGTCGCTCTGCTGGCCTGATTGCATCATGCGGTCCTCCTCTCTGCTCGTTCTCGTCGTCCACGCAGATCTGTTCCAGGACGGCTTCTCATCGCTGGTAGAACCCGGTCACGTCTGCTGGACGCGATCGTGAGCGTGGCGATGAGGTCCAGGAACTCGGCTGCAGGAACTCCATCGGCAAGTCCGAGCCGTTGGTTGAGCGCGTATGTGGTCAGGCGGTACAGGTGCGGTTCGTCGCCGGTCGGCGGGCATGGTCCGCCGTAGCCGACATCTCCGAAGAAGTTCAGTGCCTGCACAGCCGATGCCGGAGCGTCACCTTCCACGACCGCAATCTCTGACGGGTCGAAACCACTGATCGCCCAGTGCACGAATGGTTCGCCATTGCTGACTGCGGAGTCGTCGACCAGCGAGATGGCGATCTCGACAGTTCCCGGCGGAACTCCACCCCAGCTCACCGCCGGTGACAACGTTCACCCCATCACAGGTGTGACGAGGATCGATGTCGCCGCCCGTCGACCCAGGGTGCGGCGAGACTGAACGGCTCGACGGCAAGATCGTCGAGGTCGCTGCTCGGGCTCGGGTCGACGATGAACTCGCTGGTCGAACTCCTCGGCGATGGTGGTGTCGACGACAGGGCTCGGATAGTCGGCAGGATCGTATGGCTGGAGCTGTTTGCCGTCTCCGGTGTCACATCCGGCCGACACGACGACGAGCACACAAATGGAGATCATCGCCGCCCGTCGCTTCACGCACCGTAGGATACGCGCTGGCTGCGCGACGGGGAACTCACCAGCGCCGATTCGACGCCGATAGCCTGCCCGGGTGACCGAACGTCTCTCGTTGCTCACCGTGCACGCTCACCCCGACGACGAAGCATCGAAGGGAGCACCGACTGTTGCGCGGTATCACGACCAGGGTGTCCACACCGTGCTGGTCTGCTGCACGGGCGGCGAGGAGGGCGACCTCCAGAACCCGTCGCTGCGCGAACCTGGCCAACCGTTCCACGGGTTGACGCCCGAGGAGGAGAAGGTGCTGGTCGCGTCGATGCGGGCGCCCGAGTTGGCCGCCTCGGCGGAGATCATCGGCTTCGACGTCGTCGAGATGCTGGGCTATCGGGATTCGGGCATGGCCGAGACCGAGCCGAACAACCATCCCGAGTGCTTCCATCAGGCCGACATCGACGAGGCCACCGGCCGGTTGGTGGCGATCGTCCGGCGCGAGCGCCCGCAGGTGATCATCACCTACGGCGACGACCAGCGCGGCTATCCCCATCCGGATCACCTCCGGGTCCACGACATCTCGGTGCTGGCCTTCGAGCGTGCGGGCGACCCCGACTGGTACCCCGAAGCGGGCGAGCCGTTCGCCCCGTCCAAGCTGTACTACTCCGTCTGGTCAAAGGCCCGAATCCTCGCAATCCACGAACTGCTGCTGCGTGTCAAGGGTGAGTCGCCGTTCGAGAAGGACTGGCTCGACCGACCGTCGCAGGATCATCGCATCACCACGCGGATCGACATCGCCGGCTACGGCCACGTGCGGCGCGGCGCGCTGCGCGCCCACGCGACGCAGATCGACCCGTCGGCGGCGTTCTGGGGATTCGACGTCGACGAGGACGAGTTCACCGCCGCGTACCCGTGGGAGGACTGGATCCTCGCCCGATCGCTCGTGGGGTCGATCCCCGCCGACGACGGCGAACGCGACCTGTTTGCCGGTGTCAGCGAGCGGGTGTCGCCGTGAGCGTGCAATACCGGGTGGTCGTCGCCAAGAAGGACGAACGTGTCGATGGCCCCGACGACGCCGATGTCGTGGTGACCGTGCCGCTCATCGACGCTGCCGCCACCGATTTCGACCCGACGGTGGCGTACATGCGTGGGGTGCTCAAGGCGTCAGGCCACACCGGTGTGGTGCTCGACGTGTTGAAGTCCGGCGCCGCCGCCACGGCGATCGCTGCGCTCGTCGCTCAACCCTGACACCTCAACCCTGACACCTCAACCCTGACGCATGGCGTCGCGGCAGGGCGCGGTAGCCGATGAGCGTGGCGCCGCTGGCGTCGAGCCGCTCGCGCAGGTTGTCGCTGGTCACGAGATCGAGGTCGTCGATCCAGCCCTGGGTGTGTTCGCCGAGCGCTCGCACCTCGGGGGTGTCGATCGCGGGTTGCACGTGGATTTCGGTGACACCCGGCGCAAGGGAATCGATTGCCGCATTCACCCGTTCAGCGCTGCCGGCGCGCCAGTCGTGGTCGAAGTGATCGGGGAACACGACACCTTCGTCGGCGGCGAGGCGCCGGAACGGGAATCCTGCTTGCTCGGCGCTGACGGTCGACGGCAGACGGATCGGCAGTGCGAACTCGACGGCCAGCTCGAGGTAGACGTCGAAGAACTCGGGTCGCAACGTGATCGCAGTGAGGTGAGGTGCCAGGTGCGTGACGTCGAGACCCCACGCAAGAGCACGTTCGATCTGCGCGCGCAACTCGCGGAGCACCTCGGTGTGATCGGCGTGTTCCCACAGGTCTTCGAGTGTGCGGGGGAAGCCACCTTCGCCCGACTGCAGCGACGGTGCGTGGGTGATCGGACCCCAGCGATAGCACTCGTGCTCGGCGTTGAGGGTGAGGTGCACACCGAGGTCGTCGGTCGGCAGCGACAACTTGGCGGCGTAGCCGGCCCACGGCGCCGGGACCATCAGTGACGCACACGTGGCGGCGCCGTCGCGGATCGCTCGAAACACTCCGACGTTGGCGGCGTGGCACGATCCGAGGTCGTCGCACGACAGGATCACCAGGCGATCGTCGGGGGAGTGGCCGAGACGTTCGGCGAGCGTGGTCTCCACCGCAGCGACGCTACCGGAGCGGTGCTGGCTCACGACGAACAGGCCGCCCACAGCCCGAGGTCGCCGCGCTCGGCGCGGCGGGCTGCGTCGGCGAAGTCGCGGGCGAACGTGCTGTTCGGTTCGATCGTGAGCGGCCGGGCGAAGCCCTGTTCGACCACCTCCATGTTGACGAACGTCGCCGGGTTCCCGCCGGCATCGACGAGGTGGACGTAGCCGAGCAGACGGCCGTAGTCGTCACGTCCGACGATGTCGCGCTCGATCAGCACCTCGGTGCCGATGGGGAGCAGCGACGCGGTGAATGCGCTCGCTTCGGGCCCGTAGCACTCGATGGGTGCGTTCGGCTTCTTGGTCTCCGGCGTGTCGATCCCGATCAGCCGAACTCGTTCGGTTCGCCCGCCGATCTCGACGTCGATCGTGTCGCCGTCGACCACGTGCGTGACGGTGGCGCGCCCATCAGCGGCCTGCGTGGCACCACCGGTGCAACCCGCCGTGCCGAGCGCCAGCACACAGGTCAGCGTCGCAGCGAAGCGCACCTGAGCGGTTCTACCGCCCTCACCCGTCCCCACACTCACCCCTCACGTTTGCGTACGGTTCTGGATGAGGCGGGTCATCCGAAACCGGACACAAACGTGGTCGTCGGGGCCGGGGTGTGCTCAGAGGCGTTCGATGATGGTGCCGGTGCCGAGACCGCCGCCGCAGCACATCGAGATCAGGGCGTAGCGGCCGCCCGTGCGCTCGAGTTCGTAGAGCGCCTTGGTCATCAGGAATGCGCCCGTGGCGCCGAGCGGGTGGCCCAGGGCGATTGCCCCGCCGTTCGGGTTGGTCTTGGCGAGGTCGGCGCCGACCTCCTTGGCCCAGGCGAGCACGACCGACGCGAATGCCTCGTTGATCTCGAACACGTCGATGTCGTCGATCGACAGCCCGGTGCGCTTCAGCAGGTGCCGTGTGGCGTCGATCGGCCCGGTGAGCATCAGGACCGGGTCGGTGCCGACGAGGCACGTGTCGACGACCCGGGCGCGGGCGGTCAGTCCGAGTTCGGCGGCCTTGGCCTCGCTGGCGAGCAGCACCGCTGCCGACCCGTCGGAGATCTGCGACGAGTTGCCAGCCGTGTGAACGCCGTTCTCGCGGGCGACGGGCTTCAGCGAGGCGAGCTTCTCGAGCGTGGTCTCACGCAGGCCCTCGTCGCGATCGACGGTGTGGTTGGTGCCGGTCGGCTTGCCTTCCTCGTCGAGATCCGGTGCCTCGATCGTGATGTACTGGCCCGAGAAGCGATCCTCGGCCCAGGCCTGGGCGGCGCGCTGCTGTGAGGCGAATCCGAACGCGTCGGTGTCGTCGCGGGTGATTCCCCACTTGTCGGCGATGCGTTCGGCTCCCTCGAACTGCGAGGTCATCTCGTACTGCTCGAAGTAGGTCTTCGGGATCGGCACGCCGAGTCCCAGGGCCTTGTTGCCCGACGCTCCGATCGGCACCCGGCTCATCGCCTCGACGCCACACGCGAGCGCCATGTCGACGGCGCCGGAGCCGACGAGCGACGTGGCGAGGTTGGTGGCCTGCTGGCTGGAGCCGCACTGGGTGTCGATCGTGGTGTTGGCGACGGTCAGTGGCAGACCCGCCGACAGCCACGCGGTGCGGCCGATGTTGAACGCCTGCTCGCCGACCTGGCTGACGCAGCCGGTGACGACCTGGCCGACCTCGGTGGGATCGACGCCGTTGCGGTCGATGATCGCCCGCTGCACTTGGGCGAGGGTCTCGGCGGGGTGGAGGGTGGACAAGCCACCGTTGCGCTTCCCGATCGGGGTGCGGACGGCATCGACGATCACGACATCTGAACTGCTCATGTCGGCGACTGTAGATGTTGGCGCTGCCGTCAGACCTCGTGGAGCCACTCGTCGATGAGGCGGCGGGCGACGGAGATGCCGGGCGGGATCGTCGGGAGCGCATCGCGGCGGTACCAGTTGGCGTCGGCGATCTCGGTCTCGTCGAGCACGAGGTCGCCGCTCGCGTACTCGGCGCGGAAGCCGATCATCAGGCTGTGCGGGAACGGCCACGGCTGACTCGCCCGATACGACACGTTGGTCACCCGGATGCCGACCTCTTCGCCGACCTCGCGCACGACGGCGCCCTCGAGGTCCTCGCCGGGCTCGACGAAGCCGGCCAGGCACGAGTACATCGGCATCGGGAAGTTGACGCCGCGGGCGAGCAGGGCCTCCTGGTCCGGCCCTGGTTCGCCGCGGGTGACGAGCACGATCATCGCCGGAGCGAGACGGGGGTATGCGATCAGCCCGCATGACGGGCACTTCAGGCCGCGCTCACCACTCGACGGTTCGGTCGGGGTGGCGCAGCGTCCGCAGAAACGATGGGTACGGGCCCACTCGACGATCTGGACGGCGCGCCCAGCGGCCATCCACTCGCTCTGCGCTGCCCGCCCGAAGTAACTGAACAGATCGAGCGCCGATCCGTACGACGGGTCTTCAGCATCTGCCGGCACGTCGACCGCCCACCATGCGTCACCTTCGACGACGCCGACGACGTGGCGTTCCCACGTGTCGTCGGCGAGTTCGGTGTCGACGAACACCGACGTCCCGATCACGTGGATGTACCGGTGGCCGCCGGTGTGGTCGGTCGGTTCGAGGTTGAGTGCGGCGTACAGGTCGGCCGAGTTGGGAAGCGGTGCGGCGGGGTTCATCGGATGCATGCGTACCACGCGGCGCGGGAGCGGTCCCGTACGGTGAGTGCATGGCCGCCGAACTGCACCCCGACGTCGCCGTGTTGGCACCGCTGCTCGGAACCTGGGAGGGCTCGGGCTCCGGTGAGTACCCGACGATCGACGATTTCGCGTACGCCGAGTCGATCACGTTCGCTCACGTCGGCAAGCCGTTCATCGCGTACACGCAGCGCACCAAGCATCCGGACACGGGCGCACCGATGCACGCCGAGACCGGGTATCTGCGTGTGCCGCGGCCCGGCAGTATCGAGATCGTGATGGCCCAGCCCACCGGCCTCGCCGAGATCTACGAAGGAGCGGTCGTCGGCGGCGATGCACCGCTGGTGATCGACGTGCGTTCGACCTCGATCAACTCGACGTCGTCGGCCAAGGAGGTCACCATCACCGAACGAACCATCTCGGTGACCGGCGACGACCTCCACTACACGTTCCGCATGGCGGCTGTCGGCCAGCCGCTCCAGCACCATCTCAGCGCCACACTGCACCGGAAGGCGTGACGTCGGGAATACGCGGCGATGGCGTCGGGTTCTTGCTCGAGGTCGATACATTTCGACCAACTGAAGGGGAGTATCCCTCGAGGTCCGTCGTCAACACACCGAGTCCCGAGAAGTCGGGACGAAGTCGGCGGGGCCAGCGATCCCGGTAGCGGGGTGGCGGAGAGACCTTCAGCGAACCGACCATCGTTTGCTGAAAGTTGAACATGCACACCTCGAACACCCTCAAGACTGTCGTCCTGCTCTCCGGCCTCGCCGGTTTCATGGTGCTCATCGGCACGATGCTCGGTGGGATGACCGGCCTCGTCATCGGCCTCCTGTTCGGGCTCGGCATCGTCGGCGCCTCGTACTGGTCGTCGGACAAGCTCGCCATCAAGGCTGCGCGCGCCACCGAGGTCGCCCCCGGCCAGCTCGACTGGCTGCGCGAGGATCTGGCCGAGATCGCCCGCCGGGCGAACATGCCGACGCCGCGCCTGTTCATCTCGCCCGACCCCCAGCCCAACGCATTCGCCACCGGCCGCAACGACAAGACTGCTGTCGTGTGTGTCACCGCCGGTCTGCTCCAGGTGCTCGACCGCAGCGAGGTCCGCGGCGTCGTCGCTCACGAGGTGGCCCACATCCGCAACAAGGACATCCTGATCGGCTCGATCGCCGCCGCCGTCGCGACGGCGATCTCGGCGATCGCCAACCTGGCGTTGTTTGCCGGCATGTTCGGTGGGAACAGCGATGAGGATGGTCCGAACCCTGCGGTCACGATGCTGCTGGCCATCCTCGCCCCGATCGCGGCTGGCCTGATGCAGATGGCCCTGTCGCGATCACGCGAGTTCGAGGCCGACCGCATCGGCGCCGAACTGCTCGGCGATCCGCGACCGCTCGCCAGCGCACTCGCCAAGCTCGATCGAACGTCGAAGCAGATCCCGATGGACGTCGACCCGGCCCACGCGACCGCGTACATCGTCAACCCGCTCACCGGTCGGCACGCCGATTTCACGAAGCTGTTCATGACACACCCACCGATGGAGGAACGGATCGCCCGTCTTCTCGGCGCACGATCGGAGGTCGCAGCGTGACCGTGATCGAAGTGACATCGATCGACTGGCACCGACGTAGCGCCGACGCCGTCCTCGCCGAGGTCGATTCGTCGTTCGACGGCCTCGACGACGCGGCCATCGAACGCAGGCGCGCCGAGGTCGGCCCGAACGAACTGCAGGAATCGGCCGGAACGAGTCCGCTGAAGCTGATCTGGGGCCAGATCTCCTCGGTCATGGTGCTGATCCTCATCGGCGCCGCAGTCCTGTCGCTGCTGCTCGGCAAGTACCTCGAGGCGGGCGCCATCGGTGCGATCGTCGTGCTGTTCACCGCGCTCGGCTTCTATCAGGAGTACCGCGCCGAGCAGGCGATCGCCGCGTTGCGCCGCATGGCGGTGCCATCGGCCCGCGTGACCCGCGGTGGACGGATGACGTCGGTCCCGGTTGGTGAACTCGTGCCCGGCGACATCGTGCATCTCGACGCCGGAACGGTGGTGCCCGCCGATCTGCGCCTCGTCGAGGTCGCAAGCCTGCGCATCGAGGAAGCGACGCTCACCGGCGAGTCCGAACCGATCGACAAGCAGACCGACGCGGTCGACCGTGACGGCCTCGCACTCGGCGACCGCCTGTGCATGGCCTACTCGGGCACGCAGGTCGCCGCCGGTCGGGGTCAGGGAGTGGTCGTCGCCACCGGGATGCGGACCGAACTCGGCCGGATCGCCACCCTGCTGCAGGACGTCGAGTCCGAACAGACGCCGCTGCAGCAGCGTCTCGACCGGGTCGGCAAGCAGCTCGCGCTCCTCGGTGTCGCAGTAGCGCTCGCCGTCGTCGTGATGGGGGCGATCAGTGGCGAATCGCTGACCGACCTCGTTCTCACCGCCATCAGCGTCGCCGTCGCCGTCATCCCCGAGGGGTTGCCCGCCGTTGTCACGTTCACGCTGGCGATCGGGTCGCAGCGGATGCTGCGGCGCCAGGCACTGATCCGGAAATTGCCGGCGGTCGAAACGCTCGGGTCGGTCACCGTGATCTGCTCCGACAAGACCGGAACACTCACGCAGAACCGGATGACGGTGACGCTGCTCGACGTCGCCGGCCAGGAGGTGCGTCTCGATGGCGACGCCGTCGCCACGGTCGGCGCTGCGCCGTCGGCGGCCACCGTGGCCCTCGTTGCCGGCGCACTCTGCAACGACGGCGCCGAGGATGTCGGCAGTGACGGTCGGCAGCTCTGGCTGGGCGATCCGACCGAGACGGCCCTGCTCCAGGCTGCCGCCGATGCCGGCCTCGACGTGCACGATCTGCGCGCTCGGATCCCCCGGGTCGACGAGCGGCCGTTCGACTCGACCCGCAAGCGGATGAGCACGATCCATGCCCCGCTGCACGGATCGGTCGACGAACTCGCCGAGTTGCCCCAGGACGTCCGCCTGGCCTTCGTGAAAGGTGCGGTCGACGGGTTGCTCCAGCACGCGAGCGCCGTGTGGGACAGCGGTGCTGCGGTCCCGCTGGACGACGACTGGCACACTCGGATCTCTGCGGGCAACGATGCTCTCGCCGCAGCGGGCATGCGCGTGCTGGGCGTGGCGTTCCGACCGTTGGCGGCCGAGGCCGACGACCCGGAGACCGACCTCGTGCTGCTCGGTCTCGTCGGGATCATCGACCCGCCTCGCTCCGAGGTGCGCGACGCCGTGGCGGTCTGTCGGCGAGCAGGAATTCGACCAGTGATGATCACTGGCGACCACCCGTTGACCGCGGTGGCGATCGCCAACGACCTGGGCATCAGCGACACCGACCGCGCGCTGATCGGCGCTGAGCTCGACCAATTCGACGACGAGCAGTTCGCTGCGGCCGTGCGCGACGTCTCGGTGTTCGCTCGGGTGTCGCCGGAACACAAGCTCCGCATCGTCGGCGCGCTGCAACAACAGCATCAGGTCGTGGCGATGACGGGAGACGGTGTCAACGATGCGCCGGCGCTCAAGCGTGCCGACATCGGGGTGGCGATGGGCATCACCGGCACCGACGTGTCGAAGGAAGCCGCCGACATGGTGCTGCGCGACGACAACTTCGCCACGATCGTCGCGGCCGTCGAAGAGGGCCGCGTCATCTACGACAACCTGCGACGCTTCGTCAGCTTCGCCGTCGCCGGCAACTTCGGCAAGATCATCGTCATGCTCGGGTGGCCGATCCCGTTCCTCATCGTCGGCTCGGACACGACGGCGATCGCCTTCCTGCCACTGCAGCTGCTGTGGCTCAACTTGATGACCGACGGCCTGCTCGGGCTGTCGATGGGAGTGGAGCCTGCCGAGCAGTCGGTCATGGAACGCCCACCGCACTCGCCCTCCGATGGGCTGTGGGCGAACGGTCTCGGGCGGCGGACGGTGTGGATCGGTCTCGTGATCGGCGCGGTCACGTTGGGGCTCGGCTTCGCGTACTACTCGGCCGATCTCGAGCAATGGCAGACCGTGATGTTCACGACGTTGGCGTTCATGCAGGTCGGTCAGGCCTTCGCGACTCGATCGTCGACCGAATCACTGCGCACGATCGGCTGGAGGACGAACCCGCTGATGCTGGCGATCGCGGGTCTCGTGATCGTGTTGCAGCTCCTCGTGCTGTACACGCCGTTGAGCGAGTTCCTCGACCTCGACGCCCTGAACCCTGCCGATCTGGCAGTTTGTGCGATCGCAGGGATCGGGTTGCTCGTGCTCGTCGAAGCGGTCAAGGCGTTTCATCGCGCAGCTGCGCGCTGAACCAGTCGAGGATGATCTCGCCTCGCTGTACCCGGTGGAGCGGCGATCCCGAGCGGGACAGCTCGTGGTCCTCGTCGGGGAAGCGGTAGAAGTCGACCTCCTTGTCGAGCAGCTTGAGCGCGACCCAGAGTTCTTCCGCCTGGGCGATCGGGCAGCGCCAGTCGTTCTCGGAGTGGATGATCAGCATCGGGGTGTCGATGTCGCGAACCGCCCGCATGGGGGAGCGACGCTCGTACTCCTCGGGGTCGGCGATGTGCGACACCCCGTGCTCGGTGACGAACGCGGTCGAGATGTCCGACGACCACTCCTCCGATGCCAGGTTGTTGACCGCCCGCTCGGAACAGAACGCCCGGAACCGTTCCCCGTGGTGACCGGCGAGCCACGTCGCCATGAACCCTCCGTACGACCCACCGAGCATGCCGACCCGGTCGCGATCGCAGAACTCGAACCGGTCGAGTGCCGTGTCGATGATGGCGAGCACGTCGTCGACGTCGACGCTGCCCCATCCGGCGCCAGGACGCACCGGGTGCTTCGGGCCGAGGATCGCTTGCCCCCACGCTGTCTCGCGGCCGCTGCCGCCGCGTGGGTTGCCGGCGACGACGACGAACCCGGCGGCGGCCTGCATCTGGAACTCGTCGAAGAAGTGCTCGCCGTACTGGGTGAACGGTCCGCCATGGACGTTGAGCAGCACGGGGTACCGCTTGGTCTCGTCGAAGTCGACGGGCCGCATGATCCACGCGTCGATCTCGCCGGTGCCGTCGGTGGTGGCCGCCGTGAAGTGTTCCCACGTGAGCAGCTGGGCCGCCAGTGCATCGCCGACGCTGGTGCGGCGTTCGTCGCCGAGGTACAGCTCGGCGGGGTGATCGACGCAGTCGCGCGCGGTGGCGACCACGCCGTTTGCCGCATCGAATGACGACACCGTGACCGGACCTGTGGTCACCTGAGCGGGGACACCGGTGCCATCGGTCGAGACCCGGTAGAGGTGCGTCGCGCCTCGGTCCTCGGCGATCGCCAACAGATGGTGGTCGGACTCCCAGACGGGCGCCGGGCTCCCGGAAGTGGCCTCGAACGTCCGGTCGAGGCCGGTCGAGATCCAACGGATCTCCGACTCCGGCGCGCCGGCGCTGCCGATCGGGAGCACGCCGACCTTGGCGTTCTGGGGGAAGGTCGACGGGTCACCGAAACCGATGAAGGCCACCTCGGTGCCGTCGGGCGACACCGACGGTGAGCTGTAGTCGCCGTCGTGGGCGGTCAGGCATCGGATGCCGTCACCATCGGCCGGGGCGAGCGCGACGACGTAGAGGTCGCGGGCGAGATCGCGGTCCCAGGTGTCGTGGCGTTGAGCGGCGGTGACGACGCCAGAGGAGTCGCGCAGCCAGCTCACCCCGTCGTGTTGGAACTCGCCCGGCGTCAGGTTGCGAGGTGTTCCGGTGCCGTCCGCTGCCACGACGTGGACGTGCTGGGGGCGGTCGAAGATCCAGTCCTCGCCGTTGAGTCTGCTGAAGAACCGATCGACCTTGCGTGGTGCCTGCCACGACGCGTCCTTCGCCTCGTAGCGCTCGTGGCGGGTCCGGCTCGTGAACGCGAGCCATCGGCCGTCCGGCGACCACGCGACGCTGTCGAGGCCGTCGGGCATCGTGCACAACGTTCGCACCTCGCCACTCGCCGCAACCGGGAGGACGTGCAGTGTCGAGTCGCTCTCCTTCGCTCCTCGTTTCGAGGTGAACGCGAGGTGGCGTCCGTCTGGAGACCATGTCGGATTGGCGTCGTCGTCACCGCCGGTGACCGGTGCGTCGTCGACCCACACTCGGCTGCGGGTGACATTCTTGGCCAGATCGATCGTCGACACGACGAAGGCCACGTGGCCGCCGTCCGGGCTGAGCGCGACCGATCCGACGCTGCTGCGTCCGTCGATCAGGCGTTCGGCGATCTCGCGATGTGATCTGGGCGACGATGTGATCTGCTTCATCGCCCCGACGGTATCGGCGGCTACTCGTCCAGGCCGACGGGCTGGTCGTCGATGATCTGGTCGAGGTATTCCGACATGCCGTACCCGACTCGGCCCTCGAAGTCGCCGGAGTGGATCGTCCACTTGGTGTAGGCCTCGGAGATGCGGGTCTGCAGCCAGTCGCCGTCTGGTGTCTGGCGGCGATTGCGCAACGGGATCAGGCTGAGCGCCTCGCCGGTGAAGTTCCACTCGCGGTCGCTGCGGCTCGAGCGGATGGTGCCCTCGATGCGGTCGTGGTAGCTCTCGTCGCCGCGCGTGTCGGTCGAGATCTGTACGTCGTCGCACAGGTGCATCACGCCGTTCTCCCACACGAAGCCGCCGCGGGTGCCTTCGCTGTCGCGCTTGGCCACCCGGCTTGCCATGAATCCGAAGTTCTCGTCGACGTTCACCGTGAGCCACCGGTAGTACCACGGCGCCTGCCAGTAGCGGGGGCCCCACGAATGGTCGCGCAGCCCGAACCCGGCGATCTGCCATTCGCGTTCGCCGACACGCATCGTTCCGGTGGCCTCGACCAGCTGCTCGTAGTGTCCCTTCGCGAACTCCTCGCCGGGCTTCTCGTGGGGCTCGTCGGGCTCGCCGCCGAACATGCTCGGACGGCCCTGACCGGTGAACGTGAGGTGGACCTCGGCCTCCGCGAACGGGTTGTTCGTGAAGGCCTCCTTCGGGTTGGCCATCTGCTCGGGCTCGTCGAGCACGACGACCTTGCCGACGTAGTCGATGCGCAGTTCCTCGAACGGCTTGACCATCGTCCAGGTGAGGCCGGCCGCATCGAAGGCGTCGTTGTTCTCGATCGCCGGCCGCTTGAACATGAACCCGACCTGACGGTTACCGCCGTCGATGCCGTCGGATTTCTCGGGCGGCAGGTACAGGCACACCGTCATCTCGGCGGTGCCCTCGTTGGCGCGGTTGCCCATCCGGAACCAGCCGCCGACGCCCTGGGCCGGGTCGAAACAGTTGATGTACATGCTCTCGTTGAAGTTCGGCTCGGGGCCGAGCTCGTGCATGTATTCGTCGGACTCGTCGAGACGTACACCCATGCGCTCGACGGTACGGGGCGACGATGATCGGCGACGGATCGGACGGCAGTACCGTGGTCACGCAGTGGCGATAGGCGCCACGCTGAAGGGACGACATGAGCATCACCGACGACGACCTGGAGACCACGAACTCGGCGATCGCCAAGATGGAGGGGATCGAGCCGTCGGGTGACATCGGCGAATTCAACGCCCGCAAGCTCACGTTCGGCCCCGACAAGGCCGTGATCGGACCGGTCGCCCACCTCGCCGCCGAACGCATCCGGCTCACAGCGCTCGAGTGGGAGCACTTCGAGGTCCGCCAGGTCGGCGCCACGCTGGGCGGCATCGTCAAGGGCCTCGATCTGTCGAAGCCGCTCGCCGACGACGTGTTCGAGGAACTCTCGCGGGCGTGGGTCGAGTACAAGGTGCTCTTCTTTCGCAACCAGAAGCTCACCGCCGACCAGCACGTCGCCTTCGCCCAGCGGTTCGGAGAATTGGAGATCCATCCGTTCTTCAACAGCAACGACGAGCGTCCCGAGCTGGTCCGCTTCGCCAAGGATGCCGACACCGGCGGCTACGAGAACGGCTGGCACCACGACGTCACCTGGCGCCAGGTTCCCTCGAAGGGTGCGGTCCTGCGGGCGATCGAAGTGCCCGACACGGGCGGCGACACGCTGTTCTGCGACATGAACGCCGCCTATGAGGGCCTGTCCGACGAGATCAAGGACCGCATCGAGGGCCTGGTGGCCGAGCACGACTACATGCAGGCGTTCGGTCACACGATCAGCGGTGCCGACGCCGCAGCGATGCGCGAGAAGTACCCGGTCGTCGAGCATCCCGTGGTGATCCACCACCCGGTCTCCGGCAACCGGCTGCTCTACGTCAACCGGTTCTTCACGACTCGCATCGTCGGCCTCGACCCGGCCGAGTCCGACGAACTGCTCGTCACGCTGTTCGCGCAGGCCAACACCCTCGAGTACCACTGCCGCCTGCACTGGCACCCGAACTCGGTTGCCATGTGGGACAACCTTGCGGTGCAGCACTACGCCTCGAGCGACTACTGGCCCGACGTTCGCGTGATGGAGCGAGCGAGCATCGTCGGCGTTCGCCCGTCGTTCTGACTCGACGACGATGTCACGCGTCGTCCTGATCACCGGCGCAAGTCGAGGTATCGGCGCAGCCACCGCTCGCTTGGCCGCCGAGCGGGGCGACCACATTGCCGTCAACTACACGCGCAACGCGGATGCCGCGCTCGCCGTCGTCGACCACTGTGTCGCCGTCGGCGTTCGGGCAATGGCGTTTCGGTCCGACGTTGCGGACGAAGCCGCAGTCGTTGCGATGTTCGATGCCGTCGCCGACGAGCTCGGGCCGATCGACGTGCTCGTGAACAACGCCGGGATTCTGCACACGCAGATGCGTTTCGACGAGATGACGGTTGAACGCTGGCGCGAATTGCTCGACGTCAACGTGATCGGCGCGTTCGTCTGCGCCCGCGAAGCGGTGCGACGGATGTCAACCCGACACGGCGGCCGCGGCGGGTCGATCGTGAACGTGTCGTCGGCAGCCAGCTACCTCGGCAGCCCAGGGGAGTACGTCGACTATGCGGCCAGCAAGGCGGCCATCGACACTCTGACGATCGGCCTCGGCAAGGAGGTCGCCGCCGAAGGCATCCGGGTCAACGCGGTGCGCCCCGGCGTGATCCACACCGACATCCACGCCAGCGGCGGTGAACCCGGCCGCGTCGACCGTGTGGCGCCGTCGGTGCCGATGCAGCGTGGCGGTGACCCGAGAGAAGTTGCCCGGACCATCCTCTGGCTGGCATCGGACGAGGCGTCGTACATCACGGGCACGATCGTCAACTGCTCGGGCGGGCGCTGATGGCCCGTCACCTTGCCCGCTGGGAACTCGTCGGTGTCGACGGCGCCATGGTGGTGGTCGACGTGATCCGAGCCTTCACCACCGCGGCGTACGCGTTCGGGTCGGGCGCGAAGGAGATCTACCTCGTCGGCAGGGTCGACGAAGCTCTGGCGTTCAAGTCGACCAATCCCGGTTCGCTGGCGCTGGGGGAGGATCGAGGTCTGCGACCCGAGGGGTTCGATTTCCCCAACTCGCCGGCGATGGTCCGCAACGCCGATCTCGACGGTCGCACGCTCGTGCAGCGCACGTCCGCGGGGACCCAAGGCGTGGTGCGCGCGGTCGACGCGACCCGCTTGTGGGCGGCGAGCCTCGTGGTCGCATCGGCAACCGCTCGAGCCGTCGAGGAGGCCGGTCTCGGTGAGCCGACCTATGTGATCACCGGCCGGTTCGAAGATCGTCCCGATGGTGGCGCCGACGATGTCTTGACCGCTGACCTGATCGAGCGGGCCCGAATCGGGCGACCGATCGAGGCAACGGCCACGGCGGCGGCACTGCTCGCCACCGAGGAAGCTGCGAGGACGTTGGCCCTCGGCTCCGACCACTGCGACCCGGCGGACATCGAGCTCGCCGCAGCCGTCGACGCGTTCGACTTCGCGATGGAGGTCGAACGCACCGATCGGGGCTTGCGACTCGTGCCACGACGGCCCGGATGACTGCCGCCGACGACGGATCGCGTCAGCAGATGGTGGTGCCGTCGGGTGCGGTGATGTGCCAGTGGCCATCGTCGTCTCGCCAGATGGTGAAGCCGGACTCTTTGAGGTAGTTGTGGCGTGGGCACAGGGGTGCGCCGTTGTCGGGGTTGGTGGGGCCGCGGGTGGTCCAGCTGGTGAGATGGTCGGCGTGGCACCACGTGTGTGGCTGATCGCAGCCCGGCCAGATGCACGTGGGCTCGAGGAGCATGACCGCCTCGCGTGCGAACCCGCTGAACAGTCGTTGGGTGCGCCCGAGTTCGATGACCACGCCCTTGCTGTCGGTCACGACGCGGCGGATGAGCGACCAGAGCGACACGCCGATGATGGCTTCGGGGTTGATGCGGTGGCCACGGTCGGTGCGTGAGGTGACGGCCCGATGATCGAGCGGGTCGGTGGCGGTGCCGTCGGCGCTCGCTGCGGCGGTGGTGGCGTCGAGGAGAAAGTTGACGGTGGGAAGCGGCCGCGTGCGATCGGGTGGGCACGCAGCGGCAGCCCTCGCCATTTCGAGTAGCGCGTCTGATCGGCGTTGCGCTTCGGTTCGCCGCAGCGTGCTCACATCGACGTTGCCCTCGCCGAGACGGCGTGTGGCGTCCTTCCAGTCGCGGTCGAACTCGCGGTCGACGAACCAGCAGAAGATCTCGAGGAACTCGGGGCCGCCGACATCGTCGAACACGGCGTGCAGGTTCCAGGACCCGTCGGAATGCTGGTGGATGCTCGCGGTGCGGCGCTGGCGGTTGCGTTCGAGTTTCTCGGCGGCGCCGACCGGGTCGGCGAGGGCCTCCCAGGTGAGTGCCCGGCGCTCGAACTCGACGTACGAGCAATCCATCGCGTCGACCATCAGCTCCCAGACACCGCGTACGAGCGTGTCGGGTTCGATGCGGGGGTTGGCGGCGATGCGTGCCATCAGTCGGGTTTGGGCGACGCCGACTTGGCCGGCGGCGAGTGCGTTGTTCCACACGGCCACGGCACGGCGCAGGCGTGCTTCTTGGACCCGGGCTGTGGGCTTCGCTGCCGGAGAGTTGCAGGTGGTATTTCATCCAGTTCTTGGCGGTGAAGAACCCGAGATCACGAAACGGTTGCGTGGTGTCGAGGTGATCGGCGACTGCGATGGCGGCGGCGTGGGCTTGGCGGCGGAGTTGTTCGACCCCGGTCGCCCACGCCGCGGTGGTGGTGCCGTCGAAGTGGGTGGGATCGAGCGCTTCGAGCATCGACAACCCCTGTGCGCAGTGCTCGACCGCCGCGGCAATCCATTCCGAATCGACCTCCAAGTGAGCGCCGATGGCGATGTCGATGACCGGATCGAACCTCGGGGAAGGATCAGCCCGATACCAGTAGAACCCGTCACCCAACCGAGGCTCCGCCGGCGCCTCGCTGACCCCCGGATCCTCGACAACGATCATGGTTCCATCATGACCAAGGGGTGTCACACAGTTGCCGAAGGCAAACGGAGCGGATCTGCCGACGGTCAAGACGTCGGCGCGCCCGGCAGCACCGATCGTGCACTCGGTGATCCCCACCTTCGGATGGGAGCGGTCGAGGTCCGCCACCACGGCTACCAGCACCCATACCACTACCCAGGCGCGGTCCGGCTCTTCGAAGTCGCGGCGTCGGCCGCACTCGACCTCAACCTCGGTCTCCACCTCGCTTGGGCGCGCGGTGGCGTGTTGCTCGCGCACGCACAGATGGGCGACGCTGAGCCACGCGATCTGCGCTCCGGCTGAGCGGCACGCCCAGGCTCTACGGTGGCGGTCGTGGACGAGTTCGTGATCGCACGAAACCCGGACGAGTCGTCGTCGTTGCCGTACCTCCTGCGGATCCCGCTCGCTTCTGGTGCCGTGGTGTTGAAGGCCAAGGACACCTGGCCGCGCACGAGCAAGATCTACTGCCACCCGGCCGATGCGTGGCCATCGCCTGACGAGGTCGACATCGTCGAGCGGGTGGCGGTGCGCTCGTGTGTCCGGCGGGGCGTGGCGGTCGATCTCGTGCTCGATCGTGGTCGCGAGAACCGCTCGCAGTTCGTGTTCACCACCGCCCGCGGACGCGAGATGGTGTTCTGGCAGTCGGCACGCACCAGCAAGCAGGCTCGACCGGGCGTGCGGGTGCCGACAGCGAGGGCCTCGGGGTACGAGCTCGAGGTGATGGTCGACACACGCGAGCGGTACGCCTGGAAGTTCGCCGAGCAGCAGGCCACGACCACCAAGCGAGCGCTCCCCGTCGGCGACTACGCGGTGGAAGACGACAATCGGATGGTCGCCGTCGTCGAACGCAAGAGCGTCGACGATCTGGTCTCGACGATCGTCGGCGGCAAGCTCTGGATGCTGCTGGCGGAACTCTCGGCGTTTGCCACGGAGTCTGGCCGCGTGGCGGCGATCGTGGTCGAGGACCGCTACTCGGCGATCTTCAAGCTGCGCCACGTACGTCCGGCGTCGATCGCCACACAGCTCGCCGAGGCTGCTGTGCGATATCCGACGATTCCGATCGTGTTCGCCGAGACCCGTCAGCTCGCGCAGGAGTGGACGTTCCGGTTCTTCGGCGCCGCCGTCGAGCACGCAACGAACGAACGTGTCGGAGAGGAACGCGCCGCTGATCTCGTGTCGGCCGGAGCGGTCCCGCACCGAGCACCATCGACTGCCGAGGTGCGTGCCTGGGCCGCTTCGCAGGGGCTGGCCGTGAGCGACCGCGGTCGCATCTCCGCCGAGGTCATGCGCGCGTACCTCGTCGCGCACGGTCTGTCGTCGTGACACGCCACGGCGGCCGCACGTTCTGTGACCGACCGCCACGATGAGCGAACCGACCGTATGCGGCGGTTTGGCTCATCGGTGGTGCCTGGGGGTCACGAATCGGTCGGGTCGAACATCTCCAACTGTTCCCAGGTGACGGCGACGTCGCTCACGACGCACCACTTGAGCCGGCCGCGCGAGCCGGGTCGACGGATCTCGACCCGCTCGGCGCGCAGCGACCGTGCCGAGCCGTCGGGGTCGCGGATGGCGATGCTCCCGTCGTACTCGATGCCGTGGACACGCCCGACGATCCATCGGCCCTTGTCGTTGCGTCGGAACCGGATCGGTTCACCCATCCGCAGCCCGAGCCGGGCGAGCGAAGCGGGCGACCGGTGCATGTCGATCGATGCCGTCAGGCGCCGATGGTTCGTCGTTGCAGCTTGCGCATCCCGCCGAGCCAGCGTTCGGGATCGGTTGCCTTGAGCGTCATGTAGTCGGCCACCTCGGGGTGGGGGAGCACGAAGAATCGCTCGGCTTCGATCGCATCGGCGACCTCGGCGGCCACATCGGCCGGCTCGAGGACGACACCGGCCGCCTTGACCACGTTGCTCCCGCTCACAGCGTCGTCGCCCGCATGCAACATCGCCGTGTTCACGCCCTGTGGGCAGAGGCAGGTGACCTTGACTCCGGCATCACCGTAGGTGACCGCCATGTACTCGGCGAACGCAACCGCCGCCCGCTTCGTGAGCGTGTAGGGCCCCGAACCGATCTGCATCAGCAGGCCCGCTGCCGATGCGGTGGAGCAGAAATAACCCTCTCCGCGTTCGAGCCAGTCGGGCAGCAGGTACTTCGCCGCCCATCGGTGTGCATGGACGTTGACGGCGAAGGCGAGTTCCCAGTCGTCCTCGGGCGTCTCGATCACGCCACGGCCGGTGCCGACACCGGCGTTGCAGAAGAACAGGTCGATCGAGCCCAGCGCATCGCGGGCCGCGCCTACGAGGGCAGCGTTTCCCGCCTCGGTGCTGACGTCAGCGGTGATCGCCGTCGCCCGTTCCAACCCGGCAGCGACATCGTCGGCGCCGGCCAGGTCGGCCACCACCACGCTCGCGCCCCGAGCGTGGAACTCGCGAGCGAGCGCCTCCCCGATGCCCCGGCCGGCTCCCGTGACCACGACATTGCGCCCAGCGAACTCCATGGCTGCATCGTAAACGTTGTGTGACACCTTCGACATGAAGGCGCAGGTGCGCGCGCGAGCGCTTCGACACAGGTACCGTGTCAACCAATGACTGATGAGCGCATCGCCTCCGAAGCAGTGATCACTGAAGCACTGGGCGTCATCGACGGCGCCCTTGCCCGAATGATGCAACGCGAACTCGTTTCGACGGGTGAGGTTGCCGATCTGTTACTGGATGTACGCACCCTCCTCACGACGGAGCCGGCCACCCTGGTCGAAGCCGTCGTGACCACCGACGCCGTCTGAACGTCGAGGGGGATGTCCTCGGTCGCACGCGTCCGTGGTCATCTCCACGCTCGCCGATGGGCCCGCGCCTCAGGGAGCGAAGTGTTTGGCGATGCGTCGGCCGACCAAGCCGAGCAGCGTGCCGACAATGGCGCCGGCAACCACATCGGATCCGTGGTGGATTCGCACGTAGGCGCGGCTGATCCCCACGATCGCAGCGACCTTCCACCAGAGCATGCCGACCTTCGGCCCGTCCCAGCCGGACAGCACCATCGCGGCGAATGCCGCCGAGCTCGCGTGACCCGAGGGAAACGATGACGTCGTCGGCTTGCGTACCTGCAGCCGGTCGTCGCCGGTGGTGGTGGGGCGCTCGCGGCGGAACAGTCGCTTGACGCCCTGGTTGACCAGCAGGCTTTCGGCGCCGAGCATCACGGCGAGCACGACGACCTGGTCGGGGCGGCCCTTGACGATGGCTCGGGTGATGGCGATGCCGTGCCAGATCAGCGAGAAGTCGCCGACGTGGCTTGCGGTGGCAAACACTCGATCGGCGATCGGGTTGCCGCGCAGCAACTCGAGCGCATCATCGACCCATTGATCGAACGCGTCGACCTGAGGGCCGAGGTGGCCCTGGCCGGGAACGATCGGCAACGGGCCGACGTCGAGCGGTTCGGGATCGGGGTGTCCGAGGAGTGCGTGGGCGTCGGCCTCGTCGAGCGGCGACGGTGCGCCCGCCATGTCGTTGCTGGTCATCAGGTTGCTGATGCTACGGGTACGGCCAGCAGGTCGTTGTAGGCCGCAACTGCTTCGGTGGCTGCCAGCGACGGGTTGCCGCCGAAGGCCGGACACCACTGCTGGAACGAGCACCAGTCGCACAACTTGCTCTTGCGGGGGCGGAAGTCGCCGGTGGTGCACGCCCGCTCGACGGCGGACCACACCGCGGTGGTTCGTGTGGTGATGAACTTCACCGACTGCGCCGACGGGACCGTTTCGATCGTCTCGCCGGACGCCAGGTACATCAGGCGGATCTTCGCCGGTCGCTTGCCGAACACCGCCTCGCACAGGAACGAGTAGAAGTGGACGCCGGCAAGGCTCTTCTGTTCGAAGTTCCCCGACGGTGCGCGGCCGGTCTTGTAGTCCGTGACGACGAGTTCGCCGTCGGCGTCGAGTTCGAGACGATCGATGATGCCCCGCAGGGTGAGGTCGCCGACCGGCGCCTCCATCCAGAGTTCGAGGCCGATTTCGCGCACGCTGGTCGGGTCTTCCATGGCGAAGTACTTGTCGATCAACGCATGGCAGTCGCGGTCGAACCTGTCGATCGCGTCACCTTCGAGGCGGAGACCCACGTAGTCGGGGTGCGTGCGGTACTCGTCGAGCGCCGTCGCCATGTCGGCAGCCAACGCCTCGCGGGTCCGATCAGCCGCAGGGCGCACGAACAGCAGCTCGAGCGCCCGGTGCACGATCGTGCCCTTGGACGTGGCGACGCCCGGAGGCTCAGGCAGCTTCTCGATGCTCGAGAAGCGGAACTGCATCGGGCACGACGTGAACGACGACACCCTCGAGGGCGACAGCGACATCGGCACCGGGAAGGTCGGTGCGGGAACAGCGGTGTCGGTCATGTCACCCATCGTAGATGGGGCCTGTCACAGAGTTGAGGAGAGCGCCGCAGACCGCTCGGAGCTACGACGGAAGGTCGGCGGGATCGATGTCGCCGGCGATCTCGTAGATGTTCTCGATGCGATGGCACCCCAGCACGGCCGAGTGCTCGCGAACTCGGTCCTTGCCGGGGGCACCGTAGACGCAGAACGTCCTGATCACGCCGTCGTCATCGACGGCGACCTGGGACCGCTCCCAACTGATGTCACCGAAGCTCTCGTCGATGATCCGTTTGGAGAGCACCGCCATCTTGGCGAGCTCGGCTTCGTCCATCGGATCCCACACTCGCTCGACCAGGAATTTCGGCACGATCTCAACCCCTCATTCGAAGTCGTCGGGACCGACGACCTGCACGGCGCTGATCTTGTCACACGGCAATCCGGCTGCGGTGGCGTGCTCTCGGATCGTGTCCTCGCTCGCTGCCTCGTAGAGGCAGTAGGTGACGAGACCATCGGCCGTCTCGACGGCATGCGACTGCTTCCAGATGATCGTGTCGGGGAATTGCTCGGCTGCGCACCGTTTCGACTGCGACCCGCCGGCGGCGAGTTGCTCGGGTGTGACATGGCCGAAGTTGCGCTCGATCAAGTAGCTCTGCATGGTGATTCCTTCACTCTCGGGTTGGTGTTCGTCGGTTGTTTCGGTGTTCGTTGTTCTCGTTGGTGATCGTGTCGTAACGGCCTGGAGTCCGACTGGAGCCACACTGGAGTCGTGAGGGTCCAACTGTTCGGAGGCATCGAGGTCGCCGTCGACGACGGTGGGGCGGCGACGATCGGTGCTGCGAAGCCTCGATGGCTTCTCGCGTTCCTCGCGCTGAGCGTCGGTCGAAGTCGATCGGTCGACTCGATCATCGACGCGTTGTGGCATGACCGCCCGCCGCAGTCGGCCCCGAACCTGGTGCAGGGATACATCTCCGATCTCCGCAAGGTCATCGGCCACGCTTCGATCCGGACCACGGAGAACGGCTACCTGCTCGCCATCGACGACGACGCGGTCGACGTCGTCCGGTTCAGGCAGCTGACGAACGCGGCGAGCCTCGTTTCCACCTCTGAGCCCGAGCGCGCTCGGTTGCTCCTCGACGATGCGTGCTCCATTGCCGTCGGGGTTCCCTTCGGTGACGCGGCGCCTGACGGTGCTCTCGCGGCCTCTGCGGCGCTGCTGTCGGAGCAGGTGATCGATGCAGCAGAACTCAGGGCTCGACTGATGCTCGATCTCGGCGACCACCGCGACGCGATCGTGTTGCTCGACGAGCTGACCCGTGAGCATCCCTATCGCGAGGGTCTCTGGGCGGCGCTCGCGCTTGCCCTGTACCGCAGCGATCGTCAGGTCGACGCACTCCGCCGCCTGGCCGACGCACGCCGCGTGCTCCTGGAGGATCTCGGTGTCTCGCCCGGGCCGACGCTCATCGAGCTCGAGCGCCAGATACTCGAACACAGCCCACTGCTCCGCTCGCCCGCCTCGTCGTGGGCGAAACCTTCGGGTCAGCCGACCATCGTCGGTCGAGCGGACGAGCTCGCACGCCTGCGCAACCGGCTCGACCAAGCCGCAGCTGGAGCGCAACGCACGGTGTTCGTGGGCGGTGAGCCCGGCATCGGCAAGACCACCCTCGCCCGCGAGGTGGCCCGAGCAGCGGTCGCCGACGACTCCGTCGTGCTCACCGGGCGCTGTGACGAGCACGTCGCCGTGCCGTACCGGCCATTCGTCGAAGCGCTGACCGATCACCTCCGGGCGATCGGCGGCAGCGCTGCGTTCGAACTGTTGGAGGAGCGGTGGCCGTCGGTGGTGCAGGTCATCTCGTCATTGCAGGCGCTTCGACCGGGTGTCACCGTCGAGGCAACAAACTCGCAGATGGCGGACATCTCGTTGCTCGAACGATTCGACACGTTCTGTTGGATTCTGCGTCGGATCCAAGGAGACCGTTGCCTGATCCTCGTCCTGGAAGACCTGCACTGGGCTGACTCGGCCACGCTCCGGCTGGCTCACTTCCTGGCCGCCGGTCACCGGCTACCGAGGTGCCTCACGATCGGAACCCACCGCACGACCGAGCCCACCGACCTCCTCGACGACATTCTCGCCGACCTCCGAACCGAGCCGGAGGTCGAACGCATGTCGCTCGGCGGGCTGGCCGAGCGCGACCTCGTGCTGCTGATGTCCGGCGACGACCTTGGCAGCAACGACGAGCTGGCGGGCTGGATCTATCGGGAGACGGATGGCAATCCCTTTCTGGCCGTCGAAATCATCGACCACATCGCCCGGACCGGTACCCGCGACGGAGTTCCGGTGGGAGTCACCGAAGTCGTCTCGCGTCGGTTGCGCCGACTGTCTCCAGGGACCCAGCTCCTGCTCGAGTATGCGGCGGTGCTGGGAGAGGCCGGACCGATCAGCCTGTTGAGGCAGTTCGCCGGCATTGTGCCCGACGTGCCAGCGGCCCTGGCGGAGGCGGTCCAGGCCGGGATCCTGGCCGAGGAGGAGCTCGACGAGCCCCGGTACCGATTCGCCCATGCGATCATCCGAACGGCCGTGACGACCGGAATGACGGGTCTGCACCTTCAGGATCTGAACGTCGCGGCAGCCGAGGCTTGGGCGGCATTGCCGCCGTCGCAGGACGTGACGGTGGCTGTGGCGTCGCATTATCTCGCCGCAGGACCTGCCGCCTCGCCCGAAGCGTCCGTCGAGGCGTTCATCGACGCGGGAGATGCCAGCGATCGAACTGGCGCCAAGGTCGAGGCGGTGCAGTGGTACGACCATGCGCTCGAACGCCTTGCCGATGATGATCCGCGTCGAGGCGGTTTGCGTTTGCGGAAGTTCGTGGCTGCCCAGACCGCATGGCACTGGCTGCACGGCGACTACGCGGGTTCTGGCCCGAGCTGAGTCAGAGCCGCTCGACGTCGCTCTGCGCAGGCCGGCTCAGCGTGCGGCGTCGCGCACGAGCTGGGCCATCGCTGCCGGATCGATGAACGGCGTGAAATGGTTCCAGGCGTCGTTCTCGACATAGGTCGCGTTCGGCAGCACCTCGGCGATGTCCTTGGCGATGGCAGCGGGGCCGAACTCGTCGACCTTGCCAGCCACCACGACCACCCGCGTGTCGATCTCCGGGAGGTCTGCCCACGTCGTGTGGGTGCCTCCGGTGTCGAAGGTGCGTGCTTCGTGTTCGGGGTCGCACTTCAGGCGGATGCCTTCGGGTGCGGGGCGGAAGCCGTGCGCCACGTAGAGGCGCAACACGTCCGGATCGAACGCCATCATCGGCGGCTTCGACGAGTAGTTGGCGATCGCGTCGTCGAACGTGTCGAAGGACGCCCGCCGCTTGCGCGCCCCTCGGGACAGGACCGTTCCGTTGTTCTCCGTGCCGTCGTGGGGGTCGACCTCGCGGGGAGGGAACACGATCGGCTCGAAGGCGACGATCAGGTCGAACAGACCCGGATCGCGATGGGCAGCCATCAGCAATCCGGCGCCACCCATCGAGTGGCCGAACCCGACGAGGCCGCCGTCGGGGGCGACGGCACGCGCGGCGGCAAGCGCGTCGTCGCCGTAGCGACCCCACTCGACCTGCCAGTCGTCGGGGCGAGCGGTGTCGCCGTGGCCGCGGTAGTCGAGTGCGAACGATGTGAACTGGTCGCTCAACTCGTCCGCGATCGGGAGGTAGCAGTAGCCGTGAAAGCCGGTTGCGTGCGAGAGCAGGAGCGGCCGGCCGGCGCCTCCGAACTCGTGGATCGCAACACTGACGTGATCGGACGAGGCAACGCGCACCGGGCCATCATGGCGATGGCTCGCCTCCGAGTGCGAATCGTCAGGTCGGCTTGGGCTCGCGGGGGAGACCGAGCAGGCGTTCGCCGATGATGTTGCGCTGGACCTGACTGGAACCGCCGGCGATCCGGCCGCCGGGTGCGGCGAGCATGCCGGTGGCGCTCGGACCGTCGAGCATCGCCTGTGGGCCGTCGAGGTCACCTCGCAGCATCGCCACGTCGAACATCATCTCGGTGATGCCGAGCTTCATCAGCGACGCGGCCGTTGATGCCACCGGACCTTGGCGTTGCGCCATTGCCTTCATGGCGCTGCCGCTCGCCAGAAGACCGGCGAGTCGCTGGCGCTCGTTCGCTGTGAGGTCGCGCCCTTCGGCGAGGTGGGCCATCTGGTCGAGTCGCCGTTCGAGCCCGATCACCGACGTGCCGATGTGGCCGCGCTCGCTGGTGAGCACTGCCATCCCGACCCCCCAACCTCCGTGCAGCGGGCCGAGCAGGCAGTCGGCCGGGAGCGAGACGTCGGTGAAGAACACCTCGTCGAACTCGGCCTCTCCGGTCATCTGCTTCAGCGGGCGAACTTCGATGCCGGGCAGGTCCATCGGGCACAGGAAGAACGAGATCCCGTCGTGTTTCGGTGCCTCGTCGAGCGGCCGGGTCCGAGCCATCAGGATGCCCCAGTTGGAGTAGCGGCCTCCCGAGCACCACACCTTCTGACCGTTGACGACGTAGCGCTCGCCGTCGAGTTCTGCCCGTGTCGACAACGATCCGAGGTCACTGCCCGCGCCCGGTTCGGAGAACAGCTGGCACCACACGTGTTCGGTCGCCAGCGTCGATCCGAGATGGGCCGCCTGCTGTTCGGGGGTCCCGTACCGCATGATCGCACCACCCGTGAGTACGAACCCGACCATGTTGAACACCGCCGGCACCCCGGCACGGGCGCATTCGAGCAGCCAGACACCGTTGTGTTCCGCCGTGAGACCGCGACCGCCGTGCTCGACCGGCCAGTGGATGCCGGCCCAGCCGTCGGCGGTCAGCCGTCGCTGCCAGTCGAGTCCCGCGTCGACGAGGTCGGGAGGACAGATCGCCCCGTAGTCACGCGGCGCGTGCTGTCGATTGGCCGCCAGCCAGCCCGCTGCCTGGGCCTGGAACTCGTCGACGTCGATCACGTCGGCCAGTGTCGCGGCCAGCCGGCGTTCAGAACGACCCCGGGCAGCCCTTCTCGTGAACAACTGCGCGCTCAGAACGCGCAGTTGTTCACGAGAATCTGGGTGGCGTCTTGGCGTCGCCTCAGGAGAGGGCTTTGAGGAACAGGGCGGTCTCGTCGGCGATGGTTGCCGGCACGGCGTAACCGTCCTGGGCGGTGACGTCGCCCCAGTGGGCGGCGAGGTCCTCGGGTGTGAGGTCGCTGGTGTTGGTGTAGCCGACGGTCTCGGCGATGAACACCTCGGCGACGCGGCCGCCACCGACGGAGAACACCCGCCCGGTCGCCTCGCACGACTCGTGGGCGAGATAGGTCACCAGCGGCGAGATCAGTTCGGGCTGGAGCTTGTCGCCCAGGCCGCCGAGGATGTCCTCGGTCATGCGGGTCAGCGCCAGCGGTGCGATGGCGTTGGCCTTGATGTTGAATTTTGCTCCCTCGACCGCGAGCACGTTGGTGAAGCCGACGAGGCCCATCTTCGCTGCGCCGTAGTTGGCCTGGCCGAAGTTGCCGAAAATGCCGGCCGCCGACGAGGTCGACACGATGCGGCCGTATCCCTGTTCGCGCATGATCTTCCACGCCGGCTGGGTCACGTTGAACGCACCGCGGAGGTGGACCGCGATCACCGGGTCGAACAGGTCGGCATCCATGTTGTGGAACGACTTGTCGCGAAGGATGCCGGCGTTGTTGATCACGATGTCGACCTTGCCGAACGTGTCGACGGCGCTCTGCACGATCGCGGCGCCACCTTCCGGCGTGGCGACCGAGTCGGTGTTCGCGACGGCTTCGCCACCTGCGGCCTTGATCTCGTCGACGACGAGCTGCGCTGCGCCCTTGTCGCTGCCGGTGCCGTCGACGGCGCCTCCGAGATCGTTCACCACGATGAGCGCACCGCGCTTGGCCATCATCAGCGCGTGCTGCTTTCCGAGGCCGCCACCGGCGCCCGTGATGATCGCTACCTTGCCGTCGAATCCGAGATCAGTCATGGGATCCAACGCTAACGGCGCTCAGGCGAAGCGATGAAAACCGCCCTCGACATCCAGAACCTGTCCACGGATCCATGCGCCTTCGTCGCTCACGAGGAACCCGACGACGTCGGCGATGTCGCTCGGTGTTCCCCATCGGCCATCGGGGAACATCGCGGCGACCGCTGCGTGTGCATCTCCGTCCGCGTAGCCGGTGTCGACCGGTCCAGGATTGATGCAGTTCGCGATGATGCGTGACTTCGACAGCGCGTGATCGATCGACGCCGTCATCTGATGCAGTGCGCCCTTCGACACGGCGTACGCGATCTCGCCGTCCATCGGTTGTAGGCCCTGACCGCTGGTGAACCACAGCATCCGTCCGACCGGGGGCGCGCTCGACGGGATCGACACGTGACGTTGCGCGAAGCGCTGCGCGAGGAGCACCACGCTGCGCACATTCGCCGCCCAACACCTGTCGAGCTCGTCGGCGCTGACCTCGTCGAGCGACTCGTGCGACGATCGGGCGTGGACGGCCGCGACGATGTCGATCCGGCCGTGGAGTTCGACCACTTCGTCGATGAGCGCGCCCGGAACTGCCGGGTCCTCCAGATCGTGACGGCCGACCTCGAACGCGGTGCGGTCGAGCGGCTGTTCGCCCCACGGCATCTCCGCATCGTGTGGCGACCACCCCGTTGCGACCACGGTCGCTCCTTGGTCGTGAAGCCGTTGGGCGACGGTCGCGGCGATCCCGATCGGGCGCGACACCCCGGTCACCAATGCCACGCGCCCGTCGAGTCGTCGTCGGTCGGGTTGGTTCGGAGCCATGCACGAGGTTACGTCTGCCCCGATCCGACCCGCCGCGATGGGCCCACGCTCAACGGTCGATGCGCAGTGGCTCGTCGGCCGTCACCAGCACGATGCCGTCATCGATGCGCACCGGAACACCGCTGCCGTCCAACACGGTGATCGTCATGCCGCCGGGATCGAGGTCGACGCCCATGGTCGAGCCGTGGCGGCGGAGACGGAAACGGAGACCGTCCCATCCGCTCGGCAGCCTCGGCGTGAACTCGATGTGGTTGCCCTGCTCGACCATGCCGGCGAATCCGTGCACGATGCCTGCCCACACGCCGCCGGCATTCGCGACGTGCACACCGTCGGCGGTGTTTCCGTGCGAGTCCGACAGGTCGAGGTACAGCGCCCTGGTGAAGTACTCGAGTGCGAGTTCGTCGTAGCCGACCTCGGCAGCAATGACCGCTTGCACGCACGAGGAGAGCGACGAGTCGCCGGTGGTGATCGGGTCGTAGAAGTCGAAGTTGCGGCGCTTCTGCTCGACTGGGAACCGCTCGGACCGCAGGAACATCGCCAGCACCACGTCGGCCTGCTTCAACACCTGGTGGCGGTAGATGACCAGCGGGTGGTAGTGCAGCAGCAGTGGGAAGTTCTCCGGCGGCGTCGTCTCCCAGTCCCACGGTTCGAGTTCGAGGAACTCGGAGTCCTGCGGATTGATGCCGAGTTCTTCGTCGAATGGGACGAACATGCAGTCGGCCGCAGCGTCCCAGTCGTCGAGTTCCTGCAGCTCGAGGCCGGTCACGCGGGTCAGCGCCTCGAACGCCTCCGGGTTCCACTGCGCCAGGAACCGAACCGTGCGCGCCGCATAGCGGAGATTGAACCTCGCCATGACGTTCGTGTAGAAGTTGTCGTTGACGACGGTCGTGTACTCGTCGGGCCCCGTGACACGGTGGATGTGGAACGTGCGTGACCCGTTCTGCGAGTAGAAGCCGAGGTCATGCCACAGCCTCGCCGTTTCGACCAGGATCTCGGCGCCCTCGTGCGACAGGAATTCGATGTCGCCCGACGCCTCGAGGTAGCGGCGCAACGCCAGCACCACCGCTGCGTTGATGTGGTACTGCGCGGTGCCCGCCGCGTAGTACGCCGAGGCCTCTTCGCCGTTGATCGTCCGCCACGGATACAACGCACCGACCTGGCTCATCTCCCGGGCGCGCTCGCGCGCGGCGTCGAGCATCTGCCAGCGGAATCGCACGATCTTGCGGGCAGCTTCGGGCATCGTGTACGAGAGGAACGGCGCGACGTACACCTCGGTGTCCCAGAAGTAGTGGCCGTCGTAGCCGCCGCCGGTGACCCCCTTGGCGGCGATGCCCTGCTCCTGCGTGCGCGCCGATGCCTGGGCCAATTGGAACAGGTTCCATCGAAGTGCCTGCTGCGCTCGATCGTCGCCACGCAACTCGATGTCGGAGTGTTCCCAGAACTCGTCGAGCCATTCGCGCTGTTCGAGCACGATCTGCTCGACACCGTCGGCCTCCGCTCGCTCGAGCGTCCGCGAGCAGCGGTCGGCGAGTTCGACGGCCGGTACCCCGTTGGAGGAGTGGTACGAGACCAGCTTGGTGATCTTGATCGGGTCACCCGGTGTGGCGCGAACAGTGAACACCGTCTTCGCGAGGTCGGCGTCGACATGGGTCGTGACGTCGACCTGGCACGAGGTGTCGATGTGGTGTCGTGTGCCGCATGCGAGTGTCATCTTGCTGTTCGCGCAGCGGTAGCCGAGCACGATCTCGTTGCCGTCCTCGCGTTGCAGCTGCGGCTGGAGGACACGGTGGTTGAACTTGCGTGACTGGCGCGGGTCCTTGCCCTCGCCGAGCGCAGCCGCCTTCACGTGGTACTCGTCTTCGCCGTCCTGGCGGTTGAGGAGCTGCGATGACACCACTACCGGTGCCGCAGCGTCGAGGAGCGTGATCTCGAAGGTGAGCACCGCGAGGTGGCGATGCACGAAGCTGACCATGCGCTGCGACGACACCCGAACCCGTTTGCCGGCCGGTGTGCGCCAGATCATGTCGCGCGTGAGGGTGCCGTTGCGGAAGTCGACGGCTCGTTCGTAGCTGTCGAGGTCGGCGGTGGGCAGCAGCAGCGGCTCGTCGTCGACGTAGAGCTTGAGCAGTTTGGCGTCGGGGACGTTGACGATCGTCTGGCCGGTCTTCGCGAACCCGTACGCGTCTTCGGCATGCAGGATCGACCACGTCTCGTGGAACCCGTTGAGGTACGTGCCGTGGCTGTGGGCTTCGCGACCCTCTTCAGGATTGGCGCGCATCCCCAGGTAGCCGTTGCCGAGCGCGAACAGGGTCTCGGTCGTGCCGAGGTCGTCGTTGGAGTACGAGTGCTCCACGAGTCGCCAGGTCTCGACGGGGAACCGGTGGGCGGGCAACCCGAGTGGAGGCGGCAGACGGTTCATCGGAGGAGCTCCGCCAGGTCGTCGACGACGAACGTGGCGCCGTGTTCGAGCAGGGTGGCGGCACCGGCGCCACGGTCGACACCGATCACCACGGCGAACTCACCGGCAGCGCCGGCGGTCACGCCGGAGACCGCGTCTTCGACGACGACGGCGTGGTCAGGCGCGACCCCGATTCGCTGCGCGGCGATGAGGTACATGTCGGGCGCCGGTTTGCCGGCGATGTGCTCGGCCGCCGCGACGGCACCGTCGACGACCACGTCGAACCGCTCGCCGAGTCCGGCCGCGTCGAGCACGCTGCGCGCATTCTTCGACGATGACACGATCGCCGACGGGATGCCCGCATCGTCGAGCAGGTCGATCGTGGCGAGCGATCCTGGGTACGGCGCGATGCCGTCACGCTGGAGAATCGTGTTGAACAGTTCGTTCTTGCGGTTGCCCATCGCGCACACCGTGTCGGCGCCCGGGGCATCGTTCGGATCGCCGTCGGGCAGGGTGACGTCGCGGGAGGCGAGGAACGAACGGACGCCGTCGTACCGCGGCTTGCCATCGATGTAGCGGAGATAGTCGGCCTGTGTGTACTCGAATGCGGCGAACAGTTCGCCCCACGCATGCTCGTGGATCTCGGCCGTGGGCGTGATCACGCCGTCGAGGTCGAACAGGACGCCCCCATGGCGGGTCCAGTCGAAGTCCGCCGCTGTCGTGGTCCCCGTCACCACATCCAGGTTAGACAGATGGCGCATCGATGGCGTCGGACCGCAACTTCTTGTAGTCGAGTTTTCCGTTTGCCGCTCGACCGATCGAGGTGACGGCGATCACCCGCTTGGGTGCCTTGTACGCGGCGAGTCGGGACTTGACGTGGGCGATCAACTCCGACGCATCCACGACGTCACCGGCATGTGGTTCGACGAGCGCGGTGATCGCCTCACCCCACTTCTCGTCGGGCACGCCGACCACGGCGACGTCGGCCACGGCCGGGTGGAGCTTCAGGCATTCCTCGACCTCTTCGGGGTACACCTTCTCGCCGCCGGTGTTGATGCACTGGCTGCCGCGTCCGAGCAGCGTGACCGTGCCGTCGGCGTCGATGGTGGCGTAGTCACCGGGGATCGAGTAGCGCTCGCCGTCGATCACCACGAACGTCTGGGCCGACTTGGCTTCGTCCTTGTAGTAGCCGATCGGCGTCCTCCCCGGGAGGGCGACCCGGCCGAGCTCGCCGGAGCCCGGCACGACGTCGCGGCCCTCGTCGGTGATCACCCGGGTGGTCGGGCCGAGTTCGAACTTGGCGGTCTCACCGCTCGACTCGGCGGTGGTGGTGTTGCTCGCCATGCCGATCGCCTCGCTCGATCCCAGCGAGTCGACCATGATCAGTCGAGGATTGTGGCGCAGCAGACCCTCCTTGGTCTCCTTCGACCACATCACTCCGGACGACACGATCACGCGCAGCGTCGAGATGTCCCAGCGGTCCGGTTCGGCGTCGAGTGCCCGCAGGATCGGCTTGGCGAATGCGTCGCCGACGATCGACGTCGAGTTGATGCCGTAACGCTGCACGGTGTCGAGGAACTCGTCGGCGCTGAAGTGTCGGCCCTCCATGGTGGTGATCGAGCCGCCGACCATCAGATTGCTGAGCGCGTTGAACAACCCCGTTCCGTGCATCAACGGCGCCGCCGGCATGTTGCGTGGCCCGGCCTTCACGATCCGTTCGGCGACGGCGTCGAGGTCCTGCTCGGGCGGCATGCGCTTCTTGTTGTTGGCGTCGAGCACGCCGAACAGGTCGTCCTGGCGCCACATCACACCCTTGGGCATGCCGGTGGTGCCGCCGGTGTACAGCAGCAGGAGGTGGTCGCCGCTGCGTCCCCACGGACCGCTGACGTTCTCGTCGGTGCCGGCGGCCGCGGCGGTTTCGTACGGCGTCGCCCAGTCGGGGCACGGGCCACTGGCGTCGTCGACCCACAGCCAGGTCTGGACCTTGGGGACGCGATCGCGAATGGCGTTGCACTGCTCGGTGAACGTGCCGTGGAAGACAACGGCGGTCGCGTCGGCGTTGTCCCAGAGGTACACGAGCTCGTCGGCGGCATAGCGGTAGTTGGTGTTGACGACGGCGAACCCGGCCTTGAATGCGGCAAAGACCGATTCGAGGTACTCGGGTCCGTTGTAGAGGTACTGGGCGACCTTGTCCTGCTCGGCCGATTCGGGGCCCAACAGTGCTGCCGCGACGCCGTTGGCGCGCCGGTTGAACTCGGCCCACGTGTGAGCGCGGTCGCCCTGTTGTTGAGCGAGCGCGTCGGGGATCTGTTCGGTCACCGTCTCCCACAGGTCAGCGAAGTTCCAGCCGGCGTCGGTCCCGCCATCAGTCATGGTCACGCCGACGAACGTAGCGGGTCGGGCATCAGGTGGGTGGGCCCTGACGGAGCCTGTCGTAGGCGGCGGTCACCGGCGAGTGCTCGGCCATCGCGTCCCACATCGACTCGATCCACCACGTTGCGCCGGCGTCGGCGTATGCGGCGGGGGAGTGCTCGGACATCGTGCCTTCGACGATGATGTCGACGTGGTCCGCCGGTCGGTCGGCGTCGAGTTGCGCCCGCAGTTGGGCAACCTCGTCGAGGTGGGGTTGGCGGGCACCGCCCTCGCCATCGAGCACCTGCGGGATCACGCCGTCCCAGCGCATCGCTCGGGCCATCGACGCCGGGCGTCCGAGCGCCCCGACGCACCAGATCGGAACCCGCGGCTGCTGCACCGTGTGGCCGATCGTGGGGAACTCGGTCGCTGCAACCGTGTAGTGGGTGCCCTCGTACGCGAACGGCTGACCGCCCCACAGCCCACAGATGATGTCGAGCGTCTCGTCCATCAGTTCGGCGCGAACGCGACGGTCGCACTCCTCGCCGAAGGTGTCGAAGCCGGAGTTGACCGCTCCGAGGCCGACCGACAATGTCACGCGTCCGCTGGAGATCCGATCGACCGTCGCGACCTGGCTGGCGAGCTCCCACGGTCGACGCCGCGACGGGGGTGTGAGCAGGGTGCCGATTCGGATCTTCGTGGTGCGCACCGCGGCGAGGCCGAGCGAGACCCACGCGTCGACGCCCCACACCGGCTCCCAGACGAACAGCCCGCCCCAGCCCGCGTCCTCGGCCGCGGCGGCGAGATCGCCGACATCCTCGGCGTCGCCCCAGGGGACCACGAAGCCGAACTCCATACCGTCGACCGTAGACCCTGGCGGCAACCCGTGCACGCGGACCTTGCGCGACGGGTCAGAATCCGACCATGAGAGAGCAGCGATGACCGATCAGATCGTGCCCGACGACAAGGACTGGACCTGGGTGCTCGATCGCCCGTGTCCCGAGTGTGGCTTCGATGCCGGATCGCTCGATGTCAGCGCCGTCGGCGACCTGATCCGCGCAACTGCCGCGTCGTGGGTTGCCGTGCTCGGTGGCGACGAGGCAGTGGTACGGAGCCGCTCGATCCCCAGTCGCTGGTCGACACTCGAATACGGGGCGCACGTTCGAGACGGGGGAGTTGAGACGTCTTTGCGCTGTATCTCGAGCGGCTCTCGATGATGCTCGACACCGACGACCCGCTGTATCCGAACTGGGATCAGGACGAGACCGCCGTCACAGCGAGGTACGACCTCCAGGATCCTGCGACGGTCGCGGTCGAGTTGCAGGAGGGAGCCGAGGCGCTGGCGATTGCATTCGATGGGGTCGACGGAGCGCACTGGTCACGGCCCGGACGGCGCTCGGACGGGGCATCGTTCACCGTCGAATCGTTCGCCCGCTACATGATCCACGATCCGGTCCACCACCTCTGGGATTGCGGGGTCGACCTACAGTCGCACTCATGACATCGTGCCCGTCGTCGACGCTGCACGCGACCTCGCCGAGTTGATCGAAGCGAACGCCGATGACGGCGAGCGGATTCGACGCCTTCCGCTCGCATCGGTCAAGGCGTTGCGCGACGCGCAACTGTTCCGGCTGTGCGTCCCCGATGCGTACGGTGGCCCAGAGGTCGACCCGATGACGCTCGTCACGGCGATCGAGACGGTCGCACGGAGCGATGGCGCAGCCGGGTGGTGCACGATGATCGCCTCGACCACGTCGTCGATGGCCTCGTTGCTCCCCGCTGAGGCGGCGGAGGAGATCTACGGCGACCGCAACTCGATCACCGGTGGCGTGTTCGCACCCAACGGCAAGGGCGAGGCGGTCACGGTCGATGGCATCGAGGGGTTCTTTGTGTCGGGGCGTTGGGCATGGGGAAGCGGTACGCAGCACTGCCAGTGGGTGCTCGGCGGCGCGCTCTGCGACGACGGCACGTTCCGGCTCTGCTGGTTTCCCCAGTCATCGGTCACCTTCCACGACACGTGGCACACGACCGGAATGCGTGGATCCGGGTCGCTCGACTATTCGGTTGACCGCGTGTTCGTGCCGGCCAGTCGGACCGTCCAGCCGGGAGTGACCCGTCCGGTGGTGCGAACGCCGTTGTCACAGTTCCCGAATTTCACGCTGCTCGCCGCAGGGGTGTCCGCTGTGGGGCTCGGCGTGGCCCGTCGGGCGATCGACGAGCTCGTCGATCTCGCGCAGGGCAAGAAGCCGCAGTACTCGTCGAAGACACTGGCACAGAGCGGGTTCACCCAGGTGGAGCTGGCTCGAGCCGAGGGCAAGCTGCGCGCTGCCCGAGCGTTCCTGCTCGACGAACTGCAGTCGGCATGGGACGTCGCAGTCGCCGGCGACGAGGTCACCGTCGAGGCCCGCACCGGGATCCGCCTCGCGGCCACCCACGTGGCGAGCGTCGGCGCCGAGGTGGCCGATGCGATGTTCACGCTCGCGGGCGGCACTGCGGTGTACGACACGAGCGTGCTCGGGCGGTGCCTGCGCGATGCGCACATCGTCACCCAGCACATCCAGACCGCCCCGAAGCTCAACGAGACGATCGGCAAGCTGCTGCTCGGCCTCGACGTCGACACCTCGATGTTCTGACCGGATGTGCTGATGGAGACGATCCGCACCGAACGCGACGGCGACCTGCTGATCGTGACGATCGATCATCCCGAGTCCGCGATGAATGCCGTCGACGAGCGACTCCACCACGACCTGTGGGGGCTCTTCCGGCAGCTCGCCGCCGAGCGCGACGCCCGTGCGATCGTGCTCACCGGGTCGGGGCGGGCGTTCTCCGCCGGCGGCGACATGTCGTGGTTCCCCGAGTTGCGACACCCCGACCGGTTGCACGCGCTGCGCCGCGAGGGCAAGCAGCTGATCTGGAACCTGCTCGACGTGGAGGTGCCGATCGTGTGTGCGCTCAACGGTCCGGCGGTCGGACTCGGCGCGTCGGTGGCACTCCTGTGCGACGTGATCGTGATGGCTGACACCGCAGCGATCATCGACCCGCACGTCCAGGTCGGCCTCGTCGCCGGAGATGGCGGCGCCGCGATCTGGCCGCTGCTGCTCGGGCCTCTTGCCGCAAAACGTCACCTCATGCTCGGCGAGCCGCTCACCGCCGACGTTGCCCTGGCGATGGGAGTCGCGGCCGAGGTGTGTCCGGCCGATGAGGTGGCGGGGGCCGCACAGAGGTGGGCGCAGCGGCTCGCAGCTCAGCCGCCGCTGGCGGTCCAGGGCACGAAGATCGCCGTGAACGCGCAGATCAAGCAGGCATTGCTGACGAGCTTCGATGTGTCGATGGCACTCGAGATGAGCTGCTTCCATTCCGCCGATCACGCCGAGGCGGTCAGCGCCTTCGTCGACAAACGAACACCGAGATTCGAGGGACGATGACCGACGACGCCACTGATGCGAACCTGCCGACGATCGATGCGATCGAGGCGCTGATGACCACTCGGGCAATCCGTCGGTTCACCGACGAGCCCGTGAGCGACGAGGAGATCGCGATCTGTCTGCGGGCGGCGCAGCAGGCGCCGAGCGGCGGCAACGTGCAGCCGCAGCAGTACGTCGTGGTGACCGATTCGGACACGAAGGCCGAAATCGCCCAGCTCTACCGGTCGTCGTTCGACCGCTACGAGAAGTCGCTGCCCGACGCATCGGCCTTTCGTGACGAGGCCCAGGCCGAGTCGTGGCGAAAGACACGCGTGGCGAGCAGGCACCTGGCCGACCACGTTCAGGAGGCACCGGCGATCGTGTTCTTCCTGCAGCCGATCATCCCGTGGACGCCGTCGGACGACGAGGGCCCCATGGACATCGGCCGCCTCGACGCGAGCGTGTACCCGGCGGTTCAGAACTTCTGCGTGGCCGCGCGGGCGCTCGGCATCGGCACGTCGCTCACCACGGTGATCCGGATCCACGCCACCGAGACCCTCGAGGTGCTCGGCGTGGCGGCCAACGACGACGGCAGCGCCCCGCTACGAGATCGCGGCGTGCATCCCGATGGGCCGTCCCGCCGGCAAGTTCGGCGTCGCGCCGCGCAAACCCGCCAGCGCCGTCACCCACTGGAACACCTTCGGCAACCGCCGCCGCTGACCGATCGTGGTCCCCCGGACCCAGGTCTCCGGGAACCACCCTGGTTCCCGGAGGCCCGGGCTCGGGGAACCAGGGTGCCGATCTGCGACGATGGGCCATGACCGCTGTCGAGTCCGATCGTCTCATCGTCGACCTGCTGGATCCGGCGCTCTACCAGCGAAACCCGCACGACGTGTGGGCGTGGATGCGGGCCAACGAGCCCGTGTATCACGACGACCGCAACGGGCTGTGGGCGGTCACCCGTCACGCCGACCTGATGGACGTCGAGCGTCGCTCGACGGTGTTCCTGTCGGGCCAGGGCTACCGGGCGCTGTGGTCGCCCGAGGAGATCAACATGATCGCCCAGGACGACCCTCGCCATCGCCAGCAGCGCATGCTCGTGCAGCCGAAGCTCACCGGGAAGTCGGTCGCCCAACGCCAGGCCGAGATCGCTGCACTGGTCACCGAACTGATCGACGACGCACTTGCCGCCGGCGATGAGATGGACGTGATCGAGGCGCTCGCCGGCCAGTTGCCGGCTCGGTTCACCGCTCGGATCCTCGGGTTCCCGGAGGAGATGTGGCCGCAGATCAAGTCGTGGTCAGAGCGCCTGATGCGCACCGACATGCGCGACCGAGACGGTGAGGTGTTCCGCGACTTCTTCGCCGCGAACATGGAGTTCGTCGGGGTGCTCGGCGAGATCGCGCCGAAGAAGCTGGCGGAGCCCGGCGACGATCTCATCAGCGTGTGGCTCCACTCGACGATCGACGGGCAGCCACTCCCGCCAGCGACCATCGTGCACGAAGTCGGCCTGTTCATTGCCGGCGGTGCCGAGACCACCCGCACGGCGATCAGCCACGGCCTGCATGCCTTTGCGCAGCATCCCGAGCAGTGGGAGGCGATCGGTTCGGATCCCGATCTCGTGCCCGGTGCCGTCGAGGAAGTGCTGCGCTGGGTCACCCCGCTCAACAACTTCTTCCGCCGCGCCGCGAGCGACGATCGCATCGGGGATCAACCGGTGCAGCGCGGCGACCGGATCATCCTGCTGTACCCGTCTGCCAACCGTGACGAGGCGGTGTTCGCCGATCCGTTCAGCTTCGACATCCGGCGCGACCCGAACCCGCACGTGGCGTTCGGCTTCGGCACCCATCTGTGCATCGGCACGCACGTCGCCCGAGCGTCGCTGGCAGCGGTGTTCGGCCAGCTCAGCGCCCGCGTCACCGACCTGCGGGTGGTCGACGAGCCCGTCGTCGAGGCGAACATCTTCGCTCGCGCCGTCCAGTCGTTCCGGCTCGGCTACACCGAACGGGCAGGGTGAAACCTCGCCTGACGCCAGGAACTACTGTCCGCGCCATGGGGAACATCAACTGCCTGGCTGACATCATTCGCGTCCATGGGGTCGACCGTGCCGAACATCCGGCGCTGATCCAGGACGAACGCACACTCAGTTGGGCCGAGCTCGCTGCTCGCTCGGCGCAGGTCGCGCAGGGCCTCGCCGCCGACGGCGTCGGATCGCAGGACCGGGTGGCCTTCATCGACAAGAACGGCGTCGAGCACTTCGAGGTGTTCTTCGGCGCAGCGCTGCTCAACGCCGTGTGTGTCGACGTCAACTGGCGCCTTGCGCCGCCCGAGGTCGAGTACATCGTCAATGACGCTGACGCCAAGGTCCTCGTGATCGGCCCTGACTTCGTGCCGATGATCGACGCGATCCGCGACAACCTCACCACGGTCACCAGGATTCTCGTGATCGGTGGCCACGACGGTTACGAGAGCTACGAGGACTGGGTTGGGGCGTTCCCGGCCGACGACCCCGGCGTGTCGTCGACCAACGAAGACGTCGCGTTCCAGCTCTACTCGTCGGGCACGACCGGCCGCCCGAAGGGTGTGATGCTCACGAACGACAACTTCTTCAGCCTGCTGCCGCTTGCCAAGGAGATGTGGGAGCTCGACCCCGACGCCGTCAACCTGATCGCGATGCCGCTGTTCCACATCGGTGGCGGGGGATGGGCGGTCGCCGGCATGTTCGAAGGCTGCACCTCCGTGATCTTCCGCGAGCTCGACCCGGCAGCCCTGATCCGCACGATCGAGGAGCAGCGCATCACCCACGCGTTCATCGTTCCGGCGGTGCTGGCGTTCATGCTGATGGTGCCCGGTGTCGCCGATGCCGACTACTCGAGCCTGAAGATCGTCGTCTACGGCGCGTCGCCGATCAGCGAGGACGTGCTCGCCAAGTGCGTCGAGATGTTCAAGCCCTGCAAGTTCTGGCAGGCCTACGGCCTCACCGAGACCACCGGGGCAGTCGTCAACCTCGCTCCGGAGGATCACGACACGACCGGGCCGAACCGGCACCGCCTCCGGTCGTGCGGCCTGCCCGGCCCCGGCGTCGAGATTCGCATCGCCGGCGACGACGACCAGGAGTGCGAGGTCGGCCAGGTCGGCGAGATCTGGATCCGATCGGGCCAGGTGATGAAGGGCTACTGGAAGCAGCCGGAGGAGACCGAGAAGGCGGTGACACCCGACGGATGGTTCAAGTCCGGCGACGCCGGCTACCTCGACGCCGACGGGTACCTCTACATCCACGACCGGGTGAAGGACATGATCGTGTCCGGCGGCGAGAACGTGTACCCGGCCGAGGTCGAGAACGTGCTGATGGGCCATCCCGGTATCGCTGACGTGGCGGTGATCGGTGTGCCGCACGAGAAGTGGGGCGAGACGGCGAAGGCGATCGTGGTCAAGGCACCGGACTCGGACGTGACCGAGGCCGAGATCATCGCCTACGCCAAGGAGCGTCTGGCGACGTTCAAGTGTCCGACATCGGTCGACTGGACCGACATGCTGCCACGCAACCCGAGCGGCAAGGTGCTGAAGAAGGATCTCCGCGAGCCGTTCTGGGAAGGCCACGACCGGCGCGTCGGCTGACGCCATGCCGGGGTTGACCAACAACGAGCTCGTGGCGTTCCTCGACGAGCCGGGGCACCTGCTTCGGCTCGGCACGATCGGCGTCGACGGACTCCCGCGTGTCGTGCCGATCTGGTTCATCCATCGCGACGGTGCGATCTGGTTCACGCCGAGGGAGCGGTCGGCGTGGCTGGCGGACCTCCGCGCGAACTCGGCCGTGTGCGCGACGATCGACGAGTCGACGCATCCGATGCGCAAGCTGATCGCTCGAGGCACGCGCCGACCTGGTCCACGACCTCGGTGACGACGACACTGGCGTGAGACTGTACCGCTCGATCGCATGCCGCTACACACCCGAGCCGTTCGCGGATGCCTACCTCGCCGACACCGTCGACGAGCGGCGGGCCTTGTTCCGACTCGTGCTCGCCGACGCCGACGTGTCGACATGGCGGATGCCGATCGTCGACCGAGGCGAAGATCCGCTGGCGGTCTGGTCGAAGCAGTACTACCACCGCTGACGGATCGCCCCGCCGGGTCAGAGCAGGGCGATCAGCGAGCTCGTTGCGGTGTACACGGCGATCACGACCAGCAGGATCACGAACCACCGCTGCAGGAAGCTCGGGTCACGGGTGCTGGCCAGCCGGCTGCCGACGAACACGCCGATGAGACTGGCGATCGTGAAGGGGATCACGGTTCCCCACTCGACCGTGCCCGACGGGAGTCGCGTGGCAAGCGCGACGGTCGAGTTGACGGCGATCACGATCAGCGACGTGCCAACGGCGTCCGGCATCGAGAAACCGAGCGCCAGCACCAGGGCGGGAACGATGACGAAGCCGCCACCGACGCCGAAGAAACCGGTGAGCAGTCCGATGAACGAGCCGGCGACCACGACCTTCACGGCGGTCGCGAGATCGAGATGGATCGGAGCGGTACCGGGTGAGTCGGCGCTGAGCTGCTCGGGCGTTGCGGCCGCCGCTCCCGCCGAGCGGACCGCCGGTGCGGCGGGCGGGGCCGATGACTGTTTCTGCAAGCGCCGCCACATGGCGTACGCGGCGATCAGCATCAGGATCGAGAAGGCGAGGAGCAACACGTCGGCGTCGACCGCCTCGTTCCATGCCGAACCGACCAGCGACCCGCCAATGCCGGCGAGCCCGAACACGGTGCCCGCCGCCAGACGGACGTGCCCGGCTCGCCAGTGCGGGATGATGCCGACCAGCGCCGTGATGGTGACGAGCACCAGTGACGTCGTCGTGGCCGCCTTCGGATCCTGCCCGGCCGCATAGACCAGCGCGGGCACGGCGAGAATCGACCCGCCCCCGCCGAGCGCGCCCAATGACAGCCCGATCAGAAATCCCAGCGGCGAAGCCAGCAACGAACGCATACCGGCAATATACCCGGGGGGGTACATGTTCCGGCCCGGACGCGATCGTTCGTTCGTGAAGCGGCGATAGCGTGGTTTGTCGTGTCACCCCACGACCAGACCCTTCTCGACGACCCGACGGGCGTCGACCACGACGCCGCCGACCCGGCAACCGTGCGTCATCGCACCGACATCCGCAACCTCGCGATCGTTGCGCACGTCGACCACGGCAAGACCACACTCGTCGACGCCATGCTGCACCAGTCCGGTGCGTTCCGCTCGAACGAGGAAGTCGTCGAGCGGGTCATGGACTCCGGCGACCTCGAGCGCGAGAAGGGGATCACGATTCTCGCCAAGAACACCTCGCTCGTCTGGCACGATCCCCGCACCGGCGACGACATCACCCTGAACATCGTCGACACCCCCGGCCACGCCGACTTCGGCGGCGAAGTCGAGCGGGCGCTCACCATGGTCGACGGCATCGTCCTGTTGGTCGACGCCGCCGAGGGCCCGCTCCCGCAGACCCGATTCGTCCTGCGCAAGGCGCTCGCTCGCAACCTGCCCGTGATCCTGGTGATCAACAAGGTCGACCGCGCCGATGCCCGCACGGCCGAGGTCATCGACGAGGTCTACGAGCTGTTCTTCGATCTCGATGCCAAGGAGCATCAGGTCGAGTTCCCGATCGTCTACTGCTCGGGCCGAGATGGTTGGGCGACGCTCGACCTCGACGAGGCCGAGCGGATCATCGCCGAGGGCAAGGGCGACAAGAACCTCGCCGAACTCGTCGAGATCCTCCTCGACCACATCCCGTCGCCGACCTACCACGAGGGCGCGCCGTTGCAGGCGTGGGTCACGAACCTCGACGCCTCGCCGTATCTCGGTCGCCTCGCACTGCTGCGAGTGATGGAGGGCGAGATCAAGAAGGGTCAGTCGGTCGCCTGGTGCAAGCGTGACGGCACGATCGCCCGGGCGAAGATCGCCGAGCTGTTCCTCACCGAGCACCTCACCCGGGTGCCGGTCGACGGCGCCCGCCAGGGCGACCTCGTCGCCGTTGCCGGCATCGAGGACATCTACATCGGCGAGACCCTCGCCGATCCCGAGAACCCGGTCGCGTTGCCGGTCATCACCGTCGACGAGCCCGCGCTGTCGATGACGATCGGCATCAACACCTCACCGCTCGCGGGCCGTGAGGGCAAGAAGCTGACCGCCCGCCTCGTCAAGAACCGTCTCGACGCCGAACTCGTCGGCAACGTGTCGATCCGGGTGCTCCCCACCGAGCGGCCCGATGCGTGGGAGGTCCAGGCCCGCGGCGAGCTGCAGCTGGCGATCCTCGTCGAGCAGATGCGCCGCGAAGGTTTCGAACTCACCGTCGGCAAGCCGGTCGTGCTCACCCACGAGGTCGACGGCAAGGTCCACGAGCCCGTCGAGCGCGTCACGATCGACGTCCCGAACGAACACCTCGGTGCTGTCACTCAGCTGCTCGCCACCCGCAAGGGTCGCATGCAGAACATGGGCGGCTCCGGCTGGGTCCGCCTCGACTACCTCGTGCCGGCCCGCGGCCTGATCGGCTTCCGCACCGAGTTCCTCACCGAAACTCGGGGAACCGGCGTGATCAGCCACACCTTCGAGGGCTACGAGCCGTGGGCGGGAGAGATCCGCTCGCGCCAGTCCGGCGTGCTCGTGGCCGACCGCATCGGTCCGGCCACCACCTACGCCATGATGAACCTGCAGGACCGCGCCGCCATGATGGTCGGCCCCGGTACCGAGGTGTACTGCGGCATGATCGTCGGCGAGAACTCGCGCGCCGGCGACATGGACGTGAACATCTGTCGTGAGAAGAAGATGACGAACGTGCGTGCGGCATCTGCCGACGAGACCGTCAAGCTCACGCCCCACATGGTGCTGTCGCTGGAAGGTGCGCTCGAGTTCATCGCCGACGACGAGAGCGTCGAGGTGACCCCGCAGAACATCCGCCTGCGCAAGGCCGACCTCGACCCCACCAACCGAGCCCGCGAAGCCAAGCGCCGCAGCCAATCCGCCTAGGGGCCGAGGGGCCGAGGGGGGCCTATGGCCCGGTGGCGTAGGCGGCGTCGGGTTCGTGGAGGTCGATCGCCTCGTTGTCGTGAGCGTGCAGAGCCGTGACCTCCCACGCCAGGATGCCGATGCGGCAGCGCTCCCACCGGTTGCCGCTGACCTGACAATCGGACGCGCCCCATTCGACGATGCACCCGCTGTCGCCGTCGCAGATCGCATTGCCGTCGATCACCGCCTGAGTGCCGCCGTCGATGTCGATGCCGCGCATGGTGTGGTCGACGAAGTTGCCGTACACGTGCGCACCCTCGGTCTGTTCGAGGTGGATGCCCCACCAACGGCCGACGATGTTGTTGCCGCGCACGATCGTGCCGGTCGTCGTGCTCGCTCGGATCCCGCACAGGTGATCGCGGAACTGGCACGAGTCGACCTCGTGGCCGGCGCCGCCGATCAGGTGCACGCCGACGTCCCAGCGCATCCCCCGGAACTGGCTGCGTGACACCGTGAGACGATCGGCGCCCTCGGCGACCACGCCCGTCGCCGCGGTGGCCCGGATCACGACGTCGTCGGCACGTACGATCACGTGGCCGTCGACGCGGCAACCGAGCAGGGTCGCGTAGGGGCCGCGGGCCTCGACCACCGGGCACGGGAACCAGGCCACACGCACAGGCCCGCCGCCCACGCTGAGGTGTTCGAGCCGAGCGTTGCGCTCCAATGTCACGGCGGTCTGGCCGCTGCCGTCGATGGTCGTTCGGCCGGCACCGAGGCCCCGCACGATCACTCCCGCAGGAACGGTGACCGGGCCGAGGTAGGTGCCGTCACCGAGCTGCACGACGTCGCCTGGGCGAGCGTCGCTCATGAGTGGAGCGAGATCGATCGGCTGACGAGGCGGTGTCTCGAAGAGCTCGACGGGTCGTTCGATCGGCGTCAGGGTCAGGGAGTAGACCGAGATGTCGTCGACCCGTCCGGCACGGGCGCGCCGTTCGAGCGCCGAACGCCCGCCGTCGACGTGTACGCCGTCGTCGCGCTGGTCGGAATCCGACCGGAGCTCCGTCACGCTCGGCGGCGGTGACCCGGTAGCGGTCGGGTGTGATCGCACCGAAGCGCCCCCGCCCGGACAGGTCGACCGCGTGCAGCTGCCCGTCGAGACAGAGATAGCGAACCTCGGCGTCGCCCCACGTGTCCCACGGTGACGACTCGTCGATCAGTCGTTGGTGAGCCCGAATCCATCGTCCGGCAGCTTCGAGCGGAGCGCGTTGCAGCTCGGGGATCGTGCCGTCGGCTGCTGGTCCGATGTTCAAGAGCAAGTGCCCGCCCTTGGCGACGACCTCGGTGAGCAGCGCCACGATGTCGAAGCCGGACAGGTGGTGCTCGGCGCGTTCGGCGCGGTTGTGACAGAAGCTTGCGCCGATGCCGCGGCACAGCTCCCACGGTCCCTCCGTGATCGCCTCCGGTGCGTCGTACTCGAAGGTTCGAACGAGGTCCGGGCTGCCTGGCGGCACATCGTCGGGGCTGGCCCACCACCGGTCGTTGATGACGACGTCGGGATCGATGGTCCGGATCTGCTCGATGAGTTCCCGGGTGCGCCAGACCTCGGGTCCGTGACCCCAGTGCCCGTCACCCCACAGCACGCTCGACCCGTACCGTTCGACGAGATCGATGACGTGTGGATGCAACACTTCGTCGACGTACTCGGGGTCGGGAAACCGGGGATCACCCCAGTCGAGCAACGAGTAGTAGGTGCCGAACACGATGTCGTTGCGTTCGCAGGCGGCGGCGTACTCGCCGAGCACATTTCGTCGTGGGCCCCCGTGCAGCACCGTGCGCTCGGTGTTGGGTGCGTCCCACCACGACCAGCCGTCATGGTGTTTGCTGACGAAGACGCTGTAGCCCGCCCCGGCGTCGGCGACGAGTTGCGCCCAGTCCTCGGCGTCGAACCGGTCGTAGGTGAGCAAGGGGAGGAAGTCATCGAAGTGCTCGATGTGTCCCCAACGGTCCCGATGGTGGGCGAGCACTTCGACCATCGGTCGGGGGTGCAACAACACGTCGGCAACGTCGTCGCCGAGGTGGCTCCGGTACCAGTCGGAGTACTCGCCGATCGGCGACCAGGCGGGCACCGTCGCCACGTTGGAATGGATGAAGATGCCGAATCGCCGCTGGTTCCACCATGTCGGCATGCTCATCGGGTCGTCATTGTCGCGCACGTGGGAGGCGACGGCGAACCCGCGCCGCAAGGTGGTCGCTGCGAGTGCTGTGTCGGGCATACTGCGGCGGTGCTGTCGTCCCGTTCCGTTGCCGCTGTCGATGCCGTCGGCGATGTCGATGCCGTCGGCGATGTCGATGCCGTCGGCGATGTCGACTCCGACACGTCGGGTCTCGACCAACCGGGGTCGTTGGCGGACAAGCTCGCGACGCTCGACGAGGAGCTCCGACGGCTGCACCATGTGATCGTGGCCTTCAGCGGCGGCGCCGACTCGGCATTCCTGGCCGCCAGGGCGACAAGCGTGCTGGGTGCCGACCGTGTGCACGCTGTGACCGCTGTGTCGCCATCGCTCGCCGGTGACGAGGAGGCCGACTGCGCAACGCTCGGCAGCCGAATGGGGCCTGCGTTGGACGCCGGTCGCCACCGACGAGATGGAGCGAGCCGCCTACCGGTTGAACGACACCGACCGCTGCTACCACTGCAAGGCCGAGCTGATGGACGTCGTCGGTCCGATCGCCGCCGCTGAGGCCGCCACGGTGGTGCTCGGTGTCAACCTCGACGACCTGGGCGATCATCGGCCCGGCCAGCGAGCGGCGACCGAGGCGGGCGCCGAGTTCCCGCTCGTGACCGCGGGCTTCACCAAGACCGACGTGCGGGCTGCTTCGAAGGCGATCGGCCTGCGCACCTGGGACAAGCCGGCGGCCGCGTGCCTGGCCAGCCGTATCCCGTACGGCACCGCCGTCTCGGTCGAGATCCTGGGTCGGGTCGATCGCGCCGAAGCAGCCCTGCACCGCCTCGGGTTCGCCCAGGTGCGGGTGCGTCACTACGACGACACGGCGCGCATCGAAGTCGATCTCGACGATCTGGCGCAGGTCGTCGCCGCTCGGGATGAGATCGTCGACGCGGTGCGAGGTGCTGGCTACCGATACGTCACCGTCGACCTCGAAGGGTTCCGGTCGGGCAATCTCAACGGCTGACGGCCCCGGTGGGGCGCGGTCCGACTACACCCGCGAGCCGAGCCGCACGTAACGTGCGGCGCCATGAAGCTGTCGATGATGATCAACTACTCGGGCGACTTCCACGCAGACGTGGAGAAGGTCGTCGAACTCGAGAAAGCCGGCCTCGACGTGGTCTGGGTGCCCGAGGCGTACAGCTTCGATGCGGTGTCGCAGATGGGCTACCTCGCCGCGAAGACCTCGACGATCGAGATCGGCTCGGGGATCCTGAACGTGTTCTCACGCACCGCCACATGCATGGCGCAGACGGCGGCGGGACTCGACTACGTGTCGGGCGGCCGCTTCATCCTCGGGCTCGGCGCATCCGGCCCGCAGGTGATCGAAGGCTTCCACGGCGTGCCCTACGACAAGCCGATGCCACGCATCCGCGACTACATCAACGTGTGCCGGATGACGTGGCGCCGCGAGAAGGTCATCTACGACGGGCCGACCACGAAGATCCCGCTGCCCGAGGGTGAAGGCACCGGCCTCGCCAAGCCGCTCAAGCTGATCAACCACCCGGTGCGCGAGAACATCCCGATCTTCTGGGCGAGCCTGATGGGGCAGTCGGTGAAGAACACGGCGAAGTACGCCGACGGCTGGCTGCCGATCTTCTTCGACCCCGAGAAGTTCCAGTCGGTGTGGGGCGACGACCTGAAGGCGGGCACGGTCGATCGGGATCCCGATCTCGGCCGTCTGCAGATCTCCGCCGGCGGCATGGTGGCGATCGGTGACGAGTTCATCGGCGAGGCCCAGACGCGCATCCTCGACTTCGCCCGGCCCAATGCAGCGCTCTACATCGGTGGCATGGGCGCTCGCGACAAGAACTTCTACAACACGATCTGCCAGCGCTACGGCTACGTGGCCGAGGCCGCCGAGATCCAGGACCTGTACCTGTCGGGCAAGAAGGACGAGGCGGCTGCCGCAGTGCCCGGCGAGATGCTCGAGAAGTCGAACCTCGTCGGCCCGGCCGGCTACGTGAAGGAGCGCATCGCGGCGTTCAAGGAAGCCGGGGTGACGCACCTGTCGGTGAGCCCCGTCGGCGGTGACGCCGTCAAGACGATCGAACAGCTCAAGGAACTCCTCTAGTCAGCTTGTTCCCCGAGCCCTGGGCTCCGGGAACCGAGCTTGTTCCCCGAGCCCTGGGCTCCGGGAACCACGAACGCGAGTTCAGACCATGCCGCGGAGCCACCACAGGCTGAGCGCCCAGGCGAGTCCGAGGCACAGGAACGCGGCCAGCGCCCACCGCCAGGTGAGTTCGGTGATGATCTCGATCGGGTCGCCGATCGTCTCGCCGAGCGACTCGGCGATCTGGTCGTAGGCGCTTGCCAGTTCGTCGCCGGTGCGTGCTTCGAACGCTTGGCCGCCGGTCGTCTCGGCCACCAGTTCGAGGTCGGCGGGACGCACCGGGACCGGAACCACCTCGCCGCTCTCCGGGTCGACGATCGTTCCGCCTTCGGTTCCGAACGCGATGGTGTACACCGGGATGCCGGCGTCGGCAGCCTCGGCCGCACCATCGGAGGTCAGACGACCGACCGTGGTCTCACCGTCGCTCAGCAGCACCATCACCCCGGGCGGCAGCTCGGAATCGTCGTTCGGATCGGCGGAGTTGACCAGCAGTTTCGTGCCGGCCGACAGTGCGTCACCGATTGCGGTCGACTCGGCGAGTTCGAGGTTGTCGATGCCGCGCTGCATGGTCGCCCGGTCGAGGGTCGGGTCGACATCGACGCTGACCGAACCCGAGAATCCGATCAGACCGATCTCGACTCCGGGGTCGACCAGGTCGACGAAGGTCCTGGCGGCATCCTGTGCCGCTTCGAAACGTCGCGGGTCGACGTCGTCGGCCATCATCGACAACGACACGTCGAACAGCACCAGGATCCGCCCTTCGGTGGTGGTGTTCTCGGTGGTTCGTTCGACAGGTCGAGCGACCGCCACGACGGCGAACGCGAGTCCGAGCAGCTGGAGGCCGGCGACGACATGACGACGCCAGCGAGGGCGCTTCGGCGCGACCTTGTCGAGCAGGTCGACCTGCGTGAACCGAACGGTGGCCGCGCGACGCCAACGCAGCACCACCACGTACAACACCGCGAGGCCGACGACCAGCAGCAACAGCCACAGGCGGCCGGGTGCGAGGAAATCGGTGCTCATCGGCCGATCCCGTCCCCGCGTACCGCTTGCACCCGTCGGCGTTGAGTGTGCTGGACGATCGCGCCCAGCCAATCGCCGTCGGTCGACAACTCGATCACGTCGGCGCGTGACCGGCCGAGCGCATCGTTGCGTCGGTCGTGCTCTTCCTTGGCCGCCGCGGCGAATCGCTCCTGCACCTTCGCCGTCACCCGGACTTCGCGGGTTGCGCCCGTTGCCGGATCGACCAGTTCGACCAAGCCGATCGGCGGGACGTCGTGCTCGCGCGGGTCGTGGACGGTGATCGCGAGCAGATCGTGGCGCAGGCTGAGCCGGGCGAGCGAGGGTTGCCAGGTCTCGCCGCGGAAATCGCTGATGACGGCGACGAACCCACGCCGGTTGGCGATCGCACCGACCCGGTCGATCGCTCCGGAGAGATCGGCGTTGCCGAGGCCTTCGGACACCGGCGGGGCGCTGAGCAACGACAGGATCGCTCGCACCTGATTCGACCCCGAGCGGGGCGGCACGACGTGGATCGACGGACCGGCAACCAACACGGCGCCGAGGCGATTCTGGTTCCGTGCGGTGAGGAAGCCGATCGACGCAGCCGCGGCGGTGGCGACCTGAGCCTTGTCGTTGGCGACCGTTCCGAACTGCATGGTCGCCGACACATCGACCACCAACCAGGCGGTGAGGTCGCGGTCGGCGATCTGCTCGCGCACATGCGTCTCGCGGGTTCGAGCGGTGATGTTCCAGTCGATACGGCGCACGTCGTCACCAGGCTGGTACAACCTCGACTCGCCCGGTTCGGACCCGTGCCCAGGGGTGAGGCCCTGGTAGTGACCGTGCAGCACGCCGTCGAGGCGCCCCGTGATCGTCAGCTCGAGCGTGCGGAGCAGCTCGGCCACGGTCTCGGTCGGCGGGCCGGCGGCCCACCCGGGAGCGTGCGTCGACGTCGCTCCGAACCCGCTCGCCGCAGCGGCGGCCGAAGGCGAGACGCTCGCCGGACCCAGACGTACCACGATCAGCTTCTCGGTGCGTTCATTCCGAACGCGTCGTTCGGCTTCGGTGACACCCAGGTGGCCGGAACGGTCGCCAGGATCCGCTGCACCACGTGGTCGGCGGTGATGTCGCGGGCGAGCGCGTCGTAGGTCAGCAGCAAGCGGTGGCGAAGTACTTCCGGCGCGAGGTCGAAGACGTCCTGTGGTGTGGTGTACGAACGGCCGCGCATCAACGCCAGCGCCCTGGCGCCTCGCACCAGGTTCAGCGAGGCTCGCGGGCTGGCTCCGAGGCCGATCACCGTCGACAGATCACCGAGACCGAACCGCTCGGGCGAACGCGTGCACTGCACCAGATCGACCGCGTACTGCGACACCGATCGGTCGACGAACACGGTGTCGGCGCGTTGCTGGAGAGCGATCAGCTCGTCGAGCGAGATCACCTGCTGGGGGATCGGAGCGCTGATGCTCATCCGGTCGATGATCGTCAGCTCCTCGTCCGCGGTCGGATAGTCGAGGACGATCTTCATCATGAACCGGTCGCGCTGGGCGTCGGGCAGTTGGTAGACGCCCTCGGACTCGATCGGGTTCTGTGTGGCGACGACGAAGAACGGGTTCGGCACCGCGTGGGTGATGCCGCCGATGGTGACCTGCTGTTCGGCCATCACCTCGAGCAGGGCCGACTGCACCTTGGCCGGTGCCCGGTTGATCTCGTCGGTGAGCAGGAAGTTGACGAACACCGGCCCGAATTCGACGTCGAACGTCTCGCTGCTGCCACGGTAGATGCGGGTACCGGTGATGTCCGAGGGCAGCAGATCCGGCGTGAACTGGATGCGGGCGAACGTGCCGCCGACGACGTCGGCGAGCGTCTCGGCGGCGAGTGTCTTCGCCAAGCCGGGCACCGACTCGAGCAGGCAGTGGCCTCGACACAGCACGCCGACCAACAGTCGCTCGAGCAATCGGGTCTGGCCGACCATCACCTTGCGGAGTTCGAAGAAGATCTTCTCGAACGTCTCGGCGGTCTGGCGGTCGTCGTCTGGTGACGGCACGACGGGGGCGCTGGTCGAGTCGACCACCGGCGCGTGGGGCTGATCGCTGTCGGTCATTGCCCGATGACGGTAGCGGTGTGCAGGTGATCGCCGGGTGCGGCGGGCCGTCTCTCACCGACTTCTCGTATTCTGGTGCGGTGGCCGATGCACCCGACGCCGAGCGCGACACCGACGTGGCAGCACGAATCGACGCGGAACTGGCCGCGAGCATCGACGTCGCGCACATCGAAGCGGAGGAAGCTGTCGCTGCCCGGCGGCTGTCGATGATCGAGGCCGGCCGGCGCAAGGGTGGGGTCCTCGGGGCCGCCGCAGCCGGAGCGATGATCGGCCTGCGCGACATCTACGAGGGCCCGCCGAAAGAGGACGACATCGTGATCGTGTCCGAGGCGCCGGGCGACCCGGAGGACATCGACGTCGACGGCATCACGGGTCGTGTCGACGACATCGACTTCTGGGCGCCACCGCCCGGCGACCCGCGAGCCTGACCCTCGAAACCTCGTGCGACCAGCAGTGCGCAGGCGCGTAGCGTCGCAACGTGCATCTCGCCGAACGCCTGCAGCTTCCCGCGCCATATGTGGCCCGTCCCTACCGAGGGTCGAGCGACCACGCCGCGATCGTCGACGTTCTCGCCGCGCACCGCATCGCCAACGGTGACCTCGAACTGCCGACGGTCGCCCAACTCGACCTCACCTACGCCAACCTCCACGACTGCGATCCCGACCGTGACATCGCGCTCGTCGAGGTCGATGGGAGCGCGGTGGCCTACACCCGCACGTCCTTCGAGGACCTCGACAGTGGCGTGCGCGACTGCATCGTGTTCACGCCGATCCTTCCGGAGTGTCTGACGCACGGACTGTGGACGGCGATCGTCGGTGCGAGCGAAGCCCACATGGCGCCGTGGGCGAGCGACGCAGAACGGGCGCAGTACCGCGCATTTGCACACCACCCGGGGCCGGGATCGGAGCCGACCGGCATCGCCGCCTGGCTGGAGGAGCGTGGCTACGTCGCAACGGAATGGAGTGCGTCGCTCGTGCGACCGCACCTCGACGACATCGCCGACCGGACGCTGCCCGACGGCGTCGAGTTGCGGCCCGTGCAGCCGGACCAACTCCGCACGATCTTCGACGCGCACTGGGAAGCATTCCGAGGCGAATGGGACTTCCGCGAGACGGTCGAGGCCGACTGGGTCGAGTTCAACGAACACCCGTACCGGGACACGTCGCTGTGGAAGGTGGCGTGGGCGGGCGACGAGGTGGTGGGTCAGGTCAAGACCTATGTGAACACCGATGAGAACGACGTCCGTGGAATCCGCCGCGGCTACACCGAATACATCTCGACGCATCGCGACTGGCGCAACCGAGGCATCGCCGGGACCCTCCTCGCCTGGAGCCTGCAGGAGCTGAAGGACCGCGGCTTCACCGAAGCGGCGCTCGGTGTCGACACCAACAACCCCGGCGGTGCGTTCCACCTGTACACGTCACTCGGCTTCGAGTTGACCATGTACGAAGCCGTCTATACGAGGCCCGTCACGCCCAGGCGCCGGGCTGGTCGAGGAACCGGCGGTGCCAGCGACTCGGGGTGAGGACGATCGCCCGGGGCTCGTCTTCGAACATCCAGCGGGCGAAGTTGCGTTTGCCCCACGTGCCGCTCGACGCCACCACACGGATCGCGCCGCGTGCCCCCCACGAGGTGGTCAGGATCGACCCGAGCGCGCGCGACATCCGATGGTCGGCAAACAGGTGATGGGCGACGGCGGATCGGTAGATCGCAGCGGCGTCGTCGGGTTGTAGTGCTCCGGCGGCGATGATCGCTTCGGCGGCGAGGCGCCCCGTGAGGAGAGCCTGGCCGATGCCTTCGCCGGTCATCACGTCGGTGGCCATCGCAGCGTCGCCGGTGAACAGCACCCTGCCCGCGGTCAGCAGCGCATCGTCGACACGGGCGGGAATCGGCCAGGCGGTGTGGCGACCCTCCAGTTCGAAACCGTCGCCGAGCGCATCGACGATGTGAGGACGACTCAAGAGTTCGACCCACAGCTGCTTCATGTCCTGGATTCGTCGTGCGCCATCGCGCAACACGCCGAACCCGATGTTCACTCGGCCGTTCGGCAGCGGGAACGACCACGCATATCCCGGCACCAGGTCGGGCTCGAACCACACATAGAGCTGCTGCGACGCCGGCCCCGTCACGTTGTGGGCGTACTGCCGGAAACCGTGCCACTCGCCCAGATAGCCGGGCTCGTTCGCCCCGATCGACTTGCGCACGGGGCTCCACATGCCGTCGGCGGCCACGACGTAGCGAGCGTCGATCTCCAGCCCATCGGCGAACACGGTGACATGGTCGACGCGCTCATCGAGGCGTTCGAAGCCATGACCGTCGCGGATGTCGGCGCCGAGCTCGCGGGCCATGCGAACCAGCGCGTCGTCGAGTTGGAGCCGAGGTGCCACAGCGGCGTAGGTGCCGGTGGCGGGCAGCGGCACGAACACCTCCCGACCGCTCGGCGAGCGGATCGCGGCGCCGCCGACTTCGAACCAGTCGGGAATCGTTGCTCGATCGAGCCCGAGGTGCTCGAGCTCTCGAAGCCCGAGCGTGGTGAGCCCGTCGCCACAGCACTTGTCGCGTGGAAATTCGGCCTTGTCGATGGCCACGACCGAGCGGCCGGCGCGGCGCAATTCGATTGCCGCAGCGCTGCCTGCTGGCCCGAGACCGACGATGACGACGTCCGTGGTCAGGTGCTCGCGTGGCGTCGTCGTCGGTGCGTTCACGCCCGAGAGGCTACGGGCGCCGGTCGAGGGTGTCGTCGTTCAGGTCAGGTCGTTCAGGCGAGATGGACGCCGAGACGCACGGCTCGTTTCGTCGGCCCGGCATCGGCGCGCTGCAGGCGTGTGGCATGGACCCGGCTGCGCCAGCCGGACAGCAACGCGTAGCCGTTGTCTCCCGGGCACGCCGTGTAGGTGACGTCACGATGTCCGGAGATCGTCGAGGTGGTCACCGTGGTCCCCGAGCGGAACTTGTTGGACCCACGCGACACGAACGTCGTCGTCGCGGATGGATCGGTGTCCACGTCATAGCGGTCGGCCAGGTGGATCAGCATCCGCATCAGCGAGTCCTGTGCAGCGGGCGTGGGGGCCTGGGTGCTGAAGTCGCCGATCAGGCACACGAGTTGGGCGTAGCCCTGGTTGCCGCCGGTTGCGTCGGCGACCACCGGTCCCGCGAGGGATCCGGCCCGGGTCTCCCAGATCGACCCGTCGGGTCCGATCATGAAGTGGTAGCAGATGTCGGGCCAACGCTTGTCGGGCCCGGTGTGAAACGCGTAGGTCTGGCGGATGACCGCCCGCGGATCGGGGACGTCGTTGCTCGACGCGGTGTGGTGCACGAGGAGGAATTTGACGGTCTCGGGTGCGATCGCCGCCTTCGGTGGGAGATCCGCCCCCCAGTCGCTGCGCGGATGGATGCTCAGTCCTGGCGCCACCTCGACACTGGCGAGCGACGCCACGGGCGGCAGCCGCGCCAACGCATCGTCGGTGTGGTCGGCTCCTCGAGCGCAGGCGGCGAGGCCGAGCGCCGCGGCAGTACCGATCGCTCCGGTCAGCATCTGACGCCTCGTCCGCTGGCAGTCGCACACGGCGACGACTCTACGATGCCGAACGAGTCAGCGGATCGGTACGAGGAAGGGACAGTCGATGAGTGGGTTGTGCGAGGGTCGAGTTGCGATCGTCACGGGTGCCGGGCGAGGGATCGGGCGCGAACACGCATTGAGCCTTGCCCGTCAGGGTGCCAAGGTGGTCGTCAACGACCTCGGCGGCAACGTCGATGGCAGCGGCGGCGACCTCTCGCCTGCGCAACAGGTCGTCAACGAGATCATCGAGATGGGCGGCGAGGCGGTCGCGAACGGCGACAACGTCGCCGACTGGGAAGGTGCCCAGCGGATGATCAACACCGCGATCGAGACCTTCGGCGATCTCCATGCCCTCGTCAACAACGCCGGCATCCTGCGCGACCGGGTGCTCGCCAACATGACCGAGGAGGAGTGGGACTCGGTCATCAACGTGCACCTCAAGGGCACGTTCGCCCCGTCGCGCTGGGCGGTTGCCTACTGGCGTGAGCGGGCAAAGGCGGGTGAGCCGGTCAGCGGCCGCATCGTCAACACCACGTCGGTGTCGGGCATCTACGGCAACCCCGGCCAGGCCAACTACGGCGCCGCGAAGGCCGGAATCGCCGCATTCACGAACATCGTGGCGCTCGAAGTGGCTCGCTACGGCGTCACGGTCAACGCCGTTGGACCCGTTGCCCTCACCCGGATGACCGAGGGTCTCGGTCCGGCACCGGAGACCGACGAGGAGCGCGAGGCTCGAGCGCCTCACTGGATCGCACCGATCGTCACCTGGCTCTGCTCCGAAGAGGCCGGCAGCGTCACCGGTCGCGTGTTCGAGGCGTCCGGACAGACGCTGGCTGTCGCCGAAGGATGGGTGCGCGGCCCCTCGACGACGCCGATCGACGACCCGACGAAGATCGGGCCGGCAGTCGCCGAGCTCCTCGCGAGCGCTCGGCCGAACTCCGGCATGAACGGCGAGCCCGGAGGCTGGCCGCAGACGATGTTGAACTCCTGACAACCGAACGAAAGCGAGTACCACATGCCACTCAATCCCGACGCCGTCGGCACGACCAGCGACCCGGTCGAGGTCAGCTGGACCTCCAAAGACGCGCTCCTCTACGCCGTGGGCATCGGTGCCGGCCACGAGGAGCTTGCCTTCACGACCGAGAACACGAATGGCGTCGACCAGCTGGTGTTCCCCACGTTCCCCGTGGTGATCGGATGGGGAAGAGGGTCGGCGATGGGCAACATCGGCACCTTCAACCCGGCGCTGCTGGTGCACGGCCAACAGGCGGTCACGCTCCACCGACCGATCCCGGTGGCGGGCACGGCGTCGATCACGAGCGAGCTCGTGGCGATGTACGACAAGGGCAAGGCGGCCGTGGTCGTGACCGAGTCACGAGCCACGATGGACGGCGAGCCCCTCTACACCAACACGTCATCGGCGTTCATCCGCGGCGAAGGTGGCTGGGGCGGCGACCGCGGTCCGTCCGGGCCCAAGAACGTCGCGCCCGAGCGCGACCCGGACCATGTCGTGTCGTACCAGACCTCGATCGACCAGGCCTTCGTCTACCGCCTCTCGGGCGACCGCAACCCGCTGCACACCGACCCGGCGTTCGCCGCAATCGGTGGGTTCGACCGCCCGATCCTGCACGGGCTGTGCAGCTACGGCTTCACCGGTCGAGCGTTGCTGCACACCGTGTGCGCCGGCGATCCGGCGAAGTTCCACCACATCGAGGCCCGCTTCGCCGCCCCGGTGCTCCCCGGCGACACCCTGACGATCTCGATGTGGTCTGGCGATGCCGGCGAGACGCTGTTCACCACGAGTGCCGTCGACCCCTCGGACCCCTCGACCGAGCGTGTCGTGATCGACCAAGGCCTCGTCAAGCACGCCTGAGCCCCGAACGAGCCACGTCCCGACCCCGAAATTTGTGCCCGAGGGCCCGCCCAGCGGACGATCTCGTGCACATTTCGGGTCGGGCGGGGTGACCAACTCCGAAATGTGTAGCGCTCGTGCCGGCAGGCGCACTCTGGTGCGCATTTTTCGGGTCAGGGGCGGCAGGTGGCGACGAGATGGGTGACGACGTCGGCGAGGGGGATGTCGGCCCGGTCACCGGAGCGGCGGTCCTTGACCTCGATGGTGGGGTTCTCGTCGTCACCGACACCGCGGCCGACGATGGCGATCGTGGGGATGCCGATCAGCTCGGCGTCCTTGAACTTCACGCCCGGTGACGGCCCGTAGCGGTCGTCGAGGAGCACCCGGAGTCCTGCGGCTTCGAGGTCGGCGGCGAGCTGCTCGCCGGCGGGGATCTGCGGGCCGTCGGCCTTGCCGGCGATCACGACGTGGACGTCGGCCGGCGAGATCTCGCGGGGCCAGACCAGTCCGATGTCGTCGTGGTTCGCTTCGGCGATCGCTGCCAGCGCTCGAGTGACACCGACGCCGTAGGAGCCCATCGTGGGGACGGCCGGCTTGCCGTGCTCATCCTGCACGGTGAGGCCGAGGGCCTCGGCGTACTTACGGCCGAGCTGGAAGATGTGGCCGATCTCGATGCCGCGGGCGATCTCGACCGGCGAGGCGCACTCGGGGCAGACGTCGCCGTCGCGGATCTCGGCGGCCTCGATCGTGCCGTCGGGTGTGAAATCACGCCCGGCGACGAGATTGATCACGTGGTTGCCGGGAGAGTCGGCGCCGGTGATCCACGCCGTGCCGTCGACGACGCGGGGATCGACGAGGTAGCGGATGCCCGACGCATTGGTGGCCCCGAGCACGCCCGGGCCGATGTAGCCCTTGACCAGCGACGGGTGCTTCTTGAAATCGGCCTCGTCGAACGGTTCGGGCTCGGAGGGCGACACCTGCGCTTCGAGGCGCTTCATGTCGACCTCGCGGTCGCCGGGCAGGCCGATCGCCAACGGCTCGATCGTGCCGTCGGGGTGCCGAAGCTTGACGACGACGTTCTTCAACGTGTCGGCCGCCGTCCAGTCGCGATCGGGGTGGCGCAACGCCGGGTCATCATTGACGAAGTCGACGAGCGTGGCGATCGTCGGTGTGTCGGGCGTGTCGTGCACGACCGCGGCGGGCAGGCCGTCGAACCCAATCGCCGGGGGAGCGGGGGTGACGACCGCTTCGACGTTCGCGGCGTAGTTGCACGACGTGCAGCGGATGAACGTGTCCTCGCCGACGTCCATCGGCGCGAGGAACTCCTCCGAGGCCGAGCCGCCCATTGCGCCGGACATCGCCGACACGATCACGTAGGGCAATCCGAGCCGGTCGAACAACGAGATGTACGCGGCGCGGTGCGCGTCGTAGGACGCCTGCAGCCCGGCGTCGTCGAGGTCGAAGCTGTAGGAGTCCTTCATCACGAACTCGCGGCCGCGCAGCAGGCCGGCGCGAGGGCGGGCCTCGTCGCGGTACTTGGTCTGGATCTGATAGATCGACAGCGGCAAGTCCTTGTACGACCCGCAGATGTCCTTCACGAGCAGCGTGAACATCTCCTCGTGGGTCGGCGCGAGGAGGAAGTCGGCGCCCTTGCGGTCCTGGAGGCGGAACAGATTGTCGCCGTACTCGGTCCAGCGGCCCGTGGCCTCGTACGGCTCGCGGGGGAGCAGCGCGGGGAAGTGGACCTCCTGGAAGCCCGCCGCATCCATCTCCTCGCGAACGACGCGCTCGACATTGCGGTAGACGAGCCAGCCGAGCGGCAGCCACGAGAAGCCGCCGGGCGCTGCCCGGCGGATGTAGCCGGCACGAACCAGCAAGCGATGGCTGGCCACCTCGGCATCAGCCGGGTCGTCACGCAGGGTCCGCAGGAACAGAGTCGACATCCGAAGCACGGCGGCACTGTACCGATCGCACCGACCCGAGCGCGGAGCGGTGCGTGGGGCCGGCGAGGGAAGCGCCGGCGACGAGCCTGGCGCAGCGCCCGAACCCCGATCGTCACCCTGCCGCCTTCGGTGAGGGCGCTGCTATGATTACGGCTCCATTTGGTTTGGTACCGAAAGGCGTGGGGCTGAGCCCCACGCCTTGTTTGTTGAAAGGAGGCAGTTCGGATGAGTGCATCGACCGAGATCGATCGTGTTCACGCTCTCGTGGCACCGATCGCTGCCGACCTTCAACTCGACGTGTACGACATCGAACGGCGCGGCGGCACCGTTCGGATCACACTCGACACGCCACCCGGGTCCGAGAGTGGGATCACGCTCGACTCGTTGTCGCTGGCAACACGGCTGATCTCTCGCGAACTCGATCACGAGGACCCGATCGCCGGTCACTACACCCTCGAGATCACCAGCCCGGGCCTGGAACGCCAGTTGCGCACCGCAGCGCACTTCCAGCGTGAGGTCGGCAAGACCATTTCGATCCGCCTTCGCGATCCGCAGGCCGACCCTCGGCGTGTCCAGGGTGTGCTGGCCGGAGCCGACGATCGCGGCGCCACGCTGCTGCTCGACGATGGCACGGAACGCACCGTTGCGCTCGATGACGTCGACAAGGCGCGCACCGTCTTCGAGTGGGGGCCGAAGCCGAAGCCCGGCAAACAGGTCCGGCGCGAAGAAGAAGTCCGCGAAGAGCACCACGAAGTCCACCTCGAACCCGGCCCCATCGAACCCGGCCCCATCGAACCAGGCCCCATCGAACAAGGAGAAGCAAGCGTCATGAGCAACCTCGACATGAGCGAGGCCATCGGCATGCTGGCCCAGGAGAAGGGCATCTCCGAGGACACGCTGTTGCACGTCCTCGTCGATGCGCTCGCATCGGCGTACAAGCGTCGTCCCGACGCCGCCGACGAAGTGGTCGTCGAGGTCAATCCCGAGACGATGGAGTTCTCGTTCATCGCCTACGACGTCGACGAAGACGGCAACTGGGTCAACGAGCGCAACGACACGCCGAAGAAGGAAGAGCTCGGCCGTATCGCCGCGCAGACGTTCCGCCAGGTGATGAGCCAGCGCATCCGCGAGGTCGAATCCGAGCGCAAGTTCGAGGAGTACGCGAACCGCGAGGGCGACATCGTCACCGGCATCATCCAGCGCACCGACGCCCGCTACACGCTGCTCGACCTCGGTCGGGTCGAGGCGTTGCTGCCGCAGGCCGAGCAGGTGCCCTTCGAGCGTCCCGCCCAGGGCGATCGTCAGAAGGCCTACATCGTCGAGGTCCGTCGCACGCCGAAGGGCCCGCAGATCGTGGTCTCGCGTACCCACCCCGGCTTGATCAAGCGGCTGTTCGAACTCGAGGTGCCCGAGATCGCCGATGGCATCGTCGAGATCAAGGCCTGCGCTCGTGAACCTGGCCACCGCACCAAGATCGCCGTCTGGTCGAACGACCACAACGTCGATCCCGTCGGCGCGTGCGTCGGCGCCCGCGGCGGTCGTGTCCGGATGGTCGTCAACGAGATGCGTGGCGAGAAGATCGACATCGTGCCGTTCAGCGAGGACCTGGCCGACTTCGTCGCCAAGGCGCTGTCGCCGGCGAAGGTGACCGCGGTCAACATCTCCGACGACGGCACTGCCGCCGACGTGATCGTGCCCGACCACCAGCTCAGCCTGGCGATCGGCCGTGAGGGCCAGAACGCGCGCCTTGCGGCACGACTCACGGGCGTGCGCGTCGACATCCGCTCCGAGACGCAGCTCGCCGAGGGCATTCCGGCCGGTGGCCGTGACGCCGACGTCGAGTACGCCGACGGCGAATGGCGTGCCAACGCCGAGTCCGGCGAGATGGAGTGGCACGCCGCGGACGGCAGCGTCATCAGCGAGTCCGACTGGCAAGCCCAAGCCGCCGCCGCCAGCGAACCCGCAACGACCGAGGTCGAGGCCGTCGACGAAGCCGCCGACGAGTCCGAACACCGACGAAGTCGCGGGCACAGAGCCGTCAGCAGATGTCGACACACCTGCCGAGGGAAGCGCCAGCGACGAGGCAGAAGCGGATCCTGAAACCGTCGAAGCGTCGTCCGTGGACGTGGACGCAGCTGCCGAGGGAAGCGCCAGCGACGAGGCAGACGACGACGCCGACCAAGCCAGCGACAGCGAAGATGGCGCCGAGGCGTCGTCGAGTAAGAACGGCGGCGACGACTGAGTGTTGCCGATCGCCCCGAACCCGTCCGCAGCTGCATCGGCTGTCGGCAGCGACGTCCGCAATCTGCTCTCGTGCGTGTCACGAGATCGGATGTCGGTGTCGTGGTCGATGGTCCGAGCGACGGGCGTGGGGCGTGGCTGTGTCGGAGCATCGCAGAGGGCGAGATCGCCTCGGCTGCGTGTGTCGACGCTGCGCTGTCACGGCGGGCATTCGCCCGGGCGTGGCGGCGAGACGTCGACGCCGACGATGAACGTGCAATCAGCGAACTGGCCGGCCGAGGGGCCGGCGGTGACGAACACCCGGATGCGCATTGATTCCAGCATCCGCGAGGCAAAGACGACTGTGAAAGGTTGAATCGACAACGTGGCTGCGAAGAAGATCAGGATCCACGAGCTCGCGAAAGAGCTCGGGATGACGAACGCCGAGGTCCTCGACCTCTGCGGTGTGCTCGGCGTTGCCGCCAAGGGCCCGTCGTCCTCGCTCGCCGAGGCATATGCCGACATGGTGACCCGTCGCGCTGAGCGCGATGGGTTGACCCGTGACGAACAACCCGAAGAGGCCAAGCCGGCCAAGAAGGCGCCGGCGAAGAAGGCCGCCGCCAAGAAGCAGTCGGCCGATGGTGCCGACGCGGAGCCGAAGCCGGCGAAGAAGGCCGCCGCCAAGCCGGCAGACGTGGCGCCCGCCGAGGCTGCGCCTGCAGACGACGAGGTGGCCGAGCCTGCCGTTGCGGCCGAGGTGGCCGTCGATGCAGCGCCCGAGTCCGCTCCGGAGCCCGAGGCCGCCGCAGCGACGGTCGAGGAAACACCGGCCGACGCCAGTCCTGCGGCTGTCGAGGCGCCGGTCGCCGAGGCGACGCCGACGCCGGCTGTTGCTTCCCCCGAACCGGTGGCACCGGCGCAGCCCGTCGTCTCACCCGAGCCCGCTCCAGCCGAGCCTGCGGCCGTAGCGCCTGCACCCGCCGACCCCGCACCGGCGCCCGCCGTCGCGGAAACTCCGGCGCCGGCGCCCGCTGAGGCCGCCGACGCGTCCTCGCGTGTGATCTCGAGCGGTCGTCCGGCCGCCGACGGTCGTCCTCCCGAACAGCCTGCGACACCGACCGAGGCTCGTCGTCCCGCGACGGACCGTCCGGACGGTGCACCCGCCGAGCGTCCGTTGTCGCCAACCGGCAAGGCGATTCCGCCGCCTCCTGGTCGACCGTTGTCGCCCAGTGGCAAGGTCATTCCGCCGCCTCCTGGTTCGGCGCGCCCTGCGGGTGCTCGTCCTGGCGGTGGCCCTGGCGGCGCCCGTCCGCGTCCCGGTGGCTTCACGCCTCGTCCTGGCGGCGGCCCTGGTGGCGGCCCCGGCGGCCGTCCAGGTGGCGGCCCCGGTGGTGGCCCAGGCGGTGGCGGTCCCGGCCGCCCCGGTGGCAATCGCCCCAGTGGGCAGCGGCGTCCGCCGCGTCGTACCGGTCGTCGGCGTCGTCGTCGCGACCAGGACGATCTGCAGCCGCAGTTCACGACCTACACGTCGTCCGACGCTCCCGTTCCCGAGGGCGTCGTCATCATCGAACGCGGTGTGTCGGCACAGGAGTTCGCTCCGAAGCTGAACCGCACTGCTGCCGACGTCGTGCGCTTCCTGCTCAACAACGGCGAGATGGTCACCGCGACCATGACGCTCGCCGATGAGCAGATGGAGCTGTTCGCGCTCGAGGTCGGCGCCGAGATCCTCCTGGTCGAGCCCGGCCAGCAGGAAGAAGTCGAACTGCAGAAGTTGTTCGACGACTCCGACGACGACGAGATGCAGGAACCGCGCCCGCCGGTCATCACCGTGATGGGCCACGTCGACCACGGCAAGACCACGCTGCTCGACCACATCCGTGGCGCCAACGTCGTCGAGGGCGAGGCCGGCGGTATCACCCAGCACATCGGTGCCTACCAGGTGCAGAACGAGCACGGCTCGGTCACGTTCCTCGACACGCCCGGCCACGCAGCGTTCACGCAGATGCGTGCCCGCGGCGCCGACGCCACCGACATCGTGGTGTTGATGGTCGCGGCCGACGACGGCATCATGCCGCAGACGATCGAAGCGATCAACCACGCTCGGGCGGCCGATGTGCCGATCGTCGTGGCGGTCAACAAGATCGACAAGGCCAACGCCGATCCGCAGCGTGTGCTCACGCAGCTCGCCGAGTACGAACTCGTTCCCGAGTCGTGGGGCGGCGACACGATCGTCGTCGAGATGTCGGCCCTTCAGGGCATCGGTGTCGACGAATTGATCGAGCAGCTGCAGGTCGTCGCCGAGCTCGAGGAGCTCACCGCGAACCCCACCGGACGTGCCAAGGGCATCGTGATCGAGGCCCAGCTCGACAAGGGTCGTGGCCCCGTTGCCACGGTGCTCGTCGACAAGGGTGAGCTCAAGGTCGGCGACCCCATCGTGGCGGGAGCCGCGTGGGGCAAGGTCCGAGCGATGATCAACGACAAGGGCGAAAACGTCAAGGTGGCCGGTCCGTCGATGCCGGTGCAGGTGCTCGGGCTCTCGCTCGTGCCCGAGGCCGGCGACGAGTTCCGCGCCGCTCCCGACGACAAGATCGCCCGCACGGTTGCCGAATCACGTGAGCTGCGTCTCAAGGCGAAGCACCTCCGTGAGGATGCCCGAGTCAAGACGGGCACGAAGCTCGAGGACATCTTCGCCCAGATCCAGTCGGGTGAGAAGGCGGCGGTCAACCTCATTCTCAAGGCCGACGTGCAGGGTTCGCTCGAAGCGGTCACCGACTCGCTGCGGCGTCTCGAACGTGACGAGGTCGACGTCAGCTTCGTGCATCGCGCCGTCGGTGGGATCACCGAGAACGACATCACGTTGGCCAACGCCACCAACGCCACGATCATCGGCTTCAATGTCCGCCCCGACGGCAAGGCCCGCAAGCTCGCCGAGCAGGAAGAAGTGGAGATCCGTACCTACGAGATCATCTACAAGCTCCTCGAGGACATCGAGCAGGCCGTCATCGGCATGCTCGAGCCCGAGTTCGAAGAGCAGGTCACCGGCGAAGCCGAGGTCCGCGAGATCTTCCGAGTGCCGAAGCTCGGTGCCATTGCGGGTTGCTACGTGCGCTCGGGTGTCATCACCCGTGGCTCCAAGGTCCGCTTCCTGCGCGACGGCACGATCATCTGGAAGGGCGACATCACGTCGCTCAAGCGGTTCAAGGACGATGCTCGTGAGGTCCGCGAGGGCTTCGAGTGCGGTATCGGCCTGTCCGACTTCCAGGACCTCAAGGCGGGCGACCTCATCGAGACCTTCCAGGACGTCGAGATCGCTCGCACGTGATCTTCCCGCCGGGTTCGTCCCGGTAGGTTGCAGTGATGGCCGCCGACCTGGACTTCTTCTTCGATCCCGTCTGCCCGTGGGCCTGGATCACGTCGCGCTGGGTGGTCAACGTCAGCGAGCAACGCGAGTACGAGGTCGACTGGCGGTTCATCTCGCTGTGGATGCTGAACGAGAACAACACCCAGGAGTGGTACACGCCGCAGTATCGGGCCGGTCACTACCTCGGCCAGCAGGGGCTGCGGATTGCCGATGCGATCCGTCTCGGCGACGACGATCCCGCGGCGGTCGGGCGCTGGTACACCGCCATCGGTGAAGCGCTGCACGTCGGCGCCGAGCGCGACGCGGCCCGCGGCGATTCGCTCGCGTGGTACGCCGGCCTGCTCGCTGGCGCCGGATTCGACGCGGCATACCTCGACGCTGCCGACGACGACTCCCACGACGAGTACATCCGAGCCGACACCGAACTGGCGTTGAGCCGTACCGGCAAGGACGTCGGCACGCCGATTCTCACGTTCCATCCCGGCACCGCCAACGGGGCGAGCTTCTTCGGTCCGGTGATCTCCAAGGCGCCCACCGGTGTCGAGGCGGTCGAGCTGTGGGACGCCGTCGAGAAACTGGCCACGATGTCCGGCATGGCCGAACTCAAACGATCCAACCGGGTCGCCCCCGACTTCACCTGATTACAACAGGGGTCAGACCCGCGATGTAATCGACCGACAATTACATCGCGGGTCTGACCCCTGTTGTAATCATCACCAAGGAGGTTCCGATGGCAGGCAAGCGCAGCAGTCGCAGCAACACCCCGAAGTACTCGCGCAGCGCGCGGGTCAGCACGACGTTGCAGGAGATCATCGCCGACGAGCTCGTGCGGATCGACGACGAGCGACTCACGTTCGTCACGGTGACCGGCATCGACGTCGACCCGGAACTGAACCGAGCGATCGTGTTCTTCGACTCGCTCGCCGACGAGGACGGTGACGCCGAGATCCTCGAAGCGTTTGCCGACCACCGGATTCGACTGCAGGCATCGATCGCGAAGCAGATCCGTGCGAAGAAGACGCCGATCCTCGACTTCCGGCCCGACATGGTGATCCGATCGGCGGCCCGCATCGACGACATCTTGAAGTCGGACCAGGCCCGCATCGAACGTGAAGCGTCGGCGTCGACCGACACACCCGCCACGCCCGACACGCCCGACACATCCGACACTGACGAATCCTCCGAGGGCTGATGGCGCGGCGCAAGCCGGCGACCACTCACGGCATCGCGGTCGTCGACAAGCCACCGGGGGTCACCAGCCACGACGTGGTCGGCATGCTCCGCCGCCGATTCGGTGAGCGTCAGGTCGGCCACGCGGGGACCCTCGATCCCGATGCCACCGGTGTGCTCGTCGTGGCCGTCGGCAAGGCGACGCGGTTGTTGCGCTTCGTCGAGAAGACGCGCAAGGGGTACACCGGCGAGGTCGTTCTGGGCGCCGCGACCTCGACGCTCGATGACTCCGGTGACGTGCTGGCAACGTTCGACATGGCGGCGGTGACGCTCGACGACGCTCGTCGTGCGGTGGCCGAGCATCTCGTCGGTGACATCGAACAGATTCCGCCGATGGTCTCTGCGATCCGTGTCGACGGCAAGCGACTCCACGAACTCGCGCGTGAGGGAATCGAAATCGAGCGGGCGCCGCGGCCGGTCACGATTCATCGCTTCGATGTGGACGACTGGGCCGAGCCCGGCGTGCTGCGCGTCGAGGTGGAGTGTTCCGCCGGCACCTACATCCGCACGCTCGCGGACGATCTCGGACGCCTCCTCGGAGGTGGAGCGCATCTACGCAACCTGCGCCGAACGAACGTCGGCGCGTTCACGCTCGCCGAGGCAGCACCGCCTGACGTGTGTGACCTGCTCCCCGTGGCGAGCGCGGTCCGTTCGCTCGCGTCGATCACCGTCGACGCCGACACCGCCGCCCTCATCGCCAATGGACGTGTGCTCGAGGCATGGGACGGCGACGGTCCGTGGGCGGTGTTCGACACGACGGGCGAACTGCTGGCGGTCTATGAGGGATTTCGCGGCCAGGCCAAGCCCGCTGTGGTACTTCCCCGATGAGCTTGCCCCGATAGCGTTGCCGCCGTGCTCGTCGTCACCGACCTCCAGCGATGCCCCTGGGCTGACGAGCGGGCGGTCATCACGATCGGGGCCTACGACGGGGTCCACCTCGGCCATCGAGCGGTCATCGACCAGGTGAAGCGGCGCGCTGCCGACATCGGGGCGAAGTCGGTCGTCGTGACGTTCGACCGTCACCCGGCCAGTATCGTCCGACCCGAATCGGCGCCGCGGCTGCTGACCGGCCCCGAACAGAAGATGGAGCTGCTCGGATCGACGGGCATCGATGCCGTCGTCGTCGTGCCCTTCGATAGCGACCAAGCCGCCGAAAGCCCTGAGTCGTTCGTCGACCGGGTGTTGGTGCGATGCCTGCAGACCCGGATCATCGTGGTCGGCGAGGACTTCCACTTCGGACGGCACCGCGATGGCAATGTCGACCTGCTCCGCAAGGTCGGCGTCGACGCCGACTTCGACGTCGAGCCGGTCCAGTTGGTCCAACGACTCGACGGCATCGACGAACCGATCAGCAGCACGGCGATTCGTCGTGCGCTCGCCGGTGGAGACATCACCCGCGCCAACTCCATGCTCGGTCGCCCGTACGAAGTGCGTGGCGAGGTGTTCGCCGGCGACCAACGTGGGAGGCTGCTCGGCTTCCCGACGGCGAACGTCGCCGTTCCGTCCGGCATGTGCCTTCCTGCCGATGGTGTGTACGCCGGGATCTACGAGCGTCCGAACGGTGATGTGTACGGATGTGCGATCAACCTCGGTCGCCGACCCACGTTCTACGAGCACGCCGACGCGTCATTGCTCGAGGCGCATCTGCTCGACGTCGACGTCGACCTCTACGGCGAAACCGCCCGGGTCCGTTTCGAGCACTTCCTGCGAAGCGAGCGCAAGTTCGACGGCGTCGATGCGCTGATCGCTCAACTCGGCAACGACGTCGCCCACGCCCGAACTCTGCTCGCCTGAGCACTCGTGTGCGTCAGCTGGCGGGCCAGATCACGACGGCGTCGGCGTAGATCCGATCGAGGATGTCGCTGAGGTAGTCGGAGGCCGTCGGCGTTTCAGCATCGCCGAACAGCCCGACCTCGGCATAGGTGTCGAGTTCGTTCTGGAGCGCTGCGGCGTCGGCGACGCCATAGCCCGTGCCGGCCGGGGTCAGCTCGGAGATCAGCGCAGCGTCGGTGGTCCAGCGGAACACCTCACCCTCAGGTGACAAGAAGTTGGGGTTGCCACCCGAATTGATCAGCTCGACGGCGGTGTTCGCTGCGGCCTCGGGATCGGCGATCGCATCGGCGAGTCCGAGCATCGTGGCGCGCATGAAGTCCTCGGCTGCGGTGGGGTGCTCGGCGATGAAATCGGCGTTGCCGTAGATGACGCCGAACGAGCCCGGGATGTCGTAGTCGAGCGGATCGAACAGGTCGAACTCGATGCCCGCTCGCTCGAGTGCGCCGGGTTCGTTGCTCTTGTAGCCGGGGAAACCGTCGATCGACTCGATCGCGATGTGTGCCGTCGGGTCGAAGCCGTCGAGGAGCACCGTCTCGTAGTCCTCGTTCTCGACGAGCCCGGCAGTGGCGAGCATGGCGGCAACGCTGGGAGGCAGCTTGCCCTTGACCCCGATCGTCGAGCCGGCGAGATCTTCGAGTTCGGTGGCGACGCCCGGCTTGACGATGAGCGAATCGATCGCCGTCGGCCCTTCGACGGCCGTCACGACGAAGTCGGTGTCGTTCGCAGCAGCGAACGCAACGACCTCGCTGAACGACCCGCCGGATGCGAACTGGGCGTCGTTCTCGGCGACGAGGGGATAGTTGGCGGTCGAGAAGCTCGGCGTGATCTCGACGTCGAGGCACATGTCGTCGTAGTACCCGTTGGCATCGGCGACGATGACGTCGACGATCGAGGCCGTGGCCGCGAAGTCGAAGCCGGTGAGGTAGGTGATGGTGCCAGCGGCCTCGTTCGCGGCGCAACGGTCGGCGGGGAACGCCTCGCCGGCCACGACGTCGGATGTGCCGCCCGAGGAGACGGGTGTGGTGGTCACGGCGCTGCTCGTGTCGTCGGTCGCGGTGTCGTCGGTCGACGAGTCGCCGTCGCTGCTGCATGCTGCCAGCACGACGACGGGAGCAAGGGCAAGCGCAATGGTGGTGCGAAGTCGCATCAGTGGTCCAGTTCTCGGGAGGGAATCGGTAGCCCATGATGTCAGGTCGCGGCGTCGTTGACGCAGTCACGAACGAGGCGTCAGGACCGTTGTGAGGCATGCCACTTCAGCAGGCTGCGCTCGAGCACCGAGATCGCCAGCAAACCGAAGATGCCGAGCAGAGCTGCCGATGTGATCGTCGCCCACAGTGTCTCGGCCTGGTTGCTCGCGGCCGCGGTCCGCCCGATCGCGCCGAGCCCGTCACGGGTGAGCGCCGAGCCCTCGGCGAAATAGGCGGCGGCGAGGCCGAGGCCGAGCGCGAAACGCAACGTGGTGAAGATCGACGGCAGCGATGCCGGCAGGCGCAGCCTCCAGAACACCTCCCAGGGACGCGCGTCGACGCTCGCGAGCAGTTCTCGTGCGGCCGGGTCCGTGGATTTCATGCCGCCGACCACGCCGAACGTGCACACGGGGAACGCGGTGAAGGCCACCATGAACAGGATCGTCGGCGCTCCACCATCGAGCCACAGCACGACGGACGTGATGTACGCAACCCACGGCGTCACGAGGATCAGGATCAAGACGGGTTGCGTCGCCTCCTCGATGAACCGCGACGACGCCATCAGCGCGCCCGACCACGATCGCGCACGCCATCGCGATCGAGAGGCCGACGATCATGTGCCAGCCGGTGGTGACGGCGTTCGACCAGTAGAAGCCGGGGGCCTCGGCCAGTTGGCTGATGATCTCCGACGGCGGCAGCAGCACGAATCGGCGAATGTCGAACACGTGGACGGCGGCTTCCCACAGCAGGCAGAACGTGACAATGCCGACGACGGGGGCGACGATGCGTCGCACGCTGGGGTTCACCGCTGCATCCCCTCGCTCAGTGCGGCCCGCAACCGAGTGGTGGTGTGGAAGAACTGATCGGTGTCCTCGAGCTGGGGCAGTCGAGGGTGCGCCAGGTCGATCGTGATGTCGTCGGCGATGTCGACCCGGTCGTGGCGACATCACAGCGACGCGATCGGAGAGAAACGTGGCTTCCGGGATCGAGTGGGTGACGAACAACACCGTCGTGCCGAGGGGTTCGCACAGCCGGCCCAGGAGATGTCGCATGTCGGTGCGGGTCATCTCGTCGAGCGCGGCGAACGGCTCGTCCATCAGCAGGATCGGTGCGTCGATGGCGAACGCCCGAACCAGCCCCACTCGCTGCTGCATCCCGCCGGAGAGTTCGTGCGGGTAGGCGTCGCGGAAGTCGCCGAGGCCGACCTCGTCGAGGAGATCGCCGACCGATGCGCTCGGTGTCGCCGGCGACGCGCGTCGGTTGATGTCGAGCAGCAGGCGGGCGTTCGCTTCGACGGTGCGCCACGGGAGCAGCGCCGGCGATTGGGGCACGAAGCCGATCTGCTTGTGGCGTCGGGCCTCGGTCGGCGACATGCCGTTGACGACGATCTCGCCCGACGAAGGTTGTTCGAGGCCGGCGATCAGGCGCAGCAGGGTGGTCTTGCCGCAGCCCGACGGCCCGAGGAGCGTGACCGTCTCGCCGTCACCGACGTCGAGGTCGACCGATGCAAGCGCGTCGAGCGTCCCGAACGACTTCGCGACGCTGCGCACTTCGATCCGGGCCGACACGACGAGCGAGCGTACTTGCGAGGTGGCGCTCCGCTGGGCCCTGTTCGCGCTTCCGTTGTGGAGTGTCAGACCTGCCCGTAGCATTGCGAGGTCCGTTCGGGCTGGGATATCCGGCGCGGGCGTGATGCACACGAGTGCCATCCGGCATCCGATGCGACCTCCGATCAAGAAGGCGACACACCATGGCCGACATTGCCGACACCACGCCGAACACCACGGCGACCATCGAGAAGTTCCGCACCCACGAGACCGACACCGGCTCGCCCGAGGTGCAGATCGCACTGCTCACCGAGCGCATCACGCACCTCACCGAGCACCTGAAGGTCCACAAGAAGGACCACCACAGCCGCCGCGGGCTGCTGATGCTCGTCGGCCGTCGCCGTCGCATGCTCGACTACGTCAAGAAGATCGACGTCGAGCGCTACCGCAGCATCCTCGCCGCCCAAGGTCTCCGCAGGTAGTCCGCGGCGGGCCAGATGGCCCGATGACTGCGTTCCGCAAGCTCGTCGTTGCCCCAAGGCAACTTCCTCGCTGCGCGCCTTGTCCTCGAACCATCTGATCCCGCCTCGAATTCAGGGTTGATTTCGTCGTGACACGCGTGGTGACGCGTGTGTGTCGGTGGTCGACCGGTCGCGCATTGGTGCGTGCGTCCAGATAGAGTGCCATTCGGAGTCGGAACGTCCGACCCCGCAACATGAGCGAACCGTTGTCGGTTGCCGGTTGCTGAATCCGAACCGCCGCCTTCCGGGTTGACGCGATGTCGGGTTGACCAACTGGGAACCGGCCGATCGCTCCAGAGGCGCACTCCCGAGGGGGAGTGCACACGAAAGGAGCCCTTGTGGCTGACCCAATCATCGTGTCCGGACCCGTGTCCGGAACCGAGAAGACCCTGACCTTCGAGACGGGCAAGTTTGCCCCCCAGTCGATGGGTGCCGTGGTGGCATCGATCGGTGGAACGAAGGTCCTCACCACCGCCAACGCCGCCAAGAGCGTGCGTGACGGAGTCGACTTCTTCCCCCTGACGGTCGACGTCGAGGAGCGGGCGTACGCCGCCGGCAAGATCCCCGGCTCGTTCTTCCGTCGTGAAGGACGTCCGACCGAGGACGCCATCCTCACCTGCCGTCTCACCGACCGGCCGCTGCGCCCGTCGTTCCCCGACGGTTTCCGCAACGAGACCCAGGTCGTCACGACCGTCATGGGTGCCGACCAGATCAACCCGCACGACGTGCTGTCGATCAACGCTGCTTCGGCTGCGCTGATGATCTCGGGCATCCCCTTCGAGGGCCCGATCGGCGCCATCCGCATGGCCTACAGCCAGAGCGGCGAGTGGATCCCGCACCCCACCTACGAAGAGGCCGAGAACGGCACCTTCGAGCTGGTCGTGGCCGGCCGTGAACTCGACAACGGCGACGTTGCCGTGATGATGGTCGAGGCCGGCGGTTCCGAGAACGCGTTCTACTACTACGACGACGGCGCCAAGAAGGTCACCGAGGAAGTCCTCGCCGACGGCCTCGACGCCTGCAAGGTGTGGATCAAGGAGTCGATCGGCCTGCAGCGTCAGCTCGTCGCTTCGGTGATCGCCACCGATGGCCCGATCACCCCGATGAAGTGGACCCCGGTCGTCGACTACACGCCGGAGATCTTCGCTGCCGTCGAGAAGGCCGGCAGCGCCAAGCTCGCCCCGGTCATCACGATCGCCAACAAGTCCGAGCGCAACGAAGCGACCGACGCCGTCACGGCCGAGATCCTCGCCGAGCTCTGTGGCACCAAGGACGAGCCGGGCGAGTTCGCCGGGCAGAACGGCATGGTCAAAGAAGCCGTCCGCTCGCTCAACAAGAAGCTGATGCGTGCCCGCGTCGTCACCGAGGGCGTCCGCATGGACGGCCGCGGCGTCGCCGACCTGCGTGCGATCTCCGCTGAGGTCGGCGCACTGCCGACCGCGCACGGCTCCGGCCTGTTCCAGCGTGGCGAGACCCAGGTCATGACCGTGCTCACCATGGCCATGCCCCGCATGAACCAGATGATCGACTCGCTGTCGCCCAACGACACCAAGCGGTACCTGCACCACTACAACATGCCGCCGTGGGCCAACGGCGAGACCGGCCGTGTCGGTTCCCCCAAGCGTCGCGAGATCGGCCACGGAGCGCTCGCCGCCCGTGCAGTCCTGCCCGTCATCCCGAACCAGGAAGACTTCGCGTACACGCTGCGCCTCGTCTCGGAGGTCATGTCGTCGAACGGTTCGACGTCGATGGCGTCGGTGTGTGCCTCCAGCCTCGCGCTGATGGACGCCGGTGTGCCCACCAAGGGCCACGTGTCCGGCATCGCCATGGGCCTGATCTACGAAGACGGCAAGTACATCACGCTGACCGACATCCTCGGTTCCGAGGACGCCTTCGGCGACATGGACTTCAAGGTTGCCGGCACCGAGGACGCCATCACGGCGCTGCAGCTCGACACGAAGATCGACGGCATCCCCGCCGACGTGCTCGCCGCTGCGCTCGCCCAGGCCCGCGTCGCTCGCCTCGAGATTCTCGAGGTCATGAACGCCTGCATCCCGCAGAGCCGTGACGAGGTCGCCGAGACCGCACCGAAGATCTCGACGATCTACATCCCGCTCGACAAGGTCGGCGAAGTGATCGGCCCGAAGGGCAAGGTCATCAACACGATCCAGCAGGAGACCGGAGCCGACATCGGCGTCGACGACGACGGTGCCCGTGGCATCGTCACCATCGGTGCTGTCGAGGCATGGCGCATGGAAGAGGCCAAGGCGGCGATCCTCGCGATCGTCGACCCGCCGAAGGCCGAACTCGACAAGGTCTACATGGGCCGCGTCGTCAACATCACCAAGTTCGGTGCATTCGTCAACATCCTGCCGGGCCGCGACGGTCTCGTGCACATCTCGAAGCTCGGCGGCGGCAAGCGCATCAACGCCGTCGAGGACGTGCTCGAGCTGGGCCAGGAGATCGAAGTCCGCGTCGAGGAGATCGACGACAAGGGCAAGGTCAGCCTGACCCCCGCCGGCGATCCGCCGCCCGTCAAAGAGGGCGCCTCGTCCGGTTCGTCGTCCAACGGTGGCGGCGATCGTGAGCGTGCGCCCCGCAAGGAGCGCTCGAAGGAAGCCGACACAGCACCCGCCAGCTCGGGTGGTGGCGTCGACGTCGTCGAAGTGAGCTTCGAGGACAGCTTCGATGCACAGCTCGCCGACGAACTCGGCGATCTCGGCCCGAAGTCGGAGCGCCCGGCGGGTGACAACGGTGGCCGCAGCGGCGGTCGTCGTCGCCACCGCTGATTACATCAGGGGTCAGACCCGCGATGTAATCGCGGTCGGTGCTGACGCATCGGCCACACTGAAGACATGAGAATCGGGATCAGCGGCGCTGCCGGACGAATGGGTCGAACCGTTTGTGCGGCAGTGGTCGCTGATCCCGATCTCGTTTTCGCTGCCGCTGTCGATCCGTTCGGCGCCGGCGAGACCGTGGAGGGCATCGAGGTGTCCGACTCGCTCGGCGCCTTCACCGACGCAGCGTGCGACGTCGTCGTCGACTTCACGGTCGCCGATGCAGCGCGTGTCACGCTGCCGTGGCTGGCCGAGCACGGCATCCACGCTGTGGTCGGCACCACCGGCTTCACGCCGGAGGACTTCGCGGTGTTCGAGACGGTGTTCGCTTCCGACGGCGGCCCGAACTGCGTGATCGCCCCGAACTTCGCGATCTCCGCCGTGCTGATGATGCGCTTCGCCGAGATGGCGGCCCCGTTCTTCGATACCGCCGAGATCATCGAGCTGCATCACGACCGCAAGATCGACGCGCCGTCGGGCACCGCAGTCAAGACGGCCGAGCGGATGGCCGAGGCTCGCGGGGCAGCGTTCGACCCCGACCCGACCACCGATGTGGTCTACGAGGGTGCCCGCGGGGGAGAAGGGCCGAGCGGCATTCGCGTCCACTCGGTTCGCATGCGGGGCATGGTGGCGCACCAGGAAGTGATTCTGGGCGCCCAGGGCCAGACGCTGACGATCCGCCAGGACAGCTACGACCGCGACAGCTTCATGCCCGGTGTCGTGCTCGCCTGCAAGAAGATCCCCGACGTGCCAGGCCTGTCGAGATCCCTCGACCCCTTCCTCGACTGATTACATCAGGGGTCAGACCCGCGATGTAACACCCCTTGTTCATGATGGGCGTATGCCCAGACCACCACGCATCGACATCGAAGACGGTTGGCACCACGTGATGAATCGTGGAATCGACCACGGCGACGTGTTCTTCGACGACAGCGACCGCATCGAGATGGGCCAGCGACTCGCTGACGTGTTCGATCGGTTCAACATTCGCACGCACGCGTACTGCCTGATGGACAATCACTTCCACTACCTGTGGCACTGCCCCGACGGCGGACTGTCCGCTGGGATGCAGCGCCTCGGCTCGTTGTACACCCGGCACGTCAACGATCGGGTCGGACGCGACGGCGCGCTGTTCCGTGGGCGGTTCCACTCGCGGTTGATCGTCGACGAGGCCCACCTCGTCGCGACGGTCCGATACATCCACCGCAACCCGCTCGACGTCGTCGGGGTCGAGCGGGCCAGCGCCTACCGATGGTCGAGCCATCGGGCGTACCTCGGTCTGCGGACACCTCCGCAGTGGCTCACCACCGACCATGTCTTTCGAGGCTGGACGACGTCCGAGATCGACCAGTTCGTCGAGCGGCCCCTTGACGCGGTGCCGTTGGCACGCGATTGCGACGTCAGTTCGCTGATTACCGCTATCGAACTCGTGCTGTCCGAACGAGGCCTTCGCCCTGACCGACGCCTCGGCGCGGCGGCCCGACAGATCGCCCTCGCGTGGCTCGTCGACGAGGCGGCGCTGCCGGACGCCGCGTTGATGGACGCCTTCGGGATCGACCGTCTCGGCACGCTCCGCACAGCGATCTCGCGTGCTCGGGCGCTGTTGCGCAGCGAACCGGCGCTCGCCGCTGCGCAGGTGCGGGCGATCAGCCTGCTCGCGGTCGCGCCGATTACATCGCGGGTCTGACCCCTGTTGTAATCAGAGGGCGGCGAGGGCGGCGTCGTAGTTCGGTTCCTGGGCGATCTCGGCGACGAGTTCGGTGTGCTTCACCGTGCCGTCGGGACCGATCACGACCACGGCGCGGGCGAGCACGCCCTGGAGCACGCCGTCGGTCAGTGTGACGCCGTAGTCCGACCCGAAGTCTGAGCGGAACGTCGAGCCGACCTTCACGTTCTCGATGCCCTCGGCGCCGCAGAAGCGGCCCATCGCGAACGGCAGGTCGGCCGACACGCACACCACGACCGTCTCGTCCATACCGGCGGCGCGCTCGTTGAACTGGCGAACGCTCGTGGCGCACGTCGGCGTGTCGATGCTCGGGAAGATGTTGAGGATCACGTTCTTACCGGCGAACTGGCCGGCGTCGAACTCGCCGAGATCGGCGCCGACGAGCGAATAGGCGGGTGCCGAAGCGCCGATCGAAGGGAGATCTCCGGACGTGTTGACGGGGTTTCCGCCGAGGGTGACTTGAGCCATGGCTGTCGTTCTAGCAACGTCGGGCCCGTTCGGCCCATGCGAGCTCCGCTTGATTGTGCGATTACATCGCGGGTCTGACCCCTGTTGTAATCAAGCGCCGCGGAAGTTGCGGAGGTTGACGAGCACCACGAGGCCGATCGAGATGCCCACCGCCCACCACTGGTAACGCTGCAACCACTCGAGGAAATCGACGAGCTGGGCTTCGAATGTTCGGGCCAGCCACCACATCAGGGCCAGGCGCCCGGCGATGCCGACCGAGAGCAGCACGGCGAGCCTCACCGGGGGAGTGCGGTGCACGCCACTGAGCGCAGCCACGATGTTCGAGCCGGCGAAGAACGGAATCAGGATCCACTCCGCTTTCGAGAATCCACGGTTGAACGAGTCGATCGCGTCCTGACGGACTCCGAGGTACTTGCGGAACCAGCCGATCGCATCGTCGTGATACGCGCGCCCGATCATGTGGCACACCAGGAACGCCGCGCCGATCCGGAGGAACCCGATCACGATGTACACGGGCACAGACACACCAGCGGCGAGGGTGAGCGCCAGGTATCGGTTACGCGACGACAGCAGGAGCAGGCCCTCGGGGTTCGTTTCGACCCACCGCGCCCAGACGCCGCTGGCCACGTTGGTGGCGATGACCAGCAGCACGAAGGCAACGAGCGTCAGCGGTGCCCAGGCAGGTCGCACATGCGGCGCATCTGCCGCTTCGATCGCTGCGCTCTCGGTCATCCGGCGCAACGGTATCGCCCTCGGTGGATCGGCGGGTGGCGGTGCGCGCTACGTTCGCCCTCATGCAAGGCCTGATGCAAGACGTTCCGCTCGCCATCCCGCACATTTTCGAACGGGCGGAGAAGTACCACCCGCACAAGGAGATCGTCACCGCAACCGGCGCCGGTCTCGAACGCACCACCTACGGTGAGTGGGCAGCGCGCACCCGCAAGCTCGGCGGTGTGCTCGACGACCTCGGGATCTCCGCCGACGGCCGCGTCGGCACGTTTGCCTGGAACACCGCCCGCCACCTCGAGCTGTACTTCGCCGCACCGTGCACCGGTCGAGTCCTGCACACGCTCAACATCCGGCTGTTCCCCGAGCAACTCACCTACATCGTCAACCACGCCGACGACGAGGTGATCTTCGTCGACCGCTCACTGCTCGGGCTCCTCGCGCCGCTGCTGCCGACGTTCGAACGCCTGAAGCACCTCGTGATGATGGACGACGGCAAGGGCGACATTCCCGCCGACCTGAACGGCCACGTTCTGCTCGACTACGAGGAGTTGCTCGCCGCCGCCGACCCCGTCGAGTTCCACGTCGACGACGAGCACCGCGCCGCCAGCATGTGTTACACGAGCGGCACGACCGGCAACCCGAAGGGTGTCGTCTACACGCACCGTTCGACGTTCCTGCACACGATGGGTGCGATGACCGCCGACAGCTTGGGCGCCCGCGAGAGCGACGTGATCCTGCCGGTCGTTCCGATGTTCCATGCCAACGCGTGGGGCCTCGCCCATGCCGCCGTCGCCACCGGCGCGACGCTGGTGATGCCCGGCCCCGACCTGTCCGGCCCGGCCGTTGCGAACCTGATCGTGAACGAGAAGGTCACCGTTGCCGCCGGCGTGCCGACGATCTGGATGGCGGTATTGCCCGAGCTGAAGGGCCGAGACACCTCGTCGCTGCGGTCGATCCCGTGCGGTGGCTCCGCCGTGCCGAAGTCGCTGTCGGAGGCCTACCGCGAGCAGACCGGTCTGCCGATCTTCCAGGCGTGGGGCATGACCGAGACGAGCCCGATCGCTGCGGTGTGCCGTCTGGACGCAGATCAGGAGACGCTCCCGCAGGACGAGCAGGCCGAGTTGCGCACCCAGGTGGGGCGCATCGTCTTCGGCGCCGAGTGCCGTGTCGTCGAGCCCGGCACGACGAACCCGGTGCCGTGGGACGGCGAGAGCAGTGGCGAACTGCAGTGCCGGGGCAACTGGATCGCGTCCGACTACTACGACGACGAGCGCTCACGCGAGAGCTTCACCGACGATGGCTGGCTCAAGACCGGCGACGTCGCAACCGTCAACGAACGCGGCTTCGTCCGCCTGGTCGACCGCACCAAGGACCTGATCAAGTCGGGTGGCGAGTGGATCAGCTCGGTCGAGCTCGAGAACGAGCTGATGGCACACCCGAAGATCGCCGAAGCCGCAGTCATCGGTGTCGCGCACGAACGATGGGGCGAGGCACCGCTCGCCTGTGTCGTGGTCGCTCCCGGCGAGGAGCTCACCGAGGACGAAGTCCTGTCGTTCCTCGAGGGCAAGATCGCCAAGTGGCAGATGCCCAAGGGCGTCGTGTGGATCGACGAGGTTCCCAAGACCAGCGTCGGCAAGTTCTCGAAGAAGACCCTGCGCGACGAGTACAGCACCACGTTGATGGACGGCTGAACCGCCGCCGTCAGAGCCGGCCGGCGTCGATGACGCGTTGGAGGAACTCCTGTGTGCGCTGTTCGCGCGGCGATCCGAAGATCACTGCCGGGGGGCCCTCTTCGAGGATCCGACCTTGGTGCAGGAAGCACACGCGGTCGCTGATCTCGCGGGCGAACGCCATCTCGTGGGTGGCGATCAGCATCGTCATCCCGTCGGCCTTCAAGCCGCGGACCACGTCGAGCACCTCGCCGACGAGTTCGGGGTCGAGCGCGGAGGTGATCTCGTCGAGCAGCATCACCTCGGGGTTCATCGCCAGCGACCTGGCGATCGCCACACGTTGCTGTTGGCCGCCCGACAGCTGGTCGGGATACGCGTCGGCGCGGGCGGCGAGCCCGAGCCGGGTCAGCATCTCCAGGGCGTCGGCGCGAGCCGTGGCCTTCGGGACCCCGAGCACCTTGCGCGGGCCGATCGCGACGTTGTCGGTGACCGTCATGTGCGGGAACAGGTTGAAGCTCTGGAACACCATGCCGATACGGCGCCGGATCGGGTCGGGGTCGAGGCCGGGCTCGGCGATGTCGACGCCGTCGAAGAGGACCTCGCCGTCGTCGACCGGCTCGAGCATGTTCATGCAGCGCAACAACGTGGACTTGCCGGACCCCGACGCTCCGATCAGCGTGATCACGTCGCCCTGAGCGACGTCGAGGTCGATGCCGTCGAGCACGGTGGTGTCATCGAACGCCTTGAAGACGCCGCGGAGTTGCAGTTTGAGGAGCGGCGTGCTCGCCGGCGCCGGAACGGGTTCGTTCGTCATGCGATCGTCGTCGCTCCGGTGCGTCGCCGTTGTCGGGCGAGCGCGTAGTCGGCGAGACGTGTGCAGGGGATCGTGAGCGCCAGGAAGATCACCGAGGCAGCCACGTACGGAGTGAAGTTGGCGTAGGTCGCCTTGTCGATGCCGGCCTGGCGCAGGATCTCGACCGGGCCGATCAGACTGACGAGCGCCACGTCCTTCTGGAGGCTGACGAAGGTGTTCATCAGCGGTGGCACGATCCTGCGGAACGCCTGGGGGAGGATCACGGTCGACATCGTCTGGCGGCTCGACATGCCGAGCGACCGGGCCGCCGCCCGTTGGCTCTCGTGCACGCTGTCGATGCCCGCCCGGATGATCTCGGCGGTGTACGCCGAGTACGACAGCACGAGGGTGACGGTGCCCCAGATGAGCGGGTTCGCCCACTCCCGCGACAGCCCCAGCGCGGGCACGCCGAAGCCGATGAGGAACACCAGCAGGATCACCGGGATGCCGCGCAAGCACGTCGATGTAGACGATCGCGAATGCGCGCAACGGAAACAGCGCCGGGCTGCGAGTGTTGCGGGCCAGGGCCAGCAGGAGCGACGCGACGAGGATCAACGGCGTCGACCACAGCAGGATCTGGACGTCGAGCCAGAACGCGCGGAGCAACCCGGGAAAGCTTTCGCGGAACACGTCGCCGTCGAAGAACGCCTGTCGCACCCGATCCCAGCCCGGTGACATCGGGATCAGGATGATCAGTGCGCCGACGACGACGACGGTGCTGACGGTGGCGATGACGTTCGACCGCCGGCGTCGAGCGCGCTCGTAGCGCTCGCGCCGGGTCGGTCGATTCGTCATGAAATCTGTGCCGTACCGGGGCCGGTCACTCGACGGTGATCACCGGCGCACCGGTGAAGTCGGACAGCCATTCCTGGGTGATCGCATCGAGTTCACCGTTGTCGGTGAGCGTCGTGATCGCCGCATCGACGCACGCAGTCAGCGCACTGTCCTTCTCGAGGACGAAGCCGAACTGGTCGGTCGTGCCGCCGGCGTCGGCCGGGAACTGGCCGACGACGGCGCTGCCCTCGATCTCGACGCCGGAGACGTACAGCGCGGTCGGCAGGTCGAACACCGCAGCGTCGATCTGGTTCGCTTCGAGTGCGGCCTTGGCTCCCACGTTGTCGTCGTACACGAACGGTTCCTGGGTGGGCTGGATCACGTCGGTGATGAACGCCAGGCTGGTCGTGCCGACCTGGGCGCCGAACTTGACGTCCTTGAGGTCGGCGATGGTGGTTGCTCCCTCGGCGGCCGAGCCCTCGAGGGCGACGATTGCCTGGTTGCTCGTGAAGTACGGCAACGAGAAGTCGATGTTCTCGGCACGTTCGGGAGTGATCGAGTACTGCTGGAGGTTCATGTCGAAGCTCTTCGCGCCCGGCTGGATCGCCTCGTCGAAGGTGGTGCGGGTCCAAACGACGGCGTCGCCCTCGTAGCCCATCTCAGCGGCAACGGCGAGAGCGACAGCGGCCTCGAAGCCTTCGCCCGTCTCGGGGGCGTTGTCGATCACCCAGGGGTAGAAGGCGGGTTCACCGGTCGCGATGGTGAGGACACCGTCGTCGATCGTCGAGCTGCAGTCGGCAGCGCCGTCGGTCTCGCTGCCGGCCGACGTGTCGGCCGGGGCAAGGGTCTCGTCGGCGGAGTCGGTCGAGTCGCCGGAGTCGTCGTCACTGCCGCAGGCGGCCAGGACGAGGGCGCCGACGGCGATGGCGGGGATGATCCGGCGCAGGGCGGGGGAGCGTCGCATGAGGTTCTCCTTCAGGTTGTTGTTCACGCAATCGGGAAAACTACTGGCTGGCTTGACTGCGCACGCCTTTCCCCTGAGACCTACCGTCCGGCCGTGGCACGACGATCGAGGATGGAACTCCTTCGAGCAGGCCTCGTGGCGCTCGTCGGGTCGGTGCTGTTCGTCGCTGTCTGGTTCCAGCGCGACACCATTGGTGATGCCATCACCGAGATGCGCACGCTGTCGGGTGCGGCGGTCGTTGCGTTGCTCGCGTTGGCCGTGCTCGAGCGGGCCAGCCGGGCCGACATCGTGCGGCGACTGCTCGGCACCACGTCGTTCGGCCGCTCACTGACGATCCACGACGTCGGCACCGCAGCCAGCAAGGGGTTGCCCCTCGGAGGACCACTGGCGACGGGCCTGCGATGGTCGATCGCTCGTGATGCGTCGGTTCCCACGACCACGTTCACCTCGATGCTCGTCGCCTACGGCGTGGCGACGACGTTCGTCACCTGGTTGCTGCCGTTCGGTGTCCTGCTCGTCGACGTCACGCAGCGTCCACCGACGACGACCGATCTGGCCATGCTCGCAGTCTGTGCCGTCGTCGTGGTCGGCTCGGCGCTGTTCTGGGCCGTCGTGCTGCGATCCGAACGCATCACGGCATGGCTGGTCAACCTGCTGCATCGTCTCACCGATCGGGCGACCAGGCGGTGGCCATCGCTGGCGTCGCACGTGGTCGGCCACGACGTCGCTGCCGGCCTGCTCGACGTGCGGGCCTCGCTGCGCGTGTGCGCGGGACGTCCGGTCGGACTGTTGCTGCGAACTGCGCTCGCACAATCGGTCGGCGCGGTCATCCTGCTGGTTGCGCTCCGAGGGCTGGGCGTGGGTGACGAACTCGGACTCGTCGAGTTCGGCCGGGTGTTCTTCGTGGTGACGTTGCTCAGTTCGTTCGTTCCGGTGCCCGGCGGCGTCGGAGTGGTCGAGGCCGGGCTGACCGGCGCACTCGTTGCGGCCGGGGTCGAACCATCGACGGCGCTGGCAGGGGTGCTGATCTACCGTCTGCTCACCTATGTCGTGCCGATCGCATTGGGCGCGCTCCTGTACGTGGCATGGCGACTCGACGTCACCCGTCGCTCGGACGTCGCTCTGCCGCGAATCGAACTGCACGAACCGGCGGTGATCGAATAGGTTGCGGGCTGTGAATCGTGTGATGACCGCCCGACGCCGCCCCTCTCATTCGCGGCGGTGGCGCTGATGGCGCTCTTCGGTCGGGTGCTCACCGCGATGGTCACCCCGTTCGACGGCGACGGTGAACTCGACGTCGATGCAGCGGTGTCGTTGGCGAAATGGCTCGTCGAACAGGGCAACGAAGGCCTCGTGGTGTCCGGCACGACCGGCGAGTCGGCCACGCTGTCGATCGACGAGAAGCTGACCTTGTTCGAGGCGATCGTGAACGCTGTCACCGTGCCCGTGATCGCCGGCACGACCGGATCGAACACCCGCCACGACATCGGCCTCACCGAGGAGGCGGGGCACCTCGGCATCGCCGGAGTCCTCGGCGTCTGCCCGTTCTACAGCCGGCCGTCGCAAGCGGGCCTCGAGACGCACTTCCGTGCGATTGCCGCCTCGACCGACCTGCCGCTGGTGCTCTACGACATCCCCAAGCGCACCGGGCGCAAGATCGACAGCACCACGCTCGTGCGGCTCGCCAACGACGTGCCGAACATCGTGGCGCTCAAGGACGCAGCGGGCAACCCAGGCGCCACCGCCGCCGTCGCGGCGAACTGCCCCGACGATTTCGAGGTCTACTCCGGCGACGACTCGATGACGTTGCCGCTGCTGGCCATCGGTGCGGTCGGCGCGATCGGGGTGGCCACCCACTGGTGCGCGCCGGATCACGTCGCGATGTTCGACGCCTGGCAGCGTGGTGATGTCGACTCGGCCAGGCGCATCAACGCCCGCCAGTTGGAGAGCTACGAGTTCGAGACCAGCGACGCCGCTCCGAACCCGGTACCGTCGAAGGCGATGTTGAGAACGCTCGGTCATGCTGTCGGGGAATGCAGGTCCCCGATGGGGCCGACGCCCCACGGACTCGAACACGCCGCTCGCGGTGTCTACGAACGCTTGGTCGCCGCCCGTGGCTGAGCGCAGGAACAAGAAGGGGTCGGTGCCCGTACGCATCGTCTTCCTCGGCGGGCTCGGTGAGATCGGGCGCAACTGCATGGCGATCGAGCAGGGGGCCGCCGACGATCCCGACCGCACGATCATCCTCATCGACTGCGGGCTGATGTTCCCCGACGCCAACATGCACGGCGTCGACCTGATCCTGCCGGACTTCACCTATCTGCGCGAGAACGCGCAGCGCATTTCGGCGCTCGTGCTCACCCACGGCCACGAAGACCACGTCGGCGCCATCCAGTACCTGCTGCGCGATCACGACGGCATCGGCGATCTCCGTGACGATCCGCTGCCGATCTACGGCGCCGCGCTCACCCTCGGCCTCGCCCGCAACCGCATCGAGGAAGCCGGCCTGCTCCCGAAGACCGACATGCGCAAGGTCAAAGACGGCCAGACCATCGAGATCGGTTCGCTGCAGGTCGAGTTCATCCCGGTCACCCATTCGGTCCCGCACGCTCACGCGATCGCCGTGCACACCGCCCAGGGCGTCGTGCTCCACTCGGGCGACTACAAGATCGATCTCACACCGGTCGACTCGCGGCGCACCGACCTCGCCCGCATCGGCCAGCTCGCCAAGGATCCCGGCATCCGCCTGTTGATGGCCGACTCGACCAACGCCGAGGAGGCCGGCTACTCGCCGAGCGAGACCAGCGTCGGCTCTGTGCTCACGGGCCTGTTCGCCGCCCATCGTGACCGCCGCATCGTCACGGCCAGTTTCGCCAGCCATCTGCACCGCATCCAGCAGATCGCCGATGCGGCGATGGCCGATGG
>CAVUJG010000018.1:0-149966 GCA_963741755.1 Ilumatobacteraceae bacterium | reverse complement strand
TGGCGCTGACGACCCGTCAGAAGTGCCGAATCAGTCCGGCACACCAAACGACACCAACCGTCACCAATCGACGAAGGACGTCATCATGAGAGGACACCTCGTCCAGCGCGGCGATCGCTACGACGCGGTCGTCGACGAAGGAATCGACCCGGCAACCGGCAAAGACGCCACCGGTGGTATCCCGCCGGCACGACACGCCCGGACCGTGTGAGCCGACGACCTCACGTCCCGCTCGGCGATCATCGGCACTTCGAACTCAGATCTCCGCAGTCAGCGACCCGAGCACCGACACGTGGGACGTGACCACGCCATCGGTGCGGTGGCGGTATCGCTTGACGACCATCTCCAGGTCCTTGTGGCCGAGCAGGTCGGCGACCTCGCGGAGGGGGACGTCGGAGTCGACCATCAGCGACGCGACCGTGTGACGTAGCTCGTACAGAGACAGCGTCGGCACGCCGGCGTGGGCGCAGATCTTCTTGAAGTCTCGGCGGGCGTGCGACGGGTCGATCGGTGTGCCCACCTCCGAGGTGAAGACGAGATCGGTCCAACGAGCGTCGGTCGTCCACTGGCCCCCGGAGGCGAGGCGGACCTCGGCTTGGTGTATGCGATGGCGGCGTAGGGTTGCCAGCAGCACGTCGGTCATCTCGACGTCGCGGCGGTTGCCGGTCTTGGTCGGCCCGATGCTGAGCGGGCGTCCGCCATCGGCGCGCTTGATGGCTCGGTCGATGGTGATCGTCCGGTTGTCGATGTCGACCTGCGCCCATCGCAGGGCATCGACCTCGCCCGGCCGCGCCCCGATGTTCAGCAGTGTGACGAAGTAGGCGTTTGGGGTCGCAGTGATGAACTCGCCGGCGCCGGTTGCGGTCAGCGCACGCATGACCGCTGCGTACTCGTCTCGGGTGAACGATCGTTTGGCTCGCGAAGTGCTGTACACCGACGGTGCGTCCGGGTTGGTCGCCGACCGGTCCTTCGGCAACTTCGCGAGCCGCGCCGGATTCCAGGTGATGTACCGACGGGCGACCGCCCATTCGAGCATCTCGCCGAGCATCTGCTTGTAGTCCCGACACGTCGACTTCGCCTGCGGCTTGCCACCTTTGCCGCCGGACTCGGCCTCGGAACGTAGCCACGCCTCGACCCGAGCGACGGTCAGCTGGTCGAGCTGGCATCCACCGATCCGCCCGGCCGGGATGATGTGCCGTTCGATACGCGGACGCAACCGCAGGATCGTGCTCTCCTCCTTCGTGCCCTCGTTCTGCTCCAGGTGCGTCAGCCACTCGTTGGCGAGGTCGGCAACAGTGATCGACTTCTTGCGCACGTCGACGCCGGCGTCCTGCTGGCGTTGGAGCTCGCGCAGCTTGTCGGCGACCGCCTTGCGAGTCGGACCCGTGATTCTCTTCCGCAGCCGCTTGCCGTTTGGGCCGACGCCGAGGTCGAGCGATGCGACCCACCGCTCGACGGTCACGCCGCTCCCGGACCGCGTGTAGTCGCTCCGGTAGATCGACCCTTCGCCGTGGGAGCGGCTGGGCGACTTGCTGACCATGGCGGATCCCCTTCCGTTGGTCCCGCCCACTCTACGCCTCGAATGGCTCCCACGATGGCTCCCAAGATGCCGGAAAACGACCGAACCCCTGGCCCGGACCGCTGTCGCAGGCCCGTGACCAGGGGTTTCGTGGTCGGGGTGAGAGGATTTGAACCTCCGGCCTCCACGTCCCGAACGTGGCGCGCTAACCAAGCTGCGCTACACCCCGTAGCGGCTGGCAATGCTATCCAGCGGTGACGGGTTCTTCCTCCGGCGAATTCTCCGGCTGTTCGGCGGCCCCGCCGGCCGTCTCGGGCAGCGGAACCATCGGTTCGACCGGTGCCGCATCGGCGGCCAATCCTTCGGTGTAGACGCCGCCGCCGAGGATCGCATCGGCGGCGCGACGCAGACGCAGGGCGTCGAGCGGCTTGACGAGCCAGCCTTCGGCTCCGCTTCGACGCGCCAGGTGGAGGTCGGCTCGCCGATCGAGCAACATCAGCACCGGGACGTGGCCGACCACACCCGCCGACTCGTCGAGGCGCAGCGACATCGTGACCGCCATCGCCCCCATCGAGCCGACCTGGAGGTCGAGGATTGCGAGGTCGGGCATCCGCTCGGCGACCTGACCCGAGACCGCGCGACCTTCACGGCACACGGTGAAGTGGACGTTGTCGTCGCCCAGTGCGGCGGTGACCTCGTCGACGATCCAGTCGGCATCGGTGGCAAGCAGGATGTGCACGGCCCAGACGCTACCCGTCGACAGCCGGATGGTCGAAGAGATGCGCGGCGATCAGCAGCAATCCGTCGAGGTCGTGGACGTCGCTGTCGAGCAACGGGAGCACGACGAGCCGGTCGCCGCCGACGATGTCGGCGAGCGGTGCGATCACCGCGAGTTCGAGATCGCGCATCGTTCGCAAGGCCGCCACGTTGGCCCACAGCCCACCGAGGACGTCGTGGCCGGCCCGTTGCGCCTCGGCGGCAGCAGCGATCGCGTCGGCCACAGAGCCGTGGCCGAACTGTGGGTGCGCACGGTTGACGATCGCCGACGGGACTCCCACGCCCTGGTCGACGAGCTGGTTGGCGAACCACACCGCTTCGTCGATCGTGTCGTGGCGTGGCGCGGCGACCACGACGAACGAGGTCTCGGGCGCCCGGATCAACCGCACGACGTCGTCGGCGCGCTCACGGAACCCGGTCTCCATACCGGCGAACGCCTGGAAGAACGCCACCGAGTCGGCCAGCACGTCGGAGCCGACCACCTTGCCGATCGCCTTCAGGATCGGCTGCGTGGCGGTGCCGATCACTCTGAGGCCACCGCGGGTCGGCAGCATCAACAGGCGGAACAGCCGGTGGTCGAGGAAGCGGGCGAGAACGCCGGGTGCCTCGAGGAAGTCGAGCGCGTTGCGGCTCGGGGGCGTGTCGACGATCACGAGGTCGAAGCGGTCGTCGCCGTGCAGTTGGTGGAGCGTTTCGGCCGCCATGTACTCCTGGGTGCCGCTCAGCGCCCCGGCGATGTTGCGGTAGAACGAGTTCGTCAGGATTCGTTCGATCTGCTCGTCGGAATCGGCGTGGCGCCGCACGAGCCCATCGAAGGTTGCGGCCGTATCGAGCATCATCGCCCACAGTTCGCCGCCGGGCTTCCAGTCGCCATCACCGGCGAGCTCGATGGCTTGCGGTTCGGACGCCAAGCCATCGGTGAGCCCGAGCGCGTCGGCCAACCGGCGCGCCGGGTCGATCGTGACCACGACCGCCCGACGACCGCGGCGGGCAGCCTCGAGGCCGAGCACCGCCGCTGTGGTCGTCTTGCCCACACCACCCGAGCCGCAGCAGACGATCACGGTCGAGGTGTCGATCACGTCGCCGCCGATTGCAGTCATGTCACCACCTCGGTGGTGGGTCCGAGCACCAGGGCCAGTTCACGCACATCGGCAGCGGTGAGTCCAGCGACCAGCCGGGCGGGCAGGGTCACCTTCGGAATCGGGAGCTCACGGGCGAGTCGGGCGATCTCGGCCGCCTCCATCTCGCGACGCGACCGGCGGAACGCTGCAGCGTCGGTCAGTCCCTGTGCAGTCGCGTCGTCGAGATCGGCGACCGCTCGGCGCACCTCGTCATCGTCGGGCAGCGGATCGCCGACGTCGACCGCGTTGACCACGACCGGTCCGAGCTGCACACCAACCTCGTCTTCGAGGGCGTACGCCGTCTCGACCACCTCGTTGACCGGCGTGGTCTCCGGGAGTGTGACGAGCACGACCTGACAGCGCTCGGCATCGTGGAGCAGCTCGAGCACCTCGTCGGCCTGAGCCCTCACCGGCCCGGAGCTCACGGCGTCGGCGAGACCGGCGGCCGACGTGAGGAACGTGATCGCATGACCGGCCGCCGGTCCGTCGACGACGATCAGGTCGTACTCGTCGGAACGTTCGAGCTGTTTGATCTTGCCGAGCACGACGATGTCGTCGATCCCCGGCGCCGCCGTGCCGACGACGTCGATGACGCCGGTTCGATTGAGCCGCTTGGCGATGCGGGCGAAGCCGTGGTCGCGGAGGTACTCGTCGAGCGCGTCAGGCGCCGAGATCGCCAGCACCTCGAGGTCGGGCAGCAACTCGGCCAACGCGGGCTTACCGTCCAACTCGACCACCAGGACCCGCTGTCCCGCATCCGATGCGGCACGGGCGATCACAGCCGTTACCGTGGTCTTCCCCACACCGCCCTTGCCCGCCACCACGACGACGCGGGCAGCAGTCAACGACTGCAGCGGGAACTCGCTCTCTGGAGGCACCTGTGCGAAGACTAGCGATCGGCATGCTCACGCTGGTGGCCGGGCTCACACTGTTCGGTCCCGGCATCCAAGCCCAAGGTGACGCGGACAGCTCACCCGCCGTCGCCCGTGTCGACGTGTTGCAGGTCAGCGGCTACTTCGATCCGATCCTGGTCGACACCATCAACGGGGCCATCGACCGGGCGGTCAGCGACGGTTCCCAGGCGCTGATCCTCCAGGTCAACAGCGATGGAACCGTTGTCGGCGACGACGTGATCGAGGACCTGCTCGTCCGAGTCGCCACCGCCCCGATTCCGATCGGTATCTGGGTCGGGCCGAGCGGCGCCCGCTTCTACGGCACGGCCGCGCAGCTACTGGCAGTCGCTGATGTCACGGGGATGGCACCGGGCGCGCGGGTCGGCTACATCGGTGTCCCGCTCGATCCGCCCGGGCTCCCCGAGGACGTCACCGTCGACTTCGGCATCGCGGAGGAGCGCCTTCGGAACGACTCGGTGGGCCTGTCCGACGCCCGATCGCTCGCTGTGTTCAAACAACGCATCGACGACGAGGGCATCCCGACGATCACCAACATGGTGGCGGCGATGGACGGCTACGAGGAGAACGGCGTCGTGCTCGTCACCACGGAACTCACCGTGCTCGACGACGGCTCCACCCGGTTCGACACCGTGTCGGTCGTCAGGTTCTCGAAGCTGACGCTCGTCGATCAGCTCTTCCACACCGTCGCCAGTCCTCCCGTGGCCTACCTGTTGCTGCTCACCGGTCTGGCGCTGTTGATCTTCGAGTTCTTCACCGCCGGCGTCGGCATCGCCGGCGCGGTTGGCGCCGTGTGTACCGTGCTCGCCTTCACCGGCCTGGCGGTACTCCCCACACGAACGTGGGCGGTGGCGTTGATCATGCTGGCGATGATCGCCTTCGCGATCGACGTCCAAGTCGGAATCCCGAGATTCTGGACCGGTGTGGGCATCGTGTTCACCGTCATCGGGAGTTGGTTCCTGTTCGAGTCGATCCCGGGCTCCTCGATGCGCCCGTCATGGCTGGCGCTGATCGCCGGCATCGGTGGCATCAGCTTGACGTTCATCGTCGGGATGCCCTCGATGGTCCGAACCCGCTTCGCCACCCCGACGATCGGACGCGAGTGGATGATCGGCCAGGAGGGCAACGCCATCGAGGCCGTCGACCCGGAAGGGTTCGTCACGGTCGGCTCGGCCACGTGGCGAGCTCGCACCAACCGTGCGACACCAATCGCCGCCGGCGACCCCATCCGTGTCGCGGGCATCGACGGAGTGACCCTCGACGTCGAACCGATCGAAGGCGCAGCTCGCGACTACCGCGAGATGCGCAAGAAGCCCACCGACGACATCGACGTCGCCGACGCCGAGCAGCCCGCCGACGCCGCGACCTGACCCCACTTGTTCCCCGAGCCCAGGTCTCCGGGAACAAGGGTGGTTCCCGGAGACCTGGGGTCGGGGAACCACGATCAGATGTCGGGGAGACGGGGGCCGGCGATGCGGAGGTCGTCGCGGCGACGGGTGACGCCTCGGGCGTCGAGTTCGGCCACCAGGGGAAGCACGAACTTGCGACTCGCGCCCGTCGCGTCGCGGAATTCGGCGACCGTGAATCCGTCGGGGGATGCCGCCAACAGTCGGGCGGCGTGATCGGCTGCCGCATCGATCGTGTCGGCATGGAAGTACATCCCGTCACGAGTCACGAGATGGCCGCGCCGCACGAGTTCGCGAACCACGGCGCGGTCGACGTCGTCGGGCTGCGCGGGCATGAACCCACCGGCGCGCGACACCTCCAGATACGGATGATCGACGAACGGGTCGACCACATCGGCGGTTCGTACCGTGGTGGCATCGACGACCACGTCGTCGATCGTGACGAGCACGGCGCGCTCGCGGTCGTCGAACGACGCGAGGTCGACGCCGATCGCTCCGCCGTCAGCGACGCGTTCGCGCAACGAGGTTCGCATGGCCTCGAGTTCGTCGTCGGTGGTCAACCAGTCGCCCACCGTCGGATCGACGCGCTGACCCGTCAGCCGTTCGACGTCGCCGACCGTCACCCAGCGACGCTCGCGAACGACGCGTTCGATCGTTCGGTCAGGCGCCGCTCGAGAGGCCCGCAGCACGGGCTCGATGTCGAGGATCTCCCCGCCGCCGACGGTCTCGTCGCGCCCCGATTCGCGCAGCACGAATCGGTCGCCGGGCAGCAGCGGCAGTGCCTGCGGGAGGAACAACCGGACCGATCCGTCGGCCCCAGGCGCCAGCGTCTCGGTGCCCAGCACGCGCAGGCGGACGGCGTGCTCGCCCGAACCGATGTAGGCAACGAAGGCCCCCCGACGAGACAGATCGTGGTCGAGCGCCTCGAGCACGTGGATCGACGCATCGAACCGATCGGTGAGATGCCAGCGATCGGGAACGACGAGTGCGTCACCGCGGGCGAGGTCGTGGTGATCGACACCGCTGAGGTTGACCGCGACCCGGGTCCCCGGCCCGATCTCGTCGACGGAGCGTCCGGCCGTCTGCAGCGAGCGAACTCGCACACGATGATCGCCGACCGCCAGGTTCTGGTCGACGTCCAGACGTCCGCCGGTCAGCGTTCCGGTGACCACGGTGCCGCTGCCCTTCGCCGCGAACACCCGGTCGATCCAGAGCCGCGGACGCCCGCGATCGCTCGCTCGGGCCGTGCGCGCCACGAGTGCGTCGAGTTCTCGTCGCATCTCATCGAGGCCGGAGCCTGTTGTCGCCGAGACGGCGACCATCGGCGCTTCGGCCAGAAAGGTGCCCTCCACGTGATCGGCGACGTCCATCCGCGCCAGCTCGAGCAGGTCGTCGTCGACGAGATCGGATTTGGTGAGCGCAATGACGCCCGACTCGATGCCGAGCAGTTCGAGGATGCGTAGGTGCTCCTCGGACTGCGGCTTCCACCCCTCGGTGGCAGCGACCACGAAGACGCAGGCGGTGACCCCACCGACCCCAGCGAGCATGTTGCGAAGGAACTTCACGTGGCCCGGGACGTCGATGAAGCTCAGCTCCTCACCGGACGGCAGCGTCATGTGCGCGAAGCCGAGGTCGATGGTCAGCCCGCGCCGCTTCTCCTCCTCGAATCGGTCCGGATCGGTGCCGGTCAGTGCGAGGACCAAGGACGACTTGCCGTGGTCGACGTGGCCCGCCGTCGCGACGACGGTCACGACACCTGGCGCTGTGCGGTGAGCGCAGCGATGATCGTGGCGTCGTCCGAGGGGTCGACCGATCGGAGATCGAGCATCGTGCGATCGTCACGCGACCGGGCAATCACGGGTCGGTCGTGACGACGCAGCCCCTCGAGGAGGTCACCAGCGATCTCGACGCCGTAGGAAGGCATCGTCACACCAGGAGCCGACCCGGCACCCGGCAGCGCGTCCATCGAGGCGGCCACGGCTGACGGCTGTGCCTGCGACACCGCAGCGGCGATCGCCTCGGCGCGCGCCTGCAACGACGAGGTCGACACGGCGACCATGCGCCAGAACGCAATGTCAGTGCCCGCACGTTTGTCGAGATACGCCATCGCCGTGTTCTGCAGGGCCGCCAGGACCAGACCGCCCGGACGGAGCGCCCGGGCGAGCGGATGATGTTGGCACCGTTCGACCAGATCGGCCCGACCAGCAATGATTCCTGCCTGCGGTCCACCGAGCAGCTTGTCGCCGCTGAACGTCACGAGCGACGCGCCGTCGGCGATCGTCTGACGCGCTGCGGGTTCGCCGGCCAGCCACGCCGGCGGCGGACCCGACAGCCATGGGCACGACGCATCGATCAATCCGCTGCCGATGTCGGCGACGACCGGCACGCCGAGCGTCGCCAGCTCGCGCACCGAGGTCTCCTCGACGAATCCTTCGACCCGGTAGTTGCTCGGGTGCACCTTGAGTACGAGCGCCGCATCGACGCCCGGCTTGTCGAGGGCGCGGCGGTAGTCGCCGAGACGGGTGCGATTGGTGGTGCCGACATCGACGAGTCGGGCCCCCGACTGCTCCATCACGTCGGGCACACGGAACGAGCCCCCGATCTCGACGCTCTCGCCCCGACTGACCGGGACGTCGCGGCCCTCGGCCAACGCGGCGAGGACCAGCAGCACGGCGGCGGCGTTGTTGTTGACGACCATCGCCGACTCGGCGCCACACAGGCGAGCGAGCAACTGCCCGACGGCACGTTGACGAGACCCCCGAGCGCCCGTTGCGAGATCGAACTCGACGGTTTGCGCGGCGGCGTCCTGGTGATGTTCCAGCGGGGCGCGCCCCAGATTGGTGTGCAGCAAGACGCCCGTGGCGTTGACCACGGGCGTCAGGAGTGTTCGGCGAAACGTCTCGGCGCGGGACGCAGCGGACTCGACGTCGCCGGCTTCGATTGCAGCGCGAGCGATGTCGACGAGGATCGGGTGCGGCAGACCGCTGCCAGCGAGCGACCGGGCGAGCACGTCGACCGATGGTGGCCGCTGACGCTCGCCCACTGCGTTCATCGCACCGAGCCTATGGGGTCGGTTGCGTCAGGCGTCGGGGAGCTTGTCGATGCCGTCTTTGACGACTTCAGCGGCCTGCTGCACCTTGTCCCCATGTTCGCCGGCCTTGTCGTCGATGACGTCGGCAGCCTTGTCGACACCCTGCTTGGCCTGGCTCTTGTTGCCACCGAGCTTGGACTTGATCGAATCCATGAATCCCATTCGAGACTCCCTTCCGTTGTTGGATGGCGCTGACCGTAGTCGGCGCGAACCGGCTCCCCGTCAGTCCTCGATGACGTCGAGTCCCTGGGCTCGGAGTTGCGCGATGTTGTCCAGCATCGCCTGCAGCACCTCGGGGGCATGGCCTTCCCACGTCTCCACCTCACCGACGATCAACAGCGGATGTCGGGACCGGTACGACTGCGTGATGTTGCCGGGGAACTTCTTGTTCGTGACGTTGGGGTCGTCCTCGAACGGACCGGTCGGCTCGACCACATAGATGCGACCCCGTTCGTCACCGCCTGCGAGCGCAGCGGCCAGCTCCGCGCCCCAGACCGCGGTCTCCACCAACGCCGAGAAGTAGACGTTGTTCGAGGTTCGGCCGTCGTGGTAGTTGGAACCGTGGCCGGGCACGAGCTGATCGCCGACCTCGAACGCCCCCTTCGTCCCGTGGAAGAACGGCCCTTCGATGTGCTCACATCGGTCGAATGTCACGGCGATGTAGCCGTCGGATCGTGCGTTCACGATGCCGAACCCATCGCATTCCGGGCAGCGTCGAGCACATCGATTCCGTGCGCGCGTGCCGACGCCTCCCAGCCGGCATCATCGGGTGTCGACCCGCACCGGTGATCCCAGACGATCTGAGCATGCTCGAGCGTCGCTCGGTCACCGTGACAATGCACCCAGTGCTCGGCGCGTTCGTTGATGATCATGCGGGTGTCGGAGATCGTCCCGAGCTCCATCGTCACCGTGCGCCACGTCGTGGCGGCGATCACGTCGTTCAGCCCCGCGGCGATCTGGCCGTGCTTGGGCCCGGTGGTCGCGTTCGCCGACGACGTGCATTCGATGCGGTCGGCGTCGAACACCGAGCGCAGCCAGGTGTCGTCGGGATGGTCCTCGGGTACGTGCGACAGCAAGGTGTACGTGCCGAACTCGCCGTGTCCCGTGTGCAGGTCGACGACCAGCACGTCATCCGCGCCGGCGAGCCGATCGCCGACGACTTGGGCGAGGATCCGGTTCGACTCCTCCGTGCGGTCACCGCCGAAGTAGAGCCCGTCGGGGTGGTCGTACTGACCTTCACTCACTGCCGACTTCACCCACGCGTAGCCGTGCTCGGCGATCAGCGCGCGGGTGACGTCGAGCAATGACTCGGGCGTGGGTGGCCGATCGCCACCGGGAACGAGCGCCGGATGGATGACGGCATATCCGTCGTTGCGTGGCACGTCGACGCGTTCGTCGCGTCCCCAGTTGCGATTGAGGTCGACGTTCGATTCGTTCTGACGCCGCCAGTACGACATTCCCCACGGGTTGACGGCATGGACCATCAGCACCGCGACGTCATCGTCGAGTTGCGGATCGGATCCGGCGACGACCCAGCGTTCGATCGCATCGCACAGCAGCGTCGACGACGAGAACCCTTCGTCGCCGTGCACCCCGGTGAGGATCACGAGTGCGCGGCGGGGAGCGACGGCGCCGTACGAGGTCACGTCGATGCTGAGCTGCTGCCCGTGGGGGCCGAGCGCAGCAATCGGGTGGGCTGTCCACATCAACCCTGCGTGGCGGCATGTCCAGCGGAACCGTTCGCGGCATTCGTCGTAGGTGAGCGGGAACCGGTCGGTTCGCATCATCAAAGCCTTCCACCACGACGACCCCAACGGCGACCCGCGGCCATCGTCCGACCGGGCGGGATATCCTCACCAGGTCGTGACCAGTTGGAGCAAGGCCGTCGTCAGGTACCCACCGACGTGGATCGCGGCCGTCCTGCTCGGCGCGACGGTCTGGCTGGTGTTGACCGTGCTCGACCCACCGCCCGTGTTCGTGATCATTCTGATCGTGCTTGCCGTGGTCGCTGCGATCGCGTGGCCGTTCACGATGTCCGCGACCGGCACGCTGGCCAAGCTGCAGTTCGAGATCCCCCGCGTCGAGGACGTCGACCCCGTCGAGATCGCCGCACTGCGTGCTGAACTCCAGGTGCTGACCGACACGCAGCCGATCGAGCAACTCGACGCGCTGCTGTCGAAGCGTCAGAGCCTGATCAACGTGCTGCAGCGGCGCCTCGATGCGGGTGAGCTCACCTACGCCCGGTACCTGTCGACGTCGCAGCAGGTGTTTGCGTCGGCGCTCGACAACCTCCACGAGGTCGCCGTCGCCTACGAGAGCATCAGCACGATCGACGAGACCTACATCGATCGCCGTCTCGCCGAGCTCGTCGACGACGACAGCGACGTCGACGCTGCCACCCGCGAGCGTGACACGCTCGAACGCCGCCGCCTCCTCCGCTCCACACAGCGTCGGCGGATCGCCCAACTCCTCGCCCAGAACGAGTCGGCGCTGACGGCGCTCGACCGCACGACCACAGCACTCGCCGACGTGCCGATCGGCAAGCAACCCGAAGACGCCGACGCGGCGATGGCAGCACTCGAAGAGCTCGCCGACCGCGCCGCCAAGTACGCATGAACGACCCGAGCACGAATGACCCGAAAGGCTCACCGACATGACCGAAGCTGCACCCACCGCCGACGTACCGACGCCCGTTCTGAACCTTGTGCTCGACGTTCCCGAGACCAAGGCGGAACTCGCGGTGGTCGAGCCGGAACCGACCGACGAACTGCGCGCGCAGGCCGAGGCTCAGGTCGCTCAGCTGCTGGCGATCGACCCAGCCAACGACGATGCCCGAGCAGCGGCTCGTGACGCGGTCGACTCGATGGGCCGTGACCTCCAGACCCGCTCGGCCACGCGTAGCCGGATGCTGCAGGCGCCGCTGAAGGAGATCTCGCACGGTACCGAAGACGGCGGCGAGGTCGCCAAGTCGCTGTCGGACCTGCGGATCGAGGTCGAGAAGCTCGACCCGTCCAGCCTCGACACCGACGCCGGCTGGTTCACTCGCGTGGTCGGCAAGATTCCCGGCGTCGGCACGCCGCTGAAGCGCTACTTCATGCGCTACGAGAGCTCGCAGACTCAGATCGACTCGATCGTGAAGTCGCTCGAGAAGGGCCGCGATCAGCTCAAGCGCGACAACGTCACGCTCGGCGACGACCAGAAGCAGATGCGCGAACTCACGCACCTGTTGGCCGATCAGATCGCCCTGGCGCAGTCGCTCGACGCGGTCGTGGTCGACAAGCTCGCCAGCGAAATCGGCGCCGACGACCCGCGTCGTCAGTTCGTCGAGGAGGACATCCTGTTCGCGCTGCGCCAGCGCACGCTCGACCTGCAGCAGCAGCTCGCCGTCAACCAGCAAGGCGTCCTCGCGATCGAGATCATCATCCGCAACAACCGTGAACTGATCCGCGGTGTCGATCGTGCGATCGATGTCACCGTCAGCGCGCTACAGGTGGCGGTCACCGTGGCCCTCGCTCTCGCCCATCAGAAGATCGTCCTCGACAAGATCGAAGCGATCAACACCACCACCTCGGCGATGATCGCCGGCACGGCCGAACGGTTGAAGACGCAAGGCACGGCGATCCATCAGCAGGCCTCGAGCACGATGCTCGACATGGAGGCGCTGCGGTCGGCGTTCGCCGACATCGACATCGCACTCGACGAGATCTCTCGCTACCGGCGCGAAGCCCTGCCGACCATGGCGGGCACGATCCTGGAACTCGATCAACTCACCGCCGAGAGCGAGACGGCGATCGAGAACATGGAGCGCGGCCGCACGGCGTCGACCCGAATCCAGGACTCCGACGCTCCGATCGACATCGGTGAGATCACGGCGAAGGAGAGCGAGTGACGGTGCGCCGACCCATCACCGTCCGTCTCGCACTCACCGTCGGCGCACTTGCCGTCGTCGCCGCTGCGTGTGGCGCCGGCGAGGACACCAGCGAGCCGTTGGATCAGGCGACCGCAGCCGAGCAACTCGCGGAACTGGCCGACGAGATCGGCTGGATCGACAACCCGATCGGGCGGACCGCGTCGATCCCGCCGCCGACCGGCGCCAACCTCGCCGACACACTGCCCCCCATCACCGAGTTCCCGATCAGGGTCCAGGCGCCGTCGAGCGCCGACACCGTCGTCGAGGTCTGGTCGTCGACGGAGAAGTCCGGAGAACTCGGCACCACCGACGGGTGGATGACCGAGGTCGCCGAGAAGTTCAACGACGCCGGGATCACGCTGCCGGACGGCAGCGTCGCCGGAGTCGACCTGCGCAGCATCGCATCGGGCACGGGCTACCAGTTCATCGCCCGGGGCCAGGAACTGCCTGACGGTTTCACTCCCTCGAGCCAGCTGTGGATCGAGATGGCCGGCGAGTTCCAGACGATGACCGAGATCACCCCGAACACGGTCGACAATGTCGCCGGCATCGTGATGAAGAACGAGACCGCAGAGGAACTGCGCGCCACCTACGGCGACCTCAGCGCGGCCAACCTCGTCGACGCCGTGATCGCCGGTGATCTCGTCATGGGCTACACCGATCCCTTCGCCTCGAGCACCGGACTCAACTTCCTGCTCACCGTGCTCGACACGATCGCGGAGGGCGACCCGGCTCGCCTCACGTCGCCCGACGTCGCCAGCGTGTTCGAACAGTTCCAGCGCCAGGTTCCCTTCGTTGCCCTCACGACGCTGCAGATGCGCGACTCGGTCGAGAACGACACCGGCACGCTCGACACGTTCGTGATGGAGTGGCAGACCTTCACCAACACCGAGTCGCTGCAGTCCGGTTTCGAGTTCATCCCGTTCGGCGTGGCCCACGACAACCCGCTCGCCGCCGTCGGCGACCTGTCCGCATCGCGCCAGGAGGCGTTGCAGCTCTTCGCCGACTTCGCTGCTCAGCCCGAGTTCCAGGAACTGGCCGTCGAATACGGCTTCGACCCCCCGCCATACACCCCGACCGTCGAGGTGCCGTCGGGTTCGACGTTGATCGACGTGCAAAACGTCTGGAAGGACAAGAAGGACGGCGGCCGCCCGGTCGCCACGGTGTTCGTCGTCGACGTCAGCGGGTCGATGGAGGGCACCCGCATACAGTCGGTGCAGACCGCGATGCAATCAGCACGCGAGTTCATCAAGCCGACCACCGAGGTCGGTGTGGTCGAGTTCTACGACACTGCGGTGAAGCGTCTCGACATCGCCGAGTTCGACCTCAATCAACAGGCCCGATACGCCGCGATCGCCGAGGACCTCGCGCCGGGCGGAGGCACAGCGATGTACGACGGCATCGTGCTCGGGCTGCAGATGCTCGAGGAGCAGCGAGCGGCGAACCCGGAGATCAAGCCAATCCTGGTGGTGCTCACCGACGGCGAGACCACCGATGGCCTGCAGTTCGAGGATGTCGACGACGTGATCGAGGGTCTGCGGATCCCGATCTACACCGTCGGCTTCGAAGCCGACCTCGACGAACTCGCACGTGTGTCGTCGCTCGTGGAAGCTGCGAGCATCGACGCCAGTGAAGAAGACGTCGAGTTCAAGATCGCGGCGCTGTTCAACGCCGGCGGCTGACGAGTCCGTGAACCGCTCCAAGGTGTCGACCCGGTGAAGCCGCTCGCGATCTGGATCGCGGTGGTCGCCGTGGTGTTCGGCGGCTACGCGCTGGTCACGTCGCTGCTGCGCGGGACCGAGCAGGTCTTCGTCGTGGTCGACACCTCGTTCTTCATGGAGGCCAAAGAGCCCGAGGTGCGCCGCGAACTCGACCGGATCGACGACGCCGATCGAAGCGAGTTCGCACTCGCAACTGTTCGCGATCGAAGCGGCGCGGCGCTCGTGCACGACTGGCAGGACGAGCTGACCCTCGGCAGTTGGCAGGCGTTCGGGCCGTGTTCGCTCGCCGGCATCGACCAGTTCCCAGAAGCGGCCGACGCCGACAAGCGGATCCTGATCACCACCTCGGCGTCGTGCGACACCAGTACGTTGACCGACTGGACGGTCGTCACCCTCGATCAGTGAGACAAGCTCCTCGGTCCCCGCCGGTTCAGTCGAGCCCCGCCTCTGGGAACGTGGAAGTCCATTCGTCAGCCGATACTGGCTCGAGGCGTCGGGCAGCGTCGAGGACGTCGTCGCGCGGGGCGCTGCTGCGAACCCTGATCGTGCGACCCGATTCCGGCGCCCAGGTGACGATCGTTTCGGTGACCTCCTCGCCTTCGTCGGTGACGGCCCATCCCGCACTGCCATTGACGTCGACGGACTCGACGCGCTCGGCAAAGGTGGCGACATCGAACAGCGGCGACCCCGCCGAGGTCTCGACCGTGAACATCGATCCGTCCGGTGACGTCATCTGGAACGACGTCATCGGGACCAGGGGTGCCTCGAGCGGGGCGAAGTAGGTGACCTGCACCAGGTCGAACGTGTCACGTCCCAGTACGTCGTAGGCGTGCAGGAGATCAGAGGGTGAACTGGCAACGGTCCATCCGCCCACGACGCCTTCCCGCCCGCCCTCGTAGGTGTAGTCCTCGAGGGCGAACGTCATCGATCGGTCGACACGCCGGTAGGCGTCGCCCCACGGCGTCTCTGCCGGCTCCCAGTCCGCTCCTGGCAGCGGTGACTCGGGGTAGCGAGCGAGCGAGCGGAGACCATCGAAACCGTTGGGGCTGTCGACCCCATAGAGAGTGCCTCCCGCGATGAAGCGTTCGTCGGTCGCCGCCACGTCGGAGTCAGGGACCGGTTCGATGACGGCACCGTTGCTCACGCTCCAGTCGCCGACTGAGACCGGCAATACGAACAGCGCCTCGTCGGTTCCGGATTCGTCTCGGATGACCCACGCAACGACTGCCACCACCGCAACGACCACGACGGCGAGCCCACCCGCCACGAGAGCGGCGCGCCCGACAGGTCTCGGACCTCGATGCCCCTCTGGCATCACCTGGGCCGTCGAAGGAACCAACTCGTACGTCACTGCATCAGCCTCGGTGATGGTCCCGCGGGTTGTCAACCAGCGACGCCCTGGCAGTCCGCGGCGCTCGATGTGGCACCTGGGGTCCGAACCGAGATGTACCACCTACGATCGGTCGGGTGAGCTTGCCTGTCCCGATCGTCCAACTCGACCCCGAGCTACCACTGCCCGAGTACGCCCACGAGGGCGACGCCGGCCTCGACCTCTACGCCCGCGAGGACGCGACCCTGGCCGCCGGCGGCGGGCGGGCGCTGGTGCCCACCGGAATCGCCATCGCCATCCCGATGGGCCACGGAGGCTTCGTGCTGCCGCGCAGTGGGATGGCGGTCAAGCACGGCATCAGTGTCGTCAACGGGCCCGGGCTGATCGACGCCGCCTATCGGGGCGAGATCAAGGTGGTGTTGATCAACACCGACCCGGAGGCTGACTACGAGGTCCATCGGGGCGATCGCATCGCCCAGCTCGTGATCCAACGTGTCGAGTCGGTGGCCTGGCAGGTCGTCGACTCGCTCGATGGCGTCGACCGAGGCGGCGGCTTCGGCCACTCCGGCCGCTGAACCACCGTTTGTGCGCAGTTTTGGCAGACCCGTCCCATCCGAGAACTGCGCACAAACGGTGGCAAACCCGGGATGTCAGCCCCAGGCGAACACGGGCTGTTCGAACTCGTGAACGCGTTCGTTGGCGCGGCCATCGAGTGCCACCCAGCGGAACTGGACGAGCAGCGCTCCGGTCGGGGCGTGGATCAGATCGCCTCCGAGCGGGACCTGCACGACCGGGCGGTCACTCTCGGGGATCGCTACGAACCGGGGCGAATCCGGCCGAGTGAGCTGATGCAGGCCGATCCGATACGCCGCGAGCACTTCGCCGGGATGCGGCACGATCTCGACGCTCGGGCCGCCCCACACCACGACGGGCGTGATCACGTAGCCGGACCGAGTGGCGTAGTCGTCGAGCAGACCGAGCACCGAATCGGCGGCCAGTCGCACGCCGATCTCTTCGTCGGTTTCACGCAGTGCTGCCTCGACGACAGTTTCTCCTTCGTCGAGCCGACCGCCGGGAAGCGCCCACTGCGACGCGTGGCGGTTGAGTCCGGCGCTGCGGCGACACAACACGAACGATGCGCCTCCCGCCACATCCGCCATGCGCCCGTCGAGGTCCGAGACGTCCGACGGAATCACCGCCATGTCGTCGGCCGACGCACCGAAGGGGTCGACGTCGTCCGAGCCCGCGACGGAGTCGACGAGCAGAATGGCGACCGCAGCGTGACGGCGTCCATCGAGCGGGAGTTCGAGACGGTCGTGGCGTGCGAGGTTGACGGCGATCGACTCGCGCAGGTCGGCGTCGAAGGCGATCACGATGCCGTCGACGGGTCCAACTCGACGTCGGGTTCGGTGTGGTTCTGGCTCATCGAGGCCAACACCTTCGCAGCCAAGGCGGTGCTGATCGGCACCGAGGCGACCAGACCGATGGAACCCACGAGTGCCCGCACGATCTCGACGGCAACGATCTCGCGTGTTGCGACGGAGCCGAGACCCTGTTGTGCTTCGCTGAACAGCAGCAGCAACGGCAACGACGCACCTGCGTACGCGAGGAAGAGCGTGTTGACCGTCGACGAGATGTGATCGCGACCGATTCGCAACGCCCGTCCGTACAGCTCGCCGAAGCCCACGTCCGGCGACGTCCGCTTGAGCTCCCACACTGCCGACACCTGCGTCACCGTCACATCGTCGAGGACGCCGAGCGAGCCGATCACCACTCCGGCCAGCAGGAGGCCACGCGGGTCGATCTGCGAGCCGAGGGCGTCGAGGAATCCGACGCTCTCGTCGGCGAAGCCGGTGAACTTCGACGCGGCGAGGAACACCCAGGCGAGCAACGCCGTCAGTGCCAGGCTGGCGAACGTCGACAACAGGGCGGCGGCCGTGGCCAGCCCACGACCGTGGGCGAGGAACAGTGCCACGAACGCGATCGCGCCGGCAGTGACGATGGCGACCGCCACCGAATTCGATCCCTCGAGCAGTGCCGGCAGCGCGAACACGACGATGATCACCAGGCTCATCGCCAGGCCGGCCAACGCGCCGACACCACGCCAGCGACCCAGGACCACGATCGCCGCCACGAAGAGGATCACGAGCAGGAGCATCGGGGTGCCGCGCTGGAAGTCGTAGAAGACCGCTTGTTCCACACCATTACCGAGATCGATGAGATCGACGAGGATGCCGTCACCCGCTTCGATCGTCGAGTCCAACGGTTGCTCGAGGACGACCAGATCGCCCTGGCTCCCACCCTCGCTCACGACGACCTCGACTCGCTTGCAGGCCAGCAGCGGATCGAACGAGCACGGCACCTCCTCGACCGATTCGACGCTCGCCTTGACCGGGTCGCCGTCGAGACCCAACGGGTCGTTCGCTCCGCCGTCGCCGCCGCCCGGCCAGAGCACAACCAGCCCCACGAGCACCAGCAGTGCGCACACGCCGACCGCGATCCACATCGCCCGGCGCACCTCGGGGCGCACGAACTGATCGAGGTCGTGGCCGTCGTCGAACCCATGCGAATGTCCAGCACCCATCGGGCCAGTCTGATCGACTGCGACCTCCAACAGGGCGACAGTCAGTCGTGGCGATGTTCGGCGGCGTGTTCGGGCTGGTGGAGGTGTCGGTGTCCGACGTCGTCGTGGTTGTGGTCGTCGCCCAGGTCGTGGCTGTGCCCGTGTCCGTGGTCGTCGACGAGCAGCGCTTCGCCGCCGATGCGCAGCAGACGGCCGCCGAATGCGGTGGCAAGGTGCTCCGGACGCAGCACGGCATCGGGAGCGCCGTCGGCGATCACACAGCCGGCGAGCAGCATGACCCGTTCGGCCCGCTTCGCTTCCTCGAGGTGATGGGTCGAGAAGACCACGGTGGCGCCGCTCGCGACTTCGGCGTCGATGATCGACAGGATCGTTTCCTGGCTGGGCAGGTCGAGGCCGGTGATCGGTTCGTCGAGCAGCAACAGCTTCGGCGAACCGATGAGGGCTTGAGCCACGAGCACGCGCTGGCGCTGGCCACCGGACAACTCGCTGAACGACCGCCGGAGCAGGTCGGCGACGTGGAGACGTTCGGCAACGGCGTGGATCTCGGCGCGATCGGCGCGGGTGACACGACCGAGCAAACCGCGGGCGCGGTAGCAGCCCATGCGGATCACTTCGTCGACGGGGAGCGGCATCCAGTCGTGGTGTTCGTGCTGCTGAGCGATGAAGGCGGCCTCGATGCCAGGCGCTCTCACGACGGTTCCGGTCGATGGGGAGAGCAGACCCGCAAGCAGGCGCAAGACGGTGCTCTTGCCGCTGCCGTTTGCCCCGACGAGCGCTGTCGATGATCCCGACTCGAACACCGTCGTGGTCCGGTCGAGCGCGACGACGTCGGCATATCGAACCGAGGCGTCGGTGAACTCGGCGGTCACGGATGTCGACCTCACGCCGCCACGGTAGCGGCCGATCCTCGGATTTGGAATGAGAGTCATTCTCAGTAGCATGGCGGCCATGAGACTGTTGCGTTCCACGACCGCGGCAACCGCGGCCGTCGTGCTCCTCGTCACGTCGTGCGGATCCGACGGCGACGGAGCGTCTGTTCCGGGGGATGACACGCCCACCGTGGTCGCCACCACCAGCATCTGGGCCGACATCACCTCCAACGTCGCGTGCGATGGCCTGGCACGCGTCGAGGGGCTCATCCCGCCGGGCGGTGATCCACACTCGTTCGAGCCGTCGCTGCGCGACCGGGAGACGATGGAGGACGCCACGCTCGTCGTCGCCAACGGCCTGTTCCTCGAAGAGTCACTGGAGGACACGATCGACGCCGTCGAGGCCAACGGTGTGCCCGTCCTGCGCGTCGGTGACGGACTCGACACGATCCCCGCCGCCGGACACGACGACGAGGACCACGACGACGAGGACCACGACGACGAGGACCATGGGGATGAGACCGGAGACGAGCACGGCCACGACGGCGACGATCCGCACGTGTGGTGGGACCCGACTCGCATCGCCGCCGCCGTGCCCGCGATCGCCGACGCGCTCGCCGACGCTGGGATCGACCGAACGGCGCTCGACGCATGTGTTGCCGACTACCTCGACCAACTCGCCACGCTCGACGACGAGGTCATGGCGATCGTCGAACCGCTGCCCGTCGCTCAACGGCTCCTGGTCACCAACCACGATTCACTCGGGTACTTCGCCGACCGGTACGACTTCGAGGTCGTTGGCACCGTGATCCCGTCGTCGAGTTCCCTCGCTGCGACCAGCCCGGCCGAACTCGATGCCCTGGCCGCCGACATCGAGGCCACCGGAGTCTCCGCAATCTTCGCCGACACCCAGAACTCGTCCACCGACGCCGACGCCCTCGCCAATCGGATCGGTGACGTCGAAGTGATCAGCATGCTCACCGACACCCTCGACGAGCCGGGCACCGAGCAGGGGACCTACATCGGCTGGCTGCGCCAGAATGCCAACACCATCGTCGCGGCGCTCGCTGGGGCAAGCTGAACGCGTGGAGTTCCTGAGCGATCCGTGGGGATGGTGGGTCGCACCGTTCGTCGACTCCGAACTGATGCGCGATGCACTTGCTCGCTGGCCTGCTCACCGTGGTCACCACCTCGCTGGTGGGCACCTGGGTCGTGTTGCGCGGGATGAGCTTCCTGGGTGATGCCCTTGCTCACGGTGTCCTGCCGGGTATCGCCATTGCGTTCATCATCGGCGTCGACACATCGATCGGTGCGCTGGTCGCGGCGGGCGCGATGGTCGGTGGCATCGCCGTGATCCGGAGACACTCCCCTCTGCCCGACGACACCTCGATCGGCGTGCTGTTCGTCGGATTCCTGGCGCTTGCGGTCGTGATCATGTCGACGCAGCGCGCGTCGTACACGGGCGACCTGAACCGCTTCCTGTTCGGCTCGATCACCGGCCTCGACAGCTCCGACGTGATCCGTCAGGGCATCGCTGCAGCAATCGCTCTGGTGGGCGTCGTCGTGCTGTACCGAGCGTTTCTCGTCATGACGTTCGACGTCTCCCTCGCGTCGATGCTCGGGCTCCGACCAGGCCTCGCTCAGGCGGCACTGCTCGCCTTGCTGGCGATCTCGATCGTGTCGTCGTTCCAGTCGGTCGGGAACCTCCTCGTGTTCGCGTTCCTGATCGCTCCGCCGGCCGCCGCGTCGCTGCTCGTGCGACGGGTTCCCATGATCATGGTCGTGTCGATCGCGCTCGGGTCCCTCGCCACGCTCATCGGTATCCTCGTCAGCTACCACCACGCCACCGCAGCCGGCGCCACCATGGCGTTGACGTCGGTGATCATCTTCTTCGTGGTGCTCGCGGGCTCGGTCGCACAACGCGCCCTTGCCCAACGACGCACGCTCACCCCGGCCTGACCCGGCCGAACACCCCGAAATGTGCGCGGATTCCGGTCACTGGCGGCACGGAGCGCACATTTTCGGATTGGGGAAGGGGGCGGGGGTCAGGGCTGGCAGTCGGCGCATCGGCCGTAGAGGTCGATCGTGTGATGCGTCGCGTGGAAACCCTCGGCGTCGGACAGCGCATCGAACGCGTCGTCGAGTCGCCGTTCGAGCGCCGGCGTCAACGTGACGTCGCGAACCGTGCCGCACGACTCGCAGATCAGGTGATGGTGGTGCTCGGTGAGGTCCTCGGCGAGCTCGTACCGAGCATGGTCGGCCGAGTGCACCAACCGTCGCACGACGCCCACCTGCTCCATCACCGCGAGATTGCGGTAGGCGGAACTCTGCGCGAGCACCGGGGCGAGTTCGATCAGCTCGGGCAGCGTGACCGGACCGTCCGCTGAGGCCGAGCGCGTCGACGACGGCCCGACGGCCCGACGTGTAGCGCTGGTCGTTCTCGTCGAGGCGGTCCCTGACGGTGCGGTGGATCTCGGAGCGGGCGGGCGACACGACGATGCCTCAGCCGCGGTAGCCGCTGGTGATCGGCAGGCGTCGGTCCTTGCCGAATGCCTTGCGGCTCACGCGGACACCAGGAGGGGTCTGGCGGCGCTTGTACTCCGCGACGTCGACGAGCCGAGTGATGCGTCGCACCATCGCCTCGTCGTGGCCCAACTCGATGATCTCGCCAGCGGTGCGGTCGTCCTCGACGTACAGCTGCAGGATCGGATCGAGCACCTCGTAGGGCGGCAGGCTCTGATCGTCGCGCTGGTCGGGGCGCAGTTCGGCCGACGGCGGCTTCGTGATCACGTCGACCGGCACGACCTCACGCCCGGCAGCGCGGTTGACGTAGCGACACAGGTCGTAGACCCGGGTCTTCAGGACGTCCTTGATGATGCCGAACCCACCGACCGAATCGCCGTAGATGGTGAAGTAGCCGACGGCGACTTCGCTCTTGTTGCCTGTGGTCAGCGCCATCCAACCGAACTCGTTCGACAGCGCCATCAGCAGCAAGCCTCGGCAGCGACTCTGGATGTTCTCGTACGTCAGGCCTGGCTCGCGACCCTCGAACGACGGCGCCAGCATCTCGAGATACGCCGAGAATGCCGGCTCGATCGAGATCGTGCGGAAGTCGATGCCGAGGTTCTCGGCGAGCAGCTGAGCGTCGCTCTTGGAGTGATCGCTCGAGTAACGCGACGGCATCGACACGCCGTGCACGTGTTCGGCTCCGAGCGCGTCGACTGCGATGCACGCCACGATCGTCGAGTCGATACCGCCCGACAACGCGATCACGACATCGTCGAAGCCATTCTTCGCGCAGTAGTCACGCGTGCCGAGCACCAACGCGTCGTACAGCTCACGGTCGGCATCGAGGGCAGCTGCCACCGGGCCGACGACAACGTCGTCGCGCACGACCGGCTCGGTCGTGACGGCAACCGTCGGCAACAACGCCTCGGTGATGCGACCGCGCGGGTCGAGCAGCCGTTTGCGGTAGACGGGTGGCACCGGCACATCAACGATCATGAGATCGTCGACGAACTGGGGTGCTCGTGCGAGCAGCGTGCCTTCGTGGTCGAAGACGACCGACCCGCCGTCGAACACCAACTCGTCCTGACCGCCAACCTGGTTGACGTAGACGATCGCTGTATGCGAGTCGGACGCGCGTGTCGCCAACATCCGTTCGCGTTCGGCGCCCTTGCCGGCGTGGAACGGTGAGGCATTGATGTTGATGCTCACCTCGGCGCCGGCGGCGGCCTGCTCGGCGACTGGGCCGAACGGGCTCCAGATGTCCTCGCAGATCGAGATGCCGACCTTGACCCCGGCCACGATGAACAATTCGAGCGGATCGGACTCACGCCCCGGCGTGAAGTAGCGAGCCTCGTCGAACACGGTGGTGTTGGGAAGCAGCCGTTTGCGGTACGTGCCGACGATCTCGCCGTTGGCGCACACTGCGGCGGCGTTGTACAGGTCGCGATCCTGGTCGACGAAGCCGACCACGGCAACACATCGACCCGTGCGCGCCGCCAGCTTGGACAACGCAGTGAGGTTGTCGGCCACGAAGCCGGGCTTCAGCACGAGATCCTCGGGCGGATACCCCGTGGTCGACAGCTCGGGAAACGCCACGAGGTCGCAGCCGGCAGCCTCGGCGCGGTCGTACGCATCGACCATCATGGCCACGTTCCCGTCGAGGTCGCCCACCGTCGGGTTGAGTTGAGCGAGCGCCACTCGCAGCACCGTCACGATGGCTGAGGCTACCTGCGACGGCCAACGGCGGCCTCGCTGCAGAACGGCTGGTCTGATCTGGCACTATGGCCCCGTGGGTATGGCTCGGGTGGCGATCGTCGGATTGCTGCTCGTCGCTGCGTGTTCGCCCGGCGAGGGTCCCGAATCGATCCCGCTGCCGACCTCGCCCGACACGACCACCACCTCCACGACCACCACGACCACCACGACCACCACGCTGGTCCCCCCTCGCTACGAGGCGACTGTCCGACGCACCACCGACGGCGTGCCGCACATCATCGGCGACACCCTCGCCGACGTCGCGTACGGGCAGGGCTGGGTGAGCGGCGAGGACCATGGGTGCACGCTGATCGACCAGATCCTGAAGGTGACCAGTACCCGCGCCGCGGCGCTCGGGCCGGGCCCCGAAGGCGAAAATGTCGACAGCGACTTCGCATGGAAGGCGATCGGCATCTTCGACATTTCCGTCGGCGATTTCGACACGGCCTCGGCCGAGGTGACCGAGCAGTTCGAGGCGTTCACCGCAGGGTGGAACGACCAGCTCGCCGACGTCGGTGGCAAGAGGTTGAGCGGATGGTGTGCAGGAGCCGATTGGGTTCGCCCCATCACACCGGTCGAGGTCTACGCCTACGCCCGCTCGGTCACGCTCCAAGCGAGCAGCGGGGCGATCGTCGACTACATCGGCACGGCGCAACCGCCGACGGTCGAACCGGTTGGAGTCCGCGGACGACGAGGCGCCGCTGCCGATCGATTCGATCTCGCCGAGTTCGCGGCGGCCGATCTCGGACTCGTCGACGACGCCGGCCTGGCCAGCAACGGGTGGGCGATCGGCAAGGAGCGCGTGGCCGGCAACGACGGCGGTGTGTTGTTGGCCAACCCGCACTTCCCGTGGGAGGGCGAGCTGCGCTTCGCCGAGGTCCAACTCACCGTGCCGGGCGAGGTGGACGTCTACGGCGCTCAGTTGCTCGGGTTGCCCGGCGTCGGCATCGGCTTCACCGATGGTGTGGCCTGGACCCACACGGTGTCGGCCGGCAAGCGGATGACCGGCTACAACCTGACACTCGATCCTGCGACACCGACGTCGTACCTCCTCGACGGGCAGTCGGTCCCGATGACGTCGACCGACGTGGCGATCGACATCCTGCGTCCCGATGGCACCGTCGACACCGAGACGCGCACGCTGTGGCGCAGCGAGTACGGCCCGATCATCGACTTCCCCGGCATCGGTTGGACCGACACGAACGTGTTCACCTATCGCGACGCGAACATCAACAACAACGAGTCGATCGAGCAGTACGCCCGGATGCCACTGATCCAGAGCATCGCCGACCTCCAGGCGCTCACGGCGGAGTACCAGGGCGTTCCGCTGTTCAACACGGTGGCCGTCGGCGACGACGGCACCACCTGGTACGGCGACACCTCGGCCACACCGAACCTCGGCACCGAAGCAGAGCAGGTGTACTTCGACAAGCTGTTCACCGATCCGCTCACCCAACTCGCCTACGACCAGGGGTTCGTCCTGCTCGACGGTTCCGACAGTCGCTTCCAGTGGGAGGTCGTCGAAGGTGCTCGTGACCCGGGTCTGGTGCCGTTCTCCGAGATGCCGATGGTGCAACGCAACGACTACGTGTTCAATGCAAACGACAGCTTCTGGGTACCCAGCGCCGAGTTCACGCTGACCGGTCCGTACTCGATCATGCACGGCGAACAGGGCACGCCAGTGTCGATGCGCACCCGGCAGAACACAGCGGTCCTCGGCGCCACGAATGCGGCCGGGCTCGCCGGGCCCGACGGGTTGTTCGACGCCGACGAGGTCAAGACCGCTGCATTCGAGAACTCTGGCCGCACCGCAGTGTTGCTGCGCGCGGCTGCCGTCGCCGCATGTCGGGCCACGCCGATCGTCGAGGTGCCCGAACTGCTCGCCACCGACGGCACGATCAGCCTGCCTGCGGCGTCGGTTGACCTCACCGCGGCGTGCAACGTGCTCGCGGGCTGGGACGGCGTCTACGACCTCGACCGGTCCGGTCCGATGATCTGGCGCGAAACGATGGGCCGATTCGACGATGCTGCGTTCGAGAACACCGGGCCGCTCTTCGACGATGCGTTCGATCCGATGCGTCCGACGCTCACACCGTCGGTTCCGGCTGCCGACACCGCCCCCCTGCTGCAATCGATGGCGCGTGCAGTCCAGACCATCACCAAGGCCGGCTTCGCTCTCGACACCACGCTGGGTGCGTCGCAGTTCACCGAGCGTTCCGAAACTCGCATCTCGATCCACGGCGGCACGAGCGACGACGGCGTCACCAACATCGTGACGTGGCGCGGAAGTTCATCGTCGAGCGAACCGGCACCACAGCGGGGTGAGGCAGTCGCCATCGGCAGCTCGCTGCGAGGCGAGGGGTACCGGATCAACTACGGCACCAGCTTCGTGATGACCGTCGACTTCACCGGCGACGAGGTCGAAGCGTGGGCGCTCCTCGTCTACGGCCAGACCGGTGATCGCACGTCGCCGCTGTTCGACGCACAGACCTTCGAATTCAGCGAGAAGCAGTGGCGCCAGGTCGCCTACACCGACGCCCAGATCGAGGCCGACCCCGACCTCGAGACGTACGCCATCGTCGGACGCTGAGCGAGCCGGTGATGTTCGTCGATCTCAGTACGGCGATCACGTCAGGGATGCAGACCTACCCAGGTCCGAGCGTTTGCCACCTTGGCCGACTGAACGGGTCACCCCTGTTCACACGCCGTTCATGATCGAGCAATCGGTCGGCAACTGGCCGCTGCGAGGATTCCGCTCGCCATTGGCGGACGCCCTAGGTTGATTCGCCTGCACCCCTAATCATCACCCCGGACTTCGGGGACGGAATTGAGGACAACTGTGGTTTACAAGGCCGAATACATCTGGATCGACGGCACGATGCCGACATCCAAGTTGCGTTCCAAGACGAAGATCCTGGAAGACGGCGCTGAGCTGCCGCTCTGGGGCTTCGACGGCTCCAGCACCAACCAGGCCACTGGCGACAAGAGCGACTGCGTGCTCAAGCCCGTCGCCAGCTACCCGGACCCGATCCGCGGCGGCGACGACGTGCTCGTCATGTGCGAGGTGATGCTGGTCGACGGCAAGCCGCACCCGACCAACATGCCGCGCAGCTGCGGCCAAGACGGCCAAGAAGTACAAGAAGCACGAGCCGATGTTCGGCATCGAGCAGGAATTCACGCTGATGAAGGAAGGCCGACCCTACGGCTTCCCGCCGGCCGGCTACCCCGAACCGCAGGGTGGCTACTACTGCGGTGTCGGCGAGGACGAGATCCACGGTCGCCCGCTGGTGGAAGACCACCTCGAGGCGTGTCTTGCCGCTGGCCTGTCGATCTCGGGTATCAACGCCGAGGTCATGCCCGGTCAGTGGGAGTTCCAGGTCGGCCCCGTCGGCCTGCTCGAAGTCGCCGACCAACTGTGGATCGCCCGTTGGCTGCTCTACCGGATCGGTGAGGACTACGGCATCGCCGCCACGCTCGACGCCAAGCCCGCCAAGGGCGACTGGAACGGGGCCGGTGCGCACACCAACTTCTCGACGATCGAAATGCGGGAGGAGGGTGGCTACAAGTACATCGAAGCCGCCTGCAAGGCGCTCGGCGAGAAGGCGGCGCTGCACATCGAGAACTACGGCCAGGGCATCGCCGACCGCCTGACCGGCGCTCACGAGACGCAGCGCTACGACCAGTTCAGCTACGGCGTGTCCGACCGCGGCGCCTCGATCCGCATCCCGTGGCAGGTCGCCGTCGACCGCAAGGGCTACCTCGAGGACCGTCGCCCGAACGCGAACATCGACCCGTACATCGTTGCTCGTCTGATGGTGGAGACCGTCTGCGGCGCAATGAAGTGACGCGCCGGGGCGCAGCCCCGATGTGAACCGAACACCGCACGACGACAGGACGGGGGCTGTGGCTCCCGTCCTGTCGCATTTCCACCCGAACCGCGAGAGACTCAGGAGATGACCGACATGCGCGAACAGCAGCGCGACTACGTCCTGCGCAGCGTCGAAGAACGCGGCGTGCGGCTCGTGCGACTGTGGTTCACCGACGTGCTGGGCACGCTCAAGAGCCTCGCGATCTCACCCGCCGAGCTCGAGAACGCACTCGAGGACGGCATGACCTTCGACGGCTCGTCGATCGACGGGTTCTCGCGCGTGCAGGAAGCCGACGTGCTGGCGATGCCCGACCCCGACACGTTCGAGCTGCTCCCGTGGGGCGATCCGAAGGTTCCCGAGGCGCGCATCTTCTGCGACATCCACCACCTCGACGGCACACCGTTCGAAGGCGACCCCCGCCAGGTGTTGCGCCGTCACGTGAAAGAAGCCCACGAGGCAGGCCTCACGTTCTACGTCGCCCCCGACGTCGAGTTCTTCTACTTCGAGCCGCTCACGGCGGGCCAGCCGCCGATTCCGATCGACCAGGGCGGCTACTTCGACCTCACCACCAGCGACGTCACCGGCGAGCTGCGCAAGCAGACGATCCGGACGCTCGAAGCGCTCGGCATCCCGGTCGAGTACAGCTTCCACGAGGACGCGCCGGGTCAGCAAGAGATCGATCTGCGCCACACCGATGCGCTCACGATGGCCGACAGCATGATGACGTTCCGGCTCGCCGTGCGGGAGGTCGCCTCACACAACGGGGTGCACGCCACGTTCATGCCCAAGCCCCTCGAAGGCGTCCAAGGCTCGGGGATGCACGTCCACCTGTCGCTCTTCCGCGGCGACGACAACGCCTTCTACGACGCCGACGACGCCTACCACCTCTCGCCGACGGCGAAGTCGTTCATGGCCGGCATGCTGCACCACGCAGCCGAGATCACGGCAGTCACCAACCAGACCGTCAACAGCTACAAGCGGCTCGTGCCCGGATTCGAAGCGCCCGTCCACATCAGCTGGGCCCGCAACAACCGCAGCGGGCTGATCCGCGTGCCGATCCCGAAGAAGGGCAACCCCACCGCGACGCGGATCGAGTACCGCTCGGCAGACCCGGCATGCAACCCGTACCTCGCGTTCAGCCTGATGCTGGCAGCCGGGATGCGTGGCGTCCGCGAGGGCTACGAACTGCCCGACGAGGCCGACGCCAACCTGTTCGAGATCGGCGACGACGTGCTGGCCAAGCTCGGCATACGGCAATTGCCGCAGTCGCTCAACGATGCGCTGATCGTGATGGAGAACTCGACGCTCGTCCAAGAGGCGCTCGGCGAGCACATCTTCGAATGGTTCCTGCGCAACAAGCGCAGCGAATGGCGCAGCTACAAGACCCAGGTCACCCCGTTCGAGCGGGACCGTTACCTCGGGACGTTGTGACCGTGGCCGGACGTGAGTCGATGGTGGCGGTCGTTCCCGACCCGGCGACGCCGGAACTGGCGCGCACCCTCGACCTGGCCGGGTACGCGTGGAAGGCCGTGTCGGGCAGCGACAGCGACGAACATGCGCCGCCAGGTGGTTGGGCCGGAGCGATCGTCGACATCGGCAGCGACCCCGATGGCGGCTGGGCGTACCTGCGCGCGATCCGCAAGGGCGGTGACCGCACGTTTCCCGTGATGCTGCTCGTCGGCGGCGCCCAGCTCGGCGACCTCGAACACCGCGACGAACTCTTCGACGACTTCTGCCTCACCCCGTTTCATCCTGCCGAACTCGAAGCGCGACTGCGGCACCTGCTCGCGACCGACATCGACCTGCACCGTGCCGAACTGGTCGAGTACGGCGAGCTGACGCTCAACCTCGAGACCTACCAGGCCGCCATCGCTGGACGCCCGCTCGACATGACGTACATGGAGTACGAGCTGTTGAAGTTCCTCGCCCAGAACCCCGGCAAGGTGTTCACCCGCGAGATGCTGCTGAGCCGCGTGTGGGGCTACGAGTACTACGGCGGTGCCCGCACGGTCGACGTCCACGTCCGGCGCCTGCGCGCCAAGCTCGGCGAGGAACACGCCAACCTGATCCAGACGGTCCGCTCGGTCGGCTACCGCTTCGGTCAGTCCCGCTGGGACACCTGACCTCCGCCCCATCACCGTTTGCGTTGCGCAAGACCGGGCGTCAGCGGTCGAGGAAGGCGCGAACGGTGTCGGTGACCACGAAGGCGAACACGTCGGCTCCCTCGGGCGTCGGATGCACCCCGTCGCCGGTCAGTACGCCCTCGGTCTCGGCGAACGCGGTCCACGGAGCGATGACGCTGTCGCCTCGTCGCGTCACCCGATCTCGGATGATCGAGTTGACCACCGCAGCATCCTCGGGGCGGTCGCGGAAGTAGATGTCGACCCACACCAGCGCGGCATCCTCGGGCACCTCGTTGAGCACGTCGTTGACCGACGCCGCAATGTTCTCGGGTCCTGAGTACTGGCTGACGTCGTTCGTGCCGAGCGCGACGACCCACACCTCGTCGGAGTGGTCGCCATCGCTGTTCGCTGCCAGGAATGCCGCCAGGTCGGCACCGCTCGGGTTCTCCTGCGCCGAGACCGCCATCCGCTTGCCGTTCTCCGCCGCGATCAAGTGGTCGAGGCCAAGCAGATCGAACCGCTCCTCGAGCGGCGGCGTCGAGCCCTTGGTGATCGAATCACCGATCATCACGACAGTGTCGATGCCCGCGGCGCCGTCGGCGCTCGCGTCGCCCGCACCGCTGATCGCTGCAGGATCCCCCGACACGTCGATGACAGGCGAAGGAACGTTGGCGCCGGTCTCGTTGGTCCCGGTCTGATCGTCGAAGCATCCGGCCAACGCAACGACGGCAACGACGAGACCAGCGACGAGCGCAGACGTCGTCGACGAGCCGTGTGATCGGGGGAATCTCACGCCGACAGTCTGGTCAACTCGGACCCACGGTTGGCGTCACCCGGCTTGGAGTCGACGAGCGAGGCGGTCGTGCGCGGCCAGCATCTCCTCGACCCGCTCGGACACGAGGGAACCATCACGAACGACAGCCCGACCGGCCACCACCGTGTGGCGGGCGGACACGGGCCCGCAACGCAACCACGCCTCGATCGGATCAGCGAGCGCACCGGCGAAGGCCGGCCCGGTCAGGGGCCAGACGGCAACGTCGCCGACCGCGCCGACGGTGAGCGAGCCGATCTCACCGAGCCGGCCGAGGCAACCCGCACCACCGATCGTTGCCATTTCCAGCGCCATCCGGGCCGTACCGGCTCCGGCGCCGCTGCGGAGCTTGGCGAGCAACATCGCCTGACGAGCTTCCAACCACAACGACGCGGCGTCGGCCGATGACGAGCCGTCGACGCCGAGCCCCACGTGCACACCGGCGGCACGGAGTTCGACGACCGGGGCGATGCCCGACGACAGGATCATGTTGCTCGACGGGCAGTGCGCGGCCCCCACACCCGCTGCGCCGAGGCGCTGGATCTCGTCGTGGTCGGGCATCACACAATGCGCCACCCACGTCCGGTCCGTGCACCAACCGGTGCGTTCGAGGTACTCCATCGGTCGACACCCGAACGTCGCCAGACTGAAAGCGTCGTCTTCGGCATTCTCCGCAAAGTGCGTGTGCAGTCGGACGTCGAGCCGCTCGGCGAGCTCGGCGGTGCGCACCATCAGCTCCTCGGTGACGCTGAAGGGCGAGCACGGGGCGAGGGCGATCCGGGTCATCGCCCCGAACGACCGGTCGTGGTGGCGATGTACGGCGTCGTCGCACGCCGCGAGGATCTCGTCGTCGTCGGCCACGACGTCGTCGGGCGGCAGGCCGCCGTCCTTCTCCGACAGCGACATCGAACCGCGGGTGGGATGGAACCGGACACCGAGGTCGCGGGCAGCGTCGATCTCGGCGGTCAACAGGTCGCCGGCACCGTGGGGGTGGAGGTACAGATGGTCGGTCGAGGTCGTGCATCCCGCCAACGCCAGCTCGGCGAGGCCGACCCAGGCCGACACGTGGACCGATTCGGTGTCGAGCCCACGCCACAGGGGATACAGCGACTGCAACCAGCCGAACAACGGCTTGTCGGTCATCGGCGGGAAGGCCCGTGTCAGGTTCTGGTAGAGGTGGTGATGCGCGTTGACCAGACCTGGGGTGACGAGGCAGTCGGTGGCGTCGAGCACGGTGGCCGCCCGCGGCGCCGGACCGGTGCCGATGTCGCTGACCAACCCGTCGGTGATCGCCACCCATCCCCCATCGAGTTCGCGCCGCTCGGCGTCGACGGTGGCGACGCACCGTGCGTTGGCGACGACGAGGTCGGCGGTCGGCGGGAGGTCGCTGCTCACGTCGGGTCCTCGGCCAGCGTGGCGAGTATCGAGCGGATGTCGTCCTCCGTGGTGCGGGGATTGACGATGCAGAATCTGAGCACCACCTCGCCCTGCCAGGTCGTCGGCACGATGAACGAGCGACCACCGGCCAGCTCGGCGTCGCTCCACGACTGATACTGCTCGGGAGTCCACCCGATGCGACGGAACAGCACGATCGACAGTTCGGGTTCCATCAGCAGTTCAGTGTCGGCGCAATCGTCGATCAGGCGGGCCGCCACCCGAGTGGTGGCGAGCGTGGTCTCGACCGCCTCCGAGTAGGCGTCGGTTCCATACGTGGCGAGGCTGAACCACAGCGGCAGGCCGCGCGCCCGACGCGAGAGGTGGTGGGCGTAGTCGCTCGCGTTCCACGGTTCGTCGGCCGCGTCGGCGGAGTGGAGCACGTCGAGATACTCGGCGTGCTGAGTGTGTGCCCCACGGGCGATCGCGGGATCGCGGTACAGCAGCGCGCACGAGTCGAACGGAGCGAAGAGCCACTTGTGTGGATCGACGATGAAGCTGTCGGCGCATTCGATCCCGTCGAAGCGCCGTCGGACACTTGGTGCGGCGAGCGCTGCCCCGCCGTACGCGCCGTCGACGTGGAACCACGTGGCGAGCGACGCTGCGACGTCGGCAGCGCCCTGCAGGTCATCGATCACGCCGACGTTCGTCGTGCCCGACGTGGCGACCACCGCGAACACACGCTCGCGATCGAGGTCATCGAGCGCCGCGACCACCTCGCTCAGCGCATCGCCGACCATGCGACCTCGTTCGTCCGCGGGGACTGCGATCACGTCGGCATCCATCGCTCGCGCCGCTTGGACGACCGACGAGTGGGCGCCCGCCGACGCGACGATCAGCCCTCTGGTGCGGTCGTGGGCGCCATTCGCCGCGCTGCCGCCACCGCCACCGGGCCGCGATCAGGGCGCTGAGGTTGCCGGCGGTGCCGCCGCTCACGAACACGCCGCCGGCCGCCGCCGGCAGCCCGACGAGGTCGGCGATCCACCGCAATGCCTCGTTCTCCGCGTGGACCGCGCCGGCACCTTCCAGCCACGAACCCGCGTACACACTCGACGCTCCGACCACCAGATCGAAGAGGATCGAGGCCTCGGTCGGTGCCGCCGGCACGAAGGACAGGAATCGGGGATGATCGACCGAAATGCATGCCGGGGCGAGCACGTCTTCGAAGACGCGCAATGCCTCGATCCCACCGAGACCGCCCGGTGTGATCGTGACGCCAGCATCCTCGCGGAGTTCCTGCGGCGATCGCGGCTGATCGAGCGGCGGCGGATCGAGCCGCATCCGATCGATCGAGTACCGGACGATCGCCTCGGTCAGCTCCTCGGTCGCCCGATCGTGTGTATGCATGCCGCCAGTGTGCCGCACGTACACACGGTGTCAGACACCAGGTGTACGTCAGTCGGGGAGGTCGAGGAGTTCGTTGTCCTTGAAACGGAAACGACCGTCTCGATAGAACACCTCGCCGATGATCGCGGAGGCGACGGCGCCGCTCATGATCACCACGACGGGGAACAGGAGCAGAACGATCACGAGGGCGATGGCGCCAGGCATACGGTCACGCTAGCGCCGCGCAGTCGTGGTGGCGAAAGCAGGTGACGATGTGGTCGTTGACCATGCCGGTGGCCTGCATGAACGCGTAACAGATCGTCGGCCCGACGAACGTGAACCCTCGGCGTTTGAGATCCCGGCTCATCGCTTCGGACCGCTCGGTCGAGGCGGGCACTGCGGCCATGTCGGGCCACGTGTTCTGGATGACCTCGCCGTCGGTGAAGCTCCACAGGTACGCCGCCGGGTCGTCGAGTTCGAGCCAGGCCTGTGCGTTGCGGATCGATGCGGCCACCTTCGCCCGGTTGCGCACGATCCCTTCGTCGGCGAGCAGACGGGCGACATCCCGGTCGCCGTACCCAGCGATCAGTTCGGGATCGAATCCGTCGTAGGCGCGTCGGTACCCGTCGAGCTTGCGCAGGATCGTCGACCACGACAGCCCTGCCTGAGCGCCTTCGAGGATCAGGAACTCGAACAGCACTCGGGCGTCACGCTCGGGAACGCCCCACACCTCGTCGTGGTAGCGGATGTAGGCATCACCGATCGCCGGACCGCCGGTGAGCGCCCAGTCGCATCGACCCGTCGGCGTGGTCACCCCTGAGGAACGTAGGCCCAGGCTTCGACCTCGACGAGGAAGTTGCCAGGCAGCGCCGCCACGCCGACCGTCGAGCGCGCCGGTCGATGCGAACCCAGCGCCTCGGCGTAGGCCTCGTTGAAGATCGTGAAGTTCTCCATGTCGGTGAGGAAACACGTCGTCTTCACGACGTCGCTCAACGAAGCGCCCACCGTCGCGAGTTGCGCCGCGACGTTCTGCATCGTCTGGACGGTCTCGGCGCGAACCCCGCCGTCGACCTTCACGCCATCGCGCATACCGCCCTGTCCGGACACGATGACGAAGTCACCGGCGCGCACGACGGGGGTGTAGGGACCAAGGGGCTTGCTCATGGCGGAGCAACCTACTGCCAGACGCACTCCACGTGCCAGGGGTCGCCGGGGCCGCCAGCGCACGAGGCGTTATCGTCGATGACGCATGGAACCCTCCCCGACGACCGATGCCTCCGACAACGCACCATTGCGGGTCTCGCGCCGCATCCTGCTGGGAGGTGCCGCAGCGAGCGCATTCCTCGTTGCGTGTGGCTCGAGCGATGACGGATCGTCGGATGCCGACAACAGCACACCGGGCGCCTCTGGCACCACCGACACCTCGACGGGCTCGACGCCAGGAATCCCGTTCGGCACGTACGTGATCGCGCAGCGCTTTCCGCAGGACGTCCAGGAGCCGGGGCTCCAGCGCCTCCCGATCAGCCTCGCAACCGCCGACGGTCGTCTCGTGTCCGATGGGCCGGACTCGCTGAACGCGGAAGTCACCGACGTCGACGCCAACCCGCTCGGACTGTCGATCTCCACGACACGTCGCGACCTCGAATCAGGGCCGTACTACAGCTTCCGGGTGCCGATCGAGACGCCGGGGATCTACTACCTCGTCGTCGAGGGCGGGCCCGAGGGAGGCGCTGCGTTCCAGGTGATGGAGCCGGGTTCGGTCGCCGTCCCAGGCCCCGGTGACACGATGCCGCCATTCGACACGCCGACGGTCGACGACAGCCGCGGCGTCGACCCGATCTGTACGAGAGAACCGGAGCCCTGTCCGTTCCACGACGTGACGCTGACCGATGCCCTCCTGGCGGGCAAGCCGGTCGCCTACCTGGTTGGCACGCCGGCGTTCTGCCAGACCGGCACGTGCGCTCCGGCGCTCGAATCGATGATCTCCGTCCAGGACCGATACGGCGAGACCTTCACCTGGGTCCATGCCGAGGTCTACACCGACAACACCGCCACCATTCCCGCACCCGCCGTCGAAGCCGCAAACCTCACGTTCGAGCCCGCGCTGTTCGTGATCGCGACGGACGGAACGGTCGTCGAACGCCTCGATGCGGTGTGGGACGAGACCGAACTCGTCGAGGTGCTCGAACGCGCGTCGTCCTGAGGACGACGTACTGCGCTCGCGAATTCAGTTCCCGCTCAGGAGAAGCTGGATCCGCACCCGCAGGTGCGTGATGCGTTGGGGTTCGTGATGGCGAACCCGGACTGGTCGAGCCCGTCCTTGTAGTCGAGGGTGGCACCTTCGAGCAGCTGCGCCGAGGCCGGGTCGACAACGACCTTGACCGTACCGTCGTCGCCGTAGGTGGCCTGGTTGTCGTCGGCGGCGATGTCGCCGTCGAAGAACATCTCGTAGGAGAAGCCGCTGCAGCCACCGGGCCGGACGGCGACGCGCAGTGCCAGATCTTCGGCACCTTCGTCGGCGAGCAGCTGACGGACCTTGACGGCGGCGGAATCGGTGAGCGTGATCATTCGGGGACCTCCTGGTTGCAGGTGTTTCAATTTAGCGGGAAGCGACCGTCACACGACACGGTGTGCGGCTGGTGAGCGTGCAGAACTCGTCGATCTCGGCGTCGCCCATCTGCGCGACGAATCCGGCGACCAGCCCGCGGTGCAGACCGCAGACGAGTTCTGGGTGCGCCTCGGCGAGCTCGGCGAACGGGCAGTGACTGAACGCGACGAGGGCGGCATCGGGGTCGTCGGCGGTGTCGGTGACGACCGGGTCGAAGCCGAGTCGATCGAGGTCGGACACCAGCGCTTCGAGGGTGGACGGGGCCTGCGCGTAGGGCTGGGCGCGCACCGCGCCTTCCGATCGCCCCACCGCTTCGGCGTCGTCAGCACTCGCCTGGAGCCGCGCCGCCATCGCGAGCACCATCCGAGCCAGCACCGGCATCGTCGGTGGCTCGAATCCGAGTGACGGGGCATTCGCCGCAATCGAGTACCGGTGCTGCGGTCGTCCGACGTCGCCACGACCGCCGACTTCGACGTCGAGCAGTCCGGCCTCTCGCATCCGTTCGAGGTGAGGGCGAACCGTGTTCGGATGCAGGTCGAGCGACTCGGAGATGTCGGCAGTGGCGAGCGGACGGGCCGAACGGGCGAGTTCGAGATAGATCGCATAGCGGGTGTTGTCGCCGAGCGCCTTGAGCAGGTCGAGCTGCGGAGGGCCCGGCATTGCCGAGGTCACACTGCTGCGTTCCTGAACCACACCCGGAGATTACACGGTCCCGGCCGGTAAAATGCCAGACATGTCTGCCTCGATCGCTCCACCGACGCACGACGACGTCATGGCCGCGCTCGCCACGGTGATCGACCCGGAACTCGGCGCCGACATCGTGTCGCTCGGCATGGTGCCGTCGGTCGACATCACGCCCGCCGGCCTCGTCACGGTCGGCGTCAAGCTGACGATTCGTGGATGTCCGTTACGCGCCGAGATCAAGCGCGAGGTCGAGGCCAAGGTGTCGGTGCATCCCGGCGTCAGCGACGTGAAGATCTCGTGGGGCGAGATGAACGCCGACGAACGCACCGAGGTGATGACCAAGGCCCGTTGGAACGCCCGAGAGAACGCACCCGACACCGAGATCCCACTCAGCTGCAAGGTGTTGGCGATCGCCAGCGGCAAGGGCGGCGTCGGCAAGAGCTCGGTCACCGTGAACCTGGCTGCGGCGCTCGCCGACGCGGGCCACACGGTCGGCGTGCTCGACGCCGACATCTGGGGCTTCTCCGTGCCCCGCCTCCTCGGCATCTCCGACCGCATGGAAGCCCGTCAGGTCGAGGGATCCGACAAACCCAAGATCGTGCCGAATGAGCGGGTGGTGGGCAACGGCGTGCTCAAAGTGGTGTCGACCGGCTTCCTCGTCGAGGAGGACACGGCCTTGATGTGGCGAGGCCTGATGCTCACCAAAGCCGTCGAGCAATTCCTCCGCGACGTCCAGTGGGGCGACCTCGACTATCTGCTGATCGACATGCCACCCGGCACGGGCGACGTCCAGATGGGTCTCGCGAGGATGCTGCCGAGCACGTCGCTGATCGTGGTCACCACGCCTGCGCTCGCCGCCCAGAAGGTCGCGCAGCGTGCGGCCGACATGGCCCGGCGCAGCTTCCTCGAGGTGATCGGCGTGATCGAGAACATGAGCGCGTTCACCTGCGACCACGGCGAGTCGTACGCATTGTTCGGCGAGGGCGGCGGGCAGTCACTCGCCGACGAGATCGGGGCGCCGCTGCTCGGCAAAGTGCCGCTCGAAGCAGCGGTGGCGGCCGGCGGCGACGCGGGCGACCCGGTGTCGCTCGCCGGCACCGGCGCCGCGGCCGACGAGTTCCGCAGGATCGCCGCGCGGATCCTCTCCGAGATCGCTCCCCCGACGCCGCCCGCCGACGTCGACCTGGCCGGCTGTACCGCACACGAGTTCGAAGCGGTCACCCCCGTCACCATCACCCGCTGACACGTACACCGATGTCAGGGTCCCGCGCGGATTGGGCGCCAGGTCCTGTGCTCAGAAATGGGGGTTGTGATGAGCGAAACCGCCGTATCCGGTCGCCTGGCTCATCGGTGGAGGCTCTCGGGATGTGATGAGCGAAACCGCCGTATCCGGTCGCCTGGCTCATCGGTGGAGGCTCTCGGGACTGTGATGAGCGAAACCGCCGTATCCGGTCGCCTGGCTCATCGGTGGGAGACGTGGGTCGCGACACACCAGCGGTACCCGGTCCGCTGAGGCCGTGGCACATCGCGTCCGTCAGACGAGGTCGTCGTAGTCGGCGTCGCCGGGCATGGCCACGCCAGTGATGCGACCGTCGGCGTCGCGACGGATCTTCGGCAGCACGCACGGCGGGTTCTCGACCAGCGCCGCGGCCCGAAGCGCCGCCGCGGCGTTCGCATGTGGTTCGAGGAATCGGAGGTTCGCCATCGTCGGCGGCATCATCATCAACTCGCCCGCGGCCTGCATCCGCAACGCCTCGGCGGGTCGGACCCACAAACTCTCGACGGTCTCCTTGTCGTCGTGCAGCGGCTCCTGATCGACCGGCAGTTCCGTCATGAAGAAGCGGGTGTCGAAGCGGCGCTGCTCGCCGATCGGGGTGATCCAGTGATCGACGTAGTAGGTCGTCGACAAGTCGAGCACGAGGTCATCACGCCGACACAGCTCGACCAGTGACAGCGAGCTGTCGTGGATCTCGTGGCGATCCTCATTGCGCAGTACCAAGGGTCCGCCGTCGCGTCGCGTCGCCAACAGCACGCCGGCCTCCTCGAAACACTCACGGATCGCAGCCACCCAGTACGCGAGCCCACCGTGATCGATGCTGAGCTGGCGGCTGGCGGCCTGGTCATCGAGACCATGACAGAAGCGGGCGATGTCGTCGGCTCCGTCGACCCCATCGACGCGCCCACCCGGGAAGACGAACATCCCGGCACCGAACACCGCGTTGGCGGTGCGACGCAGCATGAACACCTCGACACCGGGCTCGCCGTCGAGTGCATCGCGCACGAGCATCACGGTCGCCGCCGGCTTCACGGGGACGAGCGTCGGGTCGATCGGTGCCTGCGCGGAGGACGGACTGGAGGAAGAGGGTTCCGAGGCGTTCATACCGGCCCTACCGTAGAGACCATGACCACGGCACCACTCACTGCGCCGAACCAACCCGCCGACGTGCTCGAGCACATCGGTCCGGGCACGCAGATCATCGTCCCACTCGGCAACGGTGAGGCCACCGCCGTCATGGAACAGATCGACGCCGCCGCCGCAGCCGGCGACCCGCGCATCGACGAGGTACGGGTGCACCAGATGCACGCGATCCACGATCGGCCCTACATCCACGGTGCGTACGGCACGCGCCTCAAGCACATTTCGTACTTCCTGTCGCACGTGACCCGTCCGTACTTCAACGACGGGTCGATCGGCCTCGTGCCGGCCCACTTCTCCGAGGTGTACGCGCTGATGCGGATGCGCACCGACGACCCGCTGGTCGTGGCCGCCGCCTCGCCGCCCGACCGTCATGGTTACTTCTCGCTCGGCGTGTCGGCCGACTACACGTCGAGCTTCATCGGCAGGGGCCGGTTCTTCCTCGAAGTCACCGACGACATGCCACGCACGTTCGGACGCAATCAGGTGCATCTGTCGCAGGTGGTGGGCTGGTGTCGAAGCGACCGTCCGCTCGTCGAGGTCCCGCCTGCATCGCCGGGCGACACCGACTGCAGGATTGCGGCATTCGTCGCCGAACGCATCCCCAACGGCGCCACCATCCAGACCGGCATCGGGGCGATCCCGAACGCGATCATGGCATCGCTGAGCGACCACAAGGACCTCGGCATCCACACCGAGCTGCTCTCCGACGGTGTCGTCGACCTGATGGAGTCCGGCGTCGTCAACGGCGTCCGCAAACGCCTGAACCGCACGAAAGCAGTCGGAACGTTCGCGCTCGGCACGGCGCGACTGCACGAGTTCCTCCACGAGAACACCGCGATCGAGCTGCACGCCGTTCGGTACGTCAACGACCCGCGCATCATCGCCAACGAGAAGAACTTCGTGTCGGTCAACGCAACGCTCACGGTCGACTTCCTGGGCCAGTGCGCCTCGGAGACGATCGGCGGCCAGTACTACTCGTCGTCAGGGGGCCAGAACGACTTCGCGCGGGGCGCTGTGTACTCCGAGGGCGGTCAAGGGTTCGTGGTACTGCACTCGACGACCTCGCACGGCAACTCACGCATCGTGCCCCAACTCGCGGCCGGCGACGTGGTGACCACCCCGAAGAACACCGTCGACAAGATCGTGACGGAATGGGGGGTCGCCGAGCTGCGCGGACGATCGATCCGGGAGCGGACTCGGGCACTCATCTCGGTCGCCCATCCCGATCATCGCGACGAACTCTCCGCACAGGCACGCGCGATCAACTACCTGTAGCCGGCCCTCGACGGGACGTTCAGGCAGAGCCGGGCGACGAGGGTTCGTCGACGGGAGCCGCCGGCGCATCGATCGCCGCGTTCGGACGCGACCAGGCGTACGCCATGGCGCCACCGACGATCACGATCATCACCAGCCCGACGATCTGCCAGTGGTCGGTGAGGAACGCTGTCGCCTGCGCCTGGCGTTCGAGCGCCCAGTCGGTGATCGGGTCGCCCTCTTCTTTGATGTCGACCCAGTAGAAATACCAGAGCAGGTAGAAGCCCGACATCACCACGAAGACCGCTGCGATCCGGTCGACGTACTGCAGGCTGCCGCGAAGGAGCTTGAGGAGACCGGTGTTCGCCGACGCCAATGCGATCGTCAGTGCGCTGACGAGCAGAGCCATCCCTGCGCCGTAGGCGAGCATGTTGCCGACGCCGGACACGATGCCATCGCGACGACTGCTACTGAACACCGTGGCGATGAACAGCCCGATCGTGCACCCGATCGACGCGACGGCGTAGGCAATGCCGTACACGAACATCGCGCCGACGGTCTGCTTGGGCCCGCCGGAGCCGCCGGTGTCGAGCCGCGGCGTCATGAACGGAAGCTTGTAGCCGAACAGCATGGCAATGCCGAGCACGAGGAGCGCAACGCCGATGCCGCCGGTCGCGTACTTGGCGTTCTCGTTGATCCAGCTCGTGAAGTTGTAGGAGATGACGCCGGCGACCAGGAACACCGAGAGGAACCCGGCGGAGACGGCGGCGCTGACGATCACGGCACGGCGCATGGTGGCGCGTTGCGAGCCCGGCATCGCCCCCTGGAGGCCGAGGAAGTACATCAGGTAGGTCGGCAGCAGGATGAACCCGCACGGGTTCACTGCCGCGACCATGCCCCGGATGAACGACAAGCTCATGCGGAGCCCTGGTCGACGGCGATCAGGTCGGCGACCTTGGTGCGCAGTTCGTCGGCGTCGAGCGCTCCGGTCTGTTCGACAATGGTTCCGTCGGAGGTGACGAACAGCGTGACCGGCATCGCCGTGACGCCGATCGCATCGGCGAGTTCGGCGAACTCGTCTCGGAACAGGTCGTATTCGACGCCGCGCTCACCGGCGAAGCGCTCCATCACCTCGAGTGAGTCGAGCGTGTTGACGCCGACGAAGCGGACATCGTCGGTTTCGGCGTCGACCTCGGCGAACTCGGGGAGTTCCTTCGCGCAGGGCGGGCAGGTCGAGTACCAGAGATTGACGACCAACGGCTCTCCGAGGAACTCGGAGGTCATGACCTCGGTGTCGTCGACGTCGATCAGCGCGACGTCGGGGAACGGGTCACCTTGGACGTCGTCGTTGCCGAGCCCGTCGTTCGGGAACGTGATCACGGTTTGGGGGTCACTGAGGGTGGCATCGAACTCGCCGTCGTCGCCGTCGGAACTCTGGATCCAGACGGCAACACCGATCACTGCGACGGCAGCGAGCAGCGATCCGACGAGGAGTCGTGGACGGATCTTCACGCCTTCGAGGCTACTGACACGTGCCACGCCCACCGATTCGGCTCCGCCAGTTGTTCGCGTTCGTTCACCGTCACACCACCGTCGCACCACCCCCACCCGACCCCGAGCCCCCCAACCCCACGTTTGCGTCGCATTCCGGATGAACCGGGTCAGCGAAAACGCAACACAAACGGGGGTTTCGGGGGCTCGAGGCTCAGGCGACGGCGACCGGGATCTCGACGGGGCCGAGTTCGTCGATCACCATTTCGGGGCGCGGGTGCTTGGGCGGACGCCCGCACGGACGCTTGTTGGCGATGATGCGCCCGCCCGACAGCAACTCGCCGCCCCACACGCCCCATGGCTCCTCACGCTCGAGGGCGCCGGCGAGGCAGTCGGCCTGCAGGGGGCACAGGCCGCACATCGCCTTGGCGCGTGCGATGTCGATCACGTTGTCGGAGAAGAACAACGCGCTCGAGGGTGCCGTGGCCGTCCGCGCAGCGAGCGACCAGCCGTCGGGCCGGTTCCTCGCCGGGCGGTCTCGGACTGTCAGGTTCTCGCGGCTCGAGCAGCGCCGAGTCACGGGGTTCGATGAGCGTGGAGTGGTACATGGTGTGGTCCTGTTCGAAGTCGTTGTGGGCAGTGAGGTCGTTGGACGAGTCCAGAAGGGTCATGGTCGGTGCCTTTCGGTGCGTTGTGTTGGTTGAGTGGGACAGAGATGGAGTCGGAAAAACCAAAGAGGCCGCCGGGTCGGAACCCGGCGGCCTCGTGAGAGGTGATCTGACGTTGGTGTTACGTCAGAACTCCTACGAAGGAGCCGGGGCCGAGTCGCTTGGAGCCGGTGGTGTTGGCGGTGGTCGGGTTGTGCTCGGTCGACATGTGGTCGCCGCACACCCAATTGCCGCCGAACGACGAACCCTGGAGCGAGCCGGTCGTCGAGACCGACAGCGATGCCCCATGGACACCGGCGTACGGGCGCGGCGATGCCGAGCGGATGATGGCGGTGGGCGTGATGCTCATCGGTGATCCTCTCGTCTCGTCGTGTCGCGGGCGCCGGACTGGCTGACCTGGATCGCTACACAACCACGTCCGAGGTGGCCGGGTCAAGGGAGTTTCTCGAACATCGCCCACATTTCCGTCACGAACGTTGGCCCCGCCCGGACCCAGCGACAAGAGTGAGGCCGTGGATCTCGCGGTGTTCGGCGTCGGTTGGATCCTCGGCTGGCTGCTGCTGTGGCGTCTTCGGCCGCTTCCACCGGTCGATGCGGACACCGGCGGGACCGCCGCTCGCCCGGCGATCGCCGTCGTGATCCCGGCGCGCAACGAAGCGTCGGCCCTCCCCCATCTGTTGCCGAAGCTGTCGACCCAGTTGCGACCCGGCGACGAGTTGGTGGTGGTCGACGACCACTCCACCGACGAGACCTCGGAGGTCGCGGCGAGCCTCGGAGCGCAGGTGGTGCATCCGCCGGATCTCCCCGAAGGTTGGCTCGGCAAGCCGCACGCGTGTTGGACGGGGGCAACGTCGACGACGGCGCCGCTGCTGGTCTTCGTCGACGCCGACGTCCGTCCCGCTCCCGATCTGCTCGAGCGTGTTGCGCTCGAATGGTCTCGGGATCCTGGCGCTGTCGTCTCGCTCCAACCATGGCATCAGACAGGTTCCTGGGTCGAGCAGGCGAGCCTGCTCGCGAACGTGACCGCCCTGATGGGATCCGGTGCCTTCACGATTGGAGGGTCGAGGCGGTCGGCGACGGTTGCCTTCGGTCCGGTGCTCGCGATCGGACGGTCGACCTACGACACCGTCGGCGGCCACGCCTCGGTCCGAACGATGCACACCGAGGACATCGGCCTGGCGCGAGCGGTGGGGCGCACGACGCTCCACACCGGTCGACCCGACACCTCGTTCCGCATGTACCCGGAGGGGCTGCGTCAACTCGTGCAGGGATGGACGCGCAGCATCGCCACCGGTGCCCGCTTCACACCGTGGTGGTTGTCGATCGCCATCGTCGCATGGGTCTGGTCACTCGCCGGTGGGTGGCTCGCCGAGCCCTACGTGTACCCGCTGAGCGCGGTTCAGTTCTGGATCCTCGGACGTCGAGCTGGCTCGATGCATCCGCTCACCGCAGTGCTCTACCCGCTTGCGGTCGCCGTGTTCGTGGTGGTCTTCCTGCGCAGCCTGTTCGCGATGGTGTTCCGTCGTGACGTGACGTGGAAGCAACGTTCGGTCGCCGCCCGCCCCGACTGACGTGCTCAGAGGTCGATCAAGATCTTGCCGACGTTGGCGTTGGCTTCCATGTGGCGATGAGCGTCGGCGATGTCGTCGAACGCGTACCGAGAGTCGACCACCGGCCGCAGCGCACCGCCGTCGAACAGCGGGAGCACTTCGTCGATGAAGCGCTGGCTGAGCGCCAGCTTGCGTTCCAGCGGGCGCGCTCGCAGCGTGGTGCCGATCCAGGTGATCCGCTTCGACAGGATCAGCCCGACGTTCACCGATGCGTTCGCTCCGCCCATCAGTCCGACCTGCACGATGGTGCCGTCCATCCGCACGGCCTTGAGGTTGCGTTCGGTTTCCTCACCACCGATCACGTCGAGCACGACGTCGACGCCACCCGGCACCGTCTCGGCGAGCGCCCCGAGCCAGTCCGCGGGACTGCGTTCGAGCACGACGTCGGCTCCCAGTTCTCGGCAGGCGTCGGCCTTGCCGGCCGAGCAGGTGACCACGATCCGGGCTCCGATCGCCTTCGCGATCTGGATGCCTGCGGTGCCGACACCAGATGCCCCGGCATGCACCAGCGCCCATCGACCGCTGGTGAGCCCGCCCTGAACGACCAGTGCGTCCCACGCCGTGAGAAACACCTCGGGGACCGCTGCGGCATCGGCGGACGAGATCGACGATGGAACCGGAAGCGCCTGCCGGGCGTGCGTGGCGACCTTGCCCGCGTAGCACCCACCGGCTTCGATGCCCATCGCCCGGTCGCCGATCGACCAGCCCGTCACGTCGGCGCCAATCGCCGACACGACGCCGGCGTATTCGAGGCCGGGGATCTCGAGCTCCCGATTCCGCGGGTCGGGATACATGCCCATCCGCTGGAGGATGTCGGCGCGGTTGATTGCGGTGTGTTCGACATCGATGACGATCTCGTCGCGTCCCGGTGTCGGGTCGGCGACCTCCTCGATCGTCAACACCTCGGGGCCACCATGGGATCGAAGCACTACTGCGCGCATCTGCCGGAACCTATCGGCTCCGGCAGACGGGCGGGAAGTGAACGGACCGGTGACGCGATGCCTGGCACCGCGTCACCGGTCGGGGAGGTCCGGGGATTGGAGAACCCGGCCTCCGTTCGTCTGCATCCAACGGTACCCCCGCGGGTATCACCGCTGGAGGAGTCGTTGGTCCCTATTCCCGCGACTGTTCGGCGGTGACGCTCCCGGCTGCCTCAGCGAGGGGCGCCGGCACGAACACGTGCTCGCGGTAGTACGCCATCTCGCGAATCGACTCGCGGATGTCGTCGAGGGCGCGGTGCGATCCATGCCCTCTCGGGCGGTCGGCGTCGATGCTGGGGTACCAGCGCTTGACCAGTTCCTTCACGCTCGACACGTCGATCGACCGGTAGTGCAAGTGGTTCTCGATGTCGGGCAGGTACGCCGCGAGGAACCGCCGGTCGGTACCGATCGAGTTGCCGCACAACGGAACGCTCGCCGGCTCGGGTACGTGCTGCTTGATGAACTCGAGGGTCGCCGCGCCGGCCGCCTCGAGGCTGACGGTGGACGCCTTGATCTGTTCGAGCAGGCCGGACTTCGTGTGCATGTCGACCACGAACGGGTCCATGTTGGCCAGAACGTCATCGGATTGATGGACCACGAGATCGGGCCCCTCGGCGATGATCGTCAGGTCGTCATCGGTGACGATCGTCGCGATCTCGACGATCACATCGGACGTGTGATCCAGTCCGGTCATCTCCAGGTCCATCCACACCAACATCGACATCACTGTACGGCCGAGATGCTGCGATCATGGGACGGTGTCCGCCTTCTCCACGCTCCTTGCGCAGCCAGGCGTCGAGGAGGTCACTGAGCTGCGCGGCCGGATCGGATTCATGGCGTACCACGGCGGTGCGCTCGAAGCGATGACCGACGTGATCGCCCGTCGAGCCGCCACGCGCGCCAACGCGTCGTGCTACAGCGTGATCCAACCGCCGGGCATGCGCGACCACCTCCCATCGATCCAGGTCAATCCCGACGAGTCCGCTGCGCTCGCCGCGTTCATCGAGCACGTCGACATCGTGATCACCGTGCACGGCTACGGGCGCCGCGGGCTGTTCGGGTCGCTGCTGCTCGGTGGCGGCAATCGCTCGTTCGCCGAGCACGTCGGTGATGCGCTCCGACGAACACTCCCGGCCTACGACATCCGCACCGAGATCGACACGATCCCACAACCGCTGCGTGGGCTCCACCCCGCCAACCCGGTCAACCTTCCACGTGACGGCGGCGTGCAGATCGAACTGCCACCACGAGTTCGGGGTTCGAGTCCGCTGTGGTGGGACTGGGAGGGACCAGGCCTCACGCCCCATACCGAGTCACTGATCGACGGCTTGGCCGAGGCGGCCACGTCATGGCCCGCAGCGGCGCCGACTGCCGTCGCGTCAGGCCGGTAGAGCGACTTCGACGATGCCGCCCGGGCCGTCGGCGACGCCGATCGTGCCGCCATGCGCCGTCACGATGCCCCGGGCAATCGAGAGCCCGAGGCCAGCAGTACCGGTGCGGAGATCACGCGCCGGGTCAGCCCGCGTGAACGGCTCGAACGCCCGCTCACGGAAGTCCGGCGGGAAGCCGTCGCCCTCATCGACGACACGCAGCGTCGCGATTCCCGGACTCGCTGCGACCTGCACCAAGACGACCGAGTCGTCGGGAGCGTGGCGGATCGCGTTTTCGAGCAGGTTGCGGATCACCCGGGCGAGCTGCGCACCGTCGGCGTCGACGGTGACGCGCTGTTCGGCTTCGAGCAGCAGCGCAACGCGGCGGGTCTCAGCAAGGGGGCGCAGGGTCTCCATTGCTTCGTCGGCGAGTTCGGTGAGGTCGAGCCGAGTTCGCGTCACGTCGTAGGTGCCGCTGACGATCCGGCTGTGCAGCTGCAGGTCGTCGACCAGCGAGGCGAGCGCCTTGATCTGGCGTTCCATGCCCGACAGGTAGGCATCGGGATCGGGCGCCACGCCGTCGCGGATCGCTTCGACCGATGCGCGGAGTGCAGCGAGCGGCGTGCGCAGGTCGTGGGAGATCGACGACAGCATGACGGAACGCTCGCGTTCGATCGCATCGAGCCGGTCGACCATCAGGTCGAACATCGCTGCCGCCTCACCCAGCTCGTCGGAGCGCACGACGCCCGTTCGAGCGCTGAGGTCGCCGTCGGCGACGCGCATGGCAGCGTCACAGATCTTCGACGCGTCGCGAGCGACGGGACGAGCCATCAGCATCGCCACGAGTGCCGCGCCGAGCACGGCCGGAATGAGCACCCACATCAGCAATCGCTGATCGTGCTCGTTGATGAACATCGACTGCGCAGCGATGGCGATCATCACCACTGCGACGCCGAGCACGGCCAGCATCGCCACCACGAAACGCACGCCGATGCGATCGAAGGGCCGCATGCGGCGCCGCTGACCGACGGACGTGTTCACGGCTCGAACCGATACCCGACACCCCACACGGTGGTGATCCAACGCGGCTTCTCGGGGTCGTCTTCGATCTTGTTGCGGATGCGGCGCACGTGCACGGTCACGGTCGCCGGATCCTGCCACTCGGGCGAGGACTGCCACACCGACTCCAACAGCTGCGCTCTCGAGAACACCTGCCGCGGCGAAGCGGCGAGAAAGGCGAGGACGTCGAACTCCTTCGGGGTCATCTCGATCAGCCGACCATCGAGTGTGACCTGCCGGCTGAGGGGTTCGACGGTGAGCGGTCCGTGGACGATCGGGCCCGGAGCGGACGCCTGGCGACCGTTGGTGCGACGAAGGACACCGTTGACCCGTGCCGCGAGTTCCCGCGGCGAGAACGGCTTGACGACGTAGTCGTCCGCGCCGAGTTCGAGGCCGGCCACGCGGTCGGACTCCTCGGCGCGCGCCGTGAGCATGATCACGGGGATGTCACTGGTGGCGCGCACCCGCCGCAGCACGTCGAGGCCGTGGACGCCCGGCAGCATCATGTCGAGGACAACGAGGTCCGGCGGGTCGGCGTCGAGCAGTTCCAGCGCGGTCGTTCCGTCGCCGGCTTCGGCAACGTCGTGGCCATCTCGACGCAGGTAACCGACCACCACTTCGCGCACGGTCGGCTCGTCGTCGACCACCAGCACCTTCGTCATCGCGACAGCCTCGCCCCTCCGCACGTCACGTTCAACCCCCCGACCTGCAGTTTCGCAATCGTTCCGACGTCCCCCCTGCCCGAAATTGGTGCGGATCGTTCCGCCCGCGCGACGTGCGCACGATTTCGGGTAGCTGGTCGACGTCGAACTGTGGACGTCGATCGCATAGCGACGTCGTGATGTGGAGGGTGCTGGGCGGGCGGGACGAGGCGTCAGGGGGCGAGGCGGGTGATCGACCACGGCGCGTCGGCCGAGGCCCGACGGTAGCGGAGGCGGTCGTGGAGGCGGCTCGGTCGGCCTTGCCAGAACTCCCACTCGAACGGAACCATCCGCCAGCCACCCCAGTGGGCCGGCCGGGGCACCTCGAGGTCGGCGAAGCGTTCGTCGAAGGCGATGACCCGCTCCTCGAGCGCTCCACGACCGTCGAGTTCGGTGCTCTGCGGCGACGCCCACGCACCGAGCTGGCTCGCACGCGGCCTCGACGCGAAGTAGGCGTCGCTCTCAGCCTCGGCCACGCGCTCGACCGTCGCTCGAACCCGAACCTGTCGATGCAGATCGAGCCACGAGAAGACTGCCGATGCGACGGGCGCTGCGTCGAGTTGACGACTCTTGGCACTCTCGAAGTTGGTGTAGAAGACCAGGCCGCGCTCGTCGGCGGTGCGCACGAGCACGATGCGCGCATCGGGAGCACCGTCGGCACCAATCGTGGCCACCGTCATCGCGTTCGGCTCGGCCACCCCGCCCTCGGAAGCGTCGTGGTGCCATCGGTGCCATTGCACCACGGGGTCCGGGTCGACATCACCGACGTCGAGGCCGGCGGTCTCGTACTGGACGCGCCGACCCCACAGCTCGGCACGCTTGTCGGGAGCTGCCCAGTCGGTCATCTCGTCACGCGACAGTCGGCTGTGCGGACGGGACGGACTGGTGGGCAGCCTCGATGCGCTCGATACCACGCATGTACGGTCGCAGCGCCTCGGGAACGGTGACCGAACCGTCGGCGTTGCGGTAGTTCTCGATGATCGCCGCCCATACTCGGGGCACCGCCAAGGCAGAACCGTTGAGCGTGTGAACGAACTCGGTGCCCTTCATCGGCTTGCCATCGGCGTCGTGTCGCTTGAAACGAACGTTGCCGCGGCGGGCCTGGTAGTCGCTGAACCAGCTGATCGACGACACTTCGAGCCAGGCGTCGGCGCCCGGGGCGTAGACCTCGATGTCGAAGCTGCGATGGTGGCTCTGGCCCATGTCGCCGGTGCAGATCTCGATGATCCGGTACGGCAGTCCAAGCCCCGCGATCGCCCGTTCGGCCCGTGCAACCATGTCGGTGAGCAACGCCGGAGCCTGCTCTGGTGTCGCAAACGCAAGGATCTCGACCTTGTCGAACTCGTGGGCTCGCAGCATTCCACGGGTGTCGCGACCAGCGGAACCCGCCTCGCGTCGGTACGAGGCACTGTGGGCCATCACGCGTATCGGGAGTTCGCTGTCGTCGAGGGTCTCGTCGGCATAGATCGACGTGAGGGGCACTTCGGCGGTGGGGATGCACCACAGATCGTCACGCTCGATCGCATAGGCGTCGTCGGCGAACTTCGGCAACTGACCGGTCGCGGTCAGGGTCGCTGTGCTCACCAGTGACGGCGGTCGAACTTCTTCGTGCACGTCGGCATTGAGGTCGAGGCCGTACTGACAGAGCGCTCGCGCCAGCGTTGCGCCCGCGCCGCGTTGCATGGTGAACATCGCGCCGGAGATCTTGACTGCGCGTTCGTTGTCGAGAATGCCGAGCGCCGTTGCGGTCTCCCAGTGGGGCACCCGGAGGTGCTCGGGCACGTCGTCGAGCAGGCCAACCGGTCCGGTGACGATCGGATTGTCGGAGTCGTCGGCGCCGTCGGGGGCGTCCGGATGTGGGAGGTTGGGGAGCCCGAGCAGCAGGTCCCGCAGCGTCGATGCGACCTCGTCGTGCTCAGCCGCAAGCGTTCGTTCCTCGTCGCCGAGTTCCCGGCTCTCGGCCTGCAATGCCTCGGCGGCGTCGACGTCGCCATCGCGACGGAGCCGACCGACCTCCTTGGAGATGGTGTTCACCCGCGCTCGGATGGCGTCACGCCGCCCGGTGATGTCGAGCAGGCGGGCGTCGAGTCCGGCGGCTTGGTCGACCTCGTCGAGCAACGACGGGCGTCCCCGTCGCGCCAGTGCCGCGTTGACGCCGGCAAGGTCGGTGCGCAGGAGCCGCTGGTCGATCACGCCAACGAACGCTACCGCTCGGCGCTCGACCGGTGTCGATCGGTTAGGAGGACCGCTCGTCGCGAGCGGCGGGCACCTTCGCGAACGCCCGTTCGACGTCGGCGGTGGTCAGTGGCCGACTCGAGTCGGTCACGGGATCGCCGGTGAGCTCCGCGTCCGGGATCGGTCGGCGGTAGCTGTCGTCGTTCTCGGCGTGATAACCGCCGGCGAAACGCTTGAAGAACAGGAAGATGATGATCGACCACAGGAAGATCCCACCACCGGTCTTCATGATCGCGCCCGCGAGCTGCTGGTCGTGCTGGACCGACATCCCCCATACTCTGACCGGGATGTCGTAGGTCTGGTACACCGCGCCCGACGCAAACGTCAGCCAGGCCGCGGGGATGGTGGGCACCATCGACTGCAGGAAGAGATAGATGCACTTGCCCAGCGGGCCGATCTGCAGTTCCGGGAACGGACCCACGACCGGCATCCACATCAGCAGCGACGAGAGCACGACCGCGAAGTGCAGCGAGTAGTGCAGCGGGCCGTTGTCGACCGATGCGGTGACCACGCCCGGGATGTGGGTGATGATGATCACCGCGTTGAACACCACCGCAGCGATCACCGGCTTGCACATGAACGCGACGCCCCGATAGAGCTTGCCGTTGCCCACGAGCACCCGAAGCAGCCATTCCGGTGTCGCCATCAGGACCAAAGGCGGCAGGAAGTAGCTCAGCATCATGTGCTGGAGCATGTGTGCGGAGTACAGGTACTCCTCACCGATGTCGTGAATCGGCCAGTCACTCGCCGCCCACATCATCGCCATGGCCCCGACGAAGCAGCCGATGTTGAATCGGGTGACCACGGGCTGTCCCGGAGCGACCGCCTTGGGGCCGATCACTCGCACCATGTAGATGTACGCGCCGGTCAGGAACGCAACGAGCACCCAGACTTCCGGGTGCCACTGGTAACGCCAGGGGTCGAGGACTTGGGCGAGCATGGGGGGCTCCCCTCCGAGGGATTGGTCAGTTGACGAAGAAGTGGAACGTCATGAGCACGATCGAATACAGCACGATGGCGCCCGCGAGCCCAATGTAGAAGCCGAACTTGAACAGTGCAGCGTCGTGCTTGAGGTGCATGAAGTAGCTGACGACGACGAAGAACTTGACCGCCATCAGCAGGAGCAGCAATGGGACCAGGAGTGAATCCGGAACGCTGGAGATCTCGGTGGCGGCCACTTCCATGGCCGTCAGCACAGCCAGGATGAGGGCGATCACGACGTAGGTCTTGTCGGAGATCTGGTGTCCGTAGAGATCGTCGTGCTCGGCTTGCGAGACGGGACCGGTCGTGTCGGAGGCGTGGGTGTCGTTGTCGATGGTCATGTCAGGCCGGAATCAGGTAGACGAGGGTGAAGATGACGATCCAGACGACGTCGACGAAGTGCCAGTAGAGCCCAATCATTTCGACGGTCTCGGCTTTGTCGCCAGCGATACGTCCCTTGAGGAGCATTCCGACGAGCGACAGCAACATGATGATGCCGACCGCCACGTGGACGCCGTGGAACCCGGTGAGCGTGTAGAAGCTCGACGAGAACAGGCTGGTCGTGTAGCCGAGGCCCTCCCGGTAGAACACGGTGAACTCGTAGACCTGGCCGGCGAGGAACAGTCCGCCGAGCAGCGCCGTCACGGTGAGCCAGAGGCGGGTGCCTCGTTCGTCTTTACGCTTGGCAGCCGAGACCGACAGCACCATGGTGAGCGACGACATCAGCAGGACGAAGCTCGTCGCCGACGTGAAGGGGATGTCCCACAGCTGGTCGGGGCCGATCGCATCGCCCTGGCGGTTGCGGTAGAGCATGTAGGTCGAGATCAGCCCACCGAACAGCAAACACTCCGACCCGAGGAACAGCCACATGGCCAGCTTGGTATTGGAGAGCCCGGTCGTCGTGTGGTGAGCCAACCCGATGTGATCCTGGCCGTCGTCGTACGCTGCCGGAACGGCGGTGTCGGGCTCCGACGTGATCGGCGGTTCGATCGTGGTCTCAGACATGCGCGAGCTCCTTGCTCGGCTGGCCACCATCGGAGGACGGCGGGTCGAACTCAGAATCGTCAGCCGTCGGCGGCTCGAGGGCCCAGCCGAACAGGGCCAGGATCGCGACCGCAGCACCAGCGGCGAGCAGCAGCGTGCTGTAGATGACGCCGTAGGCGATGATCAGCATGCCGAACGACAGGATCATCGGCCAGTACGACGGCGACGGCAGGTGGATGTGCGCGTCGGCGTGCTCTTCCTCGATCGCGATGACTTCCTCGCCGGTTCGCATCTTCTTGTAGTCGTGCTGACCGTCTTCGCCGACGTCTTCGTACTTGCGGTGGAAGAATTCGTCGAGCATGTGGATCTCGGGGATCCGGTCGAAGTTGTGCTCCTTCGGCGGGCTGGTCGTGATCCACTCGAGGCTGCGAGCGTCCCACGGATCGGCGGGGGCCGGCGGGTTCTTGCGGCTGACCCACACGTTGACGAGGAAGAAGAGTGCTCCCAGACCGAGCAGGAAGGCACCGATCGACGAGATCAGGTTCCAGAACGCGAGGTTGAAGAAGCCCTCACCGGCCCGGTTCTCGGTGAAGACGTACATTCGCCGAGGCTGGCCCTGGAGACCGATGATGTGCATCGGGCCGAACGTGAGGTTCATGCCGATGATCATCAACCAGAAGTTCCATCGTCCCCATCGTTCGCTGAGCATCTTGCCGAAGATCTTCGGCCACCAGTAGTAGATGCCGGAGAACAAGCCGAGTACGGCGCCACCGAAGATCACGTAGTGGAAGTGAGCGACGATGTAGTAGGTGTCGGTCTGCTGGGTGTCCGACGGCGCAACGGCGTGGGTGACACCCGACAGTCCGCCGATCGTGAACTGCACGATCAGGCCGACGGCGAACAGCATCGCCGTGGAGAACCACAACTTGCCGCCCCACATCGTGAGCGTCCAGTTGATGATCTTGACGCCGGTCGGCACCGCAATGGCCATCGTGGCCACCGAGAACACCGCCACCGAGATCGGGCCGAGGCCGGCAGCGAACATGTGGTGCGCCCACACGCCGAAGCCGACCAGGCCGATCGCCGCACCGGAGAACACCACGAACGGGTAGCCGAACAGTGGCTTGCGGGAGAACGTCGGCAGCACCTCGGAGATGATGCCGAAGGACGGCAAGACGAGGATGTACACCTCGGGGTGTCCGAACAACCAGAACAGGTGCTGCCACAGCAGCGGATCGGCGCCGTCGGCGACCGAGAAGAACGTCGCACCGAAATTTCGTTGGAACAACAACAGGAACAACGCCACGGTGATGATCGGGATGGCGAACAGCAGCAGGAACTGCACGACGAGGGCCATCCAGGTGAAGATCGGCATCCGCATCAACGTCATGCCGGGCGCACGCATGTTGAGGGCCGTGACGATCAGGTTGACCGCACCGACCTGCGAGGCGATGCCGGTCATCAGCAGGCCGAGCACCCAGAAGTCGATGCCGTTGGTGGGCGAGAACGGAACCGAACTGTTCGGGGCATACATGAACCAGCCGCCGTCGGCAGCGCCACCGAGGATCCAGGACGTGTTGATGAAGATGCCACCGAACACGAAGGTCCACAGACTCAGCGCGTTGAGGCGGGGGAAGGCCACGTCTCGCGCACCGATCTGCAGCGGCATCATGTAGTTGGCGAACGCGGCAGCCATCGGCATCACGAACAAGAACACCATCGTGGTGGCGTGCATCGTGAACATCTGGTTGTACTTGTCGGCCGACAGGATCGTGCCGTCGGGTTGCGCGAGCTGGGCGCGGATGAGGAGCGCCTCGAAGCCGCCGATGAAGAAGAACACCATGGCGACGACGCCGTACATGATGCCGATCTTCTTGTGGTCGACCGTGAACGCCCACGAGCGCCAACCAGTGGTCTGCACCGGTCGGCGGAAGTAGCCGTACGACGATGATGGGGTGACGACGGGGCCGCCGACACCGGCGAGTTCCGGGGTGTCGGTTGGTCGTTCGATGATGGCCATGGGTTATCGGGCTCCCATCACTTGCGTTCGAGCAGGTAGGCGACGAGTTCGTCGATCTGGTCCTCGCTGAGGGCGAGGTTCGGCATGCCACGGACGAGACCATCGGTCGGTCCGAGTTCCTCCGGGTTCGGCGTACATCGGCTTCTTCGCCGGCGCATTGCGCAACCATTCACGAAGGTCGACCGAGTTCAGGCAGTCCTCGCTCACACCGGCGAGGTACTTCTCGCCGAACGTTGCGGGATCGGAATCCCAGACGTTGGCTCGGCATTCCTCGGTGAGCAGGTCGAAGGTGGCGCCGGCGAAGGTGTTGCGCGTCATGAAGTACGACAGGTTCGGGGCAGCACCGGAATAGACCTGAAGATCAGGGCGGGCGATGACCGGCTGGCCGTCGGCGTCCTCGAGGCCATTGACCTGGTGACAGCGCGAACACTGGGCGATGAAGGTGCTTTCACCAGCGGCTGCGAGGCTCTCGGGGTCGACGGGCGCCTCGTACGGGGCGAGCTGCTGTGCCTTCCACGCCTCGAAGTCCTCGGCGGTCAACGCCACGACTTCCATGCGCATGTTGGCGTGTGACAGGCCGCAGAACTCGGTGCACTGGCCGGCGTAGATGCCCGGCTCGTCGGCTTCGAGGCGCACGGTGTGCACGCGGCCGGGAACCATGTCCTTCTTGCCGTTGAGGCGTGGGATCCACCACGAGTGGATCACGTCGCGGCTGGTGCCGCGCACGAGGACCGGGGTGTTGATCGGAATGATCATCTGGCCGGAGGTGACGATCACCTCGTCGACTCCACCGCAGCCGACCTGCTGTGGGTAGTCGATCTCCCACCACCACTGCTGGCCGGTGACGTTGACGATGCACTCGGTGTCGTCGGTCTCGTTGAGCGCCATCAGGGTGCCGACCGTCGGGATCGCAACTCCGATCAGAATCAATGCCGGCAGGATCGTGAGGCCGATCTCGAGTGCGGGCTTGCCGTGGGTCTGTTCCGGAATGGCCTGGCCGCGGTCGCGGAACTTCACGATGATGATCGCGATGAACGTCAGCACGATGACGCCAACCAGGCCGGCGAGCAGGAACACCGGAACCTGCAGGTCCTGAATCATCTGGGCATTCGGGCCTGCCGGATCGAACGTGTCCTGAGGGGCGTCCTCGGCACAGCCGGCGACGAGGACACCGAGTCCGGCGACCAGTCCGATTCGTGTGCGGCGACTCATCTTCTTGAACGTACTCGCGGAGCTCAACGGATGCCTTTTCAGTGGGGAGTTACTCATGGCACGATCAGTTCCAGCCGGGCCGACTCGACACCGGGCACGAAGAAGAAGTACCCATCGGGAGCAGCGAAGCTCGGCGCACCGATCGTGAGGGTGATGTTCTGGCGGCCACCAGGCTCGACCAATGTGGTGCACTTCAGCAAGGGACCTTCGTCCTCAGCCGCATCGGCCGGCGGCACGGTGAGGTCGACGGAGAGGCGGCGTTCCTCGTCGGACTCGTTGATGAAGATCACGTTGTTCGGATTCGACCGGGGCAGTGTGACGACGTCGGTGCCGTCGGCGAGCGGGCCGACCACGTCGAGGTCGAACACGCCGGCGTCGGTGAGCGTGATCTCCGCGGCGACATTGGCCGAGGCGGCCACCGACTGCGATGCGTTCTCGTCGGCTTCGAAGGCCTCGGTGCTGAGGCAGATCTCCACGCCTTCCTCGGTGAGGCCCTCGGTGGTCTCGTGCTGCTCGATCTCCCGCTCGCCGTCGAGACCGGCAGCGGCACCGCCGGCGACGAGCGCCAGCACAGCAACGGCCATCACGCCGACGGCGGCGCGGGACTTGAGACCCGGCCGGTAGGCGATGAGGAAGGCCACCGAGATGATGAGGATGCCCAGCACGGCGAACGCGACCACCGTGTTGGTCTTCGACAGCCAGAGCATGATGCGGCTGAAGGCGTACACGATGATGCCGATCCCGATGGCGGCGGCCAAGGGGAATTCGAGCGGGTTGGCGATACGGCTGCGCACTTCGGCGTTGTAGGCAGCATCTGCCGAGGCCCGTTCGGCCCAGGCCTCCGCCGTCCATTCGGCTCCGGCTGCGAGCAGCAGGACGACACCGATGATGAACACGGCCTGGTAGGTGACCAGCCCGACAGTGAGTACTGCGCCGCCCAGAGCGAACGCCATCGGCCAGATGCTGTTGGCCGGCGGCCGAGCGGCGGAAGGTGCGGTCTCGACCGACGAGATCTCGTCGTCCCAGATGTTGCAGTCGCGGGTGTAGATGTTGATCCCGGCGAGGAACGCCAGCGCGATCGCCGCGGAGATGAGGCCGACGGTTCCCATGACGCCGTCTTGGGCAACGCCGTAGGCGATCGCCGAGATGGCGGCCAGGACCGAGGCGCCGATGAGGAATTTTGAACCGGTGGTGAACATTCAGTCGCTCACTTGGTGACGTAGACGAGGAACCAGATGGCGGCGAAGATCGCCGACATCGCGTACCAGTAGATGGCGTGGGAAACGAGGATCTCCTGGTCGCCGGAGCGACCACCGACGTAGCGGAAGGTGGCCACGACGGTGAAGACGACCCCGATGATCATCAGCAGCATGAACATGCCGGTGATCGCGTAGAACATCGCTGCGTAGGTGCCGTCGCCGATAGCGAGCCCCATGCGGTGATAGACGAACGCCTGCGCATTGATGATGAGCAGTGCGACCAATGCCGTGCAGCCGAGCGCCAGCACGGTGTGGGGCCGGTCGTTGCGCTTCGCACTCCAGACCGCCCATTGGACGAACACGCAGATCCCGACGAACGCGATGAGGATCACGTTGGTCGGCACCTCGGGGATGGTGGTGCCGTCCGGCACCCACGTGCCGGTCGCATCGATCGCCTCGCGGCGCTGGAGCGCCCAGACGGCGAGCATGCTGCCGGTGATCATCACCATGGCCACGACGGCGAGCGAGGCGCCGACGAGGACCTGGCGTTGCGGTGCCGGAGCGGGTGCGGCGGGCAGTGCGTGCATCAGGCGTTGCTCCCGTCATTGGATGCTGCGTTGGAGGTTGCGGCGGACTTGAGGTCGAGAAGCGGCTCGGCGGAGTGCACCACGGGCACATCGACGAAGTTGTCACGAGGAGCCGGTGACGTGGTGGCCCACTCGAGCGTCTGCGCATCCCACGGGTCGTCGCCGACCGGGTCGTCGTGACGAGTCGACGCCAGCACGAGCCCGACGAAACCGAGCACGGTGAGTGCGAAGAACGCATGGCCGACGAGGGCGATGACGTTCCAGATCACGAGGTCGTCGTCGAGGTAGGAGACACCGGCGGGCTGGTCGAGGAACCCGGCGATGTACATCGGGAACGCTGCGAGGATGGTGCCGGTCACACCGAGCAGGGCCAGTGGGAGCGCCTTGCCGCTCGCGATCGTGGCGCCCCAGAGCTTCGGGGCCCAGTGGATGGTGGCGCCCATCGACGCGAGCACGGCGCCGTAGACGACGTAGATCAGCGTGGCTTCCTCGAACACGGTGCCCTGCAGGTCGAGGTCGTCGGCAGCGTGCAGCAGGTTGCCGAGCATGCCGACGAGCAACATCCCGTATCCGAAGAACGCGAAGAGGATGGCGGGGCTGAACTTGAAGCGGCTTCCCTCGCCGGGTCGCGCGGTCTGGAGGACCACCATCAGCAGCAGCAGCATGCCGAGCACCGGCAGGGCGTTGAACAGCAGGAACGGGACCAGGTCGCGGACCTTGGTTTCGAGGTCGTCGACGTTCAGCTGGCTTCCGGCCCACGGAAGGTTCTGGATGTTCTGTTGCGTGACACCGGCCAATGCGGCCATTCCGATGAGCGCCAGTCCCGCGATCATGACGCCACGGACCGGCGTGCGGCGACCGAAGACGATCGGGGTCAGCTCGGCGAGCATCCCGATGGCCGGAATGGCGAACAGGAACGTGACGGGCTGCGTGACGATCCAGCCGACCCACACGAAGATGCCCTCGTTGCCGCCGAAGCCCGTGCGGGCATTGCGGTGGTCGAGGAAGAGGTAGGCGAGCGTGCCGACGAGCACCGGCATCACGAGGATGACGCCGAGCGAGAACACCAGCGCCGACCACGAGAACGGTGCGACGCGCCGCATGGTCATCCCCGGCGCCCGAGTGGTGAGAATGCTCGTGGCCACAGCGCCAGCGGTTGCGGTCAGGCCAACGGCCATCAGGCCCATGCCGGCGATGAACAGGTCGACAGCGTTTGCGTCTCCGCCGAGCGACCCGCCGTTGTTGATCAGGGCGATCGTGGTGAGGACCACGCCGCCGAACCACATCCAGAAACCGCTGGAGGCAAGCCGCGGGAAGGCGATCGATCGGGCACCGAGCTGCAAGGGCACGGCGTAGACGCAGGCCGCCATCACGAGCGGGAGAAGTGTGGCGAAGACGAGACCGACGTACTGGGCGTCGATGATCTGCGGCAACACCTCGACGTCGAGTGCGACATCGGTGCCGTCGAGGCGTTCGACGGCGATCAGCACGTTGATCACGACGGTGGCGATCAGGCCGGTCAGACCGCCGGCCAGGTACAGCCGTCCCGTGGTCTTGTGGTCGGTGGACGTGAAGATGCCCGCGACCGCTCCGAGTGCGTTGGCGGTGTCGACGTCGCGGTCGCTCGTGGCGATCGCTTCGGGACTCGATTCGATGGTGGTCATACGGAGTGGTGTCTCACTTGTCTGTGGCCCACTGTCGGCAGCGGGCGACTCGAAACGTGGCAGGGCACGACAGCGCCGAGACTACTTGGAAGGAGTCGGTGCGCCCGAAATCCTCGCAAATCATCGACGCACTGGCTCGATGGTCACCAACCGTTGCGGACGAGGACGTCGAGGGTCATCGCACCGAACAAGCCGGTGACGTAGGTGATCGAGAACCCGAACAGCCGCATGCTGTTCGCTGCTGTGGGACGGCGTTTGAGCGCAATGGTGCCGCCGAGGAAGATGGCACCGAGGACCGCTGCGCTGATGCCGTAGATCCAGCCCAGTCCGGCGACCGGGATGAGCACGAGCGTGGTGATGACGAGTGCCACGGTGTACCAGATCATCTGGCGGACGGCGACGTCGATCGGCACGACCGACGGCAGCATCGGCACGTCGGCGGCTCGGTAGTCGTCGGCGTACTTGACCGCGAGCGCCCAGAAGTGCGGGGGCGTCCACAGGAACATGGCGACGAAGAGCACGATCGGCGACCACGCCAGCGAGTCCTGGACCGCGGCCCAGCCGACGAGGACCGGTACGGCACCGGCGGCACCGCCGATCACGATGTTCTGGCGGCTCGTGCGCTTGAGCCACAGCGTGTACACCCCGACGTAGAACGCAGCCGCACTGAACGCCAGCACCGCCGACAGCAGGTTGGCGCCTGCCCAGAGCACGGCGAAGGCGAGTACCTGGAGGGCGATCGCGAAGATCAGCGCATTGCGGGGCTCGATGACGCCGGTGACGAGCGGGCGGCCCTGGGTGCGCACCATCAGCGCATCGATGTCGCGGTCGACGTACATGTTGACGGCGTTGGCGCTGCCCGCCGACAACGTGCCACCCAGCAGCGTGATGCCGACGAGCGACCACGCCGGCCAGCCGCTCTCGGCGAGCACCATCGTGGGCACGGTGGTGATCAGGAGCAGCTCGATGATGCGCGGTTTGGTGAGCGCGATGTAGCCGCCGACCACGGTGGTGGGGGTGCGGCGGCTCCCGTGGGCCACGCCGCCGGGCGCCAGCCGCGACGGGACGAGGGGACGACTGCCGACGGACATGACCGTGCCATGGTACCGGCGAGCCCTGCCCGAGGGCCAACGCCTGCACGCGGTTCCCCGAGCCCAGGTCTCCGGGAACCACGGTGGTTCCCCGAGCCCGGGCCTCCGGGAACCATGTGCGGTGGAGCGGCGGGAGCGCGGCACACTGGTGCGGTGCCGACCACGCTGGAACCCACGGAGGTGATGGAGCCGGACCTCGACGATGCCGTCGCCGTCGACCGTCCGTGGGTGGTGCTCGTGTGGAACGACCCCGTGAACCTGATGAGTTACGTCACGTACGTGTTCCAGAAGCTGTTCGGCTATTCGCTCGAGAAGGCCACCGAGTTGATGCTGGACGTTCACGAGAAGGGACGCGCCGTCGTGGCGTCGTGCGGGCGCGAGGAAGCCGAGATGCACGTGTTCCGACTCCACGAGCACAGCCTGTGGGCCACCATGGAGCACGATGGCCCTTCGTCGTAAGTTTGTCGCCCCGGTCGAGGCGGTGAAGGGTGGCTGGCGGATCAACCTCGACGTCGAGGAGCGCAACCTCCTGCTGCGGCTGATGGCGGAACTGCAGGCGTTGATCACCGGCCCCGACGACAACGAGTTGCTCCGACGCCTCTTTCCCGTCGCCTATCCGGAGGACGAGGAGAAGGAAGAGGAATACCAGCGCCTGATGCGCGAGGAGTTGGTGGCGAGCAGGTTGTCGGCGATCGAGTCGGTGAGCCGCACGATCGACCCGGCAAACGCGAAGGCCCTGCTCGACGAAGGCGAGACCATCGCGTTCATGCAGTCGATCAACGCGATCCGCCTCGTGCTCGGCTCGATGCTCGGCATCACCGACGACGAGTCCGCGGACGCGGCCGACGACGCCGACTCCCCCGAGCACCACCTCTACGACTTCTTGAGTTGGCTGCTCGACTGGACCGTACGGTCCCTCTCGCCGACGTAGCCGTCCCGCTACTGCTCCACCGATGAGCGAAGCGACCGGATACGGCGGTCTCGCTCATCGCAACCCGACCATCCCGCCCACCGATGAGCGAAGCGACCGGATACGGCGGTCTCGCTCATCGCAACCCACCATCCCGCCCACCGATGAGCGAAGCGACCGGATACGGCGGTCTCGCTCATCGCAACCCGACCATCCCGACCACCGATGAGCGAAGCGACCGGATACGGCGGTCTCGCTCATCGCAACCCAGGACGTGGCCGACGGCGCGTTCCGTTCTCGGGTTCCCGGGTCCCACTGCGTCGGTATGGCCGAAGGAAAACGACGTGCCGCACGCGAACTAAGGTGCCCGCACGCTGACGGCGGGGACGTCACCGGGGAAGAGGAGATGCGGGTGGGGGTACCACTGATTCCCGATCGGGCGGTCGTCCGATCGACCACAGCAGGCCGGTCCGTCGTGTCGATCGGCGCGTTCGCCACGCGTCGACGGTTCGAGACCGGAGTCGCCGCATCAGCCGCAATGGTCCTGGCTGTCGCGGCGGCAGTCGGCGCGGTGCCGCTCGCTGGCGCCGTAGGGATCGCGCTGCTGCTTCCCGCGGCGGTGATCGACGTCGAGCAGCGCAGATTGCCCGATACCTGGGTGATCGCCGCCATTGTCGGACTCGCAACGACGCTGGCAGTTGGTTCGGCCGTCGGCGCGGCGAACGGCAGCGAAGTGGGGCCGGTCGACGTGGCCGGCGGAGCGATCGCCATGGCCGTACCCGTGTTGATCCTGCACCTCGTCTCGCCGGCATCGATGGGATTCGGTGACGTCAAGGCCGCCATCGTGCTCGGCGCTGCCGTCGGCACGGTCGACGGCCGGTTGGGCGTAGTGGCACTCTGCCTCGCTGCGGCGCTTGGCGCCACGGTCGGCCTCGTCACGCGGCGTCGAACGATCCCCTTCGGCCCGTTCCTGGTCGCCGGAGCCTGGGTCGTCCTGCTCGCGCACGATCCCGTCGCCGAGACGCTGTTCACCGCAGGAGGGCCATCATGACGGCGGCGCGACCGGCCGGCGGCACCGTTGCCGCATCGCCGTCGGCGGAACGCGGCTTTCAGCCGGCGTCGCGACGGCGTAACCGGATCGCAGCCGGTGTGGCACTCGCAGCCATCGCCATCGGCGGAAATCTGTGGGTGTACTCGAACCTCGACACGTCGGAGCCGGTCGTTCAAGCGGTGCGCGACATCCCCGCAGGCGAGCAGATCACGACCGACATGCTCCGCACGGTCGATGTCGACGTCGATTCGACGGTGAACGTGATCGCCGGCGACCAGCTCGACTCGCTGGTGGGCAGCTACGCGAAGGTGCGTCTCGTCTCGGGCTCGCTGGTCACCGCCGAAGCACTCCAGCCGACGCCCTTGGTCACACCCGGCGCCTCGGTCGTCGCGATCCAGGTCGCCGACGGCTCGTTGCCGATCGGGCTGCGCGAACGGGCCCCCGTCCTGCTCGTCGTGCCCGCCGATCGTTCGGGCACCGACGCCGGTGCCACCTCGGTCTCGGGACGGGTGGTCGGGTTGCCGACCGACACGTCCTCGGCGCTCGGACTGCAGTCGTTGTCGGTCGAGGTCGCTGCGGCCGACGCCGCCACCATCGCTGCGGCCGACGACGTCCGCGTCGTCCTCGTCGAGCCGTCCGAAGATCCAGCGGTCACACCGAGCGCAGACGAGGACGGCGGGTCGTGACCATCATCGCTGTGGTCGGCGATGCGACGACCACCACCACCGTCGCGATCGCTTCGGGTTGGCCGACGGACCGCGACGTCCTCGTCCTCGAGGCCGACCCGGGCGGCGGCTCGCTGGCGGGATGGCTCGACGTCCCGGCGCAGCCATCGCTGGCGACCATCGTCGCCAACGCCGGCACCGACGCCGGGCGAGATCACCGGTCCGTGCTCGAAACGGTCGATGCCATGGCCCGTCGCAGCGACTCCGGCGTCCGCTTCGTCGCCACGGCCGTGCGGGCCCGAGCCGCTCACCGAGCCGTCGAGGAGGCCGCGGTGGTCGTCATTCCAGCACTCGCCGCCTCACCGACCACCGTGCTGGCCGACGTCGGCGCCCACCGCAACGGGCAACCGCCGTCGCCGGCGCTTCGTGCGGCCGACGCGATCGTCGTCGTACATCGTCAGGCGACCGCATCCGCCGCTGCCGCGACGGTGCGCATCGATCGGCTCGTCGAGACGGTGGAAGAACTCGCCCACCTCGACGCCACGTTCGTGCTCGCCGTGATCGGGACGTCGCCGTTCGATCCTGCCGAGATCGGAGCGTTCCTCGACGAGGCGGTTCCCGACACGGTGCATCACACGGTGTCGCTTGCGGACGATCCGTTGACGGCCGCCACACTCGCCGGTCGCGCTGGAGTCTCGGCGAAGCGACTTCGGCGACTTCCGTTGATGCGCGACGCCGCCAGGGTGGCCACCCAACTGGCCGACATCGCGGCCACGGGTCGGCCGTTCACCGCTGCCGCAGGCATCGGGTCCGAAGGCGACTCGCCATGACCGTTCGAATCGATGACCAGATCGACGAGCTCGACCAAGCGGTCACCCTCGTCACCGACCGGGTTGCCGACCGGCTGATCGAAGCGATCGAACACGACGACAGCGCTCGGAGCGCGTCGCGAACGACCGGCACGGCCTTGGCCGGCGACGAGCGTCGGCAGCAGTTGTTGGTCGGCGCGTGGATCAGCGACGAGGTCACGTCGCTCAACGAGGAGCGGCTGCAACGCGGCTCCCGTCCGCTTGCGCAGCACGAGGAACACCATGTGCGCGCTCGGGTGGTGGCCGAACTCACGGGCGCCGGCCCGCTCGAGCCCTACCTGAGCGATCCGATGGTCGAGGAAGTCGACGTCAACGGTCCCGACTCGACGTGGGTCACCTACACCGATGGCCGCAAGGTCGATGTCGGCCGGCTGTGGGCGTCGGCGGCCGAGTTGACGTCGTTCCAGAAACGAATGGCGTTGCGCATGACCGGCACCGGCGAGGGTCGCCTCGACACGTCGTCGCCCATGCTGACGCTCCAGTCGCGCGACGGGGCGCGCATCGTGATGGTGCTGGGCGGCAGCGGCGAGCACGGTGTCTCGACGCATCCACGCATGGCGATCCGCCGCTTCGTGGTCCGCCAGGTCGGCCTCACCGGGCTCGCCGAACTCGGGCTGTTCCCGCACTCGCTCGTCGCACGGCTACGCGCGCTGGTGCGCTGCGGGTTCACGATCCTGGTGTCCGGGCCGCCCGGTGCGGGCAAGACGACGCTCTTGACCGAGCTGCTCGGCGAGGTGTCGCCGCTCGAACGCATCATCACCGTCGAGAAGAACCTGCTCGAGTTGCGTCTGGAGGACGACCCTCGCCATCCCGACGCACCGGCGTTGTTCACCCGCCATGCGAACGCCGAGGGTCAGGGCGAGATCACGACGCGCCAGCTCGTCGAGTTGACCCGCCGGCTGAATCCCGACCGTGTCGTGGTCGGCGAACTCGTCGAGGACGAGGCGCTCGACATGCTCGACGTGGCATCGATGTGCAAACGAGGGTCGTTGGCGACCATCCACGCGCACACGGCGGACATCGTCCTCCAGCGGCTTGCGTACTACGTGTCGAAGTCGAACACGAGCCTGCCCGAGTTCGCCGTCAACAGCCTCATCGCCCAGACCGTCGATTTCGTGGTCCACATCGACCTGGTGCGCAATGCAGTCGAGGACCAGGGCGCGGTGCGTCGAGTGACCTCGATCATCGAGGTCGGCGGGCTCGGTGAGGCCGGCGGCGTGTCGAGCACGGAGGTGTGGGCGATCGACCACCACGATCAACTGGTTCAGGTGGCGCCGTTGTCCCAACGACACCTGAACCGCCTCCGTCTCGCGGGGTATCCCGCCGAGTTGTTCGCCGTCGAAGGCGACCCGAGATGAGCCTCGACGTCGCGCTGCTGGTCGTCTCGACGATCGCCGGGGTGCTCGCCGTGGTCGTGATCATGGCCGATGACGACATCGCCCCGCGACCACGCTCGACGCCCACGCCCGGCATGGGGATTCGGCTCGCCGGAACAGGAGCCGCCGCCCTCGCCGTGGTCGCTGCGTCGGGTTGGCTGGTCGCTGCCGTGATCGTTGCGGTGGGCTGCTGGTTTGCGATCGGTGCGTGGCAGCAACGTGACGTCGGCGGTGTCAGCGACCTGCAGCGCATCGACGCGCTTGCGTCGTGGATCGAGAACCTGCGCGACGTGTTGATCGCCGGCGACCAACCGGTCGGTGCGATCAACGCCACGGTGGCGACGTGCCCGGCGGCGATCAGGCCGCAGGTTCGTCGGTTGGCCGCGGGGCTCGGTCGCCAGGATCCGGCGATCGTGTTCCGCCGCTTCGCCGACGACATCGACGATCCGCTCGGTGACCTCGTCGCCGCGGGACTGCTGATCGCCGTGCAGCGCGGTGCCCGCACCGCGGCGGTCCTGGGGTCGCTCGCGGAACAGGCCCGACGGCAGTCCGACCGTCGCCGACTGGTCGAGGCCGAACGGGCGCCGATCCAGCGCGAAGTCACACTGCTGACGGTGATCATGGGTTCGCTCGTGGTCGGGCTGCTGGTGTTCGGGCGCGCCGAGTACCTCGAGGCGTACGACACCGCCGCAGGACAGCTGTTCCTCGGCCTCGTCCTGGCGATCTATGCCGTTCTGCTGATGCGAGTACAACGCCTCGCGCGTTTCCCCCGACCCAGCCGATTCCTCACCGCCGGAACCGCCGACGCACCACGGGCGAGCCGGTGATGCGACCGGTCGGGGTGCTGGTGTTGTGCAGCATCGTGTTCTGCGCCGCCATGTGGTTGGTGCTCACCGGCTGGCGCCAACCTCGTCCGACGCTCCAGCGCGCCATGGCGTACCTGCATCGACCCGGCGTGATCGCGTCGGTGTCGACACCGAACGCACCAGGCCTGGTCGTCAGCGTCGGCTCGTTCGTCGACCGGCGCGGGGCGTCGACGTGGACCCGAGCGTGGACTCGGCCGCTGCGTCTCGTCGGCCGCACCGTCGAGACACACGTCGGCTACCTCGCACTCGCCGCGCTCGGCGGACTGGTGATCCCGGCGCTCGTGCTCGCGATGCTCCAGGCGATCGGCGTCGTGTCGCTCGGACTCTGGATCCCGGCAGTGCTCTCGATCGCCTGCGCGATCGTGGCGCCGCTGCTCGTGCATTCCACGACAATGGCGGCCAGTGCCGAGGTCGCCGTCGACCTGCGTCACCAGCTCGGCGCTTACCTCGACATGGTGACGATGCTGCTGGCGGGCAACACCGGGTACGAAGGTGCACTCGACCAGGCGGCCCGGGCGGGCGACGGGCTGCTCTTCCGCGAGCTGCGACGAGCGATGCGTGAGGCCGGCACCACCGGCCAGAGCCTGGTGCGAGCACTCGACTGGGTGGCCGACGACTACGGCATCGTCGAACTCGAACAGGTCGCCGCGACCGCCACGCTGTCGGCGGCAGAAGGAGCGCCCGTTGCGCGCAGCCTCACCGCGAAGTGCGCCACCTTGCGCTCCACGCTCGCCGCCGAGCAGGAGGCCGACGCCCGCGTGCGCAACGACAAGGTCACCCCTCCCCTCGTTGCCATGGCCCTGCTGTTCATGGCCTTGATCATCTATCCCGCCCTCAACCTCAACTGACCATCACCAAAACCCGCACCGAAGCCGCCACCACACCCGCCACCGAGAGGAACCCGACCATGCACGATCCGATGTTGATGCTGACCAGCGTGATCGCCGTCGTCACCCGCACGTTCGGCGTGCACCCCGCGGCCGACCGTCCGGACGATCGAGGCGCCGTCTCGATCGAGCAGGTGCTGTGGTACGCCGCGGCGGCCATCAGCGTGGCCGTGGTCGCCGCGATCATCTGGAGCCAGATCCGCGACACGGCGAGCACGCCGGTCCAGTCACCCTCGGCCCCCTGACGTCGAATCGGCGGACCGGCGTGATCGAGGCAGCGGTGCAACCCGACGCAGCCCCGCCGCGCCGGCTGCGGGGGGATCGAGGGGCGGCCACGTCGTTGGCGGTGGCGTTGCTCACCCCGATGTTCGTGTTCCTCGCGTTCGCCGCGTTCCAAGCGGCGTTGTGGAGCCACGCTCGCACCGAGGCTCGAGTCGTCGCCCGTGACACCGCGGCGTTGGTCGCCCGGTCCGGCGTCGCCGCCGGCGACGCGCAGGCGTCGGCCACTGCGATCCTGGAGGCCGACACCGATCTGCGCAACGTCGTCGTGAACGTCGGCTCGACCGGCGGTGTCGTGACGGTCACCATCACCGGCGACGCTCCCGGCATCATCCGCGGGACCACGAACGACCTCTCGGTCACCTCCGCGGTGCCGATCGAGGAGCTCACGCCATGAGCCGCCGCCTCCGTCGCGACGACGGATCGTCCGATGCGTTGGGGCTGGCGTTGCTGACACCTGCGGCAATTGGACTGGCGGTGGTCATCGTGTTCCTCGGCCGTGGCGTCGACAGCCGAGCGACGGTGCAGAGTGCCGCCGAGTCGGCGGCGCAGGCTGCCGCGCAGGAACGATCGGGGCCGGCCGCGGTGGCCGCCGCCGAGGAGGTCGGCCGGGCGATGCTCGTCGACCCATCGTCGTGTTCGTCGCCGAGCGTGGCGGTCGATCTGTCCGACTTCCGGCCCGGCGGCCAGGTGGCCGTGACGGTGTCGTGCACGGTCTCTGCCGACGGCCTCGAGTTGATCGACCCGCCCTCGACCGGTCCGAACACGGCGACAGCGTTCGCTGCGATCGATCCGCTCCGAGCGACCGAGGAGTCGCCGTGACGACGCCGCGCCGAGGTCGAGGCCGCGATCGCATGCGAGGAGATCGGGGCGCTGGATTGGTCGCCGGGATCGCATTGATCTTCGCGTTCACGTTCCTCGGGCTGGTGTGGCTGGCCCGTGACGTCGACCGAGGCGTGTCCAATCGGTCGGCGGCGCAATCGATCGCGTTCCAGGCCGCCCGATCCGGCGCTCAGTCGGCGGCAGTGACCGATCTGCGATCGGGCAGCACCCTGATCGACCCTGCGGCCGCGACCAGCGCAGCGACCGCGACGGCTGGGGCGCTGTTCGCGTCCTACGGAGTCGATGGCAGCGTCACGTCGGTCGAGGTGGCTGACGGACAGCGTGTCGGTGACGGTGTCGATCGTCGACGACGGACGCACGGTCACCGGTGCCGGCACGGTTCGAGCGGAGCGGGCGCCGTGAGCGGTGTTTCCCTTCTCGCGGTCACGCATCCCACTGGTGGGGTGGCGGGCGCCGGCCACATCGAACCGAAGGGACAGGAGGGCACGTGAGCGAACGCGATCCGCACCGATGGTCCCGCTTCGCTGCGTCGGTCGCCGCGCTGCTCGTGATGGTCGTCGTGGTGCCGATCGGTCTGATTGCCGTGTCGCGATCCCGGTTCGGATCCGCAAATCCGCTCGCCGGGGCTGATCCCCCGTGGGAGTGGGGATCGAACGACGTCGGCGACGCGCTGTCGGGCCCGCTCGCCGACGACACGGTGATCGACGGCATCATCCGGTTGAGCCTGTGTGTGGTGTGGGTGGCGCTGGTGGTGATCATCGTGACGACGATCGTCGAGGTCGTGCATGCCGTCCGCCACCACGGCCTGTCGCTCCCCGACGTGCGCGGCGTGGGCTGGGCGCAGCCGACCGCCCGGTTCATCGCCGTCGGGCTCGTGGCGGTGCTGCCGATGATGACGTCGGCGACGTCGCTGGCCTCGACGCTCGGCGCCCGAGCGGCGCCGGCAGCCTCGTTCGAGCGAACCGGTCGTGGCGATGACGTCGACGATGTACGGCATCGCCGAAACACGTGCAGCGACGGCGCCGAGCCAGTCCGAAGGACCGATCCACGTCGTGGCGTCGGGTGAGTCGATCTACTCGATCGCCGTCGACCTGGCGGCCGGCGATTCGGAGCGAGTCCTCGAGATCGCCGACGCGATCATCGACGCGAATCTCGGCGAGGTGATGCCCGGTGGGCAGCGCTTCACCAACCCCGCCTACATCGAGGTCGGCTGGACGTTGCGCCTTCCTGCCGGGATCGCAGCGTCGGGTTCCGTCGCGACACCTCCGCCGGTGATCGAGTCGGCGGCGGCGCCCGACTACACCGTCGAGCCGGGCGACACGTTGTGGGACATCGCCGACGAGCAACTCGGCGATCCGACCGCGTGGCCCGAGATCTGGGAGCGCAACGCCGGCGACGACATGGGCGGAGGTCGCACGTTCGACGATCCGAACCTGATCCTGCCCGGCTGGGAACTCGACCTCGCCGACGACGAACCAGCGACGACCGAGCCGGTCGCTGTCGAGCCGGCCGCGCCCGAGCCGGCCGACGCGCCATCCGGTGCCGACAGACGCCGGTCGATGCTCCCCCGCCCGCGGCCGAGGCTGCACCAGCGGTCGACGAACCCGTGGACGAAGCCGCTCCCCCTCACCCCGACGACGACCACGATGTCGACGTCGTCGACCGCCACCTCAACCCCCACCACCTCAACGCCCTCCACCACCACAACCGAGGTCGCACCGGCCGATCCATCGGGCAGCCCTGCGGCCGACCCGCCCGCGGACGCGCCGGCTCCCGAGGCACCCTCTCCGATCCGGCTCGAACACGCTGCGTTGCTGGCGGCAGGAGTGTTGGCGCTCGTCGGAGTCCGGCGGCGCCAACGTCTGCGCGCCGCGATGCCGCGCCATCGGGTTCCCGAGCCCCGCGAGGAGGTCGCCCGAACGGAACGCCGGCTGCGCACGATCGACGCCGGCGAGCGGGTGCTTCGTGCCGACGTGGCGTGCCGGGCGGCCGCTCGATCGCTGATCGACACCGGCAGCCAGATCGGTTGGATCGAGGTGTCACCCGACGGCGATCTCGAGCTTCGCCTGACGGCGCCTGCATCGCTTCCCCTGCCGTGGACGGGCGGACGGTCAGTCGTGGCGGCTCGGCGCCGAGGTGCCGATCGAGATCCTCGGCGAGGATGCGCGCCAGGTCGGCCAGCCGTGCGTGGCACTCGTGCAGCTCGGCGTGACGTCGGCCGGCAACGAGCTGCTCGTCGACCTCGAGGCCTGCGGGGTGCTCGCCGTCGTGGCTCGAGCCGATCAGGCCGACGAGGTGGTCACCGCCCTGGCCGCCGGTCTGGCGTCGTCGCTGTTCGCCGAGGTCGCCCATCTCGTCGCCGTGTCGCTTCCCGACGCAGCGTTGCTGAACCATCGCAGCGCGCACCGAACCCGCTCGGCCGACGCTGCGCTGGAGTTGGCGTGTTCGTTGGTGGGCACGACCGCCGTCAACGAGCGGTCGTCGTTCGAGTTGCGGTCGCTGCGAACGGGCGGCGAGATGTGGGAGCCCGCCGTCGTGCTGCTCGGGTCGGCCGACGACGGGGCCGACGTGTGCAGCGATGGCAGCTTGCCTGCGGCGGGTCACGGGGTGGCGGTGGTCGTGGCCGACGAGTACCGCCACGTGGCATCCGCGCCGGCGCAGCTGGTCGCTCGTCCCGACGGATGGAGCTTCGAGGCGTTCGGCACGTCGATCGAACTCACTCCGGTCGGCGTGAGCGAGTCGGACCTCGCCGAGATCAACGAACTCCTCACCGACGCAGACCGCGAGTTGGAGTCGGTCGATCCCGTCGTCGAGCTCCAGTGGGCCGAGGACGAGGCCGCCAAGCCGGCACCACCGGAATTCGAACCCCGACCGCACGAGATCGTGGTCGGTCTGCTCGGCGGTGTGACCGTGCACGCACGTTCGGGCGAAGCGGGCAACTTCGAGCGATCGAAGACCGTCGAGCTGATCGCGTGGCTGACCACCCACCGCGACCGGGCCACGCGCACCGGTGCACGCACGGCGCTGTGGGATCTCGACGTGCGCGACGCGACGTTCGCCAACGTGGTGTCCGAGGCGCGGCGAGCGCTCGCCCGGCTGGTGCCGCCGCCGGATGGCGAGGAGTGGGTGGCGCGCACGCTGACCGAGCAGCTTCCGGTCCATGATCTCGTCGTCACCGACTCCGATCTCGTGGAGGATCGCCTGGCTCACGCTCGCGTCCAGCCACCGAGTCAGGCGATCGAGACGCTGCGGCCCGCGGTCGAGTTGGTGCGCGACATGCCGTTCGCCGGCACCAGCTATCTGTGGCCCGATGCCGAGGGGATCACGTCGAACCTCGTGCTGCTGGCGATCACCGCCACCGCCGAGTTCGCCGCTCATGCCCTGTCGCTCGGCGACACCGACGGGGTGTTCTGGGCGACCGGCAAGGGATTGCGAGTGCTCCCCGGCCACGAAGAGCTGATCGCGTTGCGGATGCAAGCCCACGCCCGGGCCGGCGACCTCGCCGGTGTGCGCCAGGAGTGGGAGTCGTACGAACGGGTGCTGGTCGCCGACCCCTGGTCCGACGGAGAACCCGCCCCCAAACTCCTCGCCCTACGCCGAGAACTCCTCAATCCGACGACCTCCTGAGGCACGCTCCCCCACCGATGAGCGAAGCGACCGCATACGGCGGTCTCGCTCATCGCAACCCGTTCACCCGCACCCACCGATGAGCGAAGCGACCGTATGCGGTCATCTCGCTCATCGCAGGCCCGGTTGCACGTCCACAGATGAGCGAAACCGCCGTATCCGGTCACGTCGCTCATCGCAGGCAGGAGGGCAGGCAACACGAAACGTTCGGTGAACCGGGCTGCGTTGCGGAGCGGCAACGACCACACTGGTCGCATGCGCTCTACTGGTTCGAGTCGTCGCCGCCTGGCCGCCGTTGCGGTCGGATCTGCACTCGTGCTTGCAGCGTGCGGTGGGAGTGACTCGTCGAGCGAGCCGGCCGGCAGCACCCTGCCTCCGCCTCCCGATGCGGTCGAACTCGATCCCGCCGCGGACACGGCGGCGAATCAGCTGCCGGATGTGGTGGTCGACGACGTGATCGCCGGCAACAAGGTCAACCTGCGCAACGTGGCACCGGCCGACACGCCGATCCTGTTGTGGATGTACGCACCGCATTGACCCACCTGCCGGTCGGAAGCACCCGACGTCGAGCAGTTCGCTCGAGCACACGAATCAGAGATCGAAGTGATCGGCCTCGGCACCCAGGACAGCCTGCAGGAGGCCCGAGAGTTCGTCGAGGATCGCGGCACCACGTTCACGATGCTGTGGGACGAGTCGTTCGAGTCGTGGATCGAACTCGGCGTGTCGTCGCAGCCGACGGCGATCCTGCTGACGCCCGACGGCACGATCATCACCGGCTGGGTCGGCCGCTTCCCCGAGGACCAGGTCCTCGAACTCGCCGCCCAGTACACCGCCGGCTGATTGCACGCGGGTCTGACCCCTGGTGTAACTGCGAGCGCCGTCGGTGACGATGCCGGCTCGACCAGTCGCTAGGCGGTCGACGACGGCGCGACATCGACGCGCGAGTCGTCGGCGCTGCCGGTCGCTCGGATGCGCGGCGCAGGATCGCCGTGACTCGCATGCAGGCGATCGACGTCGGTCGCGATCGTGCACGGATCGCAGTGCCGAACATCGACGAAGACCTCGCCCGGCTGCGGGGTCCGTCGCGTCGAGTCTTCGACTCAGCATCGGCGTCGAGCGTCGGTCGATCGAGTGACCGCACGTGAAGCCGCCGCCCGAAGGCGGGGTCTCCGTCGACAAGCCGATCGAGCGTGGTCAGCGTGCCGTTGAGTCACGACGTCAGCAGTGCCTCGACGGTGACGTCGCCGGCAGCGACGTCATGCAGTGACGAGCCGCGGCTGCCGTCCGAGGTCGACGGTCGGCTGCGACCATCCTGGGCGTAGATACGGCCTCGGATGCGCCGTTCTGCGCATAGTACGCCTCGATGCCGTCTGCAGGTCTTCTGCGCCGCAGGCTGTCCTGGCCCTGGTCGGTGATGCCGCGGACGGCGAACACGGTGACGGTGGCGAGGATGCCGAGGATGACGATGACGATGAGGAGTTCGACGAGGGTGAATCCCTTGTCCTGCTTGTTTTCCATGTGAATGGTTCCTTCCGCTCTTTGGTTTGGTCTCCCGCAGGAGATGTCTCTCACGAAGCGCTCCGTGAGATCGTCTCCCGTTGCGCAGTTGTTTCTTCGGTCCCTCGACACGGACCTTGAGCACAAGTTCGAACTTTTTCGCAAAGATCAACGACGTCTCAGTGAGGCCTCAAGACGGCGGCAAGTCGCGCCGATGCATTCCCAGACGCACGCAGCGGGCGCGCACCCTCACACCGCAAGAGGCACTTCATGTTCGGCAAGGCACGAGACATCAACGACACCGACACGCTCGACTCCAGCGCGCTCGACGGGTTCTTCGGCGACGAAGCTGCCGCCGAGAAGACCGTCGAGATCCACGACCTGCGCGGCCGCGTCGAACAGGTCGAGTCGCAGATCAACAGCCAGTTCACCTCGCTCGCCACGTACGCCCAGATCGCCCAGGAACAGGTCGAGCTCGCTCGTTCCGAGGCCCGGGCGGCCACGGAGCGCTCCGAACAACGCATGACGTCGCTGATCGAGCGTGAACGGGCCGACCGCATCACCGCGTCCACCGGCGTCGCCCCGGAGGGTTCCCCCGACCTGACCTCCCGCCTCGACGCACTCGAGCACTCGGTCGCCCGACATCCACAAGGGCCTCGACGACTGTCGTCAGCAACAGAAGGACCTCGCCCGTCGCCATCACGGCGATGTTCCACCGCCTCGCCACCTCCGACCGCCCTGCCCGCTCCAACGCTTGAAGGCGGACCGGTCGCCGATCGGGAATCGCTCGAACCCCCCTCGGTCTTCGCCGCCCCGGTTGCGGATCGTTCCGTCGACGCCAGCGGCCCGATCAGCGGCCTCGCCCTCAACGGCTGAGCCCGCTGCCCCCTGGACCCGGGCCTCCGGGAACCAGCACGCCGGGGTCGCCCGGGAGTGCGGTCAGCGGACGATTTCCATGCGCATGCCGTTCTCGTCCCAGAACGGGTCGAGGGGCATCCGACTGATCGCCCGGCCCGAGGCGCGACGAGCAGTGAACAGCAACGCTGCGGCCTGCAGCATGTGGACCGATGCCGCGCCGTCGGGCGGCGTGCGCATGACGACGTCGTCGACCCCCGGGAGACGCTGACGGATCAGTTCCAAACGCTCGAGCCGACCGTCCTCGTGATACGGCGAGGTCGTCAGCGGTTCGTCGCTGTTCATCACCGTGAACGACACATCCGGGTGGGCGGAGAAGAAGCTGCGCGAGTGATACGGCTGGAGTTCACGTTCGGCCTCACGCAACCAGCGCAGTCGGCGCTGGTCGTGCTTGGTCATCCACGGTTCCAAGCGCGCCGCCTCGCCGTTCGAACCCCGAACGGCCTCACGACACGGGGTCCCCGAGATGCCGGTGACGCGAGGCCACCCGACGAACTCACGTGCCTCGTGATCGCACGGCCGGTACTGGCCCGACGGCGTGTCGAACCAGCCCATCGGCACGTTGATCGCGGCCGCCTCGAACGTTGGTCGGAAATCGAGCACCTCGAACAGTTTCGGGAGCACGAACGCGTCCTCGGCGGCCACGGTGATGCCCGCGAGGCGCGCGGGCAACACCAACCAGCCACCGGGACACGGCGTGACCCCGGCAAGGTTCTTGTACGGATTCTTCTTGACGACCATGACGGCGACGTCCCGGGTGACTGACTCAGGCGCCGTTCGGCGAGCCGACCGGGGCCGGCAGCGGTGGCGGAGGCCGCGGGCGTCGAGACCGGCGCCCCGCCGTAGGTGCCCGAGCCGGACGAACCGGCCTGACCCGTGGCAACTGTGGCGTGGGCATGCATCTGCGCACGGGCGGTCGCGAACTGCGCCTGCACCTCCTTGGGGTACTGGCTGCCTTCCATCGCCGTCTCCATCGTGATGAGGCCTGCCGCCACCAGTCGAGCGAGGTCCATCTCGATGGTCTGCATCCCTTCGCCGGCACCGGTGGAGATCATGTTGCGCATCTGGCGCGACTTGCCTTCTCGCACCAGGTTGCGGATCGCCTCGTTGGCGACCATCACCTCGTAGGCGGCAACACGGCCACCGCCGATCGCCGGCATCAGACGCTGGGAGATGACCCCCTGCAAGGCGCCGGCGAGCATGATCTGGATCTGGTCGCGTCGCTCCGACGGGAACACGTCGATGATGCGGTCGAGCGCCTGGGCGGCGTCGTTGGTGTGCAGCGTGGCGAACACCAGGTGGCCGGTCTCGGCGAGCGACAGCGAGATCTGGATCGAGTCGAGGTCGCGCATCTCGCCGAGGAGCACCACGTCGGGGTCCTCACGAAGGGCGCTGCGCAGACCGTCGTTGAACGAGCCGACGTCGGTGCCGACCTCGCGCTGGTTGACCATCGCCATCTTGTGGTGGTGCATGTACTCCACCGGGTCCTCGATGGTGAGGATGTGGACCGGCTTGGTGTCGTTGATGCGGTCGATCATCGCCGCCAACGTCGTCGACTTGCCCGAACCGGTCGGACCCACGACGAGCACGATGCCGTAGGGCTTGTTGAGCAGGTTGGTGCACGCCGCGGGCGCACCCAGCTCTTCGAGCGTCCGGACACGGAACGGCACGACGCGCAGAGCGAGCGCGAGGTTGCCGCGTTGGCGGAACGCGTTGGCACGGAACCGGCCCACCCCGGGCAGCCCGAACGAGAAGTCGACCTGGCGGTCCTCGTTCAGTTCGGCGATCTTGCGTTCGTCGAGGAGCGAGTACACCATGCGGTCGATCTCCTCGCTGGTGAGCACCGCGACGTTGTCGAACGACACCAGCACGCCGTCGCGCCGCGCGGTTGCCGGCCGGCCCACCGTGAGGTGGAGGTCGGACGCACCGGAGTCGACGGTTGCCCGCAGCAGTGTTTCGAGGATCGGATCTGGAATGGACATGGTTGACTAACCTCCCGCTCGGGCCACGGAGGGCCACACTTGATGAGCTTTTCGTTGTTGATCGTGGTCGTGGTCGTGGCCGGTCTGGTGATCGGCTCGTTCCTGACGGTCGTCGTGGATCGGGTACCGCAGGGCGGCTCGGTGAATGCACCGCCGAGCCGTTGCGGTTCGTGCGGGCTCCGCCTGGGCCCACTCGATCTGGTGCCGGTGTTCAGCTGGCTGGCGCTGCGCGGCAGATGTCGTCGGTGCCGAGCGTGGATCGGCGTCGAACCGATCGTGATCGAGTTGGCCAACGCGTCGCTGTACGTGTTGATGGCGATCCGGTTCGACGACATGCGGGCCGCGATCCCGGCCTACTGCATCTTGATGTCGGTGCTGCTCGCCCAGACCTGGATCGACCTGCAGACCAAACGCCTGCCACGTGAGATCACCTACACCGGCATCGTCCTCGGCAGCGTCGCACTCGCCGTTGCGGCGATCGTGATCGGCGAGCCGGAACGCATCTGGATGATGGCGCTCGGTGCAGCGATCGCCCTCGCCGCGATGTGGCTGATCTACATCTTCAGCCGCGGCGGTATGGGCGACGGCGACGTGCGGTTCGCGCCGCTGCTCGGCCTGTACCTCGGCTGGCTGAACCCCGGCATCGTGCTGCCCGGACTGTTCTTCGGCTTCCTCGCCGGTGCCGTGGTCGGCGTGGTGCTGATGGCGTTCGATCGCGCGGGACGTCGCACTGCGGTGCCGTTCGGGCCGTTCCTGGCCCTCGGCACCGTCGTTGCGATCTTCGTCGGACAGCATTTCGTCGACCTCGTCCTCGCCCGCTGACCAGCGGGTCAGACCTGACCCTTCGTTCCGTTGAGCACGCCGTACATCGCCGAAACGAGCGCGACGGCGACGAAGCCCACGATCAGGCCGACGAAGATGATCATCATCGGCTCGAACATCGTGGTGAACTTCTTGATCCGACTCTCGAGCTCTCGGTCGAAGTAGATGCTCGCCACTTCGAGCTGCATGTCGAGCGTGCCGGTCTCCTCGCCCACCTTGAACATCTGGCGCGCCGCGCCGGGGAACAGCTCGGTGTCGATCAGCGGCTGCGAGAACCCCTTGCCTTCGAGCATCTGAGCTCGAGCGATCTCGAGGCGTTCCTTGTACACGATGTTGCTCGTGGCGTCGGTGGTGGTCTTGAGACCCTCAGGGAGCGGGACGCCGGCAGCGAGCATCGCCGACAGGATCCGGCAGAACCGCTCGAGGATGGAATAGTCGACGATGCCCTTGATCACCGGGATCTTGAGCACGAGCCGGTTGTTCCAGAGCTTGCCGGTCGGATGCTTGAACAGGAAGATCAGGACGGCAGCGACGAGGATGAAGAAGCCGGCCGTGATGAACCACAGATCGGTGAAGAGGCGCGAGAACGCCAGCAGCATCTTCGTCGGCAGCGGCAGTTCGGCGTCGAGTTCCTCGAACAGCGGTTTGAACTGTGGAAGCACGTAGCCGGCCAGGATCAGCACCGTGATCATCGCCATCACCATGACCACCATCGGGTACGAGAGCGCTGAGACCACCTTGCTGCGAGTCTCGATCTCCCGCTCGAGGTAGTCCGACAAGCTCTCCAACGCCGTGTCGAGCTGACCGGTCAGCTCGGCCGACTGCAGAATGCCGACGTAGTAGTCGGGGAAGACCTCGGGGTGCGTCGCCGCAGCCGCCGAGAACAAGCCGCCGTTGCGGAGGTCGTCGACGAGATTGCCCAGCGCTCGCCGCAACGCCACGTCCTCGGTCTCGTCACCGATCGTCACCAGCGCATCGGTGATCGGGATGCCGGCCTTGACGAACACCGCCAGCTGACGGGTGAAGTGCATCAGGTGCTTCTTCTTCACCTTCTCCTTGGTCAACTCGAAGTCGAGCATCCCACGGCGTTCCTCGATCTTGGTCGGGAACAGGTTCTGTTCGACCAGGATGGCGCGCGCGGCACCGATCGTGTCGGCCTTGGTCACCCCTTCGATGGGGGCGCCGGCGGTGTCGATGGCGACATAGGCGAACTTGGGCATGGGATGCTCCGTGTCTCTCGGTTCTCGGACTCAGTGGGCGAACAGGGTTCGTACGACTTCGGGGATGGTCGTGACGTCGTCGTCGACCATCTGCATTGCTTCTCGGAGCATCGTGCGCATTCCTTGAGCAACTGCCAGACGACGGAGTTCCTCGGTGGTCGCCCAACCGACGATCAGACGGCGCACTTCGGGGGTGATGCGCAACAGTTCGTACACGCCGATGCGCTCGCGGTAGCCGGTGCCTGAGCAGTAGCTGCAGCCCTTGCCGTGGTAGAAGACGGTCTTGTCGCTGCCGCCGGAGTGCTGGCGGAACACCGCCATCTCCTCGGCGCCCGGGCGTGTACTCCTCCTTGCAGTTCTCACAGGTCTTGCGCAGCAGACGCTGGGAGACGACGCCGACGATCGCCGAGGCGACGAGGAACGCTTCGATGCCCATGTCGAGCAGGCGGTGCAGTGCGGCGACGGCGTCGGTGCCGTGCAGCGACGACAGCACGAAGTGACCGGTGAGCGCCGACTGGATGGCGATGCGGGCGGTGTCGGCATCGCGGATCTCGCCGACGAGGATCGTGTCGGGGTCCTGGCGCAGGAGAGCCTTGAGGCCGGTGGCGAACGTGAGGCCGGCCTTGGTGTTGGTCTGCACCTGGTTGATGCCGGGGAACACGTACTCGACGGGGTCTTCGACCGTGGTGACGTTCTTGCCGGTCGAGTTGATCTCGAGCAGCGTGGCGTACAGCGTCGTCGTCTTGCCGGCGCCGGTCGGGCCGGCGCAGATGACCATGCCGAACGGTGCGTGCACGAGCTTGGAATAGGTCTTGTACGTCTCGGCCGGCATGCCGAGCTGGCCGAGGCTCACCATCGACTTCGACTTGTCGAGCAGACGCATGACGATCTTCTCGCCGAACACGGTCGCCACCGACGACACGCGGACGTCGATCGGGCGTCCGTCGACCTTGGTCGAGAACTGGCCGTCCTGCGGGGCGCGCTTCTCGACGATGTTCATCTCCGACATGATCTTCAGTCGACTGATGAGGGCGTTGTGCGCCGAGAGCGGCAGTGAGAACGCCTCGATCAGGTTGCCGTCGACACGGAACCGGATGCGCAAGCGATCATCGAGCGGCTCGATGTGGATGTCAGAGCTGCGGTCGCGCAGCGCCTGGCCAACGATCTTGCCGACCAACTGCACCACCGGCGCCTGGTCGTCGAGATTGACCTCGGCGATCGTTTCGGCGGCATGTCGCTGATCGTCCTCGGCGGCGAACGCGGCAACGATGTGATCGACATCGGCAGTCGAGCGGTACATCTGCTCGATGAACGACGTCACCGTCTTTTCGTCGGTGGCCTGCCACACGAAACGCATGCCGGTGGCCGACTCGACCTGCTGGCGGCGCCACGGCGACGGATCGGCCGCGTACAGCAGAATCGAGCCGTTCTCCTCGGCGATCGGCATCACCTTGTGGGTCCGGGCGACCTGCTCGGGGAACTTCGCCGCGACTTCCTCGTCGAGTTGGGCGATCGAGATGTCGGCGACCGGCACCTGGCACACCGCCGCCACCGCGGCGGCGAGTTCGGTACGCCCGACGTTGTGGTGGCTGAGCAGCAGCGTGGTGAACTTGAGCAGATCGCCATTGGTGGTCGACGACACCGTGTCGAACGACTCCTGCGAGAGGTGGCCGCCGGCGACCAGCGCCTGGCCGACCGCGTTGCATTCATCGACGGACTCGCCTTGGGCGATCGGTGGCGGCTCAGCGAGCGCCGTCGCCGTTCCGCCGCCGGGTGGGGCCATGTCTTCAGGTCGGGGCTTTCGGAGTGCCATGGTGATGCTCTCGATCTCAGAACTGTGCGGCGGCTTGCGGTTCGAACGGCGTGGGTGGGGTCAGTGGATTCGATGGGTTCGCAGCGGCCGCCTGGGGCGGTGGCGATGCGTCCTCACGGCGAACGAACTGACTCGGGTCGAGGGCGAGGAGTGCTCGCTCGACCTCTTCGAGTCGTTCGAGCTGGACGGCGGTCTCGACGTCCATGTGTTGTTCCTGCAGCTGGGTCTCGAGTTCGACGATCCGGCCGACGGTCTTGTCCATCGATTCGCCCATCGATTTCTGGAATCGTTCGACCTCGATGCGAACGAGTTCGACCTCGCCGGCCGCACTCGCAACGCGGTCCTTCATCTCGTCGATGGCGTCGACGTCGACGGCGTCGAGTCGGGCTGCCATCGCATCGATGGCCCGGTTGACCTCGTCGAAGCGAGCCTCAGTTCCAGCGATGCGGTCGCTGAGCGTCGCGACGGCGTCGTCGAGCCCAGCGCTCACGCGACCGACGTACGCATCGATGTCGGCGACGCGTTGACCCAGCGTCTCGTTGATGCGCGCCTCGGCGGTGAGGATCCGTTCGTTGATGCGGTCCTCGGCCTGGTCGACGCGAGCGCCGACGACGTTCGACACCTCGGCCTGTTGGCGAGCGGCTTGCGCCGACACCTCGTCCATCCGTATCGACATGGCGGCGAGTCGGCCATCGAGTTGTTCGACGACCTGGTCGGACACCTCATCGAGTCGGGCCTCGGTCGCCTCGGCCATCGCATTGAAATGCTGCACCAGGGCGCCGGCTTGTTCGTCGAACTTGCGGACGCTGCGATCGAGCGAAGCCAGATCCTGTTCGAGCTGGCCCTGACGGTGTTCGAGCTGCTTGACGACTGGACGTGCCGCCGATTCGACGGCGGCGGAGAGGCCGATGTTGGCCTCGTCGACGACGCGCCCGATGCGGAGATCGGTCTCGTCCTGGCGACGCTTGGTCTGCACCGAGAACTCTGCGAGGCGCTGCTCGATTGCGGGGAGCAGTGACTTCACCATCTCGTCGCTCTTACGCGGGCGGACCGCTCGGCGGCGAGTTCGCTCTGGAGGCGCTGGACCTCGGTCGAGACCTGCTTGCTGAACCCACTCAGCAGCTCCTGAACCGAAGCGATGACGCTCGATCGTGAGGTGTCGGCTTGATCGGTCATCACACGTCCTTCCGTGGGCGCACGGCGGATATCGGCCCGCAGTGAAGACTGCAGGGCGGGTGGGGCGGAGAGGGGGCGTCGTGTCGTCATCGGCTCAGGTGGTGTGGTTGGCGAGTGGTTCGCATGACCTCTATCGACCGTTCGGCAACCGATCTTGAGGGTTCGCTGAGACGGAATTGACGAAGTCCGGGCGCGTGAGTGACCTGCGCACGACCTAACGTGCGCGACATGCGTGTCCATCTGGTCGACGGCACCTACGAGTTGTTCCGCCAACACTTCGGGATGGCGTCGCGCCACAGCAGTCGTGGGGCGTTCGACGCCGCCGCCGGCGTGGTGGCGTCGACACTGGCCCTCGTGGAGGACGGTGCGACTCATGTCGGCGTTGCGTCCGACCACACCATCGAGAGCTTCCGCAACGCACTGTGGCCGGGCTACAAGACCTCGGACGGCATGGACACCGAGATCCTCGAGCAGATCCCGGTGATGGAGCGGGCGCTCGTTGCGGCTGGATTCACGGTGTGGCCGATGGTCGACCACGAAGCCGACGATGCGCTCGCCGCCGCCGCACTGGTTGCCGACAGCGACGAGCGCGTCGAGCAGGTGCTGATCGTGACCGCCGACAAGGACCTCGGGCAGTGTGTTCGTGGTGACCGCGTCGTCCAGTTCGATCGACGCAAACGCGAGATCGTCGACGCCGACGGCGTGCGAGCCAAGTTCGGGGTGAGCCCAGAGTCGATCCCCGACTACCTCGGCCTGGTCGGCGACGCCGCCGACGGGTTCCCCGGTCTGCCCGGCTGGGGCGCCAAGAGCGCTGCACTCGTCCTTGCCCGGTACGGCCACATCGAGGACATCCCGGCATCGGCGGGCCAGTGGGACGTACCGGGGCTGCGCGGTGCTGCCAAGCTGTCGGCCACCCTGCAGGCGCAGCTCGCTGATGCGTTGCTGTTCCGCCAGATTGCGACGGTCGACACCGAGGTCGACGTCGGAACGGTCGATGACTGGCGCTGGAGCGGCCCGACCGACGACTTTGCCGCCGTCGCTGCAGAGCTCGGCGCCCCGGACCTGGTCGCCTACGCGAACCGCCTCGCCTGAAACGCCGGACGGTGCCGTCATCCGCCGACTGAGGTGACGACCAGGCGATCTGCGGCACACAGACGATGCCGATGAAGGCTGCTCCCTTCCGGGCCTGACCTGATTCACGGGCGCCCATTGCACAGGACCCGGTCGTCACCTCACTCGGCGGCGAACCACCGTGCGACACCTCACACTACCTGAGCCACGCCGGATTGGCAGGCGGCCGGGCTAGCCTCCGTGTCCCCACGTTCCGGTCAGGCCGGGACACCAGGGAGGGATGCGAGAGCGGCCGAATCGGCACGCTTGGAAAGCGTGTGAAGGGCAACCTTCCGTGGGTTCGAATCCCACTCCCTCCGCCATGTCGGTGGACACGGCCGCCCACGATCTCGACGGTCCGATGGAGTTGGCGCTCGCCGAAGCACGCGCAGCGCTCGTGCACCACGACGTGCCCGTCGGAGCGATCGTCGTGCACGACGGCGTGGTGGTCGCCGCACGCCACAACGAGCGTGAACTCACCCACGACCCCACCGCACATGCGGAGATCCTGGCGATGCGTGACGCCGCCGACGCACTCGGGCAGTGGCGCCTCGACGACTGCACGCTGTACGTCACCCTGGAGCCGTGCGCGATGTGTGCCGGCGCCGCTGTCAACGCTCGGCTGGGCCGATTGATCTACGGAGCCCACGACCCGAAGGCCGGCGCGGTGACGAGCCACTTCGGGCTGCTCGACAGCGACGTGCTCAACCACCGTGTCGACGTGACCGGCGGGGTCTGCGCCGACGCCGCCGCCGAATTGCTTCGGTCGTTCTTTCGCGAGCGACGCTCGAACACGCGCTGAACGCTCGAGGGCTCAGTGCTCCTTGCGGCGCAAGCTGCCGATCAAGCGACGGAGCGCGGAACTCCGCTCGTTGCCGCCGTCTGAGCTCTCCTCGGCGGGATCGTCGACCGACGTCACCGCCCCGGTCGGCAACGCCTCGCCGACCATTGGCTGCCGCGTCAGCGGTGCCGCCGGTTTCATCGTCGGTCAATCCGTAGAGGACTTCGGCGCGCATGGCCATCGTCGGCGGGGCGAACTCGCCGAGCGCCTCCGCTGGCCCTGCGACCGCCGGCGATTCGTCGTATTCCGGTGCGGCGCCAGCCGGGGCCGCCACGCCAGCCGACTCGATTGCGGCGATCGCTCGACGCACCGCGTCGGCGACATCGTCGGGGACGTCGGCGTCGGCGAACTCAGGCTCGTCGCTCAGCTCCAGTGGCGGCATCGAGAACTCGAGAGTGCCGTCGTCGAATTCTGTCACGACCAGCTCTTCGGTGATCGACGCGGCATCTTCGACGTAGGCGCTGGCCTCGGTGGCGGGCTCCTCGGAACCGTCCGGCCACATGACCAAGAATTCGAAGGCGTCCGACCTGTCGATGTCGGTTGATTCCCGTACCGCCTCGTCGACATCATCGATCGTTTCGACATCGAGCGAATCGAGCATCAACTCCTCGTCGACATCATCGATCGTTTCGACATCGAGCGAGTCGAGCACCAGCTCCTCGTCGACATCATCGATCGTTTCGACATCGAGCGAATCGAGCACGAACTCCACGTCGACATCATCGATCGTTTCGACATCGAGCGAATCGAGCACCAGCTCCTCGTCGACATCATCGATCGTTTCGACATCGAGCGAGTCGAGCACCAGCTCCTCGTCGACATCATCGATCGTTTCGACATCGAGCGAGTCCAGCACCAGCTCCTCGTCGAGCGAGTCGAGCATGAACTCGTCGTCGAGTGAGTCGACATCATCGGTGAACTCGACAAGGTCGAGCGACAGCTCGAAGACGTCGGCGTCGAGCTGATCGCTGTCGACACGCGACTCAGCCGAGATGCCGAACATCGAGACGTCGAACGCGTCGTCGACGGCGGTGCCGGTGACGTCGTCGAAGTGCTCATCCCATTCGATGGTCAACTCGTCCGCGCCACTGAACGGCAGCCCGGGAAGACGGTCGAAGACCGTCGAGTCGAGTTGAGCGACGGCGCTGACCGGGCGCTGTGGACCAGCCGGATCGAGCGGGGCGACGAACCAACGGTGCACACCCGATGGGTGGTGGCGATAGCCCGTCACGCGCACGGTGGTGATCGCACGATTCGCCAGGTCGGCGATGAGTTCCTGGGTCGCCGACTCCGCGACCACGACGACCGCGTCGCGATCGACGGACGGATCGCGATCGAAGAGCCGGCCGAGGTGCTCGATGTCACCGACACGAACCATCCCGCGGTCGAGCTGTTCGACGTCGAGAACGCCAGCATCGATCAGACGACGACCCAACGACGCATCGGTGGCCCGTTCGGCGTAGTAGACGATCCCGTGATCGAAGTAGGCGATCACTTCGGGGTCCGTCTCGAAGACGATCTCCCCGGTGAACGCCCGCTCGCGGGCCGCGTTCAGCGTCATCCACGCCGGCTGCAAGCCGTCGATCGCAAGTGCGGCCAACTCGGTCGCATTGGTCGTGATTCCCGTGTTGTGGCTCATGTCAGGCAACCTCAGTCTTTGTCGACTCCAGAGACGCAAGGAGCGTCAGGAGAATTTCCACCACGACGTCCCGGCCAGAGTCGGGATCGATCAGTTGGCACGGCACGACGGACTCACCGTCGAGCGAGCCGAGAGAACGCGCCAGTCGACGTGCCACCGTGATGTCGTCGCAACGATTCACGGCGACCACCGCAGGAACGCGAAGATCGCGCAACAGCGCCCTGAGTTCAACGCCAGCCGCGGCATGGGTCTCGGCCGCCTCGGCATCGACCACGAAGGCGACGACGTCGACGTCGCCCTTCAAGATGTTGGTCATGAATCGGAACCGGGCCTGGCCTGGAGTTCCGAACAACAGAAGACGAGTGTCGTCGCCGTCGAGGCAGTAGGTACCGAAGTCCATCGCAACAGTGGTGTGCGACTTGACGTCGGATTCCTCGCCGCTCGTGACGACGTCGGTGGAGACGACCTGGGTCTGGGAGACCGACTGGATCATCGAGGTCTTGCCGGCTGCAAACGGTCCGGTGACCAGGATCTTGAACGTCTGTGCGCTCACCACGTTGCTCCCGAGAGCCAGGCGGATCGAGCATGAACGAACGAATGGACGCGACGTTGTTCGATGTTGGTCGTTGCCAGGACCGCGAGCACCCGCTGGTCACCCAGTGGCCACACGAGCATCAGACCGCCGTCGTGGTCGACGACGAGTTGGCGCAGCCGACTCCCGCCACCAAGGACCACCAGCTGGTGGGCCAGGCCGATGGCAGCGGCAAGCATCGCCGGATGCGCAGCTTCGTCGGGCAGCGAGCTGCTCCTCGCCACACCGAATCCGTCGACCGAGGCCAAGATGGCCGAACGGACTCCTTCGACGGTTCCGACGAGTTCGTCGAGGATGGCGGTGGGGTCTGTGGGCGCGGCGACCGGCGAAGCCGGGACGGGAGGCATCGCAGGCGCGACGCCCAGAGATGCCTGTCGCGACGGAGCCGTCCAGGTCGTCGAGTGGGTCGATTGCGTCGCGGGCAGCGGCGGCACTCGACCGGTCGTGCAGGACCGGGGTCCGTCGATGACAGCCTTGACATTTTCCATACAAAGCAGCTATCGGCATTCCCGGGCGCGTCTTGAGGATTTTCTGTGGGGCTCGGTCCGCAGTCGTGGGTGCGACACCGCTTCGCGGCGCCACTGCCGATCATCCGCAAGCGTGTGGCAGGCTGCGTGGGTGCGTTTCCCGGTCCTGACGCCGCGCTCTTTGTTCCGGAGAAAGACGGCGAAAGACGATGCGATGGCCGGCCTGGTCCTCGGTGTCGAGAGCGTGCCCGACGGTTTGGCGGCCGGACTGCTCGCCGGCGTCAATCCGGTGGCCGGGCTCTACAGCTACATGTTCGGTCTTGCCGGTGGGGCACTGTTCACGAGCACCGCTTTCATGGCGATCCAGGGCACCGGGGCGATGGCGATCATCGTCGCCGACGTCGACCTCGCCAGCCGCGACGACCCCGCTCGCGCCTTGTACACGCTGTCGATGCTCACCGGCCTGGTGATGATCGTTGCGGGCCTGCTCCGGCTCGGCACGTTTCTGCGTTTCGTGTCGAACTCGGTGATGACCGGCTTCATCACCGCGGTCGGCGTCAACATCGTGCTCGGCCAACTCGACGACTTCACCGGCTATGAGGCCGAGGGCGCCAACCGCATCCTGCGAACGTTCGATCTCATCGTCAACTTCTGGAAGATCGACCTCCCGACCCTCATTGTCGGCGTGGTGACCATCGTGCTCATCGTGGTGCTGCAACGCACCCGCCTCGGACCACTCGGACTGGTCGTCGCCGTGTTCCTGGGTTCCGCCCTCGGGGCACTCCTCCGGTTCTTCGACTTCGACATCGTGCAGGTTCGCGACATCGCCGAGGTGCCGCGGTCGCTGCCACTGCCGACGCTGCCGGTGCTCAGCGACGTCGCTGTGCTGATCATTCCGGCCATTTCGCTGGCATTCGTCGGCCTCGTTCAGGGCGCTGGCGTCTCGGCGGGCTTCCCGAACGAGGACGGTTCACCACAGGACGAGTCGCAGGACTTCGTCGGGCAGGGCGCGGGCAACGTCGTTGCCGGTCTGTTCCAGGGGATGCCCGTCGGCGGGTCGATGTCGGGCAGCTCGCTCATGGCGTCCGGAGGAGCTCGCACACGCGCCGCTGCGTTCTATGCCGCAGGGGTGATGGCGATCGTCATCCTGCTGTTCGGCGGCGTGATCGAACTGGTGGCGATGCCATCGCTCGCCGCGCTGCTGATGGTGATCGGCGTCGCAACGATCAAGCCGGAGCGGATCATGGCGGTCGCCAAGACCGGTGCCATTCCCTTGACGGTGATGACGATCACGTTCGGACTCACCCTGGTGGTCCCACTGCAGTACGCCGTGCTGGTCGGCGTTGGCATCTCGGCGATCCTCTTCGTCATCCGCCAGTCGACACGGTTGGTCACGAAGCGTCTGGTGTTCCACGACGACGGCCGCGTCGAGGAAGTCGATCCGCCGCTGACCGTTCCACCCAACGAGGTCATCGTCCTGCAACCGTATGGCGCCCTCTTCTTCGCCACCGCCTCGACACTGGTCGACCAGATGCCCACCGTCACGCCGGCGTCGAAGAACTCGGTGGTGATCCTTCGGGTCCGGGGAGCCGACGAGGCCGGTGCGACGCTGCTGGACGTGCTGGCCACCTACGCCACCGACCTCCGAAGCGTCGACAGCAAGTTGATGCTGGTGACCGACAACGAACGCGTGATCCGTCAACTCCGAGTGACGGGGGCGACCGAGGTGATCGGCGACCGGAACGTGTATCGAAGCTCCGCGTTCCTTGGCGAAACGACACGAAACGCTCATGACGACGCCCACACGTGGATCGAAGAGCACCGCACCGAGATCGGAGACGGGCATGCGTAGCGCAGCGAGGTGGTCGATGCTCGCCGTCGCCGTGATGGCGTTGTGCGCAGCGCCGAGCGAAGTGGCAGCCAGTCGCAACGTCTGGTCGGCGGCACCCGATTCGACGATCGATCAAACGACCGATACGACGCCGGACCCACTCGCTCCAGACCCGACGGACTCCCGAGCCGTCTGCACCGGTCACGACGCCGGACACGACCGAGCCCGACGACTCCGTTCCGTCGACATCGACCGAGGAGACGTTGATCGCGGCTGGCGACCCGGATGACGATGTCGACACGACGACTGCGGCGATCGCAATCGTCGGGTTCATCCTGTTGGTGGCCGTCGCTGGTTGGTGGATGGTGCGCCGGACCGATCCCGACGCGGAACCGATGCCTCGCCGCGATGGTCCGACCGGCCCGCCCAGCGACCTCATCTGAGGGCCAGTCCACCCCAGCGATGAGCGAACCGACCGCATACGGCGGTTTGGCTCATCGAAACCTGTCCGCCCGACCCTGCGATGAGCGAACCATCCGTATACGGCGGTCTCGCTCATCGCTGGGTCGGTGAACGTGCTGGCGGAAGGCGTGGGATTCGAACCCACGGAGGCCCGAAGGACCTCAACAGTTTTCGAGACTGTCCCATTCGTCCGCTCTGGCAGCCTTCCGTCGATCGAGGCTAGCGGCGAACGCACAGCCCGGCTACGAGCAAATGGTGCCGTCGTCCGGAGCGGCCAGCGTGAGCAGGTACTCGTGAACGATGTCGCGGACGCAGTCGTCGCCGCGATAGCCGGTGTGTTCGTTGGCCTCGACGATCACGAGGCGGCCGTCTTCGAGCGCATCGGCCATCGCGCGTGAGCTGTCGAGCGGCGTCGCCGGGTCGCCGGTGGTGCCGACCACCACGATCGGCCCCGCCCCGGCACCGGTGATCTCGACCCGCGGGTCGAGCGCCGGGGGGAAGAACGTGCACGAGTACGAGCCGGTCGTGTACGGAAAGATCCTCGGTGCCACGGCGAGCACCTCGTCGACGTCGGCATCGGCGTCTTCGACCGTGGGCCGCTCCTCGTCGTCGGCGCAGTTGATCGCCTGGAACGCCTCGATCAGGTTGCTGTAGCTCCCGTCGGCACGCCGGCCGTAGTACGCATCGTGCAACTGGAGCAGCCCGGCGCCGTCGCCCGCAGCAGCGTCTTCGAGCGCCCGCTCGAGCGCAGGCCAGTAGCTCTCGGTGTACATCGCCTGCGCGACGGCGAGGACCGCCACGCTCAGGTTCACGGGCACCCGGTCGCCGGCGCTCGGCAGCGGCGATTCATCGAGGCTGGTCATCAGCCGGTCGAACGCACCCTCGGCGTCGCCGCCGTTGTGAAACGGGCACTGCGAATCGGCACTGCACTGCGCGAGGAACGTCGCCAGCGACGCCTCGAACCCGGCGCCCTGCTGCAACGTCGACTGCAGCGGATCCGAGTTGGGATCGGTCGCGCCGTCGAACACTGCTGCACGCACGGTCGTCGGGAACAGCGTCGACCAGACACCACCGAGCTCGCTGCCGTAGCTGAAACCGAAGTACGACACCTGCTCGGCGCCGAGCGCTTGGCGGATCGCATCCATGTCGCGAGCCGAGTTGTTCGTGCCGACGTACTGCAGCGTGTCGACGCGGTCGATGCACGCCTGGGTGTACTCCTCGGCCAGATCGATCAGTTCGGTTCGCTCGGTGTCGTCGTCCGGCGTGATGTCGGGAGCGGAGAAGTAGCGGTCGTAGTCGACGTCGTCGATGCAGTCGACGACACCCTCGCTACGTCCGGTGCCGCGCGGGTCCCAGCCGATCACGTCGAAATTGTCGGTGATCTCCGATCCGAACCAGCCGGTGGCATCGAGCGCCAGCGTCGCGCCATCAGCACCGGGGCCGCCACGATTGGCGAGCATCGGACCGGCCGATGGGTCGGCGGTCGCTCGATGACGGGCGACGTACAGGTCGATGGTGTCGCCCTGTGGGTCGTCGTAGTCGAGCGGAACGGTGAGCGTGCCCTCGTCGGCTCGTTCGGAGACCGGTGTCCACTCGATGGTGTAGTCGAGCGGTTCCGGCGCGGTGGTCTCGTCCGGAGCGGTGTCGACGGCGGGGTCGGTGATACCGGTGACGTCACGAGATGCAACGGGCGGGTCGTCCGAACCGCCGGAGCAGGCAGCCAACGCGATCGCTGTGATCGCGGCCATCGCAGTGAGGGTCGTGCAGCGCATCGGCTGCAGCGTATGGGCGATCGGGTGTCGCCAGCAGGCAGACGAACAGACGAAATCCGGAACTCCGGCTCGTAGCGTGGGCGTTCATGCGGATGCCCCCTCACTCGATGATGCCCGGCGACAAGGACGCGCTGAAGGGCGTCGAGTTGAGTGAGGGCACGTTCCGTCGGGTCTGGACGTTCGCGCGTCCCTACCGCCGCTCGATCATCGTGTTCCTGCTCGCCATCCTGGGCGCTGCCCTGCTCGCCCTCGTGCCCGTGTTCGTGATCCGGGCGATCATCGACAACGCGATCCCCGACGGCGACAAGCGCCAAATCGTGATCCTCGCCTCGATCGCCGTCGCTGCGGCACTCGGCGACGCCGCGCTGGCGATCGTCCAGCGGTGGGCCAGCGCCAAAGTCGGCGAGGGGCTCATCTACGACCTTCGCAGCGCGCTGTTCGCCAAGATCCAGCGCATGCCGATCGCGTTCTTCACGCGCACGCCGACCGGCTCGATCACCTCGCGACTCAACAACGACGTCATCGGGGCGCAGACCGCGGTCACCAGCACGCTCGGCAGCGTGGTCAGCAACGTCATCGTGCTCGTCACCACGCTCGCCGCCATGCTCGCTCTCGAGTGGCGACTCACGCTGCTCACGCTGGTGGTGCTGCCGCTGTTCATCATCCCGGCCCGCCGGGTCGGGGTTCGTCTGCAGGGGATCTCGCGCGAACAGATGGGCTACAACGCGGCGATGAACACCCAGATGACCGAGCGCTTCAACGTCGCCGGTGCGAGCCTGGTGAAGCTCTTCGGATCAGGTGCCCGCGAGCAGGAGGCGTTCGAACGTCGTGCTCGGGGCGTTCGCGACACGGGCATCCAGTCGGCGCTGCTCGGGCGAGTCTTCTTCGTCGCGCTCGGCCTCGTCGCCGCCATCAGTACCGCAGCGATCTACGGCATCGGCGCGTTCATGGTGGTCGACGGCTCGATCGAGGTCGGCACGCTCGTGGCACTCGCCGCGCTGGTCACCAGGGTGTACCAGCCGCTCACCGGCCTCACGAATGCTCGCGTCGACCTGATGACCTCGATGGTCAGCTTCGAGCGGGTGTTCGAGGTGCTCGACGCACCCGAGGCGATCCAGGAGCGACCGGGCGCGATCGACCTCATCGATGCCCGTGGCGCCGTCGAGTTCGACGACGTGGTGTTCCGGTATCCGCCGGCCGCCGATTCGGCGATTGCATCGATGGAACAGAACGCGGGCCTCGGCGGCGACACCGACCCCGACGTCGACGTGCTGCGGGGTCTCTCGCTGAAGATCGCGCCAGGCGAGACCGTCGCGCTCGTCGGCGCGTCCGGCGCCGGGAAGTCGACCACGGTGTCGCTGTTGCCGCGCCTCTACGACGTCACGTCGGGAGCGGTCCGCATCGACGGTCACGACGTTCGCGATCTCACGCTCGGGTCGCTGCGATCGGCCATCGGGGTGGTGTCGCAGGACCCACACCTCTTCCACGAGACGATCGGCGACAACCTCCGATACGCGGACGCCGACGCCACCGACGACGAACTGATCGCAGCAGCCAAGGCGGCGCGGATCCACGACACGATCGCTGCGCTGCCCGATGGCTACGACACGATCGTCGGTGAACGCGGGTACCGCCTGAGCGGCGGCGAGAAGCAGCGACTCGCCATCGCCCGGCTGCTGCTGAAGAACCCGGCGATCATGGTGCTCGACGAAGCGACCAGCCACCTCGACAACGAGAACGAGGCGCTGATCCAAGCGGCGCTCGACCATGCGATGGAGCACCGCACAGCGCTCGTGATCGCGCATCGCCTGTCGACGATCCGCAGCGCCGACCGCATCGCATTCGTCGAGGACGGCCGCATCGTCGAGATCGGCACCCACGACGAACTGCTCGCGGCGAACGGTCGTTATGCCCAGCAGCTCAACGCAGGCGAACTGCTGCTCCCGGGCTGAGCGCCGTCACCCGGAAGGGTTCTCCTGCGCCGACGATCAGGACTTCCATTCGAGTTCGTACGACGAATCGCCGGCACGCTCGTAGTACTCCATCACGATCGTGTGGGTTCCCACCGACAGTGTCGGCGAGTTCGCCGTGGTGGTCGAGTGGGCGTGCCTGGTCCAGCTGTTGATCACGGTCGCGCCGTCGATCCGGACGCGCATACCATCGTCGGACTGCCCGCCCGCAATGTCACCGAACAGGCCGTCCCGACGTTGATCGTCTTGGTGAACCTGCCGCGTAGTAGTCGGCGTTGACCACACCGGGCTCGGGAGAATTCGTGCCGAAGTATCCGTCGATCTTCGACAACGCTTGGTCGACGACCGGGTGCCGGCTGAACGGGTCCCCCGGGGGCGTCGACTCGGTGAAGGACGGCAAGATTCCAGTACTCGGCGGTCCAGTCGCTGTCGCCGAAGTCGTTCGGTCCAGAGCTGCGCGTCTCGTTGCACGGACCGGTCGTCGGCGCGGGCACCGGTGGCGGGGCCAGGCGGACCGTGGGCGTCGGCGGCGGCGGCGGAGGCGGTGACGACGATCCCTCGGGGGTCAGTCCGAGCACGCGCCGGCTGTCGATCGCATAGGACTTCGCGCCCTTGTCGACCTGCACGGTGACGACCGACTTGACCGATGTCGAGCCCTGGCCGTTCGGACTGTGGCCGTGGTCGTGAGGTTCAGCACCTTGTTGGCAGGCTTGGTGTCGACACGGATGAGGAAGTTGTTGGCGTTCGCCGACGCGCCGGCGCTGAGTTCGCTCACGACTGCACCACCAGTCAAGCGCCGCGACGGCATCGTTCGAGATGAGGTCGAACTCGAGGGCGGCGTACGGCGCCCACACGAGCCCCTGGATCGAGAGTTGCTTGTTCGATCCGGGCCCGGTCGTGATGATGCGCTGATCACCGCGGATGGTGCTCGGCGTGCGCCCGCTCGGCGTCTCGAGCGCCTGCACGGCGATGTTCTGCCCGCTGCGCTCGCGGCCGGAGATCTCGACGGTCGAGTTCTGCTCGACGGTCAGCTGGCGTGTTGCCGCCGAAGTAGAGGCGTCGCGCCCGACTTGTCGGACCTGGATCGTCGTCCAGGCGTTGCGGCACGGATTGTTGGCGAACGTGTCGTTGGTCTTGGGCCCGTCGATGCTCGGGCCCGGTGTCGCCCGGGTACCCGAACAGCGTGAACGCGCTCGAGATGCCCCAGTTGCCGATGTTCGTTGAAGTAGTAGTCGCCGGACTGGAAGTAGTTGTAGCTCTGGTTGCCGAGCTGCGGGGCCGAGGTGTACGCGCCCGGCGACCAGATCATGACAGCCGAGCGTGTCCGGCGGAGCGGCGACGCTCGACTGGCGGGGAAGACGCCGTGACGTTGATCGCCCGGCTCGGCGGGGAAGAACGCGCCGAACATGTCGGGGGCGTTCCACGGCTCCTCGTAGCACTGGGTGCCGTAGCCGACCGGAGTGATGGTCAACTGGCCCGGCGAAGACGGCGTGGCGGTCGCTGCAGTTCGGCGGCCGAGTACGAGCAGGTCGGCGTTCTTGACCGCGAGCGTGGCCGTGAAGTCCATCGTCGGACGCCGACGGCGTGGCGCGCCGCCATGTACACCGGTCCCTCGAACGTCTTCTCGGCGTTGGCCGAGTTGCCGCCGTTGGTGACGGTGAGCAGCGGTCCCGTGCGTCCCGGCGCCGGCCCCGGTCATCACCATCGCGAACAGGTCGCCGACGTTGAAGCGACCCCCACCCAGTTGCAGTCGACCTCGGGCGCCATGTCGTTGACCGAGTCGGTCACCGTGTAGTCCTGGCCGAAGAGCAGGCAGGGCCCGACGCCGCGCTCGAGGTCCTCGAGCGCGCTGTCCATCGCTCCGTTGGCGCTGGCGAGCCGGTCGGACGATCGTTCGGCCACCTGGCCGAGCCGGAGTGTGCGTCGACGCGTACGTGGCGAGCGCCACGACCACCAGTGCGAGCGACGACGCGAGAACACGAGCACGAGCGGCGAGGATCGAGCCCTCGTCGCGACTCGGAGGCTGTTGAAGACAGGTGTGACTGATCATGGCCTTCACCGTGTGGTGGTGAGGTTGAGCGGACAGCTCGACGGGGCCGTTGGCGCCCTGGCGAACGTTGAGCGGCTACGACACGGCTGCTGTTCCCGTTCGGGCCGGAACCAGGCGTACGAACTGTGCTCGCGTTGATCGTGACGACGTTCGATGCGTTGAAGTTCTCCGTCGATCTCGACCGCCGACGTCTTGTTGGGCAGGAAGCCGAGCACGAGCGGAGCGCACGCGCCGTTGGTGCGAGATCGCGACGGTGACCGGCCGGTCGAGGCCCCCGCTGTTCGTCACGACCACGGTCGCTCGGCCGGCGAGATCGACACGAAGCTGACCGTGCAGACATTGACCGTGATCTGCGAGGTCGCCGTCGCCCCAGCGCTGTCGGTCACCGAGTACCTGATGACTGTGGTCCCGGTGGCCGTCGCCGATGGCGTGATGGTGACCTTGTTCGCCGCTCACCGTCTGCGGTCCATCCGGCGGGGATGTCGGCGGTGTCGAGCACGGGCACGAGCGTTTCGCCCTCCGGGTCGGAGTAGACCAGCGTCGCAACCGACGGCTGGCGACTTCGAAGCCGGAATGCTGACCGAGTTCGCGATCGGTGGCTGGTTCGGGTGCCGGCGCCGACGATCGTCACCTTCAGGATCGCGTCCGCGACGCGCCCGATCGGGTCGGTCACCCGGTAGGTGATGTCGTAGTCGCCCGGCGCCGCGGCCGGATCGGGGGTCACCTGCACGGTCACGCCGGTCGCCAGGATGTTCCACGTCCCTGGGAGACCGTTCGGGAAGGTCATGAACAGCGCGTCGCGCGTCGGGATCGGAGATCGGCAGTTCTTCGACCTTGCGTCGCAGGTGGGGTGATCGTCATGAACAGATCGCTTGCGGTCGGTGGCGGTGTTGTCCGCTGGCGCCCCCGCTGGACCCGTCCGGCAGCGTGCGTCGCGACGTTCGTCGTCGTCGCATCGAGGCTCAGGAGTTCGCGCTGGATGCCGTAGTCGTCATAGATCAACACGACGAACTGGATGCCCTTATGCCGTCGGATGCCGTCGGCGAGCTTCGTGGGTGTCGGCGTGATCTCGACCGGGGCCGGAGCGAACGGGTGGTCCGGCTCGGCGACCTCGTTCAGCTCCGCCGTCATCCGCAGTTCGCTGGCCGCTCCGCCCTTCTGGCAGGCGTACCGGAAGATCTGACCCTTCGACGGGCCGGTCGACACCCACCGGTAGTTCGTGACGTACCGCTCCGTGCCCTCGCGTCCAGTGCAACTCCAGCAGATTGACGACGACGTCGGCAACGAGATGGTCAGGCATCCGCCGCCGGATTCGCTGGGCCCGATGTGGAAACCGTCCTCGCTCGTCGACGACACGTCCTGGCTGATCCAGTTGGTCAGGTTGGTCAGCGAACGTGAGTCGTCGGCACGGTCCTCGACGACGGGTGTCGTGCGGACGACGACCGAGAACGCCATGGCGAGCACCGGGCATGAGGTGCCCATGCAGGACGACGACGATCACGACTTCGGGCAGCGTGAAGCCGGCATCGGTCACAGATCGCCGGTCCGTGGTGGTCGGTTCAGCGGTCAACTTTGATCATCTCCACCGATTCCTCGACGCCGCTCGGGTGAGTGACGACCATGCGCACGCGCTGCTGGCGAAGACGGGACTGGTCGTAGCAGACGCTCTGGGTGTCGAACGGGACGAACTTCTCGCCGTCCCACACCTCGGGCACCTCCACCTTGAGCGACACCGTCGTACTCCCACGGCCGACGGGCGCCGTCGTCGCTCGTTGATCGTCCGTCACCGTTGGTGTCGACCTGCCCGACGTCGACAGCTCCTGGTAGCCTGCTGCACGTTGGCGCCGTTGATCACCGCGGGGTCGCAGCCTTGAAGTCGACCGCCTCGATCACGCCGATCGCGGCCTGCAGCCACTGTTGGGCCTTCGCGTGGTCACGCTCGTAGGCCGTCGCCTTGACCGTCACGAACAGCGAGGACAGCACAGCGACGACCACGGTGGCCATCAGCGTGATCCCGACGAGGATCTCGACCAGGCTGACGCCGCGATCGTCTGCGACCGCCGAATGCGATCGGAGCACCGGTCCGAGCCGGTCCGGCGCGCCCGACAATGTGGCTCGTGCGATCGACTCGTCATATGCCTGGCCATCGGCACTCCTTCCTGTTCGGCTTGAGTGCACCGCTCGCGCCAGCCCGGCTCGACCACGCAGAACGGTAGGCGGACCACTGTCAGCGGCAAGCGAGGCGAGTGTCAGGCGCGTTCAAAGTTCTGATCGGGCGCGCCGCCAGGAGATCGAGACTGCGAGCGCTGGCGATTGCGGCGACCGGCAACGCGAACTGCGACAATCGAGCGGTGATCGAGGCCGCCGTCCGCGCTGCCGGCGTGCCGCCGTTCCATGCGATGGCGATGAGCCGCGAGGCGGCCGGTTCGAGGCGTCGGGGCGTCGCATCCTGCACCTCGAGGTCGGCCAACCGTCGACGCCACTGCCGATCGTCGGCCCGGGAGGCCGTGCGCGCCCACCTCGACGAGCCGCTCGGCTACACCAACGCCGCCGGGCTGCACTCGCTGCGCCGGCGACTCGCCGAGCGCTACGACGGCGTCGAGTCCGACCGGATCCTCGTCGTCGCCGGGGCGTCGGCCGGGTTCACGCTGGCGTTCCTGACGCTGTTCGAACCCGGCGCTCGCGTCGGCGTGCTCGAGCCCGGCTATCCCTGCTATCGCAACGCCCTGCTGGCGCTCGGCATCGAAGCCGGTCGCCGATCCCGGTCGGGCCGGAGAGCCGGTGGGCGCCGACGCCCAGCCGATCTCGACGCCGCCGGCCAACTCGACGGGCTGGTGCTCGCCTCACCGTCGAACCCGACCGGAACGGTGCTGCGCGCCGACGCGCTGGCCGAGATCACCGCCGCCTGCCGGTCCCGAGGAATCGCCGTCATCGCCGACGAGATCTACCACGGCATCGTCGACGGCCCGCCGGCCGCCCGGGTGCTCGACCATCACCCCGACGCGTTCGTGGTCAACAGCTTCTCGAAGTACTGGTCGATGACCGGGTGGCGCGTCGGCTGGGTGGTCGTGCCCGACTCGTTGGTCGACACCGTCGAGCGGCTGCAGCAGAACCTGTACATCTGCGCGCCGCACGTCTCGCAGGTGGCGGCGCTCGCCGCGCTCGACGCGACCGACGAACTCGACGGCCACGTGGCGCGGTACCGACGAGAACCGGGCGATCGTCGATCGACGGCCTCGCCGCGGCGGGCATCACCGACATCGCCCCCGCCGACGGCGCGTTCTACGTGTACGCCCACGTTCCTCACCTCACGACGGCGCTCGGCATCGACTCGCTGCAACTCACCACACGCTGGCTCCACGAACTCGGCGTGGCCGCCACGTCGGGCAGTCGACTTCGACCTCGCCCGCGGACACGAGTACGTCCGGTTCTCCTACGCCGGGGCCGGCGACCGACATGGCCGAGGCCTGCGACCTGCTCGCCGGGTGGGCGCCATGACCACCGACTCTTCCGGCCCTTCCGGACCCGACCCCGACCAGCAGGCGCTCGCCGGGCTGCGGGTGATCGACATGTCGACCGTGCTCGCCGGGCCGAACTGCGCCCGCTACCTCGCCGACTTCGGTGCCGACGTGATCAAGGTGGAGCGGCCGGGAGGCGACAGCCTGCGCAACATGGCGTGGCGCGACCCTCGCGACGGCGAGGGCCTGTGGTGGAAGCTCGTCAACCGCAACAAGCGCACCGTCGTGCTCGACGTCAAGGACGACGACGACCGTGATGTGCTGCTGTCGCTGATCGACGACGCACACGTGCTCGTCGAGAACTCGCGGCCCGGCACGATGGAACGGCTCGGTCTCGGACCCGACGTGCTGTTGGAGCGCAACCCTGACCTGGTGATGACCAGGGTGAGCGGATTCGGCCAGGACGGTCCCTACGCGTCACGGCCCGGGTTCGCCACCATCGCCGAGGCGATGTCGGGCCTCGCCGCGCTCAGCGGCGAACCCGACGGACAACCCCTGCTGCCGCCGATCGCACTCACCGACGAACTGACGGGGCTCGCCGCGGCGTTCGCCACGATGGTGGCGCTGCACTCCGGCGTCGGTCAGGTCGTCGACGCCAACCTGCTCGAGACGATGTTCCAGATGATGGGCCCGCTCGCTTCGGTGTATGCCGTGCGCGGTGAGCAGCAACCGCGACTCGGCGCTGGACTGCCCTACACGGTGCCGCGTGGCACCTATCGGTGCGCCGACGAGCCGCTGGGTGGCGGTGTCGACGTCGAGCGATTCTGTCGCCGCGCGGGTGATGGAGGTGCTCGGCGTCGGTGACGACGACCGCTTCACCACCTTCGCCGGGCGGACCGAGCACCGCGACGAACTCGAGCAGATCATGACCGACTGGTGCCTGGCTCGCACCCAGACCGAGGTCATCGACGCGTTCACCGCGGCCGAGGCCGCGATCGGGCCCGTGTACGACATGGCCGACATCGCCGCCGATCCGCACTACGCCGCACGAGGCGCGATCGCCGACGTCGACGGAACTCCGATGCAGGGCCTGATCGCACGTCTGTCCGCAACACCGGGCGAACTGCGATGGTCGGGACGACCGCTGGACGCTGACGGCGACGAGATCCGCCGCTCCGGCTGGACCTGACGCTCAGGTCACCGATGCACCGGCCAACGCCGGGACGTCGAAACCCCCTGCAGTGCAAGGGATTTCTCGTGCGCGAGGGGGGACTTGAACCCCCACGCCCTTTCGGACACCAGCACCTGAAGCTGGCGCGTCTGCCATTCCGCCACTCGCGCAAGTGGAGCACGAACGTTAGCGCTCTCCTCGACGCTTGGCACGCGCGGATTGCACCACTCCCGCAACGCCCACCGATGAGCGAAGCGACCGGATACGGCGGTTTGGCTCATCACAAACCGGTCCGAACGCCCACCGATGAGCGAAGCGACCGGATACGGCGGTTTGGCTCATCGCGACGGGCCGCAGACCGGTCCACACTGACGGGCTGGAGCGACGGGGCGGGCACCAACGAGGGCAGTAGCCTGGCAAGCCACCTATGGGATTGCAGTCACTGGAGCACCGTTTGGAGCGTATGGTCGATGGCGTGTTCTTTCGTCGCTCCAAGGGCTCGATCCGTCCCATCGAACTCGGCCGACGTCTCGTACGCGAGATGGACGACCAACGCTCGGTCGACGTCAAGGGTCGCCGCATCGTCCCCAACGACTTCACGGTGGTGCTGAGCGCCATCGACCACGCCAGCTTCAACGACATCGAGGACGCCCTCGTCGCCGAACTCGCCGAGGCCGCCCGCGAGTACGCCCGCGAAGAGGGCTACCACTTCATGGGTCCCGTCACCGTCCAGCTCGCCGTCGACAACGAATTGCGCACGGGCCGCTTCAACATCGTCAGCCAGCTCAAGCAGGCCGCCACCGGCCCCGGCATGGGCTCGCTCGTCCTGCCGTCGGGTCAACGCGTCGACCTCGGCAGCGCCAAGGTCACCGTCGGACGACTCCCCGAGTGCACGATCTCGATCAACGACAGCAACATCAGCCGCAACCACGCCGAGGTCAATGCGGGGCCGTCCGCCTACGTCGTCACCGACCTCGGCTCGACGAACGGCACGATGGTCAACGGCGTCAGGATCGTCGGCGAACAGCCGCCTTCGCGACGGCGACATCATCAGTTTCGGCTCGACCCACGTCCGGTTCGAGGCGTCCTGACCGACCGGAGCTTCAGCTCCCTCGTGCTGACATGAACGCGCTGCCATGACCGACCAAGTCCTCACCATTCTGAAGTTCGTGCTCCTCGGACTGCTGTACCTCTTCTTCGCTCGCGTGTTGTGGGCGGTGTGGAGCGAAGTACGCACGCCGAGCCGTCGTCCGATGGTCGGCGCCCCCCGCCAGGCAGCGCCGTCACCAGCGGCGGGCCAGACCACCCCGATGGGACGACCCCCCGTTGCCGCTGCGACCGCTCCGATGCCCAAGCCGTCGAAAGCGGCCAAGCGGCAGTCGAAGCAGCAGCGCGGCCGCGCGACTCGACTCGTGATCCTCGAGCCACGCTCGCGTCGAGGCGTCACGGTGCAACTCGGCGGCGACATCGTGCTGGGGCGCGATCCAGCCTGCGCGATCGTGCTCGATGACGATGCCTTCATCTCCCAGCGTCACGTCCGCTTCTACGACTACGAAGGACAGCCGATGGTCGAAGATCTCGGGTCCACGAACGGCACGTTCCACAACGGATCCAAGCTCGCGGGAACCAAGCTGCTCCATCCCGGCGATCGGGTCCAGGCCGGCACGACCGTGATCGAGGCCCAGTGATGCGTACGACGGAGACGACCTGATGGCCCAACTCCGTGTTGGAGCATCGACAGACAAGGGCCAGCTCCGGCCCGAGAACGAAGACAACCTGCTCGTCACCGACCGAGTGTTCGTCGTCGCCGATGGCATGGGCGGACACGAAGCCGGCGAGGTCGCGAGCCAGATCGCCGTCGACCGGATCGGCACGCTCCTCGACGGCGCCCAACCGCCGAGTGCACCAGCCGTCGTCGATGCGATCCGGGTGGCGAACGGCGACATCTTCCGCGCCGCCATCGCCAACCCCGGCCAGCACGGCATGGGAACCACGGTGACGGCGATCGCCGTGATCTCCGACCCGTTTGCCGGGCGCGCAGAACCGAACATCGAAGACAACGATGGTGACGTCACTCCCGTCGTGCCGGCCGAACCGAGCGAGGCCCTGGTGCTGGCCAACGTCGGCGACTCACGCACGTATCTCTTCCGGCACGGTCGACTCCGGCGGGTCACCGTCGACCACAGCTACGTCCAAGAGCTCGTCGCGACCGGCCACATCACCGAAGACGAGGCTCGCGACCATCCGCGTCGCAACATCATCACCCGTGCACTCGGCATCGAGCCCGAGGTGCGAGTCGACTGGTGGACGCTGCCGCTGATCCGGGGCGACCGATTCGTGCTGTGCAGCGACGGCCTCGTCGACGAGGTCGCCGACGTCGACATCGCCGCAACTCTCACCCTCGAGTCCGATCCGCAGATCGCCGCCGAACGGCTGGTCGACAAGGCCAACGAAGCCGGTGGTCGCGACAACATCACCGTGATCGTCGTCGACGTGCTCGAGGGCGACGATCCGCCCGACCCGACCCAGGAACTCGATCTCGTGCCCGTGTGGGCGGAGACCGGGACCGACCCGACGCCGGCAGGCACGCTCGAACTCGACCCGGATGCTGCATCATCCGATGGCACTCGACCGCCACAACCGACCGTCGCCGACGAGGACGCAGCGCCAGGTCGGCGCCGCACACTCGTGCGCCTCGGTATCGGCTTCGCCGTCGCCGCGGTCCTCGTCGTCGGCTTCGTCGTGTTCTCGGCGTGGGCACGTAGCGGCTGGTTCGTCGCATTCAACGATCAGGACCAGGCGGTGATCTACCAAGGCCGTCCGGGTGGCGTGCTGTGGATCGAGCCGACCGCCGACGCCGTCGGACCCGAGCGTGCCGAGTTCGACCCCGAGGTCGCCACGGCCATCGAGACAGAACCACAGTTCGACAGTTTCGAAGCCGCGGTCGAGTTCATCAACGCCGGCACGACGACGACCACCACCACCACGACGACAACGACGACCACCACGACGGTGCCACCCACCACCACTGTCGAGGACGCCACCACCACAGGCGCCGGCGCACCGGTGGGCGTGACCACCACCAGCGGGCCGTGACCGACACCGCGGCGCCCACGTGGTACGTCGAGGACGACGGCATCGTCGAGCGTCCCGTGTCGCCTCTCGCGCGCAGCCGCCGCACCACCGAGCTGACGCTGGTGATCATGGCGGCGCTGATCACCGGCGCCGCGTACACGATCACGGCACTCGGCACGAATGCCGAGATCCCGCCAGGGATCGTGATCTTCGTCGCGATCCTGATGGGTCTGCTGCTGTGCGCGCACATCGTGGTTCGTCTCGTGGCTCGCGGCGCCGACGGGACGCTGCTCCCGCTCGCGGCGCTGCTCCACGGCATCGGTTTCGTGATGATCACCCGCCTCGACGACGAACTCGCCGGACTCCAGGCGACGTGGAGCCTCGTCGCGATCGTCGCTTTCGTCCTCACGTTGCTCGTCGTGCAACGAGCAAGTGATCTGTCGCGATACAGCTGGTTGTTCTTCTTCGCCGGCGCGTTCCTGCTGATGCTGCCCCTCGTGCCCGGCGTCGGACAGACGATCAACGGCGCCCGCATCTGGGTGAGCCTCGGGCCGATCAACTTCCAGCCGGGCGAATTCGCCAAGCTCTTCCTCGCCATCTTCTTCGCCTCGTACCTCGCCGATCGCCGCGAGCTGATCGCTGCCTCGACGTGGAAGGTCGGTCCGCTCCGCCTCCCCGAACCGCGCTACATCGCACCCATCCTGTTGGCCTGGGGATTCTCCGTTGTCGTCATGGTGTTCCAGAAGGACCTCGGGTCGTCGCTGCTCTTCTTCACGCTGTTCGTGGTGATGATGTGGGTGGCCACGGAACGGGTCAGCTACCTCGTGGCCGGTGTCGCACTCTTCGCCGGCGCTGCGTACTTCGCGTGGACCCAGTTCGGCCACGTGCAGACGCGTGTGTCGATCTGGCTCGATCCGTGGGCCGACCCGCTCGACGACGGCTACCAGATCATCCAGGGGATCTACGGCCTCGCCGACGGTGGCCTCACCGGTACGGGGCTCGGCCGAGGCAACCCCGGCCAGGTGCCGTACGCAGAGAACGACTTCATCTTCGCGGCGATCGGCGAGGAGTGGGGCCTGATCGGCGCGTCGGCGGTGCTGATGGCGTACGTGTTGATCGTCGGCGCAGGACTCCGAATCGCGCTGCGCACCGACCGCACCTTCGAGAAGCTTCTCGCCGTGGGCCTCACCACGATCGTCGGGGTGCAGGCGTTCGTGATCGTCGGTGGCGTGATCAAGGTCGTTCCGCTCACCGGTATCACCCTCCCATTCGTCAGCTACGGAGGTTCGTCACTCATCGCGAACTACGTGCTGCTCGCCTTGCTGATCCGACTGTCGGACTCGTCGGCGCGTCGCCTCGGTGAACTCCCCGACGACCCCACGCCGTCGGAGCGGTGGAAGGCGTGGCGTCTCGGCCGACAGCTGCGCCGCGAGGCTCGTCGGGCGGCGGCATGAACCGCCAGATCCGTCAGCTCGCACTCGGGCTGATGGCCTGCTACGTCGTGCTGTTCGTCGCACTCAACTATTGGCAGGTCGGCCGCACGCAAGATCTCGAGGCACGCTTCGACAACACCCGCCAGGTGCTGCGCGAGTTCAACAAGCCGCGCGGGCCGATCGTCACGAGCGACGGCATCGTCGCCGCCGTGTCGTACCCGACGGCGCCGGGGGAACCGTACGACTTCCGACGCGAGTACCCGACCGGTGATCTGCTCGCCGACATCACCGGCTACTTCACGTTCGCGTTCGGCTCGACCCAGGTCGAGAAGATGTACGGCGACGTGCTCACCGGGTCGACCACCGAACAACAGGTCCGCGGGCTCGGCGATCTGCTCACCGGCGGAACGGGATCGACCGGCACCGTGGAACTCGCTGTGCGCCACGACGCCCAGGAAGTCGCCAAGTTCCTCCTCGGTGGGCAGAGCGGCTCGATCACCGTGATCGAGCCAGCAACCGGCGCGATCCGGGCGATGTACAGCAACCCGACCTTCGACCCGAACACGTTCGTCAACGCCGACTTCGCCGTCGCTCAGGACGTCATCACCGACCTGCAGAACGCGCCCGGAAGTCCGCTGCTCGCCCAGGCGTACCAGGAGCGGTACATGCCCGGCTCGACCTTCAAGGTGATCACGACCGGCATCGCCCTCGAGAGCGGCGTCGCCACCCTCGACACTCAGTTCCCGAGCGAACGCGAATGGGTGCCACCGCAGACCACCGATCCGATCCAGAACTACAACGGCAGCCTGTGCGGTGGCGACCTGGCCACCGTGTTCGCCCGCAGCTGCAACATTCCGTTCGCGCAGCTCTCGACGTTCCTCGGGCCCGAAGCGATGATCGCCGGTACCGAGGCCTGGGGCATCGGCGAGCCGTTGCCGATCGACCTGCCCCGACCGATCGCGAGCACGTTCGGAAACACCGACAACCTCTCGCAGGAACTGCCGCTGTTGGCGATCCGCGGCTTCGGCCAGAGCGAGGTGCAGATGGTGCCGCTGCACATGGCCATGGTGGCAGGCGCCGTCGCGAACGGCGGCCAGATGATGACGCCGTACGCCGTCGAATCGACCTACGACCAGGCCGGGCGCGTCCTCGACGAGACCAGCCCATCCGTGTGGAAGACACCGATCTCACCGCAGACCGCCGAGATCGAACGACAGTTGATGATCGGCGTTGCCGAGCGGGGCACGGCGAGCTGCTGCATCGCCCTGAACGGGGGCATTCCGGTCGCGGCCAAGACCGGGACCGCGCAGCTCGGCGATCCGTCGAACCCCGACCTGTCGCACGCGTGGATCCTCGCGTTCGCCCCCGCAGACAACCCGCAGTACGCCGTGTCGGTCGTGCTGACCAACGTCCAGTCGACCGCCGACGTCGCCGCGACGGGCGGACGCCTGGCAGGCCCGATCGCCAAGGGAATGCTCGACTTCCTGCTCACCGGGCCCGGCGCCACGCCCGTGACACCGGCCCCCGAGGCGGGCGGATGAGTCACACGAACAATCCAGACCGAGCGACCCGCCACGGTGACCTGCAGTTCACGCGTGGTGACCAGTCGGTAACCTTGCACAGCGCTGCGTACCGACGTGGCGGCGGAGAGAGCACACAGTGACGAACAACGGGCAGGCGACGGTCATCAACGACCGGTACGAGATCCACAAGCGGATCGGACGCGGCGGCATGGCCGACGTGTTCTCCGCGCGCGATCTCCTGCTCGACCGCCAAGTCGCAGTGAAGGTGCTGTTCCCCGAGTTCGCCACCGACGCGAACTTCGTCGAGCGGTTCCGTCGCGAGGCGCAGTCGGCCGCCAGCCTGTCGCACCCCAACATCGTCAACGTCTACGACTGGGGCAAGTACGAAGGTACCTACTTCATCGTGATGGAGGAGGTACAGGGCCGCACCCTCGCCGAGGTCCTCTCGACCAACAAGCAGCTCACGTCGAAGCAGGCCGCCGAGATCGCGAGCGAGGTCGCCGCCGCGCTGGGATTCGCTCACGACAATCACGTCGCACATCGCGACATCAAGCCGGCCAACATCCTCATCGGCTCGAACGGCCAGGTGAAGGTGGCCGACTTCGGGATCGCCCGGGCGCTCAACGCACCGACCGAATCGAACCTCACCCAGGTCGGCTCGGTCATGGGCACCGCGACGTACTTCTCCCCCGAGCAGGCGCAGGGTGCGCAGCCCGACCCGCGCAGCGACCTGTACTCGCTCGGCATCGTGATGTACGAGATGGTGGCCGGCAAGCCGCCGTTCACCGGCGAGAACCCGGTGAGCATCGCCTACAAGCAGGTGCACGACGCGCCCCAGCCGCTCGTGCAGATCGTCGCCGACGTGCCCCGCTCGTTCGAGGCGATCGTCGCGAAGCTGCTCGCCAAGGATCCCAAGCTGCGCTATCCGAGCGCCGCTGCACTCCGCGACGACCTGCGCCGGTTCCGCAACGACGAACCGGTCCAGGCCCTCGCCGCTGCCCAGGGCACGCAGAATCGTGCGGCCGGCATCGCCGTTGCCGGCGCCGCAGCGGCCGGCATCGCCGGTGCCACCACGGTCAACCCCACCACTGCGCCAACCGGGATGATCCCGACCGCCGCTCCCCGCTCGACGAGCGTCCCGTCGACCGGAATGATGGAGGCGGGGTATCCGACCGGAGCGTCAGCCGACGCCATGTACTACGACACGAACCCGTCGCGTACCGGCTGGTACGCGCTCGGGGCGTTCGTGGCCTTGATCCTGCTCGTCATCGGCGGCGTGTTGTTGTTCCAGGCGCTGAGCGGCGACGACGGTGGCGAGGATTCCGAACAATTCGTCCTCGAGGACTACACGAACCGACCGCTGACCGAGGTCACCGCCGATCTCACCGCCAAGAACATCAGCTTCACGACCACCGCCGAGGAGAACAACCTCGTGCCGTTCGGGTTCGTCCACCGCACCGATCCGGTGGCCGGAACGCTGATCCTGCCGGACGAGGTGGTCGAGATCATCTACAACCCCGATCCGCAACTCGTGCCGATCCCCAACGTCGTCGGTCTCTCGTCCGAGGAGGCGCGAACGCGGCTCGCTGCCGACGGCTTCGTCGTCGGCGAACTCACCACCGTCGAACGCGACGACGTCGCCCAGGACACCGTGGTCAGCACCGACCCGCCTCCCGAGACGCCGGCGCTCCAGGGGTCGCTCGTGAACCTCGTCGTGTCCGCCCCTCCCTCCAGCGTGCAGGTGCCGGGTGAGATCATCGGGATGAGCGAGATCGACGCCCGCGGTGTGCTCGAGGCCCCGCCGTACGAGTTCGTGGTCACCACGGACGTCCGCTCCAGCCCGACCGTTGCCGAGAACACCGTCATGGAGATCCGCCCCGGACCCGGCGAGCTCGTCGAGAAGGGCAGCGACGTCCTGATCATCGTGTCGAGCGGCCCGGAGGACGTCCGCGTGCCCGTGGTCGTCGGTCGTACCGAAGCCCAGGCCATCAACACACTCACTGAGATCGGCCTCGTCCCAGTTCGCACCTACCAGGACGGCAACTTCGGCGCCGCCGAGGACGGCCGTGTCATCTCGCAGAGCTTGCCCGTCGGCTCGAAGGTGCCGCCGGGCACCGAGGTCACCATCGTCGTCGCCCGCAACACGACGCCGGCGACCACGATCCCGCCGACGACCACCACCACGATCGCGCCGACGACCACCACCACCACGATCGCGCCGACGACCACGACCACCGTTCCCTGATCTCGTCACGATCTGCGCCCGTGGCGTCCCGCTCTCCGGGACGGTCGGGGCACAGATCAGTGCTCGCCTGACCGATTCGAGTCAGTCGACCCGCGACAGGAACGTCCGCAGCAGGTCGTGGCCGTGGCCGGTGAGGATGCTCTCGGGGTGGAACTGCACACCTTCGACGTCGAGCGTTCGGTGACGCACCCCCATCACCACACCATCAGCGCTGCGGGCGGTGACGATCAGTTCGTCGGGAATGCTGTCGGGGGCCAGCGTGAGCGAGTGATATCGCGTCGCCGTCAGCGGCGAGGGGAGCCCGGCGAACACGCCGACGCCGTCGTGCAGGATCGGTGACGTCTTGCCGTGCATCAGCTCGGGCGCGCCGACGACGTCCGCACCATAGACATGACCGATCGCCTGGTGCCCGAGACACACGCCGAACAACGGGGTGCCCTGCGCAGCGAACGCACCGATCGCATCACAGATGATGCCGCTGGTTTCCGGTCGTCCGGGACCAGGCGAGAGCAGCACTGCATCGGGTGCGAGCGCCACGGCCTCGTCGACGGTGAGCTGGTCGTTGCGCACGACGATCGGGTCGGCACCGAGTTCACCGAGGTACTGCACGAGGTTGTAGACGAAGCTGTCGTAGCTGTCGATCACCAGAACACGGGGAGCGGAAGGCACCCGCCAAGTATGGAGTGTCGGGGCGTCGAGCACGCACCGTGAATGCAGTGTCGGCCGGATCACGTATGCTCGTTCCCGCATGGCTCCCCCGAAGCGAAAGACGGGCGGTGGACGGGTCACCCCGAAAGGGACGCGACCAGAGGACCGCTACGTCAGCACCAACAGCAGCGACAAACACCACGGCGACCATCACGACGTGGCAGCATCCTCGCGGTACACGCCCAAGGCGCAGCCTCGTCAGCTCGTACCACCCAACTGGATCCCCGTGATCATGCTCGTGCTGCTGATCGGCGGCGGCGTGATGATCATGCTGCGGTACCTGGTCTTCACCGACAGCAACATTCCGACGCTGATCGGCCTCGCGATGATCCTCGGTGGGCTGTACACCGCCACCAAGTGGCGATAGCCACCCGGCGCGCACCACGAACCACATCCATGTGATTCGCCCCCATGTTGTCCACATGGCTGTGGACAACTCGCCCTGGGCGCCCGACGACGAGGATCATTCGAAGATCGGTGCCACCTCGGTCATGTCCTCGAGACAGTGACGCGGGGGCGGTGGGTCCTCATCGGGCGCCATCGTCAACCTCAGCTCCACCCCACAGACATCGCAGCGATACCTGCGGTTCACCTTGCGGAGTTCTCCGGTCGGCGGCGGCTCTGGGGGCATCGAGGTCATGCTGCGCAGCATCATGATCCCGGTTTTCCACAGGACGTAGCCGAAGAACACTCCAACGCCGACCCAGATCAACGTGGAGAAGGCAGGCATCGGGTCACGCTATCCCGGGGTCCGATGCCAGCTGCCACGACTCGTCCGTCGATTGCGTTGGCTCGTCGATACCGAACAGCGTGTCGAGCACGCGGGCGATGTCGGCGATGTCGGCGTCGTCGAGGTGGATGGCGAACTGTGCTTGGATCGCGCGCCGGTAGCTGACATTCATCTCGCGCCACAGCCGACGACCGGTGCGGGTGAGCTCGACCTCGACGGCGCGAAGGTCGGCACCGGGCACCTCGCGATGTCGAGCAATCCAGCCCTCCTCCTGCAGCCGGTCGAGGCGACGGCTCAGACTCGACGGTGGCAAACGCAGGTCAGCGGCGACATCGAGCGGGCGGGCGCGACCTCCCAGGCGTTGGAGCGAGGCGAGGACGTCGAACCAGCCGAGCGGAATGTCCCAGTCGGCGCGCAGCTCCTCGTCGAGCCCACGTTCGATCTGCCCGACGAGTGCCTGCAGACCTCGCCACGCTGCGATGCGAGACGAATCGAGACGGGCCATCGGCGGAGGTCAGGCCGTGGCGCGAATGGCGGCGGCGAACGCGTGGGTCGCCTCGGTGATCTCGTCGGAGGTGACCACCAACGGCGGCATCCAACGGACGGTTCGATTGCGGGTGCCCGCCAGCATCAGGATCACGCGGTGCTCGCGTAGGCAGTGTGCGACGACCGCCTCGGCGCGTTCGGGTGTTTCGAACTCGGTCGCCACCATCAGGCCGCGACCACGTACGTACATCAGCGCTTGATCGAGTTGCTGCATCTCGCGCAAGGCGTCGATGAGTTGCGTCCCTCGAGCGTGGACGTTGTCGAGAAATCCCGGCGCCGTCAACACCCCGATGGTCGCCAGCGCAGCGGCACAGCCGATCGGGTTGCCGTTGGTGGAGCCGCCCTGGCTGCCGACACGCCAACTGGCATCGAGGGCGCGCCGCATCCCGAGCGCTGCGAACGGGAAGCCCGACGCGATCCCCTTGGCCATGCACAGCATGTCGGGCTCGACGTCGTGGGCCTCGATCGCGAACATCTTGCCGGTGCGCCCGAAGCCGCTCTGCGTTTCGTCGGCGATGAACAGAATTCCGTGCTGCCGGCAGCGTTCGGCGAGGCCGGCAATGAATCCCGCCGGCGTGGGGATGTAGCCACGTTCGCTGATCACCGGTTCGATCACGATCGCAGCGATCTCGTCGGCGACCACTTGGGTCTGCAGGAGCCGGTCGAAACCACGCAGCGCGCCGCTCACCTCGGCCTCCTGATCGGACGCGTGCGGGTCGGGGAACGGCGCGACGAAGACGCCGGGCGGGAACGGTCCGTAGCCGGCGCGGTCGATCGCACGCGCCGTCGACATCGCCATGGTCAGGTGGGTGCGCCCGTGGAATGCCCCGTCGAAGACCACGATGTTGTGGCGGCCGGTCGCGTGCTTTGCCACTTTCACCGCGACTTCGAGCACCTCGTCGCTCGCGTTGGCGAAGAAGAACGTGTCGATCGACGGAGGTGTGATCTCGTCGAGCTTGGATGCCAGCGGCTCGAGCAGATCGTGGGTGTACACGTTCTGTTGCGCATGGATGATGCGCGCCGCCTGATCGGCGATTGCTTGCACGACCTTGGGGTGCGAGTGACCAGTCGATGCAGCGGCGATGCCGGCGGTGAAGTCGAGGTACTCGTTGCCATCGACGTCGACGACCCGACATCCGTGGCCGCTCACGACCCGGAGATCGGTGGTCTTGGCCCAGACCTTCGACGTGTGTGACATCGCTGACGTCATCCGAGGAGCCTAGGCGTCGAGTCCTGCGGTGGCCGCGACGGCGTCGTCCCACGACGCGCGCTCGAGGAAGAGCTTTCGTGTCGGCATCACCCATCTGGGGGCGTTGACACCGAGCGCACCATGCAGTCGACCATCGCGCCCGTACAGCGCGAGGAACTTGGCGTCAGCGACGGATCCAGCGACCACCTGCACCTCGTCGTCGGGAGCGGCCCGACCGAGGAACTGGATGCGATGCTCGAACTGGTCGCTCCAGAAGAACGGCAGCGGCTCGTACGGCTCGAAGGGTTCGCCCGTGGCGAGTCGCCGCAGGTTCGTCGCGACGTGGGCGCCCTGTTCGGCAGCGTTCGTCCAGTGCTCGACGCGCATCTCCTCGCCGAAGAGCCCGTTCGGCCAGCGAGCGACATCGCCTGCAGCGAACACGCCCGGCACCACTGCACCCGACACACCGAGGGCGTTGAGGTTGGCGTCACAGACGACCCCGTCACGCAGGCGCAGACCACTTCCTTCGAGCCAGTGCGTGTTCGGCGTGACGCCGATACCGACGACGATCGCGTCGGCGGGAACGATCTCACCGCCGACGAGGCTGACGCCATCCGCCGTCAGTCCCTCGATGAAGACGCCACAGCGGACCTCGACGCCGTGCGCTCGGTGCAGCTCGGCGATCGCCTCGCCCATCTCGGTGCCAAGGCCACGGATCAGTGGGGCCGCCGCACCTTCCAGCACCACCACGTCGTTGCCGAGGGCCTTGGCAATGGCCGCCGCTTCGAGCCCGATGAAGCCGGCGCCGACCACAACCACGCGGCGCCCCCCGCCGACGATTTCGCTGCGCAGCCCGAGCGCATCGTCGAGCGTGCGGAGTTCGTGGACGTGGTCGAAAGCATCCTGATCGGCGAGGCGACGAGGGTGAGCACCGGTGGCGATCACCAGCCCGTCGAAGGCCAGGACGGAACCGTCGGCGAGGGTGAGTACGCGCCGTTGCACGTCGAGTGCGGTCGCCGCAGCGCCGAGGCGCCACTCGACGTCGAGATCGTCGAAGACGTCCGGCTGGCGGAGATGGATCCGATCGGGCTCCCATTCGCCTGACAACAGCTTCTTCGACAGGGGCGGTCGGTCGTACGGCCGATGCACCTCGTCGCCGACGACCACGATCGAGGTGGCCACATCATGCTGGCGGAGTGTCTCGGCGGCGCGAAGGCCCGCGAGTGAGGCTCCCACGACGACCACCCGTTCGAGCGGATCGAAGGACATCGTGGCCTCGCTGTCGGTCATGGCCGCAACGATGCCACGCTTTCGCAGTCGCGATGAAGCTCACTCGAAAGTAGGTCGGTCATCCAAGTAGCGTTCGAGGATGCATTCCGCCACGGCCGACGACGCGCGCCCGCTCCCGACAGCGATCGCCGTCAACGAGATGATCGAGCAGCTCTTCCCGGGCTCGAACAACACCTGCGACTCGATCGGCGCCGACTTCGCGATCGCACGACGCGAAATCTCGGATGACGAGCTCCGCCCGGGTGCGTTCGTGTCGGGGCCGTCGCAGTTCGGACTGGCCGACGCCGCGCTCTGGTATCTCGTCTTCGGTGCGACGGGCCGCATCGAGCCGATGGCGCTCACGTCCGAGCTGTCGATCCGATTCCTCCGGCCGGCGCAGGGCAAGGTGCTGTGGGCGAAGGCGACGCTCGACGTCGCCGGGCGCCGCAACGTGGTCGGCACCGTTCGAGTGTGGTGCGACGATCGCTCCGACAAGCCCACCGCCACCGCCCAGGGCACCTACGTCCTGCCGTTGTGAGCACCGACGACCGCCCCTCTCGGTTCCATCTGGCGATGCCGGTCCACGATCTGGCGGCAGCGCGGGAGTTCTACGGCGGCGTGCTCGGTTGCGGTGAGGGGCGCAGCGCCGACACATGGGTCGACTTCGATCTCTACGGGCATCAGTTCGTGGCGCATCTCGACGCGAACCTGCAGCCGTCGACGCTGTCGAACCCGGTCGACGGACACGACGTGCCCGTTCCTCACTTCGGGGTGCTGCTGACGCCGAACGAGTGGGCAGATCTGGCCGAGCGGCTGCGGAGCGCCGGGGTGACGTTCGTGATCGAACCGCACACGCGATTCGCCGGGCAGGTCGGTGAGCAGTCGACCATGTTCCTGCTCGATCCGTCGGGCAATGCGTTGGAGTTCAAGGCCTTCGCCGACGACTCGCAGGTGTTCGCACGTTGACGACCACCCCGATCGGGCACGCCGACGATTCGCGGCTCGACGACTACCGATCGCTCAACGACCAAGCCTTTCGTCGTCGGTACGAGGGTGACCAACTCTTCGTCGTCGAGGGGTACGTCGCGATCGACCGCTTGGTCGAATCGGGCCACACGATCCGATCGGTGCTGCTCGCACCGTCGCGTGTCGAACGTTTCTCGTCGCACCTCGACGCGCTCGCCGCTCGAGGGATTCCCGTGTTCGTTGCGGATCGTGCCGTGATCGCCGACGTGGTGGGATTCGATCTCCATCGTGGCGTCGTGGCGTGTGCGCAACGCCGTCCGCTGCGCACGATCGGGGAGCTCCTCGCTGGAGCGCATCGGATCGCCGTGCTCGAGGGGCTCAACGACAACGAGAACCTGGGGGCGATCGCCAGGGCCGCCAAGGCGTTCGGATTCGAGGGCCTCCTGCTCGATCCGACGTGCACCGATCCCTACAGCCGCCGCACCGTGCGAGTGAGTATGGGCGAAGTGTTGAACCTCCCGATGTCCCGGCCGGCAGCCGACCAGTGGGCGGATGCGCTGCGCGAGGTGCGAGACGCCGGCTTCGAGATGTGGGCGATGACACCCGATCCCGATGCCGACGACCTGTGGAGTCGTGCGATCCCCGATCGGGTCGCTGTGCTGCTCGGCGCCGAGGGTCCCGGCCTCACGCGTGCAGCGCTCGCCGCCGCCGATCGTCGGGTGCGAATCCCCATCAGCTCCACGGTCGACTCACTCAACGTCGGCCAAGCCGCCGCCGTCACCTTCGCCGCCGTCACCCGCCCGCGTTGACCCGCTGGTCCCCCGCGCCCAGGTCTCCGGGAACCACGGTGGTTCCCGGAGACCTGGGCTGGGGGAACAAGCTCGCTCAGTGGGCGAACTTGACGTTCGGGAGGATGCGGTTCATCCAGCTCGGGAGCCACCAGGCTCGGTTGCCGATGATGTACAACGCCGCCGGAACCAACACCAGTCGGATCAGGAAGGCGTCGAGCAACACCGCGGTGCCGAGGATCAGCCCCATCTCCTTCATCGGCAACGTGCCGGCGATGGCGAAGGTGTAGAACACGGCGATCATGACGCCGGCGGCGGCAACGATCGGTCGGCCGGTGTGGCTGAGTGATCCTCGCACCGCCTCGGCGGCATCGCCGGAGCGTTCGAAGTGCTCACGGGTCGATGCGAGCAGGAACACCGTGTAGTCCATCGAGATGGCGAACACGAGGGCGAAGAAGAACAACGGTGCCCACGAGGTGAGGTAGCCCTGGCTGTCGAAGCTCAGCAGGCCGGCGCCGATCCCGTGCTGGAACACGAGCGCTCCGACACCGAAGGCCGCCCCGACCGACAACAGGTTGAAGATGACGCCGACGAAGGCGACGATCACGGCCTGCAGGGCGATCATCAACAGGATGAAGCCGAGGACGAGGACGACGCCCATCACGAGGGGGGCCTTGTCCGACAACGTCTGGTCGAGGTCGAAGTTCTCGGCGACCGGTCCGCCGACGAGCACGCCCTCGGGGAGGTCGGTGCGCAACGCCGGGATCAGGGCGAGCGCCTCGTCGGATGACGGGTCGTAGGCGCCGACGGCCTGGATGATGTGCGCACCCTCCATGCCGGGAGCCGGCGGGAAGGCCATGACGATGCCCTCGGTGGCCATCACCTGGTCGGCGACCGCTTGGGGGTCCTGGTCGGCGGGGACGATCACCTGGATCGGGCCGGGGCCGCCGGGGCCGAAGCCGTCGGCGATCATGTCGTAGCCCTGGCGGGCCTGTTCGTCCTCGGGGAGCACGGTGATACCGGGCATGCCGGTCTTCAGTCCGAGCAGCGGGAGCGCCAGAGCGAGCAGCACGACGACGGCACCGACAGCGACGAGGAACTTGCGAGCCTGGATGCGGTCGGCGAGCTTGGCGAAGAATTCACTGTGATGATCACCCTTCGTGTGCCACGGCAGGGCGAACTTGTCGATGCCGGGGCCGAGCAGTGCAGGCAGCAGCGTGAGAGCGGCGAGTAGGACGAAGCTGACCGACAGCATCATGCCGGCGGCCATCGAGCGGAACGCCGGGATCGGAACGAGGAGCACTGCGGACAGGCTGATCAACACGGTGATGCCGGAGAAGAGCACGGCCTTGCCGGCGGTGTCCATTGCGATGCCCGCCGCGTGCTGCGGGTCCTCGGGGTGAGCGTGCAGCGCCGCTCGATAGCGGGTGACGATGAAGAGCGCGTAGTCGATGCCGAGCGCGAGCGCGAACATCATGGCGAAGTTCAGCGTCCAGATCGACAGGTCCGTGACCTGGGTGATGCCGTACAGGACGCCCATCGAGGCGAGCAGGCCGGCTGCGGTGAGCACGAGCGGGAGGCCGGCGGCGGCGAGCGTACCGAAGGCGATCACGAGGATCACTGCGGTGACTGGCCACGTGAGGATCTCGGCCTTGAGCATGCCTTCGCGGTTGACCTCGTTGAAGTCGTCCCAGAATGCGGGCGAGCCGGTGAGCGCGACCGTGATCTCGTCACCGGCCACCTCAGCGGACAGATCCGAGATCTCGTCGCCGAGCTCGCCTGCGGATCGGACGGCCTCGGTCGGGTCGACCTCGGCGCCAGCCTGAATCATCACCGTCATGCCGTCCATGCCGGGTTGCGCCGGCATCGGCTGGCCGAACCCGGGTTCGGCAACGATCAGCGCGTTGACATCGGTGATCACCTGTTGAAAGGCAGGATCGTCGATCGGTGTGGACGCACTCTGGATCACGACGACCGCCGACTGCGACGACAGACCACCGAACTGCTCGTCGATCACGTCTCGGGCGGCGAGCGATTCGCTCCCGTTGACCTCCCACATCGCGCCCGAGAGGGCATGCTCCAGACGCGGGGCGAACACGCCCAGGCCGATCGCGAGGACCGCCCAGGTGATGATCACCAGCTTGCGGTGGCCATGCGCCCAGCGACCCATCCGGGCCAGCGGCGGATGCACGGCGTCGGTCTCCATGTCGTCGTGCGGATGTAGCGGTTGATGATCATGTAGCGATGTATTGGACAGCGGTGGCGGTTCGAGGTCGGTACTCATGGGTGGGTTTCCTTCCGGGTGCGGTGGTCGGGTCGGGTGGTCGGGTGGGCTGGGAGGGGAGGTGAGGTGAGGCGAAGCGGCGGGGACTTGATTCAGACGGCGAAGGTTCGGGCGTCGTCGGCGACCTGTTCGCGCAGGCGATCGCACACGATGGCGCACACCGGCATCAAGCTCGGGTCGGTGACCGAGTAGAAGGCAGAGGTACCTTCGCTGCGCCGGCTGACGATTCGTGCGTCGTGCAGGACTCGAAGATGCTTGGACACGTTGGCCTGGCTGGTGCCGAGACGATCGACGAGTTGGCCCACGTTCTGCTCGCCGTCATCGAGCAACGTGCGGATGATGCTGAGACGAGTCGCGTCACCCAGGACGCGGAATCGCTCGGCAACGTGTTCGAGCAGTTCTGGCGGGAGTGCCTTCGGCATGTGCAGCACTCTATAACTATCGAGTGATGTTTGCAACCGCCGCCCGATACCTGTCTTTCCGGACCCGACCCCGAAAGTCACGTGTCACACTGGGCTGGATGATCGAGCGGCTGTCGGACCACCTCTCAACGGTCGAGCCCGAACCGTTTGCCGGACCGGACCATCCGATACGGCGGCGTACACGGGCCGTCGCCGCCGGCGAGCCGTGGACCACCGACAACGCTCGGCGCATGGCTGAACTGTTCGACTCGATGGCTCCCGAGTGGGCGGAGCGCGACGTCGATGCCACCAAGTCCGCGCCGGTGCTCGACGCGCTCGATCGCGGCGCTGTGCCGATCGACGGCGACTGGCTCGAGCTCGGTTCCGGCACCGGCGCAGGGACTCGGCTGCTGTCCGGGGCGGTCGGATCATTCGTCGCCACCGATCTGTCCGCGGAGATGCTCGCTCACGCGCCGGGCGAGTTGGCGCCCCGCATCCGCGCCGATGCGTCGACGTTGCCCTTCCGCGACCGCTCGTTCGACGCCGTCCTGATGATCAACATGCTGTTGTTCCCCCACGAGGTCGACCGGATCCTGCGCCCAGGTGGCGCGGTCGTGTGGGTCAACACGCTCGGCGATCAGACGCCGATCCACCTCCCGCCCGACGACGTCGTGACCGCGCTTCCCGGCGACTGGGTCGGCCGCACGGCCCGGGCGGGAACCGGGTTCTGGCTGACTGCACAGCGGCGCTGAACCTCGTCGTTTCAGCGGGCCGAAAACGACGAATGCCCCCGGGTCTCCCCGGGGGCATTCGTGCGATTCGTAGGGTCAGTCGGCGGATTCGGAGACTTCCTCGCGCGGTTCGGGGGCTTCCCCGAGGCCGAGCTGGGCGAAAATCTCCGCCTTTCGGTACTCGAAGTCGTCCTCCTCGACGTCGCCGGCAGCGAACTTCTCGTTCAACTGGCGGAACTCCTCGAGCAGCGCATCCTCGTCCGGGCCGTCTTCGACGTCCTCATCGGAGTCCGATGACTTGCCGTGTCGCACGGCAAGCTTCTCGGCTTTGCGCTCCTTCTTGCGGAGCTCTCGCTGACGCTTTTGGTAAGACTGTGGGCTTCGAGCCAATCGGAACGCCTCCTCAGACGACTTTGACGTCGACCGCTTCGGGACCCTTGCGGCCCGCAGCGATCTCGAACTCGACGGTGTCGCCGTCGCTCAGCGACCGGCGACCCGACCCCTGGATGTTCGAGTAGTGCACGAAGACGTCGTCGCCGTCGTCGCGAGAGATGAAACCGAAGCCCTTCTCGTCATTGAAGAACTTCACTGTACCTGTGGCCATTTCGGCTCCTTGTTGAAATCGGAGCCACCGTTGACTCACGTTTACGAGGCCAGACTAGTGACGGTTGTGCGATTGTCCACCGCGCGGCACGCGCGAGCCGACGAGCGGGGATCAGCCCGACGTGGCCAGTTCGAGGCGACGACGAGGGTCGAGCACGACGAATGGACGGTGTCCGGTGACGGCGAGGCGAGCCAGGATCACCGATGCCATGACCACCCCGACCAATCCGGCCAAGGTGAGGGCGATGTCGCTGACGCCGACGCCGTAGACCAGCCACAGTGCTGCCTCGACCAGCGCGATGATCCAGGTCGTCGACGACACGCCCGACAGCTCCGAGGTGCGCAGGGAGGCCACGACTGCCGGGAGCAACTGCACGCCGTAGGACAGACCGACCGCCACGCCGGCGAGTTGCCATCCGCCGACGAGCAGGAAGGGAAGCGGGACCATACCGAGACCGAAGACGCCGAGCGCGAGGCCTGGCAGCGCGGGTCGGCCGACCGAGCCCACGTAGAACCAGGCCATCACCCCATAGAGCAACAGCGAGATGATCGACACCGGCACCAACGCCCAGACGCCGGCTACCAATCCGTACGTCAACCACCAACCGTTGATCGCAAGACTCACGCCGATCCAGGTTGCCGAGACGCCGTCGACACGACGCGTGCGCGCGATCCGGCGCGCTTGCGGGAACGCCATCCACGATCCGAGAACCGTGGCGACGACGACGAGAAGATTGAGAGCGAGATTCATTGGACGGGCAACGTTTCGTGTAAGAGGCTAACGAGGTTTAGTACCTTACACGCTCCAGCGAGGTTACGCTCGCTGTCGTGTACGTCACATCCGGGCACGACACCGAGGTCCGCCTCACGATCGAGGCGCTGGTCGATCTGGTCAACGCCCTCGCCGACGCCGCAGCCGACGGCGAGCCGGTCGACGTCCGCGCGTTGCTGCATGATCACCGGTTCAGTCGCGCCGAAGGTGCCTCCGCTGCGGCCATCGATCGGGTCGACGAGCGGGTGTCAGCGATGGTCGACACGCTGCTCGGACTGCCGGCAGCCGAACCGGAACCGACGGTGGTGTGGATCAACACACAGCTCTCGGGCATCCACATCACGCCGTCGCTGACCGACCACGACGGCGCCGACCTCCACATCCATTGGACCCCGGCGTCAGCGACGTTCGACGACCAGGCGATCGCCGACTTCCTGATGGCGCTCGCACAGGAGCTGTGCGATCACGGAACGGACCGCTTCGGCACGTGCGCAGCCACCGAGTGCGACCACCTCTTCTACGACGTCACCCGCAACGGCTCGCGACGGTTCTGCGCCGACCCTCGCTGCGCCAGCCGAACCCACACCGCCGACCACCGCGCCCGCCAGCGAGCGACCTGATTACAACAGGGGTCAGACCCGCGATGTAATCGACGGGATTACATCGCGGGTCTGACCCCTGTTGTAATCCTCGGTCAGTGGGTGAGGCGGCCGGCGTCGAGGCGCAGGACCTGGTCGGCGCGATCGAAGGCCACCGCTCGGTGCGACACGGCGATCACCGTCATGCCGGCATCCGCGAGGTTGGTCCACAGCTGCACTTCGGTCTCGACGTCGAGCGCGCTCGACAGGTCGTCGAGCACCACGAGCTCGGGAGAGTGCACGAGCGCTCGCGCCGTGGCCAGCCGCTGACGCTGGCCTCCCGAGAGCCGCAGACCGCGAGGCCCGATCAACGTCGCCGAGCCGGCTGGCATCGCGGCGATGTCGGTGGCGATCGCCGACAGCTCGAACGCACGCTGGAGATCGTCGTCTGCCACCGGTCCCAGCCCGACGTTGTCGGCCACGCTGTCGGAGATCAGCTGCGGCACCTGTGACAGGAAGGCCGCGTTCGGCGGCACCAGGAACGCCGCCCGGTCGTCGATCTCGTCGCCGTTCCAGCGGACCGATCCTTCGACGTCGGCCTGCCAGGCGAGGCCGAGGAGGGCGCGCAACAAGCTGCTCTTCCCGGCGCCGACGGGACCGGTGATCACGACGAAATCACCCCGACCGACGCTGAACGACACGTCCTCGAGGACGCGTCGGGCGCCGTACGACACCGTCAGTCCCTCGACGTCGAATCGTTCCAACGCAACCCGCTCGGGTCGCACCACGTCCGGCCGCACCCGTTGATCGCTCGGATCGATCGGCAGGCGTTGGGGCCGCACGGTGTTGGCGGCCTCCTGGTCGGCGACCAGGGCGCGCATCCGGTCGAACGCCACGCCCGCCTGCTTGCGTCGGGCGAGCACCCGCCCCACCATGCGAGGCAGGAAGCTCAGCCAGCCCAGATAGGCGGTGAACAGTGCCAAGGTCCCGAGATCGAATGCTCCGGAGGCGATCGCCCCGGCGCTCACGAGCAACACCAATCCGAGCCCGATGTCGGCGGCGCCCTGGCTGAAGGCCTGCACACCCTCCTCGAGCACACGGTCGCGGACGGCGGTGTAGCGCCGGCGCTCGACCAGCACGCCGAGGCGTCGCAGCATCGGCTCGGTGGCATCGTTCACCTTGACCGTCGTCGCGGCCGCCATCACGTCGCCGAGCAGGCCCGTGACGCCTTCGGTCGCGAGACGATCGGCAGCCCGATACTCCTTGATGCGCGTGTCGAGGACCCGCGTGGCGATGCCGACACCGAACAGCGGGATCACCAGCACCGCCGCGGCGCGGGCGTCCGCCGCACCCAGCACGAACCCGGCGATCACGGTGAAGACGAGGCCACCGGAGATGTCGATCATGCCGTCGACGAGGTTCGCGACGTCCTCGGTGTCGTCACGGAAGTGGGTGATCGCGGAGCCGGCCGAGCCGATCGGCTGGCCTGCGTGCATGCCACCGCTGGCCATCTGCGCGGCCAGCATGTTGGCGCGCAGGAGCGTCTGCATGTGGATCCACGCTTTGGTCCAGATCAGCGCACCATGGTGGATCGACACCATGCGGATGGTTTCGCTGACGGCGATCGCGGCCGCCCACCACATCGTTTCGGTGGTGTCGCCGCGTTCGAGCGCCTCGTAGCCGCGCCCGAGCAGGTACCCGCTGATCGCCGGCATCGTGAAGAACACGACGAAGAGCAACCAGCCGATCCAGAACTCCTTCGGCCGATGCTGCGACACCCGCCAGGCGAGGGACCACACGTTGGGCACGCCCGCCAGCGACAGTTCGTCGTCGACCGTCGCATCGTGATGCTCGCCGCCGGCGTCGGTCGGCGGACGCGGGCCGATCTCGGGCTCGTGGCGGGCGAGGTCGAGGCCGGTGGTCATGGCGTCACCTCGCTGTCGAGGGCGAGCGCGAGCAGGCGGGCGAATCGGCTGTCGTCGTCGCCGACGAGATCGGCGCGATCGCCGTGTTCGACGACCCGTCCGTGGTCGAACACGATGATCTCGTCGACCGAGCGGAGCGTCGAGAGGCGGTGCGCGATCACGAGCGTGGTCCGGCCGCGCATCAGCTCGACAACCGCCGCCTCGAGCCGACGTTCGGTGTCGGGGTCGACGCGCGCGGTGGCTTCGTCGAGCACGACGATGTCAGGGTTGCGTAGCCAGACCCGTGCGAGCGCGAGCAGCTGGGCCTCGCCCGCCGAGAGTCCTGCACCGGCGGCGCCGAGTTCCCGATCGATGCCGCTGTCGGCGAGCGCTCCCAGGCCGACGTGTCGAAGCGCGTCGATCACGTCGTCGTCGGACGGCTCGTCGTCGAAGAGCGTGACGTTGTCGCGCAGCGTGCCCGCGAACAGCTCGACCTCCTGGGGCACGAGGGCCACACGACGGCGGAGTTCGACGAGCGGAATGTCGGCGATCGGAACACCGCCGAGCTCGACCAGGCCCGTCGTCGGCTCGACGAGGCGGAGCACCAGACGGGAGAACGTGGTCTTGCCGCTCCCGGTTCGACCGACGATGCCGACCGATCGACCGGCCTCGATGTGGAGGTCGACGGCGGCCAGCACGGCACGATCGTCGCCGTAGTCGAAGTCGACGTCGGTCGCCGTGATCGACAGGGGCCCGGGAGCTGGACTGGTGTCGCCGTCGTCGAGCACGTTGGGTCGAATCGCCAGCAGGTCGGCCACGCGCACCATGGCGCCGTTCGCCTTCTGGACCGTCTCGAGTTCGTGCACCACTTCTTCGAGGGGCCGGGCGATCAGCAGCACGAACTGGAACAGCAGGAAGGCGGTGCCGATGGTGATCGTGCCGGCGGCCACGAGTGCGGCGCCGAGCACCAGCGACAACACCCAGCCGGCGGCGACGGCGCCCTGGACGAACCACCACATGATCAGGAAGGCGCGCTCACGGCGAACCGCACTGACCAGAGCACCCTCGCTGTCCTCGACGAATCGCCAGGCGACGTGATCGGCGGCACCGTTGGCGCGCAGGTCCTCCGCTGCGGTCAGTCGTTCCTCGATGCCTCCGTACAGCTGGCCGAGCGCGCCCATCTCGTCGGACGACTCCGAGACCGCTCGGTGCCGGGTGCGCACGATCACCGCCACCGCCAGGCCGACGTAGATCGCCATACCGAGGCCGAGGCGCCAGTCGATCACGCCGAGCACGACGACCATGCCCGCAACGAGCATCGCGGCACCCGCTGCCTTGGTGACGACCTGGCTGAGGAAGTCCGATACGGAGGTGATGTCGCCGTCGACCCGCTGGATCAGCTCACCGGGCGTGTGGGTTCGGTGGAACTCGTGGTCGAGTCCGAGCACGTGTCGCGTCATGGTGAGGCGAAGGTCGTTCGTCGTCCGCCACGCCGCGACGGTCGCCAGCCAGGCGACGACCACCGCAATGAGTTGCGCGCACACCGCAATGGCCAAGTAGATGAGCGCGAGCCGGGTGATCTCGGAGGCGGTGGTGCCGTCGGCAGCGGTGTCGACCACCTGGCGGACCACCAACGGCCCGGCGATCATCAGCGCCGACCCGATCGCCACGAGCACGCCGAGGCCGACCCAACGCCACACGTCGGGCCGCAGCAGCGCTCCGAGAGCACGCCAACGAGAGCCGCTCACCGCGGTCTGTTCGGCCATCTCGACAGTCTCGCCGCCGATCCCGATCCGCACAGCACGCTTTTCCGCCCGCCTGCCCCTCGGAATCCGGAGCAAGCGCGCGATGGCCCCGAGACGCCACACCCCGGCGTTGCACAGGGAATGTTTGCGCACGCAAACACGTTGTTGAAGCGGATGGGTGTACACCGACTCAACCACGCAGTGCTGTACGTCAGCGACGTCGCGACCTCGACGGCGTTCTACGGCGAAGCGCTCGACTTCCGTGTCGTCAGCGAGTTTCCCGGCGCGGCGTTCCTGCAAGCACCGGGCTCGACGAACGACCACGACCTCGGCTTGTTCCAGATCGGTTCGGGAGCCGGACCGTCCGACGCGGGCCGCAGCACGGTCGGGCTGTACCACCTCGCTTGGGAGGTCGACACGCTGGGCGAACTCCAGCGTCTTGCACGTGTGCTCCGCGAGCGATCCGCGCTGGTCGGCGCGAGCGATCACGGCACCACCAAGAGCCTGTATGCGAAGGATCCCGACGGGATCGAGTTCGAGGTCGTCTGGATCATCCCGGCCCATCTGCTCAACGCCGACGACCTCGCTGCGCGTGCGTCGGTCGGACCGCTCGACCTCCCCGCCGAGATCGAACGCTTCGGCGCCGACGAACCCGGCGGCGTCGGCATCTCGATTCCCCACGCACCCCCAACGACGAAAGCGACGTGACGACATGAACATCGATTTCTGGGTCGACCCCGGCTGCCCGTTCTGCTGGGCCACTGCTCGGTGGGCCGTCGATGAGGTGCAGCCGCACCGCGACATCGACATCACCTGGCGACCGATCAGCCTGTTCTTCAAGAACGAGCCCGATCCCGACTCGCCCGGGTACGAGGGCTCGAAGTTCACCCACGGCCTCCTGCGGGTGATGGAATCGGTGCGCACCACCGACGGCAACGACGGTGTGTTCAAGCTCTATTGGGAATTCGGCGCTCGGATCCACCACGACAAGGAGTCGCCGTTCGATCCAGCCGACGCGCTGACCACCGTGGGCCTCGACGCGTCGCACGCCTCCGCGTTCGCGGACGAGTCGTGGGACTCGGCCATCCGCGCCGGCATGGACGACGGCCTCGAACTCGTCGGCAACGACGTCGGCACCCCGATCATCGCGTTCGACAACTCCGACGGCGTGAAGACCGGCTACTTCGGCCCGATCATCTCGCGCATCCCCACGACGGAGAAGAGCGTGGCGATGTGGGACGCACTGGTGACGATGATGGACGTCGACTCGTTCTTCGAACTCAAGCGCACCCGCTCGGAGGGCCCCCAGCCCGGCGACCGCCCCCTGCCCCGCTGACACCCACTCCCGACCGCCGCGCCCCAACCACGTTTGTGTACCGATTCGGATGGACCGTCCCATCCGGAATCGGCCCAAACGTGGTGAACCTGACGATCAGGCGGTGCAGGCGGTCAGCAGGCGCTGTTTGAACGCGGCTTCGTCGACGGACCACAACACGCGGATGTTCGGATCTGGTCGGCCGTGGCGACGGTCGGGAATGGTGCAGCCACGTGTCGGGCCGTCGAGGCCGACCACGAGCCACTCGTCGGTTGCGTCGATGATGATCGACTCATCGAGCGCAACCGCCATGGCGATCGGGTCGGGGAGGTCGAAACCGGCCAGGCCGGTGTCGAGGCAGTACTGCTCGACGTCGCCGTTGATGTCGATGGCGAACTTCCCGAGCGGTCCGACCGCGGCGAGCGCCGTCTGCTCGGAGGCGGTCATCACGGCAAACGTTCGCGAGATGTTCCACCCGATCATCGTCTTCGCGCCCGGCGCTGCGAACACCGCCGTCGCTGCTTCCGGATCGGCCCACACGTTGTATTCGCCGAGTGCATCCACATTGCCGACGCCGTCCGGCGATCCCGCCATCAGATAGATGTGGCCGAACTTCGTGAGGAACTCGGGATCGCGTTCGAGCGCCGCGGCGATGTTGGTGAGCGGGCCGAGCGTGACCAGGTCGTGGTGACCAGGTTCGTCGGTTGCGATCCGCAGCAACTCCCCGACAGCATCGGTGGACGTCGCGCTGCGCGACGGTTCGGGCAGGTGTGCGCCGGCCATTCCGTCCTGGCCGTGAACGAACTGCGCCGTGTCGAGCGGACGCACGAGCGGTCGGTCGCGTCCCGCGTGCAGTGGTATCTCGCCACCGCCGGCGAGATCCAGAGTGACGATGGCATTGCGGACAGCGAGATCGAGCGGAACGTTGCCTGCCACCACCGTGACAGCACGCACGTCGACCGACGGTTCGCGCACCGCCAGCACCAATGCGATCGCGTCGTCGGATGCGGTGTCGGTGTCGATCACGATGCTGCGGCGAGACATCCCCGCAGTCTGGTCAGCCGGCGAGAGTCGCAGCGAAACGGTGGAGCCAGACGGGCGCCTGGACACCTTTGACCCGGGCCGGTCCGACCGGCTGGAACACCGCGGCCGTCGCCTCGAGCCCGGCCAACACGCTGTCGGAGACCACGAGTTCGCCGGGTCCGGCGAGGTCGACGATGCGCGACGCCACGTTGACCGTGTGACCGACGACATCGTCGCCGCGCGCAGTGACCGAGCCGGCGTGCATCCCCATGCGGATCCCGAGTGGAAAGCCCTCGTGCTCGCGGGCCGCATCGATCCCGTTCAGAATCGCCGTGGCGGCGGCCAGCGCGGGCTTCGGGTGCGGGAACCAGAACATCAGCCCGTCGCCGAGCTCCTTGACGAGTCGACTGTCTCCGGTCAGCGCACGGCGGGCGATGGCCAACTGCGCGTCGAGGGCCTCGACGGCCGCGGCGTCGCCGAAGGCATCGTTGTACTCGGTGAAGCCGACCAGATCGGTGAACAGCACCGTGTCCGTCGACGTTGGCAGATCGCTGGACGTCATCGTGTCGAGACGACGACTCGGCCACTGCCCGAGCGAGCGACGACGGTGCAATCGTGCCCGGGCGTCGCAGCCGCAAGATCAGCAGCCGATGACGCGACGAGTGGCCGTACCTCGACGGGATACGACACGTCGATGCGTCCCGACACCGTCTCGGCCTCGACATCGTGAGCGCCGGCGACGGCCACGACGATCTTGCCGCTCGTGCAATTGGCCCGCACGGGTCCATGCGCATCGGCGAGCACGATCCGGCCGCTCCGACTCGCAGCGTCTGCCGCGCCACAGCGACCGATCTCGACCTTTCCGCTGGTGGACACCACACGGCACTCGCCATCGGCGTGGACCACCTCGACGCGTCCACTCGTGGATCGTGCGTCGACCGATGCGGCGTGGTCGATCGAAATCCGCCCGGAGGTGGTGAGCACCGAGATCGCTCCGACCCGACCATCGACGGTCACCTTGCCCGAGGTCGAACCGATCACGAGGTCGGTTCCCTCCGGCACACGGACCTCGACCTTCGAACTGCCGCCGTCGATGGTCATCGGCGTTCCATCGAGGGCGTCGACGTTCGACCAGCACTCGGTGCGGTCGGCCTCGGCCTGCACGTGCACCGCACCGCTGCCAGTGCTGATGCGGACGACCGCTGTGGGCGCAGGTGCCGGCCAGGACATGAAATCGACGGTAGTCGTTCCCCGCGCCGCTGTCTGCTGGTCAACGGTCACGTACCGAAAATGCAGGGATCGTCGCGCTCAGCGCGACGATCCCTACACATTTCGGCTCGGTTGGGGTTCGGCCCGGCGGCCGGACGCGCTCAGTCGAGGCGTTCGATGATGGTGGCGTTGGCCATGCCGCCGCCCTCGCACATCACCTGCAGGCCGAAGCGGCCGCCGGTGCGCTCGAGTTCGTTGAGCAGCGTCGCCATCAGCTTGGTGCCCGAGCTGCCGAGCGGGTGGCCGAGGGCGATGGCGCCGCCGTTGACGTTGACCTTGCTCATGTCGGCGCCGGTCTCCTTCTGCCATGCGAGCACGACCGAGGCGAAGGCCTCGTTGACCTCGAAGAGGTCGATGTCGTCGATCGACATGCCGGTCTTCTCGAGGATCTTCTTCGTGGCCGGGATGGGGCCCTTGAGCATGGTGACCGGGTCGGCACCGGTGACGGCGAAGGCGTGGAAGCGGGCACGGGGCTTCATGCCCAGCTCTTCGGCCTTCTCCTTGCTCATGATCAGCACGGCGGAGGCCCCGTCGGAGATCTGCGAGGAGTTGCCGGCGGTGATCACGCCGTCTTCCTTGAAGGCGGGCTTCAGCTTGGCGAGCGTCTCGGCTGTGGTGCCTTCGCGGATGCCTTCGTCGGCCTTCATCGTCTCGGTCTGGCCGTCGATCTCGACCTCGATCGGGATGATCTCGTTCTCGAAGCGTCCTTCGTCGCGAGCGACAGCCGCACGCTGCTGGCTGAGGGCGCCGAAGGCGTCGAGGTCTTCACGGGTGATGCCGTACTCGGCCGCGATCATGTCGGCACCGATGCCCTGGGGCGGCAGGCCGGTCTCGCTGTAGCGGTCGAGCTGCTCCTGCGGGAACGGGAAGCCCATGCCCTGGACGACCGAGGCGCCCATCGGCGTGCGGGTCATCACTTCGACACCGGCCGCGACGACGACGTCGTACGCGCCGGCCATGACGCCCTGCGCGGCGAAGTGCATCGCCTGCTGGCTCGAGCCGCACTGGCGGTCGATCGTGGTCGAGGGAACCTCTTCGGGCCAGCCGGCGGCGAGGACGGCGTTGCGGCCGATGTTGAGCGACTGCTCACCCACCTGCATGACGCAGCCCATGATGACGTCTTCGACCAGGGCGGGGTCGAGGTTGTTGCGCTCTTCGAGCGCCTTGAGCACCTGCGCTGCGAGGGCGGCGGGGTGCTGGTCCTTGAGCTTGCCGTTGCGCTTGCCGCCCGGCGTGCGGATGGCGTCGACGATCACTGCTTCGGTCATTGCTGTTCTCCTCTTGATGTGGTTGAGATGGTGGTTGAGTGTTCCCCATCGGGGGACTTGGCGATGGCGGTGGCGAGGTTCTGCTGGAGTCGAGTCATCACCCAGGCCAGGGCCTGGCGCTCCTCGCGTCCGAGGCCTCGGCGGAGCTCGGCTCGCAACACCTGGTCGACCTCGTTGATCTGCTCGGCGAGGGCGGCGCCGTCGGCCGTGATCGTGACGAGCCAGACCCGCCGGTCATCTGATTTCGGCTGGCGCTCGACGAGGCCGCGAGCCTGCAAGCGGTCGATCACGGAGCCGATCGCGGCCCGGCCGATGCCGAGATGGTCGGCGAGATCGGTCTGGGTGGTTGCACCGAACTCGTTGACGTAGCCGATCAACGACGCCTGCGTGAGGTTGAGGTCGAGCGGTGCCAGCCGGGTATCGAACGCCACGCGGACGAGACGCGCCGTCGCCATCAACGTCGACTCCACGCGGAGCCACGGCGGCGAATCGAGTTCGTGAGTGGTGAGATTGGCGGCGGTCATGGCGTTCGGTGTGGACACATACTGTACGATGCCATACAGTATTGCAACTGCAGATCGCTGTGACATCTTCTTGGAGGACCTGACATGACCGACACCGACACCGGATTGACTGACGCAGAGGCCGCTGAGTTCCGCCAGAAGTGCGTCGACTTCATGGAGCAGTACGGCACGAAGCCCGCCGCCAACCTCGACGACCAGAAGGCGTTCCTCGCCGCGGCGGCCGAAGCCGGTCTCGCCGGCCTCCCTGTTCCCGCCGAGTACGGCGGCGGCGGCAAGACCCTCGCCCACGAGAAGATCTGGCGCGAGGTCAAGGGCAACTACCCGATGCCCGACAGCGAGTTCATCATCTCCCACGGCATGTGCATGCCGATGCTCGCCGAGTACGGCACCCATGAGCAGAAGGAGCGCTTCCTCGCCGACAACATCTCGGGCAAGACGATGTGGTGCCAGATGTTCTCCGAGCCGGGCGCCGGCTCCGACGTCGCCAGCCTGCAGACCAAGGCCGAACTCGACGGTGACGAATGGGTCATCAACGGCCAGAAGGTCTGGACCACCCTCGCCCACAAGTCCGACTACGGCCTGTGTGTCGCCCGCACCGATCCCGATCAGGTGAAGCACGCCGGCATCTCGATGTTCATCATGGACATGCGTGGCCCCGGCGTCGAGATCCGGCCGATCCACCAGATCGACGGCGGCTCGCACTTCAACGAGGTGTTCTTCTCCGATGCCGCGAATCCCGAAGGACTGGCTCGTCGGCGACCTCAACAACGGCTGGAACCTGGCCACCGCGATGCTCATGTACGAGCGTGTCGCCATCGGTGGCGCCGGTGCCGGCAAGATCAACCAGCCGAACTTCAAGATGCTGCGCAAGGCCGCCGAGGCGACCGGACAGATCGACAATCCGGTGGTGCGCGACCAGATGATGAAGATCTGGTCGATGGAGACCTGCAAGTCGCTCGTGGCGATGAAGACCCGGGACGAACTCAAGGCCGGCAAGACCCCGGGTCCCGGTGGTTCGCTCGGCAAGCTCTTCGGCTCGAACATCGCGTGGAAAGTGCGCGAGATGGCGCTCGAGTTCGCCGGTCCCGGCTCGGTGGCGTGGGATCCCGACGACGAGGGCGGCGCCGAGCTGCAGCGCATCGTGCTGAACAGCTTCCAATCGAGCATCGCCGGCGGCACCGACGAGATCCAGCGCAACATCATCGGCGACCGAGTGCTCGGCCTGCCGCGTGAACCGTCCGTCGACCGCGGCGTCCCCTTCCGCGAGCTCAAGGTCGGCACCCAGACCACCTGAGCCGTCGATTGCAGCAGGGGTCTGACTCCTGCTGCAATCGTCATGCCTGAGGCGTGGCCACAGATCTCGCAGTCAGCGCGGCGGATCGAGTCAGTGAGATCAGGTCGTCGAGCGTCGAGCCTGGTCGTCCGAGCACCACGGGCGTCCCGGCCTCACGGAGCCGGTCTGCGGTCTCTTCGGCCAGCGCGGCGGTGTCGGGATTCGTCGATGACAGCACAGCCACATCGACGCCGTGCTCCGCGCAGAACCGGACCAGTTCGTCGGGTGGCATGTTGGCACCGAGGTGCTCGACCGCCCAGTTGTCGTCGCGCAGCGCGACGGCGGCCATCGATGTCGGCAGTGAATGGAAGTCGCCGCTGACGGCGGCCACCATCACGGTTCCGCGCCGGCGCCCCCGGGGGTTGGTAGCCAAGCCGCCGAGGATTCGCTCGACGATCGCCGATGCGCGGTGCTCGACCCAGATCGTCAGGCGACCGGCGTGCCAGTCGGCTCCGATCCGAACCAGCGGCGGCACGATGACGCTCTGGATGACGTCGATCACCGACGCGCCCTCGTCGACGAGCCCGACGATCAACTGGCGCGCCGCTGCCTCGTCACCGACGACGAGTGCCGTGTGCGCTCGCTGCGCAGCCGCCGCCATACGACGTGACGACGGCGGTGGCGGCGCCTGCGGTTGCACCCGCGCTGACCCGACCGCTTCGACAGCAGCGCGCTCGACGACATAGCGACCGCCCACGACGTGGGCCGGCAGCTTTCCGGAGCGCACCCACCTGTAGGCGGTCTGATAGTGGACGCCGAGCTCGTCAGCAGCGGCCTGCAGATCCAGTTGATTCTCGCTCGACACGCGGACAGCCTAGGCCTGAAATAAATTCACACTGAGTCATGCTAATTAGTGCTAAACACCGCTAACTTCAACTGCACCGGTTGCACCGATGCAACTGCTGAACCCAAGGAGTAGCCATGGATCTCGTACTGAGCGAGAACCAGTTCGATCTGGTGTACAACTCGTTCTCATTCGTCATCGCCTGTATGGGCGGCGCATTCCTCTTCTTCCTGCTCGTGCGGTCGAAAGTCGCGCCTCGTCATCGCATGGCCGTGACGATCTCCACCGTCGTCGTTGCCATCGCGGCCTACCACTACCTGCGGATCTTCGACTCGTGGGGTGCTGCGTTCGCCTTCACCAACGGCGAATACCTCCAGGTCGCACCCTTCAACGAGGGATACCGCTACGTCGACTGGCTGATCACGGTGCCGCTGCTGCTCGCTGAACTGGTGATCGTGCTCAAGCTCAACAAGAGCACCACCCGGAGTTTGTTGGTACGGCTCACGATCGCTTCGATCCTGATGATCGGTCTCGGATGGCCGGGCGAGATCGCCGATCCTGACTCGGCCGCTCGCACGTTCTGGGGCATCGCCTCGACGATCCCGTTCCTCTACATCCTCTACGTGCTGTTCGTGGAACTCGGCAAGTCGCTCGACCGCCAGAGCCCTCAGGTGCGCAAGCTCGTCGATGCGCTTCGGTACATCATCCTCGCTACGTGGGGTGTGTACCCGATCGCCTACATGCTCCCCAGCCTCATCGATGACCAAGCCACCGCCGAGGTCGCCCGACAGGTCGGCTACTCGATCGCCGATGTGCTGGCCAAGCCGCTGTTCGGCCTGCTCGTGTTGGCGATTGCTCTCGCCAAGTCCCGTGCCGACGGCTACGGACCGGCCCTCGACGAGGACCCCAACCTCATCGTGCCCGACGACGCCAGCGAGCTGGCCGAGACGAGCTGAACACCCCTGTCCCTCGGGGCCCGGCACCGGTCTCCCTGCCGACGCCGGGCCCCGTTTCCCTTCACCTGCCCCGAAAGGACTCTTCCAATGATCGCTCCGACGCCGACCATGCCGGACCGCTCTCTACCTTCGATGCTCGACGAGCCGTCTGCCCGCACTTCGCCGGCGCACCGTTCTTCGCCGAGACGCTCACGCTGTTGCGCTCGGTGCGCGACCACGACTTCGACACGCTCGCCGAATTGTGCGACGACGACTTCGGCATCGTCGACGTCGACACGTCCGGCGCCCCTCGACCGATCCGTGACCGCGCCGGATGGGAAGCCTGGTTCCACGAACTCTTCGCCATGTTGAACGCCATGGGCGCCTCGACCGACTCCCGCATCGACAACTACCAAGCAATCGCGTCGGACGACCTGGGGTACTCGGTGCTCGACTTCACCCAGACGCTGTCGGTCGGCGACCACGTTGCGTCGTTCGAGTGCGTGGCAACAATCATCTGGAAGCGCACCTCCGCCGGGTGGCGCGAGGCACGGTGGCACGCCTCGGTGATCGCATCCGACGTACCACCCGAACTGGAGGGTGCGTCGTGAGCGCGTTGGAGGTCGACGACCTCGACCTGTCGCTGCCGCTGCCACGTGGAGTCGATTGGCAGGAGTACGCCGCCTGCAAGGGCCGACTCGAGCTGTTCTTCGGCAAGGTTGCGGAGCGCCCCCAGATGCGGGCCCGGCGCGAGGCCAAGGCCCAGAAGCTCTGCGACACCTGTGTCGTGCGTCAACCGTGTCGACAATTCGCTCGCGACAACCGCGAGTACGGCTTCTGGGGCGGCGAGAACGAGGAGGAACGCCACCTCGCCGGCTACGAGCTGACCGCTCCCATCGGCGTGCGTGTCCGGCTGGCCCGCGAGGAGTCGACCGCGAGCTGACCACTGGCGCATCGCGGCCCCGTCCGTCGGGGTACATCCGGTGCCTGACACCAGGTGTACGTCCTGGCAGAATCTGGCGATGGGGACAGATCATCGGTTGACGACGCGGCAGATGGCCGAGTTCGTCGCCAACGGGTTCATCCGGTTCGAGGCGATCGTGCCGTCCGACGTCAACGAGCGCGGCATCGACGAGATGCGGCGACTCGAACTCGAGAGGTTCGCGCCGGAAGGGCTCAAGCCGCCGCACACCGGCACGCCGCTCGACGAGTGCTACCCGGCGCCGTCGGTGATCGGTGAGTACCTGCGCCTGCCGCAGATCCGCGGCATCATCGAGTCGTTCGTGGGACCCAACCCGACGTTCGATCACGACTTCACCCACCACATCCAGCCGCACGCGACCTACACCCAGCCGCTGCACGTCGATGCGGTCACCGATTCGCCGGACACCACCTTCGACGTGCAGCTGTTCTGGTATCCGCACGACGTGGCACCGGGCGAGGGCGGCACTCGCTTCGTGCCCGGCAGCCACCTTCGACGGGTCCGTTCGTCAGGGCTCGATCGGTATCAGCACATCGCCGGCGAGAAGCAGTTCGCCGGCCCGGCGGGCACGGTGGTCGTGTTCCATCACGGGTTGTGGCATGCGGGACAACCCAACCCCGGTGACGCCGACCGGTGGATGCACAAGGTGCGGCTCAATCCGACGGTGCCGCAGGTCCGGCTCTGGAACACCGACGACCTCGCGGAGCTCCAGAACCCGCCGTCGGATCACGTCTTCGCCCGGATGCTCCCCGACAGCGTGGCGCAGATCCTGCGAACGATGCACCCGTGGATGAGCATCACCGACTACCGCAACGAACAGATCCAACGCGCCAAACTCTGGCGCTATCTCACCGGCGACGACACCTACGACGTCGATCACTACCTGACCCGGCTCGAAGGTCGAGCGGCGCTGGTCGGATCGTGACGCAGCGCCAGCAGATCCTGTACCTCTGGGCGAACGGTTCTGCGCTCGATTCGGGAACGGTGGGGTGGGCGTTCCACGACGGCACCGAGGGTTCGGGGCGTTCACTCCCCGACTCGAAGCCGCCCTACGCGAACGGCGTTGCCGCATTGCGAGACGGCTGGATGCTGCTGCAGTCGTCGCAGCTCACCGCGCCACTGCCCGGCAACGAACACCTCAACGACTACCTCGAGTACGAGTTCGTCTTCGAGCGTCGAGTGGACGTGCTCTGAGCATCGCGGTCCCGCCGTTCTCGTGAACAAGTTGTCGGACCAGGCGGCAATTTGTTCACGAGAACGGGTCAGGTCAGGTGGTCGGCCCCTCGGCGCGGAGGCGGTCGACGGCCTGCATCGCGTCGCGGAGTTCGGCCAGCCAGTCCCCGGTGTGCTGGCCGACGAGTCGCACGCACCACGCCAGCGCGTCGGCTCGGGACCGAGCAACGTTGGCGGCCACCAGCGTGTCGAGCACCATTCGTTCAGGCTGGCGTAGCCGGGTCATCACCGGCACGGCGAGGTGGGTGAAGAGCTCGGTGCGGTCGCCGATCCTCACACCCCAGGCGACCTTGCGCTCGAAGCGGTGCTCGGCTTCGCGAGCAATCTGGATTCGAGCGTCGCGAGTGTCTTCGCGAAAGCCCGACACCCGTCCTGCGACGGCTTCCGCGCGGTCGGTGTCGGAGGCACCATCTGCGAGTTCGGGTTCGGAGACAGTCAGCAGGATCGTGATCTCGTCGCGATCGATGGTGATCTCGGCGGGAGCCGAGGTCCAGGCGTCGGGGAGGCGGCCGCTCAGCCAGGCGGTGATGGAGGAATCAGTCGATGTCATGACTGGACCATACGGGGATAATTACATGATTACAACGTAAATTTCATTTGTGCACGCAAGGAACGGGCGGGCTTCGGGGTAGGTTGACGTGATGAACGATTGGAACGCCCAGATCATCGCCGAGTTCCGCGCCAACGGCGGCAAGGCCGCTCAGTTCGGCGACAACCCCCTCGTGATCCTCCACACCATCGGCGCCAAGTCCGGCGAGCTGCGCGAGACGCCGCTGGTGGCGCTCGTCGAGGGCGACGACATGTACGTCTTCGCCTCCAAGGGCGGTGCACCCGACAACCCGGACTGGTACTACAACCTGCTGTCGACGCCGCGCATCACGGTCGAGTTCGGCACCGAGACCTTCACCGCCGACGTCACCGAGCTCCCCGAGGACGAAGGTCAGGCGAAGCTGCGGGCACAGGCCGAGCTGATGCCCCAGTTCGGCGAGTACATCACCTCCGCTGCGCCTCGCATCATCCCCGCGTTCCGCATCGCCCGCGTCGCCTGACCCGCACTTCCCGTTCGCCAGCGATGAGCGAAACCGCCGTATACGGTCGGTTCGCTCACCGCAGACCGATTCGCGCGAGTTCCGATGAGCGAAACCGCCGTATACGGTCGGTTGGCTCATCGCAGGGTGGCTTGGCGCCCTACGTCGCGCGGGTGATTCGGCGGCGGGCTTTGGCTCGTTTGGAGCCGGACAGGACCCGTTTGCGCAGGCGTGGCGTCAGGTCGGCGCCCTCGGTGACGTGATCAACGACGTCGAGCGCCAGCGCGCGGTTGTTGACCCGTTCGATCACGACCGGCGCATCGCTGCGCACGCCGAGCACCACGACCGGCCCGTCGCACACGTCGAGGCAGGGCAGCTCGCGCACACCACCACAGCGCCGTAACTCGCGCTCGGTGGTACGAAAGCCGTCGGACTTGCGACAGTCCTTGCCCGTGCACAGACCGATGTCCACTGCCTTGACCATGCGCGTTGAAACTCCCGCTCAGTCGATGGAGTAGTCGCGCAGGAGCTTGTTCATCTCGATGACGTGCAGCTCCTCCTGGCCGATCTGGCCGCGGGCGTACTCCTCGAGATAGATCGACTTGCCCTCGGTCAGCCCCAACAGCTGACGGTACAGATCGAGCGCTCGCCGCTCGTGGCCGATCGACTCGTTGAGGATGGCTTCGATCGCGTGGTCGTGCGACTCGTCGATCTCGGCGATGCCCTGTTCGGGGTGCCCGCCGAGGCCGGTGAGGATCTCGCCGGCCTGTTGGGCGTGCAGCAGCGATTCGGCGGCCTGCGCCTTCATGAAGTCGACCAGCGGCAACCGGTTCGGGCCGGTGATCACCAGCGAGTAGTGGGTGTAGCGCACCACCCCGGACAGCTCGGCCTTGAGGATCTCGTTGAGAACCGGATTGACGGAGTCGGTGTCGATGATGGCGTGCACGGTGTCAGTCTCGCAGCGAATCGCCTGAACGCATCAGGCGAAGTAGTCGGGTCGGCTCACGTGGACCTCACTGACGAAGAACACGCCGCTGCTGTTCTCCAGCAGGCGGCGAATGCCGGCGATCAGGCCCTCGGCGCGATCGATCGGCACGACGGTGATCAACATCGACAGGCTGGCACGGTCGTTGAACAGCAGGCGACCGTGGTGATGCCCACCGTGCCCGAAACCGGACAGGCCCGTCAGGGCGGTGTAACCGGTCGAGCCGGCATCGAGGAAGAGGTCGCGCACGGCAGGCACGTCGTCGCCGTCGACGACGACTTCGATCTTGGCCATCGCGGGAAGGTCGGTCCAGGTGGTCATCGGGTCTCCATTCAGATCGACAGTGGCGTCGACAGGTCGGTGGTGGCGAGGATCGTGCGGTGATCGGTCATCGAGTCGCCGGCGAGGTGCCAGGGCTCCCAGCCGCCGCTCGGTGTGCGCAACGACCACGCATCGTTGTCGCTGGCGCGGGCCACGACGTGGATCCACTCGCCTTCGACCAACTGCCGCAGACCGCTGTTGCGCAGGATGATTCCCTCGATCCGATCGAGCGGGGCCTGGACCACGGCGAGGAGCCGGAGCGGATCGTGAGCGCGCTGTTCGCCGAGCATCACCGATTGCATCGGTAGGCCGACAGCGAGGTCGCCGGACTGTCCGACGACGACGCCGATGCCACCGACCGGGTTGTGCAGCATCTTGTCGCCGGCGCCGAAGATCTCGGGCTCGACCGTCGAGAAGTAGTACTGCGACGAGATCCACTGCGCAACGACGAGCGGCGCCGTCATGATGGTCTCGAGCGCTACGCCGTCGGGGTCGCGCTCCGCCACGTAGCTGTGGAGGAACGAGCGGCCGCGCAGGTCGTGTTCGGCGGTCATCGATCGGGGACCGATGATGAACGCGCCGTTGCCCGCAAGGCCCCATTCGGGCCGGACCTGCGCCCAGTCGCGCCCGCGGTCGCGAACACGTGCGGCGTTGCCCGGCAGACGTTGGGCCCGGTCGAGTGCGTTGCGCTCACCAGCCACGTCGAGATCATGCTGGAGAGCGGCCACCGCTGTCCGGGCGGCCACCGGGATCGTGTCGCGATCGAAGATCGTCACGACGTCGGCCGCCGTGTCGTGCTCGGCGGCGACGAAGCAGGTGTCGGCCGGGATCGTGATGCCGCGGTCGACGAGACCGGCGCGCACCTCGCCGTCGTTGAGGATCGCCACCGCGATCCTGGCGCTCGCGCCACCCGGTGCGCCGCCGCACGCGCCGCAGTCGAGCGACGAGGCGTGTGGGTTGTTGGTGGTCTCGCTGCCGTGACCGCACAACACCACGACGGGGGCGAACTCGGCCATGCCGATCGTGGTGACGATCGCCTCAGCGAAGAGCGTCCGCTCCTCCAACGAGAGCCCGGAGTGCTGGCTGGCGCCTGCTTCCCCATCGACGACCGGCTCGGTGCGCGGGGCGGCGCCGAATGGCTTCCACCACGGACGCTTGGCGGTGCCGCGGGTGTCGAGCGAGGTTCGTGGCGGCGCAAGCGTCCGCGCGGCGGCGACGGGGCCGGCGAACCAGCCGGCGGACTCGGCGAGTGCGAAGGGCGATGCGATCCCACCTTTCGCCGCGTAGAAGGCGTCGTGGAGGCCGGCAGTTGCCGAGCACGTCGACAGATAGCCGGCGGCCGCACTGTCGGACGGGTCGACGGCGACTTCGGCGATCTCGTGGCGAGGCGACACCAGCACCGGACAACGGGCCTGGGCGACCGGCGAGCCCAACGGCCGCCAGCGCACCGGCACGCCGAAGAACCCGGCGAAGCCGTAGGTCTCGTACGCACCGAGCGCTTCGAGTTGGCGACGGAACCCCTCCGAACGCACATCGATGCAGAAGACGAGCTGCGCATCGGGTCGGGCACTTGCGGGTGCGGCCGCGGGACCCGTGAGTCGGGACAGCAGCCGGTCGCGAAAGTTCCATTCGTGCGCGGCGAGCCAAATCGCCACCCGGTCGTCGTCGTCGATCGAGCCGAGCAGCTCGGCAATCGCCTCACGTTGATCGCCTCCCACAGCAGAGATGACCGCGTCGACACGCCGCTCGAGGTCGGCCGTAACGTTCGCCGGCGCTGCCGGTTCGGCGGGCCCGTACAGATCGAGCTGTTCGGGTGCGAGGTGGTCCATCGCTGCGCGGACCGCAGCCAGATCGAGCATCCGCAAGCGCACTCCGTCGCGATCCTCCGGCGCCCACTGGTCGCACCACCGTGCGAACCCCGCCCAACCGGGGGTGCGCAGGATCCAGGTCCGCAGCGCGGCGATGCGACCGTCGTCGGAGATGTCGCGTGTCCGCAGCACCAGGTCGAGCAGTTCGGCGGGGTCGTCGGGGAGCGTCGCGAGCCGACCGCGGGCATCGCGCCCGATCACTGCGGCAAGTCGCCGGTCAGAGCCCGCGACGGCGAGCCACGACCGGTAGAAGCCACGAGTGCGGTCCGGCATCTGCCACGGCGTGTGCGTCTCGTCGACGAACGCCGCGCACCAGCCGGTCATGATCTCGTCGAGTGCGTCGGCGACCGTTCCGGTCTGGCGCGGTGGTAGGGGTTCGGCCACCGGACCGTGCAGCAGATCCCAGCGCACGAGCTCGACCGGGTCCATCCGGATGCCACCGACGTCGAGCGGCTGGCGATCGACGAGCGAGGGATCATGACGAAGGATCGCTCGATCGAGGTCGGCGTCGGTCACAGTGCCGCGGGCGTGCTCGGCGCGGTACGCCTCGAGCGGGAGGTGCGTGCGGGCGCCGAACCACCCGCGAGCGGCGGCGGTGGCGTCGGCGAAGGCCAGGTCGGTGAGGCCGCCCAATGGGTTCACGGCGACGAACGCCGTCAGCGGCCAGTACGGGGCGGCGATCGACCCCGCGGTCGAGACGTCGGCAACGAGACGTCCGCGGTCGCTGGCGGAGAGTGCCGTGAGGGCGAGCTGGGTGGTCATGCGGGATCTCCTGCGGTGGCGAGTTCGGCGGGACGGGCGCTGGTCGAGGTGACCTCGGCCGGAGGGGTCGACGAGGTGGATGCGTTGACGCTCGGCAGTGTGATGGGTGTACTGGTGCTCAACAGCCAGGCGTAGACCTGACGGCGCAGCGCATCACCGCGTTGACCGGGGGTGAGGGTGACGATCGCCACGCCGACCCCGATCGAGGTCAGGACCGCCACGACCCACAGCGGCCCGACAGCGGCCGGCACGTCGTAGGGCACGACGTCGGCGACGAACCCCTCGAACAGCGCAATGCCGCCCACGTAGGCGAACGTCGCCACGACGGCACCAGTGATGGCCATGGCGATGGTGCGGGGGGCCGCGAAGGGGGCCGCCGACATCCAGCCGTTCGCAGCACGGCCGACCGACAGCGCACCGAACACGACGATCAGGATCGTGGCTGACGCGGTGAGGTGCGGGTCGATGATCCACAGTGCCAACGCGAATGCAGCAAGCGGGGCGAGCAGCCCGACGACCAGGCGCGTCGCCGGTGCTCGCAGGACCGCCTCGTCGGCGCGGCCGAGGTGAGGACGCTGAGACTGGCGGCTGTGCGCCGAGATCGCGCCCCCGGCGCCGAGGAACATGGCCGCCTTGTAGAGAGCGTGGCCGACGATGTGGAAGAGGGCGGCGGCGAAGGCGCCGACACCGAGCTGGACGACCATGAAGCCCATCTGCCCGGACGTCGACCAGACCAGGCCGCCCTTCACGTCGGTACGTACGAGCATGATCGCGGTGGCGAACAGTGCGGTGGCGATCCCGACGGCGAAGGCCAGCGCCATTGCGCTGACCGACGAGGAGAACACCGGCGAGAACCGGATGAGCAGCACGCCGGCACCGTTGATGACGCCGGCATGCAGCAACGCCGACACCGGCGTCGGCGCGGCCAGCGTCGACGGCAGCCACCCGTGCAGTGGCACGAGCGCCGATCGGGCGACGCCGGCGACGACGAGACACAGCGCGACGATCGTGAGCGCGCTGAGCGAGCCGACCGACTCGGCGTCGAGCGCCGCTGCGTCGGCACCGATGTTGCGCAGGTCGAGGTCGCCGATCGCAACGATGGCGACGATCATGCCCAGCAGCAGTGTGAAGTCGCCGACGAGGAAACTGCGCGCCGTGAGGCGCTGCGAGCGCATCGCGGCGGGCCACGGCGCCTTGTGGCCGAGGAGAGCGACGAGGGTGACGCTCGTCGCGATCCATGCGATCAGCAGGCCGGATCCGGTGGCTGCGACGCCGACGAGCGAGGTCGCGCTGGCGAGCACGGCGGCGAGCACGTGAAATCGTGTGGCGCGAGGATCGCCGAGCAACGAGCGCGAGGCGAACGACTGCACGATCAGTCCCACCAGGCTGGTGAGCAGCAGCAGGATCGCACCGACCCGGTCGGCCATCAGTCCGACGATCGCAGTGCCGCCGTCGGTGGTGATCACGGCGTCGACCGGGCCGTCGATGCCCACCGAGATCAGCAGCACTGCGGCCCCGATTGTCGCCACGGCGCTCGCGGCGACGACGAGACGAGCAGCGGTGCGAGGCGCCAGGTTGCCGAGTCGAACGGTCAGCGCTGCGAGCAACGGCAGGGCGGGGATGGCAACGAGGACTCCAGACATCGGCGTCACTCTAATACCGGAATTACAATTCATACAACTGAAAGCGTGTGAACGGATGAATATCTCGTAGCGAATTGTTCCAGTCGGGGTGTTCGAGATGACCGCGCGGGTTCTCCCGAGAACCTGACGGGCTGGCACACTGCGGTCCAATCGATTGGCAAGGGGGCCCGCATCGTGATCCTGTCGTTTCCTGCTCGGCTCGGCGCACTCGCGCAGGAGGCGCCCGACGCGCCAGCCGTCACATGCAATGAGGTCATGCTCACGAGAGCGCAGCTCGACTCGAGATCGAATCGGCTCGCACACGAACTTCGTTCCTACGGCGTCGCCGAGGGTTCGTTCGTCACGGTCGCCGTGCCCAACTCGGTCGACTGGTTCGTTGCGTACGTGGCGTGCTGGAAACTCGGCGCGATCCCGCAACCGGTGTCGGCGAAACTGCCGGGACGCGAGCTGGCGGCGATCGTCGAACTGGCAGGGTCGACCGTGGTCATCGGCGCGCCCGACGAGGCGTTCGCACTCCTGCCGGACTCGATCGTGCATCTGCCGCTCGGCCACGAGCCCCCTGCCCAGTTCACCGACGAGGCGCTTGCCGACGTGGTCTCGCCCGCTTGGAAGGCACCGACGTCGGGCGGGTCGACCGGGCGCCCCAAGCTGATCGTGTCCGGCGACCCTGCGCTGTTCGACACCGAGGCGCCGCCGCCGTTGGCGATCACCCCCGACGGCTGCATGCTCGTTCCCGGTCCGCTCTATCACAATGGTCCCGCGGTGTGGTCGTGCCAGGCACTGCTCCAGGGCAACCACGTCGTGGTGCTCCCCCGCTTCGATGCCGAGGCTGTACTCGCGTCGATCGAACGCCACCGCGTCGACGTCGTCTATCTCGTACCGACGATGATGAAGCGGATCCTGCGCCTCGACGACGACGTCCGGCTGGGCTACGACCTGTCGTCGCTGCGGGTGGTGTGGCATCTCGCGGAGCCGTGTCCGCCGTGGTTGAAGGAGGCCTGGATCGACTGGCTCGGCGCCGACCGGATCTTCGAGCTGTACGCCGGCACCGAGGCGCAGGCGGCGACCATCATCACCGGCACCGACTGGCTCGCTCACCGGGGTTCGGTCGGACGGGTGTCGTCGGGCGAGATCAAGATCTGCGACGAGTTCGGCAACGACCTGCCAGTCGGCGAACAGGGCGAGGTGTGGATGCGGTCGTCTCGCGAGGCGCCGACCTACCGCTACGTCGGCGCCGACGCACGGACGCTCGGAGACGGTTGGGAGTCGCTCGGCGACATGGGCTGGTTCGACGCCGACGGCTACCTCTACCTGGGCGATCGGGTACAGGACATGATCCTGTCGGGCGGCGCGAACATCTATCCAGCTGAGGTCGAGGCGGCGATCGGCGAACATCCAGCCGTGCACTCGTGCGCGGTGATCGGACTGCCGAACGACGATCGAGGCAACGACGTGCACGCGATCGTGCAGGCCGATCCTGGCGAGATGACCGAGGCCGAACTCCTCGCGTTCCTCGCCGAACGGCTGACGACCTACAAGTTGCCGCGGTCGATCGAGTTCGTCAACGAAGCCCTGCGCGACGAGGCGGGCAAAGTACGCCGCTCCACGCTGCGCGCCGAACGGATCTGACGCTCGCCCGGGATCGTCGTCGGCAGCGGCCCCTCGTCATCATGGGCCGATGGCAGTCCCCAACAGCTCGTTCGAGACCATCGAGGTCACCGAGGTCGATGACGACATCGCGCTCGTCACGTTGAACCGACCCGACCGGCTCAACGCGATGACCTCGACGATGGTCACCGAACTCGACGAGGTCATCAGTGCCGTCGACCTCGACCAGCAGCTGCGAGCGGTGATCGTCACCGGCGCCGGCCGTGGGTTCTCCGCCGGCCTCGACCTGCAAGACCAGGGCACTGCACCGGGAGCCGAGGGGGTGGGGCGCACGGTCGGCGGGTTCATGTGGCAGGACCACCTGGCGACGTTGCACGAACGCATCCACCGGTCGCGCAAGCCTTGGATTGCTGCGGTCAACGGGCCGGCGGTCGGTGGCGGGTTCGCATTGAGCCTGGCGTCCGACATCCGGTTCGCGTCGAGTGCCGCCACGTTCGGAGCGGTCTTCCTGAAGATCGGCGTGTCGAACTGCGACATGGGCACGAGCTACTTCCTGCCCCGACTGGTCGGGGCGTCACGCTCGGCAGAGCTGCTGCTGACCGCCCGCATCTTCGGCGCCACCGAGGCCGAACGCATCGGACTGGTCACCGCCGTGGTCGAGCCCGACCAACTGATCGACCGCGCCCTCGACACCGCCCGGTTGATCCGAGCGAATGCACCGTTCGCGACCTGGATGACCAAGGAGACGATGTGGCAGACGCTCGACGCGCCGTCGTTGCGTCACGCGCTCGACATCGAGAACCGGACGCAGATCATGTGCAGCGCCACCGGCGACACCGCGGAGGCGCGTGCCGCTTTCGTCGCCAAACGCGCTCCGGTCTGGAAGGGCCTCTGAGGTTCGGCCACGTCGTCAGCGAGGTGCGAACTCGATGACTTGCTGGAACGTCGGGCGATTCGTGGCGCGGAAATCGTCCTCGATCAGGCCAGGGACAAAGGTCAGCCGCAGACCCACGGGAAGCCATCGACTGATGTCGGCTCCCCGCTCGGCCGCCAGCGCACCGACTTCGTCGTCGACGGCAGCCCACAACGACTCGCGGCAAGCGTCGAGATCCCCGTCACCGCAGTAGGCGACGTTGAACTCACCCTCGACGGGTTCGCCGAGCACGGTGCGCAGGTCCTTGTCGATGAAGCTGGCGTCGTCGATGCCGCGGAAGTCGACGCCGGCAGCGATCACTTCGCCCAGCACCGGTTCCCGAACCGCAGCGTCAACCGCCTCGAAGATCTCGTCGAGCAACAACGGCCCGGGGCTGTCGTAATACCCGTCGTCGTCGGCGTCGAGGCGCGGTGCGTCGTCGGCAGCCCACTCGTCGAGCGTGGCGACCGCCTGCGCGGCGAGCGCGGTCGGCGCCTCACCGCCGGCGAGCACATCGCTGATCACCGGCCAGACCGTCGAACGGACGTCCTCGGTCGCCGCACGGTTCATCACGCCGACCACACCGGCGAGGTCGACATCGTCGGGCCACTGGTCGAAGTTCTCGACTCGGTGCACCGAGCCGTACTGATTGTCGTCACCGTGCATGAATCCGGGCGCCGACTGGTTGTTCCAGTTCAGTAGGCGACCGGTCGGGCTGGCGTCGGTGTGTGGCTTGTCGTTCTGTTCCAAGAAGCCCTGCCATTCGTAGTCGCCAGTCCCCAGCGTGGGGAGGCGACGGTCGAGGCCCTCGGCCCGCACGGGCAGCCGTCCCGATGCGAAGTAGCCGATGGACTCGCGATTCGCGTAGCCCCAGTTGAACGTGAAGCCGAACTTGTCGGCCGACTCGAAGAAGTTCTCCGTGGTGTCGGCGTCGCCTTCGGTCATGTCCTTGAGCGCACCGAGGTTCAGCCCGTCACGACCGAACGTCGAACGCTTGCTCGTCAACGCGACCGGTCGACCCTCGGACGTCGCCGTCCCGACGACCGGGCCGTGCACCGAGGTGGGATAGATGATGGGAACGTCGCCGAGCGTGCCGGCATCGAACATCTCGAAGGGCACACACGCATCGTCGTACTCGTAGTGATCGGACTCGACCGTCGGCGTCGACCCGTCGGGCTCGCAGAGGATCTCGGCGTACACGTCGCGCACGTCTTGATTCGCTGACGTCAGGCTCCAGGCGTAGTCCTCGGTGCGACCGATCAGGAGGTACATCGCAAGACCGGGCACGGCGGCGCCCTGCGCCTCGATGCCGGGACCACTGAGGTGGATCTGTTGGACGATCTCGGGGTAGTAGTAGCCGAGCTGCGGGCCCATCACCGCAAGGGTCGTGTTGTTGACCGACGCGTCAGGATCGACGGTCAGCCAGTTCGATGCGGTCCGCGAACGTGGGCCGGCGGCCGCGCCGTAGACGACCGACGATGCTGCCGCGTCGGCCGCCGCCGGGCGAAGGACGCCCTGGGGGCCGGCTGCACTCTCCCGGGGATCGAGCGACACGAGCGACCCGGCGTCGATGACGACCGAGCCGGTCACGTCGCCGCCGGTGAACGTCCCGTACTCGAATCGTTCCTCGATCGTGGTTGGCGCTTCGGGGTCGTCGAAGGGCATGAAGTCTTCCCACACGGCTCGGCCCTGGTCGTCGCCGAGTGCGGCTTGGAGCTCGGAGAGGAACTGGGCGTTGCCGGCTTCCGCACCGCCGCCGGCGCCGAAGATCGACCCGATGAATGCCGTGACTGCCACGACGTCGTTGACGGTGAACGGCTCACCCTCGACGTCGTTGGCGTCGCGGTACGCGTTCGCGCCGTCGACGTAGGCCTGCGCATCGGCGATGATCTCCTCGCCCTCGTCGCCGTAGGTGTCGAGGATCAGTTGCACCTGATCGGTGACGAGCTGTTCGGTGGCCGCGCTGGGCACGAACGGCTGCGCGCTGGTGACCAGCGAGAACGCGTCGATACCGGGCACGTCGGCGACCGCGACACGAGCGGGCCCTCGACCGAGCTCGACCAGCAGTCCGCGGTCACGCGCGCTCACCCAGCCAGCGCCGAACGCCAGATCCTCGCGGGTCTCGCCGGTGATGTGGGGAACTCCGAAGGAGTCATAGAGGATGGTCGTTCCGGGCCGGCCTGTCGGCTCCTCCGTGGTGGCGCCGACCGGTTCGAAGTTCGCCGCCAGGAAATGCTCGTCGATGTCGGCGTCGGTGATGTCACCGCGCAGCGGGGTGAGGCCGTCGTACAGCGGCAGTTGGTCGAGCGAGTTGTCGGTGACCGGCAGACCGCCGTAGTTGCCCGGCGGCAAGATGTAGTAGGCGCGGTCCTCGGTGATCGTCGGCGCCGGATCGGTCGTCTCGGCACTGACCTCGTCGGGCCCGGTCGCGACCGGCACTTCGGTTGCCGTCGTCACCTCGGTCGTCGGCGACGACGAGTCGCCGTCGCTCGAGCACGCTGCGGCCACCAGCGACACGACGACGCCAATCGCGACGACTGCTGGTCGCCCCTTCACTCCACTGCCCCTCATGATGCTCCCTCAAATCGACGTCCTGGCCGAGGGTAGGCCACCGGCCGCTCGCAGGCTCCAGCCCGACGTCGGGCTCGGCGCCCGATCAGCCCAGCGGCGTCCTCGTCGGCCCAGCGTTCGAGATGGAACCGCAGCTGCCCGGGCGTCGGTCGACACGGTGCCGAATGGGTGACGAGTCTGCTGGTTCCCGGAGCCCCACGACACGTTGCGAGTCGGCGAAGGCATCAACGCGCGTCCACAACTCCCCTGAACCGTCGGCGATCCTCAGACCGGACGACAGACCACGATCCGATCGTTGATCCCGCAGCACCGGACCACGCTCTCCACCAGCCAGCCCGGATTGTGGATGCTCAGACGACCGCCGGTCGCTGTCGTCACCTTGTGGAGCGCTTCCACCAGGGCGGCGCCGCGATGGTCGATCGAGTGGACGGAGCTGAGGTCGACGACGACGGACCCCGCGAATGCCGCGAAATCGAGCAGACACGACCAGACGTTGCGATCGACCGTCGAGGAGGTGACCGCACCGACCATCGAGATCAGCGCCGCAGTCGACTCGACGCCGCAGTCCTGGTCCGACGACGCGACATGGACATCGAGCCGCGCGCCTCGACCGACGCCGCCCGGCGACGAACACAGGTGCCGTGGCGTGATCGACACGAGTCGATGCATGCAGAGATCGGCTTCGTCGCTGCTGCGGATGTCCAAGTTCATGATGTTGTCTCCGCTCGAGAATCGCCCGACACGACGGTAGGACCACGCCCGGCGGGCGTCAACACGTGAGCGGGCCCTCACGCAAGGGGGTCAACGGACCCCCACCCGTCATCTGTCGGGCCGCCGATCGTGTCGACGCGTCGGCCAGCGGAGTCGGTGGGAGTTCGCAGTGCGGTCGACGACGTTTGCACCCGCCTGTCACCGGGTACCGACGGTCATGTCGTACCGAATCGATCCTGACGAGTCGATCGGCAGGGAGATACGCCGGATCGCACACGAGCAGGCTGCTCGCGCGCTCGACGATCTCACCTCTGTCGAGAAGATCGGGCCCGTGACCGCCGTCCACAACTTTCGGAAGCACTGCAAGAAGTTGCGGGGACTGGTGCGTCTCGTGAGGCCGGCGATGGCGGACGGTCAGTATCGAGCCGCCAACACGAGTTTCCGTGACGCGGCGCGTGCGTTGTCCGCCCACCGAGACGCCCACGCTCTGCTCGCCACGTTCGACTCGGTCGTCGCGGCATCGACCAATCGGTCCACCGGTGGACTCGGCGCGGTTCGTGAGGTGCTCGCTCAATGCTCACGTGCCGAAACGGATGCGGTCGCTGAACGATCTGAGTCGATCCAGCAGGCACTCGACCTGCTCCACGACGGCCGTGCCCAGATCGACGACTGGTGCCTGGACAGCGAGGGGTGGGACGCGCTCGCTGGTGGGCTGGGCAAGACCTATGGGCGCGGAGTCGACGCACTCGCATCGGTCGTTGCGTCACCGACCGCCGCCAACCACCACGAGTTGAGAAAGCGAGCCAAGTACACCTGGTACCACGTGCGACTCCTGACGGACGCCGCCCCCTCGATGCTGCGTCCGCTCGCGAAGCAATTCCACGACCTGACGGATGGACTGGGTGATGCCCACGATCTTTCGGTGCTTCGAGATCGGCTGCAGTCGGCGCCCGACGACTACGGCGGATCGGACGTCGTGACGGGTGCTCTCGTCGTTCTCGACGGGCGGCGCACCATGCTCGAAGATCGTTCGGCACGGCTCGCGTCCCGGCTGTACGCCGAGCGACCAAAACACTTCACCCGACGAATGGGACGGTACTGGACGGTTCGCTCGGAGTTCGGCCCGGAACGGCCGGTCGGCGAGATCGCAGCGTTGTTCGAACAAGCCGACGAACTCGACGACCTCACCGTTGCCGAGCTCCGACAGCTCGCCGCAGAGATCGAACTCACCAGGCGGGGATCACGTCGCCGCGACGACCTGCTCGGCGCGCTGCGAGCGAACGGAATCCGCACGCCCTGACCGAGACAAGCCCGCCGCGAGCAGCAGCCATCGAACCGGGGTGACCGTCGACGGTCACCGGTCAGTGGTTGCGCAAGGCCGCGATCAGTTCGCTCTTCGACATCTTCGAACGACCCTCGATGCCGATCTCGCGAGCCCGATCCAACAGCTGGTCCTTCGTCCGGTCTTCGTAGTCTGCAGCCTCACCACCCCGCTGGGCGACGTTCGAGCGGCCCTCGGCCGCCGATGCGTTCGAGATCCGAGCCGCCTTCTCCTTGCTCATCCCTTCATCGCGCAGCGCCTCGTACTGCTCCGGATCTTTTACCGACGGTCCCGGCGACTTTCCTCGTGGCATGAAATGACCTCCCTCGTTCGTCGAACTCCTCTCGAGTCCGATCGCGGTCACGTACCCGGTCTGCCGCCCTCGTATGCATGCGGCGCCCGGACGACACTGGCTCGAGGGCCTGAGCCTCATCTGTCCCCGCACCGCGTCGATCTCTGTAGGGAGTAGATGCCATCGTGGTCGACGTCGATGACCTCATCGCCCTCGACCGCGCCTGCTGCCCGGGGGTCGGGCAAGGCCGCGCCGTCGGCTGGGGGTTCGGTCGACTCTCAGGATGTGAGAGCCGGGTTATCGCCTGGTCGTGCTCGTCGCGGGTCCGAGCCAGGTTTCCAGAGCCTCTTGGAGCCCGTCTTCGTTGTCGTCGGTCCCAGTCCAGGCCACGTAGCCGTCGGGACGGATGAGGAGCGCGGATGGGGCTTTGATGGTGCCGATGATCGGGAGCTCCCACGGCCCTGAGCAGCTTCCGACGACGTGTGCGAGTCGTTCGCTCCAGGACCGGAGATCGATGAGAGGGATGGTGCCGAGCTGGAGGAGGATCGCCTTGGCGTCGTGGAGCAGCTCGTGACAGCGCAGCGTGCCGTTCTGGGTCTGTACTTCGAGGTCCGGGACACGCCGCCCGACGAGGGGGTGGTGGTCGCCGTCGGCGGCGTAGTGGATGTCGAGGCCGGAGATCATTCCGGCGATGTGCTTGCGCGGCTCGTCCAGCGCAAGTAGTTCGGCGACGATGTCCCGCAGTGCCAGCGTTCGGTCATCGGCTTCGCTCAGTGCCCGTTGAGCCATGGTGTTGCGCATGACGTTGCGTGCGATTGGGTGGCGTTCGGCTTCGTAGGTGTCGAGGAGCGTCTCCGGGGATGTCCCGTGCACGACCTGTGCGAGCTTCCAGCCGAGGTTGACGGCATCCTGCACGCCGAGGTTGAGGCCTTGTCCGCCGAGTGGCGCGTGCACGTGTGCGGCGTCGCCGGCAATGAGCACTCGTCCGGCCCGGTAGGTGACGGCCTGGCGGGTCATGTCGGTGAAGCGAGCGATGTACCGGGGGCTGTGGGCCCCGTAGTCCGTTCCGTCGACACGCACGAGCGCCGCTCGCAGGTCCTCCAGGGTCGGCTCGTCGAAGCGGGCGCCCGTGTCTGGTTCTGCGAGCGTGACGCCGACCCGCCCGGCTTCGGCTGGACCGACTCCGCCACCGCCGCGCATGCCGAACTCGGGGAGGTCCTGCACCTCGACCTCGGCGGTGATCCAGCAGACACTCGGGTCGAAGCCGGCGAACTCGATGCCGGCCGCCTTGCGGACGAGGCTGCGGCTGCCGTCGCAGCCCACGAGGTACTGAGCGAGCAGCTTGGCGCCGTCGGCGAGGTCGACCTCGACGTGGCGTTCGTCCGGGGCGAAGGCGGTGACCTCGGCGCCACGGAGGACTCGTACACCCAGTTCGTCGAGCCATGCGGCCATGATCCGCTCGAAGTCGCTCTGGACGAGTGCCAGGCCGTAGTTGTGCCTCGTGGGGAAGTCGCTGATGTCGAGAGGGATGCCGGCGAAGGCCTGCACCTGCATCGGGGTGCCCTCGTTCAGGAACCTGTCGGCGATCCCTCGCTGGTCGAGGAGCTCGATCGTCCGGGAGTGGAGCCCTCGGGAGCGTGGGCTCTCCAGCTCCTGGGTCTTGCGTCGTTCGACGATGACGACGTCCACGTCGGCGAGCGTCAGCTCCGCGGCGAGCATCATGCCGGCGGGCCCGCCTCCCACGATGGTCACTTGGTGCTCGGATCGGAACGCCTTTGGCAACTGTCGGCTCATGACGACTTCTCCTCGTCGGATCGTGGTGCGAGACGGAGCCCGTCGACGTAACGGTCGAGTTGACGGTGGGCGATGTCACGGTCCTCAGATGGGTCCAGGCCGATTGCGAGGGGGCGACCAAAGCGGATCGTCGCGAACACGACATCGGCAACGGCGAGATCGGTCCGCAGCTCGTGGTCGTTCCGGGCGCGATCCATGAGCGAGCTGAGCATGGCATCAGCGCGTGCCTGCAGATCGGGCCAGTCGTGGTCGTCGAGCAACGGGTGGACGATGTTGACGACGCCGATCCTGTGATCGATCGCTTGGTGCAGGTAGCGCCGGATGGCTTCGCCGCCGTTGGCATCCGACGCGACGATCTGCTCGCCGGCCGTGATCGTGTTCTCGAGGACGTGCCGGGCTACCTGGTGCAGCAACGACTGCCGGTCTGGGAAGTGGCGGTACACCGTGCCGATCCCCACACCGGCGCGCTGGGCGAGGGCGTCGCGGGTGGGCTCGCTCCCGATCTCGAGGATCAGCGATGCCGCGCAGTCGAGGAGTCGAGCGCGGTTCTGCCGTGCGTCAGCGCGCATCGTCGTCCACCCCTGATCGTCCACGACCGGTCATTTAACGGAGGATAATCGTCCGCTTCCGTGCGGTCCACAGGGAAGACGCTGCAGTCCACCTACCTCTCGCATCAACAGCGACTCGCGGGCGTCCGACACGCTGAAGGAATGCGATGCGTCACAACTATGACGCCGCACAGATCGGCCCCTGCGTTGCACAAGATCGCCTTCGTCGATGAAACGGGGTGCCGGTCCGTGGACCGGTTCTCGGCAAGCGTCAGGCGGAGCGCCGCGCAGGAGGGACGGTCAGTCCGGTCGCCGGGACGACCAGCGTGTTGGCGGCCGGGGGCGGCCATGCCGATGCCGTGGTCCCGTGGGCTGCGGCTTGCGAGATCAGTGAGGCGAGGTCCCCGATCTCGCTGACGCGGACGGGTGTGGCGGCGACGCAATGGTCCCCGTCCCAGTGGGAGAACACGATCAGCTCACGCGATGCGTGCCACGTGACGCGGAGGAACTCGTCGGACCCGAGGGCCTGTGGCACCAGGACGCGTTGTCGCTCGTTGTTCCCCTTGATCCCCACGAGACCACATTCGTCGCTGGCGAACCCCTCGTCAACCTCGCGCACGATGTCTTGGTCGTACGGTCAGAACTCGATGCCGAGTTCCGGGCCGGCAGAGCGTGCCGCGACCTCGAGTCCGCGGGGTCGGTCTCGAGACCGCGTTCGGTGACCCAGTGGGTGAGCGGGTGGCGGTGTCGGACTGGTTGCCGGGCTCGGTGGCGGCGTAGCCGAGCTGCACGTGTTCAGCGACGTGGCCGGCGCACAGGGTGACGGAGCGGTGTCCGTCGATGCGGGTCACGGAGAGGGAGCCGTCAGCACAAGAGCCGTCGGCACCGATGGTGTCAACGCTCCAGTAGTCGCGATTGCGGAAGCTCACGAGAAAGCCCCCGGCAGCTCTGCTACCAGGGGCTTCAATGGTGGAGACGATGGGAATCGAACCCACGACCCCCTGCTTGCAAATCCGAAAAATGGCGATATCGGCGAGTTTCGGCTCGTACCGGATCGTGTCGGATTGTGCCATCTAGCAGGGATGATGTGTGGACAGGTTGACACTGTTCGGACGGGGCGACACAGCCCGGTGCACCTCGGATTGATACTTTTCTGATACATCGACGGCCGGCGGAAAGCGGCGAACGACCCCCTGTCGGCGGCAGCGGGACCGCGACGAGACGTATCACCAACCCTCGATGTATCAAGACGACCGCCGAGATGTATCAGACGACCGCCTCACAGGCGTCAGGGGGTCCCACGCCGTGCCGACGCCGATGTGCCCCGCCCGTCAATCCCGAGCGTGAGGTGAACGTCCATGGCGGCATTATGCGGTGCCCCGATCACGTCTCGAGGCCGCAC
>CAVUJG010000017.1:0-92586 GCA_963741755.1 Ilumatobacteraceae bacterium | reverse complement strand
CTTCGGCCAGCTGGTCATCGGAGGCAAGGCGGTCTACGAGCTCGGGTGCCAGCCCGTCGTCGGGCCGAGCAGGCATCTCGGTATCTGCTCGCTCGTGGTCGATTGCTTCGCGCACGTAGGAGGTGACAACTCCCGAAGCGCCTCTACGTCGGCGATCGATGCGACTTGATGCGTTTCGCTGCGTGTGAGTGGGCCCTGGTCGTGGAGCACCCTTCGGGATCCTCGAGGAGCACACCTTTGAAGAACATGAGTGCGAGGTGATCCGAGAACTCTTGGACCAGAACGATGTTGGCGCCGTCGACGCAGTAGCACGGCTTTCCCCACTTGATCTGTTCTGTCAGGCCACAGTCCAGCAACAGCGGGCGCAGCACCTTGATCTCGGCCGGCCATTGATCGGCCGCTTCGAGGTAGTCGTCGACGTCGGCGAAGTCTTCCATCACGGCGCCTCGGGCAATTCGGCGAAGTCCTTCTTCGCTTGCCGATACCACTTCATGCCCGAGATCGGACGGCGCCACCGTGCCTTCATTTCATCGCGAGCGAGCTGACGCACGTCGTCCCCGCTTTCGACCATCTGCTTGAGATGTTCGTCCTGGGAGCGGATCACTTCGTCGGCGGTCTCGCCGCGGTGAGTGTGATCGCACGGCCCGCCGAGCTGGCGACACGTCATGGTCTTCATCGTGGTTCTCCTTGGTTCGGGTTGTGCCGATCGCAGCGGCGATGCATGTCGCCGCTGCGCCGACTCAGGCTTGTGCGATGCGGATCAAGTTCCCTGACGGGTCGCGCACGGCGCAGTCTCGGGCTCCCCACGGCTGGGACTTCGGCTCTTGGAGCACCTCGGCGCAGCCAGAGGCACGCACCCGCTCGAAGGTCTCGTCGAGATCGCTGGCTGAGAAGATCGCCGCCTGGATCGAGCCCTTGGTGACCAACTCGAGAAGCGCGTCTCCGTCCTCCGAGACCGGCCACCGTGGGGCTGGGACAGCACCACGTCAAGGTCTTGGCCCGGAGCGCCGACCGTGACCCACCGGAACTCTCCTCGCTTCACGTCATTCCGGACCTCGAAGCCAAGAACATCGCGGTAGAAGCGCAACGCTTCCTCCGGGTCGTGCACCGGGATGAACATGGTCGACACGGCAATGGTCATGGCACCGATCGTACGAAACCGAGCCCGGGCTGACTTCTCCGATCGTGACCGATCGCCCTCCTGATCAGCGGGCCGGACGCAGATGTCGCATGGCCACGCACGGCGGGACGGACTCCAGATCACGGTGGTCCAGCTGCCGGTATGCCGACGGGCTCATGCCAACGATCTCGGAGAACCGGGTGCTGAAGGATCCCAGTGACGTGCAACCGACCTCGACGCAGCTCTCGGTCACCGACATCCCCGACCGGAGTAACGACTGCGCCCGCTCGATCCGCCGCGTCATCAGATAGGCGTACGGGGTCTCCGAGAACGTCTCACGGAACCGGCGCGAGAAGTGCCCCGGCGACATGCACGCGGCGTCGGCCATCGCAGGCACATCGAGCGGTCGCGGATAGTTTCGGTCAATGAAGTCCCTCGCTCGCCGCAGATCAGCAAGCTCACGGTGCCGCTCCGGGGTCATGCAACGACGCTAACCCCAGCAACTCCGCTTGTCAGAGCGTTCCGACGGTGCCGGTCGGAGGCACTCGATAACAACCGCCCCGTAACCCGGTGCACCCGCAGGAACCCGCGCCGCATCGCGGCCCAAGCCGGGTGCCCGGTAGTGACACCGGCCGTTTTGGCGGGAGAGTCGGGTGACGGCGTTCGGCGCACTCACGGGGTCAGCACTGAGGTGTTCACCCGCAGTGGTCAGGTCCACGAGCCGAGTCGGTCGAAGCCCAGTCCGATGAACAGTCGCTCAGATGCGAGGTTGCCATCGGTAATGGTCGCTCCGACTTCGAAGATCCCTGCATCGGCGAGCGATCCGAGACATCGTCGTACCAGGGCACCTCCGAACCCGAGCCGCTTGTGTGTGGCGGCCACCACGACAGGGTCGATGTAGCTAACGTTGTTCACACGACGACGAAGGCAAACGCCACGAGATCAGATCCGTCGAGCATGACGTACGAGTGCGGACGGACGATCGATGCGAGGTAGTAGTCGATGGCGCTGAGCGCATCGTCGAGAGACTCGCCTTCGTCGTCGATCGTGTTGCGATAAGCGTCCAGCATCAGCGCCGCGAGCGGATCCCGTTGCTGCTCGTCGGGATGAATCGTCGGGAGCGGGACCGACGTCGCGGCGACCTGGATCGGGGACATCCGATACTCGCTGCGCGTGTGCGTCACCCGCTCACTCCCATCGGCGTCTATCGGCGATCGTAGAAGACGGTCGGAGCACTCGATTTCGCCGCACGTAATCTCGACCCGACGCGTCGGCACAGCGCCCGACTACGGCCCAAGCCGTGCACTGCATATTCCCGTCGGAGATCGGACCCATTCAATGCGCCTCGAGCAAGCCGCTCGTTGCGTACCCCGGCCCAGGGCATCGAGCCCCGCTCCCGATCGGAGACGGTCAGGTCAGCTGCGATAAGCGTCAATCATCCGTGTGCTGTACTTGTTTCATGCCAGGCTTCAAGTGGTCGCTCGTCGTCCTCATCGTGGCGGCAACGCTGCTGATCGGTTGCGGAAGCGATGATCCCTCAGCAGGAGAGCCGCTGGGATCGGTGAGCGGCCATTCGGTGGTGCTGCAGAACAACGATCAGGGGCCGGATGCACCCTGCGTCGGTGTCGAAGTGCGCACAACCGACGGGACGTCCGTGACGGTGGCATGTCCGACGTTGCCCACCGAAGAGGATCAGTACGCAGCCGTGATTGGCAGCGATTCTGAGATGTTCGTCGTGGGCTTCGGTCTCGCCCAGAACGAGACACTCGTAGCGGATGGGTTCGTGGACGTGTTCATCTCCGATGATGTGGACGGGCGTCGATTCTTCGCTGCTCAACTGGAAGATGGTGAAGCCGTTGATGCGGTAACCATCACCGACGGCACAACGACACGAGAACTACCGACAGCTTGACCTTCTCGGGAGCTGGCCAAGCGCCGGTCCACGTTGCCACCCCATAGCGAGCACGCAATAGCCCTCAGCCATCCAATCGGGACCCACTCGACTGCTACCCAAGCCGAGCACTGCACTTTCCCGTGTGGAGGTGACCGATCACGCCGGCGATGTACTGCGGGTCGGAGCGTTCCGTAGGGATGGCGAGCGGGGTCGCGCTGTTGTCGGCGTGATCTTGGGTGCCGGACGTCGCCGGGGCGGGTGCGAGCAGACGCACGATGCGGCATCGCCTTCTGAAGATGTCCGTTCAGAGTTCGCAGACGGCGAGCGAGGGTGCATCTCGTTGTGCTTTTGGGGTTGTCGTGGTGAGTTCACTGAGTTGGGTGTAGGTGATTCGATCGAGATCGAGGCCCAGATCGTCGGCGTCTGCGGGGGTAAGACGTTCGATGAGAGATTTCGACGCGAGGAGGCGTCCACCGGTTGCGCAGGGTTCGATGCGTGCGGCGTCGTTGACATCATCGCCGAGCGCGGTGACCTCTGTTCGACCGACTGTCGAGATCAAACCGACGTACAAGCCCGCACCCCAGTGCACCCCGAAGCGCATCGTGAGCTCGTCGGGTGCCAGTCCGGAACGCTCGGCAATCTGCAAGGTTGCCTCGCGCAGCGCACGCGCCGCTCGAATACACGCTCGTGCGGCGGCCGACTCCGAACCGAGGTTCTCGGCGAGGAAGAACGCAACGACTCCGTCGCCGCTGTGACGACCGGTGATGCCTCCTGCCTCGACAACGCACTGGTCCGCCGAGCGTGTCAATCGTCTGCCGAGTGCGAAGTAGCTCGCCGTCGACAAACGCTTGGCAAGTGGTGTCGAGCCTTCGAGATCAGCGAACAAGATCGCCCCGGGCCGGCGGCCTGCCGAAGCAACACCCTGCAAGCGTTCCAAGTGTTCCCGATCGCCCATTGCGCCGAGCGCGGCGAGGGTCATCATGCTGAGCGCTGGCTTCTGGATCAGAGCGGTTCCAGCCAGTTCGCCGCCGGGATGACGGATTCGCAGAGCGGTGACGACCATCCGCGGCCGGCTGCCGGCAGGGCCGTAGCCGTCGTAGTAGTAGGTGATCGCCGAAGACGACTTCCCAGACTCGACGATCTGGTCGACGACGGTTTCGAGCCGCGGATCCACGAGTGAGCGCAGCTGCTCTCGTCCTCCGTCGAGGTCGGCGATGACCCATTCTCCGACGTGCTGGAGCCGTGCGCGCGCGAAGTCCAAGGCGATGGAGCCGATGGGCAGCGATGCGAACGACGCCATCTGTTCGGCGCCGAACATGAACGCACTCGACGATGACGGCGCGTCCTCGACCAAGAAGCCTCCTGCGGCGCGCGAAGCGTCGGTCTGATACACCGCCCGCCATTCCCGATCCGCGATCTCTGCGAAGTGGCCCGCCTCGTTCAGTGCCGCCGCAACGCCGGCGAGAAAGCCATCCTCCGGCAGCTCAACATTGCCAATCTCGATCGTGCCCACGTCCGGACACTACGTGCGGAGTTCCGGCACGTGGTGCCCGGGACCCGCCTGGCCTGCCCAGTACCGGGAATCTCGATCCCGAGCGAGCCGCACAAAACGCCCGCCCGATAACCCGAGGTCACCTGCGAACCACCCACTCGGGTACGGCCCTTCCGTGGCGCGAGATAATCCCGCCCGACGATCGGCGGCCGCCGTGCGCCGGTCTCAGCTTCCGAGGGGGTTGGCGATATGCAGTCCACGGCGTTCAGCGGCGGCGCAGAGCGCAGTGTCCGCGCTGGTGAACACGGTCGCTTCGACGGTCAGCGCAGCAGCGAGGTGAACTGCGTCGTAGCCACGAAGTCCCTCTTCGTCTGCGAGTTTCGCGGCGCTCGCCACCAGCTCATCCGTCACTTGCACGATGTGCAGATCGCTCATCAGCGCGTCGAGCTCGGTGACGGCGGAGCGGTGCTGTGCGTCGGTGAGACGCCGAACCCGTCTGGCGGCACCGAGCGCAGCGCGGGCCTCGACCGCGAGGAGATTCACCGACGCAACCACGTCGGCGGAGGACCAGATGGTCATGGCGCGCTCGGAGCCCTCCTCGTCGATGATCAGCTTGAGCAACGTCGAGGTATCGATGTAGGTGATCACCGGGCTCAGCGCCGCTGCTCGGCGACGAGGTCGCTGACGGGGCCTTTCGACTTGATCCGCTTTCGTGGTGTGTGACGCTTGCTGCTTGTCGGGGCTCGAACGATCCCGGCCGTGATGAGTTCGGCGAGGTGGTCGTGGGCGGCTTCGAGCGACGAGAGCCGGGCGACGGGACGGCCGCGATCGGTGACGATGACCTCTTCGCCGTTGCGGACGCGGTCGATGTATGAGCTGAGTCCGTTCTTCAGGTCACGTATCCCGACTTCAGAACGAGATGTGGCTACTTCCATGACTTCAATGTAGCTATATCTGCTTGAGGGTCGCTACCCGGATTCTTCGCGTCACCTGCCCGACCGACGACACCCGACAACACCGGCTCTGTAGTCCGCTCCATCGGCCCACGCCATCCGCACGCTGCGGCCCAAGCCGCGCATTGCAGAAATCGCGTCCGATCCGACCCATTCAGTTCGCCTGGGGAGTCGTACACGACGACGCCCACCGTTGACCGGAGTCGGGCGTCCGCAGTTCCGATCTTGGGAGCCATCTTGGGAGCCAAACTGCCTGACATTCCCCGACACTGAGCGGGACACGCTGGCACGTCGAATCGCGAAGTACCAGCTAGATCGGTATGCACCGACATGAGTTGGCACACGATGTCATGGCAGGACGTCATTCGGGACGTGGAGGCCGGAGGTTCAAATCCTCTCACCCCGACCAGGAGCCTCCGGCGTTGCCGGACATCGGCTCCGGCCCGAGATCCTCAAGGTGAGGCCGTGCCGTGCCGATGACAGCCCGTCCGCCTGTCCGAACGGAGCGCTGCCGTGGCCATCATCCGACCATCCATCGATCACCTCGACGATCTCCAGGAACCACTCGGGGAATCGGAACGGGCGGTCTTCGACGCGTTCGCTGCGCTCGGTGACGACTGGACGATCTACGTCCGACCCAAGGTGGGCCAGGACGTGCCGGATCTGGTGCTGGTCCACGACGTTCGCGGCGCGTTGACGATCGATGTGGTCGATTGGCGCTCGACGGACCATCGCCGCACCGACGACGGTGACATCGAGCAACTCGACGCTGACGGCACCTGGCGGCCGAGCGCGGAGCGGCCGCTCGCCGTTGCACGCCGCCACCGCGGCACCGTGTACGAGCAGTTCTTCGCATTCCCCGGCGACGCTCGCGAGCCGGGTGGGCTCGTCCGTTCGGTCGTCGTGCTGCCCTGGTGCGATGGCGCCGAGGCCGGAGCGCTGCTTGCCTCGGGTCTCGGTGACCCGGCCAACGCCGTACTCGTGTGGTCGGCCGACGACCTCGCCGACAGATTGCAGTTCCTGGTCGATGGGCCAGGAATGGCGGCCGCACCTGCTGCGTCGATCCAACGTCTGCGCCGAGAACTCGTCATCGATGGCATGGTGCACCACGCCGTCGCCCCGGTACAGCTCAGCGACAACGCCCGCCGGGTGGCAGCGAACCCCGGAGGCGCCCACATTCGTGGCGTCGCGGGTACCGCCGGCAGTGGCAAGTCGTTCGCGCTCACCGCCCGTGCCGCACGCCTGGCCGCCGAGGGCCGGAGCGTGCTCGTTCTCTGCTTCAACCTGACGCTCGCGAACCATCTCCGCCGGTTGGTCGTCGAGCGGTGCGCCGAGCTCGGCGCCAATCCGGCACGCGTCACCTGCACCAGCTTCCACACGTTCTGTTCGCGGGTCGTCGACGATGCCGGTCAAGCGGGGATCCTCGCTGCCGAGCCGGCCCGCGGCACCTGGCCGGTCAAGATCGTGGTCAAGGCTCGCGATGTGTTCGAGTCCGGCTTCGATCGCCGTTTCGATGCAGTGCTCGTCGACGAGGGCCAGGACTTCACCGTCGAGTGGTGGAACTTGCTGCGCGACCACGTGGTGCGCCCCGATGGGGAGATGCTGCTCGCCGCCGACTCGACGGTTGATCTGTACGGCAAGTCGACCTGGGACGACCCGGACGCGCTCGCCGCAGCCGGATTCACGGACCCGTGGATCCGGATGACCACGTCGTATCGGATGGCTCCGGAACTCATTCGTTCGACCAACGAGTTCGCGAGGTCGTTCATCGCCGAGGACGCCGTGGTCCCTGAGGTGGCCGACGACCAGGGCGTCGTGGTGGGCCATGTGTCGGCTGCGATCCGTTCGTGGCGCAATGTCGAACGCGTTGCGGACCTGGGCGTCGCTGTCGGCCGCGAGGTCGTCCGGTTGCTACGCGAGAACCCAGAGCTCGCACCCCGCGATGTCGTCTACCTGTGCGAGTACCACCACGACGGGTTGGCGGCTGCTCAGGAGATCGAGGCAGCGGGCCATTCGGTGCACCACGTCTACAGCCGTGACCCCGATGAACGGCACCGCAGCAAGGGTCGGTTCTGGCCTGACGCGGACGCAGTCAAAGGCTGCACGGTGCACAGCTTCAAGGGATGGGACAGCCCTGCGGTCGTGGTGGGCATCGCCATGGAAGAACGGTCGCGGCGCCTCGCCTACGCCTCGATGACCCGCGTCTCGTCGACGGCCGGCGCCGACACGTCGTATCTCTCGGTGGTGAACGCCGATCCCCGAATGGCCGACTTCCAGCCGACATTCGAACTGGGTGCGGCGCTGGCCGCTGGGGCCTGACGGCGCTACCGTCGTCGGTCGTGGACTTCGCCGAACTGCAGGACGTCATCGAGCGCACGTATGGCGATCGCGATCGTGAACGAGGCGTTTCCGCAACCGTTGCCTGGCTCACCGAGGAGATCGGCGAACTCGCCCAGGCCGTGCGAAAGGGAACCCACGAAGATCGGGTGCACGAGTTCGGCGACGTCGTCGCCTGGGTGGCGACCCTTGCCAACCAGCAGGGCGTCGACCTGAACGAAGCGATCCAGCGTTACGCAGACGGCTGCCCGAAATGCCAGTCGATCCCCTGCAACTGCTAACGGGTGACAGCGGAGCAGACCAACCCGTCAGGAGATTGCCGCGCTGAGAACAATCCTTTGGCTTCGGAGTTGGATTCAGGGTCGGGGAGGACAAGGCGCGAGACGAGGAAGCTGCCTCAAGGCAGCGACGAGTCCTCGCAACGCAGTCATCGCCGGGCCTGGACCAACTCCGCGATTTGGATGGCGTTGAGGGCAGCGCCTTTGCGCAGGTTGTCGTTGCTGACGAACATCGCCAGGCCACGACCGCCGGGGGCGCCTTCGTCGACGCGGATGCGGCCCACGTAGCACGGGTCCTGACCGGCGGCTTCGAGCGGTGTCGGCACGTCGGAGAGCACGACGCCGACAGCAGCACCGAGGAGTTCGGTCGCCTGCTGCACCGAGATCGGCCGTTCGAACTCGGCATTGATCGACAACGAGTGGCCGGTGAAGACGGGGACGCGCACGCACGTGCCCGACACGAGCAGCTCGGGGATGTCGAGGATCTTGCGGCTCTCGTTGCGCAGCTTCTGTTCTTCGTCGGTCTCGAACAGACCGTCGTCGACGATCGAACCGGCCATCGGCAACACGTTGAACGCGATCGGCTTCACGAACTTGGTCGGCGTCGGGAACTCGACCGCGGCGCCGTCGTGGGTGAGCTCCGCCGCGCGGTCGACGACCTCGCGGACCTGCTTGTCGAGTTCGTCGACGCCCGCGAGCCCGCCACCGGACACGGCCTGGTAGGTGGAGACGATCAGGCGAGTCAGCCCGGCTGCTTCGTGCAACGGCTTCATCACTGGCATGAACGCCATCGTCGTGCAGTTCGGGTTGGCGATGATCCCCTTCGGCGGGTTGGTGGCGAGGTGCCCGTTGACCTCGGCGACGATCAGCGGGACATCAGGATCCATCCGGAACGCGGACGAGTTGTCGATCACGATCGCACCGGCGTCCGCGAACTTCGCGGCGAACGCACGCGACGAGGTGGCGCCGGCGGAGAACAGGGCGATGTCGAGCCCCGACGGATCCGCGGTCTCGGCGTCCTCGACGACGATGTCGGTGCCCTTCCAGGGCAAGGTGGTTCCGGCCGACCGGGCGGATGCGAAGTACCGCATCTCGCTCACGGGAAAGTTGCGCTCGTCGAGCAGACGGCGCATGACGCTGCCAACCTGACCCGTTGCTCCGACGACACCGACGCGAAGTGCTCCAGACATGACCGAAACGATAACGGTCGTCGCAGTCCGGCCCGCGGCGGGTTTCGTTCGAACCGTGCTGGGTGGATCGTCGATTGCTCTGGCACACTCGTGGGATGCGTCGTCGCCCCCAACTGGTGCCGTGGAAGGCCGCTGGCCAGACGAGTGAACGTCAGGCGAGCGGCGACGACGTCGTGCGCACCACCGGGTGGGTGTTCAACAACGAGACCGGCAGCGAACTCACGCTCGAACAGTTCGTGGCGACCGGCGACTCGGAGGTGCCCGCCTACCTGACCATCTTCGGCCTGCGGACGCCCGATGCGCAGGGGCGCACGCCCGACGAGAAGTCGATCGTCGAGATCGGGTCTGGCATCGGTCGGATGACGTGCGCGTTCACCCGCGAGTACGCATCGGTGACCGCCTGCGACCTCGATGCCGGCTTTCTCGAACGGTGCATCGAAACCGTCGGCCGCTTCGGCAAGGTCGATCGTCTGCGAACGAGTCATGTGATCGACGGCCACACGCTCGATCTGCCGCCGAACTCGACTGATGTCGCCTTCAGCTACATCACACTGCAGCACTGCGACTCCGACGATGCACTGGAGCTGACCTCCGAGGCGGTGCGCATCACCAAGCCTGGCGGCAAGATCGTGCTGAACTATCGGGCACGCAGCGCCCAGGACATCGTGCTGCTCCCGCTCGGTGCTGGCACCCGAGGGCTCTTCCGGGTCCCGAAATTCGGGCCGTGGCTCTCACAGCGCCGCACGGCCGCGCGGCTCGGGTGGCAGGCGAACCGGCTGCAGCCCGACGAGCTGATCGGCCCGCTGTCGCCGCTGATCACCGACATCGAGATCTGGCGCAACCCGAAGAGCAAGATCACCGGTCGGGGCGCGGTCAACCAGGAATTCGACGGCATCAACCCGCACCACTACTGGTTGATCGCCACCGTTCGCTGATCGCCATCGCCATCGCCGTCTCCGTCGCCGTCCCCACCGTCGCCGTCGCCGGCGAGCGGCCGGAGCGCGACCTGCGTGATCCGGTGCCGACCCACGGTGCGGATCTCGACGTGCCAGTCGTCGACGTCGATGGTCTCGCCGGGACGCGGGAAGCGGTTCATCTGGTCGAGCACCAGCCCGGCGATGGTCGTGTAGTCGCCTTCCGGCAGTTCGACGTCGAGGTCGACGAGGTCGTGCACCGGGAACGAACCGGCCACCACGATCGCACCGTCGGCCTCATGGAACACGGTCGCGAGGTCGGGGTCGGTCTCGTCCCAGATCTCGCCGACCAGTTCCTCGACGAGATCCTCGACGGTGACGATGCCGATGGTTCGGGCGTACTCGTCCACGACGACTGCCATCTGGGTGCGACGCGCCTGGAACTCGCGTAGCGCTGTCAGGACCCGAGCGGCGTCGGGGAACGCCGGGATGTCCCACATCACCGACGTGACGGGCTCGTCGCCGCGGTCGAGCAGGCTGCGAAGGCGGACCATGCCGACCGGGCGGTCGAGGTTGCGCTTCTCGGCGACGGGAGCACGGGAGTGGCCGGTCTCGATGAGCAGCGCGAGCGCTTCGTCGCACGTGGCATCCGCATCGATGACAACGACATCGGTGCGCGGCACCATCACTTCGTCGAGCGTTCGTTCGGCGATTTCGAACGCGCCGTCGATGATCTGGCGTTGCTCGGGCGTGAACGTTTCGTGGATCGCGACCATGTCGCGCAGCTCCTCACCGCTGACCTCTTCGCGTTGGCGGGTCGGGTCACCGCCGAGCAGACGGACCGCAAGGTCGGTGGACTTCGAGAGCAGCCAGACGATCGGTTTGGTCAACGTCGACAGCAGATCGAGCGGGCGGGCCATGACCATGCCCCACTTCTCGGCGCGCTGCATGGCGATTCGCTTCGGGGCGAGTTCGCCGAACACGAGCGTGAAATAGGCGAGCACGAGCGTGACGATGATCACCGACACCGGCCCGGCCGCTCCGCCGAGGAAGCTGAGATGTGCTTCCAGGGGTTCGGCGAGCGACACCGCGGCGGCGGCGGACGCGAGAAAGCCGGCGAGTGTGATGCCGATCTGGATCGTGGCGAGGAACTGGTTCGGCTGACGCGCCAGTCGAGCGAGGACGCCTCCGGTCGCCGATCCTTCTTCGAGCCGCTGGAGCTGGCTCTCACGCAGCGACACGAGCGCGAGTTCGGTGCCGGCGAACGCGGCGTTCACCAGCACGAGAACTACGACGAGAAGCAGTTGCGGCCAGACGTCACCCATGTGGATGTCATTCAAGCGCCTGCGTCACCAGTCTTTCCGGGCCCGACCCGAAAAGACAGGTGGGACATCTGGGGTGAGGCCCCAGCTGTCACGGCTACTTGCGTTCGGGGAGGGGTGCGGAGTAGTCGGCGCCTGAATCGAGGCCGAACGCCGTGTGGAGTGCCCGCGCAGCGCGTTCCATGTCGCCCGCGGAGCAGACGACCGACACGCGGATCGTCGAGGTCGAGATCATCTCGATGTTGACGCCCTCGTCGGCGAGCACCCGGAACATCTTGGCGGCGATGCCAGGGGCGGACTTCATGCCGGCGCCGACGAGCGACACCTTGGCGATGTCGTTGTCGTGTGACACACCGGTCGCGCCGATCTCGGTGGCGACCCGCGAGACGATCTGCTCGGCCTCGCCCATGTCGGCCATCGGCATCGTGAAGCTGATGTCCGTCGTGCCCTGGGTGGAGGTGTTCTGCACGATCATGTCGACGTTCACGTTGGCGTCGGCGAGCGGTTCGAACAGCGCCGCCGAGATGCCCGGGCGGTCGGGCACACCGAACACGGTGACCTTTGCCTCGGACATGTCGGTGACGACACCGGAGATGATCGGATCTTCCACGGAAGCCTCCTCGTTGGTGACCCACGTGCCGGGTTCCCAGGTGAATGCGGAACGGACGTGGAGCGGAACGTCGTGATTGCGAGCGAACTCGACCGAACGCAAGGCGAGCACCTTCGAGCCGGCGCCCGCCATTTCGAGCATCTCGTCGAAGTGGACCTTGGTGAGCTTGCGGGCCTGCGGCACGATGCGCGGGTCGGCGGTGAACACGCCGGTGACGTCGGTGTAGATCTCGCAGGCATCGGCGCCCATGGCCTGGGCCAGGGCCGAGGCGGTCAGGTCGGAGGCGCCACGGCCCATCGTGGTGACCTCCTTGTCGGTGCTCACACCCTGGAAGCCGGCGATCACGCAGACCTTTCCCTCGCTGAGCGACTGGCGGACGCGGTCGCCTTTGACCTCGATGATCTTCGCCTTGCGGTGTGCGGTGTCGGTGATGATGCCGACCTGGCTGCCCGTGAAGCTGATGGCGTCGATGCCACGGTCGAACAGGGCCATCGTCATGAGCGCTGCGGTGACGCGCTCGCCGGTGGTGAGGAGCATGTCCATCTCGCGCCCGGGTTGGGTCGTCGACACCGAGTTGGCGAGGGCGATCAGGTTGTCGGTGGCCTTGCCCATTGCTGACACCACGACGATCACGTCGTTGCCGCGCTTCTTCGTGAACGCGACGTTGTCGGCGACCGCGTTGATGCGATCGGGGTCGGCGACGGACGTGCCGCCGTACTTCTGGACGATCAGTGCCACGGGTATCGCAGGCTACAAGTGCACCCCACGCCAACGTGTGAACAAATGGCGACCTGAAGAGGCCATCTGCTCACGCGTTCGGGTGGAGCGACCGGATGGTCGGGCTCAGGAGCCTTTGACGACGTGTTCGACGACCTCGAACGACATGAGGTCGGCGCCCTGGGCGACGGGCTTGCGGGGCGCTTCGCCCTCGGCGGGCTGGTTGCCGTCGGCCTGGCCGCTGGCGTGACCGTGGGCGAAGTCCTGGCTGTTCATCCAGGCCTGGAAGTGCTCCTCGGACGCCCAGCGCGTGTAGACGAAGTAGCGGCTCTCGCCCTCGGTGGGTCGCAGGAGCTGGAAGTCCTCGAACCCGTCGAACTGCTCGACCATCTTCGCCCGCCCGGCGAAGCGACCTTCGAGCTGCGGGCCCATGCCCTCGGGGATCGTGATGGCATTGATCTTGACGACGCTCATGGCTCCCAGCATGCCGACGACGACCCGTAATCGCTGCCCCGACCCCGAAATTCGGAGCCGTGAGCGCGCTCAGCGCGACGGTGGCTCCGAATTCCGGAGTTGGGCGAGGGTTGTCATGGCGTCGAAGACGTCGGTGAAGCTGGTGGTGAGCGGGGAGAGTCCGAAGCGCAGGACGTCGGGGTCGCGGTAGTCGACGATCACCTTGCGATCGGCCAATGCCTGCTGGAGATCGCGAGCGTCGGGATGTCGGATCGCGACGTGGCCGCCGCGTCGCAGGGGGTTGCGAGGCGTGTCGGTCGTCGAGGCCGAGCTCGTCGGCGAGGTCGATGCAGAACCCGGTGAGCTCGCGCGCCTTCGACGCGATCCGGGCGATACCGGCTTCGACCGTGACCCCGATGCCCTCGCGAGCGGCGGTGAGGCCGAGCACCGGCGGTGTGCCGTTGAGCATCCGGCCGACGCCGGGCCGAGGGTCGAACGGGCGCTCCATCGCGAACTGATCCGACTGCGCGAACCAGCCCCAGATCGGCTGGGTCACCCGTTCCTGGACATCTCGCGACACGAACACGAAGGCCGGCGCCCCCGGACCGCCGTTGAGGAACTTGTAGGTGCAGCCGACGGCGAGCTCGACGCCGGCAGCGCGGCAGATCGAGGTCGAGCACACCGGCTGCGTGCGACAGATCCCACACCGTGACAGCGCCAGCTGCATGGGCTCGAGCGGTTTCGCCCGCGAGGTCAGCAACCTCTGCAGTCCGGTAGTCGACGAGCGAGCGGACGACGACGTCGACCCCGTCGAGGTCATCGAGACCTGCTCGCACCTCGACGCCCCGGAGTCGCGCCACGCCCTCGACGACGTAGCGGTCGGTCGGGAAGTCGGCGTCGTCGATCGCGATGACGCGGCCATCCGCCGCGAGGTCGAGCGCCACGTTCACCTGCTGGAACAGCGCGACGGTGGTCGATTCGTGCACCGCCACCTCGCCCGGTCCGGCGCCGAGCAGCGGGGCGAGCTCGTCGCCGACGGTCAGTGCGAGGTTCAGCCAGTCGTGTTCCCACCACGAGGCGATCAAGTCGCCGGACCATCGCTCGACTGCGCGATGCAGCGCCTCGACCGTGCGCTTGGGGGTTCGGCCGAGCGAGTTGCCGTCGAGGTAGATCAGCTCGGGATCGGGGATGACGAACTCGTCGCGCCAGCGGGCGAGCGGATCGGCGGCATCGAGTTCCTGTGCGTCGTCCCGGCTGATCATCGCCGCCACTCTGCCACGCAGCCATCACACCCCAGCCGAAATTCGGGTGGGCGGTCGCGCCCAGCGCGACGATGGCTCCGAATTTCGGTTGGGGTCGGCTCGTCAGTCGATGAGGCTGATGAACGTCGCGTGGCGGACGAGGCCGTCGTTGGTGAACTCGGCGATTTCGATCTTCGCCCGCAACACCGGTTCGACCCACGTGGCCGCACGGGCAACCGGGGCGGGCGGCGAAGGTTCGAACGGACACTCGTCGGTGGCGAGTTCACGGAGCTGGTCGGTCAGCGTTCGCAGCGTTCGCTGGTCGAAGCCGGTGCCGACGCCGCCGGCGAACTGCAACCCCGCAGGTGTGGGTCGTCCGACCAACAGGGCGCCGAACGTGTCGGATCGGTTGCCGGTGCCGGCGGTGAAGCCCCCGATCGTCAACTCGACCGAGGTGCGGTTCTTGATCTTTCGCCAGTCCTTCGTTCGGGTGCCGGGTCGATAGCGAGAGTCGATCCGCTTGGCGATCACGCCCTCCAGGCCCTGTTCGGCGGTCGCCGCCAGCAGCGTCGGACCGTCACCGATGCGATACGACGGAACCGTCCAGTTGTCGCCCGGCTCGATGAGCTGGTCGAGCAGCCGCCGCCGATCGAGGTAGGCGAGCTCGATGGTGTCGTTGCCGTCGATCTGCAGGACGTCGAAGAACTGGATGACCGCTTGGCGGTCGGAGCCGACGCCGCTGCGCTGCACGAGGTCGAACCGTGGTTGCCCGTCGTCGTCGAACACGATCAGTTCCCCGTCGAGGATCGCGGACCGGGCGTTCACCGACCCGGGGAGATCGGCGAATTCGGGCCAGCGCTCGGTGACGTCGTGGCCGGCGGTGCTCTGGAGTCGCACTCGGCCGTCGCCGATGTGGACGATCGTGCGGTAGCCGTCCCACTTGATCTCGAAGGCCCACTCGTCGCCGTCGGGCACCGCGCCGGTCGAACCCATCGTCGCCTTCATCGGCAGCACGGGGAACCCGAGCGACGTCACGGTTCAACCGTCGGGCAGTCGGCTCGACAGCACACCGTTGGCTTCGAGCGCATCGAGGCGCTCGTCGTCGTAGCCGAGCAACTCGCCGAGCAGCTCCCGGTTGTCCTCGCCGCGGTACTTCGGTACGCCCGAGACGCCGACGTCAGGCGACGCGCTGAAGCGCCACGGCACGTTCGGAACGCGGATCGTGCCACCGCCGCGGTCGTCCACCGCGACGACGGCGCCGCGCTCGCGGGCCCAGTCGGTGTCGGTCAGCTCACCCGGCTGGCGGACCCGACCGACGGCGAGCTGATGCTTCGAGAACTGCTCCTCGAACGTGGCGGCATCGGGGACCGTCGCGGCGTGGTCGCGGATGATCGTGCGGAGCGCGTCGAAGTTGGCGAGGCGGGCGGCAACGTCGACGAAGCGCGGGTCGTCCGCGAGTTCAGGCCGCCCCATCGCTGCGATGAAGAAGTCGAACGTGCCGCGCTCGGCGGGATGCCCGCTGACCACGAGCGACTCGCCGTTGGCGACCGTCAGCACGAGATAGTCGCCCGGGCGGAAGCTGCGAATCCACTGTGGGTCGTCGTGTCCGTCCCAGAGTGCGTCATGGAGGTGCTCGTTGACGTACAGCATCGTCTCGGCCATCGACACGTCGATCCACTGGCCTTCGCCCGTGTGTTCGCGTTGGTAGAGCGCGGCGAGAATCGCCGAGGCCGTCTCGAGCGACGTGTACAGGTCGGCGTGGCTGTGCGGATCCTTGGCGAGTTCGCCACCACGGGCGTTGCCCTGCGACGCGACGATGCCGGATTCGGCCTCGACGACCGGCGCGTACGCTCGGCGCTTGACCCACGGTCCGGTTTGGCCGTAGCCGGAGATCGACGCGTAGATCAGGCGCGGGTTGCGGGCTCGCAGGGTGTCGGCATCGAGCCCGAGCCTGGCCATCACACCCGGGCGATAGTTCTCGACGAGGACGTCGGCGTGCTCTGCGAGTGCGAGCAGGATCTCGGCGCCATCGGGCGTGGCCAGATCGAGGCTGAGGTTGCGCTTGCCCACGTTCTGCTGCACGAAGTAGCTCGACAGCCCGTGGCGTCTCGGTGTGGCGAACCGGGTGAGGTCGCCGGCCGGTGGCTCGATCTTGATCACCTCGGCGCCCATGTCGGCCAGCATCCGGGTGCAGTGCGGCCCCGAGAGGACGCGGCTCAGGTCGAGCACGCGGATCCCCGACAGCGGTCGAGTGGAAGTCGAGGACGTCGTCACGCTCCCATCGTGCCCGCACGAGCGCTGGTTCCCCGAGCCCAGGTCTCCGGGAACCAGCCTGGTCCCCGGAGACCTGGGCTCGGGGAACCACGATGGGTCTGGCTCGCATCGTGCTGGCGGTGATGCGCCACACTGCAACGATGGATGCACCACTGGCCGGGCAGCTCGCACTCGTGACCGGGGGAGGGTCGGGCATCGGCCTGGCGTGTGCTCGGGCTCTCGTCGCCGACGGCGCCGACGTGATGCTCGCCGCCCGCAACGTCGACCGGCTCGCGGAGTCGGCCGATGCGCTGCGCGACGAGTTCCCCGGCGCGATGATCGCCACGGTCGGCTGCGACGTGACCGACCAAGCGAGCGTCGAGGCCGCATGTGCCGCAGCGGCGTACGTCGGTGCGTTGCGAATCGTCGTCGCCAACGCCGGAACCGGGTCGGCCGGACCGTTTCACCTCACCACGCTCGACGACTGGAACGCGGTGCTCGCGACGAACCTCACCGGCGCGTTCCTCACGATGAAACACTCGGTCCCGCACCTCGCAGCGAACGGAGGCGGTTCGATCGTCGCGATGTCGTCGATCGCGGCAACCGCGACGCACCGCTACATGACCCCGTACAACGTGTCGAAAGCCGGACTCGAGATGCTGGTTCGCCAGGTGGCCGACGAACTCGGCTCGATGGGCATTCGCGCCAACGCCGTGCGCCCGAGCCTGGTGCCGACCGACATCTCGGCTGGTCTGACCGGCGTGCCAGACATCGTCGACGACTACCTCGAGCAGATGCCGCTGCGGCGCCTCGGTACCACCGAGGACATCGCCGCGGCGGTCCGGTTCCTGGCCGGACCCGAGAGCTCGTGGATCACCGGGGTGTGCATCAGCGCCGACGGCGGCCACCACCTGCGTCGCGGCCCGAACCTCGACCCGGTCATGCGAGCGGTGCTCGGCGACGCTGTCGCTCCACGCGGGCCGTCGGAATGAAGCGCGGAATCATCCGAACTGGGTGGTGACGCCGGCCGCTCTGCGAGGCCATACTCTGTCGGTCAGAACGTCCCGACCACAGGAAGCGCCACGGCACACGACATGACCGACACTCACGGCCCGATCGACTTCGTCCTCCTCGAGTTCACCGGAGATCACGATCTCTCGACCACCGCAACAGCGCTGATGGATCTCATCGGCCGCGGCATCGTCAGCCTCTACGACCTCGTCGCGATCCGCAAGGAGGACGACGGCACGTTCACGGTCGTCGAACTCGATGCGCTCGGCGGCGAAGTCTTCGTGCTCGCCGGCGCCCGATCGGGTCTGCTCGGCGACGACGACCTGCAAGCAGCCGCGGACACGATGCTGGCTGGAACCACCGGCGTGTTGCTGATGTACGAGAACACCTGGGCGGTTCCCTTCGTGAGCGCGGCGCTCGATGCCGGCGGCACGATGATCGCCTCGAAGCGCATCCCCGCCGAGGACGTCATCGCCGTGCTCGACGAACTCGAAGCTTCCGACTGACCCGCTGCACCCGCACCGAACCCGAACTGCACCGCACGACCGAGAGGAACGACCATGCCAGGACTCGCCAGAGGAATCGCCCGGACCGCCGTCGTCGCCGGAACCGCCACCGCGGTGTCCGGTCGCGTCGCTCGCCGACAGGCGTCGCGCTACACCGAGAAGGACGCCCAGCTCGCGGCCGACCGCACGGCGGCCTACGAGCGCGACATGGGCTACAACCAGCCGCCGCCCCAGCAGTACGCCCCCGCACCGCCGCAGTACGCTCCGGCGCCCCAGCCGCAGTACGCGGCTCCGGCTCCGGCTCCCGCTCCCGCTGCGGGAGACGTCGACATCGAACAGCTCAAGCAGCTCGGCGAACTCCACGCCAACGGCATTCTCTCCGATGAGGAGTTCGCCCAGGCCAAGGCCAAGGTGCTCGGCACCTGAGCCCGTCGACGCCGGGCGGTGCGCCCGGCGTCACACCCCAATCGGCCGATGCCCCGCTAGGGTTGTCACCTGGCGTTGTTCGAATTCCCGAACAACGAGCGCATTCGGATTCTTTGTTGCTCCGGTCTTGCGCTGTTGAGCTACATAGGAGTCCCCCCAATGACCATCATCGACGACGCCCCGCGCGTCATGTCCCCCGACGCTGCCGACGACGCAGTTGCCTTCCGCGACCTCGGCCTGCCCGATGTGATCGTGCATCGGCTCGAGAGCCAGGGCAAGCACACCGCCTTCCCGATCCAGGCCGCCGTCATTCCCGACGCGCTCGCTGGCCGCGACGTCGCCGGCCGAGCGCCGACCGGTTCCGGCAAGACCCTCGGCTTCGGGCTCCCGCTCGTCGCCGGTCTCACCGACGCCCGCCCGAAGCGCCCCGTTGCACTCGTGCTCGCTCCGACCCGTGAACTCGCCGAGCAGATCATGGCCGAGCTGACCCCGTTCGCGAAGGCCACCGGCCATGACGCAGCCTCGATCTACGGCGGCGTCGGCTACGGCGGACAGCGCAAGGCACTCGACCGCGGTGTCGAGCTCGTCGTTGCCTGCCCCGGCCGCCTCGAGGACCTGATGCAGATGCGAGCGATCGACCTGCGCGATGTCACCACCGTCGTGATCGACGAAGCCGACCAGATGGCCGACATGGGCTTCCTGCCCGCCGTCCGCCGCATCGTCGAGCAGACGGCGAACGACCGCCAGGTGCTGTTGTTCTCCGCCACGCTCGACGGACCGGTGGCCAAACTCGTCGCCGATTTCCAGCACAATCCGGTGCGCCATGAGGTCGGCCCCAAGGGTCCCGACGTGCACGCCGCCAAGCACCACTTCTGGTTGGTCGACCGCGAAGACCGCGTGTCCACCACGGCCGACGTGATCCAGCGTCTCGGCTCGACGATCGTGTTCACCCGCACCCGCCATGGCGCCGACCGTCTCGCCAAGCAACTCGGTCGAAACGGCGTCACCGCCGAGCCGATCCACGGTGGTCGCAGCCAGGGCCAGCGTGACCGAGCCCTCGCCGCATTCAAGAAGGGTCAGGCCTCGGCGCTGATCGCCACCGACGTCGCCGCTCGCGGCATCCACGTCAACGGTGTGAACGCGGTCGTCCACTACGACCCGCCGGCCGAAGACTCCACCTACCTGCACCGCTCGGGCCGTACCGCTCGCGCCGGCGCGACCGGCACCGTCGTGTCGCTGCTCGATCACAGCCAGAAGAAGGACGCGCTCAAGTTGCAGCGCGGCATCGGCATCGACGAGCCGGTCACCAAGGCCGCAGTGCACGACCTCGTGATCCATCCGGCCCCAGCGGTCGCCAAGCAGGCCCACACCGAGACGCTCGACGACGAGCACCGCCAGACACGGATCGCTCGCCAGCCGAAGGCTGCCGCCGAACCGTCCCAGCGCTCGGCCAAGGCCGACACCAGCCGACCGGTCCCGACCGGCGACGCTGCTGATGCCAAGGGCACGGTCAAGTTCTTCAACTCCGGCCGCGGCTACGGCTTCATCACCCCTGACGACGGCGCGAAGGATCTGTTCGTGCACTTCTCGGCGATCATCAACGAGGGTTTCAAGACGCTCGACAACGGTGCCCGCGTCGACTACTTGGTGCGTGAAGGTCGCAACGGTCACGAAGCGTTCGACGTTCGCGTCGTCCCCTTCAACTGACCCGCTGATACCGGTTCCGACGGGCTCCGCACTCGATGCGGATTCCCGTCGGAATAGGGTCGGGCGGTGCACGCCAATCGTGACCTCGTCGAGAAACGGATCCAGCGCGAGCTGTGGGAACGCGTGCTCCCGTTGGTCCATCCCGACCGGCGACCACTGACGATCGAGGCCGGGCCCGACGTCGACCATCTCGAACCCTTCGAAGTCGGGACGTCGTGGGGTGCGCCCTGGGGAACGACATGGTTCCGGCTCACGGGTGAGATCCCGACCGACTGGGTCGGTCGGCGCATCGAGGCCGTCATCGACCTCGGATTCCACGATCGGGCTGCCGGGTTCCAGTGCGAGGGATTGGTCGTCGACCTCCACGACGACGGAACGTTCTCCCCGCTGCAGGGCATCCATCCGCGCCGCACGAATTACGCGGTCGACGCGGTTGCCGGCCCGGTCACGTTGCACATCGAGGCGGCATCCAACCCGATGTTTCCTCAGTTCACGCCCTCGCCGCTCGGGTCGCTCGACACCGCCGGCGACCGGCCCCTCTATCGATTCCGTCGAGCATCGCTGGTCGTCGTCGACCCCGAGGCTGAAGCGCTCGCCTACGACATCGAGGTGCTCGACGGCGTGATGCGGTCGCTGGCGCTCGACCGACCCTCGCCGCGCCCGACTGCTTCGCACGCTCGCCGACACGCTCGACCGCATCCCTGATGTTGCTGCGGCCGGCCGTGTCATCGCGTCGGCCATGGCGGAGGACTTCGGCGATGCACTCCGTCATCGTTGCGTCGCCGTTGGCCACGCTCACATCGACACCGCCTGGCTCTGGCCCATCCGTGAGACCAAGCGCAAGTGCGTCCGCACGTTCGCATCCGCGGTCGCGCTGATGGACGACTACCCCGAGTACGTGTTCGCCGCCTCGTCTGCGCAGCACTACACCTGGATCGAGGAGCGCCATCCCGAACTGTTCACGAAGATCACCGAGCGGGTCGAGCGGGGTCAGTGGGAGCCGGTGGGAGGCATGTGGGTCGAGGCCGACATGAACCTGCCGTCGGGCGAGAGCCTCGTTCGCCAGATCGTGTTCGGCCAGCGCTACTTCGAGGAGAAGTTCGGCCGCCGATGCACCGAGGTCTGGATCCCCGACGTCTTCGGCTACCCGGCCGGCTTGCCGCAGGTGTTCGCCGCCGGTGGGATGGACCGGTTCGTCACCCAGAAGCTGAGCTGGAACAAGCAGAACACGTTCCCGCACAGCACGTTCTGGTGGGAGGGCCTCGACGGCTCGCGAGTGCTCACCCACTTCCCGCCGGTCGACACCTACAACGCCGAGATCACACCGGACGAGTTCGGTTTCTCGATCACGAACTTCAAGGACCATGCGTGGAGTACCGACTCGCTGATGCCGTTCGGCCACGGAGATGGCGGTGGTGGGCCGACCCGGGAGATGCTCGAACGCGCTCGGCGTCTCGCCCACATCGACTCGCGCGCCACCCTCGAGGTCGGTGCGCCCGACGCGATGTTTGCGCGGATCGAACGTGATGGGACCTCGGCGCCTGTGTGGCGCGGCGAGCTCTACTTCGAGACGCACCGCGGCACGCTCACCAGCCAGCTGAAGACGAAGCTCGGCAACCGCCGATGCGAACGGCTGCTGGTGGAAGCCGAGCTGTGGGCGGCGACGCTCGGACGCCGCGCCGACGTCGATCACCTCTGGAAGGAGGTGTTGACCCAGCAGTTCCACGACATCCTCCCCGGCTCGTCGATCGCCTGGGTGCACGCCGACGCCGAGGCCGTCTTCGCCGAGGTGAGTGACGAGTTGGAGACCCGCATCGGCGCGCTGCTCGCCGAGGTTGCGGGGCCGGGCATCTGGCTCGCCAATCCGGCCGACGCCCCGCTCGACGAGATCGTCGTCCTCGATTCCAGCGTCGGCGGTGCTGTCGACGAGGTCGGTCAGACGATGTCGGACGGTCGGACCGCGGTGCGTGTCACCGTGCCGGCGCTCGGTGTCGCTGCGCTCGATCCGCAGCCGATGACCGACCGGGTCGTGCTCTCGGACACGTCGATGACCAACGGCCATCTCGCCGTGCGCTGGGACGGCCTCGGCAACATCACTTCGATCATCGACCTCGCCCGTGCCCGCGAGATCGTCCCGATGGGGCAGTTCGTTGCTGTGCTCGAACTCGCCGTCGACCAGCCGGTCGAATACGACGCCTGGGATCTCGAATCGTGGACGCGCTCATCGGGTGTGCCGTTGACCGGCCCGGGTGGGGGCCGCGACACCGTCGAGGTGTCGATCGTCGACGCCGGCCCGCTCGTCGGACGCGTACGTGTCGAGCGAACGTTCGGGCCGTCGCGATCGGTCGTCGTCTACGAACTCCGTGCCGACAGCCCGCAGTTGCTGGTGCATGTCGAACTCGATTGGCACCACGACGAGCATCTGCTGTCGATGGCCTTCCCGCTCGACGTTCGCAGCGAGACCGCGATGTGTGACATCCAGTTCGGGGTCGTGGGTCGACCGACCCATCCGTCGAGTCCCTGGGATGCAGCAAAGTTCGAGGTCTGCGCCCACCGCTTCGTCGACGTTGCCGAACCCGACTTCGGTGTCGCCATCCTCAACGACGGTCGTTACGGCCACGGCGTGTTCGACGGAGCTGTCCGCGTCAGCCTGGCGAAATCGGCCAACTACCCCGACCCGAACGCCGACCGGGGCCACCACGAAGTGACGCTGGCGATCCTCCCGCATGGTCCGGGCCTCGCGGAGGTGAGAGATCGTGCGGCTCGATTGAACGCCCCCGTCCGCATCGTCACCGGAGGCGACAGCACCTCGCATTCCGAGCCCGTCGTTCGAATCATCGGGGCTGACGGCGCATCAGCGGTGGGCGTCGAGGTCGACGCGGTGAAACTCGCCGACGACGACTCGGGCGACCTGATCGTGAGGATCCACGAAGCGGTCGGCAACCGCTCGCGTCTCACGGTCGCCACCTCCGGCCGGATCGCCGAGGCGTGGCGATGCAACCTGCTCGAGGAGCCCCACTCCGGCGAGGAGGTCGGCGACGGGGTGGTCACCCTCACGCTTCGTCCGTTCCAGATCGTCACGCTCCGCTTGCGCAGCACCATCGGCGACGACGGCCGCACCCGCTGACCTCCTCCCAGCTGCGTGAACCTTCGGTGGACGAAGCGTGAACTCTTGGTGACGGCACCGCGAGCGGTTTGATGCCGATGCCATGATCTCGCCCGTGACGATCAAAGGTGTCTTCAACAATGCCAGGACGACGCGCTCGTTGAGTCAGGACGAGGTGCTGTTCCGCGAGGGTGATGCCGGCGATGACATGTATGGCGTCATCTCCGGTGCAGTGGAGCTCCGGCGTGGCGCGAAGGTCGTACTGCGGATCGGGCCCGACGGGACCTTCGGTGAACTCGCCATCATCGACGCCAGCCCCCGATCGCTCACGGCGATCGCGGTCGAGCCGACCGAGATCGCGGTGATCAACCATCGCGACTTTCTCTTTCTCGTCCATGAGACTCCGACGTTCGCGATTGATGTGATGCGTTCGCTGTCGGAACTGATCCACGAGCTCAGCAGCGACACCTGATCCGACCGCCGCGTCGGATCAGGCGGGGGCCAGGTGGCGGAGGGCGGCGGCCGCGTAAAGCGCCGTGCCGGTCGCCATGGCGGGTTCGTCGAACATCACGCGGTTCGAGTGGTTCGGAGCGGCGGTGGCCGGGTTCTCGCCCTGTGGGGTGCCGCCGAGGAACATCATTGCTCCCGGCAGGTTCTGCAGGACGTAGCTGAAGTCCTCGGCTCCCATCACCGGATGCGGCAGCTTCACGACGTGGTCGGCACCGGCGACGTCACTGGCGAGATCGAGCGCCCAATCGGCAAATCGGTCGTCGTTGCTGGTCACCGGGTAGCCGAAGATCACCTCGACGTCGCAGCCGCAGTCGTGCGCGGCGGCGACGCCCTCGGCAACGCGGCGGATGCCGTCGTGGACCTTGGCGCGTGTCCGCTCGCTGGTCGCCCGAATCGTTCCTTCGATCTCGGCCACCTCGGGGATGACATTGTTCGTCGTCCCCGCCGTGATGCGCCCCACGGTGACGACCGACGGGTCGAACACGTCGATCGAGCGGGTGATCATCGTCTGCAGTGCCATCACGATCTCACATGCGACAGGGATCGGGTCGAGCGCTCGGTGCGGCTCGCTCGCATGGCCGCCGCGTCCCACCACCCGGATCGTCATCCTGTCGGCCGACGCCATGATCGGACCCCGTCGGCTACTGACCCAACCACTCGGCAGCGCCGAGGTGATGTGCAGCGCGAACGCAGCGTCGACCGGCGAGTCGGTGCCGTCGGAACGCTTCGGTACGTCGAGGAGGCCCTCGTCGAGCATGAAGCGGGCGCCGTGGTGGCCTTCCTCGCCGGGCTGGAACATGAACAGCACCCGGCCGGCAATGTCATCGCGCCGGCCACTCAGCAGGTGCGCTGCGCTCGACAGCATGGCGGTGTGTGTGTCGTGGCCGCATGCGTGCATACACCCGTCGACGTGTGAGGCGAAGTCGAGCCCGGTGTCCTCCGGCATCGGCAGCGCGTCCATGTCGCCGCGCAGCAACATCGTCGGGCCGGGCTTCGACCCTTCGAGCAGTGCCACGATGCCGCTCGTCGACTCGTGCGTCGTGATCGACAGCGGCAGGCCCTCCAACGACTCCAACACCCGGTCGCGGGTGATCGGCAAGTCGTTGCCCAGCTCGGGCCACTCGTGCAGGGTGCGTCGCAGCGCGATCGTGTCGCCGAGGAGATCCTGAGCGTGGGCTTTCACCGAACCGATCATCGGGTCGATGTCGTGTGGAGAGCCGTTGGCGCCGTCGGTCATCGACGCATCGTAGGCATTCCCTTCCGCCGCTGTCGCCGCCCACTGCCACGGCGGGCGGCAACACCGGGTCGCTGCTCGATCGACTGACTGGAGACGACCATGACGATGTACGGCGCAAACCCCGAGCAGCTCACCAACTTGGGCAGCACCCTCAACCGACAGATCGACACGATCACCCAGGTGATGTCGACGGTCGACGGCGTACTGAACGGCACGGCGTGGACCGGCCCGGCGCGCGACCAGTTCGTCGAGGACTGGAACGGCAGCTTCAAGCAGGCGCTCGGCAAGCTCAACGAGGCATTCGGACTTGCCGGACGCGACTGCATTGCGATGTCGGACGAGCTGCGGAGGCTGCTCGGGGCTCGCGGCTGATCCGTGAGCCTCTACGCTGGCTCGGGTGGCATACGTCGAGTTCACCATCGAGCCGTTCGTCGAGGGACGACCCGGCCCGCACGTGACCGCAGCGATCGCCGCCGCCGAGGCCCGTCGTCTCGACGTCGAGGTCGGGCCGTTCGGGTCGTCGGTCGTCGTCGATCTCGCCGAGGTCGGCTCGGTGATCGGCGCGATCTCCGACGCCGCGATGGCCAACGGTGCCACCCATGTCAGCGTCCACGTCGCCCGCGACGTGCCGACCGGCCCACCCGCGTTCGAAGTGCCCCGCGGTGGCGACGAATGAGCGACACGCGGACTCCACGATCGGCTGATCGGCCGGCGGGAGTCGATGGCCGCCCAGCGGTGCATCCGTTGCTCCGATCGGTCAAGCCGGTGGTCGACGCGCTCGGCGCGTCGTTCGTCGCCGCTGACGACATGGAGGCCAGCGACGTTGCGCTGGTGTGGGAGGGCCGCACGGTCGCCGGCGTCCGGATGCCGCCATTGCACGGTGCGCTCGATCGTTTGATCGACGCCGTCGAGGCCGAACTGGGCGGCAGGTTGCCGTTGCTGTCACGCGAGGACAAACAGCGAGCAGTGCGCCTGCTCGACGAGCGCGGTGCCTTCATCCTGCGACGCGCCGTCGAGGACGTCGCCGACGCGATGGGGGTCAGCCGCATCACCGTCTACAACTACCTCAACGCGATCCACCGGTGAGTCGACGCATCGACCAGTTCGACGTGGTCGCGTTCGACGCCGACGACACGCTGTGGCGCAGTGAGGACTCCTTCCGGCATGCCGAACATCGCTTCGTCGAACTCGTCGCGCCGTACGCCTCCGCGGGTGTGAATGTCGAGGACGCGCTGAAGGCCGTCGAACGCGCCGACATCTCGGTCACCGGCTATGGCGTGAAGGCCTTCACGCTGTCGATGGTGCGGGCCGCGATCAACGTGACCGAGGGCCGGATCCCGAGCATGGTCGTCGGTGAGTTGGCCGACCTCGGCCGTCGATGCTCGTCGAGGACGTCCATCTGCTCGCTCATGTCAGCGAGGTGCTCGCCGTGGTGTCGCCGAGTGTCCGTACCGTGTTGATCACCAAGGGCGATCTCGTGCACCAGACCCGCAAGGTCACCACGTCGGGGATCGAGCACCACTTCACCGACATCGAGATCGTCCTCGAGAAGGACCCGGACACCTACTCGAAGATCTTGCACCGGCTGGGCGTCGCGCCGGATCGGTTCCTGATGGTCGGCAACTCGGTGCGCAGCGACGTGCTGCCGGTGATGGCCCTCGGCGGCCACGCGATCCACGTTCCGTACCACATCACGTGGGACCACGAACGCGTCGACGACCACGGTGAGGACGTGGTCGAACTCGCGTCGATCGCCGACGTGCCGATCTGGCTCGGCCTCACCGAACTCTGACTCGACGCGCCGGCCATGCCTGCTCCGGTGGAGCCAGACGACCGGATACGGCGGTTTCGCTCATTGCAGGGTGAGACAGGGTCAGTCGACGGCGACGTGACCGTTGGTGTACGTCGCTGCGAACCGGGCGCCGTCAGCGGGCCGCTCGTCGTAGCGGATCGTCCCGCCAGCTGAGACGACCACACCAGCGAGTGCGGCGTGGTCCCAGTGCTGGCCGAAATGGACGGCGAGGTCGAGTGAGCCGTCGGCGACCATCAGGGCGGGATACGTGGTCCACTTCGCCATCGGGACGTATCGGCCGCGGCCGTCGAAGCGAGCGATCCGGTCACGTTCGGTGCCCGCCAACTCGTCGGCGATCGGTCCGCTCGACCAGCGCTCGATGGAGGAACCCGAACTCACCGCGATCGAGCGAGGCGTCGATCCGGGCTCGTCGACCACCAACGCGCCACCTTCGACGGTGCCCCACCAGCGTCGACCGAGTGCGGGCATCGTGACCATCCCGGCGATCGGTCGGCCATCGAGTTCGAGCGCGATCAGTGATCCCCATGCTCGCCGCCCGGCGACGAAGCTCCCCGTGCCGTCGATCGGATCGAGGACCCAACAACGTGTGCCGGACCCTGTCTCGCCCTCCGTCTCGCCCTCTTCCTCACCGATGATGCGGTCGTCGGGACGATGCTCGGCGAGCAGTTCTCGCAGCAGCCGCTCGATCAGCTTGTCGGTGGCGGACACCGGCGAGCCATCCGGCTTGATCTCGACCTCGAGGTCGTCGCTCCGCCACGTTGCCATCGACTCGCGATCGGCGAGATCCGCGGCCATCATCAAGATGTCGAGGTCGGAGACGTTGCTCATCACGGTGATGCTGCTACAGCCGGAGCAGCTTCACGCCGTCGACGGAGTGATCGCGTGTCTTGTGCACGATCAACGACGCGCGTTCACGCGTCGGTTCGATGTTCTCGCGCAGGTTCCGGCCGTTGATCTCGCGCCAGATCCGACGGGCCGTCTCGACCGCCTCGTCGTCGCTCAATTCGGCGTAGAACCGGAAGAACGAATCGGGGTCCTGGAACACCGACGCTCGGAGCGCGAGGAACCGGTCGACGTACCACTGCTCGATGTCGGCCTCGTCGGCGTCGACGTAGATCGAGAAGTCGAAGTAGTCGCTGACGAACTCGGGCGCACCGCTGCGGGTCTGCAACACGTTGAGGCCTTCGATGATCACGATGTCGGCCCCACTGACGACGACCCGTTCGTCGGGCACGATGTCGTACACGACGTGGCTGTACACCGGCGCCTCGACCACGTCGTAGCCGCTCTTGATCTGGCGGAGCACCTGCAGCAGCGCCTTGGTGTCGTACGACTCGGGGAACCCCTTGCGGTTCATGATCCCGCGTTCTTCGAGGACGTGGTTCGGGTACAGGAACCCGTCGGTGGTGATCAGGTCGACGGTGGGATGGTCGGGCCACTGTTCGAGCAGCGCCTGCAGGATGCGGGCGAACGTGCTCTTGCCGACGGCGACGCTGCCGGCGATGCCGATGACGTACGGCACCTTCGGCGCGATCGTGCCGAGGAACGTCGCCGACACCCGGTGAAGGTCTTGCGTTGCGCTGATGTACAGGTTCAACAGACGACTCAACGGGAGGTACACGGTGGCGACCTCGTCGAGGTCGATGCGCTCGTTGATGCCGCGGAGCCGCTCGAGTTCCGGTTGGGCCAGCGTGAGCGGCGTGGCGGCGCGCAGATCCGACCAGGTCTGACGATCGAAGTCGAGGTAGCGACTGGTCCCGTTGGCCGCCGAGGCGGAGCCGCCGCTCGCGGTCGTGGTCACGCCGACGACATTAGGCCGCCCGAGCCGACTCGCTTCAAGGCCCGGCCGCGCGAACCCCCACCTCAGCCCGAAAAATGTAGGGATCTGGTCGCTCAGCGCGCAGATCCCGGCATTTTTCGGAGCTGGATGGGTCGAGTCGGGGTCGAACGGGCGGAGACGCGTCGGACGTAGTGTGCGGCGGTGGTCGGCACTCGTAAGCAACTTGGTGCCTGGTATACGCCGCTGGACCTGGTGGACACCGTCGTCGAGGCAGTGATCACGGCTGAGTTCGTCGCCGGACGGTCCCAGCCGATCACCGTGCTCGACCCAGCGTGCGGCGACGGGCGATTCCTCGTTGCCGCCCAGCGACGCAGCGACGAACTCGGCGCAACGTCGTCGGTGATCGGCTGCGATATCGACGCCGCTGCGGTCGAGTCGGCACGGGCCGTGCTGCCGGCGTCGACGGAACTGCGCCGAGCCGACGCATTGGCGACCGACTGGCCCTCGCATCGGTTCGACCTCGTGATCGGGAACCCGCCGTTCCTGTCACAGATGGCGGCCGCCACGACCCGCGGTGGAACGAGTCGCCACGGCGGTGGCCCGTACGCCGACGCCGCTGCGGAGTTCCTTGCGCTGGCAGGCGAACTCGTCGACGCCGACGGCGGCCGCATTGCCCTCGTGCTGCCGCAGTCACTGCTGGCGTCGCGAGATGCAGCGGCGATCCGCAGATCGATCGGAACTCGCGCCCGGATGATCTGGTCGTGGTGGTCGGACCGCCGACTGTTCGACGCGCAGGTGCATGTGTGTGTGCTCGCCTTCGAGTTCGGACGCCCGGAGGCGGACGAGGAACGCCGAACGAACTGGTCGCACGTCGCCACCAGTCGTCAAGGTGTCCCGGCGGTTCCGGACGACCTCGAGGTGAACGGCTGTCTCGGCGATCGAGCGCGGTTGAACGCGAACTTCCGCGACGAGTACTACGGCATGATCCCGGCGGTCGGCGACCACGCCGCAGGCCCGCCGCTCATCACGTCCGGTCTCGTCGACCCCGGACGCTCGTGGTGGGGTGAGCGTTCGATCAGGTTCGCGAAGCAACGATACGAACGACCGCGTGTCGATCTCGACCGACTCGACGACGACATGGTGCGCTGGGCCAGACGACGCCTCGTGCCGAAGGTGATCGTGGCGAACCAGACGCGGATCGTCGAAGCGGTGTGCGATCCGGACGGTGAGTTGCTGCCGGGAGTGCCGGTGCTCGGCGTGTATCCGACGGGAGCTCACTGGGACGACGACGGTCAACGAACGCCAGACGAACTCGCGGCGGCAGCCTGGGAGATCGCTGCGGTACTCACCTCGGCCGTCGCATCGGCATGGCTCTGGCATCGAGGTGCCGGGACGGGCTTGTCGGCTGACAGCATTCGGCTGTCACCGGTCACGCTCGCAGACCTACCGTGGCCCGCCGGTGATCTCGACGCGGCGGTTGACGCACTGCGTAGCGGCGACGTTCGTGGATGCGCCTCGGCGATTGCGGCCGCGTACGGCGTTGCCGACGGTGAAGCGCTGGCCGACTGGTGGGCGGAGCTATTGGAGCGGATCGAGTCGCGGCAGCCGACGACGACGTGCGTGCCGCCGGTTGCGCCACCCGGGTGACCCGGCCACCATCCACAGCAACGCCAGACCAGCGAGTTCGGTCACGTGGATCAACTCCGCCAGCGGCGTCCGCGACCCCGTGAGGATGTCGGCGACGATGCTCACCGTGGTCGTCGCCACCAACGCTGCGGTGAACGGCAGCAGCCCGAACGCACGATGTGGCTTCCACGCCGCATAGGCGAAGCCGATGGCGAGCGCTGCACCGAACGCACCGAGATGTCGAGCGAGGTGAGGGCTGGTTCCGGACGCTTCGCCGAGCACGAGTGCCGGCAGGCTCTGGACCAGCATCACCACAGCGACCCACGCGAGCGCCGGGCGCAACCAACCTCCGCGTCCGAGGCGGGCCGGTCGGGCTCGGGCGGTGACCGAGGCGACGAGGCTCGGCACCGGTTCGGCCGGCCGGATGCGGACCAGCCGATCGATGCGCTCCACGTCGGCTACGTACCGTTGACAGGCGACGCAGTGGACGAGGTGGGCGTCGGCGAGTGCGAGGTCGTCGCTCGTGGCCTCACCGTCGGCGCGAGCGGACAACGCCTCGCGGATGGCCTCACAATCGATCGACTCCATGGTGGTGACAGTCGTCGTTCGGACTCGGATGGTTCCCGCGCCAGTCGGAGAAAACTGACCTTGGTCACATCGGGGAGCGCCTGATGCGCTGCGAAACTCTGAGTGTGGACCACCTGACCCGATTGCTCATCGCTGCGCGCGACGGCGACCGGGTCGCGCTCGAGCGCTTCGTGGCCGAGACGCAGGCCGACGTCTGGAAGCTGTGTCGCTACCTCGGCGACGTCGAGTACGCCGACGATCTTGCGCAGGAGACCTATGAACGGGCGATCGGATCGATCCACCGCTTCCGTGCGGACGGCTCGGCGCGTGGCTGGCTCCTCACGATCGCGCGCCGGACGTGCGTCGATCACACTCGCCGTGCGAGTCGCCGGCGTCGGCTCGATCGAGCGGTTCTCGACAACACCACGGCCGGCTCGGTCGACGGGGTCGTCGTCGCCCCGGACATGTCGGGGCGGGTCGACCTCGACGACGTCCTGGCGCACCTCGACCACGATCGCCGCAGTGCGTTCGTGCTGACCCAGGTGCTCGGTCTGCAGTACGACGAGGCCGCTGAGGTGCTCGACTGTCCGATCGGCACGATTCGATCGCGTGTTGCACGAGCCCGCGGCGACTTGGTGGCGATGATGCGCGAACCTGACGAAGACGCCGACGGAGTGATCGCACGATGACGACGCCGACGAGTCGGGTGCCGGGAACTCCGAGCACCCGGCGAACGACTGTGCACGGGAATGTCGGGCGCGGGGTCACCCCCGAGCGGGCACGATCGACACATCAGGAACTCGAACAGGAGAAGAAACGTGCGTGAACGGCGAGTGAGACAGCGCTCGAGGATCGCTCGCGTCGCTGTCGGGCTCGACCGTCACGTTGGTGATGGCGTTCGCTGCGGTGTCGTGCGGCGACGACGGCGATGCACCGAGTCAGGCGCTGCGACCGCAACCGACGCAGCGGGCCCGACAGTGGCGGGTGCCGGCGACGCCGTCAATGGCGAGCAGCTGTCGCGCAGCAAGGGGTGTGCCGGTTGCCACGGCCAGGATTTCGGTGGCGGCGCTGGGCCCGGCTGGATCGGCCTCGCCGGATCCGACGTGGAACTGGCCGACGGCACCGTCGTCGTGGCCGACACCGACTACCTGATCCGGGCCATCGCCGATCCGTCGGCTGAGCTCGTTGCGGACTACACGTTGAAGATGCCTGCGAACAACCTCTCGGATGCGGAGATCGCTGACATCGTTGCCTACATCGAGACGCTCGCCGATGGGTGACCGATCCGGGCGGCGCCTCGGCCGCCGCACCCTCCCGTCGGCGATGCTTGCCGCGGCAGTGTTGCTGTTCGTCGGCTGCGGCAGCGACGGTGCGTCGACGGAGCCGACCACGATCCCCGTCGAGGCGCCCACTGGCGAACGCGAACTCGCGGGCATCGTGCGTGAGCCCGCTCCGGTGGTCGACGCCACGCCCGTCCCCTCGCTCACCAACCCCGGTACCGACGCTCTGTTCCGCGCCGAGCCCGGTGGTTTTCGGGCGGTCTATTTCGGCTACACCAACTGCCCCGACGTGTGTCCGACCACGATGGCCGACTGGGCTGTCACCCTGCGCCGTCTGCCCGAGGATCTCGCCGCGCAGGTCGGCACCGTGATGGTCACTGTCGATCCCGAGCGTGACAACGACATCCTGCCCGGCTACATCGAGAGCTTCGTTGCCGACGCCGAAGCCGCGGGCACCACCGATGCCGATGTGCTCGCCGCTGCCGCCGAACCGTTCGGTGTGAGCTACGACGTCACCACCAACGACGAGGGTGACATCGAGGTGTCGCACAGCGGATTCCTGTACCTCGTCGACGATCAGGGCCGACTCGTCGTCACCTGGCCGTTCGGGACCTCGTCGACCGAGATGGCCGCCGACATCGAGCAACTGTTCGCAGCGCAGGAGACCTCGTGAACGGTGTCGCGGGGCGCCGACGCACATGGGTCCGCCCGCTCGTCGGAGTGCTCCTGCTCGGCGGCGTGTTCGTCGGCTGCGGCGACGACAGCTCGCAGCCCGGAACCGAAGCGGTGAGCGGCAGCGAGGCCGCCACGTTCGAGTACGTGATTCCCGTCGGTGCCGGCGAAGCTCTTGATGCCGGGACGCCGCTCGAGATCCTGCCCGCCGAACTGCAGGTGAACGTCGGCGACACGATCCGCATCGAGAACCAGGACGATCGTGGTCACACGGTCGGGCCGTTCTTCGTCGGAGCGAACGAGACTCTCACGCAGCGGTTCTCGACCCCCGGCGAGTTCGAAGGGGTGTGCACGGTGCACCCCAGCGGTCAGCTCGTGTTGATCGTGAACGCATGATCGACCCACTGCGCCGCCGACTCGGACGCCTGGTGATCGCAGTGATCGCCGGTCTGGGACTGGCGGGCGCACTGGCGGCTCCCGCGTTTGCGGATCCACCCGGCCCGACCGACTACCAGTCGGAAGTGCGGTCGGTCGAGCCCGAAACGCCGACGATCGAAGTCGGAATCATCGGCGGTGATTCGTTCTTCGAGATGCGAGTCGACCCGGGCGTCGAGGCGATCGTGGTCGGCTATCAGGCCGAGGACTACCTGTGGTTCCGGCCCGACGGTGTGGTCCTCGAGAACCAGAACTCGCCTGCCACGTATCTGAACGCCAATCGGTACGGCAACGACGGCGTGCCATCGAACGCGAGCGCCGATGCCGAGCCGGACTGGAAGCAGGTTGCCACCGGCGGCTACTGGACGTGGCACGACCACCGTGCACACTGGATGCAGAGCGCACGGCCGTTCGGCCTGGAGGCCGGCGATCAGATCCTCGAAGCGGTGATCCCGATCGTGGTCGACGGCGAGACCGTCGAGGTCACCGTCATCAGCACGTGGCAGCCCGAACCGTCGCCGCTCGCCATGTGGCTCGGCGCCGTCGCGGGCGCAGCAGCTGCGGTCGGCGCCTGGTTCCTGCGTGACCGACGTGTGCCGCCGATCGCAGCGACCATCCCACTCGTCGTGCTCGCCCTCGGCGTCGGCGCCGCTCAGTACACGTCGCTGCCGAGCGAGACGGGGCCTCGCCCGATCTGGATCGTCCTGCCGATCATTGCCGCGGTCTCCGCCGCCGTCGGCGTCGTGCTCGGCAACGCGTGGCAAGCGCTTCGCTGCCGACGCGGCGATGCTGCTCGTCGGAGTCGAACTCGCCGTGTGGGGATTCCTCAAGCGCGACGGACTCACGGCGGCGATCATTCCCACCGATGCGCCGTTCTGGCTCGACCGGTTCGCGACGGCAGCGGCCCTCGCCGGGGGCGTGTTCCTCGCGGCGATCGCCCTCTGGTGGCTCTTCGCCGTGCCGAGTTCGTCTGTTGCGCCGGACGGTGCGTCGGACTCGCTCAGCGATTCCACGGAGCCGTCGGGCTCACCGCGCCCGGCCCACCCGTGAGCACGTCGTAGCCATCCTCGGTGACGAGGATGGTGTGCTCGAACTGGGCGGTGCGCCGACCGTCGGCGGTCACTGCGGTCCAGTCGTCGTCCCACACCTTGTAGTTGACGGTGCCGAGGGTGATCATCGGTTCGATCGTGAACGTCATCCCGGGCCGCATGATCGTGGAGGCCCGCGAGTCGTAGTAGTGCAACACCTGGATGTCGGTGTGGAACTGCTCGCCGATGCCGTGGCCGACGAATGCGCGGACGACCCCGTAGCGGTACTGCTTGGCGTGGTCCTCGATCGCGCGGCCGATGTCGCTGAGCGGGCGACCGGGCTTGACCGCTTCGATGCCGTGCCAGGTGCACTCCTCGGTGACCTGCACGAGCTGGCGGCTTTCGGGATCGACGTCGCCGACGAAGAACGTGGCGTTGGTGTCGCCATGGACCCCACCGATCCAGCCGGTGACGTCGATGTTGCAGATGTCGCCGTCCTGCAGCGGCCGCGAATCGGGGATGCCGTGACAGATGACCTCGTTCACCGAGGTACAGCACGCCTTCGGGTAGCCGTGATAGTTGATGGTGGACGGATAGGCGCCGCGCTCGACGAACAGGTCGTGCACGTAGATGTCGATCTCCTCGGTGGTGACACCGGGTGCCACCATCTCGCCGGCGAGTCGCAGGACCTCGGCGGCGACCTTGCCCGAGTGGCGCATCGCCTCGATGATCTCGGCGCTCTTGATGCGGGGCTCGTCCCAGGCAACGACCTCGCCGGTGTCGGCGTAGGAGGGCCTGGCGATCGAGTCGGGGACGCTGCGAATCGGTGTGACGAGCCCCGGGAGGACCCGTCCCTCGGACTTCTTGTGGCACCGCTTGTACTTGCGGCCGCTGCCGCACCAGCACGAATCGTTCGCCTTCGGCAAGATGGCGGGCGCGGTCGCCGTCACAGACATGAACGCCAGGATAGAGGCGCAGTGACGGCAGGGCGACCTGTGCGGCGAGATGGCGGGCATCGGCGGGTCGGCGCTCGTTCGTGCGTCCTCTGCTGGGCGCGCCTAGCCTGTCCGGCGTGTCCCAGGAAGAGGTGCTGGCCCCCAACGGCATGTCGCCGCTGTTGACCCTTCCGTCGATGGGCGCCGACCGTGAGCGCATCGAAGATGCGATGCATGCCGCCGTCGTCACCCCCGACGCCTATCTCAACGAGATCGCGTCGCACTTGATCGTCGCCGGCGGCAAGCGTCTGCGGCCGGTGTTGGCGGTTGCCGGCGCACAGATCTTCGGGCTGCCCGCCCATCACGACGTGGTGCGTGGCGGTGTGTCGTGCGAACTCGTGCACCTCGGTTCGTTGTACCACGACGACGTGATGGACGAGGCCGACACTCGCCGCGGCGTCGAGACGGTCAATGCCAAGTGGGGCAACCTCCAAGCCATCCTCGCCGGCGACTTCCTGCTGTCGCGAGCATCCGAGATCGCTGCATCGCTCGGCACCGAGGTCGCCGGTCTGCTCGCTCGGACCATCGGCTGGCTGTGCGAGGGCCAGATCGAGGAGCTGCGCCACACCTACGACATGTCGCGTACCGAAGCCAGCTATCTGAGGTCCATCCACGGCAAGACGGCGTCGCTCTACGGCACGGCTGCTCGGATCGGTGGAATCGTCGCCGGTCACGACCGACCCGTGATCGATGCGCTCACCGAATACGGCAACGCCTACGGCACCGTGTTCCAGATCGTCGACGACATCTTGGACATCACCGCGACCGACGCCCAACTCGGCAAGCCGGCCGGCCACGACATGGTCGAAGGCGTCTACACGCTCCCGGTGTTGCGAACGCTGGCGCTCGACACTCCGGCGGCGTCGGAGTTGGCGGATCTGCTCGGTTCCCCGCTCGACGCCGCGGCCCAGGACAAGGCCTTGTCGATCGTGCGTTCGAACGACGGCCTCGCGTCGGCCGTCGACACGGCCCGTGACTACGTCGAGCGCGCCGAGGCCTGCTGCGCCGACTTCCCCGAGTCCGAAGCGACCGCTGCATTGCGCGCCGCGCCGCGAGCCCTGCTCGACTCGGTCTCCGTCACCGCCTGAACACTTGACGCGGTGCCTGGCACCACATCGTCGGCGATCCGTAACGTTCGCGATCGGTCGGGTCGATGGGGCAGGCTGGGGCGATGCATGTCGTGATCGTCGGTGCCGGTGAGGTCGGGTGGTACCTCGCTCAGCGGCTGGGAGCCGAAGGCAACGACGTGGTGGTCGTCGAACAGAACGAGGTGATCGCCGCAGCGATCGGCGCCGAACTCGACGTGCAAGTGGTGGTCGGAAGTGCGACGGTGCCGTCGACGTTGCGAGCGGCCGGCATCGAGCGCGCCGACCTGCTCGCCGGCGTCACCCAGAACGACGAGGTCAATCTCCTCGCATCGCTGCTCGCAAAGGAATTCGGCGTGGAGCAGACAGTCGTGCGCATCCAGACCGAAGAGCTGCGCGGCCCGATGGGCGTGAAATTGCTGGCGACGATGGGTGCCGACGTGATCATCGACCCTGACGCCGACACCGCCGACGAGATCATGGAACTCGCCCATGTCTCCGGCGCCGACGAGGTCTACCCGATGTCGAACGGCGAGTTGCTCGTACTCGGCGCCGTGATCGGCCCGACATCGGTCTTCATCGGCCACGACCTCGCCGAGATCGGCCAATCGTTCGAACCGAACTGGAAGTTCCTGTTCGGGGCGTTGACCCGCGACGGCGAAACCGTGATCCCCCGCGGCGACCAGGTACTGCAGGCTGGCGATCACGTCCGCGTCCTCACGACGCGTGCTGCGCGTCGCGAGATCATGGAGCTGCTCGGTGCGGCAACCCGCCAGGCCCGCCGCGTGATGGTGCTCGGCGGCGGAGCGGTCGGCACCCGCGTCGCCGAGCGATTGCAGAGCGAGGGAGCCACGGTGGTGCTCGTCGAGAACGATCCGGTGCGCGCCAAGGCGCTCAGCGAACGCCTGCCGCGAGTCACGATCGTGCAGGGTGACATCGCCGACACCGAGCTGCTCCTCGAGGAGTCGGTCGCTCGGATGGACCTCGTGATCGCGGCCACCGGTGACGACGCTTCGAACGTGTTGGCATGCGCGTACGCCGCGGCCGAGGGCGATGCGTTCACAGTCGCCGTGCTCCACCGACTGTCGTTGCTCCCGCTCGTTCGGCAGTTCGGGATCGACGCTGCGCTCAGCCCGCGGACGGCGTCGGCCAACGCAGTGCTGCGCCACATCCGCGGCGGCACCGCATCGGTCGCGACCTTCCTCGAGAGCGACATCGAGGTCAACGAGTTCGAGATCGAAGCGGGGAGCGCTGCCGACGGCGCGGTCGTTGCCGACCTGCACCTCCGGCACTCCGTGCTGCTCGGCGCGGTCACGCGCCAGGACGGCACCGCCGAGATCGTCCGCGGGCACACGCTGTTGCATGCCGGCGACAACGTGGTCGTGTTCTCCCGGCCCGACGCGCTCGCCGTGACGCGCAAGGCCTTCTCCGCGTGACGTTGGCGACCCACTCGACCGGGCGCGTTTCGTGGTTCGGTGGCCGTGGCGAACGACTCCTGTCGCCCGGGCGGCACTCGTCGCTCGTGGCGAACGTGGTCGGGCTGACCATCGCGGTGGTGGGGGCGGGAATCGCGGTGTCTGGCATCGTCGACGCCATCGACGGTGGGCCTGACGTCGTCGTGCTGCTCGTCACCGGAGTGGTGATCTGGGCGATCGGTTCGGTGATGTGGCGGATCACGATCGTGCCGAAGCAGATCCGCATCCTCGATGTGTTCACCACGGTCACCGTCGCGTGGATCGCCATGGCGATCGCCGGCGCGATCCCCTACCTGCTCACCGGACACTTCGATCGGATCGACGACGCCTTGTTCGAGTCGATCTCGGGCTTCACCACGACCGGTGCCACGGTGACGCCGAACATCGAGTCAACCTCCCAGGGACTGCTGTTCTGGCGTTCGACCACGCAGTGGATGGGCGGCATGGGCGTGATCGTGCTCGTGGTCGCCGTGCTGCCGACCGTCGGTTCGGGTGGGATGAGCCTGCTCGCGGCGGAGGCGCCGGGGCCGACCGGCGAGCGGCTGACGCCGAGGGTGCGCGAGACCGCCCGGCGGCTGTGGGCGGTGTACGTCGGCTTCACCATCGTGCTCGCACTCCTCTACGCGGTCGCCGGAATGAGCATCTACGACGCGGTCTCGCACAGCTTCACCACGGTGTCGACCGGCGGTTTCTCGCCGTATCAGGACTCGATCGGGGCGTTCGACTCAGCCGCGATCGAGTGGATCTGCATCGTCGCGATGCTGCTGGCGGGTGGCAGCTTCACGCTCTACTACCGGGCGCTCAAGCGCGATCCGAAGCCGCTGCTGCGCTCGTCGGAGTTCAAGGTGTACCTGTTGGTCGTTGCGGGGATCACGCTGTGGTCGTTCATCGCCTCGGGGAACGATGGGGCGCAGGCAGCCGGGTTCCGTGACGCACTGTTCACCACCGTGTCGACCGTGACGACGACCGGGTACGTCACCACCGAGTACGGCTTGTGGAGCCAGACGACGCAGCTCGTGCTGCTGATGGCCATGCCGATCGGCGCGATGGCCGGTTCGACCGCTGGTGGCGTGAAGCTGGTGCGGGTGATGGCAATCGCGAGCTTCGCTCACCGCGAGGGGTTGCGGAACCTCCATCCTCATCTCGTGCGGCCTGTGCGAGTGGGCAACGGCATTCTTCCCGACGACGTTGCCCGCCGGGTGGTGGGCTTCATGATCCTCGCGTTGGCGATCTTCGGAGGTGGCGCTGTGCTGATCTCGGCGACCGGTCCCGACATGATCACGTCGTTGTCGTCGTCGGCGACCGCGTTCGGCAACGTCGGCCCGGGCCTCGGCGCCCTCGATCATGCGAACGACTTCCTCTCGATCCCTGCTCCAGGCCGGGCGATCGCGATGGCGCAGATGCTGCTCGGACGCCTCGAGATCTACCCGGTGATCCTGGCGCTCTCGGTGGTCACGCTCCGCCTGCCGAGAGCGTTCCACCCCCGCCGGCGCCGCTTCGACTGATCACCCTCGATGCGATCGGTGGGTGTGTTGAGCGGGTTGCGATGAGCGAGATCGCCGTATCCGGTCGCTTCGCTCATCGGTGGGTGTGTTGAGCGGGTTGCGATGAGCGAGATCGCCGTATGCGGTCGCTTCGCTCATCGGTGGGTGTGTTGAGCGGGTTGCGATGAGCGAAATCGCCGTATGCGGTCGCTTCGCTCATCGGTGGGTGTGTTGAGCGGGTTGCGATGAGCGAGACCGCCGTATCCGGTCGCTTCGCTCATCGGAGGGGCGGTCGGCGAGGGAAGCGCCAGCGACGAGCCTGGCGTCGAGGCCGACCAACCGTTCCCCACCACCGGGGCGCGGTGAGGCCTCGACTACCAATTGGGGGCGAACTTGCTGATGGTGCTGGCGAGGGCGTAGGCACGTTCGGCGCCGCCGGGGTGGCCGTCGCGCAGTTCGTTCGTGGCGATGCGAAGCACGGCGCCGGCGATGCGATCGCTGCGAACGCCGAGACGCAACGCCGGGCGAAGGATGGCCGGGCGGCCGAGAAATCGGGCCGTCAAGCGCCCCACCTGGTGGTAGCGACCGATTTCGTCGGCGAGCATCGTCGGGTATCGCTGCAGCGTCGTGGAGTTGCCCGATGACAACGCTGCGTCGAGCACCTCGGCGGCGAGACGGCCGCTCATCAACGCCGCATCGACGCCGTCACCGTTGAACGGGCTCGCCGCGCCCGCCGCGTCGCCAACGACGAGGAACGTCGGCCCCATCTTCGGGCCGACCGAACCGGCCAACGGCACACGAAATCGGGTGGGTGCCTTGAGCTGCGCCGCGGGGTCGAGGTGCCAACGCTCAGCGATCTGCTGGGCGAACGAGTCGAGCAGCTTCAGTGCATTGATACCGCGCACGTCTCGGTAGGTCGACAACACACCGACGCCGACGTTGACCGTGCCGTCGCCGAGCGGGATCACCCAGCCGTACCCGGCGATCGGGTGACCGGCAGCATCAGCGATGCCCAGGTCGGACTCGATCCACGACTCGGCCGCCCGATCACTGCGGAAGTAGGTCCGAGTGGCGATGCCGTAGGGCCAGTGGCGCTGTCGAGTGGTGCCGAGGTCGCGACCGAAGCTGCTGTTCGCGCCGTCGGCGACCACGACGAACCGGGCGCGCACGACCTCGTGGCGCTCGGCGTTCGCGTCGAGTTCGGGATCGGTCGCCAGCGTGGCGCCGCGGACGAAGCCCCGCTCGACGATGGGTGCCGTGGCCTGATGTCCCATCACGACGGTGGCACCCGCATCGGCAGCACGAGACCGCAGGTGGCCATCGAGCAGGTCGCGACGAAGTGCGGTGGCGTGGTCCGGCACGTCGACGTGGCGCGGCCACGGCGCCGTGACGCTTCGCGTGCCGTGCACGAGCCGAACTCCGGCGAGGCGGTGTCCGCCGAGCGACATCGGGTCGATGTCGAGCAGCGTCAACTCGCGCAGGGCGCGAGGCGTGATCGCGTCGCCGCACGCCTTGTGGCGCGCCACGGGGCGTTTCTCGACGACCGTGACGTGATGGCCCGCTCGGGCCAACCAGGTGGCGACCGATGCTCCGGCAGGACCACCGCCGACGACGAGGACGTCGGTGTCCAGGGCGGTTCCCGTCAGCCGGCCGAGGGGGGCGAGCCGGGGATGGCCTCGGGGCCGATCGGCGTGATCGCGGCGGGGCCCAGGTCGGGGGCGTCTGGCGAGGTGTAGTCGTAGGTGCCGGCTTCGAGTTCGGCGAACACGGCTGACTCTTCCGAGCACCAGGTCTCGTACTCCTCGGCGTACTCTTCGCTCGTCGGGTCGGCGCCGCCGAGGTCGTAGCGCTCGTGGCAGACGACCGCGACGATCTCGTACTGCGTGAGCTGGCCGCCGAAGGCGGGCATCACGCCACGAGCGCCGGTGACGTGTGGGCCACCCTCACGGTCGGGGTTGCCGTAGATCTCGACGCCGGCGGCGTTGTAGCCCTCGGTGCCGTAGTACACGTAACGAATCTGGTCTTCGATGTGCGGGAAGGTCTGCAGCACAGAGCCGCCGGAGAACGGGTACCCCACGCCACCACCGCCGTCGGCTCCGTGGCAGCTGGCGCAGCTGCTGTACATCTCGGTGCCGATACCGAGCGGGCCTTCGACGACTACGGGCGGCTCGGTGACGGCGCGCACGTACATGAATGCCCACACCGGCATCAGGCTGAGTGTGGCCATCGCCCAGAACGGAATCTTGCGGCGCTGCTTGGCGGCCTGCACGTACACAGGGTCGGGCTTGGCAGGCGGCGGCGCTGCGGGAGCAGGTGCGGCCGTACGCGCTGGCGGCCCGGACGCTGCGGGTGCGGCGGCAGGCGTCGTGGCGGCGGGCGTGGTGGCCGGTGCGTTCGAGGTGGCAGCGGCGTCGCTGGGCGCATCGGCGGCGTCGCCGCCCTGGCCGATCGCGGAGCGCCGCTCGCGCGACCGCTTCAGGAGATGTTCGGGGATCTCGGTCACTTCGGAGATGATAGATGGCCGTCGCCCCGATCCGGGAATCTGTGGCCGGATCGATCGCGATGCACTTACGCACAACCTGGCGCGCTCGCGAGACTTGCGTGCCAGACTTCGCACATCTGGCGCTGACGACTACAGTTCGTTGGCGAATATCCCGGCTCGTCGGTGGCCGATCGGTTCGTCCGATCACCAACGCCGTCCGGGTGCCACACACAGATCGACCACGACAGGATTTCCGCACCCATGATCGCAATCGCCCCACTCGAGTGGCCAGGGATGAACCAGGCCTTCCTGACGGCGCTCATCGCGACCCTCGTGCTGTCGCTCGCGATCATCCCGTACGGCAAGCGCCGCCCCGTCGGTGCGCCGTTCTCGTGGGGTGAGGCGATGCTCGCTTCGACCTATCTGTTCGGCGTGCTCTTCCTTGCGTTCGGCATCCTGCCCCACCAGTGGATCGACCACGCCGACAAGGACCTCGGCTGGTCGAAGGACAAGATCATCTACGGCCCGGGCGGCATCTTGAAGCCCGAATCGGCCGGTGGCTGGAACCCGATCACCCTGCAGTACGAAGCCGTTCGCGACATCGTCGCCGTGCTGATCCACGCCGTGCTCTTCGTGCTCTACATCTACTTGGCGATCTGGTGGCAGAAGCGCGGCGACGTCAAGCCGAAGGAACTCCCGGTCTCCACCTACGGTCGTCCGCTGGTCAAGAAGGCCTGATCGATGGCACGTACCGACGCCAACCCTCCTTTGATGCCGTACACCGACGCGTACACGTTGGTGGAGGTCGACGCGGACTACCTGACCAAGGCCGTCAAGCCGAAGCAGTTCATCCACATCGATCAGACCGAGTGCATCGCGTGCGAGGGCTGTGTCGACATCTGCCCGTGGAAGTGCATCCACATGGTCTCGGTCGACGCGGTCGTCGAGGCCGACGGGACCGAGCAGCCGGGCACCGACCCGTCCGATGCCTTCATGTTCACCATCGACGACGACATCTGCACCCGTTGTGCGTTGTGTGTCGATCGATGCCCGACAGGCGTCATCATCCTCGGCAAGGTGGGCACCGCCACCGCCGCCGGCAATTCACACGTTCGAACCAACAACCACGGCTACGGCTACGGCATGAGGCTCTGAGAGAACCCCTATGGCAAAGATCATCGACGACAAACCACGCCCCACTGTCAAGGACCGTGTGAACACCGCGGTCGGCGACGTGCAGGGCAGCCAGGCCTGGAGCTCGATCTTCCGGCCGGGCTCGATCTTCCGCAAGGGCTACACCGACAGCCCGCGTAACCGCAGCTACGTGATCATGAACTCGGTGCTGTACCACCTGCACCCGGTGAAGGTGAAGCGCCACGCGGTCAAGGTCAGCTACACGCTCTGCCTCGGCGGCCTGTCGTTCTTCTTGTTCATCCTGCTCACCGTCACCGGCATCTTCCTGATGTTCTTCTACCGGCCCGAGGCGACCGCGGCGTGGAACGACATCCAGAACCTGCAGACCTCGGTCACCTTCGGGCTGTTGGTCAGAAACATGCACCGATGGGGAGCACACCTGATGGTGCTCACCGTGTTCCTGCACATGGCCCGCGTCTTCTACCACGGCGCGTACAAGCCGCCTCGTGAGTTCAACTGGGTCATCGGCGTGATCCTGCTCACGCTCACCCTGCTGCTGTCGTTCACCGGCTACCTGTTGCCGTGGGACCAGTTGGCGCTGTGGGCGGTCACCGTGGGTACCAACATGATGGGCTACACCCCGGTGTTCGGTGAAGAGGTCAGATTCGTCCTGCTGGGTGGTGCCGAAATCGGGTCGGAGACCTTGTTGCGTTGGTATGTGTTGCACGTCTTGTTCCTGCCGTTCGTGATCGTGATCTTCATGGCGATCCACTTCTGGCGGGTGCGCAAGGACGGCGGAATTTCGGGTCCGTTGTGATTCGCCCTGTTGACTGGAGCATGAGGTAACCCCATGACCGAGATCCCAGAGCACCTCCTCAAGCGGGCGCAGGCCGCCCGCGAGAAGTCGGCCGACGAGGCTCCTGCCGCGCCGCAAGCCGCCGAGCCCGCCGCAGCCGCGGCGCCTGCCGATTCGCGGATCCCCGAAGCGCTGCTGCAGCGCAGCAAGGCGGCCAAGGCCGCCAAAGCCGGTGGCGCAGCCGACGAGGCACCCGCCGGCGGCGGCGCCGTCGCAGTGGCCGAGAAGGTCGGCGCAGTCGTCGCCGCTCCTGCAGCGGGCGGTGGCGTCCCCGTTGGCGCCGGTCCGGGTGGCCACACGCAGCGCTTGCTGACCGTGGTCAAGTCCGGATCGATCCAGGACGTCAAAGCCACCCCGGTCGACAAGGTCCACACCTGGCCGCACCTGCTGGCTGCCGAGTTCGTCTCGGCGTTGGCGATGACGGTGTTCGTGTTCATCTTCTCGGTGTTCGTGCACGCCCCGCTGCTGCAGCTCGCCAACACGAACCAGACCCCCAACCCGTCGAAGGCGCCGTGGTACTTCCTCGGCCTGCAGGAGCTGCTGACCTACTTCCACCCGATGGTGGCCGGTGTGACGCTGCCCGGTGTCGGGCCTGATCGCGCTCGTGTTGGCGCCGTATCTCGACCGAAATCCATCGAACAAGCCCGAGGATCGCAAGTTCCTCACCGGCCTGATGACCGTGCACCTCATGTTCTGGGCGGTGCTCGTGCTGATCGGCTCGTTCTTCCGAGGCCCTGGTTTCAACTTCGTCCTACCGTGGGTCGAAGGCCTGTTCTTCGAATTGTGAGATTGCGAAAGGAGACCCCCCAGTCATGAGTACTGCAGCAATCATCGCCATCGCGATCGGAGTCGTCGTCGTCCTCGGCGCGGTTTCGTTCTTCACCCTCGCTCGTCGCAGCGACGTCCGTGGTGCGGGCGCGCTGTCGGGAGAGACCGTGCAACGGGACAAGGCCGCCCGCAAGTCGGCCGAACCCGCCGTCACGCAGACCACAGCGTCCGAGGTCGAGGCCGCCGGCGTCGCTGCGCGCAGCGCTGGCACCGAGATCGAGCAGCGCCCCGAGCCGGAGATCGTCGCATGGACGCCGCCCGACCCGGAGGCCATCGGTGTCTCCCGCCGTCAGTTCTTCAACCGCGCCACGGTGTCGCTGATGAGCGTCAGCCTGGCCGGCTTTGCTGCGGCGGCGTTCGTGGCGTTCCTGTGGCCGAGCGGCACTGGCGGCTTCGGTGGACAGATTGCCGTCGGCAAGATCGGCAACATCAAGGACGGCATCAAGCAGGGCGGTGGGTTCTTCTACGCTGCTGAGGCCCGTTCGTGGATCACCGAGTACCCGGCCGAGGCCCTCCCGCTCGCCGAGACCATCTATCCCGAGAGCCTCCTCGTGACCATGCGTGAGGGTCTCGTGATCCTCAGCCAGAAGTGCCCGCACCTCGGCTGCCGTGTGCCCGAATGCGCCACCAGCCAGTGGTTCGAGTGCCAGTGCCACGGCTCGCAGTACAACCGCGCCGGCGAGAAGAAGGCCGGCCCGGCCCCGCGCGGGATGGATCGCCACCCGGCCACCGTGGCAAGCAATGGTGATGTCACCGTCGACACCGGCACCACCATCCCCGGCCCGGCGATCGGCACCAACACCACTGGCCAGGAGGCCGAGGGCCCGCACTGCACGAGTGGCGGGGAGCACTGATGGCACCGTTGTTCGCCTTGACCACGACCACCATCGGGGTCATCGGGCTGCTCATCGTTGTCGGCGGCTGGATCATCTACGGGATCTTCAACGTCGTCGCCGGCCGTCGCGAGGTCGGCTCCGAGGTCGAACTCGCCGCCAACCGCAAGCCGTACTACGACGACGAGACCCTCGAGGGCCCGCGCCTCGAGCGCGTGCAGCTCCTCGGTGTCATCATGCTCGGCATCATCGTCGTGGCACTGCCGCTCTACTGGGTCTTCGAGCCCAGCCGCCAGGCCGGTGCACAAGAAGGCTGGGACAACCGCTTCGCGAGCTGGGGATCGCAGCTGTTCGCTCCGACCGCTGAAGGTGGCTTCAACTGTGCCGGCTGCCACGGCGGCATGCAGGCCGTCGGCGGCGAGGCACCGTTCACGGTCACCGACCCGATCACGCAGGAAGTGCAGGCGGTCAACTGGAAGGCACCGGCGCTCAACACGTCGCTGTACAAGTTCGACGAGAGCGAGATCCGCTTCATCCTCAACTACGGCCGTCCGTTCTCGCCGATGTCGCCGTGGGGCCTCGTCGGTGGCGGGCCGATGAACACCCAGCAGATCGACAACCTGATCGCGTACATCAAGAGCATCCAGATCCCCCGCGAGCAGTGCGGCGAGGGCGAGGACGACATTCGAATCTGCGATTCGGGGAACCTGCCCGCGGCGTTGCAGGCCGACATCCAGACCGCAGCCGAAAAGGCAGTCGCCGACGGCGATGCCGACTCGATTGGTCAAGCACTGTTCAACCTCGACCTCGCAAGCGGCGCGTACAGCTGCGCTCGCTGCCACACGCTCGGGTGGAGCTACGGCCAGCCCGGTGTGTCCGGGCAGGGCGCGTTCGGCTGGAACCTCACGGGCGGCTCGGTCAACTCGCACTTCGCCAACGACGACCAGTTGGTGCAGTTCCTGCAGAACGGTTCGGAGTACGGCAAGCTCTATGGTCTCAACGGCCAGGGAAGCGGCCGGATGCCCGGATTCGGATCACTGCTCACCGACGAGCAGATCCGTGACATCGTCGAATACGTACGGAGCTTGTGACCATGACCTTGTTGGCAATTGGCTGGGAGCCCGAGCTCCGAGGTCTCCTGACCGTCATCATCGGATTCGTCATTCTCTGTGGCAGCGTCTACGGCATCATGGCCACCAACATGGGATCGCGACTCGCGTTCCTGGTGGCGGTCACGGGTCTCGCCGGCTGGATGATGCTGATGGGTGCGGTGTGGATGGTGTACGGCATCGGCCTTCGTGGGCCCGACCCCACCTGGCAGGCGGTTCCCGGCGCTGGTGTGCTCCAAGACGTGAACGCATTGGGAGCAGCCGGAGTGTTGAACCCCAACGCCGACGTCTCCGACGACGCCTCGGCCACCGAATCGGCCGAGATCGTTCGCGACACCTTCCTCGACCAGGGCTGGATCGTGCTCGACAAGGCGTCGCCCGCGTTCGGCCAGGCGCAAGCCTCGGCCACCGAACTGCTGGTCGAAGAAGGCGCGTTCGCGGCGGGTCAGTTCGAGATCGTCGAGGTGTTCGACACCGGCGGCGAGCGCTACCCGAAGATCAACGAGTCGCTCGACTTCTTCGCGTTCTTCCACACACCGCACTACGTGGTGGCCGAAGCGGCTGCCTTCGTGCCGGTGCGTACCGAGCCAGGTCGTGCACCCGCTCGACCCGTCGTCGACGAGACCCGCCAGCGCGAGTACGTCTACATGGTCCGCGATCTCGGTGCCCGGCGTCAGCCGGCGTTCGTGCTGATGATCGGTGCCGGCCTGATCTTCTTCGCGCTGTGCTACCTCCTGCACCGCCGCGACCGCGTGTTGAAGTCCAATCTCGAGCAGCCGTTGCCTGCCGTCAAGATCGATGCACCCGCCGACACTTCCGCCGAGCAGGAGAAGGTCGGAGCCGGCGTCTGAGATGAGGAACTAATGGGGCAGTACCTCCCCATCGTCATCTTGTTGATCCTGGCGATCATCTTCGGTGTCCTCAGCTTCGCGGCGTCGCGCCTGCTCGCACCTCGTCGACCGTCGGTGGCCAAGGAAGCACCGTACGAGTGCGGGATCGTGCCGAGCCGCGAGCCGCCGGAGCGTTTCCCGGTGAGCTTCTACATCGTCGCGATGCTGTTCATCATGTTCGACATCGAGATCATCTTCGTCTACCCCTACGCCGTGTCGCACTCGACGCTCGGTGTGTACGGGTTCTGGGCGGTCTTCGCCTTCTCGGTCGTGTTCTTCGCCACGTTCGTGTACGAAGTCGCCCGAGGCGGGCTCGACTGGGGTCCGATCCATCGCTACCGCAGCTTGGCTGCCAACGCTGCGATGGTGTCACCCGAACGCACGGCCACCACCACGGTTCGTCGTGTCGGCACCGAAGGACGCGTGCCGGCCAGCGACGGCGCGGCTGCGTAACGAGACGCAAAGGAGTCATCACCATGGGCATCGTCAACGATGTGCTCGACGACGGACTCGGCGGGCTGTCGCACAACGTCATCACCGGAAAACTCGAAGACCTCGTCAACTGGTCGCGGTCGCGCTCGTCGTGGCCCGCATCGTTCGGTCTCGCCTGCTGCGCGATCGAGATGATGGCGACAGGCGGGGCGCACTACGACATCTCCCGCTTCGGCATGGAGGTGTTCCGTGCGTCGCCGCGACAGGCCGACATCATGATCGTCGCCGGCCGGGTCAGCCAGAAGATGGCACCGGTACTGCGCCAGGTGTACGACCAGATGATGGAACCGAAGTGGGTCATCTCGATGGGCGTGTGCGCCTCGTCGGGCGGCATGTTCAACAACTACGCGATCGTGCAAGGTGTCGACCAGATCGTGCCGATCGACGTCTACGCACCGGGTTGCCCGCCGACTCCCGAGACGCTGATCCACGCGATCGAAACGCTGCACGGCCTGATCGAGACGAACCAGATCCTGAAGCGCCGCGAGGCGACCGGCGCCGGCGCCAACGTGCACGTCGAGTACATCGAGCCCGGTGCGTCTCCCACACCCGTCATGCTCGGAGCGAAGAAATGAGCGCCCCGCAAGAGGTGCGACACGTCGCTCGGGACGAGTACCTCGCCACTGTCAAGGCTCTCGCCGACGAGGGATACGCGATGTGTATCGATCTCACCGCGGTCGACTACCTCGAGCGTCCCGGACGCCAACTTCCCGACGGCGCCGAGGCCGCGCAACGCTTCGAGGTGGTCGTCAACCTGCTCGACATCGGCAATCGCCGCCGGCTGCGCCTGCGCGTGCAGGTGTCCGAGGCCGACGCAACGTTGCCGACGCTGTTCGACGTGCACCCCGGCACCGAAGCGATGGAACGCGAGGTGTTCGACATGTTCGGCATCGAGTTCAGCGACCATCCCGATCTCACCCGCATCCTGATGCCCGAGGACTGGGTCGGTCATCCGCTGCGCAAGGACTACGAGATCGGGCGCATCCCCGTGCAGTTCAAGGGAGCGAACACCTGATGTCCGAGACGACGATCCCCGACACCGGCGCGCCCGAGACAGACGACGCGGGCACCGACTTCTACCAGCGTTCGGTCGCCGGCACCGATGAGGGCGAGCAGCAGCTCCGCCCGCGCAGCGAGCTGTCCGCGAAGGAACTCTTGCGCGAGGTCGGCTCGGTGCTGCGGATGTCCGAAGCCGAGGCAGCGAAGCTCGGCGATCTGCCCGACGATCCCGACGAGGATCAGACGATGATCATCAACATGGGCCCGCAGCACCCGTCGACGCACGGCGTGCTCCGGTTGATGTTGGAGCTCCAGGGCGAGACCGTGCTGCGCTGCAAGCCGATCGTCGGCTACCTGCACACCGGGATGGAGAAGACCGGTGAGCACCTGACCTATGCGCAGGGCGGCACGAACGTCACCCGCATGGACTACCTCAGCCCGATCGCCAACGAACTGGCCTTCGCCATGGCGACCGAGAAGCTGCTCGGCATCGACGACGACCTTCCCGAGCGGGCGGTGTGGATCCGCATGCTGATGGCCGAGATGAGCCGCATGGCCAGCCACCTGTTGTTCATGGCCACCAATGGCATGGACCTCGGCGCCGTGTCGATGATGATCTACGGCTGGCGCGAACGCGAAGAGGTGCTGCGGTTCTTCCAGGAGGTCACCGGCCTGCGGATGAACCACAACTACATCCGCCCGGGTGGTGTCGCAGCTGACCTGCCCGCCGGATGGCGCGACGGCGTGCTGTCGATCCTCGACATGCTGCCGCCTCGCCTCGACGAGTACGACACGCTGATGACCGGCCAGCCGATCTGGCGCGAACGGCTCCAGGGCGTCGGTGTGATCACACCGCAAGAGGCGGTTGCCCTCGGCGCCACCGGCCCGATCCTGCGTTCGACCGGTGTCGAGTGGGACCTGCGGCGCGACCAGCCGTACATGCACTACGACGAGATGGAGTTCGACGTGATCGTCGGCTCGTACGGCGACGCGTTCGATCGCTACGCGATCCGTCTCGCCGAGATCCGCGAATCGATGAAGATCGTGCGCCAGATCCTCGATCGGATGCCGAGCGGCGACTTCCGAATCCAGGACAAGAAGGTCACGCCACCGCCCCGTGCACGCATCGACGAGTCGATGGAAGCGTTGATCCACCACTTCAAGATCTTCACCGAGGGATTCAAGGTGCCCGAGGGCGAGGTGTACGTCGGACTCGAAGGTCCGCGTGGCGAGATCGGGTGCTACATCGTCAGCGATGGCTCCGCCACGCCGTACCGCATGCACATGCGCGAGCCGAGTTTCGTCAACATCCAGTGCCTGCCCCACATGATGCGTGGCGGATTGGTTGCCGATGCGGTCGCCGTGATCAGTAGCGTCGACCCCGTGCTCGGCGGGGTCGATCGATGAACAGTCAGGTGAACGGAGTGCAGCGGTGAGTCGGTTGAGTGACCACAACGTGGTGGTGGCCAAGGAGATCATCGCTCGCTACCCGAAGAAGAAGTCGGCGTTGATTCCCCTCGTGCACCTGAGCCAGCAACAGAACGGCTACGTGACCGAGGACGCGATGCGCCACGTCGCCGAACTCGTCGAGGTGACCCCTGCCGAGGTGTACGGCACGGCGTCGTTCTACGAGATGTTCCGCTTCGAGCCGACCGGTAAGTACCTGATCAACATGTGCGCCACGATGTCGTGCGCGTTGATGGGCGGCGACGACCTGATGCACCATGCCGAGCACACGCTCGGAATCAAGGCCGGTTCCACCACGAGCGACGGCCTGATCACGCTGCAGCACGCCGAATGCCAGGCCGCCTGCACCGAAGCGCCGACGCTGCAGGTCAACTACCGCCATCGCTATCGGGTCACGCCCGAGGCGTTCGACGAGCTGGTCGCCGACCTGCGCGCCGGGAAGCTCGACGCCGAGGTGCCGCCGCACGGCACGCTCGGTCGCAACCGCCAGCAGATCCCCGCCGACCGCGCGGTGGGTGCCCGTCACCCCGACGACGTCACCGACGGCCCGGCCTGGATCCCCGTGAGCCCAGCATGATGGTGAGTCCCGCATGACCACGTTCAACGAGTCGACCGACCGTGTCGTGAGCCCGTATCCGTGGGCGCCCGGCTACTACCCGAGTGACCGCCCGGCGATTGTGACGTCGCGGTTCCAGTACGAAGACGGCCACACGCTCGAGCGCTACCTCGCCACGGGCGGCTACGAGGGTCTTCGCGCCGCTCTCGCGAAATCGCCGAGCGAGGTCGCCGACGAGGTCAAGAACTCCACACTGCTCGGCCGCGGCGGCGCAGGGTTCCCCGCCGGCACCAAGTGGGGCTTCACGCCCCAGGGAGTGTGGCCGCGCTATCTCGTCGTCAACGGCGACGAGTCCGAGCCGGGCACCTACAAGGACCGCCTGCTGATGGAATGTGATCCGCACCAGCTGATCGAGGGCTGTCTGATCGCCTCGTATGCGGCAGGGCTGTCACAGTGTTTCCTCTACATCCGCGGCGAGATGCCGCTCGCTCACGAGCGCGTCGCGCAGGCACTCAACGACGCGTACGCCGCCGGGTACATCGGCACCAACATCCTCGGCACCGACTTCAGCATCGACATCGTCCTGCACTTCGGCGCCGGCGCCTACGTCGTGGGCGAGGAGACCGCACTGATCGAGTCGCTCGAAGGCGAGCGCGGTATGCCTCGCCTCAAGCCGCCGTACTTCCCCGCAGCGGTCGGCCTGTATGGCCAGCCGACGATCGTGAACAACGTCGAGACGCTCGCGAACCTGCCGTTCATCGCCAAGGAGGGCTCGGCCGCCTACACCGCGATCGGCACGCCGACCTCGCCGGGCACCCGCATGATCGCCGTGTCCGGCCATGTCGTGCGTCCCGGTGTGTACGAGATCGTCAACGGTTCGACCACGTTCCGCGACCTGCTGTACGGCGACGACTTCGCTCAGGGCATCCGCGGCGGCAACGACCTCAAGGCGTTCGTGCCCGGCGGCGGCTCTGCGCCGTGGTTCACCGCCGACCAACTCGACATCCCGTTCGAGGGCCCGCAAGCCGGTGCCGCCGGCTCGATGCTCGGCTCGGGTGCGGTGATGGTGATGGATTCCACCACCGACATCCCTGCGGCCGCGCTCACGCTGGTGCGGTTCTACGCGCACGAGTCGTGCGGCAAGTGCGTCCCGTGTCGTGAGGGTGGCACCTGGCTGTACCGGTTGGTGCAGCGCATCGTCGACGGCCACGGCACCGATGCCGACCTCGACACGATCCTGCAGGTCGGCGAGTCGATCTGCCCGGGCGAGATGCCCCATGCGTCCAGCGAGCGCCTCGGCCTCGAGGCGGTGCCCTTCCCGTACAAGATGACCACGATCTGCTTCGTCGGCCCGTCGGCGTACGTACCGATCCACTCGGCGCTCACCTTGTTCCGCGACGAATTCGAGGCGTTGGTGACCAAGCGGGCCGAACGTCGCCACATCCCGGTGATGGTGGGAGCGGGCGAATGAGCGACGACACCACGCCCGACACCCCCACGCCCGACACCCCCACGCCGGATGCCGACGTGATCACCGACGAGGTGGTCGCCGATGTCGAGGATGCGCACGAGGAACTCGCCGACGAGGCCGAGGCCGACGCCGAAGCGGACGTCGAGCCCGAGCCGGAGCCCGATCCGAATGCGGTGACGCTCAACGTGAACGGACGCGACGTGCCTGCCCGCAAGGGCGACATGGTGATCTCGGCGGCGTTGCTCGCGGACGAGTACGTGCCGCACTTCTGTTACCACCCGCGCATGTCGCCGGTCGGCATGTGCCGCCAGTGCATGGTCGAAGTCGAGGGCCCGCGCGGACCGATGATGGTGGTGTCGTGCATGACGCCGGTCGCCGACGGCCAGGTCGTTCGCACCGACACCCCGCAGGTCAAGCGCGCCCAGGAGGGCATGCTCGAACTGCTGCTCGCCAACCACCCGCTCGACTGCCCGGTGTGCGACAAGGGCGGCGAATGCCCGCTGCAGGACCAGGCGTTCAGCCACGGGCCCGGCGAGTCGCGGTACGTCGAAGAGAAGCGCCACTACGAGAAGCCGATCCCGATCAGCGACCTGGTCTACCTCGACCGTGAGCGCTGCATCCTCTGCGACCGCTGCACTCGCTTTGCCGACGAGGTCGCCGGCGACAAGCTGATCCACTTCATCAGCCGCGGCAACGACACCCAGGTGATGACGTTCCCCGACGAGCCGTTCGTGTCGTACTTCTCGGGCAACACGGTGCAGATCTGCCCGGTCGGCGCGCTCACCGCCAAGCCATACCGGTTCAAGGCCCGTCCGTGGGATCTCGGACTGCGTGAGTCGACGTGCACCACCTGCTCGGTCGGGTGCCGCACCGTCATCCAGTCGAGCCGCGACGAACTCCTGCGCTACCAGGGCGTCGACTCCGACCCGGTCAACTGGAGTTGGCTGTGCGACCGCGGTCGATTCAACTTCGAGGCCATCAACTCCGATCACCGCCTCGGCACGCCGATGATCAACACCGACACCGGTCTCGTTCCGGCGAGTTGGAACACTGCGCTTCGTGCGGCCGCTGGGTTGATCACCGAGGCCCTCGCCGACGGCGGCCCGGACAGCATCGGTCTGCTCGGCGGTGCTCGCGGCTCGAACGAGGACGCATTCGCCTGGGCACAACTCGCCGACTCGATCGGGATCTCGCATCGTGATGCGCAGCTCGGCGACGGCCTGCCGGCCGAGATCCTCGGCCTCGACCGGGCCACGATCGACGACGCCGCCAACGCATCGACGGTGATCCTGCTCGGACCGGATCTCAAGGAAGAACTTCCGGTGCTGTACCTGCGCCTTCGCGACGCCGCGGAGAAGAAGCGCACGCGCATCATCGAGTTCTCGACGCTCGAGACCGGGATGTCGCCGTACGCCTGGAAGTCGCTGCGCTACGAGCCCGGCTCGCAGCAGGCAGCGGTCGCCAAGTCGCTCGCGGATGCCGACATCGCCGAACAGATCGCCAGCGGCAACGTCGTCGTGGTCGCCGGTCGTCCGAACCTGGCCGAGTCGGCCGATGCCACGGTCGCTGCACTCCAGACCATCCTCGATGGCTGCCCCGGCGCCACAGTCCTGCCCGCGTTGCGTCGCGGCAACGTCGTCGGCGCCCTCTCGGTCGGTCTGGCTCCTGCCGACGCCGACCACGATGGCCTCGCCACGTTGCGCGCTGCTGCCGAAGGTCGGCTCGAGCTGCTGGTGCTGCTCGGTGCCGACCCGCTCAACGACTGCCCGGACGCCGACCTCGCCCGGCGCGCGATCGCCGGCGCTCGCCGAGTGCTCGCCATCGACACCTTCCCGTGCGAGTCGACGCAGCACGCCGACGTCGTGCTCGCTGCTTCGGCCTATGGCGAGAAGGCCGGCACCACCACCAACCTCGAAGGCCGAGTCACCACGCTCGGCCAGCAGGTCACCGCCACCGGTACGAGCCGTCCCGACTGGATGATCGCCGTCGAACTCGGGCTGATGATCGGCGATCACTCCTTCGGCGCCGACCATCCGTTGCGCGGCGTGTCGACCGTCGACGACGTCACGGCGTTGGTCGCTGCGACCGTTCCCACGTTTGCTGCGGTGACCGTCGACGCTCTGCGCGACGAGCCCAACGGTGTGATGACGACACCGCAGCCCTCGACGCTGCCCGAGGTGTCTTTCTCCGCACCGGGTCGGAACAGCTATGACTATCGGTTGGTGGTGAGTCGCAAGTTGTACGACCGAGCAGTTGGAACCCAGATGTCACGGTCGCTCGTGAACCTGGCGCCCGGTTCCGCGGTGCACGTGCACCCGCTCGATCTCGACAGCCTCGGCGTGTCCGAAGGCGATGACGTCAAGGTCGTCAGTGCCAAAGCAGCCAGCGTGCTGCCGATCACAGCGAACAACCGCGTCCCGCGCGGTGTGGTGTGGTCGCCGTTCAACCAGGGCGGCGGCACGATCGAGGACATCGTCGACGGCGCTGCTGCCACCACCGACGTGAGGATCGAGCGCCTCTGATGTTGGCGATCGACCCGTTGCTCGACGGCGGCCTGCTGTGGACGCCGCTGCTCATCATCATCGCCAAAGTGCTGTTGATCTTCGTCCTCGGCCTCGTGTCGACGATGCTGATGATCTGGTACGAACGCAAGGTCGTGTCGGGGATGCACAACCGCATCGGCCCGAACAAGGCCGGGCCGTGGGGCATCCTGCAGAGCCTCGCCGACGGCATCAAGGCGTTCTTCAAGGAAGACCTCTTGCCGACGCGTGCCGACCGCGTCGTGTTCCGGCTCGCCCCATTCCTGTCCTTCGTCCCCGGGTTCCTGATCTGGTCCGTCATTCCGCTCGGCGGCGACTTCTCCGACGGCCAGGACGGCACGGTCGAGATCTTCGGCGAGACCACCCTCGTGCAGCTCGCCGACCCGCCGATCGGCATCCTGCTCGTCCTCGCCCTGTCGGGCATTGCGGTGTACGGCATCATGCTCGCCGGCTGGTCGAGCGGATCGAAGTACCCACTGCTCGGCTCGGTGCGGGCATCGGCGCAGATGATCTCCTACGAAGCTGCCCTCGGACTCAGCCTGGCTGCGGTCCTGCTGTCGTCGGGGACGCTGTCGACGAACGGCATCGTCGTCGGGCAGAACAGTCTCGTCGACTGGAACGTGATCTCCACGGGCATCGTGCCGTTCGTGATCTTCCTGATCGCCGCCACCGCCGAGCTGAACCGGCCGCCGTTCGACCTCGTCGAGGCCGAGCAGGAACTCGTCGGCGGGTTCAACACCGAGTATTCCGGCATCCGTTTCGCGCTGTTCTTCCTCGCCGAGTTCATGGGCGTGGTCACGATGAGCGCCGTGATGGTCACACTGTTCTTCGGCGGACCGCAGGGCCTGTTCGACATTCCGCTGATCCCCGGCGCCATCGAAGGCACGCTGTGGTTCTTCGTGAAGCTCATGGGCTTCTTGTACCTCTACGTGTGGCTGCGCGCCACGCTGCCACGGTTGCGCTACGACCAGTTGATGGACTTCGGTTGGAAGATCTTGATCCCGATCGCGCTCGGCTGGTTCCTGCTCCTCGCTGCGCTGCGCGAGTTCTCACCCGACGGCGAGTTCGGCGACAGCCTCCGCGTCGTGCTGATCTCCTTCGTTGTTGCCGTCGTCGCCGTCGCCATGTTCACCGCTGCCCTGCGCGTCAGCGCTCGCAACCGGAGCGCCGCGTACGACGCCGAGAATCCGAGCGACGACACGCCGACACCGACCACCCAGGGCAGCACCCAGAAGGGAGCGACCGTCTGATGGGATACCTCGAAGGTTTCGGCGTCACGATCCGCCAGCACCGTCTGTTCGGCGGCAAGCGTGTCACCACGGAGTACTCGGGTGGGCGCCGCGCCAAGAAGAAGCAGAACGATGCGCGCGACGTCGAGCACGACGAGAAGCTGCCGCGCCCCGAACGCCTCCACGGCCGCCATGTGCTGAACCGGTACGAGGACGGCATGGAGAAGTGCATCGGCTGCGAGCTGTGCGCCGGTGTGTGTCCTGCCGACTGCATCCACGTGCGTGGCGCCGACAACGATCCGGAGAACCCGACGTCGCCGGGCGAACGTTTCGGGTGGATCTACGAGATCAACTACCTGCGCTGCATCCACTGCGACATGTGCGTCGAGGCGTGCCCCACCGAGGCGATCACCGAATCGAAGCTCTTCGAGTTCTCGTTCACCAATCGCCAGGACGCGATCTACACCAAGGCCGAACTCGTCGTCGACGACGAGGGCATGCCGAAGAAGCTGCCGTGGGAGGACTGGCGCGAGGGCGACGACCTGCTCACCAGCGGGTGGATGCGGGCCACGTCGCCGTCGGGAGATGCCACCTTCGAAGGTCAGGTCGGTTGGAGCGGCGAACTCGGCTACGGCGTCCGCGAGCCTGAGCCGACCCAGGACGTGAGCGACGCTTCCAAGACGATCCGGGTGGTCGAGCGGTGAGCGACGCCACGTTCCTCGAATACGTCGTCTTCTTCTCGGCGGCGGTCATGATCCTCGGCGGCGCGATCGGCGTGATCACGCTGAAGAATCCGGTGCATGCTGCGCTCGGGCTGGTGCTCACCCTCTTCGGCGTGGCGGTCCAGTTCGTGGCGATGGAAGCCAACTTCCTCGCGGCGGTGCAAGTGATCGTCTATGCCGGCGCGATCGTCGTGCTGTTCCTGTTCGTGATCATGCTGCTCGGCGTCGACGAATCGATCGACCTCTCGATCGAACCGATCCCGATCCAACGGCCACTCGCCGCGGTGATGGGCGTCGGGCTCCTCGGACTGCTCGGCGCAGCAATCGTGCGGGCCCAGGACGCATTGGTCATCAACCCGGGGAGTGGCATCGACACCGCCCAGGAGACCGGCAACAACGACGCCAACATCCAACAGCTCGCCGCCAACCTCTATGGCGACCACGTGTTCGCATTCCAGCTCACCTCGGTGTTGCTGATCGTCGCCGTCGTCGGCACGGTGCTGCTGACGCGCAAGTGGCCACGGAACATCCCGACCTCCGAGAGCAGCGACGCATGATCGCCGCCATCGGCGCCACGTCATACTCTGTTGCTCGCGGCTGCGCTGTTCTCGATCGGCGCGTTCGGATTGCTCGTGCGGCGCAATCCGCTGATCATGTTCATGTGCATCGAACTGATGCTGAACGCCGCCAACCTCACCTTTGTGGCGCTCGCCGCCCAGCTCGGTGACATCAACGGCCAGACCGCCGTGTTCTTCGTGATGGTGGTGGCTGCGGCCGAGGTGGTCGTGGGCCTCGGCATCCTCGTTTCGATCCTGCGCCGCCGCCCCGGCGCCACCGCCGACGACCTCGCGGAACTGAAGGGCTGACGCCATGGCTGACCTCGTGTGGTTGATCCCTGCCTTCCCACTGGCCGGTTTCTTCCTGATCCTGTTGTTCGGACGCCGCCTCGGCGACCCCAAGTCGGGCTACCTCGCCACGGCGATGGTGTTCGCCTCGTTCGCCGTCGCGGCCGGCATCTACTTCGATCTGCTGAGCCGTCCCGAGGAGGAACGCCAGACCGTCGTCACGCTGTTCTCGTGGGTGCCGGTCGGCACGCTCCAGGTCGATCTCGCCTTCCTCGTCGACCCGCTGTCGATCGCGATGTGCCTGTTCGTCACGTTCATCGCGGGCTGGATCCACATGTTCGCCGTCGGCTACATGCACGGCGACCCCAAGTTCTCGAAGTTCTTCCTCTACCTCAACCTGTTCGTCTTCTCGATGACGATCCTGGTGCTCGGCGAGAACCTGCTGGTGACGTTCCTGGGCTGGGAGGGCGTCGGCACCTGTTCGTACCTGTTGATCGCCTTCTGGCACACCCGTGAGTCGGCGGCGACCGCCGGCAAGAAGGCCTTCGTCACCAACCGCGTCGGTGACTGGGGCGTCATGTTGGCGATGTTCCTCGCGTTCTCGGCGGTCGGCTCGTTGTCGTACACCGTGATCAACGAGAGCGCCGAGACCGGCGAACTCGCCGCGTCGACCGCCTCCGCGATCGCGCTGCTGCTGTTGATCGGCGCGGCCGGCAAGAGCGCACAGCTGCCCCTGTACATCTGGCTGCCCGATGCCATGGAGGGCCCCACCCCCGTGTCGGCGCTGATCCACGCGGCCACGATGGTGACGGGTGGCGTGTTCCTGCTGACGCGAATCAACCCGGTGATCGCGGCGTCGTACGACTGGGTGCCGACCACGATCGCCTGGGTCGGTGCGATCACGGCGCTGTTCGCCGCAACGATCGCACTCGCACAGAACGACATCAAGAAGGTGCTCGCGTACTCGACGGTGTCGCAGATCGGCTACATGATGCTCGCGGTCGGCACCGGTGGGTACGTCGCCGCAATCTTCCACATGGTCACGCACGCGGGATTCAAGGCGCTGCTGTTCCTCGGCGCCGGCTCGGTCATCCACGGCATGCACGAAGAGCAGGACATGCGCTTCATGGGCGCCCTGCGCAAGTTCATGCCGATCACCGCGGGCACGTTCATCATCGGATGGCTGGCGATCGCCGGCGTGCCGCCGTTCTCGGGCTTCTGGTCGAAGGACGAGATCCTGCTCTTCTCGCTCGCCGAGAGCCCGGCGCTGTACGCGGTCGGGATCATCACGGCGATCCTCACGGCGTTCTACATGACCCGTCAGGTCATCATGGTGTTCTTCGGCGAGGCGCGTTGGACGAGCCTCGCGAACGCCGAGGAAGCCCCCGAGGTCGCCGAAGGCGAAGCGCCTGTCGAGACCCACAACGCGCACGGCGAGTTCAAGCCGCACGAGTCGCCGCCGATCATGTGGATCCCGCTGGTCGCGCTCGCGGGCGTTGCTGCGCTCGGCGGTCTGATCAACATGCCCAGGCTGTTCGGCATCCCCGGCGGTGTTTCCCACAAGCTCGAGGAGTGGTTGCATCCGGTGATCGAGTTCGGCGAGGCCGACATCACCGGCACCTGGGCCTACGACAACAAGTACATCCTCGTCGCGATCGCCGTCGCTGCCGCGTTGATCGGCGTCGCGCTCGCGTGGCTGGTGTACGAACGCAAGCGGATCAAGCCGTGGGAGCCGTCGCTGTTCGCACACGCGTGGTACTACGACGCTGCGATCTCGTGGTTCATGGGCAAGCCGGGCCGCGAAGGATTCCAGGCGGTGACCGACTTCGACGCCAAGATCGTCGACGGCGCCGTGAACGGCGTCGGTGTTGCCGTCAAGGCGACGGCCACCGAGGCACGCAAGGGCCAGACCGGCTACGTGCGCCAGTACGCAGGGATCATCGGCATCGGCGTGGTGCTGCTGCTCGGGTGGTTCGTGGTGATTCGAGGGATCCTGTGATGTTGGCAGCCGAAACGGGACCGATCGTGTTCCCGATCCTCACCGCACTGATCCTGGTGCCGGCGCTGGGAGCGCTGCTCGTGGCGATCCTGCCGAAGTCGCGCCCCGAGTTGTCCAAGGTCGTCGCGCTCATGGCGAGCGTCGGCACGTTGGCGATGTCGATCTGGTTGATGGCGTCGTTCGAAACCGGTGACGCCGGCTTCCAGTTCGTGTCGATTCACTCGTGGATCGAACCCTGGGGCATCTCGTGGCATCTCGGCGTCGACGGCATCTCGCTGTTCCTCGTCGTACTCACCGGACTGCTGTTCCCGCTCGCCATCGTCGGTATCGATCCGCACCACGACGAGAAGCCCTACCTGGCGTGGCTGCTGATGCTCCAAGCCGGTGTGATGGGCAGCTTCCTCAGCCTCGACCTGTTCGTCTTCTTCATCTTCTTCGAAATCGTGCTCGTGCCGATGTACTTCCTCATCGCCGGATGGGGCTACGAGAAGCGGGAGTACGCGGCGACCAAGTTCTTCCTGTTCACGATGCTCGGCTCGGCGTTCATGCTGGTCGGGCTGATCGCGACGGTCGCCATTGCCAGCAGGGACCTCGGCTACACCACCTTCGACCTCGTCGAGATCGCCGAAGGCGCGAGCTTCGCGGCGTCGACGGGACGCTGGCTGTTCTTCGCATTCGCCATCGCCTTCGCGGTGAAGGTGCCGCTCGTGCCGCTGCACACCTGGCTGCCCGACGCGCACACGCAGGCGCCGACGGCCGGCTCGGTCGTGCTCGCCGGCGTGATGCTCAAGCTCGGCACGTACGGCATGTTGCGCTTCGGGGTGTACCTGTTCCCCGAGGCGTCGTTCTGGAGCCGCCCGCTCTGGTTGACCCTCGCGGTCATCGGCATCATCTATGGCGCCATTGCCGCCACCATGCAGACCGACCTCAAGCGCCTCGTGGCGTACTCGTCGGTGGCGCACATGGGGTTCATCGTGCTCGGCACGTTCGCGTTCACCACACAATCGATGTCTGGTGGCGTGATCCAGATGATCAACCACGGCGTGTCGACCGGCGCGCTGTTCCTCCTCGTCGGCATGATCTACGAGCGCCGCCACACTCGCTCGATCGCCGAGCTCAACGGCCTCCAGAAGGTCGCGCCGATCTTCGCCGCCGGGTTCATGGTCGTGATGCTGTCGTCGATCGGCGTGCCCGGATTGAACGGATTCGTCGGCGAGTTCCTGATCCTCACCGGGTCGTTCCTCACCGCTCGTTGGTGGACCGTCGTTGCCGCCTTCGGCGTCATCCTCGCTGCGCTGTATCTGCTGTGGGCATACCAGCGGGTGTTCCACGGCGAACCCGACGAGGAGAACCAGAAGTTCGCCGAACTGAAGGTGAAGGAAGGCCTCGTCCTGCTGCCGTTCCTCGGGCTGATCGTGTTCATGGGCGTCTATCCGAAGCCGGTGCTCGACCGCATCGAGCCGACCATCGACGCGCTGATCACGCGAGTCGAAGCCAACACCGACTACGTCGAGCCCGAACCGACCATCCAAATCGGGGAACACGGCGGATCCGAAGAGCCTGTGGATTCCGGAGAGGAGGGTGACGAGTGATGCTCGCGCAGATCGACACCTTCGTCGGCCCCGAGGTCAACTGGTTCGCATTGTCGCCGATGCTCACGTTGCTCGGTGGTGCACTCGTGCTGATGCTGGCCGGCGCGCTGACGCCGATGTGGCCGAAGGGTCTGTATGCGTTCGCCACGGCGACGATCGCCGGAGCGGCGGGCGTGCTGGCCATGGTGCAGTGGGACGACATCACCGACAACGGCACCACGACCCTCGTCGGCGGCGCCATTGCGTACGACACGCTCTCGATGTTCCTCACGATCACGATCTGCATCGGCGTGATCCTCGTGGCGCTCGTCAGCGACGAGTACCTGCGCGGCACCCCCAACGACGGTCCGGAGATCTACGCCCTGTACCTGGTGGCCGCGATCGGCGGCATCGTCATGGCGTCGGCCAATGACCTGATCGTGCTCTTCCTCGGTCTCGAGACCCTGTCACTCGCGTTGTACGTGCTCGCGTCGAGCAACCGTCGCAGCAGCGAGAGCGCCGAGTCCGGCCTCAAGTACTTCGTGCTCGGCGGGTTCGCCTCGGCGTTCTTCCTCTACGGCATCGCGCTCGTCTACGGCGCCACCGGCAGCACCAACATCTCCGAGATGGTGGCGGCGCTCCAGGGTGGCGTCGACCCGTTCGGCAACGAGTCGCTGGCGCTCGCCGGCATCGCGCTACTGATCGTCGGACTCGGGTTCAAGGTGGCCGCCGTGCCGTTCCACGTGTGGGCCCCCGACGTGTACCAGGGCGCACCGACACCTGTGACCGCGCTGATGGCATCGGTCGGCAAGGCCGCCGCGTTCGCCGCGATGCTGCGGGTGCTGGTGATCGCACTGCCGTTCTACCGCGACGACTGGCGTCCGATCATCTGGACATTGGCGCTCGTCACGCTGCTCGTCGGTTCGATCCTCGCCGTCGTCCAGAACAACGTGAAGCGGATGCTGGCGTACTCCTCGATCAGCCACGCCGGTTTCATCCTGGTGGGCGTCGAAGCGGCCGCACACGGCGCCGGCGACGCCGACCCGGGGCCCGGCATGCCGTCGGTCGTGCTCTACTTGATCCTGTACTCGGTGCTGGTGATCGGATCGTTCGCCGTTGTGACCGTGGTGGCGCGCAGCTCGGGCGGCGACACCAGCCTCGACTCGTTCAAGGGCCTCTCGCGACGTCGGCCGATGTTGGCGCTCGCGTTCACCGTGTTCCTGCTGGCGCAGGCCGGCGTGCCGCTCACCAGTGGGTTCATCGCCAAGTTCGGTGTGATCCAGGCCGCCGTCGAGGTCGACAGCTACGCCATTGCGGTCATCGCCATGGTGACGGCCGTGGTGGCCGCGTTCATCTACCTGCGGATCATGGTCACGATGTGGACGTCCGAACCGGCCCTCAATGCCGATGGCGTCGCCGAACCGATCGCCATTCCGTTCTCGATCGGTGTCGCCATCGTTGCGGCGGTCGCGTTCACGCTCGTCGTCGGCATCGTGCCCGGCTGGCTCATCGACGCCGCCGACACCGTCACGGCGTACGCCCGCTGACCTGAGCCCCACCTCGCCTGCCCGCGATGAGCGAAACCGCCGTATCGGTCGGTTGGCTCATCGGTGGGCTCGCTCTCTGCGATGAGCGAAACCGCCGTATCCGGTCGGTTGGCTCATCGGTGGGGCTCGCTCTTGCTCTGCGATGAGCGAAACCGCCGTATGCGGTCGGTTGGCTCATCGGTGGGGCTCGCTCTTGCTCTGCGATGAGCGAAACCGCCGTATGCGGTCGGTTGGCTCATCGGTGAGGGTTTGCGGTTCGGGCTCCGGGGCGGCAGGCTGAGCGTTCGTGAAGTGGCCGACGTGGAGTCAGGCGGCGATCGCCGCGATGATCGCCGGCCTCGTCGCGTTGGCGCTGCGCCGGGCCCGTCCCACCAGGCTGGGCGATGTGGCCGGTCCGGCGGCGCTCGAGTTCGCCGTCGTTGCATCGCTGTACTCGATCTGGCGAATGGCGAAGAACCTGCCGCTCACCCAGGCCGACGGAGCGATCGACCGGGCCTACGACATCGTGGCCGTGCAGGAGTTCTTCCGGCTTCCCACCGAGCTGTCGCTGCAACGCTTCGTGCTCGACCACGACTGGCTCGCCTGGTTCTCGGCGTACTACTACGCCGTCGCACACGTGCCGGGGATCATCATCTTCCTCGTCTGGCTGTACGCCCGCCATCGTGACGTCTATCCGCACTGGCGCAATGCGCTGGCGATCCTCACGGCGTTCTGTCTGTTCATCCGTTTCGTCAAGGTCGCGCCGCCTCGATATCTGACCGACCTCGGCTACGTCGACGTGTCGGTGATCTACGGAATGGACGTGTACGGCGAGGCGGGAACCGGCGTGTCATCGCAGTTCGCGGCGATGCCGTCCCTGCACGTCGCCTGGGCTGCAGTCATCGCATTCGGCGCGCTGGCTGCGAGCACGAGCCGCTGGCGGTGGATCGGGATGGTGCACCTGGTGATGACCATGCTGGTGATCGCTGCGACGGGGCATCACTGGTGGCTCGACGGGATCGTGGCCCTCGCGCTGCTGTGGGTGTCGCTGCAACTCGACACCCTGGGTCGCCGAGCCGTCGCGGTCGCTCGGTCGACACGCTCGGGTGAGGTGCGTGCGTTCGCTGCACCGCCGGTCGACGCGCTGCAGCCAGCTGTGTCGGAGCGAGAAACAACGTGAGCGCCCATCCCGACGTGATCGCCGATCTCGACGGCCACGGGTTGGTCTACGAGGTGATGGACTGCGATCCCGCCCTGGCCGACACCGCACAGTTCTGTGAGGCCTATGGCGTGGCGTTGGAGGAGTCGGCGAACGCGATTCTCGTAGCGTCCAAGAAGCCGGAGGGCCACCATGCGGTGTGCGTTGCGCTCGCTCACACTCGACTCGACGTGAACGGCGCTGTGCGCCGCAAGCTCGGCGTTCGCAAGTTGAGCTTCGCTCCGGCGGAGGTGACCCGTGAACTCACGGGCCAGGAGATCGGTGGGGTGACGATCTTCGGTCTCCCCGACGGCCTGGTGGTGTGGCTCGATTCGCGGGTGCTCGACTGCGAACGCATAGTTGTCGGTGCGGGATCGCGCTCGGCGAAGATCCGCTTCGACCCGGCGCAACTCGTCGGCCTCGACGGCTACGAGTTCGTCGACGATCTCGCCACCCTCGCGACCGAGTCCTGATCGTTGGCGATGGATCACCTCGGGTCAGTTGCGTTTGCCACTGATGCCCACACCGTCGATTTCACAGCCGGCGACCGGGTCTTGGCGAAGGCCGTTCGCCGGCGCGGTGGCGATGTGCGACCGATGGTGTGGGGTACACCGTGTGATCCAAGTGAGCTGGTGGTGATCCGCTCGACGTGGACTACGCCGAGCGGCCCGACTCGTTCCGGGGGTGGCTCGACGAGCTCGATGCCGCCGGGACCACGGTCGTCAACTCGACGACGCTGCTGCGGTGGAACATGCACAAGGAATACCTCGCCGACCTCGCCGCTCGTGGCGTGTCGGTCCGGCGTATGCCCGGGTCGATCTGGTTCCGATCGAGGGTGAGCTCCACCTGATGGAGTTGGAGCTGATCGAGCCCGAACTGTTCTTCGAGTTGGCACCTCAAGCCGCCGACCGACTCGCAGACCTCCTCGTGTCGGCTGAGCGCTGGCACGCTCATACACAGAGCTCGCGACCGGCTGACCCGCTCCGAGCGCAGACCTCCCCGGCCAACACCTCGCCGGCTCGCCAGCCGATCGGACCCGAGTCGTCGAACTCCTGGTCGAGCCACACGTAGATCACCGCCCCGGCCACCGAGTCGTCACCGCCGAGGTCGACCTGGGCGACGATCAGCGGCAGGCCGCCCGGCTGGACTGCGACGAGCCGCTCGTTCAGCGGGAACTCCGGGTCGGTGCCCAGGGTCGCCAGGGTCGCCAGGAGTTGGTCGGCGAAGGCCTCGACGGTCGGCTGCGTCGGGATGGCGACGATCGGTTCCCACCAGTACGACCGGAAACCGGGCACCGTCGATTCGGGCCAGGTCGACCAGACGGCGAAGGGCGCGATCGGGAACGGCAGCGTGGTTTCGATTCCCGTGCCGCTATCGGTGATCTCCCAGACGTCATCGGTGCGCAGCGCCGTCCAGATCGATCCGTCGGGCGGTCCATCCTGCGTGAGCACCGATCCGGTGGCGAGGGCAGCCTTGTCGTCGATGCAACCGATGCCCATCACGATGCTCGACGCTGGGACGGCCTGCACGAGGTCGTTCGCCGAGTCGACCGAGCAGCCGCTGCTCGGCGCCATCGCATCGAGCGCTCGGGCCGATGTGATGAGACCGGAGTCGTCGATGGTGATCTCATAGAGCGTCGTGTCGGATGAATCGAGCCGCACCAGCGCTGTAGAGACGTCGGCCCTGGGAACCTCGCCGCACGTTTCCTTCCAACCGGAGCGGTCCGGCAGCAACAGGATGCTGCAGGTCACGATGTCTTGGACGGGAGCGGTGAATGCCCGAGCTCGCGGCAGGCCCTCGATCGGCGTGCCGAGGCCGAGGTCGGCGCCGTCTGGCAGGTACGGCGTCGGCAGCGTGAAGTACGACGCTGCGGTGTCGCCGAATGGGCCAGCGGGCATCGTGAGCCCCATCACGCCGGCGTCGTTGCACACCACGACCTCGACGAGTCCGCCATCGGGGATGCGAGGTGCGAGGTCGTCCCAGCGGCATCGCGACGCGAAGTCGCCGGTGTCGACGGTGGCGGTCAGGTCGGCGAGGGGATCGGCCGAGCCGGACGTGATCAACACCGGTTCGTCGAGGTTGGCGACGAAGATCCGCTGTTCGAGATGGTCGAGGTCCTCGTCGCCCAGCGGGCAACCTGTGGCGCTGCCGGCGGCGGTGGTGACGGTGATGCAGCCGCTGTCGACGACCAGCGAGGCGCCAGTCGACTCAGGACCTGTGGTGCTGGGAACGGGTGTCGTGCTCGGCTCGGCACTTGTTGCGGGCGCTGGGGTGCTCGTGGAGGTCGGCTCGGTCACCGGAGTCAGCGTCGGCGTATCGTTGTCATCGGCTCGGATGGCGATCACGCCGACGATCGCTGCAGCGGCGAGTCCGGCGCCGATCAGTGCCGGCCACCACGATCGCCGTCGTGGCGTGGGTGCGTCGGCCTGCTCGTTCAAGCGCGCCAGAGCCTGGCGGGAGGCGACGGCATCGGGTGCTTGTCGCCGTAGACGGTTCCCGGCGTCGCCGAGTGCAGCCTCGATCGGATCATTGCTGTCGTTCGTGTCGCTGCGGTCGGTCATCGTGGGGCTTCCGTGTCGGTGGAGAGGTGGTCGGCGAGCGTGCGTCGTGCCCGCTGGAGGTGGGTCTTGACGGTGCCGTCGCTGCAGCCGAGCACGGCGGCGATGTCGGCCAACGGGAGATCGTCGACGTAGCGCATGATCGTGGCGTCGCGCTGGGAAGCCGGAAGTGCCCGGACTCGACTCCAGAGCTGATCGTCGGCCGTGGGGATCACGACCCCGTCCCGCACGTCGGTGCCGACGCGGGAGAGTGCCGCCCGCTCGCGTCGGCGTCGCCGACCCTCGTTCGACGACCGGTTCAACGCCACTCGCCGAACCCAGGCGCCTGGCCGTTCGAGGCTGACGACCGTCGGCCAGTTGCGGTGCGCCTGGAGGAGCGCGTCCTGCGCGAGTTCCTCGGCGACCGACCGATCGCCGCTCCAGGCCGTGAGCATCGAGACCAGCCGCGGGAACTCGGCGAGGAAGAACTCGTCGAACGTCGGGGCCTGCACATCGTGGTGCACCATCATCACCACCTTCACACACCGCAGCGCGCCGTCCGGTGGACATGCGGTTGCCACCTGGTGCGGCGCAGGGGTCGGCCGGCGACGACTTCGGTGCGCCGGGTTGCTCGGGCAGAGCTCGTTGCTGGTGCCCGACCGGCTGCGGTCAGGCGGCGGTACTTCGCCCGGAGCGTGTCGGCGGTCCTGTGTGCTGGACCCTGCCGTCGGGGAGCCGCAGGGTGAGTTGTCGGTTCGGTCCGAGTTCGATGATCCAGCCGTCGTGGTGGATCTTGGCGTGATGAATGCTGCACACCGGCAGCAGATTGTCGAGATCGGTGCGGCCCTGGTTGCGCCACCAGATGACGTGATGGAGTTTGCAGCGGTCGTAGGCGACCGTGCAGCCGGGGATCGCACAACACCGATAGAGACCGCGCAACGCACGCCGTTGGGCTCGGTTGGCGAGGCGGGTCGTGCGCCCGAGGTTCAACTCGCCGGGGGCATGCAGCACGACACCGTTACGAACCACCACGGCGTGCACGTCGGCGTCGCCGGCCAGGGTCGCGAGCACTCGGGCGGGGATCTCGACAGGGATCGAGAACTCGCCGACCGGGCCCGTCTGGCCGGTGGCGTCAGCGTCGATGACCACGACGAACTCGGGACGCCCAGGCTTCGGGCGCACCGTTGGTACGGGTGACGGCGTCGTGTCGTCGGTGTTGTTGAGCGCTTCGTCGAGGAGGAGTCGGGCGACGGCGTGCGCAGCGAGGTACCGCTGTTTCTCGATCGGATCATCCGGACACTCATCGGGCACCGCTTCACCGAACAGGGCTTGAACCATCGCATCGATGCGGGCAGCGATCTTGACACCGGTGACCGGGTCGAACTTGACCGACAGGTTCCACATGCCGTCGGAGTCGACCCAGGTTCGGGCGCGCACGTTGCGTCGCTGCCGACTCAACCGATCGAGTCCGTCGTCTTCCTGCAACCGTTTCGTCTCCAGGTCCAGTCGTCGGGTGAACTGCTCGACGGTGCCGGCCTTCGCGACCTCCGCCAGGGCGTTGGCTCGTTTCATCAGTTCGGGTCGTTTGGCGGCGTCGAGTTTCTTCGACGCCCGGGTGACCGCGTCGACGTGATCGGCGGTGATCGCCCCGTCACCCAATGCGTCCGCCAACTTCGGGATCTTCGTCAACGTCTCGGACCGCTCCGTCGTCTTCGCAGCGCTGCGCCAACGACTTCTTCGACGCCTTCGCGATCCGTTGTTCGGGAAACGAATCGACCCCAGCCAACGCTTCGACCAGGCCGGCGTGCTGAGCGTCACACCACGCCTGCACCTCACGCACGGCGACCAGACCGGACTCGATCAGATCAGCCGTCGCCGCAGGTGTTCGCACGCACCGAAGCAATCGCCCCGACCCGCTCGACCACCCCTGCGATCTCCATACCGACAACCATAGAGAGGGGGTGTCACAGAGTTGCCGGGCCGGTTCGCCCACGGATCGGCTACAGCTTCTCGTGGGCGAGTTCGCTCGCCTGGGTGACCCAGTCGGTGAACTGTGCTTCGTCGAACTCGTCGAGATCCTCGTACACGTCGAGGTAGCGGGTGTCCGGCGTCTTCGACGCACCGGGCGGCACGGGGGTCGAGCGAGGTCCCGCGGAAGAACGTCACCTTGACGTACCGGTCGAAGCAGTGGAACGACAGGAACCACCCCTCTTGGCCAGCGGCGCCGTAGAACGGCGTGTTCCACTTCACCGCCTTGCGCACGCCCGGCACCGTGCGTTCGACGATCGAGTCGAGCAACTGGCCGACGTCGTGTTTCCAGCCGGGCATGGCGGCGATGTAGTCGCTCACCGGGCCGGGTCCGTCACCTTTGGGGATCTGGGGATTGCCGCCCGCGAGCAGCTTCGGTGTGTCGTTCGAACCCATCAACGTGAACTCAACCACAGTCGGACCTTGCTCACGACGCAGGTCGAAGCCAGACGATCACAGCGGCCTCGACGCGTGCTTCGAGCGAGTCGCCTTCGAGCGATTTCACGATCTTCGGGAAACGAGCGGCGTAGGACCGCAGCAATGGGGTGACCGCCTCGGGATCTTCGCTGCCGAGCAGTGCGTGCGCTGTCATCGGTATCCAGGTTCCGGCGAGCAACACCTTTACCTGGCCCATCGTGGTGAAGTTCCGCCACCACGTCTTGGTGTCCGGCTGCCCGACGACGACCACCAATCCGTTGTGGGCGTCGGCGTACTGCACCGGCAGTGTGTGCTCGGTGCCGGAGCGGCTGCCCTGGTAGCGGATCAGGACCATCTTGCTCGACATGATCCCGTGTAGTGGCGACTTCAGGACAGTTTCGACGATGGCGTTGGCTCCTCCCATGACTCCGACGCTACGCGCTCGGCGTCGTCGGGAGAACCTGGGGACCGTGGAACTCCCGAGTTCGAGTGCGTCATGATGGAGCGATGGCCCGTGCGATTCAGATCACCGTGGACGCCGCAGGTCCGCGCAAACTTGCCGAGTTCTGGTGCGACGTGCTCGGCTATGTCGAGCAGCCGCCGCCTGCGGGCTTCGACACCTGGGAGGCGGCGCTCGACGCATTCGGCATCGATCAGTCGGATCCCGACCGGGCGTTCGCCATCGTCGATCCGGACGGCGTCGGTCCGCGCGTGTTCTTCCTGAAGGTCCCCGAGGGCAAGACCGCCAAGAACCGGATGCACCTCGACGTCCGTGTCGACCCGGCCGAGTTGCATGCTCGGGCAGCGGCGTTGGTGGCGCTGGGCGCGACCTACGTGGCGGAGTTCGACGAACCCGAAGGCCACTGGATCACCCTGCTCGACCCCGAAGGCAACGAGTTCTGCCTCCACTGATTACATCAGGGGTCAGACCCGCGATGTAATCGCGTCACCGCTCGCCGGCGATGCGATCGGCGAGGGCCAGCATCTGCCGGCCCGCTGGCTGCAGACCGATCGTGGTCGCCACGAGCCCGGTCGACACCCGCTCGACGACTCCCCACTCCCAGATGGCGGTCGCGTCGAGGCCGTGGCGTGCAGCCATCCAGCGGGCGGTGGCCATCGTGTCGCAAGCCGCCGTTTCGTCGGGGTCCTCTCGCAGGATCACGCCCAAGTCGTATTCGGCTTCGGCCAGCAGTCCGTCGGGGTCGACGAGCTTGAACGAGTCGCCCGCCCGCAGCGCGTTCCACTGGTGTACGTCGCCGTGCACCAGGACCGAGCGTTCGGGATCGTGGGCGGCGAGGCGCCGGTCGGCACACGCGAGCGCGTGATCGATCGTGCGCCGCTCGCAGGGTTCGTCCAGGTCCGACCACCCCGTTTCGACGAACCCTGACAGCCACGCCGCCTTCTCGGCCCCGCTGGGCAGGTCGACGTCGAGCGCCGGTCGCCAGATCCGTGCTGCCGCATCGCAGAGCGCCGAACGCCGCTGCTCGTAGGGGAGCCCGAGCGCAAACATCGAGGGCCCGAGCCGCTCCATCAGCAGGGCGCCGCGTGCCGTGTCGTCCCGGTAGAGGATCGGGCAGCCGTCACCGGCCGCGAGTCGCAGGACGGTGGCCTCGTGATCGTCGAACCCACCACCTCGCCGGGGGACGAGTACCTTCAACACCGCGGGCGTACCGTCGTCCAGCACGGCCGCGGCGACGAACGCCTCGGTGCCCTCCTCGTAGATCTGACCGAGCTCGATCGACCAGTCGCGCTCGAGCCCGCGAATCGATGTCCGTCAGATCGTCGATCCACTCCGCGTGGCCCTCGGCGATCGCCCGATGGCGCACGACCTCCGGCAGCTCGATCATGCCCGGACGCTACTCATCGTGACGAGCGGAGGGATCAGAGGTTGCGTCTCGGCAGGTCGCCAGCTAATCTGCAACCAAATGGTTGTAGATCTGCTCACCGACGAGGAAGTCGACCGGCTGTTCCAGGCCCTGGCTGACCGGACGCGCCGCGACATCGTGCGGCGAACGATGCTCGACGACGCCTCGGTGTCGGCGCTCGCTCGGAGCTATGACATGAGCTTCGCCGCTGTGCAGAAACACGTCGCCGTCCTCGAGCGCGCCGAGCTCGTCGTCAAGCGGCGCAGCGGACGCGAGCAACTCGTGCGGTGCAACGTCGACACCGTCCGCAGAGCGCAGCAATTGCTCGATCAACTCGAGTCGATCTGGCGCGACCGGCTCGATCGGTTCGAACAACTCCTCGCCGAAGATCACACCACCACCACACCATTGGAAACGGAGAACCCCACGCCATGACCGTCACCGACGTCCGCAAGGATCCCACGGCACTCACGATGGAGATCGTCTCGGAGTTCTCCGCACCGATCGACCGAGTCTGGCAGCTGCTGGCCGACCCGCGTCAGCTCGAACGGTGGTGGGGCCCGCCGACCCATCCGGCAACGTTCACCGACTTCGACCTCACGCCCAACGGGGCCGTCGCCTACTTCATGACCGGACCCGACGGCGAGCAGTACCACGGTTGGTGGCGCGTTCGCGCGGTCGAGGCGCCGAACCTGTTGGAGGTGCAGGACGGCTTCGCCGACGACGAGGGAGAACCGAATCCGGACCTTCCCGTCAATGTCATGCGAATCGATCTCGCAAGTGAGGGCTCGACCACGCGCATGACGATCCGCAGCACGTTCCCGACGCTCGATGCGATGGAACAGACGCTGTCGATGGGCGCCGAGGAAGGCATGCGCGCCGCGCTCGGCCAGATCGACGCCATCTTGGCGGAGTGACGAGGTCGCTGGTCTGATCGCCGCGGTGCCCCGAGGTCAGACGTTGCTTGCCCGGCCTTCCCAGTACGGCTTGCGTAGGTCGCGTTTGAGGATCTTGCCGGAGCCGGTCTTCGGGAGTTCGTCGATCCACGAGATCGACCGCGGAATCTTGTAGCTCGCCAGGTGCTCGCGCGAGTGCGCCTTCACGCCGTCTTCGTCGAGGTCTGAGCCTTCCCGCTTGACGATCACGGCGTGGACCAACTCGCCCCAGTCGTCGCTCGGGATGCCGAACACGGCGGCTTCGTAGATGTCGGGGTGCGACTCGAGCGCCGCCTCGATCTCGGCCGGATAGATGTTCATCCCGCCCGAGATGATCATGTCCTTCTTGCGGTCGCAGATGTAGAGGAATCCCTCGTCGTCGCGATACGCGATGTCGCCGACGGTCTGGAAGCCGTCGCGATGGTCTTCCTCGAACTTGTCGTGCTGCTTGTAGTAGTCGGCGAACACGGCCGTCGACCGCACGAACACCTCGCCCGTTGCATCCGGGCCGGTCCCGGTGACGATGCCGCCGAGTTCGTCGTACAGACGGATCTCGACCATCGGCGCCTCCTTGCCGCACGAGCCCGGCTTGCGCATCTGGTCTTCCGGTCGCAGCACCGTGTTCACGCCGAGTTCGGTCGACCCGTAGATCTCGAACAGCGACTCGGGCGGGAAGTCGGCCACGTACTGCTGCTTGAGCGCGAAGCTCCACGGCGCCGCGTTGGCGATCATCACCCGCATCGACGACGTGTCGTAGCGCGCCTTGACGTCGGCCGGCAGATTGCAGATCATCCGGATCGGCGTCGGCGCCGAGAACGTCGACGTCGGCCGATGGAGTTGCAGCACCCGCAACCAGTCCTCGGGATCGAACTTGCGCTGCAACACCACGGTCTGGCCCATCGCGATCGCACTCGCCGCGAAACCGCCCGGACCCGAGTGGTACAGCGGACCGGTGGTGAGATAGATGTCGTCGGGCCGGTAACCGATGTGCTGCATCAACGCTGCGCCCGCACGAGGATCGGCGGCCGTGCGCCGGAACGCACCCTTCGGCTTTCCGGTGGTGCCCGACGTGTAGGTCATCGTCGCGCCGCCTTCGTCGACGTCGTCTCGCTCCATCACCTCGGTGGACGCCGCGGCGATCAGCGGGTCGACGGCCGTCATGCTGTCGGGTGCGTCACCGTCGAACACCAGCAGGTTGACGACCTTCGGGATCTCGTTGCGGATCCGTACGAAGAGCTCGGCGAACTCGGCGTCGACGAAGACGGTCGTCGCGTCGCAGTGGTCGACGACATAGGCGGCCTCCTCGTCGGAGAGCCGGTAGTTGAGCGGGACGGCCGTGGAGCCGATCTTGCGCGAGGCGCTCGTCAGCTCCAAGATGCCCGTCGAGTTCTGGCCGCACCACACGATCTTGTCGCCAGGACCGACGCCGAGTCCGTCGAGCACATGAACGAGCTGGTTCGCCCGATCCTCGAACTCGGCGTACGTGCAGGTGCGCACATCGTCCGTTCCGGTCACCCCCGTCCGGTCGTCGATGATCGCGGTCTTGTCCGGTTGTGCTGCGGCCAGCGCAGTGAGCAGATCCCCCATGGCGTAGTCGTAGCACCTGCCGGCATCGCAGCTGGGATCAGACTCTTGCTGCAATCGACGTCACTCCGGCTTGAGGGCGGTGACCTCGATCTCGATGCGCATGCGGGGGTCGGACAATCCGACGACCATCATCGTCGCTGCGGGTCGAGCGTCGCCGAAGTAGCGCCGCAATGACGGCCAGCACGCCTCGAAGTCGTCGGCATCGGGGAGGAGGTAGCGCACCCGCACGACGTCGGCGGCACTCGACCCGGCTCGCGTCGAGCGCGTCGTCGATGTTGGCGAGCGTCTGGTCGACCTGCTCGACGATGTCGTCCGAGATCGTCATCGTCGAATAGTCGAACCCGGTGGTGCCGGCGACGAACACCCATCGTCCGTCGACCACCGCTCGCGAGTACCCGATGGTCTGCTCGAACTCACTTCCCTGGGAGATGCGTTCGCGGCTCATGCCGTCAGCCTGGCACTCAGAGGGTGGGCCACGTGGCGACGTTTTCGTAGACGGCGCCGACGTCGGTGAGCGTGCTGGCGACGAGTGCCACCTCGTCGACATCGAACGACGCCTCGAAGGGTCGGCCCGCACTCCGCGTCGGTCGGGCGCGGCGCGCCAGTCGGGCGACGGTGATGTGACCCTGGAAGCGTTTGCGCTCGCGTTCGGTGCCGAGCCCGCGGACGGCGTTCTGGACCACGGCGGCAAGGTCGTCGACGCCGGCCACCGGTGTGATCAGCGACCGTTCACCGAGGAGGTCGAACGCCGGACCGAGCGCGACGGTCGCGGCGGGCAGCAGCACCTGATCGAGCCGATCGGTGACCTCGTCGACCTCCGCGTCGCCGAGGAACCGCAGCGTGATGTGCAGGTTCTCGATCGGGACCCACTTGACGCCCTGATCGCGCGGCCGCTCCAGGTCGGCCAGTTGCTCGATCACGTGATCGGGCGGCCACACGGCGACGAACAAGCGGGTCATCGCCGCCAGTCTGCCGTCGCCCCGCGATGAGCGAAACCGCCGTATGCGGTCGCTTCGCTCATCGGTGGTGGGGTTGAGCCGGTTGCGATGAGCGAAACCGCCGTATGCGGTCGCTTCGCTCATCGGTGGTGGGGTTGAGCCGGTTGCGATGAGCGAAACCGCCGTATGCGGTCGCTTCGCTCATCGCTCGGAACGATCAGGCGGTCGCGAGGGCGGCGTCGCGGCGTTCGGCGAAGCGCTTGGCGACCTTCTCGCTGGTGGCGAGGCGCTTCATCAGGCGTTCTTGCGCAATGGCGCCGTCGCCGGTCAGTCCGGTGATCTTGTCGGCGCCCCACTGTCGCAGCACGACCGGAGCGAGGATCTGCTCGTGGTGGATCTGCAGGTCGTAGATGCCCGCCTTCGCGATCAGCGCAGCGTGGCGATCGAAATCCGGGATGCCGGTGCCGGGCATCGCGAAGCTCCGCACCTGCTTCTCCATCGCGATCATCATCGTGTTGGGGTCGACCTCGATCGCCGCGGCAGCGAGGTCGCGGTAGAAGAGCTGATGGAGGTTCTCGTCGCTGCCCACGCGCTTCATCACTTCATAGCCGACCGGATCACCGAGCAGCGCGCCGGTGTTGCGATGCGAGATCCGGGTGGCCAGCTCCTGGAGCGCCAGGTAGATGAACCCCTCGTGCAGCGGCGGGTCGGGCGTCTCGCCGCCGGACACCTGCGCCATCCGCGAGCGCTCCAGCTCGACGGGGTCGATCGCCCGGGTGGTCATCAGGTAGCCGTAGATCGCCATCGAGTGGCGACCCTCCTCGGCCGTCCACCGCCGCACCCACGTGCCCCAGGCACCGTCCCTGCCGAACAGCTGCTCGACGGTGCGGAAGTAGTACGGCAGATTGTCCTCGGTCAACAGGTTGACGAGGAGGGCGCTGCGAACTTCGGGGCCGATCTCGTGACCCGCCAGATCGGCGTCGTCCGGCGACCACTGCGCTCCCGGTTCGTGGTCGCGCCCACGGCCGTAGGGGACGTAGTCGTGGGGGAACCACTCCTTGGTGGTCGCGAGATGACGCTCGAGGAGCGCTTCGGCGACGGGCGTCAGCTCGTGCAGGATCTCCGAATCGTTCACCCTCGCCACCCTACCGACCAGTAGGTAGCCGGTCCAGTCGCGCGATCGGTTCGTCGGGTCAGATGCCGTCGGCCGCGGCAGCTCCGGCGGCGTCCTCCTGGCTGGGGGCATGGGATGCCGTCCGCAGACGGTCGAAGATGTCGGGTGGTTCGCTCCACGGGTCTGGGAGTACCCCCAATTCGGCGTCACGAATCGTCCGCCACACCCGTTCGGGCGTGCACGGGAGGTCGATGTGACGCACTCCGAGATGAGCGACGGCATCGATCACCGCGTTCTGCACCGCCGGGGTGGCGCCGATCGTCGCCGCTTCGCCGATTCCCTTTGCGCCGAGGGGATTGAGCGGAGTCGGCGTCTCGGTCGAGTGCACCTCGAACGACGGCAGCTCGGCCGCCGACGGGATTGCGTACTCCGCGAGGTTCGACGTGATCGGATTGCCATCCTCGTCGAAGCACACCTCTTCGAACAGCGCCTGGCCGACACCCGCAGCGATCCCTCCGTGCTGCTGACCTTCGACCAACAGCGGTGCGAGCACGGTGCCGCAGTCGTCGACAGCGATGTGCCGAACGAGACGTACCTTGCCCGTGCCCGCATCGACTTCGACCACAGCGATGTGTGCGCCGAACGGGAACGTCGCCCCTTCCTGGTGGAAGTCGAACTCGCCGTCGAGCTGTTCGCCGACGGAGCTTGCCCGGGCGGCGAGGTCTCCCCACGTCAGCGCCTGCGCCGGGACACCGGCCACGCCGATCGTGCCCGATGCTGTGTCGACCACGATGTCGGCTTCGTCGGCCTCCAACAAACGAGCGGCGAGCTGCTTGGCCTTGGTCACCATCGCCTCGGTCGCTCCACGTACGGCGGAACCCCCGAGCTGCAACGACCTCGAACCCCCGGTGCCGCCGCCGGTGCGAACCCGGTCGGTGTCGCCGTCGACCAACGTGATGTGCTCGACGGGGATACCGGTCTGGTCGGCGACGAGCATCGCGTAGGCGGTCTGGTGGCCCTGCCCGTGCGATTGGGTGCCGGCGTAGATCGTGGCGGTGCCGTCGTCGTGCACCTCGATTGCGCCGAACTCGTCGCTGCCGCCGCCGGCGGTGATCTCGACATACGAGGCCACCCCGATGCCGAGCAGCATTTCGTCGCCCGCCTCGCGCCGCCTCGCCTGTTCGGCGCGCAGCTGGTCGTAGCCGGCCACCTCGGCTGCACGATCGAGCGGGAAGTTGTACCGGCCCGTGTCGTAGGTGTTGCCGGTGAGCGTGTGGAACGGGAACACGTCGTCGCCGAGGAAGTTGCGCCGCCGGATGTCGATCGGATCGATGCCCAACTCCAGCGCGGCATGGTCGACGAGCCGCTCGAGCAGCGCGGTGGCCTCCGGGCGCCCGGCGCCGCGGTAGGCGCCCATCGGTGTGGTGTTGGTGACGGCCACCGCCACGTCGAACTCGATCGTCGGGAAATCGTACGTGCCCTGCGCCATTCGTCGAGTGCCGCCCGGCAGGAACGCTCCGATGCTCGGGTACGCACCGGCGTCACCGACCAACCGGACGCGCAACCCGGTGAAGTCGCCATCGCGGGTGCAGCCGAGTTCGGCGTACTGGATCTGACCACGGCTGTGGGGGAGCGCCTTCATGTCGTCGCTGCGCGGCGGTACCCACACCACGGGTCGGCCGGTGCGGCGAGCGGCAGCGGCGACCACGGAGTACTCGGCGTGGATGCCTGCCTTCCCGCCGAAACCGCCCCCGACCTGGGGTGTGATCACCCGGATCTGTGCGGGCTCCATCGCGAGCGCAGCGGCGAGCTGGCCGTGCAGACCGTGTGGCATCTGCGTCGATGCCCAGAACGTGAGCCGTCCGTCGGCGTCGACCTCGGCCGCGCAACAGTCGGGTTCCATCGGCACGACCGCCATGCGTTGGTTGACATACCGACCGCGCACCACGACGTCCGCGAGCGACAGGTCGGTGCGGGGCTTGTCGGCGATCACCATCGCCTCGTTCGAGCCGTGTCCGGGGAAGATCTCCACCGCGTCGGCGGCCAACGCCGCCTCGGCGTCGACGTACGTGGGAAGTGGATCGATGTCCGCCCACACGAGCTCGGCGGCGTCCTCGCCCTGCTCGAACGTCTCGGCCAGCACGACGGCGATCGGTTCGCCCACGAAACGCACCCGCCCGTCGGCGAGGGGCGCCCGCGCGAAGTCGGGATGCACCGTGGCGAACCCGTGGTGCGGGCCAACGCCGAGTTCGGCGGCGGTGAGGATCTCGACCACCCCGGGCATCCCGACCGCGTCCTCGGTGTGGATCGTGCGGATTTCGCCGTGGGCAACGTCGGATCGCACGAAGACGGCGTGGAGCTTTCCGACGAGGGCGAGATCGGCCAGGTACTTGCGGCTGCCCGTGAGAAGGCCGGGGTCCTCGGTTCGCAACACTCTCGTGCCGAGGATCGATCCGGGCCGGGGCGTTGCAGCGGTGTCGGTCACCGTGACGAACCTACCGGTGCGGCCCTCGCCGCCCGACGACGGAGCGCTTCTCGTGAACAAATGAGCGCTCTGTCCGCGAACTTGTTCACGAGAACGGATGGCGGGTGGCTTGGCGGGGTTCCTGGTGTTGGGCGCGGTGTGGCTACTGTCGGCCGGGGTGTTTCCCGGGGGATGCGCCGAACACGAGCGAGAGGGGACGGTGTGACACTGGAGGTCGAGTTGATCGAGAGCCTGGCGTCGCGCGCCCGCTCCGTGTCGCTCGCCGACGGTGAGGTGCTCGTCGAGCAAGGCGATGCGGCCGACAAGGTGTATTACATCGAATCGGGCCGGATGTCGGCATCGAAATCAACTGCGCAAGGCGAGGTCGTCGTCGGCACGGTCGAAGCGGGTCATGTGATTGGCGAGGTCACGGTCGTCGCCGGCGGATTGCGCACCGCCACGCTCACCGCTCGCGGCCCGGTCGAGCTGTTGGAAATCGAGCGGATGGAGTTCGAGGATTGGCTGAACGGTCATCCCGAGATGGCCGATCGGGTCTCTGACGAGGCACGCGAGCGGGTCGACCGCACGAACGTGGCCACGATGGTCGCCGAGCTCATGGGGAGCACCGACCAGGCGATCGTGCAACAGGTCGTCGACCGGGTCGGCTGGCGCCGACTCGAAGCCGGCGAGGTCTTGTTCGCGCAGGGCGACGTCGCCGACGCTGCCTACTTCGTGGTCGGTGGTCGTGTGTCGGTCCACGCCGTCGACGACGGCGAGGAACGTCTCGTCGCCGAACTCGGTCGTGGCGAGGTGGTGGGCGAGTTGGGATTGCTCGACCGGGCGCCGCGGTCGGCCACCGTTCGTGCGGTTCGCGACACGACGCTCGCTTCGTTCTCGGCGGCAACGTTCGAGGACCTCGTCGCCATCTCGCCGGCGATGATGCTCAACGTCACGCGTCGTATCCTGATTCGCCTGCGCAGCCCGTCGCAGCGCCGGTTCGATCGGGCATCATCGCTGACGGTTGCCGTCACGGCGAAGTGCGATGCCGATGCCCTCGTGGCGCAGATGGCGGCGGAGATCGCCCGGTTCGGATCGACCAAACATCTGTCGAGTGACCGCGTCGACCGGGTGCTGAACCGCACGGCGATCTCGCAGGCTGCGACCGACAACGTCGGCGTGCCGCGCCTCGCCGAGTTCATGCACGAAGCCGACGTCGGCAATGACCACGTCGTCCTGCAGACCGATGCCGGCGTGACGGCGTGGACCCGTCGGGCGCTGCGCCAGGCGGACCGGGTCGTCGTGGTGTGTTCGCCGAATCCCGATGCCGCAGAGCGGTCGCTGATCTCCGACATCTTCGCCACGATCACCGACGCCGGCCATGTCGCGCGGATGCTCGCCGTGCTCCATCCGGCCTCGACCGAGCGACCGCGAGGAACCGCTGAACTGATTGCCCCGTGGCGGATCGACGACGTCGTGCACGTTCGCAGCGGATCCGCTGATGATGTCGCGCGTCTCGCCAGACTTGCCAGTGGCCACGGATACGGACTGGTGCTCAGCGGTGGAGGGGCCCGCGGCTTCGCCCATCTCGGTGTCCTCCGAGCGCTGATCGAGAACGGTGTGCCGGTCGACAAAGTCGCCGGATGTTCGATGGGCACCGTGATCGCCTCCGCGATCGCGCTCGGACCGCGTGGCGAGGAACTGCTGGCGCTCGTCGAGCAGCAGTCGCACCGCCTGCTCGACTACACGATCCCGGTGGTGTCTCTGCTCAAGGGCGGTCGCATCAGTCGCAACATCGAGGAGACCTTCGACGGCCGCGACATCGAGGATCTGTGGTTGCCCTTCTATTGCGTGTCGACGAATCTCACGAAGTCGCGTCTCGAAGTCCATCGGCGCGGCGCCACAGCGCTCGCCGTTCGAGCCAGCCTCGCGATCCCCGGTGTGCTGCCGCCCGTGCCTCACGACGGCGACCTGCTCGTCGACGGCGGAGTCCTCAACAATCTGCCGTTTGAAGTGATGCGTGACGACAGCACGGTCGGCACGATCATCGCCGTCGACGTCGCGCCGGACCTGGGCCCGCGTGCACACAGCGACTTCGGGATGTCGGTGTCGGGCGTGCGGGCGCTGTGGTCGTCGGTGACGCCGGGCCGTTCCCCGCTGCCAAGTGCCACGTCGGTGCTGTTGCGCAGCATGATGACCGGCTCGGTCCGCAACCAGCGCGAGTCGATGCAGGCCGGATCGATCGATCTGCTCGTGACGCTGCACCTGCCCGGGATCGGGATGCTCGAGTTCGAGCGGACGCGCGAGGTGGCCGAAGCCGGCTACGAGGCGTCGAAGGACACCGTGGCCGAATGGGCAGCCACACGAACCGAATTGGGAGTTGCCTGATGTTGTTGCTGACCTTCCGTGATCTCGTGTACCGCAAGACGCGGTTCATCGTGGTCACGATCCTCGGGGCGGTGGTGTTCGCACTGTTGTTCGTGATGACCGGTCTCGTGAACCAGTTCAACCTCGAACCGGCGGAGACGGTCGAACAGTTCGGTGCCGACGAGTGGGTGCTGCCAGAAGGTGTGTCTGCGCCGTTCACCTCGGTCTCGGTGATGCCGGTCGCCGCGTTCGATGCTGTTGATGCGGCGACCAAGTCGCCCGTGGTGATCACCCGGTCGAGCCTGTCCGATGGAGCGACGCCGGAAGAGGTGGTGCTGGTGGGGTTCGAATCCGGCGGCCTCGGCACTCCTCAAGTCGTCGAAGGTCGGGTCCCCGAGGCCGAGGGCGAGGCGGCGATCGACCGGACGCTCGACATCGACGTCGGCGCCGACATCACCGTGGCGGGGGTTCCGTTCACCGTGGTCGGGTTGACCGAGGACACGACAGTCCTCGCCGGCATCCCGTTCGTCTACCTTCGGCTGCCCGAGGCGCAGATGCTCGCCTTCACCACGACCGAGGTGATCAGCTCGGTGCTCGTCTCCGGCGAACTCGGCCCGCTCCCGTCCGGACTGGCATCGCTGACGTCCGATGACGTGGTGGACGAGACGCTGCAGCCGCTCGAGGGAGCGATCGCCTCGATCGACCTCGTGCGGGCGTTGTTGTGGCTCGTTGCGGCGATCATCGTCGGCGCTGTCGTCTACCTGTCGGCGCTCGACCGTCAGCGCGACTTTGCCGTGCTCAAGGCTGTTGGAGCCCCGAACAAGGCGCTGCTCGGCAGTCTTGCCTTGCAGGCGGTGTTGATCGCTCTGGGTGCCGTCGCGCTGGCGGCGATCATCCAGGTGTTCCTCGCCCCGCAGTTCCCGCTTCCGGTGACTGTGCCGGCGCGGGCGTTCTGGCAGCTTCCGCTGTTGGCGGTGGTGATGGCGCTGGCCGCCGGAGCGATCGGCATGCGCAAGGTACTCAGATCCGATCCGTCGCAAGCATTCTCGGGGGCAGCATGACCATCGGACCACTCACCGTCACCGACCTCGTCGTCGAGTTCATCCACGACGGCTACGCCATCCGCCCGCTCGACCACCTGTCGTTCGGAGCGAAGAGCGGTGAACTGATCGTGCTGCTCGGCCCATCCGGATGTGGCAAGACAACGCTCTTGTCGTGTCTCGGCGGGATCCTCACGCCGACCAGCGGCACCATTCAGCTTGGCCCCACCGATGTGACCGCCCTGAAGGGTGGCGCCCTCGACACGTATCGCCGCGAGGAGATCGGGTTCGTCTTCCAAGCGTTCAACCTGATCCCGTCGCTGACCGCCCGCGAGAACATTGCGGTTCCGTTGACGCTCACCGGCCACGGCCACAAGGAGTCGTTCGCCCGCGCCGACGAACTGCTCGAACAGGTCGGCCTCACCGAACGCGCCGGCCACCTGCCGAGTCGACTGTCGGGTGGTCAGATGCAGCGCGTGGCGGTCGCCCGGGGGTTGGGCCACAACCCGCCGCTGTTGCTCGCCGACGAACCGACGGCGAACCTCGACCACATCCAGGCCGAGGCGATCATCCGATTGCTGCAGAGCCTGCGCGACGACGGGCGGATGATCGTGGTGTCGACGCACGACTCGCGGCTCGTGCCGATCGCCGACCGCATCGTGCAGATGGTGCCGCCGGACCAGCACGAGGAGCGCCCGACGCACGACGTCAGCTACGGCGCGGGCGACTCGATCTTCGAACAGGGCGACCCGGCCGATCTGGTGTACGTGATCAAGTCCGGCAATGTCGAGGTGATCCGGGTGCTCGCCGACGGCGGCGAGGAGCTGCTCACCAAGCTCGGCCCCGATCAGTACTTCGGCGAGCTCGGCCCGTTCCTCGGGTTCCCTCGTTCGGCCTCAGTGCGAGCGACGAGCGACGTCGTGTTGACGGCGTACAGCCCCCGAGTGTTCCGCGAGAAGGTCCTCCACAAGACCTGACGCGCGCCCGGGCGTCGATCTGCATCGAGCTAGTCAAGACTTCGTGTGACGACGGCCCGATGCGACTGCAGAGCGTGACCGGCTCGGCGCGCAACGTCGGACCTCGTTGAGACATCGGGCACGTTCAGCGCGGTTCTGTTGGCGCACGCAACGAAACCGTGTTAGCCAAGTGGACGACCCGATGACACGGTGCAGGGGAGCTGCGTCGAATGAGTGCGGGGTGGGGAAACAGATGAACGAGTCGGCGGGCGCCGTGGTCAGCGAACAACACACCGAGCGCAAGCGGCGATCTCGTGCGTCGCAGACGCCCCGGCGGGACGAGCGGCTCGCATCGCGATCGCTCCGATCTGCTCGTCCACTGCGTCGGCCCTCGATGGTGCCGCTGTTGCTGTCGGCAGTGCTGGCGCTGACTGCCGTCGCCGTCGCCGATCGGGTCGAGCAGCGCCTGGTCGCTCCCGCAGCTCCCGCTGCCACGGATCTCGACGCCACGCCTGCGGATGCTCCCTCCGCTCCCGGCAACGCATCACCCACCGACCCGACCCCGCTGACCTCCGCCGCGCTCCCCGCCGGCGAGATGGTCCTCACGCTCGCCGATGGTTCCGCCGCGATCTCCACCGGCGCGGACGACCCGATCTTCGAACTCGGCACCACCACGATCGGCGACGTGGACCTGTCCGGCGTCGAGCCGGTGATCACCCAAGGCGACGGCGAGGTCTCCGCGGATTGGGGTGACGTCACCGAGTGGTATCGCGCGTGCCGGCGATGGCATCGAGCACGGCTACACCGTCGACGCGCCGGTGTCGGCCGGTGACGAACTCACCGTGACCGTCGACGTCGTCGACGGGAATCCGAGCCTCGTCGACAGCCAGAACGTCGCGATCGAGCGCGCCGACGGCGGCATCGTCTGGTATCGGGGCCTGTTCGCGTTCGACGCGAACGGCACCGACCTCCCAGCCGAGATGGCCGTCGTCGATGGTGACATCGAGCTGCGCGTCGACACCGCCGGCGCCGAGTATCCGATCACGATCGACCCGACGATCAGCGAAGAGCGGGAACTCCTTGCCGAGACACCGGAGGAACGGGAGTTCTTCGGGTCGGTCGGCTCGATTGACGAGGCGCGGGGCCGGATGATCGTGGGCGGGGGGACGACCGCAACCGTCTTCGAGCGGCAGGCCGGCGTCTGGACGCGGGTCCAGGAGCTGCTGCCGTCCGGTCCGCCTGCCCCCGGCTTGGCGGAGAGACCGTGACGTCGGTCGACATCAGTGGTGACATCGCGGTCATCGGCTCGATCGTCTCCGGGAGGGTCGACGTCTTCGATCGTGGCGTTGGCGGAGTCTGGGAGCTGAGCCAGACGTTGGCCTCCGGTGACGCCGGCTTCGGCGCTGCCGTGGGTGTGGGCGACGGAGCGACTGTCGACTTCATCATGACCGGGGCACCGCAGGAGCCCTGGACGGGGACCCCCGATCCAGGCCCGAATGGCGGCCGCATCCGCGGATACACCCGGACCGGGGGCACCTTCGTCGATTCGTTGAACGGGTTGGGAACCAGCACGGACTCGTTCCAGGGAGCTGCCGTCGATGTCGAGCACCTCGGGGGAGACGACTTCTCCTAGGGCTGGACGTTGGCAGGCGGGATGAACTGGGTGATCGTCCGCACCATCTCATGGAACGGCGCGTCGTTCATACAGACAGACCAACGTGTCGCTCGTTACCTCGATGCCGGACTCGGAGTTGGGAGCGGGTTCGGTGGCGACCTCGACATCGAGGGCACCGGCTTCGTGGTGGCGGCAGATGCTGTCAGCGGCGCGTTCGTGTACGACTTCGACGGCCCGGTCGCCCGGGTCGGAGCGTTGGCACCCGAGCTCTTTCCGCACGGCGAGTCTCGTGCCGAGCAGCGGTACCGGGCCGCTGTCGGTCGCCCGCGGAACCGAGACGATCGCTGTCGGGGCGTCCAACCGCTGCAGGTGGCGCCGTCGAACTGTTCGACTACTCACCCGTCACTCAGACCTGGGCGACCACCGGTGAGTCGTTCCAGCCGGCCGGCTACACCCCGGTGGCCGGCGGCGAGTACGGCGCGTTCGTGGCGCTGTCCGGACGAGTCTTGGCAACGGGCGACCCGTTGGCTGACGGGGCGTTCACCGATCAAGGCCGGGCCTTCACCGCCGACCTTGTCTCGAGGTTCATCGTGGTCGACGACAGCGGCGACGGAGCCGACGCGATCGTTGGTGACGGAGTGTGCGACACGGGGGCGGGAGCATGCACGCTGCGGGCCGCCATCCAGGAGTCCAACGCCGCCGTGGGTGCGAACACGATTGCGTTCGCCATCCCCGGCGCCGCTCCTCACACGATCAGTCCTCTCACCGCACTGCCGCCGATCACCGACACGATCACCATCGATGGCTTCACCCAGCCCGGCTCGTCGCCCACGAACAGCGCGGTCGTGACGATCAACGCCGTGCCAGGCGTGCGACTCGTTGGCCCTGGCCCTGGCCTCGCCCCGGCCCCGACCCCGTAGGTCTCGATCTGTCGGCGTCGACCGGTTCGACGGTCCGCGGTCTGTCGATCCTCAGCTTCGCAACCGGCATCGTCGCTGGCGACGGCACCACGATTGCCGGTAACTACATAGGCGCCGACGCCACCGGGAACTTCGGCCACATCGACGGCATCCTCATCGACGGGGCGAACAACGTCGTCGTCGGCGGCACGAACCCGGCGGATCGCAACCTGATCTCCGGCAACGGCGGTGGGATCGTGATCCAGGGCGACGCCGACGACAACTCCGTGCTCGGCAACCTGATCGGTACCGACGCCGGTGGTACCACTTCGGTCGCCAACGGCGTTGGGATCCTCACGTGTGCGAGCGACGGAGCAGACACCTCGACCCGCGACGGCAACCAGATCGGTAACGGCTTCTTGAACGGTCGCAACACGATCGGCGGCAACAACGGCGAAGGCATCTTCATCGGCACCGGCACGGTCGGCACGCAGATCCTCGCCAACTGGATCGGCGTCGGATTCGGCATTGCGGGCGCGACGCTCGGAAACAACCTGGCGGGCGGCGAAGGCGGCATCGTCATCAACGGTGGCTCGAACACCACGATCGGCGGCGTTGGAGCGCAGCCGAACACGATCAGGAACAACAACAATGGCGTGGTCGTGTTGGCCGGCACGGGTAACGAGATCGCTTTCAACGACATCTCGTCGAACCGCGACCGAGGGATCGTCCTGGCGGGTGTCGGCGTGAACGACGCAGGCGACGTCGACGAGGTCCCAACCGGGGTCAGAACCATCCGATCATCTATGGGGTTCGCATCGACGGCGGCGACCTGGTGATCGACTACACGATCGATTCACCGGACGGGCCGAGCGCCTACCCGATCAAGGTCCGGTTCTTCAAGGCCGATTCCGCCGCGTCCGGCCAGGGTGCCGTGCCCATCGGGACGAACCCCGCGATCGGCAACGTGAACGGCCCGGGCCCCGTCACTGAACGGTTTCTCGTCGGCACGATCATCGAAGGTGACGCGATCGTGGCGACAGCGACAGATGCGCTCGGCAACACGAGCACGTTCTCGCCGGTCGCAGTGGTCGGCGGCAGCGATGCGCTGGTCTCTTCGACCGTCGGCGAGCGGTTCGGCAGCGCCGTGGCGATCGAGGGCAACCGGATGGCGGTCTCTGCGCCGGACGCAGACGTCCGAGCGCCGCTCTTGGATGTCGTCGCGCCGAACGCCGGCCTCGTGTACATCTACGAGCGCTCCGACGCCGGGTCTCCCTGGGTGCGCACCGGTACCATCGCGTCGCCGTCCCCCGAGTTCGGTGCCCGATTCGGCAATGCGGTCGACCTGCGCGGCGACCTGCTCGCCGTCGGAGAATCGGCTCGCGAGGACGAAGGCCGGGTCGGGTCTTCAGGATCAACGGCGGTGTGTGGTCGCAGCTCGGCGGCTGGATCGAGGCCGAGGGCCTTGGCATCGGCAACGAATTCGGCGCTTCGGTCGCATGGACGGGCGACAACAGCCTTGCGATCGGCGCCCCGGGCGCGGTTGGTGGACAGGGCCGCGTCTACACCGCCTCACTCAGCAGCGGCGAGGGTGGCTCCTGGGTCGTCGGCCCACCCCTGTCGGCGGACTTCAGTGGGTCACCTCCTCCATCTGGAGCTCAGCTCGGGTTCGCCGTGGCATTCGACGATTCGGCAGCCGGCGACGGACGGCTCGTCGCCGGCGCGCCGGGTGTCAGTCGTCGTTACTCATGGGGTCCCGGTGTGTTCGGCAATCCCGGCGTGGCGCAGTTCACCGAGCCGAACATGGGCTCGGCCGTTGATATCTCCGGGAATCTCATCGTCACGGGCGGCGTCTCCGACACCGGCCAGCTCCACGTCAATGTCAACGAGACCCTGCCCGTTGCGCCTTTCCAGCGCACGAACACGACTGACCTCGGCACGTTCGTCGTATCGGACCCGTTGATCCAGGCGGTCAACGACTACCTCGACATCGAGGGGACCGACGTCGCGGTCGGGCGCGGTGGAAGCGGTGGCCAGGTCGACATCTACCGCATCGACCCGAGCAACGCGTTGCTGGTCGACCCGTTGCCGTACGCTCCACCGGTCGCCGCCGGTGACCGCCTCGGCTGGGCGCTCGGTTTCGATGGCACCACCCTCGTTGCAGGTGCGCCCGGCACCAACGCGTCCAGCCGGCGCGGTCTTTCTCGACCGGCATCGCACCGACGGGTCCGTGCACCACCACTTGGACGGGTGCGGCCGGAAACGGGATCTTCACCGATCCGGCGAACTGGACCTTGGGAGTTCCCGACGGGCGCTGACGTCGCCTGTCTCGATGGAACGCCCGCCGAGACGATCACGATCCCGTCCGGCCAGTCGGTCGACGTACTGCGCTTCGAGTCCGCCGGCCAGAGCCTGGTCATCGACGGATCGCTCACGGTGAACGAGCTCTCGACCCTCGACGGCGTCATCACCGTCAACGGTTCGCTCAATGGTGTCGGCGACATCGTGATCGGCAACTTCGCCGAGGTATCGGGCACCATCACCGGCCTCGTCACCGTCGCCAACGGAGCCCAGATCTTCTTCCTCGATGGCGCCATCTCGGGCACCTCGACCGTGCTCACCAACCTCGGCGAGGTCGTGGTGGACGGACCGGGTCTGTTGTTGGCCAACGGTGTCACCGTGGACAACAGCGGCCTCTGGGAGTTCTTCACCGGTGACACCTCCGGCGACGTCAACCCCGACCAGACTGTCCTGCTTTCCGTGCCCAACAGCAGCACGTTCAACAACGACGGCGTGGTGCGCAAGGTGGGCGATGGTCTGACCGTGCTGCCGAGCGGCTTCGACTTCAACATGGGTGACGGCAGCGCGATCGTCGTTGCGGAGGGCGAGCTGCGGCTCTTCGCCGACGGAACCTGGACGGGTGATGAATTGGGGATCGACGTACAGTCGGAAACCGGCACGACGTTCGTCTGGGCGGGCAACCAGACCCTGTCAGGTGGCATCACGCGGCACGTCGTCGGTCGACGCCGTCGGCAAGGTCGTGATGAGCGGAGCCAAGACGTGGGCGGTGCCAGGTGGCCCCGAGCCCCTCGCCAACGCGCTCGCCTTCGGTCACGACCCGACGGCGCCCGCATCGCAGAACTACCAGCTCGACGTCGCCGCCGTGGAGTTCTTCGGTGAACCCTTCGACATCGACGGCTTCGCTCGCTTCATCGGAGGCACAACCACCTTCCAGACCGACGCCGTCATCAACGCCGACATCGCTGTCATCCTGCTGTCCCGCGTGACCATCGACAACGAGGTGACCGTCACGATCCGTGGTGACGTCGAGCTCGACGGCACGATTCGAACCGAGGAGTTCTTCGTCGACGAGGCGATCTTCCTCGACGGTGGCGTGCTGGTGTTCGACACCGAGTCGGGCCCGATCGACATCTCCGGCAGCGGAACCGTCGACAATCGGGGCGAGGCCCGCACGTTCGGAACCGGCACCACCACAGTCGGCCCAGGTGTCACCTGGCAGTCGTCATCGAGCGGTTCACTGCTCGTCGACGAGGGCGAGCTCGCCCTGTCCGGTCCGGTCGTGTACCTCGATGAGACCGAGGAACCTGGGTTGACGGGCTACACGTTCCTCGGGACCGGCGCGCTGCTCACCGTCGACGGCGATCTCGTCCTCGATGTCGACAGCTTCCTCGAGATCGGCATCAACGGCCCGCCGACCGACGCCTCGAACTACGGCCGGCTGTCCGTCGGAGGAACGCTCACGAAGGGCGGAGGGCTCTCGGCCTCCGGCATCCAAGGTTCCGAGCCGGACTACGCGCCGACGGTCGACGATGTCTTCCCGGTCATCTCCTGCACCGACTGCTTCCCCGGCTCGTTCGACTTCTTCGGCACCCGCCCGCTCGACGCCGTCCCGACGGCGACGGCGATCACCCTGCAGATCGTGGCGAACAAGATCAACCAACCCGACGACAGCTCGGGCTACCGGTTCGGATCAGACATCGACATCGACGGCAACTGGGCGGTCGTGTCGGCCCCCGCGGCGTCAGGGGACGACGGCGGGCTGTTCGTCTACGAACTCGTCGCGGGTGAGTGGACGCAACGTCAGGTGCTGTTCGACTTCGCCAACCCTGGGTTGGGTGCAAGCGTCGCACTCGACGGCAACTACCTCGCCGCCACGACGGACGGTCCGGTGCGCATCTGGTCGCGGACCGCGCCCGGTGCGAACTTCACGCCGCTCGGTGCCGGCACCGTGCCGGCCGGAACATCGGTGTCGATCGACGGCAACACACTCATCGTCGGCGACAGCGCCGCTGCAGTGCCCGAGGCCCGCGTGCACGACCTCGTCTCGGGTGGGTCCCTCCTCGCGACGCTGATCCCCAACGGATCGACCCCCGTGCCGACCTTCGGCGACGCGGTCGCCGTGCTCGACGGACCGTCCGGCGACGGCTACGCAGCGATCGGCGCCATGAGCAACTCGGTCTCGGCGCTGGCGCGGTGTACACGTTCAAGCGGTCGGGCGGGTCCTGGAACCCCACTCCCGACGAGATCCTCGTCAGCCCGGACGGCGGCGAATTCCCCGACAACATGCCGAGGAGCCTCGGGGCCAGTTCGGCAACGCTGTCGCCATCGACGGCGACACGCTCGTCGTCACCGAGTTCCTGAACAGCGCCACGCCCGGCAGGGGCGACGCCGGCGCCGCATGGGTGTACCGCGGAGTGCCCGGTGGCTTCTCGGCCCCCGTCCGGATCGTCGCCTCCGACGGTGGCACGGGCGACGTGTTCGGCACCGCTGTCGACGTCGACGGCGACGTGATCATCGTCGGCGCCGGTGGTTCTGAAGAGGTCGGCGTGCCCTACCGCGCCGGAGCGGCGTACGTGTTCGATCGCATCGGGGCCAACTGGACCGAGCGCGAGGTTCTCCGCGCCGCCCGATGGATTCGACGGCGAACGATTCGGCGATGCGGTTGCGGTCAGTGGCACGAATGCGCTCGTCGGCGCTGCATTCGACATCAACGGGTTCGGCTTCGGCGGTGGAGCGGTCTACTCCTACGACGTGACGCCTCCGGCACCCACGGTCAACACGTTCGTCGGAACGGGATTGTTCGCCTCGTGGAACAGCCCGAGCAACTGGTCGTCCGGCTTCGTCCCCGCTCCTGGTGAACCCGCAGTGGTGCCCTTCGGAAGCACCGCCACGGTTCTGGCTGGTTCGATTGCGACGGTGAGCGACCTCACTCTTGACGGCACGCTCGACATCGATGGCACCGCTTGGCTCGGCGACACGATCATCAGTGGAGCCGGCAGCGTGGTCAACAGTGGAACAGTTCGCTCGAACGGCGCCAGCTCGATCGGCCCCGATCTCGATTGGACCAACACTCCCGCTTCGATCGTTCGTGTGGAGACGGGCCTACTCGACATCGAGGACGCCGACTTCGACACCAGCGGCACCGTCGCTGTCGACGCCGGCGCACGAGTGCTGATCCAGAACGACTGGGTCGCCCAGCCCACCTCGGTGCTGGAGTTCGGCATCGCTGGTCCGTCGAGCGACGTTGCCAACTCAGGGCGCATCGAACTTCCCTTTGGCTCGTTTGAAGCCGACGGAACCTTGCGTGCCGTCTTTGGTGGCGGCTTCGTACCCAGCACCATCGACGAGTACAGGTGGTCCGCTGCGGCGTGGGAGCTGTTCCCTCGGTGTGTTTGCGGCGGCTGACGTGGCTCCGCTCGAGCTGGTTCAGTTGTCTGCGTCGATCACGGTGAAGGGCGAGGACCCTACGCTCGATCTGGCGATTTCCACAAGCGATCCTCACCCCAACCGTGGGCGTTGGAACCATCCAGATTGCCGACCTTCCGGCCTCTGTGTTCCAGGGGTACGGCGGGACCGCTTCCGACTACGCAACTTCTGATCTCAAGACACTTGACCTCCGTGCCGATCTCGGCGCACCCAACGGGGTTCGACTCCGGTCGCTGCGGTGACGCTCGCGGATCTCCGGCTCGACGACACGCCGATCACCAGTCGCCTCCTCAATTCGATCCTGCTGCCCGAGATCCCGATCGAGGGCGGATGGTCTCGAGCGCTGATGCCGGGAACTGCAGAGGTGTTGGTGGAGCAGACGATTTCGCTGCTCGACGTCTTCCGAGAGAGCGCTGCCGGTGGCCGCTATCCAGGCGCCGTCGACCGGATCGCGCTCGGTGACCTCAGCCTCGAGGCCAGCAACCTGGGATCGATCTCCCATCTTCGCGGCGCTCCTGGCCGGCGTCTCTGTGACAAACTGCCGTTCCCGCCGGACAGCACCCCTGCCCTCGCCTACTGGTGTGGCCAGGGCGGCCGCGCGGCTCGACTGCTGCTGCTGACTTCGGAGTTCGATCTGGTCGCAGGTACGGGGGGCGACAAGCTCACGCTGCCCGCGCTCAGCTTCGCCGGCATCGACATCGAGCCTGCCGCCCTGCTCGGCAGCCCGCTCGTTCGACCGAAGGCCGACGGAACGCTCTTGATCGTGAACCTGGCGGAACGCCGATCGGGGATCAGCCCCTCGGCGACCTGAATCTCGGCGTGGTGCCGCTGGCTCCCAGCCGCTGGTGCCGTCGAAGAGCCTGCCGTCGTTCGTGCCGGTCACGCCTTGACTCCCGGCGGACTTCACCGGAGTGACCCTGGGGGAGCTGGCGGGGGCCACGCCGCTTGCTGCGCTCACCGCCGCGGACCTCGGGCTCACTGGCGTGCTGCTGTACGACTGGCGACCGTCCGGTGCCCGGCGGTGATCGTCGGCGCTTGATCTCGATTACCGCGCTGACTCGCCGCTTTCGGACTACCAGTGGGCGCAGCCCGCTCCGGGTGCCGGGCTCCTGTCGCCTCTGAGGCGCCGCTGTCCGGAGCCGTCGGTCCGCAACGTGGCCGATCTGACCTCGGCCCCGACGCGCCGTTCCTCTCGGTGCCGCTCGACCAGCTGATTCTGCCGAACGGCCGAGCCTTCGGGACATCCGAGTGAGCGAACTCTCGCCGAGTCAGCGCCGTTTGGTGCGTCGCCGTTTGGGGCGTCGCCGTTTGGTGCGTCGCCGTTTGGTGCGTCGCCGTTTGGTGCCAGCCCGTTTGGTGCGTCGCCGTTTGGGGCTAGCCCGTTTGGTGCTAGCCCGTTTGGTGCGTCGCCGTTTGGTGCTAGCCCGTTTGGTGCTAGCCCGTTTGGTGCGTAGCCCGTTTGGTGCTAGCCCGTTTGGGGCTAGCCCGTTTGGTGCGTCGCCGTTTGGGGCGAGCCCGTTTGGTGCGTCGCCGTTTGGGCTAGCCCGTTTGGTGCGTCGCCGTTTGGGGCGTCGCCGTTTGGGGCTAGCCCGTTTGGTGCGTCGCCGTTTGGTGCCAGCCCGTTTGGGGCGTCGCCGTTTGGGGCGTCGCCGTTTGGTGCGTCGCCGTTCGGGGCCAGCCCGTTTGGTGCGTCGCCGTTTGGGGCCAGCCCGTTTGGGGCCAGCCCGTTTGGTGCGTCGCCGTTTGGGGCCAGCCCGTTTGGTGCTAGCCCGTTTGGGGCCTCGTCACTATCCGAACTCGGGCTCTCGGCGCCCGTTGTTGCGGTCCCCCTTGATG
>CAVUJG010000016.1:0-85561 GCA_963741755.1 Ilumatobacteraceae bacterium | reverse complement strand
CTCGCTCGACCGCACCGAGGTCGCCCGTCGCGGTGGTGGTGCCGCCGATGTTGCTGCATCGTCGATCTCGTCGATCGGGCCGGAGGACACGTCCCTCGCAGCGATCACCATCGGCGAGACGCCGCTGAAGGCGATCTTCGCCGAGTTGACGCCGCTGAAGGCGATCCCGCTCGTCAACATCGACATCGAGGGTGGCTGGCAGAAGGTCATCGCGGGTTCGGTGCTCGAGAACGAGCCACTGGCCACGCTCACCCTCGGGCAGGTCCTCGAGACCGGTGACGAGTCGGTCGCCGGGACTCCGGCCAACCGGATCGCCAACACTCCGCTCAAGGCCATCGAGGTCGACGGAACACCGCTCAAGGCGATCCCGCTCGCCGCCATCGCCCTCGGCGCCACACCGCTCAAGGCGATCCCGCTGAAGGCCATCGGCACCGGCGGTGCCAACCCGTGGTGTGACGTGATCGGTGATCTCGCGCTCGAGTACGAGGACTGCGACGCGGCACTCGAGGAGCTGAGCCTGACCGAGATCACCCTGCGCGGCGTCCCTCTGAAGGCGATTCCGTTGAAGGCGATTCCGCTCAAGGCGATCGAGGTGGCCGATTCGCCGTTGAAGGCGATCCTGTTGAAGGACGCGGCGCTCGGCGCCAGCCCGGTGGGTGCCATCCCGTTGAAGGCGATTCCGTTGAAGGCCATCGAGCTGAACGCTTCGCCGTTGAAGGCGATTCCGTTGAAGGCGATTCCGTTGAAGGCGATCCCGGTCTCGGCGGTCGACCTCGAGCAAGCCGACCTCGGTGAGACGCCGTTGAAGGCGATCCCGCTGAAGGCCATTCCGCTGAAGGCGATTGGACCGGCCGGCATCCCGTTGAAGGCGATCCCGACGTCGATTCCGTTGAAGGCGATTCCGTTGAAGGCGATCGGACCCGACGGAGCGCCGGTGTCAGCGATCCAGGTGCAGGGCGCACCGCTGAAGGCGATTCCGTTGAGTGTCGCCATGCTCGCCGACACGCCGTTGAAGGCGATCACGCTCGAAGAAGGCGGAGTTGCGCTGGAGTGGTGTGATGTGCTCGCCGAGGCTGACCCCAGCTTCGACTGCAGCGCCGCGGCGCTCGAGTCGACCACATTGAGCGACCTCTCCGTACGCGGCATCCCGTTGAAGGCGATTCCGTTGAAGGCGATTCCGCTCAAGGCGATTCTCCAGGCTCAGGAGGACGCGGCGCAGGTGGCCGGCACGCCGTTGAAGGCCATTCCGTTGAAGGCGATCCCGCTCAAGGCGATTCCGTTGAAGGCAATCCCGCTCGGTGGGTTGTCGCTGGAGTCGACGACCGTCGGCGACATCTCGGTGGCCGGTACGCCGTTGAAGGCGATCCCGTTGAAGGCGATCGACGTTGCCGGATCTCCGCTGGCGGAGATTCCGTTGAAGGCGATCGAACTCGACGCCTCGCCGCTCAAGGCGATCCCGCTCAAGGCGATTCCGCTCAAGGCGATTCCGCTCAAGGCAATCCTGCTGGAGGACATCTCCGTCGCTGGTTCGCCGTTGAAGGCGATCCCGTTGAAGGCGATCGATGTCGCTGGTTCGCCGTTGAAGGCGATCCCGTTGAAGGCGATCCTGGCGGGCGGCGTCGCCGTCAACTGTGATCGGGTCGACTGTGAGTCCGGCACACTCGGCGACGCCTACGCCAACGGCGCACTGTCCGGTGACACCACGCTCGAAGCGCTCCAGAGCGCCACTGACGGCATCGGCCTCGGCGAGCTCTCCGACTTCTTCACTCGACATCACGACCGCAGAAGTCCGTGCCGCACTCGAACTGGCCGATCTGACATTGGGTGACCTCGACCTGCTCGACGATCTGACGCTCGGCGACCTGCCGTCGACCTCAGCGCAGTTCGGCGAGGTCACTCTCGGAGCTCTGCTCGAGGGCCTCACCGAAGGCACGTTCTCGGATCTGCTGTCGGCTGTGGTCGACCCGACCACGGGCCGTCCCGTTCCTTGGGCTCGAGGCCCAGCTGCTCGCGGCGATCGAGACATCTCAACCTGCAGCTCGGCGATCTCGAACGCATCGGTGATGTCACGCTCGAGGACCTTCTCGACGGAATCGACGACAGCGTCTACGAATTGACGCTCTCCGACATCGAACCGCTCCTGCGATTCGTCACCGTGCAGTCGTTGCAGGATGCCCTCGGCATCACGGTCGAGGTCAATCCGAACACCACGCTCGGCGACCTCAGTCCCGAGGCGTTGGGGCAGCTGACGCTGGCCGATCTCTCGAATCTCATTGGCGAGTACGACGAGTCGATCGACCTCGGCGATGTCCTTGCTGATCTTGGATTCGCCGACCTGCTCGACGATTTCTCGCTCGGCGACCTCCTCCTTGCGCTCCTCGACCCCGGGTCGTTGGCGTACGGAGGCGTCGAGTTCGCTGGGGTCGATGTCGCATGCGCTTCCTGCCGGCACTGTCGACGCAGCGACGTTCCGATCGACGTTCGCCGTGAGTGCGAGCACCCCGCGCTCGGTATCATTGCAGGCCAACGTCCCGGGTTCGGCCGCCTACGTCCCCGGCTCCGGGCGGTTGATCGAGGATCGCGGTGGCTGCTGGCGGCACGACGGCGACCGAACTCGATCCGGACGTCGACGGCACCGTGTTGTCGTGGGCGATCACCGCCAGTCCGGGCGTCACCTACTCCGTTGAGTTCGATCTCCTTCCGACGTTGCGGCTCGGGAGAGCTGGCCGTCGACGCGACGGTCAGCATTACCGGTACCGAGGTCTCGCAGGTCGCATCGACCGGACTCGTCGTGGCCGACGGCCTCGAGGACAACGACTTCGATCAGGGGACCAACGTCACGCAGGCCGAGGAGAATCGGGTGTACTTGACCTACGTCGAGGACGCCACCGACAACGACGTCTTCGAGGTCACGGTCGCTGAGGATGAGCGGATCGTGGTCGAACTCTCGAACCTCGACGCCGATCTCGACATCGCGTTGTGGGGTCGACCCGGACGATCCGTCGACGAACGCTCCACTCGGCAGGGTCAGCAGCGGATGCGCCGCTGTTCGCAGTCACCGATCCCGACAGCGACGCAACCGACGCCGAGCCGCTCGACGACTTCGCCCGCCTCGACGAGCTCGACCCGACCGTGGGACTGGTCCAGGTCTCGAACCTGTCCGGCACGCAGACCGAATCTCTGCAGACAGAACGTCTCGACGCCGGCACGTACTACATCCAGGTCTACGGCTCGAACGGCGCCTCGAACATCCAGCCCGCCGCCCTGCAGATCAAGCTGTTGGCGAGCGACTCTCGCCCCGCGGTCTGCCAGCCGATCGAGTTCCTGCCGGGGACGGGGACCGCGACCTTGGGGACCCCGCCGCTCGCTGGGGAACTCGCGGCTGCCGACACGCTGCTCCTCGTCAACGAGCAGCGCATCGAGCGGCTCTACGGTCCAGCGGCCCGTGCCGACCTCGTGAATGCAGCACAGCGCCTGGTCGATCGAGCTGCAGAGGACCCGACGCTCGGGATCTCCCCGGTCATCGTGCCGGTCGACGGCTACCAGGCCGTGGTCGATGCCTACGAGATCTGGGACACCGCGGGTTCGTGCGATCCGAACGCTGCGAACGCCGTGGTCGCCGCCATCAACTCGAACATCATCGACGACGAACGCGATCACATCGATAACATCGTCATACTCGGAGGCGACGAGGTCATCCCGATGGCCCGGCTGGCCGACGAGACGCTCATCGCCAACGAGTACGACTACCGCCACGAGTTCGACGGCGCTCTGGCCGGCGGCGACGTGCTGAGCTCGTTCACGGTTCCCTTCTGGGACAGCCTCATCCGCTCCGACGAGCCGTATGGCGACGCGGCGGCGCGGTCGCTCGGCGATCGGTACTTGTACGTGACCGATGTGGCACTGGGCCGTCTCGTGGAGAAGCCCGGCGAGATCGTCGACGCCATCGACACCTATCTCGAATTCAACGGCCTGCTCGACATCTCGACGGCGACTGTGCTCGGCTACGACTTCCTCTCCGATGGATCCGCTGCGGTGGCGGCGAAGCTCACCGCCGCCGGCCTTCCGGTCGATGACGAGCTCGCCGAGGGCACCCGACCCGCCGACGGTGCGCCGTGGGACCGTCAGGATGCCACTGCCAAGCTGATCGAGGCCGGTACCAACGCGCTCGTCTCGCTGAACGCGCACTTCGACCACTACCGAGCGCTTCCCGCTGACGGCGACGGGGTCGTCGCTTTCGACGACAACCTGATCGCCGAGGAGGTGGCGAGGATCTGGAGGCAGCGCTCGGTCCCGATGCCCTGCGACAGTCGCTCATCTTCTCGATGGGTTGTCACTCCGGCCTGGCCGCCAGTGACATCACGATCAGCACGACGAACGGTCGACTGGGCGCAGACGCTCGGCCAACAGGGCAGCCTGTACATCGGCAACACCGGTTATGGCTACGGCGACACCAAGACCGTCGCCTACACCGAGCAGCTGATGGCGCTGTTCGCAGCCCAAGTGACCAGCCCGTTCGACCTCGCGAACGGCGAAGTGTCGACCGTTGGCCAGGCGCTGGCCTGGGCGAAGAACGAGTATGTCGCCGGGCTCCAGACCTTCAGCGTCTACGACGAGAAGGCGCTGATGGAGTCGACGTTCTACGGCCTGCCCTTCTATCGGGTTGGCGGGACCGAGATCGACTCGGTCCCGCTCCCGCCAGCGTCGACCATTCAGACCGACGCAGGATTCGACGGGGAGCGCGTCCGCTCAGGTGAGTCTGTCCGTGCCGAACACCGGCTGTCACCGACCTGGAGAACGGCGGGGGCACCTACTTCGCCAACGTCGACGACGGCGGGCGCGAGCAAGTGATCGTGGCGCCGGGTCAGCCGATCCAGCCGAAGACGGTCGCGAGACATCTCGGTCGTCGACCCAGACGACGAGTACGAGGCTCGCCGAAGTGGCCCACGGAGCGATCGTGCTCGACATGCAGTCGACGTATGAGCCGCTCGCCGATCCGGTGATCGCCACACCGATCTTCGACAACTCCGTCGGCCAACCCGAGCCGGAGCTCAGCAGCGGGACGTTCCCGACCAAACCGCTGGACATCGCCACGACGACCGGCCCCGCGGGGCAACGTCAGCAGTTGATCGTCGCCACAGGTCAGTACGACGCCGACCTGGGTGTTCAGCGGCTCGACAACGACATCGACCTCGTCGTCTACTACTCGGGAACCAGCGACGGTGACTTCGTCGCTCCGAGAATCGGTGTGGTCGATCCGAAGATCGTCGAACGGCGTGCTGAACGTCTCCGTCACCACGCCGAGTTCCGACGTCGACCGCGTCTACCTCCTGGTGGCGCAGAACCCTGGAGCACCTGCCGTCGACTGGACCGGCATCGACCTGACCCGCACCCCCGGGACGAACCGGTGGTCGGGCACGTTGCAGCTCGATGCGGGAACGACGGACGTCGAGTTCATCGTTCAAGCGAAGGACACCTCGGGCAACGTCGGCTACGCAACCAACAAGGCCCGGAACTTCGGTGAGGTCACTGCCGCAGCCGTGCCGCCGCCCGTCCAAGCGCCGCCGCCGGCTGCTCTCCTGGAGGTGATCCCCGCAACCACCAACCTGAACCCGACGACGAACTGGTACGAGGGTCCCGCAACCGTCCAGGTGACCACAGCGGCAAGCGCCGCCACCTATTTTGTGAACGGTCAACCGCAGGGCGAGATCGCTGCGGGCGAATCGTTCACCATCTCAACCAACGGTGAGAGCACCTGGCGGGTCGTCGCTGGCGGTCGTGAGACCCGTGGCACGGTCCAGGTCGACAACGACGGCCAACCGCGTGTGACGCTCGGAACGCCGCGGGCCGATGGCTTCGGTCAGTACCAGAAGGGGGTCGGTTTCGTCGACGTCCGTTGTGAGGACGCGAGCTCGGCCGACTGTGCGCTCGCGATCGACGGTCAGCCGGTGACGAACGGTGATCCACTGCCGTCTGCACTCGGACCCCACGAGCTGACCTACACCGCGACCGACCGAGTCGGAAACCTCATCGAGGGCGCCGCCATCTTCACGATCGTTCCCGTGGTCGCCGCGCCGGTCGTCGGCGCACTCACGGTGCCCTCGGGCTCGGGCCCGGTGTCGACAGGCGTCCCGGTCGAATTGTCAGGCGTGTTCACCGATCGATCCGGGTCGGACAACACTTACACCGCCACGGTCGACTGGGGTGATTCGTCCACGTCCGACTCCGATCTCCTCGTCAATGGCCCACTCGAGGGCTCGACGCAGGGGGGCTTCATCGGCTCTCACGTGTACGAGCGCTTCGGTTCGTTTGACGTCACGGTCACCGTCGTCGACAGCACGGGCCGTTCGTCGATCAAGAGCGGAGTCGTCACCGTCTTCGACCCACTTGCACCTCCCGTGGTCCGCAATCTGGTCGGTCCGATCGGTCCGGTGCTGATCACCGACGGGATCGAGATTTCCGGTGAGTTCCGCGATGGCTCGGTGCCGAACGATTCGTTCACGGTCGAGATCGACTGGGGGGATGGCTCGACGCCAGAGCCGGTGGACTTCACCGCCCCCGAACTCGGACGTAACGGATCGTTCAACGGGTCGTACACCTATGCACTCCCGGGGACCTACGACATCGAGATTGCCGTGCGGGACGGCCTCAATGAGACGACCGAGCGCCTGACGGTCCAAGTCGTCGCTCCGGCAGGAACGCCGCTGGTCAAGAGCGTCGTCGGACCGTTGACGCCACAGAACATCGCCGACGGCGTGAACATCTCGGCTGTCTTCTCCGACGCCTCAGCTCCGTACGACGAATTCACGGCCACGATCGACTGGGGCGACGGGTTCATCGAGACCGGGGTTCCCGTGATCGCTCCCGAGACCCCGGACGGCGAGGGGTCGGTGAATGGTTTCCGCCGCTACGACGCGGCCGGTGTCTACGCCGTCACGGTGACCGTCGCTGATCAGGCCGGAGACACGAGCTCGCAGACGTTCGAGTTCGTGGTCGTGTTCGATCCTGACACGAAGGGTCGAGTATCGGGCTCTGGGTTCTACTGGTCTGGCTCCGAGGCCCGCCCGGGTGGATCCCGATGGGGTGCACCGGCCTTCTTCGGATACGACGCTCGGTACAAGCGCGACGCCGACGTCCCGACCGGAGAGACGCAACTGCGACTGCTCGGCGAATTCTTCTTCCGCTCGACCAGCTACGACTACCTGATCGTCAACGATGCCATTGCGATCGCCGAGGGCGTCGGCAAGATCGGGAACAAGCAGTACCGGTTCCGAGTGCAAGGCATCGACAACGGCTGGATCGACTTCTTCCAGATCACGATCTGGGATCCGGCCAACGGGAACGCGGTGGTCTACGACAACGGGGTGCTGTACGACAAGGGCGACCTCGTGTTGTTCGGCGGGATCAAGGTGAAGTCTCGATGAGGGTGCCCGCGTTCGTTCTCGGTGCTGCGATGCTGCTCGTCGCCTCGACGGGTTGTAGCTCCGAGAACGAAGCGGTGGAAGCGTCAACGACTGCGCCTGGAGTGACCTCGTCAGTGACCTCGGTCCCAGACGAACCGCCAACCGAGTTCGATAGATCGTTGCCGGAGGGGGCCGAGCCACAGGTGCTGGGCCCACTTGGTGAGACGGAGGCCGAGTTCACGACCGACGATGGTGTGGTGCAGGTCGGTGCTGCCGAGGTACCCGCGAGCGTCGACCCGTCGTTCCCATTGCCTGCGGATCTGCTCGTGCAGATCGCCAGCAGTACGGGGTCGGATGCGGGCTTCAGCGGGGTGTCGGCACAGTCGTTCGCCGACCTGGTCGACTTCTACGAGTCGGCGCTTCCGGCCGCCGGCTACATCGCCGATCGCTCCCAATTCGTCGATGGTGTCGTCGCAGTTCTCGACTTCGACGGCCCCGACGGAAGTGGTCAGGTGGCCATCTCCGGTGCACCCGGCGGAGGCCAGAGCATCCTGGTCACGTTCACCGGCTGACCGACGGTTGCCTCGCCATCGGCGGAGGGCGCCGGACGCCGAGGCGGGCGAACATCTCATCGGACAGCCCCATCCATTCCGAGGCATCGTTGTGATCTGGCTCCATCAGCGCCCGCGCCCGAAGTGTCAGCGCCCGGTCGAAACCCGGCGATGTATCCAGCGCCAGCGCCTCGGTGATGCACTCCAGCGCGGTGAGGCTGTCCCCTGCTTCGTGCGCGGCGAGCCCGTTCAGGCGTAACAGACGCGATCGGAGCGGGTGATCGTCACCGAACCGATCGAGCAATTGCCGACATGCTGCCGGGTCCACACGCCCGCTCAGGAGATCGAGTTCCATGCCGCCTGGTCGCAAGGTCCTCCAGCAGTTCGTCCATACCGAGCGCCGCCAGCGCCGAGTGGGCGCGATCGAATCTCTCGCGTGCGTTGGCCACTTGGCCATCGCGCATGGCGGCAACCCCTGCGAAGAGATCGGCCGCGGCCACGCCTGGTGCGTATCCCACCGCCTCGTAGTTCCTGATCGCATCGTCGATGAGGTCGATCGAACGTTGCCATTCGCCCTGATCGGCGAGTACTTCTGCGCTGTTGATCGCCGCATTGGCAGCCAGCACCACGCTGCCTGACCGTTGGGCGACCTCCAACGCCTCGAGATAGCGCTGGCTGGCGAGGTCCCAGTCCCCGCCGAAGTAGGCCTCGACCCCGAGGTTGATGAGGGTGCGGGCCATGCCGCTTGCATCGTTCATCGAGCGGTGGGCGGCGAGTGCACGTGCACCAGTTCGGTCGGTGTCCGGTCGCATCATGAACACGAGACCGACATGGATTCGTTCGAGGGCGAGTGCAGCGATCGACTCATCGCCGATTCGCACGGCGTCGATCAGGGCCCTCGTTGCGAGGTCGACGCACAGGTCGTTCTTGCCTTCTCGGGCCCTGATGCCTGCTTCGGCGAGCAGAATGTTCGCGCGCTCGGCCAACCACGAATGGCTACGTGCGCCTGTGGGCACACGTTCGCTCGCTCGTTGCAGCCAACGGATCGCCTCATGGGGCCGTCCCTGGCGCTCGCGAACCGAGCCGGTCTTCCTCATGAGCCTGACGTCGATGATCGCCTCGACGTTGTTTCGTCGGGCCGACCGAAAGGAGCGCTCCGCATCATCGAACCGGCCCAGGACGTAGTACAGGTCGCCGAGCTGCTCGGCGACTGCGGCCCGATCGGCGGGCCCGACGTGTCGACAGTAGCGAGCGGATTCATTCGCCCGGAGAAGCGCGACGGCTGCTTCGCTCGTGGCATCTTGCCCGAGGGCGATGTCGGCGGCGACTCGCGAGTAGCGCCAGGCCTGCTCGTGGGAGCGTGCCGCCGAATAGTGCAGCGACAACAACGACGCCACGGCGGTGGTGTCCGCAGCTCGCTCCTCGATGATCTCTGCTGCCATCCGGTGCAGCTGCTTGCGCTGCGTGAACGGCAGCCCCTCGTACGCGGTGTCGCGATACAACGCGTGGTTGAACCCCCAGCGTGAGCCGGCCCGCGGGGCGATCGCCCCGGATTCCTGCGCCGACTCCAGCGCGGCCCCGACGTCGGCGCTGCGGTCGACGGCACTGAACAGCGCGGTGATGATGACCTCGTGGAACTGGTTGCCCAGAACGGACGCCACCCGGATCAGTCGTCTCGCCGATGGCTCCAACCGGTCGAAACGGCTGGCGATGATCTGCTCGATCGTGTCGGGGAGCTCGTCGCCCTCGGACGTCGAATCGGAGAGCGCTCGCGCCAACTCGACCGCGAACAGCGGGTTGCCCTGTGCCCGGCTTGCCACGAGGTCGAGATCGCGATCGGCGAGCGCACGGGTGCTCACGTCGATGGCGAGTTCCTTGATGGCCTCGTCGGTGAGCGGCTCGAGGTTGAGGCTCACGACATGGTCTGCCTCCGGGATCTCCCACGATCCTTCCGGACGTCTGGTGATGATGCCGGCCCACGGCCGCGAGGCGCTGGCCCGCACGAGGTGGTTGAGCAGCTCGCCCGACGCGTCATCGATCCAGTGGGCATCCTCGACGACCAGGAGGATCGGCCCGCTGAGCGTGGCGTCGAGGAAGTCGACGACGACGTCGTGGATCTCGGAGGCGCCGGAACTCTGGGTCGATCGCATCGGCCTCGGGCGTCGACGCGACCTTCGCACCGAACGGCAGCGCGATCAGCGGCAGCATCGGCACGAGCTCGGGCGCGTGCTCGCCGACGATGTCGATCAGCCGGTTGCCGGTCAGTTCGGCGCTGGCGTCGATCGGGAATCCCCGACCCGCTGCGCAGCAGCGGCCGATACACGCTGTAGGGCGACGGCGGCGCCGTACGGCGTGCAGGCGCCCTGGTAGATCGTGAGCCCCTCGGCTGCACCCCATGCAGCGTCGAGGAGTCGCGACTTGCCGACGCCGGCGGTGCCGACCAGCTCGACGACCGTGTCGAGTTCTCCGATCGCGTGGGTCAACACATCGAGTTCGTGCTGACGACCGACGAGGCGGGTGCCGGCGGCGTCTCGCCGGACGTGGCCGGTGAGGCCGCGGACCTTCGCCGCGGTGATCGGTTCGGTCTTGCCCTTGACGAGGAACGGCTCGAGCTCGTCGGTCTCGAACACGGCCCGGGTGTCGTTCACGGCGGAAGCGACGGCCACGATGTCGCGGTCGTCGGCCTTTCCGAGCATGCGGGCAGCGGTGTTCACGGGGTCGCCCATCAGCGTGTAGGTCCGCCGGTACGGGCTGCCGAGGAAGCCGGCGAAGACTCGTCCGGCCTGGACGCCTTGGCGGATGACGAACGGCGACTGTCGGACGCGGCGATCTGCAGCGCGGCCTGGAGGAGTGCGTCGGTCGTGTCGCCGGGGCTGACCGGTGCGCCGGCGCAGAGCACGAACTTGAGTCCGTCGGGGGCGATGTCGGTGTGCAGCACGGTGACGCCGTACGCGTCGCATGCCTCGACGACGTCGTCGACGATCTGGCCGAGCGCCGTGGCCACGCCGTCGGGCCCGAGCCGTTCGAGTTGCGCAGCGACACCGATCACCATCGTGAAGCCCACGGTGACCAGGCGGTGCTCGCCGCCGAGGTCGGCGAACGCGGACAGTTGCTCGACCACGGCCGCGGGTACGTACGGCGACAGATCACCGTCGCCGAGGTGACGCTCGCCTGGCCCGCTCGGTTCGTCGCCGGTCGAACCGGTGATCACCCAGCCGCCGTGCTCCTCGCGCAGCTTCATGTCTGCCGGGAGCCGCTCGGCGATCAGGGTGTCGACGAGCGTGTCGCCCTTCGCAGCCTCGCCTTCGAGGCGGATCACCTCGGTTGCTCGTGGCCCGGTGATCAGCAGCTCGCGGTAGCCGGACCCGACGAGGAACACGTCGAACGGGCCTGCGGCCACGCCGACGGTCATCGTGAGGTTCGCGCGTTTCGCGGCGGGGGAGGAGTGCAGCGCCCGCTGCATCAACAGGCCGGCGTCCGCGGCACGTCGCTGGTGGTTGTCGCCGCGGAACAGGATCAGCAGTGCGTCGCCGCCGAACTTGATGACCTCGCCGCCGTACTGGTAGGCCGACTCGATCAGGGCGGTGAAGCACGTGTTGATCAGCGACGTGATCTCCTCGGCGCCGGCCTTGCCCTTTCCGGCGAGCTTCTCCGACAGTGCGGTGAACCCCGAGATGTCGGCCGACAGCATCGATCCCTCGACGCTCGTCCACGACGGAATTGCGCCACGGCCGAGTTCCACGGCGAGACGCGGGACGAACGCAGCCAGCGCCTCGTGATTGTCGATGTCTGTCGGGGTCTCCACTGGGCTTGCCGCTCCTGGCACGTCTGTTGACAACGTAGTCGGACCGCACCTCGATCGATCATGCTCGTTCGCAACTCGTGGGGTGAGCGCACGCCAGGGGGGCCTGCCAGGATGAACGAGATGTCCGGGAAGCTGCCTCGCCTCGTCCTGTCGGAACTGATCGACCTTCCCGTGGTCGAAGCATCTGGTGTCGCGGTTCGGCGAACCGAGCGCGGTCCGGTCGTGTTGGTGGTCGGCGACCGGACGTCGGATGTCGGCGTCTGCGTGATCGGCGCCGACGGATCGTTGGACGACTGGGAGACGATCGATCTCGCCGACCTGCCCGGCTGGCCGCTTCCACCGGGTGACAGCCAATTCGAGGCGATCGCCGCAGATGGCGGATCGGTGGTGGCCGTCATGAGCGAGGACCCGCCGCTCGTGCTCGTCGTCGACACCGTCACCCGCAAGTTCTGCGCCGAGATCCGACTTACGGCGCCGGCGGGGTCGGTGCTCGACGGCCAGTGGGACGACGCCTCGTCGCGTGGTGAAGGGCTCGTCTTCTTGCGTGGGGGCCGGCTGCTGGTGGCGCAGGAGAAACGTCCGCGGGCGCTGATCGAGTTCGGTCCGGTCGGCACCCAACCGCAAGGACTGTCGAGCGAGGACCTCTTGGCACCGGGCGAATCGTGGGAGGCGCCGACCGGTCAGGTCGACTTCGTGCCGCTGTCGATGTGGGAGTTGAAGTCGGCGGCCAAGAAGGCACTCGGTGACGTCAGTGCGATCGGGACGGACCTCGACGGAAATCTGTGGTTGCTCAGCGACAAGTCGAAGCGGGTGGGACGGCTCGGGCTCGTCGTTCCGCTCGACCCCGATGACGACGAAGTGCGCAACCTCGACGAGATCTGGGACCTTCCCGACGGTGCCGTGAAGCCCGAGGGCATCGCCGCGCTCGGAGACGGTCGCGTGCTCGTGGCGCTCGACACTCGATCGACCTCGGGCAACGGCATGATCGTCGCCCGGCCCTCCTGATCGCCACCTGTCCGTTCGGACCCGACCACGACGGCCAGGGTCGATGAAATCTTGCGACGGAGGGAACCAAATCGCCCGCTGCTGCGTTTGTATGTGTGACCATCATCGGTGTGGAACCCGACGAACGCCCGCAGGCGATTGCCGCGCCGTCGTCCGAGCTGCCGTCGTTGCCGATGCCGTTCGACGAGTTCTTTGCCGTTCACCACACCCCGATGGTCCGTGCGCTGACCCTCGCGCTCGGCGACGTCGAGTTCGGGCGCGACGCCGCGGCCGAAGGGTTCGCTCGGGCGTTCGAACGGTGGTCCGATGTCTCGACGTACTCCAACCCCAGCGGCTGGGTGTACCGGGTAGCGCTCAACTGGGCACGCTCCGGTCGTCGTCGACTTCGCCGCGAACGCCTGGGCATGCGGCTGGCTGACAGTCCTGGCGCTCCCGTCGTGGCGCACGACGCAGCGTTGACCGATGCGCTCGGCCACCTGTCGATCGATCACCGCACCGTGGTGGTCGGGCGCTACTACCTCGACTGGTCCGAAGCGGAACTCGCCGATGCGCTCGACGTTGCGCCCGGCACGGTCAAGAGCCGCCTCAGTCGGGCGCTCACGAAACTCGCGACTCTGATGGAGGAATCCCATGGCTGACCACAACGACCCAACCGACGACCCAACCGACGACCGCCCTGAGGCAGACCACGCAGAGATGCGCCGCCGCCTCGACGAGGTTGCATCGGTGGTCGATGTCGGCGATCTCGAGGTTGCGCGTGCAGACGTCGGCCATCGCGTCGGTCGTCGCCGCACCCGCAGGCGCATCGGTGTGACGATCGGAGCGGTCGCCGTGATCGCTGCGGCGACCACCGCGGTGTTGACCGTTGGCGGTGACGAGCCCGACACCCTGGTGACCACCGACGACACCCAGGTGACGGCCAGCCTCCCCGACGACGACCAGGAGTCCCCGGAGCCGACACTCGCCGTGGCCCCGGTCATTCCGTCAGTCGAAGTGATCGACGGCGTCGCGCAGGTCGGCGCCTCGGCCGGCTCGAACGGCGCTCCGGAGTACGGCGAGTGGTCCGTGCCGTGGGAGGACGGGTTCCTCGTCGGCTCGACGTACTTCCCACCGCAGCCGCTGCCCGACGAACTGCCCGAGGAGGTCCGAGCCCTGTTCCCGCAGGAAGTGCTCGATCTGTTCGAGGGCGGGCTCCCGGCCACGATCTCCGAAGCGACCACCATGCTGTCCGACGCTGGACTGCTCGACGTGGTCGAGCGAGATCATCAGCAACAACCCGGAGGCGTACGACGCCATCTACGGCACACCTGCGCAGGTCACGCCGACGCTCGACGTTCGATTCACCGTCGACGGCGAGACGTGGGAACCGCGCGAAATGGTGCTGCCGCCGGACGCAACGTCCTTCTCCGGCGCCTCGGCTGTCGGTGATCGCCTCGTGGTCGTGTACAGCGTCATCGATCCGCTCACCGGCATGCCTTCCGGTGGTCGAGTCGTCGTTGCAACCACGACCGATCTCTCGACCTGGACCACTCAGGAAATCGTGTTGCCGTCTCCGGGCGAACTCCCCGAGGGAGTGAACTGGTCGGTCTTCGCGCAGGGACTCGTGGCCAACGAGACCGGATGGGTCGTCCCCGTCTATTCGTCCGTCGACATCGACGCATATTCGCTGGTGCCGGAGGATGTGCGTGCCGGGATCGATGATTCACGCGGGCTCTCCGTCGGCACCAACAGCGATGGCATCACCATCGAGTCCGACTTCGACGAGAACGGAGGCGATCCGGCCATCTCGGCGTTCTACACCTGGGAAGACCTCGGTGTTGCGCCGGAGGTCGGCCAGTTGCTCTCCGATCAGAACTTCACCCCGACGCTGTGGACGGCGTCGTGGGAGGGCACCCCGGCACCGACCGACGCTCCTGCCGCACAGGGGCCGATGGTTGCCACGCCCGCCGGGTTCGTCCTGTGGAACGACCAGACCTGGTTCTCACCCGACGGCATCACCTGGACGGCGAGTCCACTTCCGGTCGGCGCATCATGGGTCAGCGGCGCGTTCGCCGTCGATGACGGGTTGATCGTGCAGTCGAGTTCGGACATCGGTGAGTACCTCTTCCACCAGGTCGATGAACGAGGCGGCGACGCTGTTCGGCTCGACCTGCCCGTCGGTCCTGAGGGCTCGCTGGTGTCGAGCGCGTCGATGTCGGGTTCGGCGACGGCGGGCATGATCGTGTCTGCGATGCCGCCGGTGCCCGAGTAGGAACTGCTCAGCGTCGAGGTCGACGGATATCAGCTGACCGTGCGCCAGCCGAGCGGAGTCTTCGAAGTGGTCGACGTTGCGACCGGCGATGTGATCGTGAGCGAGATTCCGTTCGGGCCAGGGGCGGACGATTCGTCCTTCGCGTTCGACGAGGCCGGGGTCACCGTCATGGATCCCGATACCGGAGACGTGTTGGTCGTGTTCCCACAGGACGTCCTCGACGCCGCCGAGAACCGGTACTTCGACGACGGCGGCGGCGACTACAACCCGGACTTCTGGTTGGTCGCCTCGCTCGACGGCGAACGCTTCCTGATCGACGACCTCGACGGCGACGGCGCCAATGGGCCCGTCTCCGTGGCCTCGAATGGTTCGCGCCTGCTGGTCCAAGACGGCACCACCTGGCTCACCTACGACCTCACCTGAACCGAACCCTGTCCGTCCGGACCCGACCCCGACGGACAGGGTTCACGGGGTGACGCCGTTGACCGCGAGGAACTCGAGGGTGCGCCCGAGGGCGATTGCCGCCGATCGTGCGTCGTGTTGCGCACGGGCGTCGCAGTTGAAGCCGTGGTCTGCGCCGTCGTAGACGTGCACGGGCACGTCGGGGTGGGCGTCGGCGATCGCCTGTACCTGGTCGAGGGGGATGCCGTGATCGAGCTCGCCGAAGTGGAGCATCGTCGGCGCCGTCGGCGTACGGTCCTTCATCCCGAAGACCTGGCCGCCGTAGTACCCGACGGCCGCGGCGATCGGGAGGTCGCACGCAGCGATCCACGCGACGCTTCCGCCGAAGCAGAAGCCGATCACGGCCACGGGGCCAGTGTCGCTGACGTGCTCGACCGCCGCGGCAACGTCGAGCATCGCGGCATCGAATGCGATCGGCATCACGAGTTCGATACCGCGTGTCTTGCCGGCGTCGTCGTAGCCGAGTTCCACGCCGCGCTCACCACGGTCGAAGAGTGCCGGGGCGATCGCCCGATAGCCGAATGACGCATAGCGGTCGACGACCGAGCGGATGTGGGCGTTCACGCCGAAGATCTCCTGCACGATCACGATCGACGCCGCTGCGCCCTCCGGGTGCACCTCGTACGCGTCGAGTTCGTGTCCATCGCTAGCCGTGAGCCGTGTCATGGCCCCGACCGTACGTCACACGTTCGACGCTTCGATGAGCGAGACCGCCGTATCCGGTTGCTTCGCTCATCGGTGGGGCGGGTGGGCTCGGTTGCGATGAGCGAGACCGCCGTATGCGGTTGCTTGGCTCATCGGTGGGGCGGGTGGGCTGGTTGCGATGAGCGAGACCGCCGTATGCGGTTGCTTCGCTCATCGGTGGGGCGGGTGCGGCCGGTTCAGCGGGCGCCGTCGCCCGCCGATTCTCGTCCGATGTCGGCGAGGGCTTCCTCGATCGAGCCGTAGAAGTGGTCGGCGTCGAGCGTGGCGAAGAGCCCGTAGTCGTACACGAGGTCCTTCAATCGGCTGCGCAGCTCGACGAACGCGATGTTGACGCCCCGCTCGTTGAGTTCGAGATCGAGCTGTTCGAGAACGTCGGCCGCTGTCACGTCGATGTCGGTGATCGCCTCGCACTGCAGGATCAACCAGCGTGGGCTCCGTTCGCGCACGAGCTCGCGGACCTGGTCATGGAACATGCCGGCGTTCGCAAAGAACAGCGGCGCCTCCCACCGGAACACGAGGATGCCGGGGAGTTCCTCCGCCGGCAGGCCGTTGTGGCTGCTGTGCCAGCCCGCTTGGCCGTCGACCCGGCCGAGCACCTCGCCGTGGGGCCACCAGCTGCGCCTGAAGAACAGCAGGATCGACAAGACGACGGCGATCAGGATGCCCTGCAGCACGCCGAAGAAGACCACGCCACCGGTTGCGACGAGCGAGAGGTAGAACGAACTCCGACGCACTTCCAGGTAGCGGCGAAGCGTCCCGAGATCGACGAGCGAGAGTGCCGCGGCGATCACGACAGCGGCGAGCGCGGTCTGCGGGAGGCTCTTGAGCAACCCGTTGAAGAACAGCAACAGCAGGGCGACGATGCCGGCACCGACCACACCGGTGAATTGGCTCTTCGCCCCGGTCTGATCGGCCACGGCGGTGCGTGAGCTGCTCGTCGAGACAGCGAACCCTTGGAAGAACCCGGCAGCGATGTTGGCGGTGCCGATGCCGATCATCTCCTGGTCGGGCTTCAACTCTTCACCGCGCCGTGCCGCGAACGCGGTCGAGGTGGCGATGGTGTCGGTGAGCGACACGAGCGTGATGCCGACGGCGGCGACCAGCATCGGGGCGACATCGCTCACGCTCGTCCACGGCAGCGACGGTCGAGGGAGGCCTTCGGGCAGGGTTCCAACGGTGGAGATGTCGAGATCGAACAGGCCGGTGACGACGGTCGCGCCGACGACGGCAACGAGCACGGCGGGAATCGTGCGGGTGAACCGTGGCAGGACGAGGAGCACGGCGAGCGTGGCGAGGCCCGAGCCACAGCGCGGTGGTGTTGCGGTCCGGGAACCCGTCGACGAAGGCCTCGAGCTCGGCAACGAACCCGTCTGCGTCGGTCGAGAACCCTGCGAGCTTGGGAAGTTGGCCGACGAAGATCGTGATGGCCAGGCCGTTCATGTAGCCGATCTGGACCTCCTTCGAGAGCAGGTCGGCGACGAATCCGAGCTTGCCGGCACCGAGCCCGATCAGGATCAGGCCGACCATCACCGCCATCATCCCGGCGAGCGCAATGGCGGTTTCGGGGTCGTCCGCCACGACGACGAGCGGCACGATGGCGGCGAAGATCAGTGGTGACACCGCCGAGTCGGGGCCGAGCACGAGCACACGCGACGGCCCCATCAGCGCGTAGCCGACGAGGCAGGCGATCGTGGTGTAGAGGCCGGTGACGGGCGGGAGCCCGGCCAGTTCTGCGTACGCCATCCCCTGCGGGACGAGGATGGCGGCGAGGACGACGCCGGCGATCAGGTCGAAGCGCAGCCACGACCGTTCGTACGTGCGGACTGCCGTGATGCCCGGGACGAGTCCCCGCCATCCGGTTGGCGCCGGCCGGAGGTCAGTCACCCGAGCCGATGGCGAGGCCGGCGAACGGATGCTCGCGCTGTTCCCGATCGAGCTTGCGGATCTGCAGCACCTTGTCGACGGCGACGAAGACCGGCGAGATGAGCGACAGCGCGATCACGAGGACCCATTGTGCGCCGGTGAGTGACACCGTGTCCAGCAGGCGCTGGAACATCCCGAGTTCGACCGCAAAGACGGTGAGAGCCCAGCCGAGCATGATCCAGCCCATGTAGGGGAACAGTGGCGCCGACCATGGCACCTGCCGTTCGCGGCGCATCACGAATCCCATGTTGACTGCGCTCAACGCCACGACGGCGAACGCCATGGTCATCGAGGTCGATCCGACGGTGGTGCTCGGCTCGCCCGGGCCCCACGACAACACCGCCAGTGCCGAGCCGGCGATCAAGAAGCCGCTGATCACCCAGCGCACGGTCTGGGCACCGGTCGCGATCTTCGAACCGGGAGTGCGCGGCGGTCGATCCATCACGCCGGGGTCCGGGACGTCGACGATGAAGCCGACGACGACGGTGGCGACCACGAAGAACTTCGCGAACAGCAGCTGCATCGGGAAGAGCGCGACGCCCTCGTTGATGTTGAGGATCGTGGCGATCAGCATCAGCTGCAGCACCGACGACAGGATCGTCAGCTGCAACTTCACGTACGACGAGATCCGTCGGTAGATGTCGCGGCCGAGGTCGACAGCGTGGACCAGGGTGCCGAAGTTGTCGTCGGTCAGGATCAGCTTGCCGGCCTGCTTGGTGACTTCCGAGCCGCTGCCCATCGCCACGCCGACGTCGGCCTGCTTGAGTGCGGCGGCGTCGTTGACGGCGTCGCCGGTCATCGCGACGACCTGGCCGGCCTCCTGCATCAGGCGGGCGAGACGCACCTTGTCCTCTGGCGCGACCCGGCCGAACACGTGCAGCTGAGGCAGTTGTGCCTTGACCTCGTCGTCGCTGAGCTTCTGGAGATCGGCTCCGGTGATCACGCCAGGGCCGAGGCCCAACTGGTCGGCGATCGCCCGGGCGGTGACGGTGTGGTCACCGGTGATCATGCGGACGTCGATGCCGGCGCCGTGAGCGACACGGACCGCTTCGGCCGCCGACGGCCGCAATGGATCGATGATGCCGACCAGCGAGACCATGACGAGATCGTGCACCTCGCCCATCGGGTCGTCGGCGGCGGCGCGCATCGTGTCATCGGAGAGCGCCCGTGCCGCGAACGCCAGGACGCGTAGGCCCTTCTCGGACAGCTGCTGGTTGGCGTCGAGCAGTTCCTGACGGACCTGCTCCATCGGCACGACCTCGCCGTGCCACAGCGCCTGCGAGCACCGGTCGATGACGACGTCGGGCGCACCCTTGACGGTCATGAAGTGCGGCTCGGTGAGCAGGTTGAGGTTCATGTGGGCCGGCCGGTCGTGGAACGTCGCCATGAACTTGTACTCGGAGTCGAATGGGACGAGCGCGACGCGCGGCAGGGTGCGGCGGGTCTCCTCGGCGTCGACGCCGATCTTCGCTGCGAGCACGACGAGGGCAGCCTCGGTGGGGTCGCCGATGATCGACTCGTCGGCGGCGACGGTGGCATCGCTGCACAGGGCCAAGCCGAGCGCGAGGCCGGTGAAGTCGGGCGTGGGTTCACCTGCCGGGCCGAGGATGGCGCCGGACGTGGCGTAGCCGCTGCCTTCGATCTTGTACCACGAGCCGCCGGTCATCATCGTGACCGACGTCATGGCGTTCATCGTCAGCGTGCCGGTCTTGTCGCTGTTGATCACCGTGGTGCCGCCGAGCGTCTCGACGTCGTTGAGCGACTTGACCACGGCTTTCGACTCGGCGAGCCGCTGTGCCCCGGACGAGAGCATCAGCTGGACGAAGGTGGGCAGGCCCGTCGGGATCGCGGAGATCGCCGTCGAGATGCAGAGCAACATGAGCGTCTCGCGGTCCTGATCGCGAGCGATGCCGACGATCGCGATGATCGCGACGGCACCCCAGGCGAGGAACCCGAAGATCTTGGTCAGGTCGTCGAGTTCCTTCTGCAACGGTGATTTCGACCGCTTCGTCGCCGTGACCATGTTGGCGATCTGGCCCATCTGGGTCGACTGGCCGGTTGCGACGACGACGAGTTCGGCGGAGCCGCGTGTGACCTGGGTGTTCTGGAACACGAGGTTGGTGCGGTCGCCGAGAGGCTGTTCCTCGTCGCCGAGGGTGGTGCTGTCCTTGGCGATCGGCGCCGACTCGCCGGTCAGCGCCGCTTCCTGGACCTCGAGCGACGCCGAGGAGATGATGCGCGCGTCGGCGGGGACCAGGTCGCCCGCTTCGACCAGCAGGATGTCGCCCGGCACGAGCCCCACCGCGTCGACCTCCTCCACGCTGCCGTCGCGGCGTACCCTCGCGGTCGGCACCTGCAACTGGGCGAGCGCGTCGACGCTCGCCATCGCCTTGCGCTCCTGGTTGGTGCCCATGATCACGTTGAACAGCACCAGCGCCATCACGATCGCACCGGTCGCGATCTGGTCGATCGTGAAGCTGGCGATGCTGACGATCAGCAGCATGATGTTCATCGGGTTGGCGATCTGCGCCTTCGCCATCTGCCACGTCGTCGGCGGGGGCTCGGTGGCGACCTCGTTCTTGCCGTACTTCGCCACGCGACTGGTCACCTCGGCGGCGCTCAACCCTGATGTCGCGTCGACGCCGAGCCGTGCGACGGAGTCGTCGACCGACAGCGAGTACCACTGCGTGTCTCTGGGTGCGGGTTGCTGGGTGGGTTCGTCGGTCATCGTCATCGTGGTGTCCTCAGCGGTGCTCAGTAGGGCTCGGGGATGTGCCGCAACGGCAGGTCGGGTTCGACGTAGCCGCGGGCGGCCTGTCGGCGGGGCAGCTTGATCTCGGGCCGGTCGACCTTCTCGTACGGCACCTGCGAGAGGAGGTGCGAGATGATGTTCAGACGGCCGCGCTTCTTGTCGTCGGTGTGGGCGATGAACCACGGGGCCCACGACGTGTCAGTGGCGGCGAGCATCGCATCGCGAGCGCGCGAGTAGTCGTACCAGCGGCTGTAGGACTTGAGGTCCATGTCCGACAGTTTCCAGATCTTGCGGGGATCGTCGATGCGGCCCTTCAATCGACGGGTCTGTTCGTCGGCGCTCACTTCGAGCCAGTACTTGATGAGGATGATGCCCGATTCGACCATCGCCTTCTCGACGCCCGGCGCCTGATCGAGGAACCGTTCGGTCTGCTCAGGGGTGCAGAACCCCATCACGGGTTCGACCCCCGCACGGTTGTACCAACTGCGGTCGAAGATGACGACCTCGCCGGCGGCCGGGAAGTGCGCCATGTACCGCTGGAGGTACATCTGCGACTTCTCGCGCTCGGTGGGTGCGGGTAGGGCAACGAGGCGGAACGTGCGGGGGCTCACCCGCTCGGTGATGCGCTTGATCGTGCCGCCCTTGCCGGCGGTGTCGCGCCCTTCGAACACGATGCAGACCTTGGCGCCGGTGGCCTTGACCCATTCCTGCATCGCGACGAGCTCGCCCTGCAGTACTTCGAGCTCGGCCTCGTATTCCTTGCGCTTGAGCTTCGCACCCGGCTCTGCGGGCTGTTGGTCGCCGAGCGTCGGCAGCAGCCCGTCGGTGGATTCGTGCTGCTTGGCCTTCTTCGAGTGCTTCTTCTTGCCCATGATCAGGACTCCTTCGAGATCGGACGGTTCGCCTGGGTCGCGGCGAGCCGCTCCCATGAAAACGAGTATCGGTCAGCGCCGATCGCTTTCCATCATCCCATGCGAGTGACTGAGCCGCGAACGTCGATCGTCGCCGTCCCGCGTGCGATGACATCGTCCACCTTGGGTGATGCGAGTTGCGGTCCGGTCGCGCAAAGATCGCGTAGTCACACGATTTACCAACAAAGGAGCAGCACATGGCAATGGACACATTCATCGCGTACGTCGGGGTGTACTCGAACGTTGAGGACGCGACGGCCGACTACGAAGCCGTCCACGACCTGCACACCGAGGCCGGGCTGATCGACGCCTACGACGCCGCTGTGATCGAGCGCAAGGACAACGGCAAGGTCAAGATCGTCAAGAAGCACGAGACGCCGACACGCGTCGGTGCCGTGGGCGGCGGGACCGTCGGACTGGCCACGGGCCTCGTCATCGCGCTGTTCCCTGCCGCAGCGATCGGCGGCGGACTGCTCGCCGCCACCACGGGCGGCGGCGCCGCACTCGGGGCGCTCGCGGGTCACGCTGCAGCGGGAATGAGCCGCAAGGACCTCAAGGAGCTCGGCGAGAACCTCGATGCTGGCCAGGCTGGTCTCGTCGTGGTCGGCGTCTCCGACATGGGCGCCAAGGTGGCAGCAGCGATGGCCAAGGCCGACAAGGTCGAGCAGAAGCAGCTCGAGGCCGACACCGCCGAACTGCAGAAGGATGCCGCAACCGACGGTTGAGTCTTCGTGCCGTCGTCGCGTTCTGACTGAGAGCGAACGCACGGCATGGATTCGACGCACAGCAGGTACCCGGGGAACCGGTCGGAATCCTGCGAGCGCGACGCTCTGCACGGGCTCGGCATCGCGACGTCTCAACGAGCTCGTGCTCTCACAGATGCGAAGATGGCCGAATGAGCGAGATTCGCACTGCGACCATGAACGACCTCGACAGCGTGGCCGGCGTGCTCGCCGATTCCTTCATTGACGATCCGGTCTTCGAGTGGGTCTTCCCCGATCTGGCGGCCCGGCCCCGGCTGCTCGAGGCGATGTTCGGGTACCTGGCCGAGCACATGTACCTCCCGATTGGGTGCAGTGTGGTCGCCGACGAGGTGGCGGCGCTCTGGCAGCCTGCGGGCGTCACCGTGGGCGACGAGTACTGGGTCGAACATGGCGAGGCCTTCGCCATGGCGATCGAGGGGCAGATGGACCGGCTGGGGGCGCTGGCCGCCGCAATGGACGAACATCATCCAGTCGACGACTGCTGGTATCTCCTGGCGATCGGCGTGAGGCCGGCGGCACAGGGCAGGGGATTGGGGGGCCGCACGCTGGCGCACACCGTCGAGCGAATCGACGAGGCGGCCGAGCCGGCCTATCTCGAAGCGACGTCACCACGTAGCCGGGCACTGTACGAACGTCACGGCTTCGAGGTGACCGGTGAGTTCTCCGTCGACGACAGCCCGCCGATGTGGCCGATGTGGCGACCACCGTCTCAGCGCGGGCGGTGACCCATGCCGATGCCGCTGTGGTGGGGACAGGTCAACAAGCGGGTCTTCAACCCGCGGTCGGTTCGAAATGGCAAGTGGCACGTGATTCGCCACGTCGGTCGCACGTCGGGCCAGGCATATCGAACGCCGGTCGAGGCGATGCCAGTCGACGATGGGTTCATCGTGATGTTGGTGTACGGCTCGCGTTCGGATTGGGTGCGCAACGTGCTCGCTGCGGGCGCCGCAACGGTCGAGATCGACGGTGATGCCGTCGATGTGGTCGACCCCGAGTTGATCGACCTCGACGAGGCGTACCGACGGCTGCCTTCGGGAACCAAACGTCCGCCGAAACTGCTGAAGATCGGCGAGTTCCTCGCATTGAGGAGCGTGCATCCCCCATCGCTGGACCCGTCGATCGACGACGGCGCGTCGGCGTGACGTCACTGAACGAAGCGAGTGGAGCCCAGAGCGAGAATCGAACTCGCGACCTACGCAGTACGAACGCGTTCAAGGGCGTCCGGTCAGGGTCGTTCCGAGTGGCTGTTCTGGCGATTTGACGAGCGCATATCGAGCGGAACAAGTCAATCCTGGTGAATCGATTGCTGCGCCGACGCTCCAGCCAGTCGGTTGAGCGGCCGCCAGCGGGGTGGTCAGAGCAGCGGGAGCGCGACGATCTGGTCGGGGCCGAGGCTGTAGATGAGAGCGGCATCGGTCCACGCGATCTCGCCGAGACGGCCGAGGCCGGCGGGCTTGATGGTCAGGTCGCCGGCGTTCGGGGCGAACTCCGGCCCAGTCGCCAGGACGGTGAGGGGCCCGACTGATCCGTTGGCGGTGATGTCGGCCACGAGGAGCAGGTGCCCGTCGGGGTCGTCCTGATCCGCGAGAATCAGCGCGACCTGAGTTCCGTCGGGCGACAGTCCCCCGCCGGTAACCCGCATCGAAGAGGCTCCGAGTTGCGGAATGTCGATCGGGGCGATGATGCCGGAGGTGAAATCGGCGACCCCCAGGTCGAAGCTGCTGAGAGCCACCCCACTGGGAGCGACCAGGAGCGCCCGATCTCCGGCCACGTCGGCGACTGCCGGACTCGGTCCCTCGATCACGATCGAGCGACTCGTTCCACCGTCGACGTCGACCGAGACCAGCTCGGAGTTCCCGAGCCCTGACAACATGATCACGATCGAATCATCCGAAACGCTGCGACCTGCCCGTGGGGGCACGCCAACGAGAGCTGGGCCGATCGCGGTGGCCACCCCGTCGCCGTCATACCGATGCAGCACCGCCTGGACACCGTCGCTCGGGTCGTCGAGGCGGAAGAAGTACAGGGTTCCGTCCGGGGTGAACGTTGGTGCGACGTCGATGTCGCCGCCTTCACCACCAACGATTGGCACGCCATCGTCGGTCAACACCGTCAGCTCGCCGGTGGCGAGGTCCAACTCGACGAGGTCGGGCTCCTGGCCGAATTGGAGGAGATTGTGGTGGAACACGATTGCTGTTCCGTCGGGCGACCACGTGACCGAGCCAGGCGCGATCCCACTCGGAAACGGGTAGCAGCGATCCGCACTCGTCGGAACTTCCGGTGATGTCGAGACGATACAGACCTCGCTTTCTCGGGATGCGGCGATGCGGTCTGCGTCGGGCGACACGGCGATGTCGGCCAGAGGCAACCCGTCGAATGGGCGGACGATCGGGGCACCGAGCGACAGGTCGGGCGACGCGGCAGGAAAATCCAGGTCGACCCGCTTGTCCGAGACCGCTGACTCGACTGGTGAGGCGGTGGGTTCGGATGGCGCAGCCGTATCCGACGACCCCGAGTCCGAATCGGCACATGCCGCCAAACCCATCAGGGCGAGGCCGATGAGAACCGTCGTGGCAGACCATGTGCGTTCCACAACCTCACCGTAGTTGCCCATCGCGATGCCAGTAGCCCGCCGTGAAGCGGTCCCTGAGCATGGCGATGTCGGACCACCGCCGACACACTTGGTGGGCACATCTCACGCCGCACGACCGACGAAGCGTTCATCGCAGCCCAAACCGAGCACCCGATATTCACGTCGCCGTGCCGATCTCCCGACCAGATGGACGGGAGCGATATGGGACAAACCAGTTTCCGAAGCGAGACCCTGGAGTCTCACCGCCATCTACCTGGTGTTTCGTGGAGCCCAGAGCGAGAATCGAACTCGCGACCTACGCATTACGAATGCGTTCAAAGACGTCCAGCCAGGATCGCTGCGTCCGCTGGATGCCGTCTGATCAGGGCTTTTGTGCGGACCCGTGTTGTTGCGTGTTGATCAATGCCGTCCCATATATGGGACAAAATATGGGACAAACGTGTGTTCGGGTGTTCTGATTGGGACAAGGGTGGTCGCCTGTCAGTGTCGATGACCGCTTGGAACGTTGCCGGCGGCGTTGGAGCGATGTCCACCAACCACAGCAACAATCATCACAATATGCGAGACGTTTGGTATGTTTGTGATGTTTCTATGCGGAGTTTCCAACGACCCGACACCCTCGACCCGGTCCCAGGCGCAATCGTGGCGACCCTTCGCACGATCGATCTGGCAGCCGGTGCCGAAGCACGGTATGCCGATCAACTACCCCAGCTCCTCGACGCATTGCGTGAACAGGCCCGCATCGAGTCGATCACTGCGTCATCCGCAATCGAGGGGGTCATCGTCGCCGAGCGACGCGTCGCCGGGCTCGTCTCGGCAAACCCCTCACGGTTCAAGAACCGGTCCGAAGCCGAGTTCGCCGGGTACACCGCTGCGCAGGACTACCTCCAACATGACGACCCGGGTCCACTCAGTGTCGGGCTGATATTGCATCTGCATCGGCTGCTGTTCAGTTTCGTCGACGGTGGTGGCGGCCGATTCAAACTCGACGACAATCTCGTCGTCGAGCGCAACACCGACGGAACGAAAACGGTTCGGTTCGAGCCGGTCCCCGCCGCGCAGACGGAGAACTACATCGTCGAGCTCGTCGACCGCACCAACACCGCCCTCGACGAAGGTCGAATACATCCGCTGCTCGTCGTCGCCGCGTTCGCTCTTGACGTGTTGTGTATCCACCCGTTCGCGGACGGCAATGGACGCGTCACCCGACTGTTGACTGCGCATCTCATGCAACGAGTCGGGTACGGCGTCGGCCGGTATGTGTCAGTCGAACAGCTGATCTTCGACACGAAGGACGACTACTACGTCACCTTGGCTGCGTCCACGACCGGCTGGTTCGATGACGGCACCCACGACGTCTGGCCGTGGGCCGGCTACTTCTTGGACCGGATCGCTCAGGCGTACGAACGATTCGCAGCTCGCGTCGCAGCGGGCACGTCGGCAGGTACGAAACAGGACCGGATCCGCGACTACGTGCTGCTGCATGCACCAGCCCAGTTCGCGATCGCTGACATCCGTCGTGCGGTGCCCGGAGTGTCGGACAACACGATCCGGTTGGTGCTCACCGAACTGAAGGCGGCCGGCAGCGTCATCGTCGACGGGACCGGACGCAATGCGACGTGGTCACGGACCTGACCGGCCCGTTCCAGCGGCTGCCTGAACGTCACCGATCGTGCTGTGTTCGGCACACATCTGGGTTGTCCGACCACGAGGTTTCCGAGTCGCGTGGGGGCGAATCAATGCTCCTGACGAGCAGACAGCCGGGTGTGTTGACGCGGCATCTCGAAAAGATCGTGTCTGATGTGCCACGGTTCGAGGGGTTCAGGCGTCGTAGAGGATGTGATGGCAGAAACTGGGGCGAACGGCGTTGCGGTGGAGCGAGCCGAACGCGACGACCTTGCCGCGCTCTACGAACGGGAGTGGTCGCGTCTGGTGAAGGTGGCGCTGGTGCTCACCGATTCGTTGGCGATCGCCGAGGAGGTTGTCCAGGACGCGTTCGTCAAGTTGCAGTCGACGAACGCGTCGGTGAGGAATCCGGGCGGCTACCTGCGTATGACGGTCGTGAACGGATGCCGCGACGTTCAGCGCCACCGTGCGGTGGTGCGCCGTACACCACTCCCGCGATCGGAGCCTGCCGTCGCCGAGTACGACGAACTCTTCGACGCGCTCGCCACCTTGTCATGGCGACAACAAGCTGCGTTGGTGTTGCGCTTCCACCTCGACTTGAGCGAGGCCGACATCGCCGAGGCCATCGGGTGCCGACCGGCATCGGTGCGCTCGATCATTTCTCGTGCCCTCGCCGCACTCCGAAAGGAACTGGATTCATGATCACGCTCGAAGAACGACTTCGCGACCACTACGCCGACCGCACCGCCGCGGTTCCGGATCGCGGGCCAGGTCTCGACGCGCCGCGGTCACTTTCGTCCTTCGAGGTCGACAACGACCTCCGAGCATCGCGGTGGCGCATGGGGATCATCGGCTCGGCCGCAGCGGCGATGATCGTCGGGCTCGTACTCGTTGCGGGCTTTCGCTCCGGCGACGACGAACCGGCACCTGCGGCGGGTCCAACCGATGTGAGTTCTGATCAGGGTTCACTCGCCCCAGTCGTCACGCTCGCCGACACCGGCGATCTCACCGACGTCCCGGTCACCGTGCTCGCCGAGACACCCGCCGAGTGGTACCGGCTGGCACCCGACCTCGACGTCGCCTGGCATCAGGACCAGATGAACGCAGCGGAGCCGATGGTGTGCTGGCGGACTCCGGTCGGGTCCGACTGCCAGGTCGACAACGCTCGCCCCGGTGAGAGCGTGTTCGTGGTGCCGACAGGTGGTGGGCAGACACTCGTGGTCATGATCGCGGGCGACACCCGACCGGAGGTCCTCGATGTCGTCCTCGACGACGGGGCGGTGCTCGTGTCGCCCATCGAATGGAATGACACGATCAACTGGGGTGTCGCCCGCTACGCGATTCCCGAAGGTGCCGTCATCGACAAGGTCGGAGAACCAGCCTCGATCCCGAGCGACACGATCGCCGACGCTGCACCGGCCGACGTCGAGTCGAGCACCAGCCTGCTCGGCCCCACCGATGCCTGCATGGTGACCAACGGGTGCGAGTACATCGTGAGCCCCGGCGACTACCCCGTGATGATCGCCGAACGGTTCTGCGTGACGATCACCGAACTCGCCGAGGCCAACGGGTGGAGTGACATCTCGGAGTTCCCGTTCCCCGATGTACCGATCTCCATCCCGTCGAGCGACGGTCGAACCACGTGCCCCGATCCCACGGGCTGAACGCATCGGCAACCGCCGACAGTTCGATGGAAACACAGCAGATGGCAGCCCGGCGGCTGGCCCGTGCGCAACAAATCTGGCGGTGGGTCGGCGCCGGCGGGGTCATAGTGGTGTCCCGAGCGGGCGCTCGGGTCTGGTCTCATCGGCCTTGGGTAGGTTGAGAGGCTCAACAGGAAATTCCACCCTCCTGCCGACATGTCCGCTCTTACCCGACTCGATCAACCTCGAAGCAGTACTCCCCGCCGAGCATCCACCCCGCTCCAAAGTACGCAGAGCGATGAACCCTCAGCCCGCTGGACAGAGGCACGTATCCGCTGGCCAAGCGCTGCCGATCTTGCATGCCGACTGCGATAGCGGAGTTCATCGCAGGGTTGTCAACTGCGCTCGACAGAGAGAACGATCGCCGAGGTGAACGTTGCGATCGACTCCTCAACGCCCGAGGTCACGGTCAATCACCACGAGTGCAGCAACCGTGGGCCAACCCCTCGGGACCTCATGCCGATCTACCTGGTGTTTCTTGGAGCCCAGAGCGAGAATCGAACTCGCGACCTACGCATTACGAATGCGTTGCTCTACCGACTGAGCTATCTGGGCGCGCTGGAAGCGCAGGGCGTGATGTTATCGGTGGGGGTCGATCGTCACGACGGCGATTGCGCTGTGTTCCCCGCCAGCGGATCGCGACCGTTCCACGTGCCAGCGGACGCGTAGGGCTCGAATCGGGCGAACATCTCCTCGGAGTACCAGTCCTCGGCGCGGGTGCGGCGCATCACCTCGACGTGGTCGGGCATCGAGTAGGCGAATTCGCGAGCGGCGGCCAGCGACTCCCAGAGGCTGAACGTCGCCAGCGCGCCGACAGGCGTCTCGCCGATCCCGACGACGTCGATGAGCCCGGTGGCTCGATGTAGCTCTGCGTCGACGACCTCGCTGGCCGCGCCGAACGCCTTCCACGATCGTCGTCGGACGTTCGCTCGGGTGATGATTGCCACCGGTCCGTCCGGCGTGCCCTGATCGAGGCCGTTCAGCGGCTCGAATCCCTTCCAGCTGCCGTGCCCGCCGATCGATCGGAGCCGGACGTGCCAACTTTCCTCGGCGCCGCGCCAACGTCGCGCTACCGAACTGTCGGCGAGGAACGCATCGAGATGCTGTTCGTCGTCCCAGACGGCGAACAGTGCGCTGCGTGAGAGGTCGGCACCTCGTCCGGTGTCGTCACCGCTGCCTGTGCCCAGCAACCGCCAGAACGCCAGGCCGGGCACGCGGGAGAGCCGGAGCCGGTCGGCACCGAGCCGGCCGAGCACGAGCGGGGTCTTCCACGCCGGTTCGTCGATGAGGTGGAACGATGCGATGCGACCCATGTGTGCGCCATGCTGTCACCGATGGACGCCGAGCAGACAGTCACGGTCGTCGTCACGATCGTGGTCGGCTATCTGATCGGGTCGATCCCGATCGCCAACCTCGTGGCATCGCGTCGCTCGCGGATCGATTTGCGCGAGGTCGGCGACCGCAACCCCGGCTTCTGGAACGCGCGTGAGACGTTGGGTCGCCGAGCTGCGATCCCGGTGTTCATCGGCGACAGCGCGAAGGGTGTTGCGGCAGCGCTCGTCGGAACCGCGCTGGCGGCGCCGGGTGTGTGGGGCCTCGCGTACGTCGGGTGTGGAGCGGCGATGGTCGGCCATGCGTTCCCGGTGTTCGCCCGCTTCCGCGGTGGGCGCAGCATCCTCACGTTCGCCGGTGGCGCTGCGGTCTTCGCGACGATCCCGTTCGTCATCAGCATCGGCATCTTGCTCGTGACGTTCGTGATCCGTCGGTCGTTCGCCGTCGCGGCTCGGGTCGGTTTCGTCGCATTCCCGATCGTGCAGCTCGTGGTCGAGGGACCGTACCGAACCGCGGCCACCGGCGTGCTGATGACGTTCATCGGGCTGCGCTTCGCGATGGCCGCAGTCGCCGACCGCCGACAGGCGAGTGCTCAGGCGTAACTACGGCCGCGCCACGTCTGGCGTCCGCGGCGGGCGATGCCGCCGGCGATCGCGACGGCTGCCACCGGATCGGCGAGCGGGCTCAGCCAATAGGGGGCGTCGGTGCGGTCGTAGGCGCGCCGGGTTCCGGCCAGCGTGCCGAGCCGTACGGCAGCGAGGACGACGTCGATCACGTCGCCGCGCCGCAGGAGCAGTCGCGGGATCGGGAGCACCTGTGCGAGTGCGACGATCGCGAGATCGACCAGCTGCCGGTTGCGAGGCTCGACGCCGGGTAGGGCGAGCGATCGTCCCCATCCTCTCCAGGCATCTCCCAGCGACTCGAACATGCGCACGCTGAGCAACTCACTGGCGTCGAGAAATCCCACACGACGGCCGTCAATGGCCATCCGACGCGCGAGCGCCAGGTCCTCGACGACCTCGGATCGCACCCGCCCCATGGCGCCGGCTGAGAGGAACGCCTCCCTGGGGAATGCCATGCACTGGCCGTTCGCCATCGTTCGGTCGGGGCGGGAGGCCGAAGTGCCGGGCGGACCGAACCGGTAGACGAGCGTGGTGAGCATGGCGGGGTGCAGCCAGCGACTCCCCGGTGTCGGACACTCGAATCGACCGCCGACCGTGAGGAGGTCGCTTCGGTCGGCGACGGCTCGTGCGACCAGTGCCGTCGGGAGGCGAGGGTCGGGGCGAGCATCGGCATCGAGCGTGACCACCCAGTCCGAGCGGGCCGCCTCGATTCCCTGCTGCAACGCCCAGGCCTTGCCGGCCCAACCATCGGGCAGGGGGGCACCGGAGATCACGGTGGCTCCTGCGCGACGTGCCAACTCAGCCGTGCCGTCGCTCGACTGGTCGTCGACCACGATCACCTCGCCGACGCCGGGCGCGCCGACGATCGCCGCGAGCAGGGGCCCGATGCGGAGCGCTTCATCCCGAGCCGGAACCACGACGCTGATCGTCTGCATCGGTGTGAGCGTCGGGCGGACCGGCGGGTCGACCGTGGCGGCGCGGGCGATCCGACTGATCGCCACGGCGCCGGCTGTGAGCCGAGCGATGATCGACGCCAAGCGGACGGTCTTGCCGACGACCCGGCCGACGGTCATCGAAGGTCCTCGGTGATCATCTCCGTCACGATCTTTGCGCTCGTCGTCACGAGGGGCAGACCGCCGCCGGGATGGCTCGATCCGCCGACGAGATACAGCCCGGGTCGAGCGCCGCGGTTGGCGGGCCTGACGAACGCTGCTCGCTTTCCATTCGATGACGTGCCGTAGATTGCACCGCCCGGCGAGCGGTACCGCCGCTCGATGTCGGACGGCGTCATGGTGTGGCGGAGTTCGATGCGTGGCCGCAGGTCGACCCGGCGTGTGGCGAGGCGGTCGAGCACGAGATCGCCGTAGACGTCGGCGTCGATCTCGACGTCTGGTGGCGTGTTGACGAGCAGGAACCAGTTCTCGCATCCATCAGGCGCCTGGCTCGAATCGGTCACCGACGACACGCACGCGTAGATCGTCGGGTCGTCCGCCAATTCTCCGGCGTCGAGCTGGTCGTACTCGGCGCGATAGCCGTCGGAGAACCAGACGTTGTGGTGTTGGAGGCCCGGGGTGAGACCCCGAACGCCCACGCACAGCACGAAACCGCTCGTCGATCGCTTCGCCCGACGAACCCGCTTCAGCGCGGCATCATCGGGCAGCAGGTCGGCGTACAGGTGCTCAGCGTCGGTGTTGGCGATGACGATGTCGGCGGGCTCGACGGAGCCGTCGGCCAACGCCACGCCGCTGACCGCGCCGCCGTCGGGCGCAAGGATCCGAGCGACGTCCGTGCCGGTGCGGATCACGACCCCGGTGTCGAGCGCAACTCGTTCGAACGCAGCGCGCAACGCGTCGAGGCCGCCCATCGGGTACCAGCAACCGAAGCGGGCCTCGATGTGCGGGATGCAGGCGAGTGTCGCCGGTGCTGCGTATGGCGACGACCCGGAATAGGTGGCGTAGCGCCCGGCCCACTGGACGAGGCGGGGATCGTCGAAGAACGACTCGGCCGAGCGGTGCAGCGTGCGCATCGGGTCGATCGCGCTGAGGTCGAAGGGTGAGCGCATCCGCTTCGCGAGCGCCCACGGGTTCGACATCGGCCCGGCGAAGAATGTCCGGTCGGCGACGTCCCAGATTCGACGACCCCGTGCATCGAATGAGCGCCACTGTTCGCCGGCCCCGGGCGAGAACTCGTCGAACGCCGTGGCGGTGTCGTCGTCGCCATCGGGGACGATCAGCGACGAACCGTCGGGCCAGTGGTAGACGAACTGCGGGTCGAGTCGGACGAGATCGATCTGCTCGTCGAGCGACGTGCCCGCGGCGCGGAACACGTCATCGAACACGTGCGGCAGCGTGACGAGCGACGGGCCGATGTCGAACGTGTACCCGTCGGCCTCGTGCGTGGCGAGCTTGCCGCCGACCACCTCGCTGCGCTCGAACACGGTGACGTCGTGGCCGAGCGCTCGCAGCCGGATCGCCGCCGCCAGCCCGCCGACACCACCGCCGACCACCGCGACGTTCGCCGGATTACATCGCGGGTCTGACCCCTGTTGTAACTCAGGCACCGAGCTTCCTTGCGACGGCAGCAGCGGCGACGGGGAGCATGCCGAGGCCGCCGACGACCGCGACGACCGGATCGCGGAAGTAGCGGGCGAACCCGATGGTCTCCATCACTCCCATGTACGCATACTCGCCGACCAGTGCGCCGTCGGCGTCCGTCGACGTCGCGGCGGGCGGGAGCAGCGCTTCGAGCAGCGCCATCACGCCGAGGCCGGTGACGAACCAGCCGAGGTAGTTCGTGAGCGGGATCCCGCGGTAGACGCCCCGCCGCGCCCAGACCCAGTAGCCCTCGCCGACCATCTGCGGATCGAGGAACAGATCCCACGCGGTCAGCGCCGCCGAGCCCGAGCGCGATCCGCTTCGCCGCGGTCGACCGTTCGCCGAGCGCCGCGTGCGCGGTCTCACGCGCCGGCAAGCCGAGCGCGAACCATGCCAGCGGCACGATCGCCGGCACGTGCGCCACCTGCGGCTGCAGGGCTCGCGTGTACGCGTAGCGCCCGAACGGGATCGCCGTTGCCGTGCCGATGCGCTCGACCGCCGTGGTCGCCGCGGCGGTTGCAACGGCGGCGGTTCCGGCTCGGGCGGCACCCCAGCGCCGCACGGCGTTGGCAGTCGTCGTGGTGAACGACCCGACCACGACCACCGTCGACAGCACCTTTCGTGCCCGCCCGCCCTGCGGCAGCAGCGGCGTCGCGATCATCCCAGCGACGGTGGCCACGCTCGCCCCGCCTGCGACCCAACCCGCCCACCGTTCTCGTGAACAAGTGTGCGCTCTGTCCGGGGAGTTGTTCACGAGAACGGTGAGAGGAGCTTGGCGACCATCGTCGCTTTCTCGGTGGTCGACACGCTTGCTCGCGAGGTGAACACGTCGTAGTCCTGCGCCTCGATCTTGTCGAGGATCCGCCCGTACAGCGCGTGCGCGGCGCCGACGCACTTCGCCGAGCGGTCCGGCAGCATGTCGATGCCGATCTGCGCCGAGCGGTACAACTCACGGCAACGGTCGATCTCGAACTGCATCAACGCGACGAATTCGGGGCTGACGCGCCGCTGCGTGAGATCGACCCCGAATCGTTCGGAGTCCTCCAGCGGGATGTACTGGCGGCCGCGGTCGAGGTCTTCGTCGATGTCGCGAAGGAAGTTCGTCAGCTGGAACGCATTGCCGAGGTCACGCGCATGCGGAAGCGCCGTGTCGTAGTCGGTCGGCTCGAGGATCGGCAGCATCATCTCGCCGATCACGGCGGCCGAGCCGTCCATGTAGACCAGCAGGTCGTCCCAGGTCGCGTACGACTCGACGGTGAGGTCCATCGTCATCGACCGGAGGAACCGATGGAACGCCTCGATGTCGATGTCGAAGGCTCGTACCGTGTGCACGACTGCCTTGAGCACCGGGTCATCCGACTTGCCGGCGTCGACGTCGGTGAAGAACCGGTCGCCGAAGTCGGCGAGGGCCGCGGCGCGAACCTCGGTCGGCACGTCTCGCCCACCCTGCGACGGGATCTCGTCGACGATGTCGTCGGCGTATCGGGCGAAGGCGTACAGCGCATGCACGTGGTGCTGCTTGATCTTCGGCAGCACCTTGGTCGACCAGTAGTACGTGGTGCCGTGGCGCTTGTTGAACTCCCGGCAGAGCTCGTAGCTCTCGTCGAGCGTCACCGGTCCGGTCGGCAGTGAGTGGGTCGTCGGCGTTGGTGGCTTCGCCGCACGTCGGAACGGCACGCTGGGCATCAGCGGCGCTGCCGTGCGTACTGGTCGACGCGCTGGGCGGCGAGCTTGCCCGACACCAGCACCATCGGGACGCCAACGCCCGGCAGCGTCGACGAACCGGTGAACACGAGGCCCGGCACCTTCTTGTTGACGTTGTTCGGGCGGAACGGTCCGGTCTGGAAGAACGTGTGGGCGAGCGCGAACGGCGTGCCCTGCTCCATGCCCATGCGCTCCCAGTCCTGCGGGTCGTAGATCTCCTCGACGACGACGTCGGTCGGGTAGCCGAGCGAGTCGACCCGCCTGCGCAGGCTGTCGACGATGGTGTCGCGCTCCTTCGACCAGTCGATGGTGCCGCTGAGGTTCGGTGTGGGCTCGAGCACGTAGATGCTCGAGTGACCGTCCGGGGCGAGCGAACGGTCGTCGAGGCTGTGCAACGTGACCAGGATCGACGGGTCGGGCATACGGACGCCGTCGTCGATCAGCGCCTTGAACGACCCATCCCAGTCCTCGCCGAAGTGGATGTTGTGATGGCTCGCGTCGGCCGGCGGAAGGCCCTTCACGCCGGCGACCCACAGCAGGCACGACGGTGAGTACTTGCCTTTGCGTGCCGTTCGCGGTGCGTCGATGCCCGGGAGCAACTCGCGATAGGCAACCGGGAGGTCGACGTTGCACACGACCGCGTCGGCATCGAGGCGCTCGGATGCGCCGATCTCGACGCCGGTGACGGCACCGCCGGGTGTGCGCAGGATGCGTGTGACCGGCGACGAGTAGCGGATCTCGACGCCAGCGGCGGTGACCGCATCCGCAAGACCGGCAGCCATCATGTGCATGCCGCCCTCGGGCACGAACACGCCTTCGACGGAGTCCATGTAGGTGATCACGGCGTACAGGGCGAGGGCCTCGTAGGGGGCCAAGCCGGCGTACATCGACTGGAAGCTGAAGATGCGCTGCAGGCGCTCGTCGTCGAAGAACGACGCCACCTTCTTGCCGAGCTTGCCGAAGCCACCGAGTTTGACGAGTTCGAGACCCGACTTCCAGGGCTTGATCAGGTCGAGGGGCGTGTCGAAGTTGGCGTCGATGAACGAGTCCATCTCGGCTCGGTAGAGCTGTTCGAGCCAGACACAGAACCGGCCGAACGCCTCGGCGTCCTTGGCCCCGGAGAACTCGCGGATCTCCTGGGTCATCGCCTCGCGACCGTGGCGCACGAACAATGTCGAACCGTCGGCGTACACCGCCCGATACATCGGGTCGACCGGGTTGATCGTGACGAAGTCCTTCATCTCGGCGCCCGCCGCGTTGAAGGCCTCCTCGAGCAGGTTCGGCATCGTGAGCACGGTGGGTCCGTTGTCGAGCCGGAACCCCTGCTCGGTGATCATGCCCGCACGTCCACCCGGGATGGCGTCGCGTTCGACGATCGTCACGTCGTGGCCAGCGCCGACGAGGTGCGCTGCCGCTGACAGACCGCCCAATCCGGCACCGACGACGACGACCTTCATCGCGTCCTCGATGCCAAGGCTCGAGCGGATCGCCCGCCCTGATCCGAAATTCGGAGCAGACATTGCGCGGCGCGATCGTGGCTCCGAATTTCGAGGTGTGGAGAACGAGAGGATCACACGTTCCTCCAACTCACGTACTCGGCGAGCGCGACCAGTTCGGTCTTCGCAGCCGCGACGATCGGTGCGTTCTCGATGGCGGCAACGGCGGTCTCGGTGAGTTCGGTGATGTGATCCTCGAGTTCGGCCAGTGCACCGGTGTCGACGATCACCTGTTGAATTCGAGCGACGCCGTGGCCGTCGAGGCCCGGTGCGCCGACCTCGGCCAAAACGGCGAGCTGTTCGGCATTCGCACGCCTGACGGCGCGTGCGAGCAACGGCGTCGGCTTGCCCTCGCGCAGGTCGCCACCGACGGACTTGCCGGTCAGGCTCTCCTGGCCGAACGCGCCCATCACGTCATCGCGCATCTGGAACGCATCGCCGAGCGGCAGGCCGTAGGCGCTGAGCGGCGCCAGCAGCTCGTGCTCACGTTCAGGCGCGGCCAGCACGGCACCCAGGTGCAACGGTCGCTCGATCGTGTACTTGCCGGACTTGTACCGACAGATTCGCTCGGCCTTGTCGACGTCGCGGATGCTTTGCACCGAGCCGAGGATGTCGAGGTACTGGCCGATGTTCAGCTCGACGCGCAGCTCGTTCCAGATCCGCATCGCCTCGGGCGGGGCGCCCTCCATCAGTCGATCGGCGTAGACGAACGCCAGGTCGCCGACGAGGATGGCCACGCCCTCGCCGAACCGACGCGACTCGCCGACCCAGCCGGCTGCGGCGTGCTGTTCTGAGGCGACCGTGTGAGTGGTCGGCTGGCCCCGCCGGGTGATGGCGTCATCCATCACGTCGTCGTGGAACAGCGCGAACGCATGCATCAGTTCGAACGCGGCGCCGGCGTCGACGTCGATCTGGTCGTCGGTGCCACCACCGGCACCGACGTATCCCCAGTGGGTGAACGCCGGCCGGAGGCGCTTGCCGCCCGACAGCACGAGCCGGCGGATCTCATCGATCGGCTGCGCGAGGTCGGCATCGAACGCCACCCACCGTTCGCGTTCAGCGGTCAGCAGTTCGTCGAGGCGGGCCTCGACCCGGTCGGCGATCGAGCGCAGGCTGGTCGGAGCGGTTCCATGCATCTCATCGCAGGCTACTGCTGCGTTCGCTGGCCTGCCCCGACGTGCCCGATGACGGTTCCCGATCACGTCGATGGGTGTGTCAGGGTTGGCTCATGGCGACCTGGACAAGAACGATCGAGGCGTACAACACCGCGACCGATTCGACGAACCGAATGCACGACGACACCGTTGCGCAGACGTACGGGTTCCGTGGCGGCCTCGTGCCGGGTGTTGACGTGTGGGCCTACATGACCCAACCCTGCCTCGACCGCTGGGGTGAGCAGTTCCTGACCGGCTCGACGATGGAGGCGCGCTTCATCTCGCCGGTGTACGACGGCGAACTCGTCGAGGCGCGCCTCGATGACGATGGATCGCTGACGGTGACCGGGCCCGACGGCACCGTGCGTGCGACCGGCATCGCGATGCTCGACGATGCGCTCCCACCGCCTGTTTCCGTGGCCGCCGCGCCCCGCCCCGATCCGGCGCCCCCGGTGACAGCGGACTTGCTTGCGCCGGGAACCGTGCTGGGCACGCTGTCGATGCAGTTCCACCGCGAACCAGCGGCGGTGTATCTCGCCGAGGTACGAGATGACCATGACGTGTACGGCGGTGGCATGGTGTGCCACCCGGGTTTCCTCGCCCGTCAGGCAAACGCCGTCCTCCACCTGAACGTCGGACTCGGTCCCTGGATCCATGTCGGCACACGAGCGCATCACCGCGGACTCGTGCGCGACGGAGACCAGCTGGAGGTGCGCGGTCTCGTTGCCGCCGAGTACGAGCGCAAGGGCCACCGATTCGTCGACCTCGATGTGGAGATCACGGCCAACGGCACGCCCGTGTGGAGCGCATTCCACACCGCGATCTGGCAGCCTCGCTCCGCCTGACCCACCGGCGGCCGGTCTCGTCTCAGTCGTCGAGGTCGGCGACTGCGTCGAGGTCGGCGGTGACCTGTTCGATGCGCAGCTGGGCAGCGGAGATCTTGGACCGGCACAACGTGATCAGCTCGGATGCTCGTGCCACTCGGTCGGCGAGGTGGTCGACGTCGACGTCGGACCCCTCGAGCTCACGCAGGATCGAGTCGAGTTCGGCGAGTGCGTCGGCGTAACCGGGGGTGTCGCTCATGGGGCAGTCCTGTTCGTGCTGGTGTCGGTGACGGTGCTGGTGATGAGGCCGTCGGCGACGGCGATCGTGATGATGTCGTGGTGCGCGAGGTCGTCGATCGATCGCACGACGCGGCCGTCGGCGTCGCGGGTGATCGACCATCCTCGTGCCAGCTGGACCGCAGGGTCGAGCGCGGCGACGCGTGCTGCGAGGACGTCGAGTCGACCGGTGGACCGCTCGATGACTGTCTCCGCACGAGCGACCATGCGCTGATGCCTGTCGACGAGTCGTTGGTCGGCGCGAGCGAGGCTGGCCGGGGCCGTTCGGGCGAGAGTGTCGACGCGCATGCCGAGGCGCTCGTCGGCGCGCTCGACCGCGGCATGGGTACGTCGGGCAATTCGGTGGGCGGTCTCGGACAGCTCGTTGGTGGCGACGTTCAACGCATGACCGCTCTCGCGCAGGATCGACGCGAACGCCACCTCCGCCTCGGCGCTGTAGCGCGCCGCCCGAGCGATGAGTTCACCGGCGCACGCTGTGGGGGTCTTCAGGCTGGTGTGGGCCACCTCGTCGGCAACGCTGCGATCGACCTCGTGGCCGAGCCCGGTGAGCACCGGCACGGGTGACGAGGCGATCGCCCGGGCGATGCGTTCAGCGTCGAACACCGCAAGTTCGTTTCGGGCCCCACCGCCACGGATCACGACGACCGCATCGAGATCGATTCGTCGCGAGAGCGTGACGATGGCCGCAGCCACCATCTCCTCGGCGAACTCGCCCTGGACTCGGGTGTCGATCACGGTGAGCGAGAACCCGAGTGCGCTGCGTTGGAGTTCGTCGTGGAAGTCGTGCCATGCCGCCGTGCCGACGCTGGTGACCACGCCGACTCGCAGCGGGATCGGCGACAGTGGCCGCCGCTTGTTGGCGTCGAGGAGACCATCGGCGACGAGCCGTCGAATGACCTCGTCTCGTGTCTGCGCGATGTCGCCGAGCGTGTACTTCGGGTCGATGCCGGTCATCTTGAGCCCGATGCGGCCGTTGGGTGCGTAGTAGTCGAGGTAGCCGAACACTCGCACCTTCATGCCGTCGGCCAGCCGGAGCCGGTGCTTCTGCAGCATCGGTCGAAGTCGCATGCGAGCGTTCGCGAAGAACTGGACGTTGACCGCTGCCTTCGTGCCGTCGTCGTCGACCAGCGTGAAGTAGGCGTGTTGGCCGCGGTCGCTCCACCCGCTGATCTCGCCGCGCACCCAGACCCCGTCGGAGAACCCTCGCCGCAGGGCGTCGTTGATGGCCTCGGCGAGTTCGCCGACCGTGTACGTCGGGTTCGCGGCGTCGTCGAGTTCGTCGTCGCCGAAGTCGAACGCGGGCTGGCTCACGGGCCCGATTCAATCAGTCGGAACCGGATGCGTCATGCGCCGAGCATCCGGATCGTGCCGCCGGGTGGCGTCTCGGTGTCGTCGTCGGCGTCGTCGTCGGACGCGATGGGTGTGGCGAAGAGTTCCCCGTCGACGGGGAGGTTGCGCGCGAGGCGCAGTTCGTCGAGCTGGCGCAGCGGCTTTTCGAGCTGGCGCCGCCGGGGCCCGCTGAGCTGTTCGAAGGCGCGATCGACCTGGTCGAACTTCTTCTTCACCGAGTCGATCTGTTCGTTGTACTTGCGCCACTGCGCCGAGAACGTGCCGAGCAACTGCAGGATCTCGTCGCTGGTCTGCTCGATCATGAAGTTGTCGAACGCCTGGCGGATCACGCCGAGGAACGCGAACAGGGTGAGCGGCGAGCAGAGCACGACCTTCTGGCCCATGGCGTCGTCGAGGAGCCCGGCGTCGTGTTCGTGGATGAACCCGGTCAGTTGCTCGTTCGGCAGGAACAGCAGCACGTAGTCGACCGACGGTTGGTCGCTCTCGCCGGCGTAGTCGCGCTTGGCGAGTTCCTTCACCCGCAGTCGGACGTCGGCGAGGAACCGCTTGAGGTGCATCTCGCGTTCGGCGTTGGTGTCGACCTCGAGATAGCGCAGGTAGGCCGCCATCGGGAACTTGACGTCCATGTAGAGCGCGTGGCCCTTGGGCATCGGGAACGTGTAGTCGGGGCGGCCGGTGCCGCCGTCGATCTGGGTCTGCTTGACGTAGTTGACGTTCTCGTGGAAGCCGGCCAGGCGCAGTACGTCCTCGGCCATGCGTTCGCCCCAGTTGCCGCGTGCCTGGGGATTGGCGAGCGCCTCGCGAAGTGCACGCGTCGAGTCGGCGAGCGTGTTGGCGATCTCGGCGTGAGCCTGCAGCGATGACGTCACCTGTCCGAAGTTCTCGGCGCTCGACCGTCCGAGTGTGGTGACCATCTCGCTCAGCTTGGTGAGTTCGCCGCGCATCTCGGCGTGCACCTGGTCGAGGCGGGCATCGATGACGTCCTTCTTCGCCGACAGGTCGGAGTTGGTCTGTTCCCGAGCAGCGAGGGCCAGAGCGCCGAACTGCTCGCGTTGCAGCACGGCGGTCTGCTCGAGCGCGGCTTGCACGGCGGCGTCGCGCTCGGCGACCGCCTGGTCGCGAACCTGGGCCACCGCATGCTGCACCGCAGCTTCGACGGCGAGTTGCACGCCTTCGGTGGTGCTCGCTCGTTCGGCGTCACGCGCTGCCTCACGTGTCGTGAGGTCGGCCTCGGCGCGCCGAGTGGCGAACACGTAGCCGCCGAGCGCGGCCCCGACGGCCAGCAACACGGCGATGATCAGAAGTGCGATCTCCATGCCATCCACTATGACAAGGGGCTGTCACAGAGTTCGCGGATCCCCCGTCCCAGGCACCCCATCCTGCCCCTGCGATGAGCGAAACCGCCGTATCCGGTCGGTTCGCTCATCGGTGGGGCCGCAACTCGGCCTGCGATGAGCGAAACCGCCGTATGCGGTCCGTTGGCTCATCGAGGCGGGGGTGCGGCGGGGGTGCGGCGGGGGTGCGGCAGGGTGCGGCGGGATCGCGTTGGGTCAGCGGAGGGGGAGGGTGACGCAGCGGTCGTCGAGGGCGCCGAGGGCGTAGGTGGCGTAGTCGATGCCGAAATCGGAGTACAGGCCCCGGCACGACTCGCTCCAGGCCAGCGCCTCGGGGGTCGACATGCGATGCACGACCTGCATGATCCCACCCTCGTACACCCGGTACTCCGCCCAGGTGCCGGGGAAGTCCTTGGTGCAGCCGATCTCGATCGACGCAACGCCCGATCTCGTCATTGGACGGATCCGATGGCGGTGGGTGTGGCCGGCGGCGTACGCAACCACACCCCGGCGTCGCGACGCCAACTCGTCGAGCTGATCGCTCGCATCGGGATGCAGTCCGAAGTAGTCGTCGCTGCGTTTGGCGTCGGGGCCGTCACCGATCCACTGCTGATGGTGACCCATCACGAACACCGGACGGTCGGCGCCCGCGCACACCTCGTCGAGCCAGTCGAACTGCTCGGTCGTGATCGTGCCGGTCGTGGCGCCGGGGATCGCCGTGTCGAGCAACGCGACGGTCACGCCGGGCAGCTCGATGCGCTGGTCGCCGGCGTACTCGCCCTGGTGGCGGTACGAGTCGTGGTTGCCGCGTACGACGTGCAGCCGGTCGCCGAACGGCTGCCGATAGCACGCCTCGAAGGCATCCCATTCGACCTGTTCGCCGTCGGCGGTCAGGTCGCCCTTGACGATCACCGCCACCGGGTCGATCGCTGCCATCTCGCTGGCGGCGGCCCGGTTCATCACCTCCGGGTAGGGCTCGGCTCCGGGTGCTGCTCGTCGGATCGGGCCCTCCGGCAGATCATCGATTCGTCCCGCTTCGACCTCGCCGAAGTGGACGTCGTTGACGGTGGCGAAACGGGCCAGCAGCTCGCCGTCAGGCCGTGCGAGTGTGCGCACCGAGACGCCGTCGAGGTCGTGATCGGTGTTGGCTGCAAGCCCTTCGTAACGGCGCACGTCGAGGCCATCGTGGACGACGACGAGATCGTCCGCGACGGTGGTGATGTCCATCGGCGAGTGTCGACCCTGTTCGGCGATCGGCCTCGGTCAGACCTTCACGACGATCGAGTTGACCACCTTGTCCTGCCAGGTCTGGTTCTTGTCGTCCCACAACATCCACAGATAGCCGAGGTAGAAGATCTGCGCCGAGATGAAGCTGGCGAAGAGCTGGCGCCCGAGCGCTCGGCCGAACCCGATCGGCTCGCCGCTGGTCTGCCCGATCACCTTGATGCCGACGATCTTGCGGCCCCACGTCTGGCCGGTCTTGCCGAGCGCCCGCAGGTAGATGAACGCCACGATGAGGAACCCGACGACCATCAGGGCGATCCCGCCGCCGATCGAGCCCCCGTTCGGTGCCGTCAGGGCATTCGAAACTGGTGGTGCCGTCGAGCTGCATCGATCGGTACGCAGTCGGAGAACGACGTGCCGATGAGGATGGCCCCCGGAACGATGAACACCGCCAGGAGCAACCCGTACAGCAGTCCGTCGAGGAGGTACCCGCCGAGTCGGACGCCGAATCCGGCGAGCTCGCCGCCGACGGGTGGTGCGTAGTAGCCGTGCGGGGGGTACCCGGGAGCGGTGGCGACGGCGCCGGGGGGTGGTGGTGGCGCCCCGAATCCAGGGGGAGGTGGAGTCACCGGCAGGGGTGGCGGAGGCGTCGAACCCTGTCCGGGTGGGGGCGGCGGCGGAGGCATTCCCATCGCGAGAGTGTGCCACGTCGCTGCATGGCGGGCCGGCGATCCCGGCGATCGGTCAGCGGAACGGGCGGTCGCGCCGCGCAGGAACCGGGCGAGACCACCAGCGGCCACTGAAGCGCCAGGTGGTCGTTCGCGCCGGCGTGGTGTCGGCGGCGATGGCCGGCTTCGGCCAGAGGGCTTCGACGCCGGCCATGATCGCTACGACTTCGGCGTCGGTCGGTGTGGGTGACACGTCGGCGATCGATGCCGTGGTGTTCGCACTCGACTCGGACATGGCGGTCACGATAGGCGCGTCAGCCATCGGTGACCTCGTCGTCGATCGACCAGGTCGCCCGCTTCGGCCGGGTGACCACGGTGCCGGCAGCCTTGTCGTGGAAGGTCTGGCGTTGGGAGTTGCCGAGTGCGACCAGGAATCCGATGAAGAAGATCATCGAGACGAAGTAGCGCAGCACGAATCGCAGACCGGCCTCGCCGCCGTCGACCAGGCGACCGTTGCGGACATCGACCACCGTGGTGTTCGTGACGCGGTTGCCGATCCACTGACCCGTGCTCGAGACGGCCCGCGAGTACAACACCGTTGCGCAGCCGAATCCGACCACCATCAACAACAGCCCGACGATGATCAGCGGCGTCGAGCCCGCCATGACGAGCGCAATGCCCGGCACCAGGCAGAGCGCCACGATGATGCTGTCGATCAACAGACCGCCGAGTCGTGCGCCGTACCCCGCCGGTTCAGGGTCGAAGTCGATACCGCCCTCCGACTCGATCTCGACCGCTTCGGCCTTCTCCGGGCGCTCGACATCGGTCGGTTTCGTGAGAGGCGCGCCGACCGTGGGCACCGCGGCAACGTCGTCGTCGGTGATCTGCGACAACAACGCTGCCAGGTCGTTGTCGGTCGCCGCCGATGTGGGACCGCCCGGCGCTGGGCTGGTCGACGTCGGTGGTGGCGGCGGTGGTGGTGGCGGCGGCGCGGGTGCGGCGACTGCGGGTGCGGGAGGTGGTGCCGTCGGCGGGGCCGAGGGACCGGGCGGTGGTGGAGGAGGTGGCGACGAACTCCGCATCGGCGACGTCGGTGGTGGCGGTGGTGGTGGTGGTGGCGGGCCGGCGCCAGGTGGTGGTGGTGGTGGTGGCGTTGCTCCCGCGATCGGTGGCTGGCCCGGCACGATCGGGCGGTCACTCATGCGACATCGCTCCGCATCACAGCGGGACGTTGCCGTGCTTGCGCCTGGGCAATTCCTCGCGCTTGGTGGCCAGCATGCGCAGACCGGCGACCAACTTCTGGCGGGTCTCGGCCGGGTCGATCACATCATCGATGTAGCCCCGCTCGGCGGCCGCGTACGGCGAGGCGTACTTGTCGGTGTACTCCTGCACCAGTTCGGCGCGTCGGGCGACCGGGTCGGCGGCTTGTTGCAGCTCGCGGCGGTACACGATCTCGACGGCGCCCTGGGGGCCCATCACGGCGAGTTCGGCGGTCGGCCAGGCAAAGGCGAGGTCGGCACCGATCGACTTCGAGTTCATGACGACGTACGCCCCGCCGTAGGCCTTGCGAGTGATGACCTGGATGCGAGGGACGGTCGACTCGCAGTAGGCGTACAGCAGCTTGGCGCCGTGGCGGATGATGCCGCCGTACTCCTGGTCGACACCGGGGAGGAAGCCGGGAACGTCGACGAAGGTGATCAACGGGATGTTGAACGAGTCGCACGTGCGCACGAACCGGGCAGCCTTCTCGGACGACTCGATGTCGAGCACCCCGGCGAGGATCTTTGGCTGGTTGCCGACGATGCCGACGGGCTGGCCGTCGATGCGCGAGAACCCGCAGACGATCGACTTCGCCCAGTGTGGGAAGTACTCGAAGAATTCGCCGCCGTCGACGACGTGGCGGATCACCTCGGTCATGTCGTACGGCAGGTTCGGACTCGCCGGCAAGATGTCGCGCAGCTCGGGGCAGAGGCGGTCGGGATCGTCGCCGAGGTCCTCGACCGGGGGCTCCTCGAGGTTGTTCGACGGCAGGAATCCCAGCAGGAAACGCACATCATCGAGGCACGACTTCTCGTCGGCGGACACGAACGTGGCGACGCCGGACTTGGTCGCGTGGCTCATCGCCCCGCCCAGCTCCTCGAGCGTGACGTCCTCGCCGGTCACGGTCTTCACGACGTCGGGGCCGGTGATGAACATGTGGCTCGTCTCGCGAACCATGAAGATGAAGTCGGTCATCGCCGGGCTGTACACGGCTCCGCCGGCGCACGGGCCGAGGATCACCGAGATCTGCGGCACGACACCCGACGACAGCACATTGCGGTGGAAGATGCCGCCGTAGGAAGCGAGGCTGACCACACCTTCCTGGATGCGGGCGCCGGCGCCGTCGTTGAGGCCGATCACCGGTGCGCCGACTTTCAGGGCGAGGTCCATCAGCTTGTGGATCTTCTCGGCGAACACTTCGCCGAGGGCGCCACCGAACACGGTGAAGTCCTGCGAGAACACGAAGACCTTGCGGCCGTCGACCGTGCCCCAACCGGTGATCACACCGTCGGTGTACGGCCGGTCCTCGAGGCCTGAGGCCAGCGCTCGATGGCGGGCCAACATGTCGAGTTCGTGGAACGAGCCCTCGTCGAGGAAGTAGTCGAGCCGCTCGCGGGCGAGCATCTTGCCCTTCTCGTGCTGACGGTCGACCGAGCGCTGCGAACCGGCGTTGATGGCCTGCTCGCGTCGTTCGGCGAGGTCGGCGAGCTTCTCCTGCATCGGGTTCGTCACGTCTGGCAAGTTACTGGCTGTCGGCGGCTCCCGGTAGATCGACCAGAATGCGCTGATGGCAGATGCTGCTCCGAGCTCACCCGACGATGCGATGCGACTGCCGTTCCAACCGCCGCTCGAGCCGATGCTCGCGAAGCTGGCCAGGTCGATTCCCGACGGCGACGGATGGCTGTTCGAGCCGAAATGGGATGGTTTCCGCTGCATCGCCTTCCGCGACGGTGACCGCCTCGAACTGATCTCGCGCAAGCTCCGACCACTCGGCCGCTATTTCCCCGAGCTCCTCGGGCCCTTGCGTGCGGCGCTGCCCGAACGGTGTGTCGTCGACGGCGAGATCGTCGTCGCCGACAGCGCCGGCAACGGTCTCGACTTCGATGCCCTTCTCCAGCGCATCCATCCCGCCGAGTCGCGCATCAACCGCCTGGCCGCCGAAACCCCCGCAGCGTTCGTTGCATTCGATCTGTTGGCGACCGGTGACATCTCGCTGCTCGAGGAGTCGATGGCCGATCGTCGGGGTGCTCTCGTCGACACGATCATCGAGAACGACGTGGTGCGGGTCACGCCGGCGACGACCGATCGTGCCGTTGCCGACGACTGGTTCCATCGGTTCGAAGGCGCTGGCCTCGACGGGATCATCGCCAAACCGCTCACGGGGACCTACCAACCGGGCAAGCGGGCGCTCGTCAAGGTCAAGCATCAGCGCACCGCCGACTGCGCCGTCGCTGGTTACCGGATTCACAAGGACGGCAACGGGGTCGGGTCGTTGCTCCTCGGCCTGTTCGACGCTGAGGGCGAGATGCACTCCGTCGGCGTCGCCGCATCGTTCTCCGCCAAACGGCGAGGAGAGTTGCTGGCCGAGCTCGAACCGCGCACGCACGACGCGCTCGATGGGCATCCGTGGCGTCAGTGGGCGGAGTGGGACGGCGACGCGTCGGGAGCGGCGACGAGTGGCGGCAGTCGGTGGAACGCCGGTAAGGACCTGTCGTTCGTGCCGATCCGGATGGGTCTCGTGGCCGAAGTGTCGTTCGGGCAGCTCGAAGGTCGACGGTTCCGCCACGGTGTCGGGTTCGTGCGCTGGCGGCCGGATCGCACCCCCGAGTCGTGTACCTACGACCAGCTCGACGTCGCGGAACCCGTGTCGTTCGACGACTTCGTCAGAGGGGCGTAATCAGGGCTGACTGATCGGCGGGATCGTCACGTTGACTGCTGGAGGAACGGTCAGTTCGCTGACCGCCTCGGTGCCGTCGGCGTTGAGGATCGTGAACCCTTGAGGCGAGCTGGTGAACACGCCGGTGGGTGTGACCGCATTGACCACCATCGTCCAGTCGCCGGCCACGGTCAGGGGCAACCCCTGCTCGCCCTCGGGGAGCACTGCGACGCCCGCTCCGGTGAGCGGCACCGGCTGGGTGATCGTTCCGATGGTGTCGTTGGCCGGCGCAGTGAAGACCACTTCGAGCCCTGACAGACCTTCGTCGGGCTCGTCGACGTCGACCGACAGACCCGACAACCCGACGCGATCGTTGGTGAGCTGCACCGTGACGACGAGTTCGGCTTCGGGGGCGTCGACCTCCATCGTGATCGCATAGGCGATGTTCGGTCCCGCCGAGACGTTCGCCGGGGTCAGCGACAACAGCCAGGCGCTCATCGCCAGCACGATCACGCCGGCAGCCGCTTCGACGCCGAACGCCCGCCGCAAGCGGTCGGCCATCGGCACGGTCATTTCGTTCGCACGTGCGAGCCGCTCGTTGACGAACTGTCTCGCTGACACGGCCACGAAGATCATGACGGCGACCACGACGGTCTTCAGCAGGATCACGCGACCGTGGGCGGTGCCGAACAGGTCGCCGCCGTCCAGCAGGATCATCTGGACGATGCCGGTGGCGATCGTGGTGCCGATGGCGAGGGTGGACAGGCGACCGAAACCACGCACGGCGTGGACGAGGTCCTCTTCGCCCGGTCCGGCGAGCACGACGCGAGCGAGCAGGACGACGCCGCCCAACCACACCGACATTGCGAGGGCGTGGATGATCGACAACGGCACGCCGAGGATCGGGAGATCCATGTTCGTGCGGCTGAATCCGATGGTGACGACGGCGAGGGCGGGGATGCCGAGCGCGGCCATCTGTGTGACCGGGTCGATCACTCGGTCGGGACGGAACGCGACCCAGGCGGAGGCGATGACCAACAGCAGTCGCGCCAGCGCGGCGATCCCCGGGATGCCGGCGTCGAACAGATCGACCCAGTTCGTCGGGTTGAAACCGCTGCCGAGTCCGCCGCCGCTGACCGCAGCGGTGGCCGCCGCGACGTAGAGCAGCGTGCCGAGGAGGGCCACGATCCAGACAGCGCGGATGAAGCGAATCGTCACCAGGTACTCGACCCCTTCGGGCCACGCTGCCGCGATCAGGACGAGTGATCCGAGCAGCACGCCGACGCCGAACACCGAGATCAGCCGGCCGAGCCACAGCGGGCCCTGACCAGCGTCGACGTCGGACAGATTCGTCACGTCGCCGGCGGTCGACGTCGTGGTCGACACCTCGCCGGCCGGGACACTGCCACCGGTGGTCGGCTCCGATGTCGGGGTGGTCTCGACCGTTGCCGGATCGTTCTCGACGGTGAACGTGATGTTGCCCTGGCCGTTGGGCGAGCCTTCCGAGTCGCTCACCACGAACGAGGCGACGCAAGCGCCCTTCGGGAGGGCATCGATGACCTCTGCGGTCATGGTGAGGCGATCGTCGCTGACCTCGCGAGGGCCGACGGTGTAGAGGTCGGTGCACGTCAACGTGATCGTGTTGACCTCGCCGAGCGGCTCGCTGAAGGTGAACGAGATCGCCTCGGGTGACTGGGCCAGGGTGGAGCCATCGGCCGGGTCGGACGACACCAGCGAGTTCTCGGCCAGCGCCGTGCCGGGCAGCAGTCCGACGAGGCTGCCGACGCCGACGACGGCGAGCGCTGCCCCGGTGATGGCGCGTCGCAGGCGTCCTGCGCCTCGAAGTGATGTTCGCTCGTTCACGATCGCCCGAGGCTAGTTGCCCGGTCGACCATCAGCCCGGGCACCTCGCTCTACACGTCGCCGCGTCGGCAACCGGTTGCACCCATCTCGTCGACGAGGTCGTTGCGACCGCGGACCAACTCACCGATGCGGACCGTGAGTTCGTCGAGTCGTGCGCTGTCGTCGCCGACCGTTGCGATCGCCCGCCAGGCGGCCACTTGTTCGTCGGTGTTGCGGACGAAGGCCCGGTGATCACTGGCGACCTCGTCGGGAACGCCGAGGGCTCGCGCCTGCTCAGCCTCGTTGTCGAGCGCCCCTGCCGCACTCGTGGCGAAGTCGGCGACGGAGATCTGCTCGGGTGGTTGCGGGATCGCGTCGAGTGTCGCCGTCGTGTCGACGCAGATCGACTGCAGATCGGCGAGATAGTCCGCCTCCGTGAGCGGCGCGGCCTCGCTCCCGCAGGCGGCGAGGAGTGCGATGCAGAAGGCGACCACGCTGACTCGCATTGAAACGATGCTACGAGTCGGAGCACGCGGGCGGACGCGACTCGATCGCTATCGTGGCCGCGATGGCCACCCAGTCGCTCTACCGCCGCTACCGGCCCCGCCGCTTCAGCGAGCTCAAGGGCCAGGACCACGTGGTGCGAGCGCTGCGCACGTCGGTGGCCGAAGGTCGTGAAGGTCAGGCCTATCTCTTCTCGGGTCCGCGTGGCACCGGCAAGACCACATCGGCGCGCATCCTCGCCAAGGTGCTCAACTGCGAGAACCCGCAGGACGGCGAGCCGTGTTGCGAGTGCGAGTCGTGCCTGGCCGTCGAACGCGGTGTGAGCTACGACGTGCACGAACTCGACGCGGCGAGCAACAACGGCGTCGAGGCGATGCGCGACCTCATCGAGAAGGCGTCGCTCGGCACGCCAGGGCGACACAAGGTGTACATCCTCGACGAGGTCCACATGCTGACCAAGCCGGCCGAGGCAGCGCTGCTCAAGACGTTGGAGGAGCCGCCGCCGCACGTCGTGTTCGTGTTGGCCACGACCGATCCCCAGAAGATGTCCGACACCATTCGAAGCCGGACGCAGCACCTCCAGTTCCATCTCCTGCCGGCCGACACGCTTGCCGAGCACGTGCGCTGGGTCGCGGCGGACGCCGGGCTCGAGCTGAGCGAAGCGTCGTTCGAGCAGGCCTTGAGTCGGGGCGGAGGTTCAGCACGTGACACCTTGTCGGCGCTCGAGTTGCTGGCGAGCACCGGCGACGAGGGGATGCAGATCGTGCCGCTCGACGAGTTCGTCGAGTCGATGATCGATCGCGACCCCGGACGTGCGCTCACGGTGGTCGCGCATGCGATCTCGGCCGGGATGGACCCGAGAACGCTCACCGAGGAGTTGATCGCGTTCCTCCGCAACGGGTTCCTCGCCTTGATGGCGCCCGAACTCGTGCAGATCCCGTCGAATCAGCTCGATGGGCTCGCCGCTCAGTCGCAACGGCTCGGAGCAGCGGGGCTGGTGCGTGGCATCGAACTGCTCGGAGCGTCGTTGTCGGAGATGCGCCACGCTCCGGACCCTCGTGTGCTGCTCGACGTGGCCACCGTGCAACTCACCGCCGACAGTGCGGGCGGCGACACCGCAGCGTTGTTGCAGCGTCTCGAACGTCTCGAACGCCAGGTCGCCGCTGGCGTCGTCGCGGCGCCCGTCGAGAAGGCGCCGGCGCCACGCGACCCGGCCACGGGGCGCGCGGCGCTCGGTGGCCGAGCTCGGCCCAGCACGAACGCTGCGCCGGAAACCGGCACGCCTGAACCGGCCGCTGCCGAACCCGGCGCGCCGGCCACGGTGCCCACGCCCGCCGACACCGCGACGGAACCTGCGGCCGCCGCTGCACCTGCTGCATCGAGGACCAACATCACTGCGGACGTCTGGGAGAACACGATCCGCCCAGCGTTGCGGGGCATGGCGCGCGCGGTCTACGGCCCGGCGGGCTTCATTCGCAGCACCGACTCGACGCTCACGTTGTCGGTGCCGAACGCGGTCCATCGCGCGAAATGCGAGGAACAGCGCACGGTCGTCGAGTCGGCGCTTGCTGCGTTTGTCGGCGGCCCGGTCGCAGTCGAACTGATCGATGATGGCGGCGGTGGCGGTGCGGGCGGCGCCGGATCGAGCGCACGAACCAGCGCCGATCCGACAGCGAGCGGCGCAACAGCGCCTGCCCAGGAGCCGACCAGCGAGCGGGCAACGCACGACGGCGCCGAGGCCGTCGAGACGTCGTCGCCCCGCGAGCGAGGTCTGGCCGCTGCCGCCGCCGGGGGGGCCGTCGACGATCTTGGCGTCGTGACTGGATTGGACGAGCTCCCCGACGATGACGAGGTCGACCTCGACGATCTGACCGACGCGCCGCCCGAGTCGGTGAAGTCGCCGATCGATCGGCTGGCGGAGGCGTTTCCCGGTTCCGAGTTGATCGAAGAAGCTGGATGATCGACCGCTGATGGCCGGCAACTACACCGCTCCCGTCCAGTCGTTGATCGACGAACTCGGCCGCCTGCCCGGGATCGGCCCGAAGTCGGCCCAGCGCATCGCGTTCCATCTCCTCAAGGTTCCCGTCGACGATGCCACGCGCCTTGCCTTCGCGATCACCGATGCCAAGGCCCGCGTCCGCTTCTGCGAGCGATGCTTCAACGTGGCCGACGACGTGCTGTGTCCGATCTGCAACGACGACACGCGTGATTCGTCGATGCTGTGTGTGGTCGAGGAATCGCGCGACATCGTGGCGATCGAACGCACCGGTGAGTTCCGCGGGCGCTACCACGTGCTGCTCGGAGCCATGAGCCCGCTGGAGGGCATCGGTCCCGAACAGTTGAAGATCCGCGAGTTGGTCGCTCGGATCGACCCCGAAGGCGTGCAGGAGATCATCCTGTGCACGAACCCGAACACCGAAGGTGAAGTCACTGCGATGTATCTCGCGCGGCTGTTGAAGCCGATCGGGCTGACGGTCACTCGGATCGCCAGCGGCCTGCCGGTGGGAGGCGACCTCGAGTACGCCGACGAACTCACGCTCGGGCGAGCCATCGAGGGCCGCCGCAACGTCGACTGACGCCCGTTTCGGCCCACGCCCCGTCACTGCGGAACGAAAACTGAACTGGGGCACCATCTCCACGAATCGGTAGCGGGCGGACGGGCCGATTCGTTTCGATGATGCCCCAGAAGGGGGCGAGCCGGAATTGCGCTCGCTCGATCAAGTTGTTGCGGTTACGTTACAGAAATCGGAGTGGGACGTCAAGAGTTCGTAACACAAGTCGTCGCTGGTGTCAGTATATCGACCAGTAGTGGTGTGTCAATCACCCATAGTGGTGATCGGTGTGCCAGAAACGGTGGCGCGTTGAAGCCAGGTGGAGCTTCCCGTGGGAGGACCGTGGTCAGGTCGTGGTCAGGTCGTGGTCAGACCGTGCGCAGGATGGCGGCGTCGCCCTGGCCGCCGCCGCCACACAGCGCAACAGCGCCGGTGCCGCCGCCGCGACGCTTCAGCTCGTGCAGCAGGGTGAGTGCGAGGCGGTTGCCGCTCATGCCGATCGGGTGGCCGAGGGCGATCGCGCCGCCGTTGACGTTGACGATCTCGTCGCTGATGCCCAGCTCGGCGATCGATGCCAGCCCGACGGCGGCGAACGCTTCGTTGATCTCGAACAGATCGAGGTCGGCGATCGCGATGCCGGCTTTGTCGGCGGCCTGCATGATCGCTCGGCTGGGCTGGTGCAGCAGCGACGCGCTGTCGGGCCCGGCCACCATGCCGTACGACACGAACTCGCCGAGCGGGGCGACGCCGCGGCGCTCGGCCTCGGCGCGAGACATCAGCACGACGGCGCTCGCGCCATCGGAGAGCTGCGACGCGTTCCCGGCGGTGACCGTGCCGTCCTTGTCGAAGGCCGGGCGCAGCGAGCCGAGGCTCTCCATGCTGGTACCGGGGCGGACGCCTTCGTCGGTCTCGACGAGGATCGGGTCGCCCTTGCGCTGCGGCACGGCGACCGGGACGATCTCGTCGGCGAAGCGGCCGTCCTTGATGGCGTTGGCGGCTCGCTCGTTCGACATCACGGCCATCTCGTCCTGCTGTTCGCGCGTCAGGCTCTCGCCCGATGCGTAGCGGTCCGTGCCGAGGCCCATCAGGCACGCGTCGAACGAGCACCACAGGCCGTCGGCGATGATCGCGTCGCGCAGTTCGGTGTTGCCGTACTTGAAGCCGCCGCGAGCACCGTCGGCGATGTACGGAGCGTTGGTCATCGACTCCATGCCCCCGGCCACCACGATGTCGGCCTCGCCGGCAGCGATCATCTGGTTCGCCAGGTAGATCGAGTTGAGTCCGGACAGGCACACCTTGTTGACGTTCACCGATGGAACGCTCATCGGGATGCCGGCCTTGACAGCGGCCTGGCGGCTGGGCACCTGGCCCTGGCCGGCCATCAGCACCTGGCCCATGATCACGTGCTCGACCTCGTCAGGGGCCACGCCGGCGCGCTCGAGTGCCGCGGCGATGGCGAAGCCACCGAGGTCAGCAGCTGAGAACGACGAGAGCGCGCCGCTCATCTTCCCGATCGGAGTGCGAGCGCCAGCGACGATGTACGAACCGGTAGAAGCCATACACAAACGCTACCCCCATCCCCCAACCCCCGAAAAATGCCTGGATCCGCGCGCTGAGCGAGCAGATCCATGCATTTTCGGGCGAGATGGTGGCGAGGGCGACGGTGGGGCTCGCTTTGTCCGTCGCGATTACCGATCAGTAACCTTGCGCGCCATGCAGGAGATCCTCGAGGCCATCCAGTCCGGTGCCAGCGGCGACGAGATCGCCAACCTCCCGATTCCCGAGAGCTATCGGGCGGCGTTCGTCCGGCGCGAGGACACGGCGATGTTCGAAGGGGTCGACTCGTGGGACAAGGATCCCCGCAAGTCGTTGCACGTCGACGAGGTGGCCACACCGGAGATCGCGCCCGACGAGGTCTACATCGCCGTGATGGCGTCGAGCATCAACTTCAACACGGTGTGGACCTCGATCTTCGAGCCGCTGCCGACGTTCGGGTTCCTCGACAAGATGGGACGCCAGAACGAGTGGGGCAAGCGCCACGCGCTGCCGTACCACGTCGTGGGTTCCGACGCGTCCGCTGTCGTGCTGCGCGTGGGGTCGGCGGTTCGTAACTGGAAGCCGGGCGATCACGTCACGGTGCACTGCAACTACGTCGATGATCAGGACCCCAGCGCCCACAACGACTCGATGCTCGCGACCAACCAGCTGATCTGGGGTTTCGAGACCAACTTCGGTGCGCTCGCCGACCTGTCCGTGGTCAAGGCGAACCAGCTGATGCCCAAGCCGACGCACCTCACCTGGGAGGAGTCGGCGGTCAACGCCCTGTGCAGCTCCACCTCGTACCGCATGCTCGTCAGCGAGAACGGCGCCCGCATGACGCAGGGTGACAGCGTGCTGATCTGGGGCGCCACCGGTGGTATCGGCGGCTACGCCGTGCAGTACGTCCTCAACGGCGGCGGCACGCCGATCGGTGTGGTCTCCTCGCCTGAGCGGGCCGCGCTCCTCAACCGGATGGGGTGCGAGGCCGTCATCGATCGACGCGCCGAGAAGTACGAGTTCTGGTCCGACGAGAACACCCAGGACGAGTCCGAGTGGCGCCGGTTCGGCAAGAAGATCCGCGAGCTCAACAACGGCGAGGACGTCGACATCGTGTTCGAACACCCCGGCCGGTCGACGATGGGTGCGTCGGTGTTCGCCGTCAAGCGTGGCGGAACAGTCGTCACCTGTGCAGCCACGTCCGGCTACATGGTCGAGTTCGACAACCGTCACTTCTGGATGAAGTTGAAGAAGCTGATCGGTTCGCACTTCGCGAACTACGCCGAGTCGTATGCGGCGAACAAGCTCCTCGACCAGGGCAAGATCCAGCCGCTGCTCACGAAGACCTACTCGCTCGATCAGGTCGGCGAAGCATCGCTGGCCGTTCACCACAACGAAGCCGACGGCAAGCTCGGGGTGCTGTGCCTCGCTCCGTCCGAGGGCCTCGGGATCTCCGACCCCGAGAAGCGCGAGCGCATCGGCGAAGACAAGATCACCGTCTTCCGCAGCGCGTGACGTTTCCCGCCGCTGTCCTGTGGGACATGGACGGCACGCTCGTCGACACCGAGCCGTACTGGTTCGAGGCCGAGTTCGAGCTGGTCGCCGAGTTCGACGGCACGTGGACCGAAGCTGATGCGCTGTCGCTCGTCGGCTTCGACCTGCTCGACTCGGCGCACGAGCTGCGAACCCGTGGCGGTGTGCGGCTCGAGCCCGACCAGGTCGTCGATCGGCTGCTCCAGAGCGTCATCGCCCGAGTTGCGCAGGCGTTGCCGTGGAGGCCGGGCGCACCCGAGCTGTTGGCCGACTGCGTCGCCGCGAAGATCCCGTGTGTCATGGTGACGATGTCGTGGCGCCGCCTCGCTGAAGCAGTCATTGCGTCGGCGCCCACTGGCTCGTTCGTGACCTCGATCACTGGCGACGAGGTTTCCAACGGCAAGCCGGATCCCGAGCCGTATCTTGCGGCCGCCGCGGCGCTCGGTGTCGACCCGGCGGACTGCGTAGCGATCGAGGATTCGCCGACCGGGGTTGCCTCTGCGCTGGCGGCCGGTTGTGCGACGCTGGGGGTCCCCCATGTCGTCCCCGTCGCAGCCGCCCCCGGGCTCACCCTCGTCGACTCGCTCGTCGGTCTCGGAGTCGCCGACCTCCGTCGACTCCGCTCCCGCTGATCGCGCGCTCGACGACACACCGCTCGACGATTCGCCGCCAGCACGCCGGCGACGGCTGCTCGTGCTCGGCACACTCGTGGTGGTGCTGCTCGGTGTTGCTGGCGCGGCCGTGTACGTGGCGACCAACGAGGAACCGCCGCCGCCGCCCAAGCCCGACATCCCGCTCGACGCCTGGGTGCCCTACTGGGGGCTCGATGCGTCGCTGCCTGACGCTCGACAGCGCGTGCCGTCGATGCGTGAGGTGTCTCCGTTCTGGTTCAACGCCGTTGGCGTCGACCAGATCGTGGTCGATCCGAACGCGTCCGCGGAGTTGACCGCCGAGTTCATGGACACGGTCAAGGGGCTCGACGTCGACGTGCTGCCGTCGATCATCGACGCACTGCCCGCCGGAGAGATGGCGGCGATCCTCGCCGATCCGACGACGCGAGCGCAACACGTCGAAGCGATCCGGGCGTTCGCCTCCGATGGTGGCTACGACGGCATCGACATCGACTACGAACAGTTCGCATTCGCCGACGGGCGCGACACCTGGTCGGCCACGAGGCCGAACTGGGTGGCGTTCATCGAGGAGTTGGCCGCAGCGCTGCACGCTGATGGGCGATCCCTCACCGTGAGCATCCCGCCGGTGTACGACGACGGCCAGACCGACGAAAGCGGCTTCTGGGTCTACGACTACGGGGCCATCATCGAGCACGTCGACCGCATCCGGATGATGACGTACGACTACTCGGTGTCGCAGCCCGGTCCGATCGCTCCCCTCGAGTGGGTCGAATCGGCGATCACTGGTGCCATCGAGGCGACCGGTTCGCCGGACAAGCTCGTGCTCGGGCTGCCTGCGTACGGACGCAACTGGCCGGTGCGCACCACCGGTGTGTGTCCGGCCGAGGATGTCCCGGGCCGCACGAGTGTGTCGGCGCGCTCGGTCGACGAACTGATCGAACGGCGAGGGGCCACCCCGGTTCCGGTCGATGCGACGGGCGAGTGGGAGTTCGAGTACGAGCTCGAGGTCAGCGACGGCATCACGACCTGCGTCCAGACGCGCCAGGTGCACTACGTCGATGGCGACGGGATCGCCCTGCGCATGGATCTCGCTCGGCAGTATCGGCTCGACGGCGTGGCGCTGTGGGCGTTCGGGTTCGACGACCCGGAGGTGTGGGACGCGATTCTGCCGACGGTCGCCGATCCCACTGCGACGACGATCACCGAGTAGAACGATCAGATGACAGTCGGCGAAGCATGGATCATCGACGCGGTGCGTTCACCGCGCGGCATCGGCAAGCAGGGCAAGGGAAGTCTGGCTCACTTGCATCCGCAGAAGATTCTCGGACAGGTACTCAACGGGCTTCGTGATCGCGTCGGCTTCGACCCCGTCGACGTCGACGACGTCGTGTGCGGCAACGGCTCGCATGCGGGCGACCACGCCCACGACATCGGTCGGATGGCCGTGCTCGACGCCGGCTGGCCGATCTCCGTTCCGGGCGTGACGCTCAACCGGTTCTGCGGTTCCGGTCAACAGGCTGTCACGTTCGCCGCGATGGGCGTCGGCGCCGGACACCAGGACCTCGTGATCGGCGCAGGTGTCGAGTCGATGAGCCGGCCGGCGCGCAACGGCACCGACGGCTTCCACGCCAACAACGAGCATCTCCTCGCAACGCATCCCCAGGTGCCCCAGGGTCTGTCCGCTGACCTGATCGCCACGCTCGACGGCTACACCAGGGTCGAGGTCGATGCACTCGGCCTCGAGAGCCAGCGGCGAACTGCAGCCGCGATCGCCGAGGGTCGATTCGATCGCAGCCTGATCACGATCCGCAACGACGATGGCACGGTCGCGCTCGACCACGACGAGTACCCGCGGCCGGAGACGACCGCCGAGGGATTGGCGGCGTTGCATCCGAGCTTCACGAAGTTCGTCGACTTCTCGTTCGAGCAGAGCGACCTGACGATGGCGCAGCTGATGGCACAGAAGTACCCGGGCGTCGAACTCCACAACGTCCATCACGCCGGCAACAGCTCCGGTGTCGTCGACGGCGCGGGCGCCGTGCTCGTGTCGTCGCCCGACTACGCCAAGGCGCACGGGCTCACCCCGCGGGCGCGCATCGTGATGTCGGCCGTCGCCGCCGACGAACCACTGATCATGCTCACCGCCCCCGGCCCGGCGGCCAACAAATGCCTGGCGCGAGCTGGCATGACGGTCGACGACATCGACCTGTTCGAGGTGAACGAGGCCTTCGCCTCCGTGGTGTTGCGATTCTTCCGTGACACCGGGGCCGATCCGTTGAAGGTCAACGTGAACGGCGGCGCGATCGCTCTCGGTCACCCGATCGGGGCCACCGGCACGATGCTGATCGGCACGCTGCTCGACGAACTCGAGCGCCGCGACCTGCAGACCGGCCTCGTGGCGATGTGCACCGGCGGCGGCATGGGCACCGCCACCATCATCGAACGTCTCTGAGCTGGTCGAGCAACGTCACGCTGCAAGCGTGGCGCTCCGCCTTTGCGATCACAGCAATCGCAACACACCGTCGATGACGAGCGCCCCGCCGAGACCGAGGGCGAGCCACACGCGTAGCAACCTGGCGTTCGCCTTCAGCCAGGATTCGCCACGGCCGATGGTCTCGGCGGCACGGCGCCCGCCGACGACCACGAGGCCGACTGGCACGGACACGAGCAGCGTGGCGACCGCAATGTAGAGAACGAGCAGGGTGAGGTCCTCGACGGCGCCGAGATCGGATTGGCTGACTGTGGCCATGGCCAGAAAGGTGAGGAGGAGCCGCTTTGGCCCTCCGAAGCCCAGGAGTGTGGCGATCGTCAGCGCGGCACCAGGTCCGACGTTGTCCAATCTCTTCAAGGTTGCGCTTTGCTGACCCGTCGTTCCTCCGGACGGCCGAGGGCTGCGACGTTCCGCAAGCCCGGCCGCGACCAGCGCCAGGCCGAGCAGCACCGCGAGCACTCCTTCGATGGTCTGGTGTGAGCCGGTCTGGTCGACTGCCACCTCGCCGAGCACCAGTCCCAACACAGCGGCGAGTGTCGTCCCGAACACGAACCCGATCAGGAACGCGATGCTGTTGATGCGTCGCCGCTCGCTGCGGATCATGACGAGCGTCGCGCCCAGCACGAGTGGGCTCGCGGCAGCCACGAGAGCGTAGAAGACGACCCGAGCGGTAGCGGAGATCACTCGTGACAGCGCTGACAGAGGTCGATGGCGGAGGCCGGCCGCTGAGGTGCTCGACGCATGGACTGAAGGTATCGCAACCGCTTGTCGACGACACTCGGGATCGCGCCCACTCGGGTGTCGTTCGTGATGCCGGGTCAGCTGTACTGGTCGAGAATGGTCGACTCGGTCACCCTGCTGAGGGTGTCACGGATCGCTCGCGCGGTCGCCTCGTCGACCCCGTCGACCGTGACGAGATCGTCGACCGTTGCGCGTTGCAGCTTGGCGAGTCCGCCGAAGTGGTCGGCGACCGCGATGGCGGTCGACGATGGCAGCCGGCTGACCCGGTGCAACAGGCGCATTCCCTTCGGTGCCACCTCCTGGGTGAGGTCGGTCGAATCACGTCCCGGCGCCAGCGCATCGGCGGTCAGTCGAAGGTTCGACACCTCGTCGTCGGACAGGTGGGACATCGCGTCGAGCGTCTCGATCACCGAACGCCCAGGCGGCAGATAGTCGGCGACCACGAGGTCGAGTTCGTCGTCGATCTCGCCGTAGAGCTCGTCGATCTGCAAGCGCAGCAGGCGGGCGTCGACGCCGAGTTCGATGATCATCGTCTCGATCTCATCGGCGATGCGATGCACCATCTCGCCGCGCTGGATGACCGCGACCACGTCGCGGAGCGTGGCGACGTCTTCGACCTCGACGGCGGTGAGGTTCGTGATCGCATCGTCGAGGCGCACCTTGTAGCGCTCGAGCGTCTGCAGCGCCTGGTTCGCCCGGTCGAGGAGGTGGCCGACCTCCTGGAGCTGGCGCTTGTTGCCGCCTGCGTAGACGTTGATGACGCCCATTTCCTCGCTCGCCGACACGACGGGCACGTCGAGCGACCGGGCCACTCGCTCGGCGGTGCGGTGACGGGTGCCGGTTTCGCTGGTGGGAACCGACGGGTCGGGCACGAGGTGCACGTTTGCCCGTGCGATGCGGCCACCGTCGGACGACAGGATGATCGCGCCGTCCATCTTGGCGAGCTCGGACAATCGCTGCGGGCTGTACGGGGCATCGACGAGAAACCCGCCCGAGCAGATCGACAGCACGTCGGCGTCGTCGCTGAGCACGAGGAGCGCGCCAGCCTTGGAGCGCACGACCCGGTCGATGCCGTCACGCAATGGCGTGCCCGGAGCAACACGGGCGAGCGCGTCGCGCATCGCCTCGTTGACGCCACCGTGCCGGGAGTGCATGACCTGAGCTTAGATGAGCAACGCGCGAACCATCCCGAGAGATCCGGGACTCAGATCGCGGAACGCAGTCCGCTCGGTGCAGTGTGGGCGCCGAGCCCGGCGGCGGCGATCGCTTCGGAGAGTGTCGCCGCTCGGATCACCTCGATGTCGGCGTCGCAGTCGGGCGAGTTCGATGGGGCCACCACTCGACGCAATCCGAGACGGGCGGCCTCGGTGAAACGACGCTGAGCCTGGCCCACCTGGCGCAGCTCGCCGCCGAGGCCGACTTCACCGAACACGGCGAGATCGGCAGGCAACGGCTGGTCGCGGATCGCGCTGACCACGGCGAGGCAGACGCCGAGGTCGAGGCCCGGTTCGCTGAGCTTGACGCCGCCCGCCGTCGAGGCGTACACGTCTTGATCGGCGACAGGCACCCGCGACCGGCGCCCCAGCACCGCCAGCAGCATCGAGAGCCGGGCGCCGTCGAGTCCGAGTGCGCTCCGCCGCGGCGGCACGCCGGGCACACCAGGGTTCGCGAGGGCCTGCACTTCGACCACGATCGGGCGTTGACCCTCCATCGTCGGCACGACCGCCGAGCCCGGCACCCCGGTGCGGCGATCGGCGAGGAACAGCGAGGACGCGTCCGGCACGGCGAGCAGGCCCGCCGTCGCCATCTCGAACAGCCCGAGTTCGTTGGTCGGCCCGAAGCGATGCTTGGACGCTCGAAGGAGCCGCAGCGCGTGATGGCGGTCGCCCTCGAACTGCAGAACGGTGTCGACGACGTGTTCGAGGACGCGTGGCCCCGCCAGCCCGCCCTCCTTGGTGACGTGGCCGACGAGCACGATCGAGACGTCGCGTTCCTTGGCTTCGTTGACGAGGCGCTGGGCGCAACCGCGGACCTGTCCGACGCTGCCCGGCAACGATCCGAGGCTCGGGTCGGACACGGTCTGAATCGAGTCGATCACCACCAGCTCGGGTCGGATCCGTTCGATGGCCTCGAGGATGTGCGGCAGGGACGTCTCGGCGTGGAGCCAGAGGTCGTCACGAGTGGCGCCCAGGCGTTCGGCGCGCCGCTTCACCTGCTGGGCGCTCTCCTCGGCGGTGACGTACAACGTCGGCCCGCTCCAGCCGGCGAGCAACTGCAGCAGCAAGGTGCTCTTGCCGATTCCCGGCTCGCCTCCGAGCAGGGTGACCGATCCGGCGACCAGCCCGCCGCCGAGGACACGGTCGAGTTCACCGATGGTCGTTGACACGGGGTCGCCGTGTTCAGTTCCCACGTCGCCGATACGTGTGGGACCGGGTCGCGAAGAAGCAGCCATGGGGGCGTCAACGGCGCCGGAGACCTCGACGTCCTCGACGAGCGTGTTCCAGTCGCCGCAGCCAGAACACCGCCCGGACCACTTCGGGTGGGAGGTGCCGCACTCGCTGCACACATGGACCAACTTCGCTCGACTCGATGCCATGGCCCCATCATGACGAAGCCCTGTCACAGAGTTGGATTACATCAGGGGTCAGACCCGCGTTGTAACAACGACTGGCTGCAGGCGGCGATTACATCCTGGGTCTGACCCCTGATGTAATCAGTCGAAGGAGACGACCTTGCCGCGATTGATGCTCACCCAGTCGCGGGCCTCGAGGTACGGCCGGAGCCGGTCGGCGATCACCTCGGCGTCGTGACGGTTCTTGGGTCGTTGCAGCTCGAAGAGATACGGGAACTCCAGCCACGCCGTCGTGGCCTCCCACAATCGAAGGGCTGCCGCTCCCGCCGGCGGGTCGAGCACGACGGGGCCGAACAGGCACTCGGGCTCGCCGTTCGGCGCGATGAACTCCGGGAAGAACAACGTCGGCACGCCGTAGCCACCGGCCGCGACGACCCGATCGTGCTCGGCGTGCACGTCGTCGTGCGTGGTCGGATCGCTGATCGCTTCGTCGACAACGTCCGGATCGAGCCCGATCTCCTCCAGCAGGTGCCTGGCGACATCGGGATCGTGCGGGCGGTGGCCTTCCTCGTGCAGTGCCCGTCCGGCCCGTTCGTACCAACGATCGAGGTCGTCCATGCTCGACCGTCGCAGCAGCGCGCCGATGCGCATCATCGACCAGCCGTACGACCACTCCCGTTCCCACGGGTGCTTCTTGCCGTCGACCCGGTTGATCTCCTCGAGGCTGAAGAACTTCCAGTCGATCTCGATGCCGTTCTGGCGGCGCACCTCGCGGATCCACTTCGCCGCCTGATAGGCGAACGGGCACATCACGTCGAAATGGAAGTCGACTCGGGTCGGCGCGTCGGGCATGCTCCAGGCTGCCACACCAGGCGGTCGAGACGAGGACCGGTCAGCGCGCCGGGCGGGGCGGTCGGCGCCGGTGCGTGCGTTGCCAGCGAGCCCAGACCACGTACCCGATGAACAGCGTCATGAAGATCACCCAGGCAACAAGGGCGATCAGGGCGATGATCGACAGCGGCCGCGCCCACCAGCGGTCGTCGCCGGGCGACTGCACCGTCGTTGCTCGCATGTCGAGGATCGTGCCGTCCGTCGGCGCGACCCACTCGAGGCGGTCGTCGCCGAGTTGGGTGCCGTTCGTCTCGTCACGGTCGACGTCGCCAGGGAGTTGGGCTCGGACCGCGGCGAAAACCGACGATTCAGGTGTCGCGCCGCTGGCAGCGATCTGCTCGGCGAACGGCACGGAGCCGACCGCGGCGATCAAGTCCTCATCGGCGAAGCTCTCGAACCCGTCGGGGAGTCCGAGCAGACCGGTCAATCTCGTGGTTGTGTCCTCACCGCTGGTGTTTCGGGTCATCGCCATCTGGTTGAAGGGCGGACCGATGCTGTTGAGCAGGTTGGTCGCTTCCGCGTCCGAGGAGAACCCGTGGCTCAACGTGATCGTGACGCCCCCATCGGGGAGGGTGGTCGGGCCGTCGATCGTCCAGCCGGCCGCGACGATGTCGTCGGTCGCCAACTCCTCGGCCAAGGTCGGCACAGCAGCCACGACCTCAGCGTCGGCGGTGACGACGAGCGTGATCGTGCCGGTCCCGTCAGGTTCGACGACCATGTCGACACTGAGGTCGACGCGGCACCCTGCAAGCGCAGCGACGCAGACGCAGAGAACCAGGACGCGACGGATCACGGTGACGAGTATGGCCGACAGTCGTCGGTCAGTTCAGGACAGCGCGAGGCCGACGCGGCGAGCGAGGAACGGATCAGGTCAGCTCGGGCGGGGGCAGTTCGCCCTCGGCGCCGGCCGGCGGGATCGGCTTCTCGGTTGCCGTGGTGGCGAGCTCGACCGACGACGGCGGCACGAAGCCTTCGACGGCGGTGAACGTGAAGCGCTTCTTGCCCTCGTTGTCGGGGTCGTCCTCGGCGTCGACCACGATGATCTCGCCGGCAGAGAACTCCTTGTACAGGATCTTCTCCGACAGCGCATCTTCGATGTGACGCTGGATCGCACGACGCATCGGACGAGCACCCAACTGCGGGTCGTAGCCGAGGTCGCCGAGCAGCTCCTTGGCGGCTGCCTTGATCTCGATGCCGAGACCCTGACCCTCGAGCTGGCCGATCAGACGCTGCGTGAGCAGGTCGACGGTCTGCAGCACCTCGTCGCGAGTCAGCTCGTGGAACACGATGACCTCGTCGATGCGGTTGAGGAATTCGGGCCGGAAGTGGTTCTTCAGCGACTCGTTGACCTTTTCCTTCATGCGCTCGTAGCTCATGGCGGAGTCGTCGCTGGTGAAGCCGACGTTGGCCTTGCGGAGATCCTGCGTACCGAGGTTGGAGGTCATGATCAGCACGGTGTTGCGGAAGTCGACCGAGCGGCCCTGGCTGTCGGTCAGGCGGCCTTCCTCCAGGATCTGGAGCAACGTGTTGAACACGTCGGGGTGGGCCTTCTCGATCTCGTCGAAGAGCACCACGGAGAACGGCTTGCGCCGCACGGCCTCGGTGAGCTGGCCGCCTTCTTCGTAGCCGACGTAGCCGGGGGGCGAACCGACGAGGCGGCTGACCGTGTGCTTCTCCATGTACTCGGACATGTCGAGGGTGATCAGCGCCGAGTCGTCGCCGAACAGGAACTCGGTGAGCGTCTTGGCCAGTTCGGTCTTGCCGACGCCGGTGGGGCCGAGGAAGATGAACGAACCCGACGGACGCTTGGGGTCCTTCAGGCCGGCGCGGGTACGACGGATCGACTGCGAGACAGCCGAGACCGCCTGCTCCTGGCCGATGATGCGCTTGTGGAGGTTCTCCTCCATCTTGAGCAGGCGCTCGGTCTCTTCTTCGGTGAGCTTGTACACCGGGATGCCGGTCCACAGTGAGAGGACCTCGGCGACGGCTTCTTCGTCGACCTCGTCGAAGAGATCGACGCCTTCGGCCTTGACCTCGGTCTCCTTCTGGGCCTTCTCCTCGAGCAGCGACTTCTCCTGGTCGCGCAGGCGGCCCGCTTCCTCGAACTGCTGGTCTTCGACGGCGCGCTTCTTGGCCTCCTGCACGTCGTTGAGCTTCTGCTCGATCTCACGCAGGTCCGGCGGGGTGGCCATGCGCTTGATGCGCAGGCGTGAACCGGCCTCGTCGATCAGGTCGATTGCCTTGTCGGGCAGGTGTCGGTCGGAGATGTACCGGTCGGCGAGGTTCGCCGCGGCGACGAGCGCCTGGTCGGTGATCGTGACGCGGTGGTGTGACTCGTACTGGTCGCGGATCCCCTTGAGGATCTCGATGGTGTGAGCGAGCGTCGGCTCTTCGACCTTGACCGGCTGGAAGCGGCGCTCGAGAGCAGCGTCCTTCTCGACGTGCTTGCGGTACTCGTCGGTGGTGGTGGCGCCGATGGTCTGGAGTTCGCCACGGGCGAGCATCGGCTTGAGGATCGAGGCTGCGTCGATGGCACCCTCAGCGGCGCCGGCGCCGACGAGCGTGTGGATCTCGTCGATGAACAGCAGGATGTCGCCGCGGGTCTTGATCTCCTTGAGCACCTTCTTGAGGCGCTCCTCGAAGTCGCCGCGGTAGCGCGACCCGGCGACGAGCGCACCGAGGTCGAGCGTGTACAGCTGCTTGTCGGTGAGCGTGTCCGGCACGTCGTTGTTGACGATCTTCTGGGCGAGGCCCTCGACGATGGCGGTCTTGCCGACGCCGGGTTCACCGATGAGCACCGGGTTGTTCTTGGTGCGCCGCGACAGGATCTGCATGACGCGTTCGAGTTCGCTGGTGCGACCGATGACGGGGTCGAGCTGGCCTTCGCGGGCAGCCTGCGTGAGGTTGCGACCGAACTGGTCGAGGATCTGGCTGTTGCCGCCCTTCTCGTCGTCGCCGCCCTTGCTGGCACCGACGCCGGCACCGGTCGGAGCCTGTTCGCTGCGGCCGCTGCCGGTGGAACCCGACGGGCCCTGGTAGCCGGAGAGCAGCTGGATGACCTGCTGGCGGACGCGGGACAGGTCGGCGCCGAGCTTGACGAGCACCTGTGCAGCGACGCCTTCACCCTCGCGGATGAGCCCGAGCAGGATGTGCTCGGTGCCGATGTAGTTGTGGCCCAACTGCAGCGCTTCACGCAGGGAGAGTTCGAGCACCTTCTTCGCGCGAGGCGTGAAGGGGATGTGGCCCGACGGCGACGAGCCGCCCTGGCCGATGATCTCCTCGACCTGGCTGCGCACGGCTTCGAGGGAGATACCGAGGCTTTCGAGCGCTTTCGCGGCGACGCCTTCTCCCTCGTGAATCAGCCCGAGCAGGATGTGCTCGGTGCCGATGTAGCTGTGATTGAGGAGGCGTGCCTCCTCCTGCGCGAGCACGACGACTCGACGAGCCCGGTCAGTGAAACGTTCGAACATGGAGTGCCCTTTCCACGAAGTGGGATTCCGTACCGCAACCCTACCGGCGCCCGCCCAGTACCACGGGCCGAGCCCGCGTGACAAAAAGATCAGACCGAGCGGGAATACGTCACGCCTTGGGCGTCGGGGAGCGACCACAGCAACGACTCGACCAGCAGCTTCTCGTTGGGGTTGCGGTCGAGCGTCTCCATCGCTCGATGGATGCTGCGCACCGCGTCGGCGCACGCGTCGACGTCCGTGGTCGCCGGGTTGATCGCCGTGTCGCGGTAGGTGGCGGCCATCGCTGCGAGTCCGCTGCGCATCTCGTCGGTGCGGTACCGGCGCAGCTCGCGTCTGTGGCGTTCGTCGAGTTGCTTCTTGCCGCTGCCCCGTTCGCCGTAGGCCTTGATCCGTTCGTCGAGTGCAGCGACCTCGGCGGCGTGACGGTTCGCGAGCGGCTCGGACGCGGCGTCGATCAACCCGATGAGGTGTGCGGCGGTTCGCATGGCAACGGCGCCGGTGCCGTCGAGTTCGTGGGGCGCCTCGGCGAACGCGGTCCGCCGCTCGGCGAGCGCGGGGTCGGTGGCGAGCACCCGGGCGCGCTCGAGGTCGCCGTGCGCGGCGCGGGCAGCCCCCATCGCCGAGGCCGGCGCGATTCCCTCGGTCACGAGCTGTGCGGCGATCACATCGGCGCTGATTCCTCGGAAATCGATACGGGCGCAGCGCGACGAGATCGTGATCAGGTCGTGCGGCACGAAATCGGCGAGGATCAGGAACGTCACCGAGTCGGGTGGCTCCTCGATGATCTTCAACAGTCGTCCCGCACCCTCGGGAGCGAGCAGATGGAACTCGTCGAGGATCATCACCTTGGAGTCGCCCTCCGATGGCGAGAGCGAGGCCTCGTGGATGATCGACCTGGCCTGTTCGACATCGATGCGGGCGCCGCTGCGGCGCACCTCTCGCACATCGGGGTGCTCGCCGCGCAGGATCAGCTCAGCGTCACGCTGGTCGGTGGCTTCTGCCCCGGTCATCAATCTCGTGGCGAATGCCCGAGCTGCTTGCAGCTTCGTCGATCCCGCTGGTCCGACGAAGAGGTAGGCGTGCACCGGACCGCGGTCCGCTGCTGCACGGAGGTGGCGGATGGCGTCGGGCTGGCCGATCACGTCGTCCCAGATCGGTCCGGGGCTCGACAGAGCGGTGGTGGTCACAGCGCGCCTCGGTCATCGAGGGCTCGTCGGATGTCGACGGCAACACGCTCGACCGAGCCGACGGCCTGCACGGTGATCCAGTGCCCGGGGTCGGCGGCGGCCATGGCTCGGAAGCCGGCGAGGACTCGCGCATGGAACGCTTCGCCGGCCGCCTCGAACCGGTCGAGGGCACGTCGGCTCATCCGCTCGGCGATCACGTCGTCGGGGGTGTCGAGGAAGACCACGATGCTCGGCCAGACGCCGCCGGTTCCCCATTCGTTGAGGTGGCGGATCTCGTCGACGTCGAGTTCGCGCCCGTAGCCCTGATAGGCGAGTGACGAGTAGACCGAACGGTCGCTCACCACGGGGCGACCGGCGTCGAGCGCCGGCAGTACGACCTCGGCGATGTGCTGTGCTCGGTCGGCGGCGGCGATCAGCGCCTCGGCCCGGGGATGCAGGTCGTGGACGGTGGTGTCGTGCAGCAGTTCCCGCAACCGGGCGCCGATGTCGGTGCCGCCGGTTTCGCGGGTCAGCACCGCATCGATCTCCGCAGCCAGCCGCGCTGCCTGAGTCGACTTGCCGCATCCTTCGGCGCCCTCGAAGGCGATGTAGGGCGGGCGGTCGATCACGATCGGCGATGGTACCCAGTCCGCGGACCCGCGAGCTCGACCAGATACCCCGGAGGGGATCGGGACGAAAGGCCGTAGTGGACGTTTGCACCGGCGCGTACCGTCGAGGTCAGAAGCGGTCGCAACGGTTGCGGCCTGCATGATTGGAGCTGACGGAGATGTCTGGACCAGCACAGGGGCAACAGCAACGACTCGTGATTCTCGGAGCCGGCACGGGCGGAACGCTCGCCGCCAACCGGCTGCGCAAGAAGTACAAGGACGACCGGCTGCGTATCGACATCGTCGATCAGGACAACCGCCACGTGTACCAGCCCGGCTTGTTGTTCGTGCCGTTCGGGTTGGCCGAACCCGACGAGATCGTGCGCAAGCGTGACCGCCAACTCAAGAAAGGCATCCACTACCACCAGTGCCCGATCGAGTCGGTCGACATCGAGGCGAACACGGTCGCACTCCAGAACGGCACCACACTCGAGTACGACGTGCTGCTGGTCGCCACCGGCGCCGTGCTGCTGCCCGAGGAGACCGAGGGCCTCACCGGTCCGGGCTGGCGCAAGACCGTGCACACCTTCTACGACATGGACGGGGCGGTGGCGCTGGCCGAAGCGCTCGACGACTTCGAGTCGGGTCACATCGTGATCAATGTGATCGACATGCCGATCAAGTGCCCGGTTGCCCCGCTCGAGTTCGCGTTCCTCGCCGACTGGTACTTCACCGACAAGGGCGTGCGTGACGACGTCAGCATCACCTACGTGACCCCGCTCGATGCGGCGTTCACGAAGCCGACCGCGTCGGCGACGCTCGGGTCGCTGCTCGACGACAAGCACGTCGAGATCGTCACCGAGTTCAACACCGGCGAAGTCGATGGCGAGAACGGCAAGCTGATCAGCTACGACGGCCGAGAGGTCGACTTCGATCTCGCCGTGGTGATCCCGTTGCACGGTGGCGCCGCCTACGTCGAGGACTCGCCAGGTCTCGGCGACGAGTTGGGCTTCATCCCGACCGACAACGCCACCCTGCAGTCCAAGGTGAAGCCGAACATCTTCGTGGTCGGCGACGCCGCCGACCTCCCTGCCTCGAAGGCCGGGTCGGTGACCCACTTCGAAGGCGAGGTGTTGGTCGAGAACATCGAGGCGTTCCTCGATGGCAAGCCGATCGAGCACACCTTCGACGGGCACGCGAACTGCTTCATCGAGACCGGATTCTCGAAGGCGCTCTTGATCGACTTCAACTACGAGAACGAGCCCGTCGGCGGTCACTACCCCGGCCCGGTCGGCCTGCCGCTGCTCAAGGAGTCGCGGGCGAATCACCTCGGCAAGTTGATGTTCCAGTCCTTCTACTGGCACGGCCTGCTGCCCGGACGCGACATCCCCGGCATCGGCCCCGACATGCCCAAGTTCGGCAAGAAGCAGCCCGTGACGGCTGACACGAAAGGATCCTGAACCATGCCAACCAAGACACTCGCCGGTAGCCCGGTCGAGGTGAACGACGAGGGGTTCTTCGTCGACGCCAGCCAGTGGACCAAGGAGATGGCACCCGAGATCGCCGCCGAGGTCGGCGTGCCGACCCCGCTGACCGACCGACACTGGGTGGTCATCGACTTGATGCGCTCGGAGTACTTCGACAAGGGCACCGGCCCGACCGTTCGCAAGATCAGCAAGCTCTCCGACGTGACCACGAAGGAACTCTTCGTGCTGTTCCCGAAGGGCCCCGCCAAGCTCGCCGCACTGGTGGCGGGCATCCCCAAGCCGAAGGGCTGCATCTGACATGACCGACTCCCATCCCATCCCCAGCGCGCCGGTTGCGGCGCCGATCGAGAAGGTGTCGATCATCGTCTCGAAGGGTTCGCTCGAAGGCATCTACCCGGCGCTGATCATGGCGAACGGCGCCCGCAACGAGGGCATCGAGGCCAACCTCTTCTTCACCTTCTTCGGCATGGACGCCGTGCACAAGGAGCGTCACGACCACATCAAGGTCGCAGCGGTGGGCAACCCCGGCCTGCACATGCCGACCATCGCCGGCATGATCCCCGGTGCCTCGTCGCTGATCACGAAGTACATGGAGAAGCAGATCGAGAAGCTCGACTTCCCCGGTATCGCCGAGTTCATCGAGATGATTCACGACACCGGCGCCGGCCTCTACGCTTGCCTCGCCTCGGTCGATCTGTTCGGCATGGAGCGTGAGGACCTGATCGACGAACTCGACGACATCATCACCGTCGGCGAGTTCTACGACATGGCCGCCGGCGGTCAGATCATCTTCACCTGAGCGTGCGACCACGCGTTCTCGTGAACAATTTCACCTCTGAGAGGCGAAGTTGTTCACGAGATGGGCTGGTCAGCCGTCAGCGACGTCGAAGGTGCCGATCATGCCGAGTTCGGTGTGCGGCTCGTTCGTGGCCGGGTCGACGAGGATGCACTGGTAGGTGTACACACCCGGCGCGGTGAACGTCATCGTCGCGCCGCCGGACTCGCCAGGATTGGTGGCTGCGACTTCGCCGATCGGTTCGCCGGCAGGGTCGAGCACCTCGAATTCGTGGGCCTGCTCGCCGGCGTTGTCCATCGCGAACCGGATCGTGTCGCCGTCGGCGATGCCGGTGAGATCGAGGTTCTCGTACTCGAAGTCGACGGCCTCGAAGGCGATCTCCCGGTCGGGCGCTGCCTGGGCGGTGCCGCCGTCGCCGGTGACGGTGAACGGTGATTCGAACCCGTCGCCGGTCTGGCCGGGCTTGCACCGAACGAGGTAGTCGCCCGCGACCAGGTCGACCGTGAGTGTGCGCGACGTGCCGGTCGTGACGTTCTCGACCTCGCCGAGCGTGTCGCCGTTGGCCTTCAGCACGTACAGCTCGTTGACCTTGCTCGACTCGTTGGTGAACTCGAAGCCGACCTTGCCGGCATCGACGATGTCCTTGGCGATGACGCACGCGTCGTCGGTGCCGGTCACGTCGACGGTCGAGTCGGCCGATTCGGTCGAGCAGGCGGTCAGCGCGAACAGCGCAGCGACAGGGAGGGTCAGAACGACTCGGCGTCGGGACATGGTGGAACTCCTCGTGGGCATGGGGGATCGGGGAAGTGGAAGTGCGGGATTCAGCGAGCGGGCTCGCCGACGGCCGCGGCGTGGGCTGCAACGCTGTCAGCAGTGGCTGTGCGGGGCGCGCGTGGCGGGCGCAGGAACAGCACCATCGTCGGGATGAGATAGCCGACGTAGACGACGATCTCGAGCACGGTCATCTGGGGGCCGAGGTTGAAGATGCCCTTCAGTAGGGCGCCGTACCAGCTGGTGATCTCCCAGCCCTGGACGTCCCAGGCGAGGTTGTCGATGCCGGGCAGGATGCCCGCTTCCTGCAGGTCGTGGACGCCGTACGCGAGTACACCGGCAGCGATCACGATCAACGCAGCACCGGTGACCTTGAAGAAGGCCGCCAGGTTCATCGACACGACACCGCGATACAGCAGTACGCCGATCACGACGGAGGTGAGGATGCCGAGCAGCGCGCCGATCGCCGGCCCGGCGCCAGCGCCCTGTGCCTGGAACGTGGGATAGAGGAACAGTGCTGTCTCGAGGCCTTCGCGTCCGACGGCGAGCAGCGCGGCGGTGAACACCCCGATCGTGCCGATCTCGACGGCGGCAGACATCTTGTTCTGGAGCTCGCCCTTGAGTGTGCGCGAGGCCCGCTTCATCCAGAACACCATCCACGTGACGAAGACGACGGCAACGATCGAGAGGATGCCGCCGAAGGCCTCTTGGGCCTCGAAGCTCATCGACGCCGAGGTGTAGTGCAGCAGCGCACCGAAACCGAACGACAGGATCACGGCGACGGCAACGCCGGCCCACAGCGCGGGGATGCGATCGCGATGGCCGCTGCGGACCATGAACGACATCAGGATGCTGACGACGAGCGCCGCTTCGAGGCCCTCGCGGAGTCCGGTGAGGAATGTCTGCAACACGTTGATCTCCGGATGTTCTGAGTGCAGACCCGGTGGCCTGCCGTCCGGCGACGCCGAAGTTAGGTCAGCCTAACAACCATCTTTCTGACCATGCAACACGCTCAGCCGTTGAGGTCGGTGATCACCGGTGACGCGGGCTTCGCTGCTGCCTGCTTGGCCGGAGCTGGCTGCTTCTTCGCCGCTGGCTTCTTCGCGGTCGCTTTCTTCGCTGCGGCCTTCTTCTTGGCGGGCGCCTTCTTCTTCGCGGCGCGCTTCTTGGTCGGGCCGCCCTTGGCGATGATCGCCTCGCGGCGGATCGCCAGCAGTTCGTAGGCGCGCTCGGGAGCCATCGCTTCGAGGCGGTCGCCCTTGCCGAGCGAGGCGTTGGTCTCGCCGTCGGTGACGTACACGCCGAACTTGCCGTCCTTGGCCACGACCGCGCGTTCGCTCACGGGATCGGTGCCGAACTCACGCAGCGGGCCCTTCGCGGCCATGTTGCCGCCACCGCGCTTGTACACCTTGGGCTGGCTGAAGATCGCCAACGCCTCGGCCATCGTGATCTGCAGGAGCTGGTCCTCGGAGTCGATGTTTCGGTAGTCCTTTTCCTTCTGCACATACGGGCCGTAGCGGCCGTTGTTCGCGTAGATCGGGACACCATCGGCGGGGTCGTCGCCGAGGTGGCGCGGCAGCTGCAACAGCGCCTCGGCCTCGTCCATCGTGATCCGCTCGAGGATCATCGTCTTGAACAGGCTCGCCATCTTCGGCTTCTCGAACCCTGGTGGCGGGTCGTCGTGATCGCCCCATTGCACGTACGGGCCGTAGCGACCGTTCTTCGCGTAGACGGGGTAGCCGTCGAGTTCCCCGATCGGCTCGTCGGACTTCGGAGCGGCGAGCAATTCGATCGCCTTGGCGACGGTCAACTCGTCGGGCGCCAGGTCGTCGGGGACGCTGGCGGTGTCCTCGCCGCGCTTGACGTAGGGGCCGTACTTGCCTGGCTTGACGACGATGAGATTGCCGTCGGCGTCGGGGCCGAGCGGGAAGGTGTTGATCTCGGCCGCGTCGATCTCGTCGAGGTTCTCTTCGACCAGACGCTTGAGGCCGAGCAGCGCATCCTCGCCGAAGCCGGCCTCGGCCGAGATCGGTTGCGTGTCACCGTCGCCGGTGTCGCCGAAGTAGAAGCGCTTGAGCCACTTGTCCTTGGCCCGTTTGCCGTTGGCGATCTCGTCGAGGTCGTGATCGATCGAGGCGGTGAAGTCGTAGTCGACGAGCGCATCGAAGTGTTCCTCGAGCAGCCGGATGACGGCGAAGGCGGTCCACGTCGGGACGAGCGCCTGGCCCTTCTTCCACACGTACCCGCGGTCCTGGATCGTCTGGATGATCGACGCCCACGTCGACGGCCGGCCGATGCCGAGTTCCTCGAGCCGCTTGACCAGCGACGCCTCGGTGTAGCGGGCGGGCGGTGACGTGCTGTGGCCGTTCGGCTCGATCGAGGCGATCGGGACCACATCGCCCTGCGTCAGTGGCGGCAGCAGCGCTTCGTTCTCGGCCTCGTCGTCGCCCGTCTCCTCCTTCGAGGCGACATAGACGGCGCGGTAGCCGGGGAACGTGATCGTGGTGCCGGAGGCTGCGAACTCGCAATCGGTCAACTCGCCGGTGGAGCGGTCGGTGGCGTTGGCCGCCAGCCGCACGCTGACGGTGACACCCGTAGCGTCGGCCATCTGCGAGGCGAGTGTTCGCTGCCAGATCAAGCGGTACAGCGCGAGTTCCTGGCTGTTGAGCTCCGAGCCGAGGCTCTGCGGTGAGCGGTATGGCGTCGTCGGGCGGATGGCCTCGTGAGCCTCCTGCGCGTTCTTGACCTTCGACGAGAACTGCTTCGGCGCCGCATTGAGGTAGTTGGCGCCGTACTCACTGGTGACCGCAGCGCGGGTGGCCTGCATCGCCTCGTCGGACAGCACCACGTTGTCGGTACGCATGTAGGTGATGTACCCGCGCTCGTACAGGCCCTGCGCGACGCGCATCACCTGCGACGACGACAGGCGCAACTTGCGGCCGCCCTCCTGCTGGAGCGTCGAGGTCATGAACGGTGCCTTGGGCGACGACCGGTACGGCTTCTCCTCGACCGAGCGGACCGTGAACGTTGCGCCGTCGAGGCCGTCGGCCAGCCCCCGTGCGCGAGCTTCGTCGAGCGCCACCGTCTTGGCCGACACCTGGCCTGCTGCATCGAAGTCCTTGCCGGTGGCGACGCGGTCGCCGTCGACGGCGACGAGCTTCGCGCCGAACGCCGGCCGAGTGGCGGTGGCGAGTTCGATGTCCCAGTAGTCCGCAGTGATGTAGGCGATGCGCTCGCGTTCGCGTTCGACGATCAGGCGCACCGATGGGCTCTGCACGCGCCCCGCTGACAGGCCGCGGTTGACGCGACGCCACAACACCGGCGACACCTCGTAGCCGTACAAGCGGTCGAGGATGCGGCGTGTCTCGGCGGCATCGACGAGGCCGTAGTCGAGGTCGCGCGGGTTGTTGACTGCGTGGTCGATGGCGGCCTTGGTGATCTCGTGGAACACCATCCGCTTCACCGGCACCTTCGGCTTGAGGTACTCGAGGAGGTGCCACGAGATGGCTTCACCCTCGCGGTCTTCATCGGTCGCGAGATAGAGCTCCGAGGCGTCCTTCAGCGCAGCTTTGAGATCCTTGACGACGGTCTTGCCGCGTTCGGTCAGCTCGTAGGTGGGCTTGAAGCCGTTGTCGACGTCGATGTTCAACCCTTTGCTCGGCAGGTCGGACACGTGGCCGACCGAGGCGCGCACGTCGTAGTCGCTGCCGAGGAACTTCGACAGCGTCTTGGCCTTTGCGGGCGACTCGACGACGACGAGGGGTTTGGACATCAATGCCTTTCGCGGGTGGATGATCGTGCAGGTGTCGGACTGTTCGCTAGGTGATCGGCACGCAGGTTGTCAAGGCCAAGCCGACAGTCGGTACGACGTGAGTGTGCCAAGGGAACCCGAGAATCCCCATCGCGGGTACGGTTCGTCCACGATGTCGAGCGCACTCCACGAGCCGGACCCGGCACTCGGATGGGCTGCCGATTTCGACGAGGCGTGGAGTGAACTCGGTCGGCCCGGAGCCCCCGGCCGCGTGTCGCGACTCGACCGCGGGTGGAGCACCGTCGTGCGTTCGATCGCTGAGGCGCGTGGTGCGGCAGACCCGTTGCGGGTGCGCAACATCGGCGCCGACGTCGCGGTCGGCGACTGGGTGATCGCGTCCGACGACGGCGAACGCGTCGAGCACGTGTTGGAACGCCGCTCAGCGTTCACGCGACGGGCGTCGTTCGACGGGATGCGGGCGGTGTCGCACACGTTGGCCGCGAACATCGACGTCGTGTTCCTGGTGCACGCGCTCGGGTCGCCTCCGAGCCCCAGGCGTCTGGAACGCGAGCTCGTCCTTGCGTTCGACTCCGGAGCGGAGCCGGTGGTCGTGCTCACGAAGACCGATCTCGTCGACGACCCGGAGCCAGGGCGGATCGCGCTCCAGGACGTGGCGCTGGGCGTACCGGTGCTGCTCGCGAGCGGCAAGATCCGCGCGACGGCATCGAGGCGATCGGAGAGTACGCGGTCGGTAACCGCACCCTGACGTTCCTCGGGGCGAGCGGCGTCGGGAAGTCGACCATCGTGAATGCGCTCGTCGGTTCGCAACGCCAAGCGACGTTCGCCGTCCGCGAAGGCGATCAGCGTGGTCGGCACACCACGGTTGCCGCCGAACTCGTACCGCTGCCCGGCGAGGGCTGGCTGATCGACACGCCCGGTGTGCGAGCCCTCAGCTTGTGGTTGTCCGGCAACGGGATCGAGCGAGCGTTCGCTGACGTGTTCGACCTGATGGACCACTGCCGGTTCCGCGACTGCAAGCACGACCAGGAACCGGGCTGCGCCGTGCAGGCAGCGATCGAAGCGGGCACGCTCGATGCGGTGCGACTCACGAGCCTCGAACGGTTGATCGAGGAGGAAGCGGCGCTCGAGGAGGAACAGCGTGCCCACGAGAAGGCCGCCGACAAACGCGCCGGCGGTCGGACGACACCGCCCGAGGAATCCGAGTTCGACGATCTCTGAGCACGACTCGACGTACATCTGGTGTCAGGCGCAAGGTGTACGGGATGGAGATCGCGGTGAACGGCAAGGCCATCGAGTCGGTGTGGGACTACCCCCGTCCGCCGCGGATCGAGCGGGTCGAGTGGCGGGTGCGGGTCATCCATGCGGGCGCAACGATCGTCGACGCGCCGCACGCGGTTCGCGTGCTCGAGACGAGCCAGCCGCCGGCGTACTACGTGGCGGCGGAGTTCGTCGATCTCGATCTGATGGCTCCGTCGGAGCGCCGGACGTTCTGCGAGTGGAAGGGCGTCGCCGAGTACGCCGACATCGTCGTCGGTGACGAACGGGTGGTCGACGCCGCGTGGACGTACCCGTCGCCGACATCTGGGTCCGAGGCGGTTCGTGGCCACTGGGCGTTCTATGCACAGAAGGCGGACGAGTGTTGGATCGACGACGAGCGCGTCACCAGCAACGAGGGCAGTTTCTACGGCGGCTGGGTCACCGCCAACGTCACCGGCCCGTTCAAGGGAGCCCCCGGCACCAGCCACTGGTGACGTACGAACGTCCCAACGCTCGATCTGCGCCCCGAGCGTCCCAGCGCACAGCGAGTGAGTGGAAGCCGATTGTCTGTGTGGGAGGGTTGAGTCCGAGTCTGAAGTGTTCCCCGGGTCCGCCGAAAGGAGTGATGTGCCAGTGAGTGCGGTGGAGACGCTCGAGGCCGGTGTCTTCGGCCCGACAGTCGTTCGTTCGAACGGTCTGCCGGTCGGTCTCAGCCGAAGAGAGCGCACGGTCGTGACGGCGTTGGCCCTCGACCACCTGAGACCCATGGGACTCGACGCGGTGATCGATGCGATGTGGGCCGGCCATCCGCCGAACTCCTGCCGGCAGGTCGTGCAGAACAACATCTCCTCGCTTCGTCGACGGTTCACCGGCGAATCGATCATCACCGAACCTGGACCCACGTACCGGCTCGGATCCGGTTGGTCGCTCGACATCGATCGGTTCACCCGCCATGTAGATGCAGCTCGCCGAGCGACATTGGCGAACGATCATCGCTCGGCGGTGGGTGACTATCGCCGAGCGCTCGATCTCGCTCGAGGTGAAGCGTTTCACGATCTCCCGGGTGGTTCTGTCGTCGACGCCAGACGAGTACGACAGCATCAGTTGCTGCTCACCGCGCAGGAGGATGCAGTGCTCGCGGAGCTGGCCGTTGGAGGTGTCGCTGTGGCGATCGCAACCGCATCGGCGCTCGCGCCGGCCGAGCCGTATCGCGAGCTGCGGTGGAGCCTGCTGGCGCTCGGGCTCTACCGCTCGGGCGACCGACGAGGCAGCCTCGACGCGCTGCAACGCGCGCGCAGAGCATTGCGAGATGGAGCCGGCCTCGATCCCGGGCCGGTGATGCAACGTCTGGAACGCATGATCCTCGACGACGATCCGCTGCTGTTGGACCCCTCACCACGTGCGGTACTCGGGCTCGATCCGGCGCAGAAGGTTGCCGTCGATCGGGTGGCCCCACGAGTTCTCGGCACGGACAACGACATCGACCGCGTACGTTCCCTCTGCGCCAGGTCCGTCGGAACCGATACTGCTGTGTGGATCACGATGACAGGCGAAACAGCGGTCGACGCGGCTGCGATTGCCCGAACCGTAGCGCTCGATGCCTCGCTCGACGGCTGGACGATTCTGGAGGCTACGTGCCATCCCCAGGCCCGACGAGTGCTCGAACCGTTGGGATCTCTTGCACGGCAGGTGATGGAGCAGATGCCGGATCCGAACGAGACCTTCGATGCCCCCGTACTCGAGGGCCTGCGGGTGTTGTGGGGAGATGGCATCGAGCACGTCGAAAGCCGTGACAGCGCAGAACCGGGTGACGCTGCAGTGGAGGCGTTGGGCAAGTGTGCACAACGATCTCCGACGCTGGTGGTGATCGAGCAAGCACAACACCTTTCCGCGTCTGCGCGGGGCCATCTCGAACGGCTGATCGCGTTTCCCATCCCGCTGGTGTTGCTTGCTGTCGGTGCAAGTCTCGATGTGGCGGTACCAGGGGGAGCGGAGGTCGTGAGGCTGAGCGCTGCGATCGATCAAGGCGACGTCGAGCTTCCGGAGCCGCCCGTACTCGAGGATCGCCCGGATGGGCTGATCGATGTGGTCACGCTGATCGCCGTGGCCGGGGCCCCGCTGAGCTTCGAGGTGATCCTCGGCACAGGCCGCGCTCCTCGTGGCCTACGTCGTGTGCTGACGGCCGGTGTCGACGTCGGCGATCTCCGGCCGGCACGCGACGGAGGATTTGAAGTGGTCAGCCGTCTGATTCGCATGTCAGCGATCGAGCGGCTCTCGGTGGACGATCGTCGCGAGGTGCACCGATCGTTGGCCATGTCGTTTCTCGGTCATGGTCAGGTGTTCGCGGCTGCGCCGCACCTCCTCGCGTCGAGCGGCGATCCCGAGCTGGTCATCGAGAACGTTGCAGCGGCAGCCGCTCAAGCGACCCGAGCTGCGATGTTCGTCGAGGCCGCAGCGCTCCTCGGTGAAGCGATCGAACGCAGCTGCGCTCACTTCGGCACGCACCACGAACGGACACTTCGCCTGATGTTGGACCGCGCCGAGAATCTCCGCCGTCTTGGCGACGTCGCCTATCTCGACGTGGTCTGGGAGGTGGTCCGCCGGGCCGACGCGGCCGAACTCCACACCCTCTACGCATTGGGAGCCGCGGCCCTGTGCAAGCTCGGGCCGCTGACGCACGCCGGCGAGCTCGACGAGCGTGTAGCGAGCGTCGTGGCCGATGCGCTCGTGCGATGCGACGACGCCGAAGCACGTGCCCGCTGCGCCGGCGAAGCGACGTTGTTCTTCAGTATGGGGGGCCGTGTCGATCTGTGTCGGGGCTATTTCGACGAAGCGTTGGCTCTTTCACGTGAGATCGCCGACGACGCCCTGATGATCAGTGCGCTCGGCAGTGCGTACCTCGTGTTGGCCCATCCCTCAGATGCGCATCAGCGTCGGGAGCTGGCGGTGGAAATGTTGGCGCGCGCCCAGCGGATGGCCGACGACGACGCTACGTGCGAAGCGTTGCACTTCGTGTTCTCGGTGCAGCTCCAGCACTGCGACCCGATGTTGCGGATCGGACACGCCGCCCAGGATGCGCTGGCCCAGCGGCTCGGCCCGGGGCGGCGTTGGATGGCCGACTACCAACGATGCTGTCTCGCCCATCTCGACGGCCGCCTCGATGAGTCGCTCGCTATCGCATCGCAGTGGATCGACCGTGCTCCGGTGTCGAGATCTCGGGCGCTGACCACCTACACCATGGCGCTGCTGGTGGTTCGCCTGGCTCAAGGCCGCGGCCAGGAACTCAGCGGGCAGATCGACGATGCGATCGCCGAGCATGCAGCCATGCCCGCATGGCGTGCGATCGCGGCGTTCCTCGCCGCGGAGCGTGGCGAGACGGATCGGGTCATCGAGGAATGCGAGGTGCTCGGCAATGGCGCCGCCCTGCCGAGCGACATGGCCTGGGGCGGCGCCGCTCTGCTGCTCGCCCGTGCGGTCGCTCGAAGCGCTGATCGAACGCGAGCCGCGCAACTCCGCGACCTGATCGCGCCCTATTCGGGAAGTTTCACCTGGGTGGGTTCTGCGACGGTCGGTCCGTTCGATCTGGCGCTGACCGAACTGTCGCTGACTCTGGGTGACATCGGTGATGCGCAGCGGTATCTGGTCTCGCTCGAACGTTGTGTCGATCGCCTCGGGGCCGCGGTGTACCAACCTGACGTGGACCGACTACGCCTGCTCGTCGACGACGCCGGCCGACGAGCTTGAGTCACGTCGTCCGGCAGGTTCACACCTTGGGGATGTAGCCGACGACGTCGGCGATGAGGTCGGTGGTGGCGTAGGTGTAGATGCAGATGGTGCCGGTGGGGGAGAGTTTGGTGATGAGTTCGTTGGGGATGTTGACGCCGGTGGTGTAGTTGAGGCTGGAAGCGTTGGGGAGTGTGCCGCAGGGGTGGATGGTGAGGAATCCGCCGCCTTGGGGTGCGAGTGCGCCGATGTTGATGACGGCGGCGTCGATGCCGGTGGTGGGCACGCCGCCGCGTCCGGTGACTTTGAGTTCGATGGATTGTCCGGCGGGGAGTGGGCCGGTGTTGGTGAAGGCGCCGTCGATGGTGGGTGAGTTGCGGGTGTCGAGCAGGCGGGCGGGGGTGAGGGATCGGTAGTCGGATCCGGTGGGGATGTAGCCGACGACGTCGGCGATGAGGTCGGTGGTGGCGTAGGTGTAGATGCAGATGGTGCCGGTGGGGGAGAGTTTGGTGATGAGTTCGTTGGGGATGTTGACGCCGGTGGTGTAGTTGAGGCTGGAAGCGTTGGGGAGTGTGCCGCAGGGGTGGATGGTGAGGAATCCGCCGCCTTGGGGTGCGAGTGCGCCGATGTTGATGACGGCGGCGTCGATGCCGGTGGTGGGCACGCCGCCGCGTCCGGTGACTTTGAGTTCGATGGATTGTCCGGCGGGGAGTGGGCCGGTGTTGGTGAAGGCGCCGTCGATGGTGGGTGAGTTGCGGGTGTCGAGCAGGCGGGCGGGGGTGAGGGATCGGTAGTCGGATCCGGTGGGGATGTAGCCGACGACGTCGGCGATGAGGTCGGTGGTGGCGTAGGTGTAGATGCAGATGGTGCCGGTGGGGGAGAGTTTGGTGATGAGTTCGTTGGGGATGTTGACGCCGGTGGTGTAGTTGAGGCTGGAAGCGTTGGGGAGTGTGCCGCAGGGGTGGATGGTGAGGAATCCGCCGCCTTGGGGTGCGAGTGCGCCGATGTTGATGACGGCGGCGTCGATGCCGGTGGTGGGCACGCCGCCGCGTCCGGTGACTTTGAGTTCGATGGATTGTCCGGCGGGGAGTGGGCCGGTGTTGGTGAAGGCGCCGTCGATGGTGGGTGAGTTGCGGGTGTCGAGCAGGCGGGCGGGGGTCAAAGGCACCAGGAACGGCACCTTCGGCGTGGGAGTCGGTGTGCTGGGTGGGGTGACGGTCCCGAGCACAGCGGTCTTGGTGACGCACGTCCGCTCGTCGTCGTTGTCGATCACGCACACGCTCATTTGCGCTGTGGCGGTTGCATCGCCATAGGTGTGTGACGCTCCGATCGTTCCGCCCGCGAGCGCGTTGCTCGAGTTGGCGCCGTCACCCCAGTCGACGGTGAGGCGATGGGTGTCGATGGTGCCCGGGTCGTTGTACCCACCTGTGAGGGTGACGACACGTCCATTGGTGTCCGGGTCGACAACGGTGACAACCGGCGCAGCATTGGTGATGGCGAGCGTGTCGGCCACGGTGTCGCATTGGTCGTCGCTGTCGCACACCTCGACCTCGATGGTGTACGCACCGTTGTCGGCGTACACGTGCGTCGGAGCAGAGCGAGCGGCCCGGGCGCAGCTGGGTGCGAGGTCCGCCGGGTCGTCGATTGTTGCGAAGTCGATGAGGTCGAGATTCGTGCAGCCGACAAGTGATGCGTCGACTGCGACGATCTGGCGGGCGCTGCCATCTCCCCAGTTGACGGTGATGTCGTGGGTCTCGTCGACGTTGCGGTCGGTGATGTCGATGCCGATGTCGATTGTGTCGCCCTCGACGCCGTCGTCGGTCGTGAGCGCCGCGACTGGAGCGACGTCGGTGATGCGGACGTCGAGGGTGCGTTCGTCGCAGCCCGTCTCGCCGACCGGGGCGACGTCATCGGTCACACACACGCGCACGACGGTGTTGGGGTCGTCGGCGGTGAAGGTGTGTGACGCGGTGATCGTTCCACCACCGCGGGTCGCGGTGATGTCTGCTGAAGGAATCGCCACAGGGAGTGCTGGGCCGTCGCCGTCCCAGTCGATCGTCGCCGTGTGGCTGTCGAACGGGCCGGGGTCCTGGAACGTGATGTCCGAGACCGAGACCTCCGCGCCGACAGCGATGTCGGGGCCGGCATCGACGCGAGGTCCCCGGTTGGCCACATTCGCGACGAACGGCGAGCACATCGACAGGCCTTCGTCGTCGGTCACGCACACGTTGCCGGTGAAGGTGCCGGCGCGTTGGTACACGTGGTCGCCTGTGATCGTGAACCAACCGTTGCCCGTGTACGGGGTGCTCCCGACGGCGGGGCGGGCGGTGACGATGCCCTCGGTGGTCGTCTCGCCGTCGCCCCAGTCGATGCGGGCTTCGTGGGTGTTGTCGGCGCCGTCGTGCATCGGGATGCTGATGCCGCCGGGGAGCACCGGGTTGCCGGCGGTGTCGATCTGGTCGAACTCGCCGCCCTTGCCCTGCACGAAGTCGAACACCGGTGTGGTCGCCGACGCGCTGACGCTCGTGTCACCCTGCGAGATCGACACGATCGAGAGCCGGCTCGGGGGCAGGGGATCGTCACCGTCGGGGACGTCGTAGTGGAGCTGCTCGACGCCGTTCACCCAGACGGTGATGTACGTCGGCTGATAGTCGTACTCCACGAGGTACGGCTCGGTGAGGTCGATGAGGCCCGCGGAGATCGTCTGCTCGAACTGTCGGGGTCGCCATCCGAGCCCGGTGACCTTGCCGGGGGCACTGCGGGGCACCTCGGCCAGCACCTCGTAGCCGTCGAGGTCATAGCAGTCCGCCCGGGTGGAATCGGCGAAGTTGAAGGTCTGGTTGTACTGGCTTTCGCCAGGGTTCGCTTGGCCGCGTTGGCGCCACAACGTGAACGACTCGGCGGCCGAGTCTGTCTCGGCCGTGCTCGGTGCACCAGGGCAGTACGTGGAGGGGACGAGGTCGCCGCGGGGGGCCTTGTCGTGCCAGGTCATGCCGATGATGTCGGCGTTCGGTGAGAAGAACTCGCCTTCGGGGCCGTTCGCCGCGCCAGGATCGACGTCGTAGTCGGGGTCGTAGCCGAACAGCACCCCGATGTCGTCGTCGTCGCCGTTGACCAGCATCTCGTGGTTGAGCGCGGCCCGCCCGTAGCCGCCCACACCGAGGAGGTCGGGTGAGGTACGCACGACGTAGTTGTTCGGGTTGCCGTCGCTGACCAACGTCTTGCCGAACGGGTCCATCTCGAACCAGTCGCCGGTGAGCGGGTAGTCGGTGGGCCCGCCGAGTTGCACCGGCGTCCACGTACGGAAGTCGGCGGCGTTCACGATCGGACGGTCGTTGACGACGTCGTAGTTCAGCTGCGAGCAGCCCTTCTCGTTGTCGAGCGTCGGATCCGTGGGAATCCACTCGTAGCAGAACTCGAGGCGCAGGTCGCGAACACCATGGCCGTACGTGTGGAGGAAGTCGGGTTGGATGGACGCAAGTCCGATGGAGTCGTCGTAGCTCACCGTCTTGGCGTCGATCGGCGAACCATCACCCCAGTCCATGGTGAGTACGAACTTCTCCGTGTGATCGAACCAGAGCCGGTGGTACCAGGTGGTTGCGCGGTAGCGCAGCGCGGTGCCCTCCGATGTCACGGACGAGACGATCGCTCCCTTGCCATTGGCGAGGCTGGGGTACGGCGCCTGCGTCACCGAGCCCTCCAGCATGTCGTCTGCGACGCCGTCGCAGTTGTAGTCGTAGGTGTCGCTGAGCTCGAGGGCCCCGGGGTGCACGTAGGTGGCCGAACCGACCCCTGCCGGGAGGTTCGTCGGGGTGTCGAGACAGTCCGGTCCGAAGTCACCGCCCATATACCCGTCGTTGTCGAGGTCGGGGCCGCGCGACCAGATGAAGAACGACGTGGTGGTGGTCGCCTGGCCGTCGGACACGTCGAGGTCGATGTAGAACGTGCCGAGGCGGTTGTTCGGCGTCGTGAACGTGTACGTCGGGGTGACTGCGCCGGGCACGATCTCGCCGTTGACCCTCCACGTGTACGTGAGCGGATCCGAGTTCGCGTCCGATGCCACCACCGCCATTGACGTCGCCACGCCCGGCGCGATCTCGGCGATCTTCACCTGGCCGTCGTTCACCGTTCGCGAGACGATGGATGGTGCGATGTTGCCTCCGGCAGCGACCGTGACCACCTCGATCGCCGAGTCGAGGCGGTTCCCGTTGCGGCCGCGCACCGACACCATGAGCGGGACGCCGACCATGGCGTCACCCGGCACGGTCCACGCCGCGCTCGGCCCGGTCGCATCGTCGAACTCGCCATCGGCGTCGAGGTCCCAGTCGTAGATGGTTCCCGGGTCGCTCGGGCCGACCGACAGCGTCACCGGGGCGCCGGCGGCTGGGGTGCCGGTGACGGTGATGTCGAGCTGGGGGTCCTGGTCGAGGTCGCCGAGTTCGGTTTCGAGCAATCCGATGTTGGCGGTCGCCAAGACGTCGAAGCCGTCGAAGGCGGTGCTGTACTGGTCGGTGGCCGCCTTGGCGTTGTTGATCACGGTGATCCACTGGCTCGGTTGTTCCGGTGCCGCAGGAGCGGCAGTGGAGGTGTTGGCGACCCAGCGATCGCGCAGGCTTCGGGCGAACTCGGGGTCGCCGTTGGTGTTGAGCACCTCGGACTGCAGCGCCAAGTCGGGCGCAACCCAGAAGTTCCGCTCGTCGTTCAACCCATCGATCGCCTGTTGGGCGTAGCGGTTCATGAACGTGAACCGGAGCGAATCGGTCGGTCCCAATGTCAATGCGCTGGTGAGCGCAGTCGTTGCGGACGTGAGCCCGGCGACGAGACCGTTGTAGATCGGGGTGAGTTCTTCGATGGTGCGTGCGTGGCGCAGCGCCCACTGGGCGTCGCCGGTCTGGTCGGCCCCCTGGTACCGCTCGATCGCGTCGAGCAGCGCGCCGCTCATCGCCGACACCGCATCCTGGTGCGCCATGTACCGCGCCATCGCCTCGGTCAGCGGATCGCTCGAATCCTCGAAGTACGCGCCGGCGGAGATCGGTACGGCCGGTCGTTGGAAGTTGGTCTGGGGAGGATCGGCGGCAATTCGGCGCAGGCGCGTGAGGTGCTGGGTCACCACCAGCTGCATCGTCTCCTTCAGGTCCTTCTTCGCGACGCCGTACGGGCTGTTGTCCGCGAAGTACCCGACGGCACCGTTGATCATGAACACCGAGAACGTCTCCGGGCTGGCGACGGCGAGCGCGACGTCTTGCAGCTTCTTGGTCTGTTCGAGGACCGCTTGGAACTTCAGCAGGTATTCGATGCCGTCCATTGCGCCGTTGAGCAGGCTCGCCTTCTGCTTCAGGTCGACGAACTGCGCGGCGGAGGGCGACAGTGGGGGGACGTCCTGGTCGAGGTCGACCCAGAATGCATCGTCGATGTACGAGTCCTCGAACGAGTCGAAGTACCCGTTCTGGCATTCGTCGATGACCAGGCCGTACACACCGGCGCTGATCTTGCCGGTGGGGAAGGTCAGGCCGAGCGGCTCGAACAGGAAGGAGCCGCCGAGGCCACCGAACACGGTGTTGGGGGCTCCGTTGACATCGACGAGCTTCTCCGCATTGGTCGGTTGCTGACCGGACGGGACGATGTAGATGTCGGCGAACGGCTGCAGCTTGTCGTCGAGGCCGGGGTGCTCACGGGCACCGGTGCCTGCTGCGTTGATGGTGCAGGCGGGCATGGCACCGCCGCCGGGCAACGAGGTCTTGCCGCCGATGTAGTTGATGTTGCCCGCCATGATCTCGACGAGTTCGTTCGGCCCGAACGTCGCAGTGGTGCCCGGTCGGTCGAACAGGATGTTGACGAAGCTGAGTGCTTGGGCCTTCGGTGGCTCGCCGGTGATCGGCCCTGCGATCGGATCGATGGTGCCGGCGACGACAAACGTCGCGGCAAGCGTGGACATCACAAGAAGCAATCGAACCGCCCGCTGGTGCATGCGGCGAGAGTAGAGACCCCCGTTAACGGCCGGCTAACGACCGCCGGGTCCCGAGTTCCGCCCACGGGACACGCCGTTCGGACGACGCGTCGATAGTGTTCGTGGTGCTCACGAAGCGGGGCTGGTTCCGCGTGAGTGACGGAGGAATCCGTCGGGTACATGCGGTTCCCCACCGCACCCGAGAGCAGGAGAACACCTTGACGTCATTCATGACGGTCGACACGGCTCGTCGAGCCGACCAAGACCCGCGGCCGTGATCAGCCGTTGGAAACGCACGCT
>CAVUJG010000015.1:0-47594 GCA_963741755.1 Ilumatobacteraceae bacterium | reverse complement strand
GTGCAGCCGGTTCTACTGCTGGCAGAAGGCGCGTCAGCGGATGAGCCGGGCGAGGCGCGCAGAGCACACGGACGCCCGGAGCAGGCATCCCATGTGGCCAGTCCACCGCTGAGTTCCTTGAACCCACCGAGGTCGCAGACCTCCGCTGCGAGCGCGAGCCGGGCTGCGAGTTCCTCCGGGCTGTACGGGGTCCACTGCTCGGGGTCGATTGCGTCGTCGTCGGTGACCGCAGCACCGTCGGAGCAGTTCCAGCCATCATCACCCGACGTGCGGGAGCGAAGGATGCGCACGCTGCCCGACGGGCTCACCAAGATCGTCCCCGGGTGCAGCGCTGTTCGTAGATCGGCCACGACACTTCATCGGCCGACGGACCCGCCGAGTTGAGCCCGGATCCCGACCGACCCCTCCGCCGATGAGCCAAACCGCCGCATACGGTCAGTTCGCTCATGCAACACGGATTTAGACCTCCGCAGTGAGCCAAACCGCCGTATGCGGTCAGTTCGCTCATCGCGGCGGGGGCCGCGGGCGTCAGGGCAGGTGGAAGGCCGGCTCGTACTCGCCGGCCGCGACGAGGTCGCGATAGCGCTGCTCGAACTCGCGGGAGTACGCGGGGACCGGGCCGTTTCGGCGGTCGGGATCGCCGGCAGGGTCGTGCGAGCGTGGGTAGTGGCTGTAGATCATCACCCGGCGGGGGAGGCCTGAACGGTTCGGTTCGGAGTCGTGGACCAGTTTGGCGTGGAACAGCATCACCGAGCCTGCGGGCACGTCGAGTAGCACCAGATCGTCGATCGAGAAGAAACCATCGATGACGACCCCCGAGCCCGACGCAGGATCGTCGTCGACGAGCGGCGCGTCGACGAGGTGCGAGCCGGGGATCACCCGCAGCGGTCCCCGGTCGGCGCAGGTATCGATGGCGACGGCCGACGACAGCGTGTTCTCCGGATAGCCCTGCTGGCGGTAGTAGCCCCAGTCGTGGTGCAGGTGGAATCCCTCCAGGCCGATCTCGCGGTTGAACGACGACCCCGCCAGCACGCTCAGATCGAGTCCCCGGGTGTCGAGGGTGTGCTTCGGGTTGAGCTTCTCCTCCATCAGGATCGGCTCGTCACCCATCAACTGCCGGAGCGGGCCGAGGAGGCGTTCGTCGGTCGCGATCGCGGCAAGTCGGTCGTCGAGGTCGTTGATCGGCTGGATCTTGCGCACGGTGACACGTCCGTCGTCATGGAGCTTCGCGTCGAGACGCGGGTGACGGCGCCCGAGTGCGACCGTCGAGTCGATCGACAACTCCAAGATGCGGTCGGACGCGTCCCGGAACGCTTCGAGTTCGGTGCCGGCGAACACGGACTCGACCAGCAGGTAGCCGTCTCGACGGAACGTCTCGATGTCGGACTGGCTGAGCTCGACCGGCGCCACGTCCGGATCGTAGCCACGAGCCACCACCCACAACGATGAGCCAAACCGCCGTATTCGGTCGGCTCGCTCATCGCAACCGACCGTCTCTCGCTTCCGATGAGCCAGACGACCGCATACGGTTGGTTCGCTCATCGCAACAGGAGTTCTCGCTGTTCCGAGCGGAACGGATGGCGGGGCCATGACTACGCTCGGGCGCCTAACGACATGGGGGTGTCCGTGGTGGCTGTGTCCGCTGATGAGTTCGTCGAGAAGTACATCGCTCTGCCGGGCGCGGGCGATCAGGATCTCGATCGTGTCGTCACCGCACCGAGCGGCCTCGACGCGGTCGGCATGCTGGAGGCGCTCGCACATCCGTCGTTCACCGAACCGGGCCGCCAGGCAATCGCGTTGCAGATGATGTCGGACTTCATGGCGCCGACCGGGTCGATCTACTACGACGCCATCTACGGAGCGTTCGACGGTCAAGTGGCCGTTCGCAACTGGCTGATCCCGACGATGGCAACGATCGACTTCATCGAGTTCGTCCCCACCGCCCCGCCGGCGCTCATCGACGATGGGCTGGGCGGAACCTCGGTCGACGAGTGGCAGATGTTCGCCGTGATCGGCGACGAGCGCATGCCGTTGCCCAAGGGGGTCAGCGTGCGCCGATACCGCGACGGCTGGATCACGTGGGCCTGCGACGTGTACGACACCGGCCCGTTCCGCCAACCACCACCGCCCGAGGCAGGGCTCGAGGCGGCGCCGATTCCCGAGTGGCCACGCACCGTCTGGCACCGCGACCCAGAGATCGCCGAGACGGTCGCCGCATCCACCGACTTCGCCGCGGAGGCCGACGAGTTCCACCCGACCGACTCGGTGTACCACGACCCGATCTTCGGTGAGATCCAAGGACGCGAGGCGATCCGCGCCTGGCTCGGCGACATCATGGGCAAGGTCGGCAACGTCGTGTTCGAACCGCTCGGGCCGCAGCTCGACGACGGGACCACCTCGGTGCAGGAATGGCAACAGATGGCGATCCAGCCGGACGGCAGCCGGGTGTTCATGACGCGCGGAACCAGCGTGCGACGGCGCGACGCCGACGGGCTCATCACCTACGCCGCCGACTACTTCGACACCGCCTCACTGATCGACCCCGAGGTGCACGCGGCCGCTCTCGCCGCTGGATCGACGATCACCGGCGACGACATCGCCCGCTACCGCGTCGTCCCCTGAGCACGACTGCGCTGCGCAGCCTCGAATCGTTCGACCGCCCACGGCGAACCGACTGGTCGATGACGTTCGGCTCTTGCGCGCGGACGTGCGTTGCGAGACGCTCGCGGTATCCGGAGGCCACCTGATCGGCGAACGATGTCGCGGAGGTGCTCATGGTCAGGGTGTTTCGAAACCGGGCAGAGGCAGGCACGGTTCTTGCCGCGCGCCTCGAACACCTGCGTCGTGACAACGTCGTCGTGCTCGGGCTGCCACGAGGCGGCGTCCCGGTCGCATTCGAGATCGCCGAGGCGCTCGACGCACCCCTCGATGTGATTGTCGTGCGCAAGGTCGGAGTACCGGGTCAGCCTGAGCTGGCGATGGGGGCAGTCGGCGAAGACGGCGTCCGCGTCGTCAATCACGAGGTCGTCCGCCTCGTCGGGGCCTCCGATGCCGACTTCATCAGGGTCGAGCAACGTGAGCGCGAGGAGTTGCAGCGGCGGGCCGACCGGTTCCGCGGGGCCACGCCACGCATCGACCTCGCCGGCCGCACCGCGGTGCTCGTCGACGACGGCATCGCCACCGGGTCGACCGCGCTCGCCGCTTGCCGCGTCGCTCGAGCACACGGCGCGAAACGGGTCGTGTTGGCAGTGCCCGTCGCTGCCCCGGATTCCGTGCACGCACTCTCTGAGGACGCCGATGAGATCATCTGCGTCGAGCAACCACCGTGGCTGCGCTCGGTCGGCGAGTCGTACGAAGACTTCCGACAGGTCGACGATCAGACGGTCGTCGACCTGCTCGAACGAGCGCATCGACGTGGTGCGACGACCACGTCACGCCCGGGTGCGGAGCAGGCACCGTCAGACGCTCCTGTCGGTGTGGACAGAGAGGTGGAGGTCGATGTCGGAGGGTGGGCGCTGCCTGGCCACCTGATCATCCCCCCGGGTGCGGTCGGCACCGTCGTCTTCGCGCACGGCAGCGGAAGCAGCCGCCACAGCCCGAGGAACCAGTTCGTGGCCGATCAGCTCAACGCCTCCGGCCTGGCGACGCTCACCTTCGACCTGCTCACCGATGCCGAGGCGAGGGATCGCCGCAACGTGTTCGACATCGGCCTCCTCGCATCCCGGCTCACCCGCGCCACCGACTGGGTCCGTGGCCAGCGCGTCGTCGGCGACCTGCCGGTCGCGCTGTTCGGCGCGAGTACGGGAGCCGCGGCCGCACTGGTCGCCGCGAGCGATCCATCGCGTCCGGTCGCCGCGGTCGTCAGCCGGGGTGGACGACCGGACCTGGCGGGTGATCGCCTCGGCCATGTCACCGCGCCGACGCTGCTGATCGTCGGGGGCGACGACGTCACCGTGCTCGCACTCAACCGGGACGCCGCGCGGCAACTGCGGCGCGAGCACGAACTCCGGGTCGTGCCCGGCGCCACCCACCTCTTCGAGGAACCAGGCACGCTCGAAGCAGTCGCCTCGCTCGCCGCCGACTGGTTCGTCGACCACTGCCGCAGCACGGGAAGGAGCGACCGGTGAGCGCCGTCCCCGATCTGTACAGGACGGCCAGCCGGTCGTCGCTGGCCGAGCTCGGGCGGGCAGCCCGACCGATCGAGGGGCGCGACGACGACTACGACGAGTTGCTCGCTCTCGTCGCCGATCGCCGAGTCGTCCTGATCGGCGAAGCGTCCCACGGGTCCGGGGACTTCTACTGCGAGCGCGCCCGGATCACCCAACGGTTGATCGAGGAACACGGGTTCACGGTCGTGGCAGTCGAGGCCGACTGGCCCGACGCCGACCGGGCCAACCGCTTCGTGATGGGCAGCTCCGACGACGTCACCGTGGGTGAGGCACTGCGTGACTTCCGCCGGTTCCCGACCTGGATGTGGCGCAACACCGAGGTCGAACGCTTCATCGGATGGCTCCGTGACCACAACGACCGATGTCGGGACCCTCGGCGCAAGGTGCGCTTCCAGGGCCTCGATCTGTACAGCCTCAGAGCATCGATGGATGCCGTGGTCGCCTATCTCGACCGTGTCGACCCCGACGAGGCCCACCGAGCCCGCGACCGCTATGCATGCTTCGACCACGTCGGTGCGGAAGGTCAGGCCTACGGGTTCGCGTTGGCCCAAGAGCGCGCTGTGCCGTGCGAGTCGGAAGTGGTCGCCCAACTCGTCGAGCTGCGCCGCCACGCGTCGGAATATCTACGACGTGACGGGTGGATCGAAGAAGACGAGCTGTTTTCGGCCGAGCAGAACGCTGTCGTTGTTCGCGACGCCGAGGAGTACTACCAGCAGATGTACCGCGCCGAGGTCTCGTCGTGGAACCTGCGGGACCGACACATGGCTGCAACGCTCGACGCTCTGCTCGACCACTTCGACCGCCGGGGTGGTCACACCAAGGTGGTGGTGTGGGAACACAACTCTCACATCGGCGATGCCCGCGCCACGGCGACGAGCGTGCGTGGGGAACTCAACGTGGGCCAACTGGCCCGCCAACGGTACGGCAAGCACGCGGTGGCGCTCATCGGGCTGACCACCTACGACGGCGAGGTGACCGCTGCGACCGACTGGGGTCAACCTCCGCGGCGGCGCACCGTTCGAGCGGCACTGCCCGAGAGTTACGAGCACCTGCTGCACGAGCTGGTACTCGACGGGCTCGCCCCCGCTCGGTTCTGGATGCCGATGTCCGACGCCGGCGCGGCCGGTGTGCTCGAAACACCGCGATTGGAGCGAGCGATCGGCGTCGTCTATCGACCTGAGACCGAGCGGGCCAGCCATTATTTTCCGGCTCGCCTCGACCAGCAGTTCGACATCGTCATCCATCTCGACCGGACGTCGGCGCTGCAACCGCTCGACGACTTCGCTGCGTGGGATCCGCTCGAACCCCCGCAGACCTACCCGAGCGGGATCTGAGGCCGCCGCGAGGCGAACCCGGACCACGACCTCTCGACGTCCCCGATCGTGTCGACACCGTACGGGGCGCGCAGGTGTGCGTTCGGCTCGAGGAGGGGACCTCCGGCTCTGTTGCGCATGCGCCAATGGCGGCAACGTCGAGGTGTATCGATCCCCACGAAAGGAAGCGACACATGGTGTTCGAAGAGACCGTGGTCCTCGACGGGCCGTTCGACGAAGTGCTGGCGTCGACCAAGGCAGCGCTGGCCGCCCAAGGATTCGGGGTACTCACCGAGATCGACATGCAAGCAACGTTGCGGGCCAAGATCGACAAGACGATCGACCGCTACGTCATCCTCGGCGCCTGCAATCCGAAACTGGCCGGTGCCGCACTCGACATCGAGCCGCAGGTCGGCGCGTTGTTGCCGTGCAACGTCGTCGTCCACGAGGTCGACGGAACCGTCCACGTCGACGCCCTCGACCCCGGCCTGATGGTGTCGATGACGAGCGTCGACGAACTCGGGCCGATCGCCGCTGAGGCCCGCCGCCTCATCGGTGACGCCCTCGCCTCCCTCACCGCCGGCTGACCGCCCGCCGAGCCACCCACGTCGCGCGATGATGGGGCGCTGGGGGTGTGAGCGATGACGAAGCATGTGGTGTCGGTGTCACTCGGGAGTTCGACGCGAGACAAGTCGGTGCTCGTCGAACTCGGGGGCGTGGAGATTCGAGCCGAGCGACGAGGCGTCGACGGCGACCTCGCGGCGTTCAACCGGTTGATGCGCGAACTCGACGGGAACGTCGATGTGCTCTCCGTCGGTGGGACCGAGATCGCCTTCCACGTCGACGGCGACGCCCTGCGATTCCGATCGACCGACAAGCTGATCGACGGCGTCACCAAGACCCCACTCGTCGACGGTGCCGGCGTGAAGATGACACTCGAGCGACGCGTGTTCGACCTCGTCTCGGACGACCCGGCGATGGATCCCGCACCCCGGTTCGAGCAGGCATTCCTCAACATCGCCCTCGACCGGTGGGGAATGGCGCTCGCAGTCGGCGAAGTCAGCGACGCCGTCGTGTACGGCGACCTCATGTTCAGTTTCGGGGTGCCGGTGGCGCTGCACAGCCTCGGACAGGTGAAGAGGATGGCGCACATGCTCGTACCGGTCGCCGGCCGTCTTCCGCTGCGGTGGCTGTATCCGAGCGGAGAGAACCAGACCGTTCGCGACCCGAAGTTCGCGAAGCATTTCGAGCAGTCGGACCTGATCTGCGGCGACTTCCTCTACATCGCCAAGTACGCGCCTGACGATCTGTCGGGAACGACCGTGTTGACGAACACCACCACCGCAGAGAACGTCGAATGGCTGAGTGGAACGGGGGCAACGCGGCTGATCACCACGACACCTCGGTTCGACGGCCGGACGTTCGGCACGAACCTGACCGAGGCGCTGATCACCGCTGCGGTCGGCGCCGACCGCCCGCTGACGATCGACGAGATGAACGCGGCGATCGACGACCTCGGCATCCGCCCGACGGTCACCACCTTCTGACAACTCGCATCGCCCGGGCACCACCCGTTCGTGTGCCATTTGCGGTGAGGCGGGTCACCGGTGTTGTAGCGCAGACGGAGTGTGGTTGGGGGTGTGTGCGACACTCGCCGCATGACGGGCAACCGGTGGATCCAGAAGCTGCAGGAGAGTCCAGGACATTCCGAGTGGTACGTCGAGCGGTTTCGCAGGATGGCCGCCGAAGGCGCCGACCTGCACGGTGAGGCCCGGCTGGTCGACGCACTGGTCGGTCGGCACGCACGGGTACTCGACGCTGGGTGCGGCCCCGGCCGCGTCGGCGGACATCTCGCCGAGCTCGGCCACGAGGTGGTCGGCGTCGACCTCGATCCCATCCTGATCGCCGCCGCCGAACACGACCATCCCGGCCCAACCTGGTTGGTGGCCGACCTGTCGGAACTGGACCTCGCCACCCTCGGTGTCGAGCCCGGCTTCGATGTCGTGGTGTGTGCGGGCAACGTGATGGGATTCCTCGATCCCGACACCCGCCGGCGCGTCCTCGAGCGGTTGGCATCGACGCTCGCCGGTGACGGCCGCATCGTCGTCGGCTTCGGTTCAGGCGGCGACTACCCCTTCGACGAATTCTTCACCGACGCCGGAGCGGCCGGCCTGCAGGTCGATCTCCGTTTGTCGACGTGGGACCTGCGCCCGTTCGCGCCGGACTCCGACTTCCTCGTCGCCGTCCTCTCACGTCACTGACACCCGTCTGCGTTGCGGTTTCGGGGACCCGGTCCACCGAAACCGCAACGCAAACGTGAATGGTGCGGTCAGCGGAGGTCGAAGCGGTCGAGCTCCATCACCTTGGTCCAGGCCCTCACGAAGTCGGCGACGAACTTGTCACCGGCGTCGCTCGAGCCGTAGACCTCGGCGATCGCCCGCAGCTGCGAGTTCGCACCGAAGATGAGATCGCATCGGCTACCGGTCCACTTCACCTCGCCGGTCGCCCGGCTGCGGCCTTCGAAGACTTCGGCGTCGGCCGATGTGGGCGTCCACTCGGTCGACAGATCGATCACGTTGACGAAGAAGTCGTTCGTGAGCGAGCCGACGCTGTGGGTGAACACACCGCGGTCGGAGCCGTCGTAGTTGGCACCGATCACCCGCATGCCGCCCACGAGGACCGACATCTCTGGCGCGCTCAGGGTGAGCAACTGCGCCTTGTCGACCATCAACGCCTCGGCCGACATTGCCGGCGCCTTGCCGACGTAGTTGCGGAACGCGTCGGCCTTCGGCTCGAGTGGCGCGAACGAGTCGGCGTCGGTCATCTCGTCGGTGGCGTCGGTGCGCCCCGGCGTGAACGGAACGGTGACGTCGTGGCCGCCGGCCTTGGCTGCGGCCTCGACTGCGGCACAGCCACCGAGCACGATCAGGTCCGCGAGTGACACCGGCTTGGCGAAGCCCGCCTTGATCTCCTCGAGCTTGGCGAGCACCCGGCGCAGCTGCGGCGGGTTGTTGACCGCCCAATCGTTCTGCGGAGCGAGTCGCACCCGAGCGCCGTTGGCGCCGCCACGCTTGTCGCTGTCGCGATACGTCGATGCCGAGGCCCACGCCGTCGACACCAGCTCGGAGACGGTGAGCCCCGAGTCGAGGATCGTCTGCTTGAGCGTCGCGATGTCGGCATCGCCGATCAGCTCGTGATCGACGGCCGGAATCGGGTCCTGCCAGATCAGCATCTCGCTCGGGACCTCGGGGCCGAGGTAGCGGGACACGGGACCCATGTCGCGGTGCAGCAACTTGAACCATGCACGGGCGTAGACGTCGGCGAACTCGTCGGGGTTCTCGTGGAAGCGGCGCGAGATCGGCTCATAGATCGGGTCCATACGCAGCGCCATGTCGGCGGTGGTCATCATCGGGGCGTGACGGCGCGACGGGTCGTGCGCGTCGGGCACGATGTCCTGCGCCTCCGGGTTCGATGCCTTCCACTGCTTGGCGCCGGCGGGGCTCTCGGTGAGTTCCCACTCCCAGCCGAACAGCGTGTCGAAGTACGAGTTGTCCCAGGTGGTCGGCGTCGGTGTCCATGCACCCTCCACGCCGCTGGTGGTGGTGTCGACGCCCTTGCCGGTACCGAGCGCGTTCTTCCAGCCCATGCCCATCTGCTCGATCGGTGCGCCTTCCGGCTCAGGTCCGACGAGTTCAGGGTCGCCGGCGCCGTGCGCCTTGCCGAACGTGTGACCGCCGGCGATGAGGGCCACGGTCTCCTCGTCGTTCATGGCCATCCGGGCGAACGTCTCGCGGATGTCACGCGCCGATGCCAACGGGTCGGGGTTGCCGTTCGGGCCTTCGGGGTTGACGTAGATCAGGCCCATCTGGACGGCGCCGAGCGGGTTCTCGAGTTCACGGTCACCGTGGTAGCGCTCGTCGCCGAGCCATTCGGTCTCGGGACCCCAGTAGATGTCGTCCTCGGGCGCGAACACGTCGGCGCGGCCGCCGGCGAAACCGAACATCTTCAGCCCCATCGACTCCATGGCGACGTTGCCGGCGAGCAACATCAGGTCCGCCCACGAGATCTTGTTGCCGTACTTCTGCTTGATCGGCTGCAGCAGCATGCGCGCCTTGTCGAGGTTGCCGTTGTCGGGCCAACTGTTGAGCGGAGCGAACCGCTGTGTTCCGTTGCCGCCGCCACCGCGGCCGTCCTCGATGCGGTAGGTGCCGGCGCTGTGCCACGCCATGCGGATGAACAGTGGTCCGTAGTGGCCGTAGTCGGCGGGCCACCAGTCCTGCGAGTCGGTCATCAATGCGGTGAGGTCGGCCTTGAGCGCGTCGTAGTCGAGGCTCTTGAAGGCCCCCGCGTAGTCGAAGTCGTCGTCGAGCGGGCTCGACGCGGGCGAGTTCTGGTGCAGCATCCGGAGGTTCAACTGGTTCGGCCACCAGTGCTCGTTCGCGGTCGAGCCAACGGCCGTATGGGCCATGTTCGGTCCGTGCATGACCGGACAGCCCTTCTCGCTGTCATTGATCTGCCAGACGTCGGTGGTATCGCTCATCAGGTGCTCCTTCTCAAGGGTTTGGGTCGGTGGTTCAGTCGGTGGATCGAGTGAGGCAGTCGGGGCAGCGGCCCCAGTAGACGACCTCGGCTTCGTCGATCTCGAAGCCGTGATCGTCGGACGCGGTGAGGCACGGCGTGTACGCCACCGCGCAGTCCACATCGAACATCGCGCGACAACTACGACAAATCAAGTGGTGATGGTTGTCGCCGGTGCGGTTCTCGTAGCGCGCCGGAGAACCGGCGGGCTCGATTCGTCGGAGGAGTTGCTTGTCGACGAGTGCGCTGAGCGAGTCGTAGACCGCCTGGCGGGAGATCGAACCGATCGAAGTTCGCACGTCGTCGGCGATGGTGTCGGCTGTTGCATGGGGATGATCGGACACCGCCCGCATGATCGCGAGACGCTGCGCCGTGACGTGCATGCCGTTCTGGCGCAAGAGATCTCGGACATCACTGGACACGTCAAGCAGACTAACACCAATTCTAGACCATGTACAAACTTGGTCGAGATCGTCCGCTGATGAGGGAAACCGCCGTATCCGGTCGGTTCGCTCATCGCAGGCGCGGGGTCTGCGGGGAAACGCGATGATTTCCGGGCGCGGGATCCGTCTCCACGAACGACACCCGACACACGACACGAGGAGCACGACATGTCCCTGTATCCGTACCTGTACTTCACGAACACCACCCGCGAGGCGATGACGCGCTACCACGAGATCTTCGGAGGCGACCTCGAGATCATGAGCGCCGCCGACCTGCCGGCCGGCGAAACGACGCCGTTCGAGACATCGGACGATTTCGTGATCCACGCGGCGTTGATGTTCGGCGACGGCGACCTACTGATGGCATCCGACGATCCGTCTGGCGACGGCTCCGGCGTCAAGGGCGCGGCGATCAACGTCACCATCGACGACCACGCCGAGGCGCACCGCATCTTCGAGGCGCTCGCCGACGCAGGACGGGTCGACATGGCGCTCGGCGAGACGTTCTGGTCGCCGCTCTTCGGTGCGTGCGTCGACCGATTCGGCGTCGCTTGGATGGTCAACGTCGCTCCGAGCGTCGACGGCGGGGCCTGAGCGATGCCGCGCATCATCACCAACCTGTGGTTCGACACCGAAGCACTCGAGGCCGCCGAGTACTACTGCTCGATCTTCCCGAACTCGGCGGTCGACCGGGTGGCCAACTACACCGAGGCGGGTCCCGGCGAGCCGGGCACGATCGTGACCGTCGACTTCCACCTCGACGGCGAGCCGTTCACGGCGATCAACGGTGGCCCCATGTTCCACTTCACCGAAGCGATCTCGCTGCTGATCGACTGCGCCGACCAGGCCGAGGTCGACTACTACTGGGAGACGTTGTCGGCCGGAGGCGAGACCTCGGTGTGCGGTTGGCTCAAGGATCGCTACGGACTGTCGTGGCAGGTGTGTCCCGACGAACTCGGCGCGATGATGGCCGACCCCGACCCGCAGCGGGCCGAGCGGGCATTCGCCGCGATGCTGTCGATGACCAAGATCGACATCGCCGCGATCCGCGCCGCGGCCGATGCAAGCGAACCGTGACCGACCGATGACCGAACCGGACCTGCAGGCCGTCGACGAGCTCTGCCGGCTCGCCCACGCAGCGCGTCGACTCGGGTGCCGCGCCCACCTGGTCGGCGCCGACCGGGATCTGCACGCTTTGCTCGACCTGGCGGGCGTGGCCGACGTGCTCGGTGTCTGCCCGGCAGACGAGATCCCACCCGATCCACAGCCCACGAAACGAGATCTACGATGCACGCCGTGACCACTTCGACGACCCGTTCGGTGACCACACCGACCGCCACCGACCTCGAGACGTACCGCCGCGAACTGATCGCACACTGCTACCGCATGCTCGGGTCGGGCTCGGAGGCCGAGGACGCCGTTCAGGAGACGATGTTGCGCGCCTGGCAGGCCGCCAACCGGTTCGAGGGTCGATCGAGCGTCAGGACCTGGCTGTATCGGATCGCCACGAACGTGTGCATCGACATGGGTCGCAGCCCGCAGCGTCGGGCTCGCGCGATCGACCTCGGCCCGGCGCGAACCCCCGACCCGGTCCATCTGGCCGACGTGCTCCCCGAGGGCGCTTGGATCACCCCGATCCCCGACGCCGCCGTCATCGACCTCGGCGCCGATCCCGCCGACGTGGCCGCATCGCGCGACACGATCCGTCTTGCGTTCATCGCAGCGCTCCAACAACTTCCGGCTCGACAGCGTGCAGCGCTCGTGCTGTGCGACGTGCTGCGCTGGCCCGCCGTCGAGGTCGCCGAGTTGCTCGACACGTCGACGGCGTCCGTCAACAGTTCGCTGCAGCGGGCGCGGTCGACACTGGCCGAGCGACCGGCCGCGACGCCGAGCACGCCGATGACCGACGAACAGCAGCGGCTGCTCGCCCGCTACGTCGACGCCTTCGAGCGCTACGACACCGATGCCATCGCCGCGCTGCTGCACGACGACGTGATCCAGACCATGCCGCCCTATGCGATGTGGTTGCAAGGCCGCGACGACGTGCTCACCTGGTGGTTCGGGCCCGGCATCGGCTGCAGCGGCTCACGACTGCTGCCCGGCGAGGCCAACGGCTGCCCGGCGTTCGCCCAGTACCGCATCGACCCCGACGGCGGGTACGCACCGTGGGCGTTGCAGGTGCTCGAGCTGCGCGGCGACCGCATCGCGGAGGTTCACGCCTTCCTCGACACCGAAGCCTTCGAACGGTTCGGGTTCCCGGCCCACCTCCCCTGACACCGCTCGATCGATCGGCCGCTTCCGGAGCGCGCGGATGTCGGCCGTAAGGTCATCGCCGTGTCCGACGCCCACCTCGATCCGCTGGTTCACGTCGCCCAGGACGACCATCCCGACCCGGTCGGCGAGGCTCGGGCGCGCGCCGGGCTGGCGATCCGCGACATCGGCCATGCCCTTGTCGGCCACCACGCCTCGATCGGCACGCTCGAAGAGCTCGCACGCACGCTCGAACAACTCACGACCGAGCTCAGCCACGGCGCGACCCGCTCACGCAGCGAGGTACGCCGTGACGGCCAATTCGGCGAGGCCCCACCGGACGGATCGGTGATGACCACGTACGACGAGCGTCCGATCTCCGGGCGAGCGAGCCCGTGGGGCCTGGACCTCGAGGTCGTACGCGCCGGAGACGAGGCGGTCGCAACGCTCACGCTGCGAGCGGCTCACGAAGGCGCGCCGGGGCGAAGCCATGGCGGCATCGTCGCGGCACTGTTCGACGACGTGTACGGATTCGTCCTGCAGATCCACAGCCAGAGCGCATTCACCGGCGAACTCTGGATGCGCTACGAGGCCGGAGTTCCGATCGGCGAGCCATTGAGTTGTCGCGTCCGCCTCGATCGGCGCGAGGGACGCAAGATGTACATGACCGGCGAGTTGACCGTCGTCGCCACCGCTCAGGTACTTGCACGCTCGACGGCGACCTTCATCGCGATCGAGCCGAGCCAGTTCAACGTGTGACCGCAGAGGCCGCGACACCCACCCGTTCCGACACGGGAACGGTCAATCGGAACCTCGCTCCGGGGCCCTCCGGATCGACGACGACATCGCCGCCGTGGGCGCGAGCCAGGCTCCGGGCGATCGTCAGCCCGATGCCACGTCCGGCGCCGCCCGTGCCCATGCGACTGCCGCGATAGAACCGCTCGAAGATGCGTTCGGCCTCGTCGGCAGCGATGCCCGGGCCGTTGTCGATCACGTCCACGAACGCCAGCGAGTTCTGACGGCCGCAGCGAATCGTCACCGTCGCTCCGGCGGGGGAATGGCCGAGCGCATTTCCCAACAGGTTCGACAACACCTGCGTCAGCCGACCGACGTCGCCACGAACCGGGATCGGTTCGGGCGGGTCGCCGACCTCGACGACGAGGGCGACATCGGCGTACTCGAACTGTGGTCGCAGCCGTTCGGCGGCGCCGGCCGCGACGGCACCGAGGTCGAGATCGGTCACCTCGATCTCGAGCGTGCCCTCGTCGGCACGCGACAGCAGCGTGAGGTCATCGACGATGCGCTGCAGGCGCGACGCCTCGTCGGCGAGACCTGCGAACACCTCGGCAGACGGTGTGATCACGCCGTCGATCAGCCCTTCGGTCTGGCCACGAATCACCGTGAGCGGCGTTCGCATCTCGTGGGTGACCTCGCCGAGCAGTCGGGTGCGGCGCCGTTCGATGGTGGCCAGGTGTTCGCCGAGGTCGTTCACGTCGTTCGCAAGCGAGGCCAGTTCCACCTCGGCAGGTACGGGTACCGGTGTGGCGAAGTCGCCCGCCGCCATCCGACGAGTTGCGGCTCGCAGTTCGTCGATCGGCCGGAGCAGCCGGGCACCGACGATCCGGGCCACGATCGCCGCTACGACCAGGGCGGCAACCACACCGAAGGCGAGTGCAGGGAACAACGAGTCGTCGAGCGCTGCGGTGAGCTGAGACTCGGTAGGCCCGACAGCGCGGCCTTGACCGCGCCCGAGGCCGAACCCACCCACTCGTCGTTCGTAGGCCGTTCGGGTGACCGCCGCTCCGACCACCAGCATTGCGATCGCGCCGGCGGCGACAACCACCACGTACGACAGGAACAGGCGTGTACGCAACCGGCGGGGGATCCATGCCCGGCTCACGCTGCACCCCCGACGCACTTGTAGCCGACCCCGCGTACGGTGCCGATGAACCGCGGGTCGTCGGCAGCGTCGCCGAGCGCTCTGCGAAGGTTGCCGATGTGAACGTCGACGAGACGTTCGTCGCCGTAGAAGTCCCATCCCCACACACGCTCGATGAGCTGACGGCGGGTGAACACCCGTCCCGGTGCCTCAGCGAGCGTGGCAAGGAGTTGGAACTCGAGACTCGTGAGTTCCACCGGCTCGTCGTCGACGCTCACCTCATGGCGTCCGGCGTCGATGGTGAGCCCGGCGAGCCGAGTCACGTCGTCATCCGAGTGGTCCGAACTTCCGGCACCGGGGGGATCCTCGCGGCCCCGACGGAGCACGGCTCGGACTCGAGCGACGAGTTCGCGCGGACTGAACGGTTTGGTGATGTAGTCGTCGGCACCGAGCTCGAGCCCGATCAACTTGTCGGTCTCGTCCGCGCGTGCGGTGAGCACGATCACGTACACCGCCGAGGTGCGGCGGATCTCGCGCAGCACGTCGAGCCCGCTGATGCCCGGCAGCCGCAGGTCGAGCACGATCAGCTCAGGAGCACGCTGAGCGATCTGGGCGAGGGCGTCTTCACCGTCGACGGCCTCGACGACGTCGAATCCCTCGTTGCGCAGGTACGAGCCGACGAGCTCGCGGATCGCCTCCTCGTCATCCACCACCAGAATTCGTTGGTGCGGCACAGTGGTCATCGTAGAAGGCCCGTCGACGTGGACCGTGGTAGCGGGCCCGTTCCGTCGATCGTCGTCAGCCGCCAGAGCCACGCTCGGTGTCGCTCGACACGATCGCATCGAACGTGACGGAGTCGAGCTGGGTGGGCTCGTAGGAGACTTCGCGGGAGTCGAGCTGCGAGAAGAAGGCACGAAGATGGTTGCGCGAGCCCCGTTCGAGGGTCGCATAGACCGCGGAGATCTCAGGCGTATCGGTGGCGGTCGCACGTGCAGCGAGGTCGACCAGGTCGAGCTCTTCGATGAACGCGCCGACCTCGAGTGCTTCGTCGAGCGATCGACTGCGCGGCTGATGTTGTCGAAGATCCGCAGGTTCCAGGCGTCGCCGAGCGCGATGTACACGTCGCGTGGTCGCCAACGCGAAGATGCCGGGACGGTTCGTCCCGGCACTTCGTCGTGGTCAACCGTTTCCGGCTCCACCGGCGGCACCTTGGCGCTGCGTGGCGCCGTCGGCCGTGCGGACCTGGTCCTGCATGCGGTGCTGATACTGGGCCTGGTCGCCCACGCAGTCGCCGCAGCTGGCGTCGTGGAGTTGTTCCTGCGTCCGCTGCTGAGTGCGCACGTGATCCTGCGCTCCTGCGGTTGCCTGATCGGCGGTCTGGTCGCGGTCCCGGGCACGCTCGGGATCGACACAGGTGGGAACCGGCCCTACCGGTTCGGTTGCGTCAGACTGGGCGAGGGCCATCCCTGCCGGGACGGCGAGCAGTCCGACCGTTGTGAGTGTCAACATCATCTTGCGCATGACCACTCCTTTCCGAGTGTCTCGAGCCGACGGCGTTGCCGGAAACTGTTTCCGGGTCGCCGCCGGGTCCTTGTGTTTGCACCACCCATATGGCCGGAGCTGGATCAAGGACACATCGCGATCACGATGAAGATGAGATGAAGCCGACGAGGGCCGGCGACGCGACGCTTCAGCGGGCGTGCGGCACGACGATCGTCGGGACCGTCGGGTGGTGCGCGAACGCGCTCGCCACCGACCCCAGCAGGAGTCGCTCGAGAACACCATGACCTCGAGCACCGATCACGAGGAGATCGGCACCGTCGCTCGCTGCCCCCAGCACCACTCGCGGGTCGCCGGGCGCGACCGCCAGCTCGACTGGGGCATGCCCAGGGAGGTCGTGGAGCAGTGCAGCAACGCCGTCTTCGAGTTCAGCGACTGCGACGGACTGCGCAGAACCTGGCGACGGTGCCAGCGGTTCACCGGGCACTGCGTCGTCGGTGAACGCGTAGACGACCTTCACCCGCGCCGAGCGGCGGAGATGCTCGAGCGTCCACCGCAACGCATTGCGTGCGTGGGAGGAGCCGTCGAATCCCACGACGACGTCGAGGTGATCATGCAATGGGGGCGCATCGTGGGGAATCAACGCGACCGGCACCATGGCGTGGCGGGTGCAGTACGCGCCCACCGACCCGACCGACAGGTCGACGCGTCCGCCCCACCCTCGTGTCCCGACCACCAGCAGCTCCGACGCCTCTGCTGCGGTGACGAGGCCGGGCCCGGCCCGCTGTTCGATGACCACGGCATGCTCCTCCAGGAACGGTGCGTGCGACTCCAAGAACGTCTGCAGCCGATGCACGGCGTCGCTCCGATACGGCTCGGCCGTCGGATCCGAGCCACCGTCGCCGTACACGTACGGACCGGTGACGAAGGTCATCACGGGCTCGATCTCGCCGAGTTGGTCGGCGTGGTCGAGTGCCCATCGCAACGCCGCCGCTGAACCATCGGAACCGTCGATTCCCACGACCACGAAGCGTCTCGGTAGGTCAGCCATACCTCCACCCTGCCCGACCGCCACGTCGACGGTCAGGGAACTTCGTCCCCATCTCCGCGGCGCACGGCGCGGCGTGGTTCCTTCACGTGGTCGTCGTGACGCGCTGGGCTACTGTCCGGTTCTTGATCGCCGATCATTCGTTCCTGGAGAGCTGTGATCTCGAGTGAGTCGATGACCGGACCGAATGGATCGGGGTCAAGCCTCGATGCTGCCGACGCGGTGACGGCGATGGCCAGCCGGATACGACGTGGGCTCCGTCTGTTCAGCAGCTCGGGTGATCAACCGAGGGCGAGGCGCGCCACCGACGTCGTGCTGCTCACGTTGTCGTTCGTCGGCATCGTGCTCGTCGGGCTCATCGCGGTCCCGGAGCCCGGATTCTCCCGGGCGATCAGCACCTTCCTCGCCGCACTCCCCACGGCAATGGACGGGATGTGGCAGATCCTCGGCGATCTACCGGCACTGTGGGGGCTCGTCGTCCTCGCTGCCGCGTTCGCCCGCGGCAGGGCGAAGGTCGGACGCGACATGGTCCTTGCGGTCGTCGTCGGAGTCGTTCTCTGGCTCATCCTGGGCCGGATCGTCATCGGCTCCTGGCCCGAGGTGCACCGATTGTTCGGCGACATCGCACCACCACCGGTGTTCCCACCGGCACGGCTCGGAGTGCCGGCCGCCCTGCTCATCACCGCCTCACCCCATCTCGTTCGACCGGCCCGGCGATTCGGCTACCTCGTCATCGCGCTCGGCGCGATCGCCACCGTGGCACTCGGGGCGAGTTCGTCGCTCGGCGTGGCAGCGTCGCTGCTGTCGGCGGGAGGAGCCGCAGCGATCGTGCACCTGCTGGTCGGTTCGAGCGCCGGCCGGCCGAGCCTCGAGGACGTCCGTTTCGCACTGGCCGACATGAAGATCGACATCACCGAGTTGGGCGTCGCTGACCGTCAGGATGCCGGCAACTTCGCCGTCGCTGCCCGGGCAGCCGACGGTGGCGAACTGATCATCAAGCTCTACGGACGTGATGCCTACGACGCCGCCCTCGTGTCGACGGTGTGGCGGACGATCTGGCTGCGACAGCCCGGCTCACCTGTGGGTCTCGGTCGACTCCGACAGGTCGAGCACGAGGCGTTGCTGACACTCCTCGCGGCGCAGGCCGGCATCCCCACCGACTCCGTGGTCACCGCGGGAGCGACCGCCACCGACGACGCGTTGCTCGTCTTGCGCCGAACCGGCACACCGCTGGTCCCACCCGACCGCTACCGCGACGTCGACGTCGCGCCGGACCCGATCTTCGCCGGCGCAGACGCCCGATCGCGGCTTCGCGAGCTGTGGCAGCTGCTGACGACCCTGCACGACAACGGGCTCGTTCACGGCGTGCTCGATGAGGAACACCTCATCGTCGAAGACGGCCGACTCGGCCTCGTCCAGTTCCGCGCCGCCGCTGTCGCACCGACTCCCGCTCAGTTGCGCAGCGACGATGCGCAGTTGTTCGTCACGTCGATCGGGCTCGTCGGCCCCGAGCTCGCGCTCGAGAGTCTGCTCGATCAACGCACCGTCGAAGAGATCGAGGATCTCCTCCCCTACCTGCAGCCGACGGCGCTCACAGCGGACCAACGTCGGATGATGAAGGTACTCGACATCGATCTCGACGACCTGCGCTCCGACGTGGCCGCAGCAGCGGGCGTGGAGGCGCCTCCGCTGATCCAGATGCGCCGGTTCACGTTCGGGACCGTCATGAAGGTGGCGCTGCCGGCCCTCGCCGTCGTGATGTTGTTGTCGGCGCTCGCAGGCTTCGACCTCGAGGAATTCGCCGACTCGCTACGCGACGCTGCGTGGTGGCTCGTGATCATCGGTTTCGTCGTCGCGCAGCTCCCCCGTGTCGCTCAGGCGGTGTCGACGCTCGGCGCTGCCCCCGTGCCGCTGCCGCTCGGTCCCGTGTATGCGCTCCAGCTCGCGATCTCCTACGTCAACCTGGCCATCCCGACCGCAGCGGCACGCATTGCGGTCAACGTGCGGTTCTTCCAACGGCAAGGTCTGCCTGCAACCACCGCCGTGGCAACGGGCGCACTCGACGGGGTGAGTGGCTTCATCGTCCAGGCAATGCTGCTCGGCTCGCTGCTGCTTTTCGGGGGCATGTCCCTCGATGTCGACGTCGCCGGCCCGGCAGCGGCCGCGATCCGGATCGCGTGGATGGTGGCGGTGGTGCTGGCGATCGTCGTCGTCGTGATCCTGGTGATCCCCCGCTTACGCCGATACGTCCTGGGCGGCGTCCGCAAGACGGTGAGCGAGGCCGTGGCAGTGCTCCGCGGTCTGCGCTCACTTCGACGGCTGGTGATGCTCTTCGGCGGCAACCTCGTCGCCGAGCTGTTGTTCGCTCTCGCGCTCGGGGTGTTCGTGCAGGCGTTCGGATATTCGCTCGCGCTGCACGAACTGCTGTTCATCAACATGGCGGTCTCGTTGCTCGCCGGCCTGCTCCCCGTCCCGGGCGGCGTCGGCGTCACCGAGGGAGGCCTGATCTTCGGGCTGACGTCGTTCGGGGTCCCCCAGGAGGTCGCGTTCGCCGCAGTGATCCTGTATCGGATCTCGACGTTCTACACGCCACCGATCTGGGGCTTCTTCTCGCTGCGCTGGCTCGAGCGGAACCGCTATCTCTGAACGTTGCGACCCGCTGCCCGGTGTCCGCTGAGCGTGGTGCGCAGTCAGCTCGATGAGGCGTGGCGTCGACGGGGCCGACCACCGTTGACCGAAGGCCGAAGCAGCGCAACAATTCGCATCCGGAGGTGATCCCGATGAGTACAGACGACAGAAGGACGGTCGCGACGGTGATCGAGCCGATGCTGACCGCGCTGTTGGGCGATCCGCTCCCGGTGTGCTTCGAGTTCTGGGATGGAAGCACGCTCGACGGTTGCGGCGCAGCCGGTGGCCACACGGTGCGCGTGACCTCGCCGGATGCGCTCAAGCGAATCGTCTGGGCACCGGGCGAACTCGGATTTGCTCGGGCGTACGTGTGTGGCGAACTCGACGCCACCGACGATCTCGCCGACACGTTGCGGGCGTTGCAGAGGTCGATGCCCCACGACGTCAGAGTGGCGGCCGCTGCCCTGCCGGCGGTGGTCTCCACTGCCAGGTCGGTCGGCGTGCTGGGCGCTCGGCCGCCCGCACCACCTGAAGAAGTCGTCCCGCGGGGTCTGCGCCATTCGATCGGGCGAGATCGACAGGCCGTCAGTCATCACTACGACGCGGGCAACGACTTCTACCGCCTGGTGCTCGGGCCGGCGATGACGTACTCGTGCGCTCGATTCGTCACACCCGACACGTCGCTGACCGATGCCCAAGCAGCCAAGCACGAGTTGATCTGCCGCAAGCTGGGTCTCGCCGACGAACGATTCCGGGCAGCCTCACTGGGCGGCCGACCACGTCTGCTCGACGTGGGGTGCGGTTGGGGGTCGATGGCGTTGCACGCGGCAGCTCATCACGACGTCGACGTGGTCGGCATCACGATCAGCGAACGTCAGGCGGAGCTGGCACGAGAGCGAGTGGTCGAGGCCGGTCTGGACGACCGGATCGAGATCCGCCTGCAGGACTACCGTGACCTCGGCGACGGACCTTTCGACGCGATCTCGTCGATCGGGATGGCCGAGCATGTCGGAGCGAAGAACATGTCGCGCTACTTCTCGACGCTGCACGAGCTGTTGCGCGACGAGGGCCGGGTGCTCAATCACGCGATCGCGTCGGTGGGCGGTTCGCGGATGTCGGCGCGCTCGTTCGTCGGTCGTTACGTGTTCCCGGACGGTGAGCTCCTCGATCTCGCCGACACGATCGCGTCGATGGAGCACTCCGGCTTCGAGGTGCGCGACGTCGAGAATCTGCGCGAGCACTATGCGGCGACGCTACGCGCGTGGGTCGCGAACCTCGACCGGAACTGGGATGCTGCGGTGGCGTCGGTCGGGCTGCGTCGGGCTCGGGTCTGGCGGCTCTACATGGCGGGCTCGATCAACGGCTTCGACGACAACGGGCTGCAGCTGTATCAGACGCTCGGCGTGAAGTCGGTTGGACGACCGACCGACCTCCCGCCGACTCGCCGGAACTGGGACTGACCGCTCCGGCCCGCCCTGTATTGCCTCATCCGTTGCCGGGTACTCGACGTGCTCACGGCGAGAGTTTCGCTCCTTCGCCATCGCCGGCGCCCGTTTCGGTGTCGTTCCCGGTCATGAGGATCGTCATGTTCACATCCACGCCGCCACCGACCGATGGCGAGGCAGCAGTCGGCTCGACGACTCGTCCCAGCCTGCTGTTCGAGTTTGCCGTCGTCGTGAGCGTGTATCTCGGGTATCGCCAAGTGCGCAGCGTTGCGCGAGACCAGGCGAGCGAGGCGTACGCGAATGCTCGTCGGGTCGTCGACTTCGAGCGCCGGTTCAACGTGTTCAGCGAACGTGCCGTGCAGGAGTTCGCGCTCGACCAGGAGCAGCTGCTCTGGTTGGCCAACCACTACTACGCACGGGTCCACTTCCCGATCACGCTGGTGTTCCTGGTGTGGCTGCTCGTACGCCATCGCGAGGCCTATCGCTCCGTGAGGACATGGCTGATCGGCGTCACCCTGGCGGCGCTGGTCATCCATGTTGCGTTCCCGCTCGCCCCGCCACGGATGCTCCGTTCCCTGGGGTTCGTCGACACCCTGCGAGCCCACGGATTGAGCGTGTACAGCGCGAACCCGAACCAGTCCGTGGCGAACCAGTTCGCGGCAATGCCGTCGTTGCATTTCGGCTGGGCGGTGATCGTGGCGACCGGGTTCATCGCCGTGAAGCGCACCCGGGCGAGCGCAGTCGCGCTCGTCCACCCGGTCGTCACGCTGCTGACGATCGTCGCGACCGCAAATCACTACTGGATCGACGCCGGTGTTGCCCTGGTGCTCGTGATCGCCGGCGGCTGGTTCGTAGTGCGCTGGGACGCAACCTCGACGCGTCGTCGCCCGCGCCACACCGACGAACCACCACTTTTCGACTGGAATCGATCGCTCAGACGACGGGGGTGAGCGAGTCGTCATCGACATCGACGTCGTCGGCGGCTGCACCCGAACGCGCATCGTGGTGCCCCTCGACGTCGATGCGCGGAAGCATCCGGTCGAGCCAGCCCGGCAGCCACCAGTTCCGATCGCCCAGCAGCTCCATCGTTGCCGGCACGAGCAACATGCGCACGATGGTCGCATCGATCAGCACGGCAATGGCGAGGCCGAATCCGAACAGCTTGAGCGAGCGGTCATCGCCGAGCACGAAGGCGAAGAAGACGCAGAACATGATCAGCGCTGCCGCCGTGATCACTCGCGCAGTCGCCGCGAGACCGTCGGCCACCGCGGTGGCGTTGTCACGAGTCCGGTCGTACTCCTCCTTGATCCGCGACAGCAGGAACACCTCGTAGTCCATCGACAGCCCGAACACGATCGCAAAGAGGAACATCGGTACCCACGCCTCGATCGGGCCCGCCTTGTCGACGCCGATCAGCTCACGGCCCCATCCCCACTGGAAGATCGCCACCAGCACGCCATAGGCGGCGCCGATCGACAGCAGGTTCATGATGACGGCCTTCAGAGGAACGAGCACGCTGCGGAACACCGCCATGAGCAGCAGGAAGCTGAGCAGCAACACCACGCCGATCAGCACGGGCATACGCCCACCGAGGTAGCTCGCGAAGTCGGTCGAGGCCGCTGTGAATCCACCGACGGCGGCATCGACGCCGCTGGCCGGGATCACCTCGTCGCGCAGCCGGTCGACCAGTTCGGAAGTTGCGGCGTCCTGCGGCGCACTCTGGGGATACACGATGACCAGCGCAAGGTCGTCGGTGATCGGCGAGGGAACGGTGAACGCAACGTCATCGGTCTGTTCAATCGCTGCCACGAAGGAACCGAGCGCGCCCTGATCGCCCGCGGTCGAGCCCTGCACGGTCACGAACAGCGGCCCGTTCGAGCCCGGTCCGAACCCGTCGGCGACCAGGTCGTACGCGCGCCGCACCGTGGTGTCGTCGGGGTAGTTGCCGTAGTCACCGAATCCGAGCCGGATCGACAGCAACGGCAACGCGAGCAACAGCAACAGCAACGTCGCGAAGATGGCTGCCGGCCACGGACGACGCTGGATGAACCGGCTCCACCGGTACCACACCTGCTCTTCCCGAGGCGGCTGCGCACGACGGGGGACGTGACGACGCAGCGGACGTACCGCGAAGCTCAGCGCGAAGAGCACGATCGCAGCGACGAGTCCGGCAAGGAACACGGCGCTCGTTCCGGTGACGATGCCGACAATCGCCGCGACCACCACCAGCGCCACCGCTCCGAGAGCTGCCCATGTGGTGTTGTCGATGCGACGACCCACCAATCGCAGCAGCGCCGGCAGCAACGTGAGCGAACCGAGCATCACCATGGCGACCCCGATCGCCGACGCGACCGCCACGCCCCGCACGAATGACAGCCCGATGAGCAAGAGGCCGAGCAGCGAGATGATGACGGTCAACCCGGCGAACAGCACGGCTCGGCCGCTCGTGTCGAGCGAATCGACGATCGCCTCGTCCACGTCGGCGCCATCGTGCAAGTTGTCGCGATATCGGGTGACGATGAACAGCGCGTAGTCGATGCCGACACCGATCCCGATCATGGCCACCATCGCGGTGGTGAAGTCGGGCATGGCGAGCACGTTGCTCAGCAGCGACACGAGCGCCGAGGCGACCCCGAGCCCGAACAACGCCGTCCCGATCGGAAGGCCCATCGCGAGCACCGAGCCGAACGCCAGGATCAGGATGATCACGGCGGCGATCAACCCGTAGATCTCGCTCTCGGGGAGTTCGAACTCGGCGAACAGGTCGCCGCCGTACTCGACCTGCAAGCCGTCGGGCACGACCTGGCTCTCACCGAACTCGCGGATCTCGTTGCCGACATCCTGCAGCTCGGTGAACGTTCGACTGTCACGGATGTCGAGCTGCGCGAAGGCGATCAAACCGTCGCCGCTCACCTGGCTCGGGCTGTCGTAGGGCGACGTCACGGTGATGTCGCCCTGCGCTCGGGCGAACGCGAAGATCTCCTCCAGCGCAGCGCGCACCTCCGGTTCGTCGAAGCCGGTTTCGCTGCGTGCCACGATCTGCGACGTGAAGCCGGCGCGGTCGGGGTTGTTCGCCTCGAGCAGCTCTTGGACCTGCTTCGCCTCGCCGTCGGGCAGCGTGAAATCGGTCCGATAGTCGGGTCCCACGGCGCCGGCGAACGCGTTGCACGCGATCAGCAGCAGCACCCAGGCGCCGATCACGATCCATCGGTGCCGCACGCACGTCGCGGCGAGGCGAGCGATGAGTCCCCGGCGACGTGGTTGACGCACCTCGACGCGTTCGTCGACGTGTCCGTTCGAGCTGACCGGTGTGGTCGTCATGTCTCCTCTTTCCGGGCGGCTCAGCGGCCGTAGCCCCAACCGCCCCGCAATACGTTCGTATGGGCCGTGATGTTACGACCGTACGAGACGAGGATCAAGCGAATATGGTGCCTGTCATGAGTGCTGACAGCACGCGGGCGGCTGGACGTCCGACGTCCGACCGCCTGGCCGACTCAGCGATCACCCTCATCGCTCGCGACGGTTTGGATGCGCTCAGCGTGCGGCGAGTGGCTGCGGAGGCGTCGCTGAGCGGCGGCACCGTGCAACACCACTTCCCCACCAAGAACCATCTCACGGTCGCCGCCTTCGACCGGGCAGTGCAACGACAGACCGAACGCGTCGCCGTCGTGCCCCGCGGCGAGCGACCACTGGTCGAGCACTTCATCGCCCAGCTCTGTGCGATCCTGCCCGACGCTGATCCCAGCGTCGAGGAGGCCATCGTGTGGATCGCGATGTCCGCGGCGGTGCCGGCGCAACCGGTCGTGGCCGAACGCCAACGCAGGGCGGTTGCCACGACACGATCGGTGGATGCAAGCCCGGCTCGTCGAGGCGCGGGCTGCCGGAGAGATCACCGCAACGCTCGATCCAGCGGAGGTGGCGCCGCTGATCGAAGCAGCGCTCGACGGAATGATGCAGCAGATCATCGGGCAACCAGAATTGCGCGGAGCGCAGGGCTGCCGCCGGCTGGCGATCATGGTCGCGCGGCTTCTCCGGATCGATGATCAACTGGTAGCCGACGCAACCCCACGACCGGGGTGACGCCACCCGGTACGTCGAGACCCGACGTCGCGCTTCACTACACTCCGGGTCTCACCACAGGGAATCGAAAAGGGGATCTGACCGATGGGGCTCATTCAGGCGGCAGTAGGCGCAATCGGCGGCACGTTGGCCGATCAGTGGAAGGACTTCTTCACGGTGCCCGACGGTTTGGCACCAACGGCAGCGCTGTTCGCCGCCGTGAAGCAGGAGCAGAACGCCGGCCGCGGTTCGAACACGAAGGGCTCCGACGACATCATCACCAACGGCAGCCGCATCGTGGTGCCCGAGGGGTACGGCCTCGTGCTGATGGAACAGGGTGCGATCACCGGCTTCGCCGCCGAAGCGGGCGCGTACGAATGGAACAGCGAGGATCAGAACTCGCAGTCGATCTTCGCCGGTGACGGCATCGTGAGCCCGCTGATCACGACGTCGTGGGAACGCTTCAAGTTCGGCGGCCAGCCCGGCAGCCAGCAGCGGGCGTACTTCGTGACGCTGAAGGAGCTCCCCAACAACCGCTTCGGTACCCAGTCGGAGATCTACTGGGACGACGCATACATGAACGCCCAGGTCGGCGCGGTCACCCGCGGCACCTACACACTCAAGATCACCGACCCGATCCTGTTCGTCAAGGCGTGGGTGCCGGCGACCTACCTCGAGCCGGGCAAGGTGTTCGACTTCACCGACCTCGACAACGACGCCGCCTCGCAACTGTTCAACGAGGTCGTGGGCTCGCTCGCTCCGGCGTTCTCGATGTACACGAACGATCCGTCGAAGGGCAATCGCATCACCAAGATCCAGCAGGATTCGGTCGGCTTCGCCCAGAGCCTGTCGGCGGCGGTCGAGCAGAACTACCAGTGGGCCACCGGGCGCGGCCTGCAGATCGTGGCGACGGCGATCATCTCGATCGAGTACGACGAGATGACCCGCGAACTCCTCCGCAACGTCCAGCGCGCCGATGCGCTCTCGGGCGCTCGCGGCAACTCGAACCTGCAGGCGTCCGTTGCGTCGGGTTTCGAAGCCGCAGGTCAGAACACAGGAGCGGCCGGCCTGGTCGGCCTGGGCATCGCGTCGAGCGCCACGGGGCTCGGTGGGCTGCAGCAGCCGGTGCCGGGGATCGGTGGACAGAGCACACCGCCTGGCGCACCCGCCGCTGCGGCGCCCCCTCCACCACCGCCGGCGCCCGCCGCTCCCGCCGCTGCCGCAGCACCCGCGGCGGAGGATCCAATGGCGCAGCTGTCGAGGTTCAAGGAGATGCTCGACAACGGTCTGATCACGCAAGAGGACTACGACGCCGCCAAGAACAAGGTGCTCGGACTCTGAGTCGAGCGGACGGACACTGACATGACCAGCCTGCCGCCTCCGGGCGATGGCGACCAATCACCGGCGATCGACACCCCACTCGATTCGCTCGTCGATCCGGTCGCCGATCCGACCATCGACACGCGGAACGAGCGCCTCGACGACGGTGTCAACCGCTGCCCCCAGTGCGGGGCGACCGAGATCCAGCTGCGGCCGTCCGCGGGCATGCTCGTCTGCCTGTTCTGCCGGCACGAGTGGTCGGAGGCCCGCCTCGACGAGACGATCGCCAACGGCGACCTCACCGAACTGCGCGGCACCACGCTGGGCTCGGGCGCCTCGAACATCGACACCGGCGCCGACACGCTGATCACCATGAAGTGCGCCGGCTGCGGCGCCGAAGTCGTCGTCAACACCGAAGAGCAGATGGGTTCTCGCTGCCACTGGTGTCGTCACGTGCTCACCGTCAACGAGCAGATCCCCAACGGCGCCGTGCCCGACGCGGTGTTGCCGTTCAAGATCACCCACGACGATGCGGTCGCCCGGATCGACGCCTTTGCGGGCAAGCGACGCCTCTTCGCTGATCGCGGGTTCCTGCGCGACTTCAAGCCATCGAACATCGTCGGCGTCTACATGCCGTACATGGTCGTCGACGGCAACGCGAGTGCCGACGTCGCCGGTCAGGGCGAGGTCGAGACACGCAAGTACACCAAGGGTTCGGGTGACGACAAGGAGACCTACTACGACGCCGACGTGTACGAGGTACAGCGCCACGTCGACTTCACCGTCGACGACCTCACGATCGAGTCGTCGGCCGAGCGGGCGAACATGGACTCCTCGTCCAACACCAACAACATCATCAACACCATCCTGCCCTTCGACACCGAGAACGCCGTGAAGTGGAACGCCAGCTACCTCACCGGATTCACCTCGGAGAAGCGAGATCAGGACGTCGATCACCTCCAGCCGGCACTCGAGAACCAGCTGCTCTCGATCGCGAGGTCGCAGGTGGAATCGAGCGTCGATCGGTATGACCGCGGCGTGCGCTGGGAGCGTGAACGGCTCGACGTGCACGGCACGCGCTGGGTCGCGATGTACCTGCCGGTGTGGCTGTACTCCCACCACCACGGAGAGGGCACGGGGATGGTGCACTACATCGCCGTCAACGGACGAACGGGCGAGGTCATGGGCAGTGTCCCGGTCTCGCATCGCCGGCTGCTCGCCGCGGCGCTCGGCGTCGGACTCACCATCGAGGCCGTTGCGATCGCGATCCTGGCGGCCGCCGGATGATCGCCGTGCTGTTGAACGAGCTGACCTCGGCGATGTCGACCGCAGCGTTCGTCGCTGCCGAGGACGACAGCGGTCCGGTCTGGCTGCTCCTGCTCGGGCCTGCGGGTGGCGCGGGGGTCTACTTCCTGTCGTGGCGGTACTACCGCAACACGCACCAGTCGCACGCGTTCGAACGCGAGACCCGTATCGAGGCGCAGTCGGTCACCGGCAACGACGCCAAGGTCAACGAGATCAAGGGCACCAAGAAGTCGGGGATCGACGGCGACAACAGCTCGAACCACCGCCAACGCGTGCAACGCCTCGGGTAGCCGCGTTCCCGACCCGATCTGACGAGATCGCCCCGCAACCGGTCCGGTCGGGCCGGGCCGGCGTCAGCGTTCGAAGCGCAGGCCGATCGCCTCGCCCACACGCTCGGCGAACACCCGCAACGCTCGGTGGATCTCGCTCTCGGGCAGGGCGACATCCGGGTCGGGCAACGCCATCCTCACCGACGCCACGCCTGGTTCGCTCGGTACCACGACGGCGCCGAACGCCCCGAGGCCGTCGAGCAGCGCTCGGTTCTCCCACATGACACTGGCCGTGAAGGTCGAGATGCCGTGTTGCCGGGCCTCGTCAGCGAGGCGGTGGAGCAACACCGTTGCGATGCCCCGATTCTGGTGGGCGTCGAGCACCGTCACCGCAGCTTCGGCACAGTCACGCTCGTCGGGGCTGCGCGAGTAGCGTGCCAACCCGACGCCGGGTGCCCCGTCCTCGTCGATCGCGACAGCGACGAGCGCGCATCGCTCGACTCCGTCGACGTCCATCAGGTAGTCGAGCAGCCGGGTGGAGAGGTGATTCGGAGCGTTGAAGAAACGCAACCGTCGCGCTTTCGGCGACAGTTCGAGGTACCGCTGCGCGAGTTCGTCGCGGTCGGTCGGCACCAGGGGGCGCACCAGGATCCGGCCGCCGTCGGACAACGTGAACACGTCCGCATCGGCAACGGTGGGGTCGATGGTGTCGGCCATGGGGCGCTGATCCTCGTCAGGTCCCGTAGATCGACTCGATGGTCGCCGCGTAGCGGCCGAGCACGATCGATCGGCGCACCTTCAGCGTCGGTGTCAGCTCATCGGCCTCGATCGTCAGGTCGCGAGGAAGGATCACGAATTCACGGATCGACTCGGCCCGTGAGACCGAAGCGTTCGCCTCGTCGACCGCCACGCGGATCACCTCGCGGAGTTCGGCGCTCTCAGCCGACTCCGCGACGGTCGTTGCCGCCAGACCGGTTTGCCGGGCCCACTGGACGAACTCGTCCTCGTCGATCGTGACGAGCGCAGCGATGAACGGGCGCTGATCTCCCACGATCACCGCCTGGCTGACGAACGGGTGCGCACGAAGCCGATCCTCGAGCGGGGCGGGGGCCACGTTCTTACCGGCGGCAGTCACGAGGAGTTCCTTCTTTCGTCCGGTGATCGTCAGGAAGTCGTCGTCGTCGAACTCACCGATGTCGCCGGTGTGGAACCAGCCGTCGTCGTCGAACACCTCTGCCGTCGCCTCAGGGTTGCGCCAGTAGCCGGGGAACACCTGCGGCCCCGTTGCGAGGATCTCGCCGTCGGCCGCGATCCGAATCGTGGTGCCCGCGACCGGCCGACCGACCGATCCCGGTCGCCACGCACCGGGCCGGTTGATGGTCAGCAGCGGGCTGGTCTCGGTGAGCCCGTACCCCTCGTAGATGCACACCCCCGCGCCGTCGAAGAAGTGGGTCAGGCGCACCCCGAGCGGGCCGCCGCCGCTGAACGCGAACCGCATCGCCCCACCCAGCGCCTGACGGAGCTTGCCGTACACCAGCCGTTCGAAGAGCCAGTGCTCGGCGGCGGTCCACGGCGCCACCGACCCGGCGTGGTGCTCCTTCGACCAGCGGACGGCGACCGCCTCGGCACGGTCGAAGATCGGCCCCTTCCGACTCGAGTGAGCGGAGCGATGGGCTGCGTTGTGGACCTTCTCGAAGATGCGCGGCACGGCAGCGATGATCGAGGGACGCATCATCGAGAGCTCCTGAGGGAGGCGCGCGATGTCGGAGGTGAAACCGACCGCCACGCCCATTTCGAGGCAGAAGAGCAGATTTCCCTTGGTGAGCGAGTGCGCAAGCGGCAAGAACAACAGCCCGGTGTCGTCCGCGTGGATCTCCGAGCCGATCGCATCGACGGTCTGCGCGACGTTCGAGCACAGGTTGCGATGCGTCAGCATGCACCCCTTCGGGCGGCCCGTGGTCCCGGAGGTGTAGATGACCGTGGCCAGATCATCGGCGACGACCGCGTCGGTGCGACGTTCGATCTCGCCGCCGTCGACGTCGGCGCCGAGTTCCACCAAACGGTCGAGACCCCGCTGGCCGTCGACCGGCTCGATGGTCACGACCTCGCGGCAGTCGGGGCCCCGATCACGGACGCTGTCGAACAGCGAACGCATCTCGTCGTTCTCGACGATGGCAACGACGGCTCCGCTGTCTTCGAGGATCCAGGCGAGCTGTTCGCCGGAGGACGTCTCGTAGACGGGCACCGTGACCGCGCCTGCTGACATGATCGCCAGGTCGGCGATCATCCAGTCGAGTCGGGTGTGCGACATGAGCGCGACACGGTCTCCCGGTGCAACGCCGCTGGCGACCAGACCCTTCGCGACGGCGCGTACCCGTTCGGCGGTCTGCCGGGCAGTCCAGTCGACGACCCGATCGCCGGCGCGCTCCATCGCAACGACGCGGTCCGGGTCTCGTTCGGCCCACCGTCGCAGCGGTTGCAGCAGGTTCGCCTTCGCGTCGACTCCCTCGAACGTTGTTCCAGCCGCTTGCGCGCTCATGGCTCTCCTCGCGTGACCATCGGGTTCCCTCACCGCCATCGCGCCACCTCTCACGTCATCTCGCCAGAGGCCAACGTCAGAATCATGCGAAGGCGGCGTCACGGCGCCGGCGAATAGATGTTGAAGCCGGTGTCTCGGACGAATCCCGCCAGCGTCATGCCCGCCCGGCGTGCAGCATCGACGGCAAGCGCCGTGGGTGCGCTGACGGCGATCAACGTGCCGAAGCCTGCTGCCCAGGCCTTCTGCACCATCTCGATGCTGGCGCGCCCGCTCACGAACAGGCCCCAGTCGGACGGCACCATCGTGCGGTCATCGAGGTGCAGCCGTCCGATCACCTTGTCGACGGCATTGTGTCGGCCGACGTCCTCGCGCAGCACCACGATGTTGGCGTCGCCGTCGAATGCTGCGGCACCATGCGATGCGCCGGTGTCGTGGAACAAGCGCTGTTGCGCCCGCGCTCGGTCGGCGACCGCCATCAGGGTGGCTCGATCCATCGTCGCCGCCACATCGACGGGCTCGAGTCGTGCCGCGAGGGCCTCGAGTTGCTCGCTTCCGCACCATCCACAACTCGACGACGTGGTTCCGAGCCGCGGCGTCGGCACGGGCGCTCGGCCGGCCGTGCGAACGACGACGGTGTTGCTCTGCGTCAGCTTCGTCTCCCCGGCCGATGCCGTTGGGATGGCGCGACCGCATCGCACTCCCGCGCAGTGAGCGACCTCGACGACGGGCGCGTCGTGCAGCAACCCTTCGGTGAAGCAGAAACCCACTGCGAGTTCCAGGTCGTGGCCGGGGGTCCTCATCGTCGTGGTGACCAGGGTGTCGTCGAGCCGAATCGAGAGCGGTTCCTCCACGATCAACCGATCGATCGCCTCACGGTCCTGCAGACAACCGTCACGGGCCCGAACCTGCGTGACGACCACATCGGCCACGTCGGTGGCCCGATCCAATGCGTCACTGTCCATCCTGGCTGCCTCGTCTTCCTCGTCGAGGGTCAGACTAGGCGACCCGCGGCCCGGCCGCTTGGGCTACCGTTTCGCCATGCCAGCGAGCACGCACCGTCGGCATCGCCACCGACCGCTCGACCGTCTGACCGAGCCCCTCGTACGAGACGGCGGTGTCCTGCGGCCCGCCACCTGGGACGAGGCCCTCGAGCGCGCCATCGCCGGTTTCGCATCGGCGAAGGCAGCCGGTGGATCGTCAATCGGTGTGTTCTCGTGCTCGAAGTCGACCAACGAGATGAACTTCATCGCGCAGAAGCTCGCCCGGGTCGCGTTCGGCACGAACAACATCGACAGTTGCAATCGGACTTGACACGCTCCCTCCGTGGTCGGTCTGGCCACCGTGTTCGGAGCGGGTGGCGGTACCTCGTCGTATGCGGAAGCCGAGGCCGCTGACGTCATCGTGATGTGGGGGTCCAACGGCCGCAATGCTCACCCGATCTTCTTCCACCACGTCCTCCAAGCCGTGCGCGCCGGCGCCAGGTTGTACGTGGTCGATCCGCGTCGTACCGAGACCGCGCAGTTCGCCGACCGGTGGCTCGGCATCGAGGTCGGCACCGACATCGCGCTCGCGAACACCATCGCCCGCGAGATCATCGCGTCCGGGCTCGCCCACCGCGACTTCATCGAGCGCGCCACCATCGGATTCGACGAGTTCGAAGCGTCGGTCGACGAGTGGACGTTGGAGCGTGGCAGTGCCGTGACGGGCGTGCCCGCCGACGCGATACGCGAACTCGCCCACGCCTACGCCGGCGCGTCGGCCGCGCAGCTGTGTTGGACGCTCGGCATCACCGAGCACCACAACGGCGTCGACAACGTGCTGTCGTTGTGCAATCTGGCATTGCTCACCGGACAGGTCGGCCGCCACGGCGCGGGTCTGTCACCGCTGCGGGGACAGAACAACGTGCAGGGCGGAGGCGACATGGGTGCGCTTCCCGACAAACTGCCCGGCTTCCAGGACGTCAGCGACGACGAGGCTCGCACGAAGTTCGACCGTGAATGGAACGCGACGGTTCCTCCCGCCGACGGCTGGCACCTCACCGAGATGTTCGATGCGATGGAACGCCGCGACCTCCGCTCGCTGCTCGTGATCGGCGAGAATCCGGCGCAGTCCGAAGCCGACGTGAGCCGAGCGGTCGCACTCCTCGAAGGTCTCGAGCATCTCGTCGTGCTCGACATCCATCTGACCAAGACGGCACAACTCGCCGACGTCGTCCTGCCCGGGTCGGCGTCGTGGTGCGAGTCGAACGGCACGGTGACCAACTCCGAGCGCCGTGTGCAGCGGGTCCGCAAGGCCCTCGATCCGCCGGGCTCGGCTCGTGACGACGTCGACATCCTGGTCGAACTGGCCCGAGGACTCGGGCACGACTGGAACTACGAGACCCACGAAGACGTGTGGGACGAGGTCCGACGACTCTCGCCCCTGCACGCCGGAATGTCGTGGAAGCGCATCGAGGAACTCGGCGGCATCCAGTGGCCGTGCCCGAACGAGGACTCGCTGGAACCGCCGTTCCTGCACGGTCGGCTGTGGGCGAACGACCCTGCCGCACGCGGGCGGCCGGCGCCGTTCAGCGTCGTCGTGCACGACCCGCCCGCCGAATCCCTCAGCGAGGACTACCCCCTCAGACTCACCACCGGTCGACGCCTCGACTCCTACAACACCGGTGTCCAATCAGGCGGCTACCGCAGCCCCAACCGGGTGGGCGAGACCATCGACCTCTCCCCCGACGACGCCCGCTCGATCGGCGTCGTCGCCGGCGAGGTCGTCCGCGTCGCGTCGCGTCGCGGTGCCGTCGAGGCTCCGGTACGCATCGACCCCGGGCTGCGCGCCGGGCTCGTGTTCATGTCGTTCCACTTTCCCGACGACGTCGACGTCAACCAACTCACGATCGACGCCACCGACCCACGGTCGGGCACCGCCGAGTTCAAGGCCTCAGCGGTGCGCATCGAGAAGCTCAGGGCGTCATGGACCTGAAGACGCGCGGGATCGACCCCACCGCGCCCGAGCGCGAGGCGATCGAGTCGGTGCTCGGCCCGCCGGACGGGGACGCGACGCACGATCGTGTCGGCGGGGCAGCGTTGCGCTCCCGACGACATCTGCTGTTGCCGACCGTCCACGCGGTCAACGACCGGGTCGGTTGGATCAGTCCGGCCGCGATCGACCACATCGCCGAACGACTCGACGTGTCGCCCGCAGAGATCTACGGGGTCGTCACGTTCTACGGCCTGTTCTCCACCCACGAGAGACCACCGCGGCAGGTGCACGCCTGCGTCGACCTCGTGTGCCGGACCCGAGGCGTCTCCGAGGAGCGCCTGCCGGACGGGGTGCACCCGTCGCCGTGTCTCGGGATGTGCGACCAGGCGCCGGCGGCGTTCGTCACCGAAGCAGGCGCAACAGCCCGGCGGGTGTCGCTCGGCGACGTCTCCACGGACCGACTGGGTCGGCTCACCGCTGACGCAACGCCTCGGCGCCCGATCCCCCAGGCCGGCCAGCCGGACCTGGTGTTGCTCGCCCGTGCCGGGCGCGTCGACCCGCTCGACTTCGACGACTGGGTCGCGGACGGCGGTCTCCGCGCACTCGAACGGGCACGCCAGATCGGCGCCGACGGCGTGATCGAACTCGTCGACGCTGCGGGCCTTGTCGGCCGGGGCGGCGCGGCCTTTCCGACGGCACGCAAATGGCAGGCAGTGCGCAGCCAGGACGCTTCGCCACGTCACCTCGTGTGCAACGCGGACGAGTCCGAACCGGGAACGTTCAAAGACCGGGTGCTGATGGAGACCGACCCGTTCGCACTCCTCGAGTCGATGACGATCGCCGCGCTCGCCGCGGAATGCACGCACGGGTGGATCTACCTCCGCGGCGAATACCCGGACGTCGAGGCGACGCTGACGTCGGCGATCGACCGGTTCCAACGCGAGGGGATCCTCGGCGATGGATTCGACATCACACTGCGACGTGGCGCGGGCGCGTACATCTGCGGCGAGGAGACGGCGATCTTCAACTCGATCGAAGGGTTCCGCGGCGAGCCTCGGAACAAGCCTCCGTACCCCTTCGAGCAGGGCCTGTTCGAGTTGCCGACGGTGGTCAACAACGTCGAGACGCTGATGAACGTGCCGTCGATCGTCCTCGGTCGGACGACATCGAACCGACGCCTCTTCTGCCTCTCCGGTGCGATCGCTCGGCCAGGCGTCTACGAGTTCGAACTCGGGCTGACACTCGGCGAACTGATCGACAACGCCGGCGGTCTCCGCGCCGGGTCGGAGCTCCAGGCCGTTCTGCTCGGGGGTGCCGCCGGCCGGTACGTGTCGCCCGAGTCGCTCGACCTCGTGCTCGATCACGAGTCGGTGCGCACCGCCGGTCTCTCGCTCGGCTCCGGGGTCGTGATGGTGATCGACCAGCACGTCGATCTCGTCGACCAGATCCGTCGTATCGCTGCGTTCTTTCGCGACGAATCGTGCGGCCAGTGCGTGCCATGCCGGGTGGGCACCGTCCGCCAGCAAGAGGTCCTCGAACGACTTGCGAAGGGTGTCCGCGACGGCCAGCTCGAACTGCTCGCCGACATCGGACGGGCGATGACCGACGCCTCGATCTGCGGGCTCGGTCAGACCGCCCACCACGCGATCGAATCCGCGGTGGTCACGCTCGGAGCGTTCGACCGATGAACGATGAGCCACCGACGCTCACGGCCACGATCGACGGCGCCGAGGCGACCGTCACCGAAGGAACGACCATCCTGCAGGCATGCGGAGGGCGCGACGGGGAGATCCCGACGCTCTGCGTCGGCGACACGATCACGCCGAAGAACGCTTGCCGACTCTGCGTGGTGGAAGTCGAGGGGTCACGGGCGCTGGTGCCGGCGTGTTCTCGTCCGCTCGAAGCCGACATGGTCGTGCACACACGGTCCGAACGAGTCGACCATGCCCGCCGGATGGTGCTGGAGTTCCTCGGCTCGTCGGTCGACCTGTCGCTGACGGCGAACGTCGCCGAGTGGAACGCCGAGTACGGGGTCGATCCAGACCGCTACGGCCCCGATGCGGCGACCGTCGCCCAGCCGGTCAAGGTCGACAACGACCTCTACGTCCGCGACTACGCGAAGTGCATCCTCTGCTACCAGTGCGTCGACGCCTGCGGCGAGCAGTGGCAGCAGAGCTTCGTCATCGACATCGCCGGGCGCGGGTTCGACGCGCACGTCTCCACCGAGCACGACGTCGCGCTCCCCGACTCCGCGTGCGTCTACTGCGGCAACTGCATCCAGGTGTGCCCCACCGGCGCGCTCATGGCGACGACCGAGTTCGACATGCGCTCCGCCGGGACATGGGACGAGGAGCGCCAGGTCGTCACCGACACGATCTGCGGATTCTGCGGTGTGGGTTGCACGTTGGGGCTCCATGTGCAGGACAACACGATCGTGAAGGTCACCTCGCCGCCGGACAACCCGATCACGCACGGCAACCTGTGCGTCAAGGGACGTTTCGGCTTTCAACACGCCCAGAACCGTCCCGACGAGAACGGTCGATAGACCGGGGTCTCCTCTGTTGCTCCAAGGCGGTGACGACGGCGTGAGCGGAGTCATCGCAGCGAACTGATCGGGTCGAGCAGCGTCAGACGGTGCGCCCGAGGAAGTTGAGGAACCGCGTCTGCGTGTCGGCTCCTGGCGCGGGCTCGATCCCAGGTGTGGACCAGCACATCGTTCGCCAACAGCCGCCCGAGACTTCGAAGATGCGCGCAGGTACAGCCGGCGACTGCCGCCGCAGCGATGTCAGTCCAGCGCGTTCCTCAGGTTGCGCACGTCGTCGTGCGCAGCCTGAATCTGGACGTACTGGCGTTCCACCGTGGTGCGCAGCTCCGCTGAAATGTCCGCGCTCCGGGCCTTTTCGTACTCCGACACGGCATGATCCTCGCCCTGTTCAGCAGCGTCGAGAACACCGCTCGGACTCGAGCCGGACACGGCGTCCTTGACGGACATCCATCCCCGGTGCACAGCGGCTGCAACCGAGCCCGACTCGTCGATGTCGTCGCCGTAGGCGGCCGCCATCTCCTCGAGTTCGTTCGCGAACTCACTTCGCTGCGAGGAGTAGCGACGGAATGTCGACGCCAGGTCCGGTCGGTCGGACTCTTCGAGCTTGTCGGCGGCGTCCGCAAAGCCGCGTTCACCGTCTCGCAACGTTTCGATCAGATCCTTGGTGACCTGTGCATCAGTTGACATGGCAACTCCTTGTTCGGTTCGAGATTGAAGCCGGATCAGCTGCGAGCGGCGATGCCCCGATCGCACACGTGCCAAACCTGCCGACCCTCGAGGCGGTGATACATGGTCGTCGGCGAGGGCTTCCCAACGGCGACCAGGACGTTGATGCCGGTGTCGGAGATGCCGACAGCACCCGGGTCGTCGATGCAGTTCAACGCCGACGCCGACGAACCCGAATGGGCCAATGACTGGAGCGCGGACGAATACGTCGCCAACGGCCGAGGCAGGGAGAACTCGGTCAAGCACGGCGAAGCACGGGCCTGACGCCGGCTCGGTCCGACGCCGTACGGACAGTCGCCGACCGGGTTTCGGGAGCGATGGCCGGCTGTGGACTGCATGCGCCGTCGAGCCCGTCGAGCCCGTCGAGCTCGGTCTGCGGCTGGCCAATGGCATTGCGATAGTGCGCTACATAGCTGCTGCACCATTGTCAGATCCGATAGTGCACGCAGCGCATGTGCCCGGCAGCGTGTCCGGTCGAGTTGCTTGGCTCGACGAATCGCCACCGCCAGTCCGGACACTGTCTCCGACGTTGCGAGCACAGCCACGTCCGCCGTGACGACCGACGGAATCCCGCCCCGAGCGAACGCAGCGACCGGTGTGCCACAAGCCAGCATTTCCGCCACCACGAGTCCGAACGGCTCATCCCACTGCGGCGACACCACCCCCACCGCGGATGTCGCCACAAGTCGGACCAGTTCGTCGTGGCGGCGATGTCCAATCCAACGGACACCACGGCCGAGTCGCGGTTCGATCTCGTCGGTGAAGTAGGCGGGGTGTTGCGCCGGACCTGCGAGCACGATGGGCAGTCCGGCCTCACGGGCGGCGTCGATGGCGAGATGGGGAGCTTTCTCGGGGACGAGCCGGCCGATCCACACGCATCGATCGACGATGGGGGCGTTGGGCGACGGCGACCAATGCCCGGTGTCGACACCATTCGGGACGACCGCAGTCGCCACATCCCTCCACGATGCCGCCAACATCGCCGAGATGGCAACGACGTGCCCCGGCCCATGGCGTTGTCGCCGTTCTTGATGGGCGCCCACGAGTTCGTCGAACGGAGGACAGTGCAACACGTGCACCATGGGCACCGCAAGCTCCCCGTCGGCGAACACGGGAAGGCGGTGCAGCGAGTTGTTGTGCACGACATCGAATGCGCTCGATGCACCGATCTCCGCGATCACCCGGCGGAATCCAGCGTCGACGATGGCCTTCGCTGCCGAGCTCATACAGGTGTCGGCGCGCTCGACGTCGCCGAGGTCCAGCGGTCCGTCGACGACGCCCACCGTGTCGATCCCGTCGCCGATCGATTCGCCCCCGTGGCCGGCGAACACGGTGACACGGTGCCCCGCTCGCGCCAGACCTCGAGCGGTCGAAGCGGTGTGGGCCTCGAGTCCACCGGCATAGGGTTCGCACAGTCCGAATCGGGCCGAACCGATGAGCGCGATCGACAGCGACTGCGCTGGAGTGTGCCGGGCCACCGAAAGCCTCGGCGGATCTGGATCCCACAGAGCGGGCTTCACCCCGTTCGCGTCAGGTGAGTGGAGCATCGTGTTCCCGTCGGATCTGGCTGGAGGTTTCCTCCCACTCGATCAAGCCCAGCGCCGCGAACTCCCGCAGCCATCCGACCATCGGCCACCGCCCCCATTTGCTCCGGAACATCGTCGCGTTCCGACAGATGTCGTCGAGATGTTCGACCGGAGGCCGGCTGACCGGATGATGTTGATGAAATGCGCCGGCCGATCCCGTGAACCACAGTTCAACACCGGCTCGGCGCGCGCGCACGCCGAAGTCGGTGTCCTCGGCGCCGTAGCCGACGAAGCGTTCGTCGAAACCACCGATGCGAGCCCAGGTGCCGGCATCGAGCGCGAACGACAGCGACCAGAACATGTCCCAGCGCGACACGAGATGGTCGCTCTGGCCGAAGCCCGGCCTGCCGCTTCGATGCCGCGCCCGGAGCGCGAGGGCATCGGTTCGCAGCGTGCCGTCGTCGGTCCAGTACTCATCGCTGGGCATGTCGGGCAGGTAGCCGACCGGACCACACCACAGTCCTGGTTGAACGCTGGCTCGGCGACCGTAGTCCTCCACCAACGTCGGCACTGCGAGACAGTCGACATCGAGGAAGATGATCACATCAGTGCCGACGGCGATCGCACCGCTGTTGCGGGCGGCCGCCAGCGGGATGGGTCCGTCGACCGGTCCTGCGTCGACGATGGTGACGTCGAGACCGGCGGCGTCTGCGATCGGACCGATCGGTTCGCCGCCGAGGTCGACGACGACGTGGCGGGTCGGAGCGATGGTCTGATGCGCAATCGAACGGAACTGCTGCGCGAGATGGTCTCGCCGATGCCGCGCCACCGTGACGAGGCCGATCGAGAGATGGAGCGGTGACGACGCAACGAGCGTGGTCATGCGCACACCCCGGTGAAGCACGACGCAATGACGTCTGCCGCTCGTCTTGCACCGTCGGGTTCGGCAAGCTCGGCGAGAACCTCTGCGCGCGATCGGGCGAGTTCGAGCACGTTCCGCCACGGCGCCGTCGCCGGAGACGTCACCGCCACCGCCGCACCGATGGCATCGAGGCGCTCGGCATGCCGGTGCTGCTCGTTGAACGGCCGCTCTTGTGGGACGACCACCAGTGGACATCGGTGTCGGGCTGCGAGCGCCACGGTGTTGTTACCGGCACTGGTGACCACCACCGGACGGTTGACGAGCAGAGGCGCGACCTCATCGACCCATCCCACGACGTTGACGCGCCGATCCCTGGTCCAGCGGGCCGCGACGCCTGCATCGAACGGCGAGCCGACGAGGTGGACCCTGGCGTCGCCGGCATCGGCGAGGGCGGACACGGCAACGTCGGAAAGCGTTCCGCCCCCCGAGCCCCACAGCACCACGACGTCGCACGGTCCGACCTCGGCGACGGCCGTCGGCGTCGACTCCGTTTCGGAATAAGAAAACTCGGTCCAGACGAATCCGATGTGGTCGGTCTTGTCAATGATCCACTGCGGCGTGGACGGATCCTCGAGCTCGATCGGCCATGGCGCGAGCAATCGGTTGGCGACGCGGTAGCCGAGGATGTGAGCGTCGTCGCTCCGGTCGCCGTGTTGTCGCAGTGCGATCGTCGGCACACCTGCGAGTCGACACGTGAGGAGGGATTCGACCGACACGTCAACGACGACGCCGATCGGCCGGGCCGCGTCGAGCCACCTCACGAAAGCGCCCAGACGCGGCGAGGAAATGTCGGCGACGAGCGGCGCCCAGTGGAGAGCGCCACCGGCGGTGACGTCACCGGAAGGAGCGGGCGATGAGCAGTCCGACGGCAGTCGGACTCCGGGCCGGCGGCAGGAGTCGGTCAGCGCTCGTTCCGAGATGGGAACGATCCAGTGGCGGCTGGCGTCACGCACTGCCCGGAACCGAGCGACATGTCCCATGCCGTGATGGTGTACGTAGTAGCCAATCGGTCGTTGCGACGGCGGATCGAGCATGGCGAGATGTGGCCGGTGTGCTGGTGCTGTGTTCCTGACTGCGGGATCGCGGCGAGGACCGAACCCTCGCCGCGATCCCGCAGCGTGCTTCACGAGCTGGAACGCTCGCGGACCGAACGGGCCGACTGGCTCGCCTGGCTCGTGACCTCGTCGCCAGCGTGGCGGGCGCTGTCTGTGACCTTGTCCGCTGCATCCTTGGCGGGTTCGCGAAGGTCGTCTGCGAGCTCACGGCCCTCGTGTTTGGCTTCCGAAGCTGCGTCGGCCAGGCGCGGTTCGACACGTTTGACAGCGCGCTTCTCGCTGTCGGTCTCGGGAAGCAGACCACCGATCAGCCAGCCGGCGGCGACGGCGATCGCCCCGGCCGCCATCGGATTCCCCCGTGTCTGGCGACGGATCACCCTCGGCGCTTCCTGCACGGTCGAAGTCGCCGCAGACGCCGCGTCACCTACTCGTTCACGAACGCTGTCAGAGTCGTCCGAGCCGGCGTACCGATCGGGCGAGCCGTAGCCGTAGCGGTCACCGCGAGGTGGCGGGAAGTCCGGCTCGTCATTGCCGAACACGGCATCCTTCCAACCCGTCAGTCGGCGTCGCATCCGATCCTGGCGACGCGCCACGATGTGCGACGGGCTCACCCGGTTGCCGATCTGATCCACCGTGTGGCCGATGTCGTCACGCTGCTGATCGATCCGTGCCCTCATCTCTTCGGTCTGCCTCATCTGCTCTGTGTCTTGAGCCATTGCCGATCCTCCTTGATCTCTTCCATCGTTTGCTGTGGTCCAGGGTTCATCTCATCCAATTCCTTCTTGCCGGTCAGTCCGAGCACCGCTGCAGCGACCGCCCACACCGCACCAACGATCAGGAATGCCCATCCGGGCTCCATCACCTCGGCAAGCCCCCACGCCGCCGCCGCCGACAACATCAACAGCGCTACCAGCGCCGCAACACCCGCACCGCCGAACATGCCACCCGCCCGCGCCGCATCGCGCGCATCCTGACGGACCTCCGCCTTGGCCAACTCGACATGCGACGTCACCAACTCAGAGATCTCCGACGTGAGCTCACCCACGAGATCACCGAGCGACTTGTCCGGCTGCTCGATCCGATACCGCTCGTCGGTCATGGCCGCTGACCCGAGTTGGTCGGCATCGGTTCGTACTCCGTCGTCATCGACGCAGTCGACGTCGGCGCAGTCGGCGGCAACGTCGGCGAAGCACCCGTTTGCGAGGTCGCAGAGCCGCGGTGCCCGGATCCGTCGTCATCCTGCATTTCCGCACTGATCGCTTGCATGTCGGCGTTCCGGGTCACCCGCCCGAGCGCTACGCCGACGCCGAACGCCGCCGCCAAGAACACGCCCGGGCGCCGCCGAGCGAACATCGACACGTCGTGCAACGCCCCGTCGAGCCCGCCCGACTCCAGCCGCTGGGCGAGCCGGTTGGCGGCCTGCGCCCCGTCACGAGCCAGACCTTCGAGGTGACCGTCCTGTGGTGGCGATCCGTCGGCCATGCCGTTCAATTCGTCACCGAGCCCGTCGAGGAACTCCGCCAGTTTGCCGACCTCTCCGTCGGCACGCTGGCGCGCCTCGTCGCGCGCGGTGCGGGCCAGGCCGGCGGCCTGTGAACGCGCCTCGCCGGCAACCTGGCCGGCGCTCTGTTTGCCCTTCTCGGCGACGCTGCGGGCCTCGGACTTGGCGGCGTCGTTCATGTCAGATGTGGTGGAGGACGAGGTGCCACCCGTCGCCATCGTCCTCGTCGTGGGAGCATTCGTCATGAGAGACCTCCTCGGTCGGTGTCTGTCGGTTGGTTCGCCCGCTGCGATCAGGTACCCGCGTGCTGTCTTCCGTAACGCACCCATTCGGGTGAACCTTGATCGGTCTCCGCAGGATCCGCGGTGCCCACCCATGACTGGGGACCGCCTGTCGGGACCACGACGCAGGTACTCAGAGCGTGAGCCGGCCGCCGGTGACGCCGATGGTCTGGCCGGTGATGTAACGAGCGTCGTCGGAGGCGAGGAACACGAACGCTGGTGCGACGTCGGCCGGTTGGCCGGGTCGACCGAGAGGGGTTTCCGCGCCGAACGACTCGACCTTCTCCGGTGGCATGGTCGCCGGGATCAGCGGGGTCCACACCGGACCCGGTGCAACGGCGTTCACCCGGATACCGCGCTCGCCCAACTGTTGAGCGAGGTTGCCTGTCAGGTTGACGAGCGCCGCCTTGGTCGCTGCGTAGTCGATGAGGTTGGGCGATGGGTCGAACGCCTGGATCGAGGTCGTATTGAGGATCGTCGAGCCGGGCCCCATGTGTTCGAGTGCAGCCTGCGAGATCCACAACGTGGCGAACACGTTCGTCTCGAAGGTGCGCCGGATCTGATCGGGAGTCAACAACTCGAACGAGTCGACCGCGCACTGGAATGCAGCGTTGTTGACAACGACGTCGATCCCGCCCAGATCCTCGACGACACGCTGGACCAGATCCCGACAGGCTTCGTGCGTTCGCACGTCCACCTCGACGGCGAGCGCTCGTCGGTCACAACGCTCGATCCATTCGACGGTGTCCGCCGCGTCGTCGCGCTCTTCCGGCAGATGTGCGATCGCGACGTCGGCGCCCTCCCGGGCGAAGGCGATGGCAACAGCACGGCCGATGCCAGAGTCGCCTCCCGTGACGAGCGCTCGCCGTCCGACCAGACGGCCCGCACCGATGTAGCTGTCCTCACCGTGATCCGGCCGTGGTGTCAACTCCTCGGTGGAACCCGGATGATCGATCTGCTGTTCAGGGACGTCCACGCCAGGTGAACGCGGGTCGGCCGGGGTCGCTGAAGGAGTGGAGTGGGTGGAAGATTCATGCACGGACCTCTGGTACCCCGTGCGACGTCGGTCAACCCATCCGGCTGGACCGCTCGCTCCAATGCGCTTCGATCGCCTACGCCATTTGTCGGGCAGTCAAGCCGGCTCGTTTGGCTCAGCCGGATCCGGATCGTCGATCGTGGCGCCGGGGCTTTCCGGATCCCCGCCGTACGCGCTGCGTCCCTGATCGGGATCGATGTGCTCGCCGTGACGGCGTTCCTGCTCGCTCTTCCCTCGTGCCGTCTTCTCGAAGTCGGTCTCGACGCGATCCATGTCGACATCCTCCGCGGCAGTCAGCTCGTCGGCCAGTTCGGCGTCACGCTGGACGCTCTGACCGAACCAGTCCTCGACGCGGCTGTCCTGCCCGCGCGCGGCCTGGCTCTCGTCGTCAGTGTGGTCGTCTGTCATCGCTCCGCTGTACCCGCATCCGGCCGGTCGTAGTCACGGATCGCTGAAACCAGTGCCCTATCGGTCGACGGCTGGGAGACGATGTTCGACGCGTGCAGATCATCCGGCAAGCACCAGCCACGACGGTCGGCACCGTCGAAGCGGTTGCCTTGCATGGTCATCTGATCAGGAGTGCCACGACGGCGGTGAGCGCGGAAGCGACAGCCGTCGCTGGCCCGAACGCCCATCGCTCGAGGCCACTGGACGAAGCAAGGTTGCCGACCGTGTTGAGCGCGAGGTAACCGGAGATCACCCACGTGGCAGGCGAGAGCCAGCGGGCGGGTCGGCCGATCAGGCCGGCACGGCGGGCGACGGTGGCCGCCGCGACGGTCAGTGCGATGGCTGCCCCACCGGCGACTGCTCGCATGCCGGTCGGGAGCACTCGGTCCTGCGTTCCGCCCCAGACGTGTTCGCCGAGTGGGGCGCCGGCCGCGAGTGCGACTTGAAGCCCAGCGAATCCGAGCAGGATCCCGCCTGCACCAATGGCGGCGGTCCGGGCCGCGGTCGTCCTGGCCAGCCGGGAGGAGGTCGCTTGGGTGAACGCGGTGGTCATGACGTCACCTCGGCGGTCTCGCCGCTGCGCAGGAGGGTGGCGCCGATGCCGATGAACCAGACGATCGAGCCGAGTCCGAAGACCATCTCGATCGCTTCGAAGGCGGGGACGACGGTGATCAGTCCGGCGACGGCGGTGACGATGCCGGTGATGTTCAGCCAGCGAGGGAGTCGCGCCGTGAGCAGCCCGGCGATCGAGACCAGCAGGATCCAGATGCCGCCGACGAGTTCGTTGCCGCCACCGAGCCCGTCGGTGACGGTGTCGATCGTCGACCACACGGTCACGGCACGGTCGGGGTCGGTTTCGGCCAGGTCGGCGACCGCTTCGATCCCGATGTTCGAGATCATCCCCGTGGCGTACATGAGCGCCGCCCAGATCGCCGCGAAGACCATTCCGGCGTTCGCAAGCAGCGGTGTTTCGTCGGCGAGGCGTTGGCGCAGGGCGAGTCCCATCGGGACGAGTGCCGCGCCGAACACGATGAAGATGCCGATGTACCAGGCGAGCAGGGATCCTTGATGGTCGACGAGGAAGTCGACCGACTCGGCCGGGGTGGCGTCGGGGTCGGTGTAGTCGGCAAACATCGTCGCGAACATCGCGATGCCGTAGGCGAAGGTTGCGGCAGCGAGGAGTGCGGCGGCGCCGCCGATGCGTTGGGTGGTGGTGCGCTTCGATGCGCTATTCGGGGTGGAGAGTTGTGCGTGGGTGGTCATGGCTGGGTGCCTTTCTGTTGGTGGGAGTGTCGAGTGGTTTCGATGATCGAGCACGGGTCGGAGTCGATCGGGCCGTCGTCGAGGCGGCGCAGGCCGACGACTTCGGCATTCATGGAGGTGAAGTGGGCGAGGAGACCATGAAGGTGTGACGGGTCACGGATCTCGCCCGTCAGTCGGGTGTTGCCGGCCGGGGTGTTCTCGATGGCGAAGTCGTCGGTGACGGGGCGGAGGAGTCGTCCGGTCGCCCGGCCCCGGATTTCGATCTGGTAGCGGTGGGCCATGACGCCATGATCGGTTCGAGCGGGGTGAGGTCGCCTCGCTCGATTGGCGATCTCACCCGGGTGACCGCGTGGAGTTGTGCTCGTCGTCGACCAGGTCCCCTACTGTTGCGGTATGGCCGATGCTCCGGCGGCCGTGTCCGCGACCAAGTTCATCCCCCCGCGGCCACCACACCGCTACCTCTCACGCGACCGTCTGATCGACGGCATCGAGTCGTCGGTCGCAGTGGGTCGGGGGTTCGTGTTGGTGAGCGCGCCGGCCGGTTCGGGGAAGTCGACGCTGGTCAACGGCTGGCTCGACGCGAACGATCGACGCAGTGGTTGGTTGCAGGTCGACGACGGCGACGACGATCCGATCCGCTTCTGGAGCGGGGTCGCTTCGTCGCTCCAGGCGCACGTGCCGGGGATCGGTGAGGCGACCGGATCGGCGGTCGGCGACGGCCTGGATGCCGTGGTCGCTGCGGTGGTCAACGCGTTGTCGAGCGTCGATGGGGAGGTCGTGCTGGTGATCGACGACTACCACCTGATCAGCAACGACGACGTGCACGACAGCGTCGAACGACTCCTCACCCGACGACCGAGGAACTGCATCGTCGTCGTGTCGACACGTCTCGATCCGCCGTTCCGTCTCGGACGGCTCCGTGTCCGAGACCAGATCACCGAGGTCCGCGCGGCCGACCTGCGGTTCGAGATCGACGAGGCGGCGTGGTTGCTCGACGCCGACGTCGTGGGTCTCGACACCGACGACGTCACGCGGCTCACCGGTCGAACGGAGGGGTGGGCTGCGGGGTTGGTACTGGCTGCGCTCTCGATGCGAGGCGACGGCGACGTGGCCCAGTTCGTCGCGTCCTTCCATGGCGACGATCATCTGGTCGCCGACTACCTGAGCGACGAGTTCCTCGACTCGGTCGACGCAGCCGAACGGCAGCGATTGCTCGACGTGTCGGTGCTCGAGCGACTCTCCGGGCCGCTCATCGACGAGGTGTGTGGCACCGACGACGGCACCGTCTGGCTCGACTCGCTCGCACGCAACAACCAACTCGTGATCGCGCTCGACCGAACCGGCACGTGGTACCGACTCCACCACCTGCTCCGAGATCTCCTGCGCGCCGAACTCGTCCGTGCTGCACCGGAGCGGTCAGCCGAGCTCCACGCCGCGGCCGGGTGCTGGCATGCGGAGTCGGGCGATCTGATGTCGGCCGTGGAGCATCTTCTCGAAGCCGGGTGCAGGGTCGAAGCCGCCGACATCGTGGCGGAGAACGCGACGACGCTGTTGAACGTCGGGCGCATCTACACCGTGACCCGATACATCGAACGCCTCGGCGACCTCGTCGACGTGCACGGAGGCCTGGCGATCGTGCACGGTTGGGTGTCGTTCGTGACCGGCCGCTTCGCCGAAGCCGAACGAGCGCTCGACATCGCGCAACGCCTCGACGTCGACGGGGTCGACGCCGGGCTGATCCAGTCGTTGTCGGCGATGATCCATCTCGCGAAAGGCGACGTTGCTGCCGGTCTCCGGGTCGTCGAAGAAACTGCGCCGATGACCGAACCGACGCACCCGATGGTGCTCGGCGGGGTGCGCGTGATGGGCGGCCGCTTCGACGAGGCCCGACCGTTCCTCGCTCGAGCGAACGAGATGGCAGCAAGCCGGCCCGACCACTTCGTCGCAGCCGTCACTCCGGTCTTCGAAGCGATCGCCGAGATCGAAGACGGCCGAGCTGCAGCTGCGCGCAACCTTGCTGACACCGCAATCGCCTACGCCGACGAGCACCGGATCGCGGAGGCGTCGCAGCTCGCCCTCGCGCACAGCGTCGTCGCCCGAACCACCGACGACGCCACCGCTGCAGTGCCCGCTGCGATGCGCGGCGTGCAGCTCGCACGGCGATCACCGGAGAACGTCATGCTGACCTATGCGCTCGCGAGCGCCGCCGACGTCGCCTTCGACCACGACCACTCCGATGCCGACAGGCTGCTGCTCGAAGCTCGGTCGATCGTCGATCGATGCGTCGACCCGGGTATTGCCGGCCGATACCTCGCTCGTGTCGAGTCCCGCCACGGCCATGCCGACCGGGTCGAGGCCGGCGAGTTGGTCGAGGAGCTCACCGACCGCGAACTCGCGGTGCTGCGTTATCTGCCGTCCCGACTCTCGCAGCGGGAGATCGCAAGCGAGCTGTACGTGTCGCTCAACACCGTCAAGACGCATTGCAAGGCGATCTACCGCAAGCTCGCCGTCGACGGGCGCAAGTCGGCCGTCCACGCCGCCCGCCAACACGGGCTGCTCTGACGTTCATTCAGC
>CAVUJG010000014.1:0-110792 GCA_963741755.1 Ilumatobacteraceae bacterium | reverse complement strand
ACGAAGCCGAACGCACGTCAAGATTGTCCGCCGCGTACACCGAATCCCAATGAGCCTGCACCCGCGTGAGTGGCCGACGTCTGTTCTTGGCGTTCGAGCGCCCGGCGACGGTGGCGGGCGGTGAACCAGACGGCGACCGCCATCACGACCGCGACATCGGCGAACCCCGCGATCGACGCCCAGGGCAGATCGATGTCACCGGCTTCCACATTGTTGTAGAAGGCGCCGAGCGGTGTCAGCAGCGGCCACAACACCAAGATGTTCGACACCAGCCGGAATGCAATCGCATAGACCACGCCGAGCCCGAACAGGAACACCAACTCGTCGCCTGGCATCCCATAGCCGACGTGATAGAGCGAATACAGCACCGCCGCGCCAAGCACTGCCAGACCAGGTCCGAAGCTCGCCTCGAGACGACCCTGGATGAACCCGCGGAAGAACACCGCCTCGAAGAACCCGACCATAAGGCTCATCACCAGCAGCGGCACCCAGTCCACGGGCTCAGGCAGCTCATAGCCCCACAAGGTCATCGCGAACTGCACGCCGGCCAACACGACGCCGATCCCCACCGTCGACCGCCACCCGGTCCATCGTCAACCCCAACGCCGACAACGGCTCGCGACGGCGCCACACCACCCACCACAACGGACCGACCACGCCGGCGATCAGTCCCGCGGCGAACCACAGGAACAACCCGGCCACCCGGTCGGTGGTGAACAACTCGAACGCGGTCCAGAACGACAAGACCACTGCAGCCCAGAGCAGACCCACCGCAATCAGGTCACCGCGGTCGACCTCGGGCGCAGCTTCGGCCGGAATGCGGGCGAACGGAACCAGCGTCCAGATGGCTACGGCGGCCACCGGCACGACGACTCCCCACACGGCGAGATCGACGGCATCGAGGAGCAGCAATGAGGCAACCGCAAATCCGAACCACAACCACCCGGCCCGGTGAGGCGTTCATCCGAACGCCCGACGCCACTTGCCGCTGCAGCGATGACCGACGGCTGACCTTTCCTCGTGTCCAGCGACATCGAATCACCTCTGCGACGAACTGTTCCGATCAGGCCACGTTCGCGCCGACGACTCCAGCGACATAGGGCCACACGTCCCACCCGCAGCTACACCATCGCCACTGCTGCTCCGATTCAGTCGTCTCCCGCACGTTGCCGCACCACGTCGCGATCTTCCCAGTCAGTGCGATTCCCCCAAGGCGTTCGTCGACCGCACCGCCGTGAGCGTCGTCGACCGGGCTCTCGAGCTGTCCGGCGGTGCGGGCTACTTCTTCGCCAACCGGCTCTCACGGGCCTGGCGTGACGTGTGCGCCGGCGCCTTCTTGCACCCCTACGGAGCGAACCGCGGCTACTCGATCGTCGGGGCCGTCGAGCTCGGCCAGGAGCCGAGGCTCGGATGAGCACCAACACACCGCACGACACGAGCCCATCCACGACTGATGCAGGAGCACCGACCAGCTCGGCGACCAGCGGGGCCACGACGCCGACGAGGGGAACGGACTCGGTCACCCGGGGAGGGGTGGCGGCCGTGATGACGCGGAGCGATATGTGCGACCCACGGCGAGCGATCGCCGATGCACAGACCCGGATTCGGGACGGTTCGACGGATGGGGTCGGGTGTCGAGATGCGCATGGCCGGGCGTTCGTGGGCGTCATCCCTCAGCCTCGGGGTGAACGGGTGGCAACTGGCGCTCACCCGCCGTCAGCCGGTTGATCTGCGAGCCGATTCGGAGCTCGAGCGGTAGTCAGCTCGTGGATGCCGCGGGGGAGATGTTCCTGTTGCTTCGGAAGATGTTGTCGGGGTCGTACATGGCCTTGGCGCGCTCGAGGCGTGCGTAGTTGTCGCCGTAGGCCGACGCGGTGCGACGTGCGTCGTCCTCGGCCAACTGGAAGTTGACGTAGTTCCCGCCGGTCGAGAAGGGGCGGATGCGTTCCCAGCCCTTGCGGACAGCGGTGACGATGCCGTCCCCGTCCACGCCGGGTGGCCAGGCGCCGGAGAATCCGCTGACGAATGCCGCGTCTCGATTGCCGACCGCCCCGTCGTCCGGGTCACGCTCGTTCAAGGCTCCCTCCAGATGGAAGACGACCGAGAACGACAGCGGTGACGCGACGTCCAGCGCGGCGTCGCAGAAGGTGTCGCAGTACTCGGTCGACAGGTCGGGCAGGAACTCGGTCTTCCAGTACTGGTTCATGCCCTTGCGGTCCATGGCATCGAGCATCGACTGCTGGGCGACATACGGCCTCTCGGTGACGAGGTCGAACGCGGGCTCGCCGAGCGACTCGCAACGGAGCCAGGTCGGCCGTCGTGGTCTTTCCGCTGTGGCACACGAGCAGTCCGGCGACAGGTCGCTGATGCCACTCCTCGGGCACGAACGGTGCGGGTGGGGCGAGGCGGATCATCGCCGCGGCGGTGAGCTCGCGGGGCGCCGAGGCCGTCAGCTCCTGGTAGGCCGCGAGCACCTCGTCGGCGTGTTCGGCGTCCCACGCGATCAACCCGCCGGTGATCGTCGGGCCGATGTCGTGGAGGCGGAAGCTGAACCGCGTCACGACCCCGAAGTTGCCGCCACCACCGCGCACCGCCCAGAACAGCTCGGCGTTCTCTTCTCGGTTGGCGATGCGGACCTCGCCGTCCGCGGTGACGATCTCGACCTCCACGAGGTTGTCCGCTGTCCAGCCGAAACGTCGAGTGAGGTAGCCGAACCCCCCGCCGAGGGTGAGCCCGGCCATCCCGGTCTCGGAGATGAACCCGAGCACCGTTGCGAGGCCGTGCTCGCTGGGTGGCGGCGTCGACGTGCTTGAGCAGGCAACCTGCGCCAGCGTGGACCCGGCGACCCGGAGGATCGACGGAGATGTCGCGCAGCCGGGACATGTCCAGCATCAGCCCGTCCTCGGCGATTGCCGTCCCCGCGATGTTGTGACCCCCGCCCTTGACGCTGAGCGCCAACCCGCGGTCGCGCGCGAACCCCACCGCAGTCGCGACGTCTCGCGCAGAGGTGGGTTGCACGACGAACGCCGGCGACTTCTGAACCATGGCGTTCCACAGCAGGACTGCGTCGTCCCAGCCCTCGTCGCCGGTGCGCAGCACCGGCCCGTCCACACGTGAACTCAGCTCCTCGAGTTCCAGCGCCGTCAGCACGATCCGCTCGCTGTGGCGGCCTGCCACTTCGACACTCGTCGTCATCGCCAACCTCCTTATACTCGCGTTTGCAGCATCCAGGTTACTTCGAGTTGGAGTATTGTCAAGATGTCGGATCAGCTGACCACCACGTCATATGCAGTCCTCGCGCAGGTCGCGGTGCGACCCTGGTCCGCCTACGAGCTCGCCGAACAACGAGTGCGGTACTTCCGGTACGTGTGGCCCCGCGCCGAGAGCGCGATCTACCGAGAGGTGAAGCGCCTCTCGAAGCTGGGCCTGCTGCAAGACACCAAGGAGTACAACGGGAGACGTCCTCGCACCGTCTATGCACTGACCGACGACGGCCGGAACGCACTCCGAGCATGGCTCAGCACCCCCGTCGCTCCCTTCTCCGTGAACTTCGAGGCGTTACTGCGTCTCATCGTCGCCCCACTGGGGACCAAGGGCGACATCATCGGCTCGCTCGAGCAGGTACGGAACGACGCCCAGGAGATGCTCCGGTTCGCCGGTGCGGTCCAACAGGAGTTCATCGAAGGAATCAACGTCGCGCAACACGAAATCCACATCCGAGCGCTGCTCGTCGACTTCTTCGTCAGCCTCCTGCGCACCGTCGAGGAGTGGACCCAGCGAACTCTCGAGGAGATCGAGAACTGGAACGATCTCGAACTCTCCGACGAGAAGCGAGAGCGTGCCCTCCAGACGATCCGTGAACTCCCCACCTACGCACCCGACGGGATCCAAGGCATCGCGAAGCCACCCGCGAGCCAGATGCGGGACCGACCCTGAACCACGGCGGCCCTTCCTATCGCCGAGCGGGAAGGGCAGCGCCACGCTTGGCCTCGCAGTGTGGCTCGAGTCCAGATCGGTGCACCGTGGTTCTGTGTGCGGAAGTGTTCGGTGGACAACCTCACGAGTGCTCGGCCGTTCGTGCAGCGAGTCGCGACTTCAGCGCCGCCATTCCCGACACGGTGGCAGCCAGCACGCCGCCGACCAACAGGCCACCCAAAATGCTGGCACCGGCGATCACGGCCCCAATCGACCCGGCCACAACGCCGATGCATCCAATCGCCAGAGGCTCAGTCTCGACGGGACCTCACTCGACATGCCGCCAGAGTAGACGGAGGGTGGATGCCGGATTCCGGAGTGATCGCTCGTGACCACGACCGCGAACGCTCGGGTCAGCGCTTGCCTCGGAGTTACTGCCCTGGCCGACCGCTCGGTCACCAACGAGTAGCACCGGGGAGGCCGGGCTTTCAGGGGGCTCGGTACACGTCGCCGCGGTGGTCGACGCGGAGCACCGTGACAGTTCGCTCGCTCTCGTCGATTCGATACAGGACGCGGTAACTCCCACGGCGGGCACTGTGGATGCCTGCAAGCTCGTTTCGCAGCTCGCGTCCGACGCGACGAGGATTTTCGAGTAGCGATCCGGTGATGAAGTCGATGACTGCAGCGGCGACCGGTTCAGGAAGCGACTCGGCGATCGCCCTCGCCGCTGGGCGGGAGACGATGAGTTCGTAGCCGTCGTTGGTCACGACCCTGGCGATGTGCGCAACGCTCGGACGGCGTCGACGCCGCGGACGACGTCGCCGGAGGCGACCGCTGCTTCGGCCTCGACGAGTTCTCGGATGGCGTCGTGGTCGCCGAGCAGTTCGAGGGTCTCCTCGAGGCTGTCGAGGTCGTCAGGGCTGATCAACACAGCAGCGGGTCGGCCATTGCGGGTGACGACGATGCGTTCGTGTTCGCGGTCGACGCGGTCGACGAATTCGGAGAATCGATCCTTCACGTTCCGCAGCGAGTCCGTGGTCATGGTCACGATTGTGCCACGCCCCGAGATGGTCGGCAACCCACTCGGAAATCACGGACAGACACACGGGACGGGCCACCCGGGAACCGGCGAAGTCGGTTAGGTCGAGTCCTCCGGAAGCAACCGCATAATCCCGCCACTGCGGATGTCTGCGACGGCTCAGCAAAACCCGACACCAAGGGTGTTCGGGATCCACTCCTGGTGCCCAACCTCTCGGCTGGCGTGGAAGAGGTCAGACGGAGAATGGCCGCAGGAACCACCGGTCAAGGGCCCCAGGAGGCAGAAATAGCCGCCGTTTGCGGCCGGAAACGGTTTCCACAAGGTGTCAGTAGGAATGGCCAACTTGACGGAGTCATCGACTGCAACGCCTGTGACCTGGGGTTTTCCGTGGAGCTAAGGAGAATCGAACTCCTGACCTCTTCCATGCCATGGAAGCGCTCTACCAACTGAGCTATAGCCCCGCAATCGGGTGCCCTCGACGACGTGCATGCACGACAGTCGAACGGCGCAGGCGGATGGTACTGCTCTCGGCGAGCGCCTCCAACACCGAGAGGGAGCAGCGATGAAAGACACAGCGTTCGTCACCCCGCTCGGCATCACCTCGACGTGGACGAGTTGGGCCGAAGGGCTCTCCCACATCGCTGGATGCCGGGCGGACACTGGAACTAGCGAAGTGCGGAACGCAATGGAACCAGGAGGTGTGCGATGGACACTTCGAAGCGAAGGTTCATCCGACTGGCAATCGTCACAGCAACAGCGGCCGGGGTGGCGTTGGCCTCGCCCGTTGTCGCCGTGGCAGACGAATCGGAGGTCATCGAGGCAGCGCCGATCGGCGAGAACTCCGACCCACCGGTCGTGACGATCCCGACGACCGAACCGCTGGTCATCGAGCTGATCGTGGAGGGGGATCCCCTCATCGATTCGACCGAGTCGCCCGACGAGCTCGAGTCCGAGGAACCAGCCTCAGCAGAGGCGATGCCGACGGTGACGGATTCCCAACCCGTCGGTGCGGACACGAACCCAATGATGTCGGCCCTCCAGACCAGCAGTGCTGACGAGCACGCCGGCGGACCCGGCGAAGACCACATCGGCGGAACCGGCCGACGGACCACATCGGCGGAACCGGCGAAGACCACACCGGCGGACCCGGCGAAGACCACACCGGAGGCGGCGGAACCGGAGATCCCTACCGGATCACCTTCGAGGTCTCGTGGAGGCTTCCGGACGATTCGATCATCGCGGCCCTCAGCTGCCGACCGACTTGCGAACGATCTTCGATCTCGCGGCAGCGAGCGCAACGGGCGGCGGCAAGCCGACCTCGGCGCACTGCACCTACCCGCCGGGGAGCACTGACCTCGTGTGCGAGTTCGAGAATCCCGGAAACACTCATCGGTCACCGACGGCCTGATCGTGCCGGGCAAGAAGAGCGCCACGTACAGCGTCACGGTGCTCCCCATCACCGGCTGGGAAATCAACGGAGCGAACGCTGGGCCGTACTCCGCCCGCGACCTGACTCGTGCCCCCCACGCGGCGGGGGCGGACACGACAGCGGACACGGCGAGACGGTCGAGGTCGCAGCGCTCGAGGAGACCGGGTCGGTCTGCCTCCACACCGTGGTGATGCGTCAATCCGCCGTGTCCCCTGAGCCGCCGCCCGCCGAACCGCCTGTCCAGGACCCGCCCGTCAGTGAGGTGCCGGCAGCAGCGCCACCTCAGAGCCAGACGCCGGCCGCCCGAGGCCACACCGACGCCGCCGAACGTCGAGGCGCTGCCCGTCGCCGTGACGCCCAGGGCACTCCCTGCCACCGGCAACACCGCGACCACGACCCTGATGATCGGCACGATCGTCCTCGCCCTGGGAGGCTGCCTGTTCATGCTGGCTCGTCGCCGGAACGATCTGCCTCTCAGCTGAGCCGGCGGACCCAGAACAGGCCGGGGGTCAGCGCCTACGAACCGTGATCGGTGGATCCCCGGGCTGTCGCTCGTCGTGCGCCCGACGCCAGGTGGCGAATGCGTCGAGGGTGTGCTGCGGCGACCCGTGGATCTCCGTGAAGCCCACGGTCACCGGGCCCCGACGAAGAAGGCGTGCTGGAAGAACTCGTACCGGTCGAGCGCCATCCCGAAGTCTGACCAGTGGCGACGCCATGAGCCGAGTTCGGCCCTCATCGCTCCACCTAGACTCCCGGCGAAAGGAGTGCATACATGAAGGTTGGCGTGCTCGTTGTCGCCTACAACGCTGAATCCACACTCGTCGACGTTCTCGACCGCATTCCCCAATCCGCCTCGCTGCAACTCGCCGAGGTGCTGGTGCGTGACGACCACTCGACCGACGAGACGCACAGCGTCGCGAGCGCCTACCTCCAGCGCGAAAGCCACCTGAACCTCACCGTCATCCGCCACGAAGAGAACCTCGGCTACGGCGGCAACCAGAAGGCCGGGTACCTGTACGCGCTCGATCACGGCTGGGACGTGGTGGTCCTCCTGCATGGCGACGGCCAGTACGCGCCGGAGATCATGGGGGACATCATCGAGCCGATCGTGCACGGCGACGCCGACGCTGTGTTCGGATCGCGAATGATGGAACGCGGTCGAGCACGCGAAGGCGGCATGCCGATCTACAAGTACGTCGGCAACCGCATCTTGAGCACGACCCAGAACGCACTCACCGGGCTCGAGCTGTCGGAGTGGCACTCCGGCTACCGCGCCTACCGGGTGAGCGCACTTGCCGATCTCCCCTTCATCGCCAACTCCGACGGATTCGACTTCGACACCGAGATCATCCTGCAGCTCGCCGCGGCGAACAAGAAGATCGTCGAGGTCCCGATTCCCACCTACTACGGCGACGAGATCTGCCGAGTCAACGGAATGCGGTATGCGGCCGACGTGATCGTCGACACGATGCGATACCGCCTCGGTCGCTCCGGGTTCGGTGCCGGGCAACTCGGCCACGTCACCGAGCCGTACGCGTTCAAACCGTCGCCGTACAGCTCCCACGGTCGGATCCTGCAGATGCTCGAACATCGACCCCCGCAGCGAATCCTCGACGTCGGCTGCGGGCCGGGCTGGCTGGCCGGCGCCTTGACGGCGGCCGGACACACGGTGACGGGTGTCGACCTCGCCGAGGCGCCGGGAGTCCACGACCGGATGGAACGGTTCGTGCAAGCCGACCTCTCCGCCGGTTTGCCCGACGAACTCGACGAGAACTACGACGTCGTTCTCGCTGCTGACGTCATCGAACATCTCGCGGACCCGTCGGTACTGCTTCGCGACATGGCCAATCGGTCTGCGCCGGGCGGCACGGCCATCGCGAGCGTGCCCAACATCGGACACTGGTACCCGAGGGCCCGGGTCACCGCCGGCCGGTTCGACTACGACCAACGGGGCATCCTCGACTCGACGCACCTGCGCTTCTTCACCCGCCGCTCGTTCCTCCGCACCGCCGGCGACGCTGGGCTTGTTCCGACCACGGGAGCACACACCGGACTTCCCCTCGATGCGCTCGGCCTGTCCGACTTCGGCCGAAGCGTTCGAGCGATCAGCTCGATCGATCGGACCCTCGTCAAGGTCTGGCCGACGCTGTTCGCCTACCAATTCGTGTTCGAGTTCTCCGCGCGCAGCCTCGAACCGCTCGCCGACCTTCCACCATCGCACTGAACGCGACCACCACCCATGTGGCGTCGGTCATCGAACATCCCAGCTGAGCAACGGCGCCCCGCCCGGATCGTCACGGTGGTCGGCGCCACCCTCTTCGCATTGGTTCTGTGCGAATGGCGACCATGGCAGCTGTTCGATCGTGCCGGCTTCTCGAGCAACTTCTACGACATCCAGGCGCAAGCATTTCTCCGCGGGAGGCTCGCTGTTCCCGCCGACGTCGCGGGCATCGAGGGATTCCTCGTCGACGGCAAGACCTACCTGTACTACGGCCCGGTGCTCGCCGTTGCCCGGCTCCCGGTTGCGCTGTTCGGCTCGTGGACGGAGGGACGCATCACCCGACTGTCGATGATCGTCGGCTTCGTGGCGCTGTGCACGGTGACGTTCCACCTCGCCCGACGCATCAGCGCACTCATCGGGGCACCCGCTCGCGCTCCATGGCGCCCGGCGCTGCTGGTCGGCGCCGTCGCGTGCTCGCCGGCCCTCGCACTGGCCGCTGAAGCGAACGTCTACAACGAAACCGAGCTCTGGGCCTTCGTGCTCATCCTCGCGACGTTCGTTGCATCGATCGACCTGATGCTCGCCCCGTCTCGGCGCGTCGCGGTGTTCGCCGGCGGTGCGGCCGCGCTCACGGTGCTCACCCGCGTGTCCGTCGGCCTCGGCGCCGTGACCGCCCTGATCGTCTGCGCCGTCATCGTGTGGCGCCGAGAGCGACGCATCGCAGTCACTGCGATCGCCGTCGCAGTGAGCGGCGTGTTCGTGCACGTCATGTTGAACCTCGCACGGTTCGGCACGCTCTTCGACCTGCCCGGCGACCGCCAGATCCTCACCATGTTGGATCCCGACCGCGCCGCCTGGTTCGAGGGCAACGGCAACACGTTCTTCGGGCTCGGATTCCTCCCCACCACGATCGCTCACTACCTCCGTCCCGATGCGTTCGCACTCGAACGACTCGCCCCGTTCGTCCGCTTCGGACCTCGTGCGCACGAGTTCGGCTCCTACCCACTCGAGAGCAACACGCCGGCCAGCTCGCTCACTGCGTCAGCGACGTTGCTGGTGGTCATGGCCGTCATCGGTGCCGTGATCGCCGTTCGTGGTCGCCACGTCCGCCTGCTCGCCCTCTTGGCGGGCGCTGCGATCGCTGCGGGACCGACGCTGGCCATCGGGTTCACCGCAAACCGTTACCTCGTCGACCTCCTGCCGGGTTTCGTCGTTCTCGGTGCCGTCGCTGCCGCGGTGTTCACCACACGTCGCAGGACCGTGGCGCTCGTTGCGGTCGCGGGTCTGGCCTTCTGGGGCGCGTGGATCAACACCGCGCTCGCCACATGGCTGGGCCAGATCGATCGCCCCGGCTACACCGCGCTGCGCTATCAACTCGATGACGCCGTCTTCGGCGGAACGCCGCCAAGCGTCGTCCGGCTCGACCCGCAGCAGCCTGTTCCCCGCGACGGTGTCATCGGGATCGACGGCGCGTGCGACGGCCTCTACATCGCGATCGAACGAAGCTGGATCGCGTTCGAGCTCGCCGAGGGCGTCCGACGAGTCGAAGGTGCATTCGATCCTACGATCGACGGCGTCGTGCTGATCGGCCCCGGCCGGGAGCAGATCACGATCGAACCGACCAGCAGCGGCGACGCGCTCATCGCGACCTACCGGCCGACGAGCGGGCCCGCGGTCGAGGGCCTGCCGCTCGACTGGGGCGGGGGTGCCGTCGAGGTCGCGATCGTCTCCGATCCCGTCGGTGGCGGACTCGGGCGAGGCCTCGACGTTCGGATCGATGGAGAGCCGGCGCTTCGCGACTTCTCCGCAGCGGACCTCGCCGCGATGACCGCCGGAGACGGCTTCGCTCCGCAGCAGTCCGACGATGGTGGTGTTCCGATCTGTGCGGACCTGGTCCGCCGCGGCGCGTAACCGTCAGTCGGCGTCGACGACTGGCAACGCCCACTCGACGCGCGGGGCGTCCATGTACAGCCGCTCGATCTCGTAGAACTCGCGTACCGAGTCGAGGAACACGTGGACGACGACATCGCCGTAGTCGATCAGCGTCCACTGCTGTTCGCGGATGCCCTCGGTGCGCACCGGCGACCGCTGGAGCTCGGCCTTCACCTTCGCCTCGATGTCGTCGACCACGGCGCGCACCTGGCGCGGGTTCGATGCGCTGGCGATCACGAAGTAGCCGGTGATCGACAACAGCGTCCCGACGTCGAGGATGAGGATGTCGGTGGCCTTCAGGTCGGAGGCTGCCCGAGCAGCACAGACTGCGAGCGTCTGGCTTGCGTCGGCGTCGGTTGGTTCGTCGGCCTCAGCCATGTCGGTCATCCATCGTCAGGGACCGTAGCGGGCACATCGGTCGACGAGGTCACGGCGGGTGCCGTCGTGCCCGGCGCCACGTCCGCAGCACGCTCGAGTTCGCTGGCGAGGTACGACATTCCGAGGATCACTTCGACGTCGACACCTTCGATCACCGTTTCGGCGACTCGCACCTCCGCGTCGCCGAAGAGCGCCTCGGCGAGTTCGACGGCCACGTCGTACTGGCTTTCGTTGGCGACCTCGAGGATCGTCACCGCCGGCGCTCCCGTCGGGGCCGTGTCGACGGACGGCACGTTGCCACTGAGGAACAGCAGCCGACCGATCAATTCCACCGCCAGATCCGACGTCGAGTCGTAGAGTCCGTTGGCCGTCGACAGCTGGTCGTCGGTGTAGTTGGCGACGATCCTGACCTTGAGCCCGGCATTCGTCGTCGTCGTGAGTCCCGGCGAGACCTGCGCGAACACCAGGTTCGAGTCGCGCCGGTCGATCAACACGACGTCGGCCTGGGTGGGGTTCTCCGCGTCGACCACCGGAACGACGAGGAGATCACGCACCGCGACCTCTCCCTGCCACAGCCGGGCCACCAGCTCGCCGACGGTGGCGGGAGCGATCGGTCGTCCGAGGTCGTCGAGCGGAACCGGCTCGGGCGGAACGGCCACCGGAGCCGTCTGCGCCAACGACTCCCAGACGGCCACGTCGTTCGGATGGGATGTGTCGACCTCTGCGTCGTCGTCGATCGCTGCGAGGATCGACACCATCTCGGAGAGCGTGAACGTCTGCGGACCGGCAACCGAGATCACGCCTCCGCCGCCGCGGGTGTCCACCACGTCGTTCGGCAGGACGAGCTGGAACGCGTCGACGCTCGGGCAGCACCGCCTCGAGACCGTCGGCGTCGACCACTTCGGCTCGTTGGACCGTGATGGCCAGCATCTCCTCGACCGACGCGATCAGACCAGGGAGATCGGTCGCATCGAACGATTCATCGAGTGGTCGGCGCTGCTCGCCGAATCCCGCCGTCGCGTCCGCATTGACCGGGATGGTGACGATGCTGCCGCCCTGACCCTCGGGGAGCAGCGTCATCACGACGACCGACGCCAACCTGTCCGATTCGTCGGTGACGGCGAGGACGGCGTTGGGAGTGGCCGGAAACTGCACCCGCGGTCTCGCGTCGACACCGACCGCCTCGCCCTCCTGGGAGTTGGAGAGTGTGACGACGCCGATCCCGAACATGACCACGGCGCCGATCATCAGCAGGACCGCCATCGTTGCTCCGACGATCGTGCGCCGCGTCCGGCGCTGGGCGATCGCCGTCATGCCGGCGCCCCGTAGAGGCCGCGAGCACGGATCACGTCGAGCACGGGATGCGTCACGAGATAGTCGAGCGGTCGACCGTCGGTGAACCGGGCGCGCAGATCGGTGCTCGACACCTCCAGACGCGGCACCTCGACACGGATCCACTCGATGTCGTCGGCGAGTTCGACGGGATCACCCGGTCGGTCGACGACCACGAGCTGCGATCGGTCGACGACCTCTTCCCATCGCGTCCACGTGCGAAGTCCGGCTGCGGCATCGTCGCCGATGATCGTGAAGAACTCCGCGTGCGGGTACTCGCGAGCCATCACCGCCAGGGTGTCTGCGGTGTAGCTCGGGCCACCGTGATCGATCTCCTGGCGACCGGGCACGAGACCCGGAACGTCGCGGACAGCTGCTCGGACCATCGCCAGGCGATCGGGCGCCGGCGTGATGGCGCGGCTGCCCTCCTTCTGCCACGGGACGTTGGCGACCATCAGCACCACCACGTCGAGGTCGAGGGCGTGTCGAACATTGACGGCGGTCACCAGATGCCCCACGTGCGGTGGGTCGAACGTGCCCCCGAAGAGCCCGACGCGACGCAGCGATGGATCGGTTTCGGGCACGATGCCCCGATTTTATTGGTTCGTGACGAAAATCGGACGCAACCGACCCGACAGGGGGTTGACACGTCTGTTACTGTAAATCGCTCCCCCATATACCCCCGAGTACACGGTTTACGACGGCTTCCCCCGGGAAGTCCCTCGTTATCGGCGTTTGCCGCTCTTCGATCTCCTCGTTGGAACCGCACGATCACGTGCGAATCCGGCGTTGCATCGATCCGCATGGCCGATGCAGTGTGTCCGATGACACAGCCTGGCCCCGGAATCATCACGAACACGAACGGTTGTAGGAAACATCATGAACGACTCCATTGGTCTCTACCTGAACGACATCGGCAAGGTCCCCCTGTTGACCGCCGAAGACGAGCGTGAGCTGTCGCGCATCATCGAAGCAGGCCGCGAAGCACAGGAGCAGCTCGACGCCGGCAAGCGCGGCGTGGCGCTGAAGCGCCAGGTGCGCGAAGCCGCCAAGGCCAAGGATCGGTTCATCCGTTCCAACCTTCGCCTCGTGGTCTCGATCGCACGTCGTTACCCCCTGCCGCAGGGCATGGATCTCCTCGACCTCATCCAGGAGGGCAACCTGGGCCTCGAGCACGCCGTCGACAAATTCGACTGGCGCCGTGGCTTCAAGTTCTCCACCTACGCCACGTTCTGGATCCGCCAGGCCATTGGCCGTGCCCTCGACCAGAAGGCCAGCCTCATCCGCATCCCGGGCGACCGTTCGGCCAGCCTCCGCGCTGCGTTGCGTCAGGCCTCCGGCGACGGCGAGACCCTCGACCAGACCAACGCCGAACTGCACCGACTCACCACCCCGGTCAGCCTCGACAAGACGGTCGGCGACGATGGCGACGCCACGCTCGGCGACCTGATGGCCAACGGCGACGGCACGCCTGAAGATCACGTGATGACGATGGTCGACAGCGAACTGCTCGACGAACTCCTCGGCACGCTCGACTCGCGGGCCCGCTTCGCGGTCGAGTCCCGCTTCGGTCTCGTCGACGGCGAGCGCAAGAGCTTCCGCGAAGTCGGCGAGCAGCTCGGGGTCACCGCCGAAGCCGCCCGCCGCCTCGTCAGCCGTGCGGTCGCCGGCCTCCGCGACGACGCCGAACGCATTCTCGCTGTCTGATTCGCCCGCTGGCTGCGTTGCCGGGCCTCCTCGCTGACGGCAGTCAGCGTCGTCGGCCGGCGCCTTGCCACCGAACGAATCAGATCACCGAGAACCGATGCATGCATGTCCTGCACGAGCGGCCCGTGAAAACGGGTCGCTCGTGTCGTTTTCGGCGCCGGTAGCCTTGCCGCATGCCTGACGCCCGTGGGACCTGGTCCCCCTCCTCCTGGCACGACCATCCCGTTGGTCAGCAGCCCGACTGGCCGGACTCGGGTGCGCTCGAGCAGGCCCTCAAGCAGATCTCCTCGATGCCGCCGCTCGTGTTCGCCGGCGAGGCCCGATCGCTGCAGTCCGAGCTGGCACGGGTCGCCGCCGGGCGCGCCTTCCTCCTGCAGGCAGGCGACTGCGCCGAGAGCTTCGAGGAGTTCTCCGCCGACAACATCCGAGAGAAGCTGCGCGTCATTCTCCAGATGGCCGTCGTGCTCACGTACTCGGTCGGCGTTCCGATCGTGAAGGTCGGACGCATCGCCGGACAGTTCGCCAAACCCCGCTCGTCCCCCACCGAAACCGTCGGCGATCTCGAACTGCCGTCGTTCCGTGGCCACATCGTCAACGACGTCAATCCTTCGGAAGCGGCGCGGGTCCCCAACCCCGAACGGCTCGTTCAGGCCTACCACCAGTCGGCGTCAACTCTGAACCTGCTGCGAGCGTTCACCAAGGGCGGCTTCGCTGATCTGTCGCGAGTCCACGCCTGGACCCAGGAGTTCGTCGCATCCAGCCCCGAAGGGCAGCGCTACGAGACCGTCGCCGCCGAAATCGAACGGGCGCTCGCCTTCATGCGCGCCTGTGGCATCGACACCGAATCGAACCCGAACCTCGCCCAGGTCGATGTGTTCACCTCGCACGAAGCACTGATCCTCGGCTACGAGGAGGCACTGACCCGCCAGGACTCGCTGACCGGCGGCTGGTTCGACTGCTCGGCGCACATGCTCTGGATCGGCGAGCGCACTCGCGAACTCGACGGCGCGCACGTCGAGTTCCTTCGCGGCGTTGGCAACCCGATCGGCTGCAAGGTCGGCCCGACCACCACGGCCGAGTACGTGCTCGAGCTGTGCGAAGTCTTGAACCCGTCGCGCATCCCGGGGCGCCTCACCCTCATCGTGCGCATGGGCGCCGACAAGGTCGAGGCCTCCCTGCGGCCACTGCTTCGTGCAGTCACCGACGCGGGACACCCGGTCGTGTGGGCCTGCGACCCGATGCACGCCAACACCTACACGGCCGCCAACGGCCTCAAGACCCGTCACTTCGATGACGTCGTTGCCGAGATCGGTGGCTTCGTTCGCGCCCACCGGGCCGAGGGCACCTGGCCGGGTGGCATCCACATCGAGTTGACCGGCGAGAACGTCACCGAGTGCCTCGGCGGCGGCGACGCACTGTCCGACACCGACCTCGACCATCGCTACGAAACGATGTGCGACCCGAGGTTGAATGCCCGCCAGAGCGTCGACCTCTCCTTCCGGGTCGCCGAGCTGTTGCGCCAGTTCACCTGAGCGGGCTGAGGTCGACCGCCGTGACTGCTCTCGACCTCACGGCCAACTGGCCGGTCCCCCACGTTTCGGCTGCAGTCCTGCGTGCCGGCGCGGTCGTCGCCACCGTCGGCGATGTCGAACGCGTCCAGCGGCTGGCCTCGATCTCCAAGCCGATGGCTGCGTGGGCGATGCTCGTCGCCGTGGAAGAAGGAGTTGTCGAGCTCGACCAACCTGTTGGGCAACCCGGATCTACGTTGCGCCATCTCCTGGCCCACGCTGGCGGGTATGGGTTCGACGGCGACGAACCGATCGCCCGCCCCGAAGCCACCCGGATGTACTCGAACGCTGGCATCGAACTCGCCGCCAAGGCGGTCGAAGCGGCCACCGGCATGGCCTTCGCCGAGTACCTGAACGAGGCGGTGTTCGCCCCGCTGGCGATGAGCTCGACCGCTCTGCGGGGCTCGCCTGCCCATGGCGTGCACTCGAACCTGATCGACACATGCCGGTTCGTCGCCGAAGTCATGCGGCCGACGCTGGTCCACGCGAGCACCGCCGCTGACGCCGAACGCATCCACTACCCGACGCTCGCAGGTATCGTTCCCGGCGTGGGTCGCTACGAGCAGTGCCCTTGGGGGCTGGGGTTCGAGGTGCGTGGCACCAAGGAACCGCACTGGACTGGGACGCTCAATTCACCGCGTACGTTCGGTCACTTCGGCGGTTCGGGCACGATGTTCTGGATCGACCCCGAGCGTGACCTCGCGCTGGTCGCGCTCGCCGATCGCGACTTCGACCAGTGGGCCCGTGATGCTCTGGCGATGTGGCCGGAACTGTCCGACGCCGTGATCAACGAGTTCGCTGCCCCAGTTGGAGTACCGGTGTGACCAGGTTCAACCACGGCGATCGGATCCGCTACGCCACGACCGGCGAAGACGGCCTTCCGTGGGTGCGCTACGGCTTCATCGGCGGCGTCAGTGGCGACGACGGCCCGATCGTGGTGATGCTCGACGGCGAGCTGGGTGGCGACGTCGTCGATGCCGAACACGTCGAGCCGGTCCACATCTGCAACGTCACCCTCACGCTCGGCGGCTCCGATCTCCTCGACGACCCGTCGCTGCGCCAAGGCCTCGTCAACTTGTGGGCGGCCGAAGCCGAGAGCGCCGGCCTGCAGCTCGCGGCACTCCATTGCATCGGCACCGGCGTGCGAGATTCCAGTGAGGGCTATGCCCTCGCCGAGCTGTCGAGCGGTGGCGAGCAGTACGTGTTACGGGCCACTCGATGCATCAAGCAGTACGACGCCATCGTCGTACACGCCGACCGCCCGAATCGCTGGGAAGTGCTGTAGTCGATTCGTTCAGTACTCGATGCGAAACGAGCGCTCGGCGGCTGGAACTTCGTCGGTCACCGAGATTCGGGTGACGCTCGCTCGTGGTGGGCCTTCACGGCACCAGGTCAACAGGGCATCCACTCGTTCGCGCTCCCCCTCGGCGACAACTTCGACCGAGCCATCGGGGCGATTCCGTACCGAGCCGCGCACGCCGAGCCTCGTCGCTTCACGCCGACAACTGTCGCGGTAGAACACGCCCTGCACACGTCCCTCCACGACAACACGGACCCGCACCACGCTCACGCCAGCAGTCTGGCGCGACCCGTTCGGTTCCGTGGACACGTCAATCGTGCGGCATCTCGTGGGGCTCGATCGAGTCGACCACACCGGCATGTTCCGGGTGGTCGTGCAGGATGTGGTCCTTGACCTCGTTGTGGTAGCTGAAGATGAGCTCGCAGTACGGGCAGGCGTGCGTCGTCGATCCACTCATGGCTCGATCATCCATTCGGCTCGCGGTGTGCACCAGGGCCCTTCGGTCCACGAGTCGGTCTGCCCGCGGACGGGTAGCTTCCATCCCGTGGGACATGTGATCGCGGTGATGGACGTGGGGGGAACGTCGATCAAGACGGGTGCCGTCCGCTTCGATGACGGCGGCGACGACCCTCGGATCGAGGTCGGAGGCGGTCCTGCCGACCAACTCGAACGAGTCGGTCGACATCGTGCTCGACTCGCTCGCGGCCGGCGCCGATGCGGCTCTCGATCTCGCAGGACGTGACGTGACAGGGCTGGCGATCGCCATCTGCGGGCCGTTCGACATCGACGCCGGGATCTCGCTGATGCGCGGCGTCCACAAGTTCGAGGAGATCTACGGCATCGACCTCCGAGCGATGCTGCGCGAGCGCTCGACGGCGTCGGGGCTCCCGATCCGTTTCGCCCGCGACGCCGAGTCAGCAGGAACGGGTGAATCGCTCGCCGGTGCAGGAGCCGGAGTCGACCGGGTACTGACGATGACCGTCGGCACCGGGCTCGGCACCTGCCTCACCGAGAACGCCCGGCCGATCGAGTTCATCGACGACTTCGGCGTCGAACATCTCGCTATGCGCGACACACCGTGGGGCGGACGGGCCGACGACGTGCTCTCGGCGCACGGTCTCGCCAACCGCCTCGGCGTCGAGATGACCGCCCTTCGTGCCGCCGTCGACGACCCGGCGAATGCCTCCGTCGTGAGCGACCACGGAACTCGACTGGGCACGTTTCTGGCACCGGTCGTCGTCGAGTTCGACGCTCACCTCGTCGTCATCGGCGGCGGGTTCTCAGCGGCCTTCGACCGGTTCGGACCTGCCCTGCAATCGGCGATCGGGTCCGTCCCCGTGCGCCCCGCCGCGCTCGGCCCGGCCGGCCCCCTCCTCGGCGCCGCCCACCTGACCTTCCGCACCTGAGTCGGCGCGGCGTCGGTCACGACCCACCGATGAGCGAGACGACCGCATACGGCGGTTTCGCTCATCACAACACCGATTCACGACCCACCGATGAGCGAGACGACCGCATACGGCGGTTTCGCTCATCGCGGCGGGTGACGGGCGGGTCAGCGGGTGTCGCAGACGCGGAAGAGTTCGGCGCTGTGGCCCTCAGGCAGGCCGTGCTCGACGGCGAGCTGGCGGAAGCGAGCGCCGACGCGTTCCATCATCGCGTCGGGGTCGACGTGCTGGCTCACGTGGCAGCGCAACGCCCGGAACTTGCGGTCGACCTGGTCGGTGATGTCGACGACGGCCAGATCGGGATCGCCGCCCATCGGGCCCGCCTGGATCCACACCTCCTGCACCTTCCAGTCCTCGACCTCCGCGCACGGAAGACCCGGGAACGCGAACGGGTTGCGGGCATCGGGATACACGGCACACATCGTCGCTTCGCCCGTCGCTGTGTGATCGGGGTGCGAACCGTACGTCGAGCCGAGATTGCGCAGCGGCGACTGGGTGATCACCACCTGCGGGCGCACCTGGCGGATGATCAGGCTGATGTCGTGGCGGAGCTCCATCGTGACTTCGACCGTGCCATCCATGAACCCGAGGAACCGGAGATCGGTCACGCCGACCTCGGCAGCCGCCTTCGTCTGCTCCTCCCGGCGGATCGACGCCATCTCCTTGCGAGGGATCGAGTGGTCGAACCCGCCCGCCTGCCCATCGGTCACGAGGCAGTAGACGACCTCGACGCCAGCGTCGGTCAGCGCAGCCACCGTGCCCGCAGCGCCGAAGTCGACGTCGTCGGGATGGGCGGTGACGACCAGGACTCGCTCGATCTCGGAGAACTGCAACATCGGCCCAGTCAACGCCGGATCGCGCCAGTTCTCAACTCGGGGCCGAGATGGGCCGGGTGCACCACCGCCGCGAGCGCTCCCGTACAGTCGTCGCCATGACGACGATCGCCCCGTACGACGAGGTCGCCCTCGACGACTTCGACCTCTCCGATCCCGAGTTCTGGCTGCAGCCACGAGCGTTCCGCGAGGGGGCCTTCAAGAGGTTGCGCGACACGCCGGGCCTCGTCCACTTCGACGAACGCGACATCCCGGACCTGCCGTTTCCCGTCGGGCCCGGCTACTGGGCGGTGACGCGCCACGACGACATCTGGCACGTCAGCCGCAACCCGAAACTCTTCTGCTCCGGCCAGGGAGGCTCGAACATCGGCGATCTCCCGCAGGAGATGGCCGAGTTCTTCGGCTCGATGATCAGCATGGACGACCCGAAGCACTTCCGGCTCCGCTCGATCGTGTCGAGGGGCTTCACACCGAAGGAGATCACCGCCGTCGAGGACGTCGTGAAGGTCAAGGCGAACCAGATCATCGATCGGCTCCTCGCCGACTTCCCCGACATGACCTGCGACTTCGTCGAGCATGTCGCCGCGGCCCTGCCGCTCGAGATCATCTGCGACATGATGGGCATCCCTGCTGACGACTACGCCAAGGTCTTCAAGTGGACGAACACGATCCTCGGCGGCGGCGATCCCGACATGTCGACCTCGTACGAGGACTTCATGGCGCAGGTGCTCGAGATGTTCATGTACGCCCAGGCGCTCGGCGAGTCGCGCAAGGCCGATCCGCAGGACGACATCACCAGCGTGATGATGGCCGCCGAGGTCGACGGTGAACAGCTCACCGCCCAGGAATTCGGCTCATTCTTCATCCTGCTCGTGGTGGCCGGCAACGAGACCACCCGCAACGCGATCAGCCACGGTATGAAGGCGTTCACCGACTTCGCCGACCAGAAGGCGATCTGGTTCGACGACTTCGACGCGAACACGAAGACCGCCGTCGAGGAGATCGTTCGCTGGGGCACGCCGGTGATCCACTTCCGCCGCACCGTCACCGAGGACACCGAGCTGGGAGGCCAGGCGATCGCAGCCGGCGAGAAAGTGGTGATGTGGTACAACTCCGGCAACCGCGACGAGCGAGTGTTCGAGCACCCGTACACCTTCGACGTGCTCCGCCCGCCGAACCCGGCCCAGATCGGCTTCGGTGCGGGCGGACCACACTTCTGCCTCGGCGCCAACCTGGCCCGTCGCGAGATCGCGGTGATGTTCGACACCATCCGTCAGCGGCTTCCCTCGCTGCGGATCACCGGCGAACCCGACTATCTCCAGAGCGGATTCATCAACGGCATCAAGCGGATGCAGTGTGCCTGGGACTGAACTGACGCCCGAACGCCGGGTCGACCTCGTCCGCAACCTCACGATCGCCGGCTGGCTCCTGCTGGGAGGACCGATCGGTTTCGTCGCCTTCCAGTTGGACCGCGTCCGCCGGATCGGCGACCAACCGTTCGCGAGCGTGTGGGATCAGCGCATCGAGGTGCTCAGTTTCCTGATGCTGCCGCCGAACCAGGTGGTGCTCGCCCCGATGGTGTTCGTTGCCGTCGCCGCGACCTGGTTGGCGGGGCCCGATCGCGATGTGTGGCTGACGACCCTGCTGCGCCTGAGCGCAGCGCTGGCGATCACGTTCGTCGTGATCGGGGTGATCTCGATCGTGAGCATCCTGGCCCGCGACGACGCCGGTACGTTCGACACCGACAGCGTGTTCCTGCGCTTCGGCGGCATCGCCATGGCGACAGGCTTCGCCCTGATCTGCCGCACCGCCGACCGCCTCAATTCCTGACCCGGTTCCCCGAGCCCGGGCCTCCGGGAACCACGCTGGTTCCCCGAGCCCGGGCCTCCGGGAACCACGATCGTCGGGGCCCGCATCTCTGTCACAGCCCTTCGTCAAGCTGTTGGCATGTGCCTTCAATGTGATGGATTCTCATTCGAGCAGACGATGCTCTACCTCGATCTCACGATCCGCACGTACGGCTGGCAGCTCACCCAGGTCACCGACACCAATCCCTGGTCGTACACGATCGGGCTCACCGAGAGCTACGGCCATCCCGAGCTGATGGTCTGCCGGTCTCGAGCTCGACATGCAGAACACGGTGATCCGCAAGATCGTCGACTCGATCGTGGAGACGGGCAGCGTCGACCACGCATTCCTCGAGAGCGAAGGGGTCACACTGGTCGAGGTGCACCCGAATCATCTCGCGGGCGACTGGTTCGGAACCTGGTCGAACTTCTACGAGCGCACCCCGCCGCCGGGTTCCTTCCTCCAGATCGTGCCGCCCGGCGACTGGTTCTGCGAGTGCCACCAGCACTCGATGCCCCACTTCGAGCTGCCGGGTCCGATTCGCTTCGGCAATCGAGCCGAGCGGCGGCGCCGGAAGAAGCCCCGATGATCGCGTACGTATCCCTGACGTCGGCGCGTACGTCTACGCGGTGGGGATGGAGATGACCGCCTCCGCGCTTCGTCAAGACATCTACCGAGTCCTTGACCGCGTCATCGAGACCGGTGAGCCGGTGATCATCGAACGCAAGGGTCGGCGCATCCGCATCAGCGCCGAGGAGGCACCGTCCCGACTCGACTCGCTGGTTTGCCGGACCGAGGTCGTCGTCTGACGATCGGCGGCGCCGACATCATCGGCGACCTCGAACGAAGGATCGGGCTCCGCCGATCCGACATACCGCTCGTCGACACCGCCGCTGCGCTCACCTGGCGCGATCCCTCGACCGCCTCATCGTCGCCGACGCGCTCGTCGCCGGCACCGCCTCTCACGAAGGATCAAGCCATCCACGATCACACCACGATCGTGACCTGGTCAGCGCCATGATCGCCGCGTTCAGCGGGCCAGAACTCACCAGATGGTGATCTGGCGAGGGTGATGGTGAGACCGGAGCCGGCGGTCCTTCGTGACCAGCTGGACACCTTTCTCGATCGCCGTTGCGTAGATCAGCCGATCGGCGGGATCACCCGGGAACGACGTTGGAAGTTCCACGGCAGTTGCGGCGATCGATGGCGAGACGGGGATCGTGCGAACATCGACGACCAACCCATCGAGCCAGGCCCGTAGAGGCAGGCCCAGCGAGATGCGGTCGTGATTGGCCAACCAGGCGAGTTCGTACCACGTGATTGCGGCGATCGCGAGTTCGTCCGCATCGGAGATCGCCGTCGTCGCGTCGACACTCAGTCGTTCAGGCTCGGCCGTCCACCAATGGAGCACGTGCGTGTCGAGCAACACCGTGGTCATTCGAGATCCCAGGTCTCCCCGGTCGAGAACAAGTCGTCGTCAACTGCGTTCGAGACGGCCAGACCGACGAACCGGCCGTGAGTGCGGGTCGGTCCGGTCGCCGGAACCAGACGAGCCACAGTACGGCCGTGTTTGGTGATCTCGATGTCCTCACCGTCGGCGACCTCATCGAGCAACGACAGGATCTTGGCCTTCACCTCGGTGGCGGTCATCTGCCGGGTCACGTGGTCACCCTACTGGTCATCCACACGAATTCCTGGTTCCCGGAGACCCGGGCTCGGGGAACCTGCCTGTTCGGATCGGGCCCGGACGGGCAGGGCAAGTCAGGCGCCGAGGTCGCCGCGCAGGAAGTGGGCTCGGCAGAGCAGTTCATAGCGCACGGTGTCGCCGAACAGCGGCGACTCGTGCTGTTTCGTGTCGCCGACCATCACGGTGTCGCCCTCGTACACGACGTCGCCGTTGACGACACGGGCGTTGTGAGTGGCCCGAGCACCGCACCAGCACCGGGCTTCCACCTGCAGCGGAATGTGCTCGTCCGCAATCTCCAACATGCGTGCCGTTCCCTCGAACAGGCGGCCGCGGAAGTCGGTGAGCAGCCCGAATGCGTAGACATCGACGTCGAGTTCGTCCACGACCCGGGCGAGCTGATCGCACTGGGCCGGCGTGTAGAACTGGACCTCGTCGCAGATCAGGTAATGGATCGGCCAGTACCGCACGGCGAGCGCATGCAGGTCGAGGTCGGGCGCCACCTCGATCGCCGGCGCCGCGACACCGAGCCGACTCGTGACCTGACGGCCTTCGCGGTCGAGCGTGGTCAACAGCAGCCCGTAGAGCTCGCGGTTGGACAGGTTGTGGTGAATCTGCAGCGCCACGGTGCTCTTGCCCGAGCCCATGGTGCCGAAGCTGAAACGAAGCGACGCCATGTGAGCGTCCGACCCTACCCGCCGTCGGTGGCGGGCGGCGCAGACGGATCGGTGGCGAACGGATCGAACGACGGGTCGACGACCGCCGGGCCGTTGATTCCCCCGATCGTCGGTGGCTCGTCGTCGTTCCCGTCCGAGCTGCTGCATGCAGTCACGAGCAGAGCCGGGAACGCAACGATCACGAGCACCGTGGGCAATTTCACGTCGTGACCCCGGCGTCGCGGCGACCGTAGAGGATCAGCTCATCGCCCTCCAGCAGGTCGATGTCAGCGGGTGGCTCACCCAGGAGTTCACTCCCCTTGCGGACGGCCAACACGGTCACCCCGGGCAGGGCATGCGCCAGTCCCCGCAGGCTGCGCGCTTCGGCAACCGGCGACGAAAGTCGAACGGACTGGATGGCGAAGTCGTCCGACAACACGAGCAACTCCTGGCGTTCGTCGCCGAGCGCTGGGATCAGGTGTCGCTCGATGTAGCGACGCCCGACGCCCGACAGCCATCGCTGGACGGGCTTGTTGAGGATCGCCATCCCGATCAGGAACAGCCCGGACGCGATGACCAGGACGCGAGAGGTCGTCGATCCCGGCCCGGGCGCAATGAGCCCGACCAGGACCGTCACCACGAGCGTGGGCGTCCCGAGGCTGCCGACCAACATCGTGGTGCCGATGATCTTGCGACGCACCGGCTGGTTGACCACGTTCTCGGTCTCCCGCGTGGTGAAACCGGCGCCGCTGAATGCCGAGCGCGCCTGGAACGCAGCGAGTTCCGGTGGCATGCCGGTGGCGATGAGCGCTCCGGTCGCCAGTTTCGTGAACGCAACCGTGATCACTGCGACGACCAGGAAGGTGGCGACGGCATACATGGTCCGATCTTCGCGCATCGATGACATCGCGGGTCTGACCCGTGATGTAATCGGGCGGGACGATGGTCACATTCGTCGCGCCGTCCCGCTCGCGGCGGACATCGGCCACTACGGTGGCTCTTCGACAGGCCCGGCAACGGAGCCGGGGCGCTGACACTCCCGGGGGAGACAACATGACGGACACGATCGACCGGCCAGCGGCCGACGATGACCACGTCCTCGACCACCTCATCATCCGATTTGCCGGCGACTCCGGCGACGGGATGCAGCTCACCGGCGACCGCTTCACCTCGGTGAGCGCGTCGTTCGGCAACGACCTCTCGACGCTGCCGGACTTCCCCGCCGAGATCCGCGCGCCGGCGGGCACCGTCAACGGCGTGTCGGCGTTCCAGGTCAACATCGCCGACCACAAGATCACCACGCCCGGCGACGAACCGAACGTGCTCGTGGCCATGAACCCAGCGGCGCTGATGGCCGACCTGCACCGCTTGGAGCCCGGCGGCACCGTGATCGTCAACGAGGACGCATTCGAGGAACGCAACCTCGAGAAGGCGGGCTACAAGGCCAACCCGCTCGACGACGACTCGCTGGCCCATTACCGGGTGCTCCGCGTTCCGATGACCAGCCTGACCAAGGAGATCTGTGCCCCACTCGGGGTCAAGCCCCGCGATGCCGAGCGATCGAAGAACTTCTTCGCACTCGGCCTGGTGTCGTTCATGTACACCCGACCGGTCGACCCCACGCTCGACTGGATCACCGAGAAGTTCGGCGGCAACGAACTGGTCGAGGCCGCCAACAAGGCGTCGTTCCTCGCCGGGTTCAACTTCGGCGAGACCACCGAGGCCGTCGGCCATCGCTTCGAAGTGAAGCCGGCCAAGCTCCCGGCCGGCGAGTACACCAGCATCACCGGCAACACCGCACTCGCCTGGGGCATCGTCGCCGCCGGCCAGTTGGCGAAGCTGCCGATCACGCTCGGCTCGTACCCGATCACGCCGGCCTCCGACATCCTCCACGAGCTGTCGAAACACAAGCATTTCGGCATCCGCACCGTGCAAGCCGAAGACGAGATCGCCGCCATCGGCATGGCCCTCGGCGCCGCGTTCGCCGGGCATCTCGGCGTGACCACGACCAGCGGCCCCGGCGTCGCGCTCAAGAGCGAGACGACATCCCTCGCGGTCTCGATCGAGCTGCCACTGCTGCTCGTCGACATCCAGCGCGGCGGCCCCTCAACCGGGCTACCGACCAAGACCGAAGCGTCCGACCTCAACATCGCCCTCTACGGCCGCCACGGCGAGGCGCCCCTGCCCGTCATCGCCGCCTACACGCCTGCGCAGTGCTTCCACGCCGCCATCGAAGCGGTGCGCATCGCCCTCAAGTACCGCACGCCGGTGATCCTGCTGTCCGACGGCTACCTCGCCAACGGGTCCGAGCCGTGGAACCTTCCATCGGTCGACTCGCTGCCCGACATCTCCGTGCCGTTCACGACGGAGCCGAATCACGTCGACGAGGACGGCAACGACGTGTTCTGGCCGTACCTGCGTGACGAGACCACGCTCGCTCGACCGTGGGCGATCCCCGGCACTCCGGGCCTGATGCACCGCGTCGGCGGCCTCGAGAAGAAGGACGGCACCGGCAACATCGACTACACGCCCGCCAACCACGAACACATGGTGCACCTGCGTGCCGACAAGATCGCCGCCATCGCCGCCGACATCCCGCCGACCGAGATCAACGGCGATCCCGATGCCGACGTCCTCGTGCTCGGCTGGGGCTCGACGTGGGCGGCGATCGACGCATCGATCCAGCGCAGCCGTCGCGCCGGCAAGAGCGTCGCATCGGCGCACATCATGCACCTCAACCCGCTGCCACCCGATCTCGGCGACATCTTGCGACGGTTCAAACGGGTGATCGTGCCCGAGCTCAACCTCGGCCAGCTCACCACCCTGATCCGCGGCAAGTACCTCGTCGACGCCCAGTGCCTCAGCAAGGTGCAGGGCATGCCCTTCAAGTCCCGCGAGATCGAAGCCGCCATCGACGAGGCACTCGCCTCGATCGCCAACTCGAACGGAGCAACGTCATGAGCACCGCCCAGGTCGCTGTCACCACGAAGAAGGACTGGTCGAGCGACCAGGAGGTCCGCTGGTGCCCGGGATGCGGCGACTACGGCATCCTGCTCGCCGTCCAGACCCTGATGCCCGAGCTCGGCATCGCCCCCGAGAACACCGTGTTCATCTCCGGCATCGGCTGCTCCAGCCGGTTCCCGTACTACATGAACACCTACGGCATGCACTCGATCCACGGTCGCGCCCCGGCGATCGCCACCGGCGTGGCCGTCGCCCGCCCCGACCTCGACGTCTGGGTGATCACCGGCGACGGCGACGGCCTGTCGATCGGGGGCAACCACCTGATCCATGCACTGCGCCGCAACGTGAACCTCAACATCCTGTTGTTCAACAACCGGATCTACGGGCTCACCAAGGGTCAGTTCTCGCCGACCTCGCCGGTCGGCAAGGTCACCAAGTCGACGCCGATGGGCTCGATCGACCCGCCGTTCAACCCGCTCGCCGTTGCGCTCGGTGCCGAGGCGAGCTTCGTCGCTCGCACCCACGACCTCGACCGTCACCACATGATCGAGACGTTCCGAGCTGCACATGCGCACCACGGCGCGTCGTTCGTCGAGATCTATCAGAACTGCAACGTCTTCAACGACGGACAGTTCGACGAGGTGACCAAGAAGCAGGCCCGTGACGAGATGATGATCAACCTCGTGCACGGCGAGCCGATCACGTTCGGCGCCGAGCAGCAGCGAGCCGTCGCAATGGGTGTCGATGGCCAGCTCCGCCTCGTCGAACGCGCCGATGTCGCCGCCGACGAGATCCTGATCCACGACGAACACCGACACGATCCGTCGCTGGCGTTCGCACTCGCCCGACTGAGCCACGACGACCACTCGCCCACACCGTTCGGGGTGTTCCGCAACATCCAACGCCCCGAGTACAGCCACGCGGTCGCCGATCAGGTGATGGCCGCCAGCGAACGCAAGGGACCGGGCGACCTCGAGGCACTCCTGCGGTCGAACGGCACCTGGACCGTCGACTGACGCTCAGACTCCAGCACGGTCGGAGATCACCGGATCGTTCGATCGTCGACACGATCGAACACCGCGTGATGGTGGACCCTGAGGCGGACGGCGCTGCGCGCAGCCGGGATCGGGCCCTCCGGCACTCCGACGACGACGCGAGCACCAGCAACCGAGCACAAGATCCCACCGACGCCGAGTTGCGCCGTCGACTCGATCGTCGCGGCGATCGTTCCCGTGCCGGCAATCTCGACGTCCTCGGGGCGCACACCGACGGTCACGCTCGTGCCGACGTGAGCCGCCAGGGCCGGCGACCACGAACGGATCCGAACCAGCTCGCCTCCTCCCGGGTCCTCTCGCCGCAGCCAGAATCCCTCCCGCTCGGCCACGACGGTCATCTCGATCAACGACATCGGTCCCGTGGCAAGGGCCGCCAACAGGTTCGATGGCATGCGCCGCACGACCTCGCACTCGCCGCACTGCACGAGCCGTCCGCCGTCCAGCACGGCGACGAAACCGGCGAGCGCTTCGACGTCGGCGCTGTCGTTGGTCGCCATCAGCGTCGTGACCCCATAGCCCGCCTGCAACATCGCAAGTTCCGCCCGCATGCGACGCCGCAGCTGGTCGTCGAGTGACGCGAACGGCTCGTCGAGCAACAGCACCGCCGGAACGCGGACGAGCGCTCGTGCGATCTGCACCATCTGCTGCTCGCCCGCCGACAGCGTCGACGGATCGCGGTCCATCAGCCCTTCGATGCGCAACGCTCGCATCTCGGCATCGACGCGCCGGCGGATCTCCGCCGATGGGAACCGTCGAACATCGAGCGGGAACGACACGTTGCGACGCGCCGACAGATGTCCGATCAGCGCCGGCGACTGGAACACCATGGACACGTCGCGGTCGCCCGGCGTCATGCGGGTGACGTCTCGCCCATCGAAGCGGAGCACGCCGCTTTCGATCCGATCGAGGCCCGCAACGGCTCGCAGCAACGACGTCTTGCCGCTCCCCGACCCGCCCACGACGGCGACGAGCGCGCCGTCGTCGATCGTCATCGAAACGTCGTCGAGTCGAGCGGTGCGTCCGCTTCGCACGCTGACATGGTCGAGGTCGAGAGCTGCCATCAGGGCATCACTCCGAGCACCCAGCCCTCCTCGGCGACGACGGACTGCGCCACGTCGGGAGACAGCGGCGGCGAGAACCACGCAGCGAGATCCCCGTACGAGTCCGCTTCCGCCAGCCACCGGGCGGCCGTTCGCACCTGGATTGCATCACGCACCTCGCCGTCGGCATCGACGGCCGTGAGCATCGACGGCCACACTTCGGCCACCACCACGGCCCCGTCTCCGAGGTTCGGCGTCGCCAGCCCGGTCGTGAAGGGCCAGATCTGCACGCGATCGCCGAGGCGATGACGTAGCCCGTGCAGCCTCGCGATGCCGAGCAGGCTCTGGCTACCGACGGCCCCTGCTCCGAGGAGCTGCCAGCACGAGAACGGACGCCGACCTTGCGTTCGGAGCGCCTCCTCCACCACGCGATACTGGCCCGGCGATTCAGGGGCTGGTGGCTTGGTGCTCGAGAGGTGCTCGGACCGAGCCGATGGCGGACAACCCCAGAACGGCGCGACCTCACCGGTCAGCTGCCGGTTGAGTTCCGCGGCCACCGCGAAGCGGTTGTTGACGTTGCGGTCGTCGTCACGGATGAGGTCGAGGAGCAACTGCCACATCGCCGACCATCCGACGCCCGTCAGCCCGAGTGCTGCTGCGGTGCCTGCCGGATACCCGAGCGAGAAGTCGACACCGATCAGGGTCGTCGCATCCCGAGCCGATTCGACGAGATCGACCAGGAACTCGATGGCGTTTGCTCGTGTCGGGAGATTCGTGGTGGAGACGTCGCCATTGCCGTTCTGCACGGCGATCCAGATCGAATCGCGCCCGAGTTTGGGGGCCGAGTTGGCGCTCCAGTCGACCACGACGACACGGTCGAACACGGCCGTCCGTCTCGTTCCTAGGCGAGAACGTCAGCCACAGCGGCGAAGTGCAGCGCGGCGGCCACCACGGTCAGCAGGTGCCACACTTCGTGGTACCCGAAAGTGGCCGGCCACGGGTTCGGTCGATGCGTGAGCAACACGGGGAACCCGACGGTGTACGCGACGCCACCGGCGATGATGAGGGCGAGCTGCGTGCCGGTCAGGCTGGTGACGAGCACGGGTGTGGCGACGAGCGCGACCCAGCCCATCACGATGTACAACGAGTACGAGACGTACCGGGCTCCGTGGAAGAACGCGAGCTTGAGCAGCATGCCGACGGCGGCGAGGGTGCCGACGATCGCGAGCATCGGGATACCCCACGCCGGAGGTAACGCCACCAGACACAACGGCACGTACGTGCCGGCGATGAGGAGATAGATCATCGAGTGGTCGAGCCGCTGCATGATCGAACGGGCCCGCTCGGATTGCGCGAGGCGGTGGTATGCGGCGGAGGTTCCGAAGAGCAGCAGCAACGTTGCCGAGTAGATCGCTGCGCCGACCGTGCCGGCCGCGCCTTGCGCGACAGCGATCAGGGCGATACCAGCAGGGATCGATGCGAAGAACGCCCACGAGTGCATCCTGCCGCGCCACACGGGTCTCGCCATTGCGAGATACGGGGTGGGGACAGCGCTCACGTCGTTCACCGTACCCCCATTCGGACCGTCACCTTCCGCGGACCACCTGGTTCCCCGAGCCCAGGTCTCCGGGAACCACCGTGGTTCCCCGAGGCCCGGGCTCCGGGAACCACGATCAGGTCTGGCGTTGCATGAGCGCGATGACGGCATCGCCGTAGCGTTCGAGCTTGGCTGGGCCGATGCCGGAGATCCGCCCGAGATCGCGCAGCGTGGTCGGCGCCTGGCGGGCAATGGCGGCCAGCGTCTTGTTGTCGAACACGACGTACGCAGGCTTCCCATCTCGCAATTCGTTGCGGAGGTCACGCAGCGCGGCGAACCGTTGCTGGCCGGCCGCGTCGAGGTCGGCCGCCGGGTCGCCTGCGGTGGAGCCGGCCGTGCTGCGGGCGCGAGCGGCGACCGGCTCGGGACGGTGCGACGACACGACTCGAGCGGGCGACGGCTCGGTGGTGAGCTCGGCGACGAACGGGCTCGGGTGTGGGCCGGTGACGATCGTGGCATGTCGGCTGGCGCGCGTGACGGCCACGTGGAACAGGCGGCGCTCCTCCTCGACGTCGTCGGCCAGCCGATGCGGATACTGGTCGGCGTCGGCCAGGTGCACGATCACGTGCGGCCACTCCTGGCCCTTCACCCGATGCACGGTGGACAGCAGCACGCCGCCCGGTGCCCGCTTCACGGCGAGCTGGCTGCGCATCCAACGCTCGAAGGTGTTCGGGTCGTCGTGCAACGCGGCGAGGTGCGTCACTGCGGTGAGGTCGTCGCCCTGGGCGGAACGGTTCATGCCCCGTCGGTTGGCATCGAGGGAGGCGACCGAACCCGCCAACCCGATGTCGTCGATCAGCGTCAGCACCAGGTCCGATGTCGTTGCGCCCGTGGCGACGAGCTTCTGGAGCTGCTGGACGTCGGCGGCGAAGTCGACGACGCGCTCGGCATCACGCTCGTTGGTGAGGCGAGCGGCGAGCTTGTTGAGCTCGACGACGGACGACTGCTCGCTGACCCAGTCGGTGATACGCGGATGGAACGATCGCGACGGTCGCCGTAATGCCTCACGAATGTCGTCGGCGGCGAACACACCTCCACGTCCCGCCGTGGCCAGCCGCAACCACGCGAGCACGGTGCGCACGGCTGTGCGGTCGGCGAACTCGAGGCCCACTCCCCCGGCGATCGGCACACCCGCGACCACCAGTGCCACCTGCACTGGTGCGAGCAACGCGTTGACCCGGGTGAGCACGGCGATGTCGGACGCCGCAGCACCGCCCGCAATGGCCTCCTCGACCGCACGAGCTGAGGCGCCGACCGCGTCGACGTTGGTGTCGACCGACCATCCGCCGCCGTCGGTCGATGCCGCCCGGATCGTCTTGGCGACTCGGCGCTGGTTGTGCCGCAGCAACCGGTCGACCACATCGACCACGCCGGCCGGGCAGCGATAGTTCACTTCGAGCGGGTGTTCACCCGAGCCGGGGAAGAGCTCGGCGAAGTCGATCAGCCAGGCCGGGTCGGCGCCGTTGTAGCCGTAGATCGTCTGATCGTCGTCGCCCACGCCGAACACCGCTCCACCCGGCGCCGACAGCAGGCGAATCAGCAGCAGGTGCGCCGGCGTGAGGTCCTGGAATTCGTCGACCAGCATCACTCGACACGCCCGCTGCGCCGTGCGGCGAGCGGTCGGGTCGCGCAGCAGCACGAGCAGCGCCCGGTAGATCTGGTCATCGAAGTCGACCGCCCCTCGCCGCTCGAGCATCTTGCGGTACGCGGGCCACGTTGCAGCGAGCCCGTCGACGTCGCCGTCGTAGCGGCCTTCGGCTTCGTCGGGATCGACGAGCCCGAGGCGGATGACGGTGAGCGCTTCGATCCACGGACCGATCGGGTCGCTGTTGCGGCGCCGAGGGAAATCGACGAGGTCGCCGATGATTCGGCGCACATCGGGTTCGTCGATCGTGCGCCACGACTGCGGCTGGGGCGCGAACGGCGGCGAGCCGTTGACGATCGCCAGCGCGATCGCGTTGAGCGTGCGCACCTGCAGCCCGGGGAGGTCTCGGGTCCGCTCGACCATCTCCTCCTGCGCCCGCTTGTTGAAGGCCACGAGACTGACGGCGCTCGGGGGCAGGTTCCAGGTCGTGAGCAGATGGCGGGCCCGCTCGGTGAGGACGCGGGTCTTGCCGGAGCCCGCCGGGGCGATGATGCGCGCTCCGCCGCCCGCGTGGGTGACCGCGGCGAGCTGGTCGGGAGCGAGGTCGGCGGCCGAGACGTTCGCTGACGGAACGGCCATCGACCGGTGCTCGACGGCGACCGCGTGGATGACCGGCACCCCATCGATCGGGTCGACGTGGCGAACCGGGCCACCGTCGAGCCACACCGTCGTGCCGTCGGGCAGCGTGATGTCGCCGATCGCGTCGGGATCCACCGCACGTGCGCCCGCGGCGACCGCCCGATCGAGCGCGAGCCACACCGAGCGTTCGGGATCGCGAGCGTCGACGGTGTTCACCCAGACCAGGTGATGGAGTTCTTCGAGTTCGAACTGGAACGTGGGGCCGAGTTCGTACGGCGCCGCCTCGGTCATCAGCATCGGCTCGCGATCGAACGCCGCACCGAGTTCGATCACCAGACGAGTCGCCGAATGATGTGCGCGTCGCAAGCGGGCGAGCGCTCGTGCTGGGGCCGACAGCGTGGTCTCGTCGATCACGAGGCGATCACAGCCTGCCCACGGCTCGGCGATGTCGCCGCCCGGCTCGATCAGCAGATGGCGACCGAGAATGTCGGGGCCGGCACCAGCTACCGCCACGCCCCGCTCGATCGGTACGGAGACCTGAGCACTACGGCGGCCAGCAACGGGCGCACGCGTGGCACTGGCCGGCGGTTCGGTGTCGAACAGCGAGTCGGCCGGATGCGGAATCGGGTCGTCCGCAAGCGCCACCTCTTGGCGTCCGCCGTCGTTCCAACACTGGCGAACCTGGGCCGGGGTCTCGTGTTCCCCGTTGCAGTACGCGCACGCGATCGCCATGCGGCGACCTTACCGAATGACCTCTCGCATCGCACACACGTTCGATCGGGCAGCAACAGACACGCCGGTCACCACGCGATTTCCGGAAGGCCATAGGTGACACACAGGCCCGCGCCGTTGACCACGATCAGCGACACGATGATGCCCGCAACGACGACGCGACGGGTTCGAGTCCTTCGCACCGGCCCGCCGATCGGCATGTACCACTCGGGCAGCAGACCACCGACCGTTCCCGCCGAACGGTTCGGCATCAGCGTCGACGAGCACGTCGGGGTCGGCCGCGAGCGCCTCGGCTTCGAGTTCTTCGTCCGTGATCTCGACCACGGGTGCAACCTAAGCCATTCCCGCCGCCAGCGCTCGTCGAGCGATGAGCAAAACCGCCGCATACGGTCGCTTCGCTCATCGCAAGCCGGACCGCAGCACTCTCGATGAGCCAAACCGCCGATACGGTCGGCTTCGCTCATCGCACTCGTGGGGACGAGGCCAGTGACGTCAGCGGCCGGTGAACTCGGCGGGGCGACGTTCGAGGAACGACGCGACGCCCTCTCGATGGTCGTCGCTCTTGAAGCACGCTGCGAGCGCCGTGGTGTGACGTTCCATGTGCTCGCCGATCGGAGCGGTGAGGCCCTCGTGCACGAGCGACTTGATCAGGCCGAGGCTGTGCGGCGAGCCGGCCGCGATGGTGTTCGCCAGCTCCATTGCGGCCGGGAGCAGGTCGTCGCTCGGGAGTACGTCGACGACATAGCCGAGCGCGAGCGCCGTGTCAGCGTCGATCATCTCACCGGTGTAGAGCAGCTTCAGCGCAGGTTGCAGGCCAACGATCCGCGGAAGCAGCCACGTGCCGGCCCCGGTGTCAGGGACCAGGCCGCGGTGGACGAAGTTCCAGGCGAAGCGTGCCTGCGTGCTCGCGAGCCGGATGTCGCACTGCGACGAGAACTCCGCCCCCATCCCCACGGCCGGACCGTCGATCGCCCCGATCGTGGGCTTGCGAGCCTGCGCGATCGGCCACCACTTGTGCTTCTCCTCAGCCGATCCTCGAAGGCCGCGCGTCTCACCGGGAACCGTGGCGAGATCGGCGAGATCGGTGCCGGCACAGAACGCGCCGGGCACGCCGGTGATCACGAGCACCACGGTGTCGGGATCGGCGTCGGCGCGCCCGACGGTCTCGATGAAGTCGCCGAGCATGGCGTACGTCATCGCGTTGCGCTTCTCCGGTCGGTCGATGGTGATCACGCCGACCCTGCCCTCGGCGTGATAGCGAATCAGTTCACGTTCGGCATCGCTCATGCGCCGACGGTAGTGGTCGGCTCGTCGCCGATCTCAGCTGCAGCCGCTGGTGCTGCCGCACGACGTGCAGACGTAGCAACTTCCCGAGCGCATCATCGTGACGCCGCACTGCATGCACATCGGCGCATCGCTCGGCCTGACCATGCCCTGTGCGGGAGTGTCGTCGCGAGCCGTCGCGAACGACAGTTGGCCCGTGTCGTCCGACTTCGGGTCGGGCGCGAGATCGGACCCCTGGTTGGTGACCGTCACCGCCTCTTCGACGCCGGGCAACGTCGGCTGCAGCCGTTCGTCGACGGAGAAGATGCCGAGTTCGGCTCGCTCGTCGTAGGTCATGTACTCGATGGCCAACCGCCGGAACAGGTAGTCCATGATCGACGAGGCGAAGCGGATGTCGGGGTCGTCGGTCATGCCGGCGGGCTCGAAGCGCATGTTGGTGAACGCCTCGACGAACGCCCGCAGCGGAACGCCGTACTGCAGGCCATACGAGACGGACTTGGCGAACGCATCCATCACGCCCGCCATGGTGGAGCCCTGCTTCGACACGGTGAGGAAGATCTCGCCCGGCTGGCCGCTGTCGTACTCGCCGATCGTGGCGAAGCCCTTGCAGTCGGCCACCCGGAACTCGAAGGTGCGACCGCGGCGCGTCCGCGGCATCTTCTGGCGCACCGGATGATGCACGATGCGCTCGATCACCTGCTGCACACCGGCTTCGACCGCAGCGGGCGCTGCGAGTTCGGTCGATTTGCCCTTCGACGACGAGAGCGGCTGGCCGAGCTTGCAGTTGTCGCGATAGATCGCAACCGACTTCAACCCGAGCTCCCACGCCAACATGTGCAGCCCCTCGACGTCCTCGACCGTGACGTCTTCGGGCATGTTGGCGGTCTTCGAGATCCCTCCACTGAGGAAGGGCTGCACCGCGCCCATCATGCGGATGTGGCCCTCGTAGTGGATGGTGTTGTCACCCATCGAGCAGGCGAACACCGGGAGATGCTCGGCGGCGAGGTGGGGAGCGCCGAGCACCGACATGTTGTCGTCGATGTAGGCGACGATGTCGTCGACCTGCTCTGGCGTGTAGCCGAGCCGGCGAAGCGCCCGCGGAATGGTCTGGTTGACGATCGACATCGTGCCGCCGCCAACCAGCTTCTTGGTCTTGACGAGCGCGAGGTCGGGCTCGATGCCCGTCGTGTCGCAGTCCATGGCCAGGCCGATCGTGCCGGTCGGCGCCAGAACGGTGGACTGGCTGTTGCGGACGCCATGACGGTTGGCGTCGCTGATCGCCCGCTCCCATGCGTCGGCGGCCGCGTCGACCAGATCGTCGGGGAGGGCATCGTTCTCCGCGAGCCGATCGTTTGCCTCCTGGTGCATCTCGAGCACACGGAGCATCGCATCGGAATCCGACGCGAACCCGTCGAACGGGCCAACCCGGGCGGCCGTTCGGGCGCTGGCGGCATACGCCGATCCGGTCATCAATGACGTGATCGCCGCCGCCCAGGCGCGGCCGTCGTCGGAGTCGTAGGGCAACCCGAGCGCCATCAGCAGCGCCCCGAGGTTGGCGTAGCCGAGGCCGAGCTGGCGCAACGCCCGGGTCGTGTCGCCGATCTTCTCGGTCGGGTAGTCGGCACGCCCGACGAGGATCTCCTGCGCCGTGAACACCGTGTCGACGGTGTGCGTGAACGCCCCCACGTCGAACCCCCCGTCGTCCTGCAGGTACTTCAGCAGATTGATCGACGCGAGGTTGCATGCGCTGTTGTCGACGTGGAAATACTCGCTGCAGTTGCGAACCACGACGCCGTTCACGACGTAGGAGTGGTTGCGAGGCTCAGACAGGTTGTACGTGAGCTCGATGCCCTCGTCGGACCGCTCGACGAGTCGGATCGAAGTGTCGACGTCGTAGGTCTCGTGGCCGATGACGGCGTCGCGCAGTGTGTCCGACTTACGCGACAGCGAGAATCCGATCTCGGCAGCAAACCGTTGCATGCTGCGGCCCGTGAGGCGCAGATCGTAAGACGCCTTCGACTCGTAGTTCGCCACGGTCCCGTCCTTGCGCTCGTACGAGAAGTGCGATGCACCCGGTCGGCGAACGTTGTACATGCGCGAGGTGATCCCAAAGGTCGAGAGCAGGCGCTGTACACCGCGCAGCAACTCGACCGAGATCGACCCGAGCCCGACGTAGGAGCCCTTCTCGGGGTTGCACACGGCACAACCGTCGGCATCGAACAGGCCACGGAGAAATGCTGCGACGATCTCCGGCGGCGCCTGCTCGATCGCCCACGGGACGGTCTTGTGCTCGCCGGTCACCGACGCCACGCCGAGCGCTTCGACGAACTTCTTCAGCGGGCGCCGAGTGAGACGGAGCTGGACGGTGCCGTTGGCCTGCTCGCTCAGCTTGATCGGCCGTCCGTCATTGATGTCTTCGAGCAACTCCTGATGCGCAGGCAGTATCTCGTCACGATCCTCCGCAGAGCCGTAGATCGTCACTGTCGACGTACCAGACGTCGATCCGTCGCCCACAAGCCAACCGATGTAGTGGGCAAATGTGTCGTTCCAGACGTCAGGGAGTCGAAGTGGGAGATCACGATCGCCCTTCGCCCGGTAGTGCTCCCAGTCGGTGTGCACCGGGATCGCCCAGTCGGCACTGACCGCCGGAGCTGCGAGGTCCAACGATCGGACGCGGTCGTCGGCAGTGAGCGCTTCGGCCTCGACATACCCACGGTTGAGTGTGAAGATGCGGTGCGTCGGCGTGCACCGCAGCTCCATCCCGTTGCTGAACCGGAGCCGCTGGACCGGCTTCTTGCCGGTGATCATGAACGCTTCGGGTGTGGTGAGGTGCATCTCGTCAACCGGCGCGTCGAGGTTGGTGACGTCGTGCGTCCACACCTGGAACTCTTCGCCGATGTTCGCCCTGGCGAACAACTCGTCGAAACGAATCAGGCCCTTGTCGGTATGGACCAGCGAATCACCAGTGAAACAAGGGTTACTGGCCGTGATGCGGCCGTGGTTGGGGGCGGTGTGCCAGCGGTTGATCGTGGTGTCGAACTGCAGGCCCGGGTCGGCGCATTCCCAGGCGGCTTCGGCGATCTCGCGCCACAGCTGGCGGGCCTTCACGGTGCGCAGCACCTCGCCCGTGGTCACGGCGGTCAGGTTCCAATCGGCGTCGTCGACGACGGCCTGCATGAACTCGTCGGTCACCCGGACCGAGTTGTTGGCGTTCTGGTACTGCACCGAGAACGAGTCGACGCCATCGAGGCCCATGTCGAAGCCGGCATCTGCGAGCACCCGCGCCTTGCGCTCCTCGATCGCTTTCGTCCACACGAACTGCTCGATGTCGGGGTGGTCGGCGTCGAGGATCACCATCTTGGCGGCGCGTCGCGTCTTGCCACCCGACTTGATCGTGCCCGCCGAAGCATCGGCACCGCGCATGAAGCTGACCGGACCTGACGCAGTCCCGCCGCCCTCGAGCGGCTCGAACGACGAACGGATCCGTGACAGATTGACCCCGGCACCCGAGCCACCCTTGAAGATCAGGCCCTCCTCGCGGTACCAGTTGAGGATCGACGGCATCTCGTCGTCGACAGCCAGAATGAAGCACGCGCTTGCCTGCTGTGGCACACCGCGTACGCCGATGTTGAACCAGACCGGACTGTTGAAGGCGGCTCGCTGTGTGACGAGGATGTACTTCAGTTCGGCGCGGAACGCCGCCGCCTCGTCACCGTCGAAGTAGCCGTCGGCAACGCCCCACTCGGTGATCGTGTCGACGATCCGGTCGACCACCTGCTTGAGCGACCATTCCCGCTCGGGTGTACCGATCGCGCCCCGGAAGTACTTCTGCGTGACGATGTTCGTGGCGTTCAACGACCAGGTCGCCGGGAACTCGACGCCGAGCTGCTCGAAGGCGACGGACCCGTCGAGCCAATTCGTGATGCGAGCGTCACGCCGCTCCCAGACGACTTCGTCGTAGGGGTCGACCCCGGCCGAGGTGAACAGGCGACCGAGTCCGATCGTGCCGTCAGCGGTGCGGTCGGGTGCGAGCGACATGGACGATCCTCCGGGGTCGAGAAGCCTCCAAACTACAGCCATGTCGCACCGGCCCCCACCAGCCGTGGTTCCCGGAGCCCGGGCCCGGGGGAACCAGCGTGGTTCCCGGAGACCCGGGCTCGGGGAACGGCCCACCGCCGCCGGACGCGAATCGCCGACTGGGTGTGACGCACAGGTCGAGGGAGCTCCCCAAGCAGTCGCCGACCACGACCTTCGTGGAGTCGGCGCCCGCCTTCTTATCCGTGCATCACGCCACAGTCGGCACTGGGAGGGCACTCTAGGAAGAACACCCTGTGGGGAGGAAGAGGGACAACGCTGTGAATTTCGGGAAACTGAATGTGGACAGCAGGTGAACAACTTCGAGTTGTCCACAGGTCCTCACGCCGAGTGGTCAACTGGCGGGGCCAACCGTCACCGGGATGCCGTTGAGCACCGACGTTCCCGACAGCGGGTCGAACGCTTCGTCGTCCGACAGCGTGTTGGAGTTGACCCCTGCGTGCTCGGCCGCCACACGTAGCTTGGCGCCGGGGAGGTCGTGGCCCCATCCATGAGGCAGGCTCACGACGCCGGGGCGGATCGCCTCGGTCACCTCGACCGGTGCCTGTACCGAACCGACCCGTGACGTCACCTTCGCCGCGCCACCGTCGACCAAGCCGAGTTCGACCGCATCGTCGGGATGCACCTGCAACGTGCAGCGCGGCTTGCCCTTCACGAGCACCTCGACGTTGTGCATCCACGAGTTGTTGCTGCGCAGGTGCCGCCGCCCGACCAGCACGAGCCCGCGTGCGGCGAACTCGTCCGCGCTGGCGTGCAGCCGTACGAGATCGGCCACCAACGGCTCGGGGGCCAGCTCGATCCGACCACTCGGCGTGCGAAGCACCTCGGGCACTCTGGGTACCAGCGGGCCGAAATCACGTCCGTGCGGGTTCGCCAGCAGATCGTCGAGCGACGTGCCATCCGGATCGGCACCGAAGCCGTCACCGAACGGACCGGTTCGCAGCATGAAGTCGAGCATCCGCTCCGGGCCGCGCCGACCCGATGCGTTCAACTCGGCCAAGAGTTCGGCGGCGTCGCGTCCACCGACCGCCGAATACTCGTCCTTGACCGCGCTTCGGACCAGGCCGTCGATCGACAGGTCGTCGGCGACGCTCGGGTCGACGTCGACGCCGAAGCCCTGGGCGATTGCCGTGAGCTTGGCGATGATCTCCCATTCGTCGGGCTGACCGTCATCGAGCGGCAGCACCGGCGGCGAATAGTTCGCGACGTTGCGCACAGCGAACTGCAACAACAGCAGGTCGTAGTGGCCGCGCTGCAACTGCGATGGCGGCGGCAGGATCACATCGGCGTGACGAGTGGTCTCGTTCAGGTACAGATCGATGCTGACCATGAAGTCCAGCTGGTCGAGTGCTCCCGCCAGCCGTTCACTGTTCGGCGTCGACAGCACCGGATTGCCGGCGAGTGTCACGAGGGCTCGGATCTGACCGTCGCCCGGCGTCTCGATCTCCTCCGAGAGCACGCCGACCGGGTACTCCCCCATCACCTCGGGGTGGCCACTCACCCGGGAATGTCCCCGCCCGACGCTGAAGCCACGGCCCGACCCGGGCTTGCCCCGCGTCGTGCCACCGCCGGCGACCGGTGTCGGGAACATCGAGCCGCCCGGCCGATCCAGGTTGCCGCTGAGGATGTTGACGACGTCGATCAGCCACGACGCCGTCGAGCCGAACTCGGTGGTCGTGGTCCCGATTCGTCCGTACACCGCGGCCGATGGCGCCGTCGCCAACTCACGCGACATCGTGCGGATCGTTGCGGCGTCGACACCGGTGACGGTTGCCGCGAACTCGGCCGTGAACGGTGCGAGCGCCACCGTGATCTCGTCGAGGCCGCCGAGGTGCGCCGCAATGTGCTCACCCGGGTCGGCGAGGCCCTCGGTGAGCATCGTGTTCGCCATCGCGGCAAGGAGGAAGGCGTCGGTGCCGGGCCGGATCGACACCCACTGGTCGGCTTGCTCGGCAGTGCGCGACAGCCGGGGATCGACGACGACGACCTTGCCACCACGTGCCTGGATCCCCTCGATCCGACCCGGGAAGTCCGGCGCGGTGCACACGCTGCCGTTGGAGGCGTACGGGTTGGCACCGAGGATCACCAGGTGATCGGTTCGATCGAGATCGGGCACGGCGATCGCGACGGGCGAGCCGAACACGTACCCGGATGCCACGTGGCGCGGCATCTGATCGACCGTCGAGGCGCTGAAACGGTGCCGGGTGCCGAGACCCGTCAGCAGCACTCGCGAGAACAGCATCGCTGACAAGCTGTGTGCGGTCGGATTTCCGACGTAGGCAGCCAACGATTCGCGCCCGGTGCGCTCGATCACGCCGCCCAGTCCGGCAGCTACCACCTCCCACGCCTCGTCCCAGCTGACCGCAACGTGCGTGCCGTCGCGTTTCACCATCGGCGTACGCAACCGATCGGGATCCTCGTGAAGGTGCTTCAGCGTCGATCCCTTCGGACAGAGGAAACCCTTGGAGAACACATCGAGCTGGTCACCGCGGATCCGCTGCACCTCCTCTCCGCCCTCGCCGTCGGGTCGCAGCGTGATCTCGAGCCCGCAGCTCGCCTCGCACAGCGGACAGGTGCGGAACGCGGTTCGGGTCGGCGTCGTCGATGTCATGGATGCATCGTCGCAGATGCGAACATCGCAGGCATGATGGGCGGATGCGCCGACTGCTCCCCGAGCCCGCCGACGACATCACCGTGGACGACGCCTACGGCGCCGCGCTCGGGTCCCGACCTGACGGTCCGTGGGTCGGAATGTGCATGGTCGCATCGATCGACGGCTCGATCGCGGTCGACGGCACGTCGGCGAAGCTGTCGAGTCCGACCGACACTGCGGTCCTCGCTCGACTCCGCCGGCTCGCTGATGTGGTCGTGGTCGGAGCGGGCACGATCCGCGAGGAGGGCTACGGCGTTCCCCGCAAGCAGGGCCAACGCATCGGTGTCGTGACGCACACCGGGCATCTCGACTTCACCAGCGACCTGTTCACGTCCGGGGCGGCGTTCCTGATCACGTGCAATGCCGGTGCATCCGATGCTCCACCCGGCATCGACGTGCTACGCGCCGGCGATGCCGCCATCGATCTCGTCGCAGCGTTCCGACAGCTCCCTGCATTCGTCGGTGGCGCCGACTATGTCCAGGTCGAGGGCGGCGCGTCGCTCAACGGCGCCGTGTTCGACGCCGACCTGATCGACGAGGTCAACCTGACGACCTCTCCGGCCACCTTCGCCGGACCCGGGCCTCGACTCGCAACGGATGCGGCGCCGCACAACCATCGCTTCGACGTCGCGCAACTCGCGATCGACGACCAGTCGTTCGTCTACACCAGGTGGTTACGGCGTCGCGATTGACTTCTCGAGCAACGCCAGCTCGCGATGGAAGTCAGCCGCGGCGTCGAAGTCCTTGTAGACGCTTGCAAAGCGGAGGTACGCCACCTCATCGACGATGCGGAGTTGGTCGAGCACGGCGAGCCCGATGTTGGCGCTCGTCACTGTTGAGCCGAGCAGCCGCATCGAGTCCTCGACGACAGTGGCGATCGCTTCGAGTCGTTCCTCGCTGACGTTGCGACCCTTCGTCGCCGCGCTCAGGCCGCCGATCAGCTTCTTGCGGTCGAACGGCTCGCCGCCGCCGTGCGACTTCGTGACCGACAGCGGCGCATGGTCGACACGTTCGAACGTGGTGAATCGCTGCGCGCAGGCGAGACACTCACGGCGACGGCGGATGGCCGTGCCTTCCTCGGCGACTCGGGAGTCGACGACCTTGGTGTCGTCGGCACGACAGACGGGACAGAACACGCCTGCAGGATACTGCGCGGCCACCGCCGGGCCCCGGCAGGACAGCCCGACGGCGGCACGCGAGTTCAGGGCAGGCGGATTGCCTGACCGACCTGGATGGCGGTACCGCCATTGGCGTCGATGAGCGCATCGACGTAGCGGCCGTGCGCAACCTCGCCGCGGAACTGATTGGCGAGTGACCACAGCGTGTCACCCGGCTGAGCGACGTGTACACGCGCGAGCGGCGCAGTTGCGACGTTGGAGGCCACGGCAGGTGAGCCCCCAACGTCGAGCAACGCTCCGACCGAGGTGGACGCAGCGACCACCATCAGTGCGACGGACACGACGACGAGCAGCCCTGCCACGACCCGACGGGCCGCATAGTTGACAGTGCACTCGGCGCCGACATCTTTGCGGGCGATCGGGCGAACGATCGGGCGAACTCGGTGGCTTCTCGTGGGATACAGGGTGGCGGTCATCGAATGCTCCGTCAGCTTCGGGGTGGCGACTGTTCTACAGTTCGTTCGATCGGGGATCGATGTCGAAACACCTGTTCGTTCGAACGACTGTTCGACAGTGAAGCATGAAGAATTGGGCACGTCAACCCCATCGGCCGGATTTGTCGAACGATTGTTCTGGGTACAGATGTTTGACCGAGCGCCCGCCGATCAGTACGCTGTTCGCATGGCTCCCACGATCAGCACGCGTCAGCGAGACATTCTCGAGTTCATCGAACAACAGATCCGCGAGCGCGGCTATCCGCCATCGGTACGCGAGATCGGCGATGCCGTGGGGCTCACGTCGCCGTCAACGGTCCACAGCCACCTCAACACCTTGCAACGTCTCGGGTATCTCCGACGCGATCCGACCAAGCCTCGTGCCATCGAAGTGCGCTACGACGTCAACAGCGGCGCAATGATGGAGCGCCGACCGGTGCGCCACGTCCCGCTCGTCGGCGACGTTGCGGCCGGAACCGATGTCCTCGCCGAGGAGAACGTCGAGGAATTGCTCCCGGTGCCGGTCGACTTCACCGGCGACGGCGAGCTCTTCATGCTGCGCGTACGCGGCGACTCGATGATCGAACTCGGCATCCTCGACGGCGATTTCGTGGTCGCCACGCAGATCGCCAATCCGAACAACGGCGACATCGTCGTTGCCGGGATCCCTGGCGGAGAAGCCACCATCAAGACCTACAGTCGCTCCGGAGCCGAGGTCACGCTCACTCCTGCGAACTCCACGATGGAACCGATGAAGTTCAGCGCTGAGGACGTCGAGATCTACGGCAAAGTCGTCACGGTGATGCGCCGCTACTGAGGCGGCGTCGGTGGCGCCCAGGGCGACGGTCGATCCGCTGGCACCGTCGGTGTCGGCGGCTGCGGCGCCCACTGGGGCGGTGGCGGCGTGACGAGGGGCGGACCGGCCGGACCGGTGGCACCCGTCGTCGGCGGCGGCACCGGGAATCCGGGCGGACTCGCCGGCCAACCGCGACCATCCGGTGTCCAGGGCGCTGGCGGAGTCGGTGGAACTGGCGGGCGCCGGCTGCCGACAACCAGGAAGATTCCGCCGACGACCAGTCCGGCGATGGCAGCGGCGATGGCCCCCCAACGGAGCACTGCCACGCCCTCGTCAGGTTGCCGACCGACCGCAACGGCGAACGCGTCACCACCGGTGGGCGACACCGTGAGCACGTGATCACCGGTGGACTCGATCTGCACTTCGCCGATCGACGAACCGACGAAGCCATCGACGTCATAGCTCACGTCGGCCGTGTCGTCGATGGCGATGTCGGCGCCGTCGACATCGCGGAGGATCAACTCGACCGTCGGCACGTCATCGGGGTCACGGTTGTACTGCTGCGGGGCATCGCATGCACCAGCGAGCTCGTCGAACTCGCCGCTCGTCTCGACGTAGAGTACGAACGCGCCGGTCGATTCGAAGTCGAGGGTGGTGTCGCACCCGACCGGGGCCCTCGCGAACCCGGCCACGTTGTCGGCTTCCCGGTTCCCGCCGGCGATCCACAGGGCGACGGCCGCAACGAGGCCACCGACGAGCACGAGCACACCGACGACGAGCATCCACCCGCGACGGCCTGCGCGCTGGGTCATCGATCGTCCCGACATCCGGAGCAATGGTGATGGTTCGTCATGCGTCAGCGTCGCGAGGCTGCAAGGCGGTCGGCCACCAATTGCACGCGATCGTCTGGTTGTACCACGGCCACACGCACGAAACGGGCACCATCGGCCCCGTAGAACTCGCCGGGGCTCACGAGCGCACCGCCATCGTGGGCAAGGCGTTCGGTGTAGTCCCATCCGTCCTCGACAGGAATCCACAGGTAGAAGGCCCCATCGGGAATCGGCACGGACTCGCCTGACCAGTCGGAGAGCACCGAGGCCAGCAATTCGAGACGGGCCCGGTAGCGAGTGCGCTGGAGTTCGACGTGCTCGTCGTCGTCGAGCGCAGCGACCGCCGCCGCCTGGGCGGGACCGGGGACCATCATGCCGACGTGCTTGCGGATCTCCTGCAGATATGAGACGAGTTCGGCATCACCGGCGTAGAAGCCGACACGGACACCGGCAAGATTCGATCGCTTCGACAGCGAGTGGACGGCGACGACACCATCGAGACCGGACTCGAGGATCGTGCGACCGGGGCCGTTCCAGGTGAACTCGACGTAACACTCGTCGGAGAACACGGGAACACCCTTGGCCCTCCCCCACCGAGCAGCAGCGTCGAGGTCGTCGAGCGCTCCCGTGGGGTTGCCGGGGCTGTTCACCCACAGCAGCAACGCGCGCTCGACATCGGCAGGATCGATCGTGTCGAGGTCCATCCGCCCGTCCGGCAATGTTGTCACCGGGACCGGCCGACAACCCGCCAGGATCGCCCCCATCTCGTAGCTCGGGTACGAGATGGCGGGATACAGCACCGTGTCGCGCGAGGGCGTGCGCAGCTGCATCCATTGCGGCAGCGTGGCGACGAATTCCTTCGAGCCGATCGTGGCGCCGATCTGGCCGATCGGCACCTCGACACCGAATCGTCGCTGCATCCACCGGTTCGCCGCTTGACGAAATGCCGGTGTGCCGATGCTCGGCGGATATGAGCGCTCGCTCCCGCTCGACGACAGCGCCTCGATCACGGCGGCCGGCGGAGGATCGAACGGCGTGCCGATCGACAAGTCGACGGTGCCGCCAACGTGGGCATCGGTGATGGGGAGCAGTCGGTTCAACCGGTCGTACGGGTACGGCGGTGGGACGAAACCACTCACGTGGGCGATCCCGACGCGAACTCGGAGAGTCGACCGGCCGATGCGTCGGAGAGCCGGGCCCGGATCGTCCACGCTTCGGGGCCGTCCGCCACCGACACCACCTCGCCCTCGCGATGGACCGCGGCAAGGATGTCGCCTCGGTCGTAGGGCACCACCAGCTCGTGCACGACGGTGAGCGCCCGCAGCCGGTCGGCAAGCGTCCGCAGGAACACGTCGACTCCCTCGCCGGTGATCGCCGAGATGGCCACGGATCCCTGGTGGTCCTCGACCAGTTGCTTCGCCACGTCCGGCGCGAGATCAGCCTTGTTGAACACCAGCAGCTCGGGAACCGCGGTTGCGTCGATCTCGCCGAGCACTTCACGAACGGCGTCGATCTGGCCTTCTGGGTCCGGGGCGCTCGAGTCGACGACGTGGACGAGGTAGTCGGCCAACGCCGCCACCTCGAGCGTCCCCTTGAACGACTCGACCAGACCGTGCGGCAGGCGATTGATGAACCCGACCGTGTCAGACAACAGCACCGGCTCACCACCCGGCAACGACAGGCGACGAGTGGTGGGATCGAGTGTGGCGAAAAGCCGGTTCTCGACCAGGACGCCGGAATCGGTCAACCGATTGAGCAGCGAGGACTTGCCGGCGTTGGTGTAGCCCACGATGGCAACCGAGTCGAGGCCGCTTCTTCCGCGCCCCTTGCGCTGGAGTTCGCGGGTGTCGGCGAGCGAGTCGAGATCGCGTTCGAGCTTGTTGATGCGCCGCATGATGCGACGGCGATCGACCTCGATCTTGGTCTCGCCGCCACCGAATCGGGCACCGACACCGCCACGCTGCTGGGACAGTTTCGCGTCTGCGCCTCGCCGCAACCGTGGGAGTCGATACCTCAGCAGGGCGAGTTCGACCTGCGCCTTGCCTTCGAGCGTGTGGGCGTTCTGGCCGAAGATGTCGAGGATGACCGCCGTGCGGTCGAGCGCCGTTCGACCGAGCAGCTTCTCGAGGTTGAACTGCTGGGCGGGCGAGAGTTCGTTGTCGAACACCACCGTGTCGGCGTCGACGGCGAGGCACAACTGCTTGAGCTCCTCGGCCTTGCCCTTGCCGATGTACCAGGTGTGATCCGGGCTGTCGCGACGTTGCACCATGCGCGCGACGACGTCAGCGCCGGCGGTGTCGACCAGGAGTTCGAGTTCGTCGAGGCTCGCGTCGATCGCTTCGTCGGCCTCGCGTGGATCGGCCACGGCAACCAGCACGATCTTCTCCCTGATCGTGCGGTCGATCAGCGTGCCGGCGAGGGCCTCGTTGTAGGGGGTGTTGCTCATGCGATGTCCACCTCGATGGTGGCGATGAACGTGGCGGGACCTGTGAGGACCGCCCGTTCGGGTGCGTCGACAGAGAAGCTGACCGTGGCCGTTCCGCCGTCCATGTGCACGATCACGTCGCCGGCGTTACGGGCGACCAACCCCCACGATCGGGCGGCGTACGCCGCAGCACACGCTCCGGTGCCGCAGGCTTCCGTGATGCCGGCACCCCGTTCGTGGACGCGCATCGTGATCGCATTCGCCTCGGGTCCCGGCTCGACGATCTCGAGGTTGACCTGCGGGACCTGCGTGCCGAGGTGTGCGAGGTCGACCGCGGCCACTTCGTCGACGCCGACCACGCTGTGCGGATTGCCGAGGCTGAGGTGAGCCACCGGGCGATCGGGGTGGCAACCGAGCGCCGCCCACCCGGACGGTTCGTCGAGCGGCGACACATCGCCCATTTCGACACGGGCGGTGACCGTGGCGGGGTCGTCGGTGGCGTCGAGCACCACCAGCCGGTCGCCGGCATCGGTGAGAATCAGCTGGTCCGACAGGTCGCCACGGCGTTCGGCGAGCGCCTGCGCGAAGCAGCGGATGCCGTTGCCACTCATCTCCGCCCGCGACCCGTCGGCGTTGTAGAGCGTCATTCGTGCCGCGTAGCCGTCGGCAGACTCGGCGACCAACAGACCGTCGGCGCCGACGCCGCGACGGCGATCGCACAGCTGCCGGGCCAAGTCGGCGAGGTCGTCGACCTCGGGATGGAACGCGACGAGGAAGTCGTTGCCCAAGCCGTGGTGTTTGGTGAGGGTCAGCGTCGTCATGCGGTCAGAGCGTCGATCACGATGGGCGCTGCCTCGGCCACGGCATCATGTTCGACGTCGATCCAGCGTACGCGTGGATCACGACGGAACCATCGCTCCTGGCGGACGGCGAACTGGCGGGTGCGGGCGACGATCATGGCGACCGCCTCATCCTGGTCGATCCTGCCGTCGATCATCTCCAGAGTTTCCTTGTAGCCGAGGGCTTGGGCTGCCGTTCGGGAGAAGCCAGCGGTGGCGAGCGACCTGACTTCGTCGACCAGGCCGTCGGCGATCATCCGCTCGACGCGACGAGCGATCCGATCGGTGATCACCTCGCGGGGCCAACGCAGCCCGATCTGGCGTACCGGCGACGGTGAGTAGTCGTCGACGCCGGGCCCGAACGAGCTGAAGACCCGTCCGCTGCCGAGTGTCACTTCGAGCGCGCGAACGATGCGTCGGCGGTTGCTCGGCTCCATCTTGGCTGCCGCCGCGGGGTCAAGCGTTCGCAACCGTTCGAAGAGCGCCGCCGTGTCGAGGTCGGCGTCGAGGTCGGCGCGCACATCGGGCCACTGTCCGGGCAAGTCGAAGTCGTCGATCACCACTCGGTGGTACAGGCCAGTGCCGCCGACGAGCAGTGCTCGGTGGTGGCGTCCGCTGATGTCGGCGAGCGCGTCGGCGTAGGCGTCACGGAAGTCGGCGACGGTGAACTCGTCGGTCGGCTCGACCAGGTCGAGCAGTTGGTGCGGAATCTCAGCTCGCTCCGCGGCCGTCGGCTTGGCCGTGCCGATGTCCATCCCTCGGTACACCTGCATGCTGTCGATCGAGACGAGTTCGACGTCGCCGAGCACTCGTGCCACCGCCATCGCGACGGCTGACTTGCCCGAGGCGGTCGAACCGACGATCGCAACCCGAGTCGGCGGTGAGGTTCTCAGAGTTGCTCGCCCTCAGCGATGCGCTGATGGTGGTGGATCACTTCGGCAACGATGAACCGCAGGAACTTCTCGGTGAATGCCGGATCGAGCCCGGACTGCTCGGCGAGCGCTCGGAGTCGTTCGATCTGGACTCGTTCTCGGTCCTCGTCGGCCGCCGGGAGTTCAACGGTGGCCTTGTAGCGGCCGACCGCCTTGGTGATCTTGAACCGTTCGGCGAGCAGGTGCACCAATGCCGCGTCGATGTTGTCGATGCTGGCGCGGTACTCGGCCAGCTGCGGATCGACACTCGCCTCACTCATCCTGCCGACGCTACTTCCCCGACCGGGCGCTCAGAGGGCTGCGACAGGGATGCGGAGCTTGTGAGTGGGCTCTGAGATGAACTCGACGAAGGTGCCCTCGAGGAAGTGCGGCGCCCCGCGCGTGATCTCGACGGTGGCGTAGCTTCCGGTGCGCAGCGGACGTGGCGGCACGAAGTGCACCAGCTTGTTCTGGCGCGTCCGGCCGCTGGTGACCGCGGGGTCGCGCTTGCTCGGGCCCTCGACGAGCACTTCCTCGATCCGTCCGACTCGTGCCTCATGGCGGCGCAGCGCCGATCGCTCGACGACGAGGCGGAGCCGTTCGAATCGCTCGGTGACAACCGCCGGGTCGACGAAGTCGGCCTCCATCGACGCCGCCTCGGTCCCCTCGCGAGGCGAGAAGATGAACGTGTAGGCGTAGTCGTACTCGGCCTCGGCCGCGACGGCGAGGGTCTGTTCGAAGTCCGCCTCGGTCTCGCCGGGGAACCCGACGATGATGTCGGTCGAGACGGCCAGGTCGTCGATCGTCGCCCGGGCGTCGGCGAGGCGGGTGAGGTATCGCTCGGCGGTGTAGCCGCGGTGCATCAATGCCAGGACACGGTCGCTGCCGGATTGCAGCGGGTAGTGCAGGTGCTCGCACACCGCAGAGGTCTCGGCCATCGCAGCGAACGTCTCGGGACGCATGTCCTTGGGGTGCGGGCTGGTGTACCGCACGCGTCGGATTCCCTCGACGGCACCGACGTCGCGGAGCAGGTCGGCGAACAACGGCCGCAGGCGTACCGAGTCGTCGCCGGCCTGACGCGCCGCCACCTGGAGATCGCGCCCGTAGCTGTTGACGTTCTGACCGAGCAACGTCACCTCCGTGACGCCGTCGTCGCGCAGCTGGGCGACCTCGGCGAGGATCTCGTCGTACGGTCGGCTGATCTCGGTTCCTCGCACGGCCGGCACGATGCAGAACGCACAGTTGTTGTCGCAGCCGATCTGGATGGTGACCCAGGCGTTGTACGACGTCTCGCGGCGTGCGGGCAGCGCCGAGGGGAACAGCGCCTGGTCGTCGATGACGGCCTCGGTGAGGATCTCGGTGATCGGGCGATCGGAGGTGGTTGCCTGAGCGAGCAGTTCGGCGGCGCGGTGCACGTTGTGGGTGCCCATCACCACATCGACGTGCCCAGCACGTTTGGCGACGAGTTCCTGGTCCTTCTGCGCCAGGCAACCCGACACCACGATCTGGCGACCCTCACGTTCGCCCTTCCAGGTCTTGAGATGTCCCAGATTGCCGTAGAGCTTGTTGTCGGCGTTCTCGCGGATGCAGCACGTGTTGAGCACGACGACGTCGGCGTCGGCTTCGCTGGCGGCGCGAACCAGTCCGTCGGCTTCCAGCAGCCCCGAGATCCGCTCGGAGTCGTGCTCGTTCATCTGGCACCCGTACGTGCGCACGATGTAACTGCGGGACATGGCGTCCGAGGCTACTGGCGCCAGATGACGCCCCGTTCGGCATCGGCGATTCACGAGTGGCGCTCGCTATCGTGCCGCTCGTGCTTGCCATCCTCGTTCCCGAGAACTACGACCTCTACCGGATTCTGTACTTCGTCCACCTGCTGTCGGCCATTGCCGCCTTCGGGCCGTTGTTCCTCTATCCACGTCTGCAGCGGGCGGGAGCGACCGCGGAGGTTGCTCGACTGCACATGCGTCTCGTGTTCCCAGCGCTCGTGCTGCTGTGGGTCGCCGGCATGGGCATGGCCGGGGTGGGCAAGATCAGCTTGGCCGGCACGCCGTTCGTCACTGCCACGATCCTGCTGTGGCTGATCGCGCTCGCGGTGAGCTGGTTCATGATCCGCCCGGCGCTCACCGACACCGCCGACGACGCCCGCAAGATCATGGCCGCCGGCATCGGCATCACGCACCTGATCCTGGTGGTGTCGTTGTACCTGATGATCTTCAAGCCGGGCGGTTACGAGTTCAACTGAGCGACTCGCTGCTCGTCGGAGTCAGCTGCCACCCATGACGAGGCGGCCGTCCCCATCGAGTCGAGCGTACGGATTGTGCGCGATCTCCCAGAGGTGTCCGTCGGGATCGGCGACGTACGACGAGTAGCCGCCCCAGAACGCCGTGTGTGGCTCGACGACTGACGCAGCGCCAGCCGAGATCCACTCGGCGAACACCTCGTCGACTTCGTCGGTCGATGCGAGATTCATGGCCAGCGTGACGCCGCGGAAGCCCGATCCTTCGGCCGGGACGTTGGCGTCGTCGGCGAGCGCCGACCACTCGTAGAGCCCGAACACCGGCCCGACGGTGTCGAAGAAGGTGATCGTCGGCATGGACGAGCTCGACTTCTTCCAGCCGAGCGACTCGTAGAACGCGGTCGACCTCGCGAGGTCGGCAACACCGAACGTGACGATCGAGATGCGATGGGGAACGGTCATGAGGGCCTCCTGGGTTGGCGTCCCATCATGACCGAACCCGTTCGCTGCGGTCGCAGTCCGATCCGAACACTCAACCGAGGTCGATCGGGGCCTCGTCGGCCTCGGAGAACTCGTCGGCGACGTCGGCAACCTCTGGTTCGTCGGACTTCTTGAGGCCCGACACCGTCAGTACCTTGTCGCTGATCTCCATCATGATCTCGGGGTTCTGCTTGAGGTAGTCCTTGGCCTTCTCGCGGCCCTGGCCCAACTGCTCACCCTCGTAGGTGAACCAGGCACCCGACTTCTTCACGATGCCGAGGTCGACCGACAAGTCGATCAGCGAGCCCTCACGGCTGATGCCCTGGCCGTACATGATGTCGAACTCGGCCTGACGGAACGGGGGCGACACCTTGTTCTTGACGACCTTGACGCGAGTGCGGTTGCCCACCACTTCGGCGCCATCCTTCAACGATTCGATCCGACGGATGTCGAGACGCACCGACGAGTAGAACTTCAGTGCCCGACCGCCCGGGGTGGTCTCGGGCGAACCGAACATCACGCCGATCTTCTCGCGGAGCTGGTTGATGAAGATGACGATCGTGTTGGTCTTGTTGATGTTGCCCGTGAGCTTGCGCAAGGCCTGGCTCATCAGCCGAGCCTGCAGACCGACGTGAGTGTCGCCCATCTCGCCTTCGATCTCGGCGCGGGGTGTGAGCGCCGCGACCGAGTCGACCACGATGACGTCGATGGCACCCGAACGGGTGAGCATGTCGCAGATCTCGAGCGCCTGCTCGCCCGTGTCGGGCTGAGAGATGAGGAGCTGATCGACGTCGACACCGATCGCCCGGGCGTACACGGGATCCATCGCGTGCTCGGCATCGATGTAGGCACACACACCGCCGTTGCGCTGGGCCTCGGCGACTACGTGCATGGCCAGCGTGGACTTACCCGACGACTCGGGGCCGTAGATCTCGGTGATGCGGCCGCGGGGCAGACCACCCACGCCGAGGGCAAGATCGAGCGCCAACGCGCCGGTCGGCACGACCTCGATGGCCATGTTGGTGCGCTCGCCCATCTTCATGATGGCGCCCTTGCCGAACTGCTTGTCGATCTGGGCCAGCGCCATCTCGAGTGCCTTGTCTCGGTCGTTGCTCATGTCGTGTCTCGCTTTCGTGGTGCGGCGGGCGAACCCGGTGCGGTTGGTGATGTGCACCGTAGAGAGGGGGTGTCACAGAGTTGATCGGGATGGTTGATCGGGATGTCGTTCGGGTCGCTCAGGCAACCGAATGACAGCACTGTAACCAACGAACAGTCGTTCGGTCAAGCATCGTGCGAACGAACGCCCATCGACCCGGACGTCATCGCGTGTGTTCGCCTCCCAGTGGCACGTCCCGCCGGGAACGCTACGCAAACGAGAAGGGTTCAGTTGCCGAGATCGGATGCCGAATCGGCGTCGGCGTCGGCGTCGGGCGTGATGTCGCCGACGATCTCGAAGTCGTCCGGTTCCGGCGGTCGCAGCAGGATGTCGACCGCCTGCCACATGCAGTACGCAGGCCCATAGGTGAAGAAGGGCAAGACCACCGCCAGCACGACGAGCACGATGAACATCGGAACGGTGTTCACCTCCGGCCAGGTGACCGCCACCATGGCGCCGAGAACGAGCATCAAGGGTCCGAACGTGATGATCGCCGTCATCGCTGCCGCGCCGAGTTCGTAGCCGACATCGTCGCGGCGCCACTTGAGCCCGCACGACTGGCAGTGCTCTGCTTTCTTGAACCATCCGATGAAGAATGCACCCCTCCCGCCACACCACGCACAGTGCCGAAAAGCCCCTCGAAGGAACATGCGGGGGATGCCAGGTCGCTTCACGATTCAAGGTTACGCGCGAGATTTGTCAGACTCTCAAAATGCGGAGATCGCTCGGGGGCCTGATGTTGATCGTCGCCGCCGCGCTCGTGGCGCTCTCGGTGGGCGTCTGGTGGCTGCAGCGAGTCGCGTTCACACCGTCCAACGACTCGGATGTCGCCCACTCGATTCTGGGCGACGAGGAGATCCGTGGACAGATCGCAACGATCGTCGCCGGGGCCGATGCGCCGATCCTCAGCCAGTCACCGGCAGAACTCAGGGAGTTCATCGAACAGATCGCACGCATCCCGGAGGGCGCTGCGTTGATGAGCGACGTCGTCGGAGACGCACACGCTCGGCTGATCGGCTCGTTCGATCGACCCGTGGTGATCACGGCGCAGGAGCAGGTCAACATCGTCCGCAACGAACTCGTCGGTGAGGCACCGCCGCTGACGTTGCCGGTCCAGCGAGTCGGGTCGGTGGCGTTCCTCGACGACTGGCTCGCGTGGGTGGCACTGGGCACGTTGGGGATCGGGTTGCTCATCGCGATCGCCGGCATCTTCCTTCGCCCGGAACGAGGCGAGGGCACGTTCGCGCTCGGGGTGTTGTTCGCGGCGACGGCAGGATCGCTGGTCGTCTTCGGCTACCTCGTGCCGCTGCTGATCCTCCCGGCGTTCTCCGACGACCTCTGGATGGACGTGTTCGCACGCCTCGCGAACCATCACCGAAATCTGACCCTGCTGCTCGCCGTTGCCTGCCTGGTGGTCGCCGCGCTCATCGTGTTCGGCACCAGCAGCCGCCGCGATCGACGCCAACATTCGACACCCCTCAACGTCGGCCGATACCGCGACGAACGCAGCTGGAGCCGCTGAGCACGACCCGGGCGTTCAGGCTCCGGTGAGTTCTGCCAGTTGACGCTGGTAGCTCGCAAGATCGAAGTAGTCGCGCCAGAGCGTGATCAGGCCGTCGGCGTCGACTTCGAACACGCCGGCGAGTGGCAGCTCGAGCCATCCATCGCCGATCTGGAACCGATCGATGCGCTCGTTGAACACCACGTTGCCCACCTCGTGCTGACGGACGATCACCCAGTCGACCTCGTTGGCGCTGCCGAGGAACATCTCCAGCGTCGCGGCCATCGCCTCGCGGCCGACGATCGGCTGCATCGGCATGTTCTCGTAGGAGATCGACGGTGACGCCATCGCCGCCGCGGCTGCGACGTCCTTGCGTTCGATGGCTTCGATGAAGGCGGTGACGATCTCCGACGGGGACATGTTGGCGATCGTAGTGATCCGCTCGATCCCGCCCGTTCTCGTGAACAAATCCACGCACCCGACGTGATCTTGTTCACGAGAAGCGCTGCGTTTCGGCGCTGAGCGACGCGGTCCGTACGATCGCGTTTGACGATTCGGGACCTGAGGAGGCCACACGATGTTCCAGTGGAGTGACGAGCACCAGATGATCCGCGAGGCGGTCAAGCGCTTCGTCGACGACGAGATCCGTCCGCATGTCGACGAACTCGAACACGGCGACCTTCCCCCCTACGACATCCTGCGCAAGCTGTTCGCGACATTCGGAATGGATGCGATGGCTCGCGAGAGCTTCAAGAAGGGCATCGAGCGCGAACGGGCGATCGAGGCGGGCGCAGACGTGCCGGAGAAGAAAGCCGGCGGCGACGGCGGTGGGATGTCGTTGATCCCGATCATCGAGCTGTGCCGGGTGTGTCCGGGCATGGTGACGGCAATGGGCGTGTCGATGGGTCTCACGTCAGCGGCGATCATGTCGAAGGGAACGATCGCCCAGAAGGAGCGCTGGGCGCTCGACCTGCTCACGATGGACAAGATCGGCGCGTGGGCGATCACCGAGCCGGGCAGCGGCTCCGATGCGTTCGGCTCGATGCGCTCGACGGCCCGACGCGACGGCGACGAGTACATCCTCAACGGATCGAAGACCTTCATCACGAACGGCCCGTACGCGGACACCACGGTCTTCATCTGCAAGCTCGACGATGGCGAGACCCCGCCGGACCAGCGAAAGGTCCTGTCGTTCGTCCTCGACCGTGGCATGCCTGGCTTCGAACAGTCGAAGCCGCTGCGCAAGATGGGGATGCACTCCTCCCCCACCGGCCAGCTGTTCCTCGACGACGTCCGCGTCGGACGGGACCGCCTGATCGGCGAGACCGAGGATCTCCCGGCGGGCGGACGCGACGGAGCGAAGGCCACCTTCCAGCAGGAACGTTCCGGCGTCGCCGCAATGGCGCTCGGGATCATCGAGGAGTGCCTGCAACTGAGCGTGCAGTACGCGAAGGATCGTGTGCAGTTCGGCAAGCCGATCGGCGAGTTCCAGCTGATCCAGGACAAGCTCGCCCGGATGGAGGTCGCCCGCCTCAACGTGCAGAACCTCGTGTTCCGCACGATGGAGATGGGCGCCGCCGGGCGTGACGATGACGCTGGCCGAGGCGTCGGCGATGAAGCTCTACTCGGCTCGCGCCGCCACCGAGGTCGCCCTCGAGGCGGTGCAGCTGTTCGGCGGCAACGGCTACATGAGCGAGTTCCGGGTGGAACAGCTCGCCCGCGACGCCAAGGTGCTGCAGATCTACGCTGGCACCGACGAGATCCAGATCACCGCGATCGCCAAAGATCTCCTCCGGAGCTGACCCCGATGCAGCTTCCTGGGATCGACTCGGCGATCGGGGTCGTGACCCGCCGCTGTCCGACGCCGAGCGACCTCGAGATCATCACCCGGTACGGCGACGAGTCCGGTGCGAGCGAGAAGTCGGACGCCATCTGGGCGTTCGTCCAGGACGTCTATCGCACCGGCATGCATCCGGGAATCCAGATCTGCATCCGCCAGGGCGACGAGGTCGTGCTCGACCGGGCGATCGGCCACGCTCGCGGCATCGTGCCTGGGCAGCGGTTCGATCGCAGCCGCGCGGTCCCGCTCGAACTCGACACACCGATCAATCTCTTCTCTGCTGCCAAGGCCGTCACCGGGATGGTCATGCACAAGCTGGAGGAGGCCGGCTCGCTCCGACTGGACGATGAAGTCGCAGCGCACCTCCCCGGCTTCGAGCGTCATGGCAAGGAACGCATCACGATCCGACACGTGCTGACCCATCGCTCCGGGATCGCAGCGATGCCGCAGGAGGCCTTCGATCTCGACGTACTGAGCGACCCCGACGAGGTCGAACGAATCGTCTGCGAGTTGCGGCCGACGGCGCTGCCGGGCGCGACCCCGGAGTACCACGCCGTGACCGGCGGGCTCATCATGGAAGCCGTTACCCGACGCGCGGTCGGCCGCAGTCTGCGTGACGTGCTGGCGACCGAGATCAAGGCCCCGCTGGGGCTCGGTTGGATGGACTACGGCGTGGCGCCGGAGGACATCGACCGTGTGGCGCTGAACGTCGAGACCGGCGCGCCACTCGGACCTGTGACGAACCTGTTCATGAAGCGGGTGCTGGGCAAGCCGTGGAGCGAGGTGCTGCGCATGTCGAACGACCCCCGGTTCCTCGGTGCAGTCGTCCCCTCCGCCAATGTCATCGTCACCGCTCGCGACGTCGCCGTCTTCTACCAGTGCATCATGAACGGCGGGTCATACGAGGGCACCAGGGTCTTCGACGAGGAAACCGTCACCAAGGCGCTCGACGCCCCGCACGACGAACTCGTGATCGACCGGATGCTCGGGCTGCCGCTTCGATACGCGAGCGGGTTCATGCTCGGCTCCGGGTCGTTCAGCCCGTACGGGTGGAACCGGCCGCAGGCGTTCGGCCACGTCGGCATGTCGAACCTGTTCACGTGGGCCGACCGGGACCGGGATCTCGTCGTGGCGATCCTGACCACCGGTAAACCGGTCATCGGTCCGCACCTCGTGCCGCTCGTGAAGTTGCTGACAGGGATCAACCAGGTGTTCCCGGCGCCGTGATTACATCGCGGGTCTGACCCCTGATGTAATCGGTGCTTCCCCTGGGATTCGAACCCAGAACCAATGGATTAAGAGTCCACTGCTCTGCCATTGAGCTAGAGAAGCTTGCGGCGAGAGAGGGTACCGAGCGATTGCTCGCCCGACACCCTCTCAACGCCTGCGTATGGGGTGGCCAAGGGGACTTGAACCCCCAACCGCCAGGATCACAACCTGGTGCTCTACCTGTTGAGCTATGACCACCATGTGGGCGAACAGTCTGCCAGGTCGGACTGTGATCGCCACCAGCCGTTCATGATGGCGCTCAGGACCCGGCGACGAGGGCGACCTTGCCGGCGATCTTGCGGTCGGCGAGGTCACGCAGCGCACGTGCCGCATCGTGCAAGCGGATACGCAACAGGCTCGACCGGTTCGAGATCACCCGCACCGATCCGCTCGACCACCTCGGCGAGCAGCGCCCGATTTGCGTCGCCGTTGCGTCCGACCCACGCGCCCCAGTCGACGCCGGTGATGCGCCGGTTGCGCAGCAGCACCTGGTTGGCGGGCAAGCTTCGGGATACCCGCTACGAAGCCGATCACCAGATACTGGCCGTCCTCGCCCAGCGCTCGCAGCGCGACCTCGCCGACCTCGCCGCCGACCGGGTCGTACACCAGGTCGACCCCGCCGCGATCGGCACGATCGTCGAACGTCGCGGCGAACGCCTTGGCCGCGTCCTTGATCCCGGCGGCGTCGAGCGTCGAGTTGTCGATGGTCGCCATGGCGCCACGTGACTCGGCGAGCGCCCGCTTCTCGGGTGTGGACGCCGCGGCGATCACGCGGAGTCCGAGTGCGGCGCCGATGTCGACCGCAGCGAGCCCCACACCACTGCCGGCTCCGATCACGAGCATCGTGTCGCCCGCGGATGCGTGCGGCACGGACGCCGCAGGGCGTACCAACCCGTCAGGTAGCTCTGCATGAAGGTTGCGGCCTGACCATCGGTCAACGAATCGGGGATCGCCACGAGCTGTCTCGGCGACACGACGACTTCGCTCGCGAATCCACCGAGCCCGAGGTTGGCAAACATCCGATCACCGACGGTGAGACCCTCGACGTCGTCGGACAACTCGGTGATCCGCCCCACGACCTCTCCCCCGGGCACGAACGGCACGGGTGGCTTGATCTGGTAGCGCCCCTCGACGAAGAGACCGTCGACGAAGTTGACCCCGGACGCCGACACGGCCAGGCGAACTTGGCCCGGCCCCAGCGGTTGCGGGTCGCGTTCGACGACGCGCAGGTCCTCGATCGGACCGAACGCGGCACACTCGACGACGGTGACCTTCCCGTCGGTTGTCATGACGTCAGCCCTGCATCCGCTGACGCCAGGCGTCAGGCTTGAGCCCGAGTTCCACCATCCGTTCGGTCGCCCAGATCGGTGGCTCGAAGTCGCCGCCCGCCTGTAGCTGCTGCACCTGCTCGCCATCTTCAGCCCATACGTGGCAGGTGTTCAGGTTGAACTGCCATGCCATTTCGCGCTGCTCCGGTGTCGGTGCCTGCGCCATGGCACCACCGCGCTTGGCCTGCGAAGCGCGCATCGACCACATGCACTGGATCGCCACGGGAGCCATCGCCTGCAGCAACGCAGTCGTGTGTGTGCACCCTCGCGGCCCGCCGAACAGTTCGCGCACCTTGTGGGTGAAACCTCGGGCGATCGACAGCCCGACGAGCTTGTCGTAGTGGCCCTCGATCTTGGTGCACGACGTGTGAGGGTGCGTCTCGATGCCCACCGTTGCGCCGACGATCTCGAGCGTCGGGAAGGCGATCTCGAGGTCGATCTGCATGTGGTGGATCGTCATCGGGTTCGGGTCGATGTCGATGTACAGCCCCGGCGGTTTCTGGTCGCGCACCGCACCGCGGATGAGCAGCAGATCGTCGCGTTTACGGAACGCTCGCACCCGGTACTCGCGATCGTGCAGGACCTCCAACGCCTCACCGTCGTCGCCGACCGGGTCGCTCGGCAGGATGGTGGAGGTGTCGAACAGGTCGTCGGTGACGGTCGGGTCGGCCATCGGTGCAAGGTAACCCTTCCCAATCGACGACCTCCGATCGGCCAGACTGACGCCGATGAGTCGCCTCGCCGTTGCAGCCCTGACCGGCCGGTACGTGTCACTGGAACCGCTCGCACCCGATCACGTCGAGGCAATTGCGACCGCCGGCGCCGGCGACCGTTCGACGTTCGGCTACACCCAGGTGCCCGACGGCAGCGACGAGGCTGCTGCGTACGTCGAGTGGTTGCTCGACGACGCAGCGCACGATCGGGCGGCACCGTTCGTGCAGCGACGCCTCGACGACGGCGTCATCGTGGGCTGCACCCGCTACCTGAACCCGGCCTGGCCCCTCGGACGCGCCGATCCCGACGAGGTGGAGATCGGCGGCACCTGGTTGGCGCCGTCCGCGCAGCGGACCCCGATCAACACCGAGGCGAAGGTGCTGCTGCTCACGCAGGCATTCGAGATCTGGAACGTGCAGCGTGTCGCCATCTGTACCGATGCTCGAAACGAGCAGAGTCGCCGAGCGATCGAACGACTCGGCGCGCCGTTCGAAGGTGTGATGCGGCGCCATCGCCGCTCGACTCGCACCGGCGACGTCGACCGGCTGCGCGACACCGCCACCTACGCGATCACCATCGACGACTGGCCGACGGTCGAGGCCCGCCTTCGCGCCCACCTCGACATCTGACAGCCCGACTTCCCGTTCTCGTGAACAACTGCACGCGCAGGAGGTGAAGTTGTTCACGAGTTGGCCGGGGCGTGAGAGCCGGCCCGCGGTACTCAACACATCGCCCGAGAATGCGCGCCTCGGGCCGACGCCGCCTAACGTCGACTGCGGTGCCGCTCTCCAACAGTTCCGTCAAGTTCAGCCAAGCGATGATCGTCGGCCTGGCCGCTGGACTGCTCGGTGGACTGTTCGGCGTCGGCGGCGGGCTGATCATCGTGCCCGGTCTGGTCAGCCTGGCCGGGATGGACCGGCGGCTCGCCCACGGAACGTCGCTCGCCGCCACGCTCCCCATCGCTGCGGCCAGCTTGATCACCTATGTGTCGCACGGCAACGTCGACTGGGCGGTGGCGTTCTTCCTCGCGATCGGAGCCATTGCGGGCGCCGTCGTCGGCACGACGTTGCTGCACGTCATCCCCAAGAACGTGCTGATCATCATCTTTGTCATCACCGTGCTCGCCACGGCGACGCGCCTCGCGATCAGCACCGATTCGACAGGCCGTTCCGAACTGACCGTGGCGATGGCGTTGCTGCTCGTGGTGATCGGTCTGCTCACCGGCACCCTCGCCGGGCTGCTGGGCATCGGCGGCGGCGTGATCATGGTGCCGGCGATGGTCGTCATCTTGGGCATGGTGCCTGTGGTGGCGAAGGGGACCTCGGTCGCAGTGATCGTGCCGACAGCGATCATGGGCACCATCCGCAATCGCAAGAAGGCGAACGTCGACATCCGTGTGGCGGCGGTCGTCGGTGGATTCGGTGCGCTCAGCGCCGTCGTGGGCGGCACGATCTCCGACCGCATGAGCGACCAGGTGTCGAACATCATGTTCGCGCTGCTGCTCGTGTTCGTGGCGATCACCCAGTTGCTGTCGCTGCGGTCGAAGCCGGCGGTTGCGCAACACGAACCGCCGCTGCCGGCGAGCGACTGAGATGCTCGCCCTCGTCGTCGTCGCCCACCCGTCGACCGACAGCTACTGCCACGCGCTGGCCGCGAGGGCCCAGTCCGGCTTACGCGCCGCCGGCCACGAGGTGATCGTGCTCGACCTGTACGCCCTGGGGTTCCGAGTCGCGATGACGGCGCCGGAGCGCGAGGCGTACCACGGCGACTCGCCGATTCTCGATCCGATGGTCGCAGAGCACGCCGCTCTCGTGCAGCGCGCCGAGGCGGTCGTGTTCGTGTACCCGACGTGGTGGAGCGGCCTGCCGGCGATCCTCAAGGGCTGGCTCGAACGGGTGATGGTGCCCGGCGTCGGATTCGTCCTCGACGAGCGCACCAACAAGGTCCGCCCCGGCCTCGGGCAGATGCGGCGCCTGGTCGGAATCTCCACCTACGGCTCGCCCCGGTCGTACGTCCGGTTGATCAACGACAACGGGCGACGCATCATCACCCGCGCCTTGCGGATGAGCTGCGGGTTGCGGGTCCGCACGGCTTGGTTGGGGCTGTACGCGGTCGACACGTCCACGCCGGCGCAGCGCGAGGAGTTCCTCGCCCGGGTCGAACGACGGATGGCCGAGCTGCGATGACCCGAGCTCTCGTGGTGTACTGCCATCCCTCGCCCGACTCGTACGTTGCTGCGGTTCGTGATCGCGTCGTTGCGGGGCTCACCGACGGCGGCGCCGAGGTCCGATTGACCGACCTGTACGCCGAGGGCTTCGACCCGGCGTTCAGCGCGACCGAACGGGCCAATCACCTGGTGGTCGGCACCGATCCGTCGATCGCCGCGTACGCCGACAACCTGCAGTGGTGCGACACGGTGGTGCTCGTCTACCCGACGTGGTGGTCGGGACAACCGGCGATGCTGAAGGGCTGGATCGATCGGGTGTGGGTGAACGGTGTGGCCTGGACGTTGCCGGATGGCGCCAATCGGCTCCGGCCCGGTCTGCGAAACGTGCGCCGCCTGGTGGCGGTGACCACCCACGGATCGTCGAAGTTCATCAACATGGTCGAAGGCGAGAGTGGCAAACGAACACTCACCCGGAGCCTGCGGACGATGTGCCACCCGCTGGCTCGCACGACCTGGCTCGCGCTGTACGGCATCGACAACGCGTCCGACGACGATCGCTCCGCCTTCCTCGATCGGGTCGAGCAGCGGATGTCCAGCCTCGCCTGAAGGCCACCCTGCACCCGCTGCGATGAGCCAAACCGCCGCATACGGTCGCCTCGCTCATCGCTGAGGCCACACCCGGCGCTGCGATGAGCCAAACCGCCGTATCCGGTCGCTTCGCTCATCGCTGAGGCCCACCCGGCGCTGCGATGAGCCAAACCGCCTATCGGTCGCTTCGCTCATCGCTGAGGCCACACCCGGCGCTGCGATGAGCCAAACCGCCGCATACGGTCGCTTCGCTCATCGCTGAGGCCACACCCGGCGCTGCGATGAGCCAAACCGCCGTATCCGGTCGCTTCGCTCATCGCTGAGGGATGTCAGGCGTCAGGACGAGGCGACGGCGACAGCAACGCTGGCGGCAACAGCCGCGTTGTTCTCGGCAAGGGCGAGGTTCGCCGGAACGCTGCGGCCTTCGGTGGCAGCACCGATGCGACCCAGCACGAACGGGGTGACCGCGGCACCGGTGATCCCTGCCCGATCACACTCGGCGAGCGCGTCGGTGAGCACGTCGTGGAGTTCGGCTGCATCGAGTTCCGCAGCCTCGGGGATCGGCACGGTCAGCAGAATGCCGGAAGCGTTGCGGCTGCGGGCGGCGAAGATACGAGCCACCTCGTCGGCCGATTCGACGCGGTGCGGCACCGGCAGACCGGACGAGCGGGTGTAGAACGCCGGGAACCAGTCGTGTTGCCAGCCGAGCACCGGGGCGCCGGCGGTCTCGAGGAACTCCAGGGTTCGGGGCAGGTCGAGGAACGCCTTGGCGCCCGCCGACACGGTGATCACCGGATGCGAGGCGATCGCATCGAGGTCGGCGGAGATGTCGCCGGTGAGCTCACTGCCTCGATGCACCCCACCGATTCCACCCGTCGCGAACACGCTGACGCCGGCCGCCGCTGCGATCGCCACCGACGCCGACACGGTGGTCGCACCGACGTCCCATCGCTGTCCGACCGCCACCGCGACGTCACGTTCGGCGGCCTTGCGCGCCGGTCCGAGGATGCGTTCGTGCTCGTTGTCGGTCAATCCGAGTCGCACGACGCCGTCGAGTACCGCGGTGACCGCAGGGATCGCGCCACCGGCCCGCACCGCCGCGGTGCAGCGTTCCAGCGCCTCACGATTGTGTGGCGACGGAAGCCCGAGGTGGGAGAAGATCGTCGACTCGAGCGCCACGATCGGGCGGCCCTCCTCGATCGCAACACGTACTTCCTCGGAACAGACCGGCGTCAACACCCCGCCAGGCTACGGCTTCACCCCGCCCGGCGACCCGGGATGCGATGAGCGAAACCGCCGCATACGGTCGCCTCGCTCATCACAAACCGTCGAAACGCCCCACCGATGAGCGAAACCGCCGCATACGGTCGCCTCGCTCATCGCAAACCGTCGAAACGCCCCACCGATGAGCGAAACCGCCGTATCCGGTCGCCTCGCTCATCGCAAGGTGGGAGCGGGTCGCGTCAGAATGCGCCGACGAAGGCGCCGTCGGGATTGCCGTTGCTGACGACGCCCGGGTACTGCTCGATCGTGATCGCCAGCGCATCGACCGTGCCTTCGACGGTGAAGGTCTCGACCTCGGGGTTCGGGCCGAAGATGCCGAGCGAGATGACGTCGCCGCCCTCGACGACGCCCCAGAGCTGGTAGGTCTGGCCCTCCGGCAGCGTCGGGAGATCACGTGCCAGCACGAAGCCGTGGCCGTCCTGGTCGATGATCGCCTCGGCGGACGCATCGGAACCCTCGGCAACGAGCGTGGTGGTGAGCGAGTCGCGGTCGGCCTGTGCGATTTCGACGGCGCTGGCCAGCGGCTCGTTGGGAGCGTCGGCACTGTCCGCGAGGCCGACGGCCACGAAGATGATCACCGCAGCGGCAGCAGCCGACATCAGCCACGGAGCGACCGTCGAGATACGGCGTCGGCGAGGATGATCGTCGAACGACATCACCTTGGCAAGTTCGGGACCCGGAGGAGGTGCGACCTCGCCGATCTCGTCGGAGATCCGGCTCCACAGGTCGTCGGGGGCGTCCATCCCGGTGAAGGCCAGCATCGTGGCGACTTCACGGTGAGCTTGCACCTCGGCCGATGCTCGGGGGTTGACCTCGAGATAATCGTCGACGCGGCGGCGCTCGTCGAGGTCGACGGCATCGAGCGCATAGGCCCCCAGCAGCTCGTCGAGGTCGTAGGTGTCACCGGAAGGACCGGTCATGTCGTCCATTGCTCCACCCATCTCACTCAGCTCCCACGGACACACCGGCTTGGACCAATTCTCCACGCAGACGCTTCAAGCCGGATCGGATCCGGCTCTTCACGGTGCCCTCGGCCTCACCCAAGCGTTCGGCCACTTCCTTGTACGTCAAGCCCCCAAAGTACGCAAGCTCGATCGCCTCACGCTCGCCGTGCTGCAAGGTTTCCATCGCTTCGCGAACATGCCCTGCGAGCGCCATGTCCCACACCTCGTGCGCGACGTCATACCCGCCGTCGGCCTGCTCTCGGGCTTCCTTCTCCTCACGATTGCGCCGCGAGACGTCGGAGCGAATCATGTCGACCGAGCGACCGTGGGTGTGCGCGAGCAGGAAGCTTCGCAGCGTGCCACGTTCGGGGTCGTAACGGTTCGGCTCGTTCCAGAGTCGGACGAACACCTCCTGCACCACTTCCTCGGCGCGCGCGTGGTCGTTGAGCAACCGCTTTGCCAACCCGAACGAAGCGCCGGCGTGACGCCGATACGCCTCGGCGAGCGCGGCTTGCTGATACCGGCCGATCGACACGACGAGAGCCGCATCGGAAGCGTCGGTGTACTCACGTTTCACATCATCTGTACGTTGCAGGGCGTCCTCCCGGATGACGTCATGGACAGATTATTTCACGACGGTTGAGAAACGAACCTGGTGACGGTCTCGACGTGGTGGGTATTGGGGAACAGGTCGAACACTTCGACGCGCTCGGGCACGTATCCGGCTTCGGCCAGCAGCGCAACATCGCGAGCCAACGACACCGGGTCGCAGCTCACCAGCACGAGGACGCCCGCACCCGCCGCAGCGAGGGCAGCGACGCCTGGCTTGGCCAGACCGGGACGAGCGGGGTCGGCGACGATGACATCGACCGGTGGGGTCGGACCGTCGCCGGTCGGAGGCGTCCAGCCGGAGACATCGGCGCGAACGACGTTGGCGGAACGGCCGGCGAGGTTGTGTTCGGCATCGAGACACGCCGACTTCGACGACTCGATCACCGTGACGTGGTGCGTCGACTCCATGGCGGCGACGGCAAACAGCCCGACCCCGCCGTAGGCATCGACGGCGTGACGGGCTGTCGACAACTCCGGGGCCGCCGCCTTGACCGCCGCGACGAGCAGTTCGGCAGCCTGCGCTCCCGACTGGAAGAAGGATCCCGCCGAGACCCGCAGGTCGTGCCCGGCGATGCGCTCGGTGAGCCAGGCCCGCTCGCCGATGTGCACCTTGGACGGCACCCCGCGGATGCTCTTGCGATACTTCTTGTCCCAGATCGCCGTGATCGCACCGGTCGTCCACCGAGGTGCGCAGCGTCAGTTCGGCGCCTTCGTCGGCCCCGATCTCCGCCAGCAGTCGCGACAGCTTCGACGCCGCGATCGGGCAGCTCGTGACCTCGACGACGTCGTTCGAGTCGGCGGCCCGGTAGCCGACCGACCCATTGGGGCCGCCGACGACGCGGATCGTGGTGCGGTAGCCGAACGGGCTCACGGCGCCACCTCGCTCGACGAGGGACTCGACCAGGTCGGGGTCGAGCCGGCCGATGCGTCGCAGTGATTCACGCACGATCTCGACCTTGGCGGCGAGTTGTGCGTCGGGCTGGAAGTGCATCCAGTCGCACCCGCCGCAGCCGTTGCGTCGATGCGAACACGACGGCGAGTCGCGCAGCGGCGACGGCTCGATGATCTCGACGATGCGCCCCCGTGCGAAGTCCTTCTTCGCCAGCTCGATCTCGACGTCGACGACCTCGCCCGGCAGCGCTCCGTCGATGAAGACGACCCGTCCATCGGCGTCACGGGCCATGGCGTCGCCGCCCGCGACGAGACGATCGGGAGTCAGTTGCATCCCCCCAGCGTACGGGGGCGACCGTTTGATCGATGGGCAGGCGCGCGACACTGGATGCATGAGCACCGACACCGAGTGGTACTGGGATCTCAACCGCAAGGTCGCTGTTCCGGCAGCCGAACGTGGCGCCGGAGATCACGTCCTCGGTCCGTACCCGTCTCGCTTCGATGCCGAGAACTGGAAGGCGAAGGTCGAGGAACGCAACGAGGGCTGGGAGCAGGACGACGAGGCGTGGGAACACGCCGTCGAATCCGACGACGACTGAAACGAAGGCGGCGGCGGGCTAGTTTCGCCCCCGATGAGTCGCCCCATCCAGATCGCCCCGTCCGTCCTGCCCGCTGATTTCTCCAAGCTCGGCGAGGAGGTCGCGGCGCTCGAGGCCGCCGGCGTCGACCTGATCCAGTGGGACGTGATGGACGGCCAGTTCGTGCCGAACCTCACCTTCGGCCCCGACGTGATCGCGTCGGCACGATCGCACACCTCGGTGCCGTTCGAGGCGCATCTGATGGTCTACACACCCGACGTGATGGCCAAGCAGTACATCGACGCCGGCTGTTCGCGTCTGATCGTGCACGCCGAAGCCTGCACGCACCTGCACCGCACGCTCGGCAACATCAACGACCTCGGCGCCAATGCGGCGGTGGCGCTCAACCCGGCGACACCGGCGTCGGCGATCGCACACGTGCTCGACCTGGTCGACCTCGTGCTCGTGATGACCGTCAACCCGGGCTTCGGCGGTCAGGCCTACATCGCCACGATGGAGCCGAAGATCGCCGAGATCCGAGCGATGATCGACAACGCCGGGCTCGCCGACACGGTCGACCTCGAGGTCGACGGCGGCATCGGCCCCGCCACGATCGCGGGAGCGGCGGCAGCAGGCGCCAACGTGCTGATCGCCGGCAGCGCCCTCTACAAGGACCCCGAGGGCCTCGAGCACGCCGTCACCGACCTCCGCTCCCGGGCCGAAGCCGCTCGACGCACCTGACCACACCGTTCTCGTGAACAACTTCACGCCTCAGAGGTGAAGTTGTTCACGAGAACGGTCAGGGGCCGGGCGGGAAGTGGGGTCAGCCCGCCGGGCGGTACATGCCCCACATGTGCGGTCCGGTCGGCACGTCCCACTCGGAGCGCACGTCGAATCCGTGGTGGCGGTAGTAGGCCACGTTCTCGATGGTCTCGGTTTCGAGGTAGCACGGCAACCCGTCCGCGTCGGCTCGTTCGAACATCACGTTCATCAGCGCGGCGCCGATGCCTCGGCGCTGCCAGTCCGGGTGCGTTGCCAGGAGTTGCAGATACCAATGCGGCTCGGCTGGCGTGTGCTCCTCCATCAGTGGACCGAGGATGGCAAAGCGCTCCATCCGCTCCGGTGGCGGCTCGGGCGCCGGCGGGTCGACGGTGAAGTCGATCTCGGGACGGCCCGGCGGGATCCAGACGGCCAGTCCGACGCCATCGTCGGTGCACCACACCTCTCCGAGGCCGATCCAACCGGTCATCGCCGGACGGAGCACCTCGCCACCCGGAGCGAAGAACACCTCATCCTCGGGATACAGCCACCGCATCACCGGATCGTCGGCGAAGGCCCGCACCGCCGTGACGCTGATCGCCAATCGATCTTCGACAGTCGCTGACGCATGCGCATTCGTGGATGCTAGGCCAACTCTGCGACACCCCTTCTCTACGATCGGTGGCGTGCCGATCTCCGCATCTCTCGTCGCCCCGGACCGCGCGCTCGGCGCGCTGGCCGCGGCGATCGCCGGCGCAAAGGGCACGGATCCGCTCGCCCCGGTCACGGTCGCTGTGCCCACGAACACGTGTGGAGTGATGACCCGCCGGGCGCTCGGACGTCAGGGCGGTATTGCGGGCGTCGACATGGTCACGCTCAACCGGCTCGCCGAGCTGATCGCCGGACCGGTGCTGGCGTCCGCCGGCAAGTCGCCGATGTCGACACCGGTGATCGACCTCACGATCGCGGCCCTCCTCGCCGACGATCCGGGTCCGTTCGGCGCCGTCGCCACCCACCCGTCAACGGTGGTGGCGTTGCGAGAACTCCACGCCGAGCTCCGCCTGGCCGATCCCGACGCCGTTGCCAGACTTCACGACGAATCGTTGCGCGGCCGCCAAGCCGTTCGGGTCAGCTCGGCGATCAGCGCAACGCTCGCAACGCAGTGGTACGACGAGGCCGACCTGTACGAGACCGCCACCCGATCGGTCGAGCACGCGGTCCCCGACGGGTTGCAGAACCTGGTGCTGTATCTCCCGATGGAGCTGGCCGGCCGTGCGGTGGCCTTCGTCCGGGCGCTCGGACAACGGATCGACGTTCGCGTGGTGTCGCAGCTCACCGGCGACCCGGCCGCCGATGCCGACACTCGGCACCTCGTCGACGCCATCGGCGCGACCGACACCGCCGAGGACACTGCTGCAGACGCTCCACGAAGTCGGCCGGTTGCAATCGTCACCGCCACCGACGCCGACGAGGAGGTGCGCGAGGCGACCCGACTCGTCGTCGACGCCGCCAGGGCCGGCACGCCGTTCGAGCGCATCGCCGTGCTCTGGCCCGCTCAGCGGCCCTATGCCCGGCTCGTCGAGCACCACCTCACCGCCGCCGACATCCCCTGGAATGGCCGACCGGGAACCACGCTCGCCGAACGCCTGGCACCGCGACTGGTCCTCGACCTGCTCGACGTCGATCGACGCGGCCTGCGCCGACGCAGTCTCTTCGACATGCTCGCCGACCTTCCCTTGCGGGGCGGCGACGGCGAGTACCTTCCCACCGCCAGTTGGGAGCGCGTCAGCCGCGAGGCCGGGGTGGCACGAGACGACGACTGGGACCGCCGACTCGGATCACTCAGCGCGAGCGAGCGGTGGGGAACATCGGCCGAGTCGCTGCGAGCCTTCATCGGCGAACTCCGCGACCAGCTCGGTCATCCGGCGGCAACGCGCACTTGGGCGGATTGGGCGTCGTGGTGCGCCGAGCAACTCGATCTTCGTCTCGGGCGCCACACGATCGAGCGGCTGGCCGAGCCCGAGTACCGCGCCTACGAAGCCCTGACCGGGGCGCTTGACCGGCTCGGCCACCTCGACCCGGTCAGCGAACCGGTGACCCGCCATCGCTTCCGCACCACGCTCGAAGCCGAGCTCGACGCCGTTCCGCCCTCGACAGGGCCGCGTCGGCCAGGGCGTCACGGCGGCGCCGTTGGCCGGAGCAGTCGGCCTCGACGTCGACGTGGCGATCATCCTCGGAGCTGCCGAAGGGATGCTGCCGCCGCGCCCCACCAGCGATCCGTTGCTCTCCGATGCCGATCGCATGCTCGCCGGGCTGCCCACCACCGACGCACGCGCCGTCCGGCTTCATCGGGTGCTGCTGTCGACACTCGCCACCGCCGCCGTCACGCTCACTGCGCCACGCGGCGATCTGCGCTCGACGTCGTCGGTCGAGCTGTCCCGGTGGATCGCCCCCTGGGCCGATGAGCACCGGGCCGTCGCGTCGCACCATGCCGGCGTCGGGTCGGTGACGTTCCCGGCGAGCACTGCTCGAGCACCGCCTTCGCGGGCGCCTGCAACACGTCGGCGCCGACCACCACTCAACTCGGCGACGATGCCTGCGACGCGATCACGCGGCGTGGCGTCGAGCTCATCGAGGCACGACACCGCGATGCGCTCACCGCATACGACGGCGATCTGTCGGCGATCGAGGTCCCCCGGCTCGACGATGTCGTGTCGCCCAGCCGACTCGAATCGTGGTCCGCGTGTCCGCACGCCTACTTCGACCACTACCTCCTCGACGTCGAGCCGGTCGAAGAACCGGGCGATTCGATCAGCATCACCGCCCGCGACCGGGGAACCGCGCACCACGCTGCGCTCGACCTGTTCCATCGGGCGGTCGTCGACGGCACACTCTCCCAGCCCGGACGAGACGGATGGAGCGCCGACCATCGCCAAGCGCTCGCCGGGTTCTTCGATCAGGTGTGCGAACGCACCGAGCGCCGTGGCCGCACCGGCCGCCCTGCATTCTGGGCTGACGAGCGGGCACGCATGCTCGACGACCTGCTCACGTGGCTCCGTCACGACAGCGAACTCGTCGTCACCCGCGGGTCGACGGTGCTCGCCTCCGAGATGCGCTTCGGCGCTGACGACGACGCATCAATCGCACTGCCCGACGGGCGTCACATTCGACTGAAGGGGTCGATCGACCGGGTCGATCGGACCAGCGACGGCGGCCTCGTGGTCACCGACCACAAGTCCGGCGGCAAGGACAAGTTCAAGGACATGACCGTCGACGACCCCACGGTTGGCGGCACGCTGTTCCAGCTACCGAGCTACGCGGCGGCCGCCCGCGCCCGATTCGGCGAACCGGACACCCCGGTCCTTGCCGAGTACGGGTTGCTCCGCAAGGGCGACTATGCCCGACCCGGCTTCCCGATGACACCCGAGGTCGATGCCCGGGTGAGCGAGTCCCTTGCGCTCGTCGTGGCGGGCATCGAGTCAGGGTTCTTCCCGAATCGCCCCGAACGGCCCGGCTGGCGCTTCTACGTCGGGTGCCACTACTGCGAGCCAGACGGACTCGGCACGACTGAACGCTGGGCGGAATGGGACCGAAAGCACCATGATCCTCGCCTCGCTGCATGGTTCGGAACCGACGAGGCGGCGACGTGACTGCCACCACCATCCCCGCCGGCGCGGCGGCACCTGCGCCCGACGAGGCCGAACGCGAACGGATCCGCACCGACCTGGGCTCGACGCTGTTCGTCGAGGCAGGCGCCGGCGCCGGAAAAACCAGCTCGCTGGTGGCCCGCATCGTCAACCTCGTCCGCTCCGGAGTTCCGATCACCGGCATTGCGGCGATCACGTTCACCGAGAAGGCCGCCGCCGAACTGCGCAGCCGCACGCGCCAACGTCTCGAAGCCGACCCTGGCCCAGAGACCGACGCGGCGCTCGCTCGGCTCGATCATGCGCCGATCGGCACGTTGCACTCGTTCGCCCGCCGCATCCTGTTCGACTTCCCGATCGAAGCGGGCCTGCCACCGGGTTTCACCGTGCTCGACGAACTCGAGAGCGGGCTCGCCTTCGAAGAGCAGTGGAACGACCTGCTCGACGCGCTGCTCGACGACGCCGAACCGGCGGGCGGTCTGATCGCCGGCGGACGCGCCTTCGTCGAGCTGTGCGAGTTCGACGGCTTCGGTGTCGACAAGGGCGCCCGCCGCATGGCCGAGGACTTTCGTGCGAACTGGGACCTGGTCGACGACCGCGTCGACCTGTCCGACCCCGGCCCCCTCGACCTCGACGTGGCGACCATCGCCGCGCTCGCCGACCACATCGGGTCGACCCCGATCCCTCACGACGACACGCAGGTCGCGACCGTCGCCGAGCTCGTGGCACTGGCCTCGGGCTTGTCCAGCCAGAGTTTGCGCACCCGGCTCGAAGCCGTCTGGGCACTCGACGACAAGTACGGACACTGGGGTACGGAACGCAAGAGCTTTCCCGGCGCCAAGGGGAAGTGGACGAGCGCCTTCGGCCCCAGCGGCGCCGATGCACTCGAGGCGCTCCGCGCCGACGAGATCGAGCTCGGCCGGATCGCCCACGAGGCCCTCGAGGGCGTCAAACGACACCGCCGGCTGCTGCTCGGCGCGATCATCGGGCGGTTCGTCCTCGACGGGGCTGCCGAACGCGCCTCGTCGGGACAGCTCGAGTTCCACGACCTGCTGGTGCTCGCGCGACGCCTGGTCACCGATCACGGCTCACATCCGTCGACTGCTCCACGAACGCTACGAACGGGTCCTGCTCGACGAATTCCAGGACACCGACCCGATCCAGCTCGAGATCGCCGTCCGCCTCACGTCGGATCCCGATGATCCGGCGCAGCGACCCTCGACCGAGCCCGCCGAACATCGATCGTGGCGAGATCTGCTCCCGCTGCCCGGCCGGCTGTTCATCGTCGGCGACCCCAAGCAGTCGATCTACCGGTTCCGTCGCGCCGACATCTCGCAGTATCTGCGCGCCGCCGACCAGGTCGGCGCCGACAACGTGCGGTTGTCGGCGAACTTCCGATCGACGCGTGCCGTGATCGACTTCGCCAACAACGTGTTCGGCGAGCTGATCAGGTACGAGGCCGATGCACAGCCGGCGTTCCAGCGCCTCGACGCATGCCGGCCGACCCCACGGCTCGGCCACGGCACCGTGTCGTTGCTGGGCGTCGATCGCCACGACGACCTCATCCCGAATCAACGCAACGCCGAGATCGGCTCAGCCGACGCGCTTCGCCTGCGCGAAGCAGCCGACGTCGCCGCAGCGGTGTCGACCGCACTCGCCGACGGTTGGCCGGTGTTCGACGAGACCATCGATGCGTTGCGCCCGTGCCGACCCGGTGACATCTGCATCCTGTTGCCCACCCGGATCTCGTTGCCGGCCCTCGAAGCCGAGCTTCGTCGTGCATCGCTGTCGTATCGCGCCGAGAACTCGTCCGTCGTCTACGCCACCTCCGAGATCCGACAGCTCCTCCTGGCGCTGCGTGCCGCCGACGACCCAACCGACACGCTGGCGCTCGTCGAGACGTTGCGCAGCCCGCTGTACGGCTGCAGCGACGTCGAGTTGTGGGAGTGGAAGTCCGGCGGCGGCTCGTGGAACCTGTGGTCGACGCCGCCGGTCGACCTGGCTGAGCATCCTGTCGCCGATGCACTGGCCCACGTGAGGTCGGTCGCCGAGCGCATCGGAAACACCTCGGCCGCCGAGTTGCTCGCCTCGGTCGCCGACGAACGTCGAGTCTTCGACCTCGCACTCGCCGGGCCTGACGCTCGCGACGTGTGGCGTCGGCTTCGCTACGTGATCGAACAGGCACGGGCCTGGGCCGACGCGGGTGGCCACGGCGTGCGGCGCTACCTGCAATGGGCCACGTTGCAGGCCTCCGAGAGCCGGGTCGCCGACACGATCCTGCCCGAGAACGACCACGACGCCGTTCGGGTCATGACGATCCACGCCGCCAAAGGCCTCGAGTTCCCGATCACGATCGTCGCCGGGCTGACCACGAAACCGCGTCGCTCCGTCACCAACGGTGTCGTGTGGGCGAACGACACCTGGATGCTCGCCGGCCGCGGCGACGACGGCGTGTTCGTTGCGCAGCAACCCATCGACGAGCAGATGGGCGACGCCGAACGGCGCCGGCTGCTGTACGTGGCGTGCACCAGGGCTGTCGATCACCTCGTCGTGTCGTTGCACCGCGGCGCTCCCGCGAAGAACAACGCCGACTACGGCGATCGGGGGCCGCTGACGTCGGCCGAACTGCTGTGGGCCGCAGGGGCCGCCGATCCGGCGTCCGGCGCCCGCACGGCCGAGGTGGCGCTCCAACCGGTCGCCGGGGCAACCGTCGAGCAGCGCGACATCGAATGGGCCGACCACGACGACTGGACCGCCGAACGCAACCGAGTGTTCGCGACGGCGTCGCGACGCACCGGCATTGCCGCAACTCGGCTGTCGGAGGAACTCGCCAGCATCGGCGAGCGCGACGAGATCGACGACCCGGGCCTCGACAAACGCCCGGTCAATGTCGAGCTGCCACCCTGGCAGCGGGGCCGGTACGGCACCAGCATCGGCCGAGCAGTACACGGTGTGCTGCAGTTCTGCGATCTGGCGACCGGCACCGACATCGACAATCTCGCTCGCGCCCAGTGTGCGGCGGAGGGTGTGATCGGCCTCGAGACGCAGGTGGCAGCACTCGCCCGGTCGGCGCTTGCCACGCCGATCGTGCAGACCGTCGTCGCCGGGGCGGCGCACTGGCGTGAACTGTTCGTCGCTGCGCCGATCGGCGACCGGGTGCTCGAGGGCTATGTGGACCTCCTCGTTCGAACCTCTGACGGGCTGATGATCGTCGACTACAAGACCGATCAGTGGTCGGGTCCGGTGCAATCAGCCGAACGAATTGGCCGGTACCGCCTGCAACTCGCTGCCTATGGCGCCGCGCTCGGCACGGCGCTCGACGAACCGATCGTCGGCGGCATCCTCGTGCGCTGCTCGCCGACGGGCGATGCCGACCAGATCAAGGTCGACGACTGGGCAGGTGCACTCGACGAAGTGCGACTCGCCGTGCGCTGACGCTCAGACCTCCGACGACGCCGAGCCGGCCTCGACCGCAACGTCGGCCTCGGCCTCGGCCTCGCGGGGCCGATGCGTTCGCACGCGAACCGCTCGGTGGTCGGGAACCGGGGTCACCGCCGCTCGGCCGAGCTGGAAGACACCACGGAACGCAAGGCCGCCGAACACTCGGAGGACCACGAGCGCCAGCAGCACCCCGAACACGATCATCACCGGCACGGCAACGGTGGCCAGGAGCAGCCGACGGTCTTCGGTCATCAGGCTGATCACACCCGAATCGACGCTGGTTCCGTCGACCTGGAGGGTGCGCACCGGGTCATCGAGCGTCGGGCAGTCGACAGCGAGATCGTCGACGCCGACGACATCGTTTCCACCGAACGTGGGCTCGGGCGGCCGGACCGTCGAGGCTGGCACGCCGTAGACAGGATCGAGCCCGATCCCGATGAGGTACTGGTCGCCCTTCACCAGGAACCGGTAGTCCGGCCCATAACGAACGTCGATCAAGCCACTCACTGCCCACGGTTCGGCCGACCCGGCGCGCAGCTGGTCGATCCGGAAACGCACGACCTCGGTGACGTCGTCCTTGCCGATCATCGTGCCGGTGAACACCGCGGCTGCCGGGTCGGGGACCGGGCAGCCGACGGGCACCGGGATCAGCGATCCTTGCTGGAGACCTGGGTCGGGCAGGGCGTTCTCGGGCGGCAGGGTCGCCGGCGGCGCGTCATCTGGTGGCGGTGCGGCCGCCGCCGTGCCGGCGCCGATCGCGAACCACATCGCCGCCGCGCCCAGCAGGCCGACGAGGCCCGTGCGTCGCAGCGGTGATGTCATCCGCGAAAGGCTAACGAACTGCAGTCAGTGACCGTAGTCAGTGACCGCCGTCGGCACGCCCGGTCGTGCTGCGATGAAGCCGCTCGGAGTGCTCGTTGAGCCCGACCAGCTCTGCGCTGATGCCGCGTTGAGCGAACTTCTCGACGACCGCATCGAGTGCGACGACCGCCGAGGTGTCCCACACCCGGGCATTGCTCAGGTCGATCTCGACCCGCTTGACCTCCACCGCGTCGTAGTCGAACGAGTGGATCAGATCGTTCGTCGAGGCGAAGAACAGTTCACCACTCACGTCGTAGAGACGTTCGACGTTGTCGGGGTCGACGACGCTCGTCACGTTGACCACGTGGGACACGTGACGCACGAAGAACACCGCCGACAGCGCCACACCTGCGCCCACGCCGTACGCAAGGTTGTGGGTGAGCACGGTGATGGCCACCGTGGCAAGCATCACGATCGTCTCGGTGCGCGGCATGATGCGCAGCGTGTCGGGCGCGACGCTGTGCCAGTCGAACGTGCTGATCGACACCATCACCATGACGGCGACGAGCGCGCCCATCGGGATCTGGGCCACGAAGTCGCCGAGGGCGAGAATCAGAATGATGAGGAACACGCCCGATGCGAGCGTCGAGAGCCTCGTGCGACCACCGGTGCGATGGTTGATCATCGACTGACCGATCATGGCGCAGCCCGCCATCCCACCGAGGAAGCCGGTCGCCACATTGGCGATGCCCTGGCCGCGCGACTCGCGGTTCTTGTCCGAATCGCTGTCGGTGAGATCGTCGAGGAGCTGCGCGGTCAGCAACGACTCGAGCAGACCGACCAGCGCCAAGGTGACCGAGAAGGGAAGGATCACCAGCAGCATGTCGAGGTTGAACGGCACGTCGGGCAGCCCTGGCACGGGGAGCGACGTTGGGAGGGCGCCCATGTCGCCGACGGTCGGCAGTTGCAGGTCGAAGACGATCGCTCCGACGGCGAGCAGCACGATGGCCACGAGCGGCGACGGCACGACCGAGGTGAGCCGGGGAAGTCCGTAGATGATCGCCAGTCCGACGACGATGAAGAGCAGATTCAGCCAGAACTGGCTCGAGTCCGCGTCGTCGCCGTTCAGCAGGATGTGGGGCACCTGAGCGAGGAAGATCAAGATCGCAAGAGCGTTCACGAACCCGGTCATCACGGTGCGGGGGATGAACCGCATGAGTTCGCCGACGCCGAGGTAGCCGAATCCCACCTGCAGTATTCCGGCGAGCACGGTCGCGGCGAAGAGGTAGCCGACGCCGTACTCCTCGACGAGCGGCACGATGACCAACGCCATGGCGCCGGTGGCGGCCGAGATCATCCCGGGGCGACCGCCCGAGAACGAGATGATGATCGCGATCGAGAACGACGCGTACAGGCCGATCTTCGGGTCGACGCCGGCGATGATCGAGAACGAGATCGCTTCGGGGATCAGTGCAAGAGCGACGACCAGACCCGAGAGCAGGTTCGTCCTCGGGTCGGTGAGCCACTCGGAGCGGCCGCCGGGCAGGAACCGGGCGCGCGGCGAAGAGATCGTGGGGATGGACATGGCACCTCGGGGAGATCGGCGTACGACGCCGATTCACTCACAGCGCTCCCGATCACCCTACCGAGACGCTGCGGCTCCCCCTGCCGGTGGCGGATTGGTGCGTTCAGCGGCCTTCGAAGACGGGGTCGCGCTTCTCCATGAAGGCCTTGATCGCCTCGATGGTGTCCTTGGTGCCGAAGTTGACGGTCTGCGAGAGGCCTTCATCGTCGAGGGCCTCCTCCAGCGTGACGTGCATCGAGTTGTTCAGCAGCCGCTTCGACATCGCCAGCGCGATCGGCGGGCCTCCGGCGAGTCGAGCCGCCCAGTCGTCGACGAACGCGTCCAGTTCGGCGTCGGGGAGCACCCGGTTGACGAGTCCCATCTCAGCGGCGCGTTCCGCGTCGATGATCTCGGCGAGCAGCGCTAGTTCCTTGGCTCGGTGCATACCGACGAGGCGTGGCAACAGCCACGAGCCGCCGAAGTCGAGGCTGAGGCCCCGCTTGGCGAAGATCTCCGAGAACCGAGCATCCTCGGATGCGACGATCAGGTCGCACGACAGCGCCATGTTGAGCCCGGCGCCGACGGCGACGCCGCGCACCTTGGCCACGGTCGGCTGCGGGATTCGGTGCAACGCGAGACAGACGTCGGTGATGTGTCGCATCGCCGACAGCTGGTGCGGCGGTGGCCCGTCGCCCGAACCGCCCTGCCACAGGTCGGCTCCGGAGCAGAAGTTGCCTCCGGCGCCGGTGAGCACGACGGCACGGTCGGCCGGATTCGATGCGATCGCTCGGAACTCGGCGAGCAGTTCGTTCCACATCGCGGCGTCGGCGGCGTTCTTCTTCTCCGGCCGACGAAGCGTGATCGTGACCACCCCATCGCTGCGTTCCACCGTGATCGATTCGAGCTCGCGAGTGTCAGAGGCCATGTCGGGCGACGATACTGACCGGCATGGGACTCAACCCGTACCGGAAGTTCAAGGCGAAGCCCAGCCGACTACGTGCTCGTCGGCTCGGCCCTGCTCGTGTCGCTCGCCCTGCTCATCTGGGCCCTCGCCGGCTGAGCGTTACAGCGCGTAACACTCAGAACGCGTCGGTGATCAGTTCGAGGTCGGTGCCGGTGATCGCGACCACGTCGAAGCGGATCGAGTGCGCATTCACGTCGTGGGCGCGCAGCCATTCGACGGCGAGCTGACGGATCCGGCGCTGTTTGGCGACGGTCACGGCGGCCGAGGCCGGCCCGAAGTCGGCGGTTCGGCGGGCCTTCACCTCGCTGAACACGTAGGTCGATCCGTCGAACACGACGAGGTCGAGTTCCCCGGTCGCTGAACGCCAGTTGCGATCGACGATGTCGTGGCCGAGGCGCCGGTAATGCGCCGCCGCAAGATCTTCGCCCCACTGCCCACGGGCGCGGTTGGACAGATCAGGTGTGGTGGAACGGTGTTCGGGCATGGTTGACCTCCGTCGAATCGTTCGGAGGGGCCCAATGCCCGATGAGGGACGCCAGCAGGCATCGATTGGGCTCGCTGAATGCGAGCCAGAACTCAGAAGTCGCGCTTCTCGCGGATCTTGGCAGCCTTGCCCTTGCGATCGCGGAGGTAGTACAGCTTGGCGCGACGCACGTCGCCGCGCTTGACGACCTCGATCTTCTGCACGGTCGGGGTGTGCAGCGGGAAGGTGCGCTCGACGCCCACGCCGTAGCTGAGCTTGCGGACCGTGTAGGTCTCCTGCAGCCCGCCACCCTGGCGGCCGATGACGTCGCCCTGGAACACCTGGATGCGCTCCTTGCCACCCTCGACGACGCGCACGTGCACCTTGAGCTCGTCACCCGCCTGGAAGTCGGGGATGTCGTCGCGGATCGAATCGTTGTCGATGAGGTCAGTGGCTTTCATGGCGTCTACCTGCGTTGTCGGGGCTGCGAGTGGTGCTGCGAGCCGGATGGCCGATGCGAATTCTGTGCGCTGATCACGGACGCACACTCGCGCCGATGGGGCCCGTCAATGATACGGGACGGCAGGGAACTCTTCCAACAGCCGCGCGTCATCTGTCGAAAGACCGCCGAGGACCTCGATCAGGTCGGGGCGGTCGCGAATGGTCCGGTGGAGGCGTTGCGCTCGCCGCCATCGTTCGATTCGGGCATGGTCGCCACTGCGCAAAATGTCCGGTACGTCCCACCCTCGGAACTCGGCCGGCCTGGTGAACTGCGGCTCCTCGAGCAGCCCCGACTCACCGAAACTCTCGGTCACCGTGCTGACCGCGTTGCCCATCGCTCCCTCGCGCAAGCCGCGTGACGGCCTCGATGACCAAGCACGCAGCAACCTCTCCCCCGCTGAGCACGACGTCGCCGACGCTGACCTCACCGTCGACGAGATGCTGTCGGACCCGATGATCGACTCCCTCGTAGCGTCCGCACAGCAGGCTGAACCCGTCGCCAGCGGCGAGTTCGGCGGCCATCGTCTGGTCGAAATGTCGGCCACCCGGCCCGAGCAGCAGCAACGGGCGGGGCGGATCGACCGCTTCGACGGCCTCGAAGATCGGTTGTGCCCGCATCACCATGCCGGCTCCCCCACCGAACGGCGCATCGTCGACGGTGCGATGGACGTCGGTGGTCTGCTCACGGATGTCGTGGCACCGAAGGTCGAGCAGCCCCTGACCACGGGCCTTGCCGAGCAGGCTCTCCGAGCAGAAGTCGTCGACGAGCCGCGGAAACAGCGAGAACACGTCGATGCGCAGCCCTCGCCGGTCGTTCCTGGTTCCCCGGAGACCCGGGCTCGGGGGAACCGGGCATCAGGAGTCCAGGTCGAACAGGCCGTCGGGGGTGTCGACGTGGATCGTCGTCGGCGTCGATCGACACGACGAAGTTCGACGGCACGAGCGCGCCGCAGTCGAGTTCGAGCAGGTCGGCAGCCGGGTTCGCGAGCACCGACACACACTTGCCCCGGTCGGTGCCATCGGCGTCGACGACGCGAAGCCCGATCATCTCGTGCACCCAGAGCGCATCGGGGTCGTCGATCGGATGTCCGCGGAGCGTTCGGTTCGCATATCGCTCGGCCGCAGTGCGGTCCGGGATCTGGGCGAACTTGACGACACGGCGACCGTTGGAGGCAACCCGTGACGTTTCGACGACGAGTCGCTCACCGTTGGCGAACAGTTCGCTCCCCGGCGCGACGCGAGCGTCGGAATCGGAGAGCAGTTGCACGAACACGTCGCCGCGCAAACCGTGCGCGCGACGGATGTGACCGACTTCCAGCAAGCCGTCGTCGGTCAAGAGCGTCGCTCAGTCGTCGAGGAATTCGATGTCGATTTCGACATCGTCTTTGCTCGCGGCGGCGCGGGCGACGGTGCGGATGCTCGCCGCCGTGCGGCCACGTCGGCCGATGACTCGTCCGAGCTCGCCTTCGCCGACGCGCACGTTCAGCGTCAAACGACGACCGGAGTCGTCGGCCTCGACCGTGACGGAATCGGGATCGTCGACGAGCGACTTGACGATGTGCGTCAGGACGGCGACCGCGGTGGGTGCCGATTCATCCGACGACTCGGGGGCGATGTCGGTGTCGACGTCGCTCACTTGCTCGCCTTGGCGGCCTCGAACTGCTCGATGGCGCCGCAGATCTGGAGCAGCTTGGCCACCCGCTCGGTCGGCTGTGCGCCGTCCGCGAGCCACTTCACGGCCTTGTCGTTGTCGACGGTGAGCACCGACGGATCCTGACGTGGGTCGTAGTGCCCGAGGATCTCGATGAACCGACCGTCACGCGGCGAGCGGGCGTCGGCCGCGACGATGCGGTACTGGGGCTGCTTCTTCTTGCCGATGCGGGTGAGCCGCAACTTGACTGCCATGTGAAATCGATACTCCTGGGTGCAAATGAGAACGTTGCAAGGCTAGCGGCAGGCGCCGAAATCCCCTCGCCCCGTCGCGGCGACGATCAGCGGTTGGGAACTCCGGGCAAGCCGGGCATGTTCGGCATGCCGGGAAGGCCCGGGATGTCCATGCCGCCGACGGCGTTGGGATCGAGCAGTCCGGGCGGCAGACCGCGGCCCTTCGGGGCAGACCCTGTGCGCCCCTTCTTGCCCTTCTTCCCCTTGCCAGGGCGCCCTCCACCGGGACCGCCCATGCCCATCTTCTTCATCATCTTCTGCATCTCGCCGAACTGCTTGACGAGACGGTTGACGTCGCCGACCTCGGTACCCGAGCCGTTGGCGATGCGCTGACGCCGGCTGCCGTTGATGATCACGGGAGTCGCACGCTCCTCGGCCGTCATCGAGCGGATGATCGCCTCGATCGGCTTGAGATCGTCGTCGTCGATCTTGGCGTTCTTCAGTTCCTTGGGCATGCCCGGCATCATTCCCATGAGGCTGCCGAGCGAGCCCATCTTCTTGATCTGCTGCATCTGCTCGAGGAAGTCGTCGAGGGTGAACTGCCCCTCCATCAGCTTCGCCGCCGCCTGCTCGGCCTGGTCGGCCTCGAAGGCCCGTTCGGCCTGCTCGATCAGGGTGAGCATGTCGCCCATGCCGAGGATGCGCCCGGCCATGCGGTCGGGGTGGAACTGTTCGAACTCGGTGAGCTTCTCGCCCGTGGAGGCGAACGCGATCGGGCGCCCGATGACCTCCTTGACCGACAGCGCCGCACCACCGCGGGCGTCGCCGTCCATCTTCGACATGATCACGCCGTCGATCTGGAGCGTCTCGTGGAACGCTTCGGCGGTCTGGACGGCGTCCTGGCCGGTCATCGCGTCGACGACGAGGAACGTGTAGTCGGGCTTGACCGCGGCGGAGATCTGGCGGACCTGCTCCATCATCTCGGCGTCGATCGACAAGCGTCCGGCGGTGTCGACGATGACGACGTCGCGCCCGAGTCGCTTGGCTTCCTCGAGACCGGCGGCCGATGCCTTCACCGGGTCGGACGGATCGGAGAACACCGGCACGTCGATCTGACGGCCGAGCGTGCGGAGCTGCTCGACGGCGGCCGGGCGCTGGAGGTCGGCGCCGACGAGGAGCGGCTGACGCCCCTGACCCTTGAACCACGTCGCCAGCTTGGCCGAGTTGGTGGTCTTGCCGGAACCCTGGAGGCCGGCCATGAGCACCACGGTCGGCGGCTTCGAGGCGTAGGTGATCGCCAGCGTTTCGCCACCGAGGGCGCGGGTCAGCTCGTCGTTGACGGCCTTGACGACCTGCTGGGCGGGGTCGAGGGCGCCCGAGCGGGTCGCACCGATCGCTGATTCGCGGATCCGATTGCACACCGAGCGGACGACGGTGACGTTGACGTCGGCTTCGAGGAGCGCCGTGCGGATCTCCTTCATCACCTCGTCGACGTCGGCCTCGGTGAGGCGACCCTTGCCGCGGATCTTCTTGACGATGCCTTCGAGTCGGGTGGACAGGTTGTCGAACATCAGGGCTCCGACTTTACCGGCAGCCCTTGCGACCGCAGAGTTACCCGCTGGTGAGCGCCAGGTATCGCTGAGCGTCCTCGCCGATTCCGGTCAACAACGTGCGCATTCTCGCCGAGTCCCCGGCGAGAGCGTCGATGCTGTCGGGGCTGAACATCGCCGCCCACTCAGCCGGGTCGATCCACCGGTGATCGGTGTGTTCGTGGCTGGTGGCGACGTCACCCGCAACTGGCCCGCGAAACGTCAGCTGGAGGAACTCGCGCCCGTAGATGAACATCGGGTAGCAGCCGACCATGCTCGGTGACGCCGCGAACTCGAGGCCCGACTCCTCTCTGAGTTCTCGGGCTGCGGCCTCCCACGGGTTCTCTCCGGGGTCGACCAGTCCGCCCGGCAAGAAGAAGAAGCCGGCCATGGCACTTCCCTCGGCCCGCTTCAGCAGCAGGATCTGACCGTCGGCCCGCTCGGCGTACACCGACGCCGACAACGAGTACGTGTCGAGGGCGAGCTCGGACTCGAACTCGGGCGACAGCTGCTCGTCGGTCATCAGGTTCAGTTACGCGGGACTTCGTTCCACGGGACCGACTTGTCGACTCGGGGCTCGCCGGGAAGGCCGAGGACCTGCTCGCCGATGATGTTGCGCAGGATCTCTGACGTGCCACCTTCGATCGAGTTCGCTCGGACCCGCATGAACGAGTAGCGGGTGCCGTGCGTACCGCCGGTGATGTCGAGATCGCCGGGACGGCGGAACGTGTAGTCGTAGCCGATCAGGGCGTCGGCGCCCATCAGATCGACGCAGAACTCGTACAGCGGCTTGTTCAGCTCGGAGAAGGCGAGCTTCGCGATCGTCATCTCCGGGCCGGGGTTGCCGGCCTTGGCGTTCTCGCCGGCGCGGCGGTTGGTGAGGCGGTTGACCTCGGCCTGACACCACAGCTGCATCAGGCGGTCCTTGCGGGCGCCGTCCTGCTCGGACGGGTCGAGCTGCTTCCAGATCTCGACGGCGTCGTTGGCGGCGGCCCCGCGACGGGCGACCGATCCGCTCCCCGCACCGCTGCCGGTGCCGATCGCGTTGCGCTCGTTCATCAGCGTGGTGAGGCTCGCGCGCCAGCCCTCACCGACGTCACCGATCCGGTGGGCATCGGGGATCCGAGCGTCGGTCATGTAGACCTCGTTGAATTCGGCCTCACCGGTGATCTGGCGCAGCGGTCGCACCTCGACGCCATCTGCATGCATGTCGAGTGCGAAGTAGGTCATGCCCTTGTGCTTGGGCGCGTCGGGGTCGGTGCGTGTCACGAGCATCCCGAAGTCGGCGAGGTGGGCCATCGTGTTCCACACCTTCTGGCCGTTGACGATCCACTCGTCGCCGTCGCGCTCGGCCTTGGTGGCGAGCCCGGCGAAGTCGGAGCCGGCGCCGGGTTCGGAGAACAACTGGCACCAGATCTCCTCGCCGGTGAACATCGGACGCAGGAACCGCTCCTTGGCTTCGTGGCTGCCGTGGGTGACGATCGTGGGACCGGCAAGCGCCATGAAGAAGCTCACCGGCTCGGTCGGCTTGGCACCCGCCTCCCTCATCCTGGTCTCGACGAGCTTGTTGAGCTCGGGACGAACCCCGAGGCCGCCGTAGCCCTTGGGGAAGTGCACCCACGCCAGCCCCGCGTCGTAACGAGCGCCGCGGAACGCAACGTTGTCCATCGCGGTCGGGTCGTTCGCGGCGAGCAGCGCGTCGATCGCCTCGGTGACCTCACGGGTCTCGGGATCGGTACTGAGGGAGTCGGGGCGCGAGTCGAGGGTCGTCATGGGCGCCAGTCTGTCAGGCGCCCACCGTCCACCCGAAGCCCGCACGCCGTCGTTCCACCCCGAATTTCGGAGGCCACGTCGCGCCCAGAGCGACCGCGGCTCCGAATTTCGGGACGGGCGGCCGACCACGACCGAATTTCGGAGGCCATGTCGCGCCCAGCGCAACCGTGGCTCCGAATTTCGGGAGGGGGGCGACCACGACCGAATTTCGGTGCTCATCGCGTCCAGCGCGACCGCGGCTCCGAATTTCGGGAGGGGTGGGTCGTTCGAGGTCAGGGGTTGACGAGGGCGGACACGAACTCGGCCGGATCGAACGGGATCAGGTCCTCGATCGTCTCACCGATGCCGACCAGTTTCACCGGAATGCCGAGTTCGGTCTCGATGGCGAACACGATGCCGCCCTTGGCTGATCCGTCGAGCTTGGTCAACACGACACCGGTCACGTTGGTCGCTTCGCCGAACTCGCGGGCCTGCGTCAGCCCGTTCTGGCCAGTGGTCGCATCGATCACGAGCAGCGTCTCGGTGACCCGACCTGCACCCTTCTCGGCGACGCGACGGACCTTCTTCAGCTCTTCCATGAGGTTCGACTTGGTGTGCAGTCGCCCGGCGGTGTCGGCCATCACGAGTTCGATGTTGCGCGCCGAGGCGCGCTCGACGCCGTCGTAGATCACGGCGCTCGGGTCGCTTCCTTCGGCGCCACGGACGATCTCGGCACCCGAGCGTTCGGCCCACGTCGTGAGCTGCTCGGCTGCTGCGGCGCGGAACGTGTCGCCCGCCGCCATCAGCACAGTACGGCCGTCGCGAATCTGCTGGTTCGACAGTTTGCCGATCGTGGTGGTCTTGCCGACACCGTTGACGCCGACGAACATCCACACGTTCGGGCTGCCTGGGTCGCCTGGCTCGAACGTCAGCGAGCGCTCGGAACCTTCGAGGCGCGACACCATCTCGGCTTCGAGTTCGTCGAGGAGCGCCTGGGGCTCGGTGATCTCCTTCGCGGCGACCTTGGCCCGCAATCCGTCGATCAGCTCGGTGGTCACGCCGACACCGACATCAGCGCGCAGGAGCGCCTCTTCGAGTTCCTCGAAGCTCTCCTCGGTGATGCCACTGCGGCCGAGCACGCCGGCGAACGCTCCGGTGAAGGCGAGCCGCGCCTTGGAGAGACGGTCACGCAGCGACGCCGGCTTGAGCGGCTCGGGCTCGATTTCCGTCTCGACGAGTTCTTCGACCGGGGGCTCCGCGACGAGCAGGTCGCCCTCGGCGGGTTCAGGTGGCGGTGTCGCCGGTCGCGCAGGCCGAGCCGGCGGAGCCGACGTCGAGGCCGAGTTGCGGCGGCTCACGACGATCACGCCGATGCCGAAGGCAACGACGGCGATCGCCAGGATCAGGAACAGGATCTCGATACCCATCGTTCACCGACGCTACCGGCCAGGTGGCGGGTGGTTCCCGGAGACCTGGGCTCGGGGAACTGTCGTGCACCGACGCTACCGGCCAGGAGGCCGCTGGTTCCCGGAGACCTGGGCTCGGGGAACTTCGGTGGTTCCCGGAGACCTGGGCTCGGGGAACTTCAGGAGGTGGTGACGCGTTCGGTGACGACCTTGCTGGAGCCGCCGGGCTGCATGCTCACACCCAGGAGGCAGTCGCCGGCTTCCATCGTGCGCTTCTGGTGCGACACCACGATCAGCTGGGCGTCCTTGCGGAACTCCTGGATCAGACCGAGGAAGCGGTGCAGGTTGACGTCGTCGAGCGCCGCCTCGACCTCGTCCATCACATAGAACGGTGACGGGCGCGACCGGAACACGGCGAACAGGTACGCCAGCGCCGTGAGGCTGCGCTCGCCACCCGACAGCAGCGACAGCTTCTTGACGTTCTTGCCGCTCGGCTTCGCCTCGACCTCGATGCCCGTGTTGAGCATGTCGTCGGGGGCGGTGAGCTTGAGCTTGCCGACGCCGCCGGGGAACAGCAGCCCGAACAGCTGTGTGAAGTTCTCACTGACGTCCGCGAACGCCGAGGCGAACACGTTCTGGATCTCGGTGTCGACCGCAGCGATCACCCGGGCGAGTTCGCGACGGGTCGACCGAACGTCTTCGAGCTGCTCTTCGAGGAACGTGTGGCGCGCCTGGAGCTCGTTGAACTCTTCGAGCGCAAGCGGGTTGATCGGACCGAGCAGGCGCAGCTCCCGTTCGAGTTCGCGAACACGGCCGGCCGGCGTCGCGCCGTCGGGCAGCACGGGCATGGTTGCCGCTTCGGCGACCGCGGGCTCGATGTCCAGCTCGCGACGCAGCGTCTCGATCGCTGTCTCGAGGCGCAGCTTCGCCTCGGCCTCGCCGAGCTCGGCTTGACGGGCGCGCTCGCGCGATGCGTCGAGTGCGTGCTCCTTCTCGCTGCGCGCGCGGCGGTGCTGGTCGAGCTCGGTGGTCAGCCCGCGCACCTCGTCGCTCTGTCGGCGACGCTGCTCGACGAGGTCGGTGTGCAACACCTCGACGACGTCACGGTGCGCAGCGACGCGCTCGACGAGGCGGTCGATCGCGCCGATGTCCCGCTCGATCGTGACGCGCCGGCCCTCCGCAGCGATCCGCGCTTCGGCATCGGCGGCGAGACGCCGTTCGGTCTCGTCGAGACGGCGCTCCAGAAGTTGCTGGCGCTCGTGGAGCCCGGCGTTGTGGACCTCGAGGTCCTTGCGTCGCGACGCCAACGCGGCGGCCCGCGATTCGAGCTCGGCCCGCAGTTCGCCTCGGGCGCGTGCTGCGTCGGCCTCTGCCTGCTCGTCGGACTCCAGCGCCGGCAAGCAGCGCTTCGAGTTCGGCGATTCGCTGCTCGTCGCGAACGATGTTGGCGGTGACGTCGTCGATCGACCGTTCGAGGTTCTCGAGCTCGGCTTCTGCCTCCCGATGCTCGCGTTGCGCTTGCGCCAACCCCTCCGACGCTGCGCTGAAGCGGGCGTCGTTGGCATCGAGTCGGCGCGCCAGCTCGGTCTCGGCGGTGCGAGCGGCCTGCAGCGCCCGCTCGGACGAGGCAACGGCCTCGGTGGCACGTTCCAGAGCGTCCGCAGCGGTACGCGACCGCTCGATCGCATCGTCGAGGGCGGCGGCCGTGGCGCCACTGCCGGCGGCGCCGACCCGCCACCCGCTCAAGCCGAACCGGTCGCCGCCTTCGGTGACGACAACGGCATCCGGGTGGCTCAGCGCAGCATCGACCGCCGCCCCCAGACCATCGACCCGGACAGCCGATCCGAGCAATCCGTCGAGCAGTGCGTCGACGCCAGGGCGTGACGAGCGAGCGTGAGGCCGGACCGGGTCGCCGACCCCTGGTCGCGGTTGGCCGGCCGGGCGTGTCCCGAGCGCGATCACCGCACCGCTCGTGTCGGAGCTGCGCAAGGCGTCGAGCGCACGGCGCCCCGCCGACGGGTCGTCGACGACGACCGCAGTCAATGACTCGCCGAGTGCCGCTTCGACGGCGGGCTCCCAGCCTTCGTCGATCTCGATGAGGTCGAGCAGCGTGCCGAGCACACCGTCGACCCCAGCCAGGCGTTCGGCTCCGGCCCTGGCCCTCGCTGCGTCGAGGGCGAGTTCGAGCGCCTCGACCCGAGCAGCGCACCGCGAGGCCTCTTCGGCAGCGTCGTTGCGCAGCGATTGGCGCGCCTCGTGCGTCGACACCGCATCGGCAAGTGCCGCCTCGGCCAGTTCGACCTCGGCGACGAGTGGTTCCTCGATCGCACCGGCTTCGTCGCAATCGGTACGGAACCGGACAGCCCGTTCGGTGCTGGCGTCGCGCTTGGCGGCCAGCGAGTCGAAACGCTCGCGGAACCGCCGCAGATCTCCCGTGGAACGTTCGAGCGACGAGCGCACCGAACGCAACTCACCGCGCACTTCGGCAGCGGCACTGGCCGCTTGGGATCCGGACTGATCCGAACTCACGGCGTCCATCATCTTCGTGCGTTCGGCCCGGAAGGTCTCCTCGTCGGCGATCAGCGCCTCGGATGCGGGTTCGATCTCGGCGAGCGCCACCACGACGTCGTCGAGTTCGGACCGGAAGCGTGCCGCATCGGCTTCGAGGTTGGCGACGACACCGGCGTCGAGCAGTTGGCCCTTGTCACGTTCCAGCGATCGGCGCCGCTCGACCAGCACCGCGGCGAGACCGCGTGCGCGTTCGCGGAGTTGCTCGACGCGCACCAGACGGTCGCTCACATCGCTGGCGCCCCGAGCGGACAGTTGCGCCTCGATCGCCATCACCTGCGTGTCGAGTGCGGCGAGTGCCGACTTCAGCTCCGACTCGGCCGTGGCGCTCTCGAGTCGAGTGACCGCCAGCGATTCGAGCTTCGTCCGCCACGACGCGATCTCACGCCCGGACACGAAGGTCTTGACCTCGGTCAGCTCGGTGATCAGCGAACCATGACGTTCGGCGGCCTGAGCCTGACGTTCCAACGGGCGCAGTTGGCGACGAACCTCGCGCAGTAGGTCCTGCACGCGCAACAGGTTGGCCTCGGTGGCATCGAGGCGGCGTTCGGCCTTCTCCTTGCGCTTGCGGAACTTGAGGACACCGGCGGCCTCTTCGATGATCGCGCGACGTTCCTCCGGTCGAGCGTTGAGCACCGCATCGATCTGGCCCTGGCTGACGATCACGTGCTGCTGGCGCCCGACGCCGGCATCGGACAGCAGCTCTTGGACGTCGAGCAGGCGACACGGGACACCGTTGATCGCATACTCGGAGTCACCGGTGCGGAACAGGACACGGGTGACGGTCACTTCATTGAACTCGACGCCGAGCGTGCCGTCGGAGTTGTCGATCGTGATGCTCACCTCGGCGCGCCCGAGCGCCGGGCGTGACGCCGTGCCGGCGAAGATCACGTCGTCCATCTTCTGCGAGCGCACGGCCTTGGGCGCCTGGGCGCCGAGCACCCAGGCAATCGCGTCGACGACGTTGGACTTGCCCGATCCATTGGGGCCGACGACGACGGTGACGCCGGGTTCGAGCACCATCGTGGTGCTGTCGGCGAACGACTTGAACCCCTTGAGGTTGAGACTCTTCAGGAACACAGCACCGGCGAAGCTACCCGGCGGAGTGCCCACACACCCGTACCATCGCTGCTCAGCGGTCGAAGGCCGCGCCCAATCCGCCGAAGACCCACTCGAGCTCCCGGGGAATCGTCTGTTCGAGTGGGCGGCGGAAGCTCAATGCTTCGACCAGGTCGACTGCATTGCCGGCGAGTTCGAAGTGCGGCCCCGACGTCCCGGTGGTCACGACCACGCCATCGGTGATCGCAACGTGGAAGTCGGCGTCGGGGCCGGAGGCCGACGACGTCGAAACCGGCCGCTCCCGAGGCGCCCGAAGCCAGCGACAAGGCGGGCGTGAGCGCCGCGACATAGCGAAGACTGGCGATCACCTCGTCGGGCTCGACATCGGGTTCTCGACCGAGCGGGAGTGCGATGTCGCGTTCGTGGATCCAGGAGTCCCACAGTGCGTGATGCGCCACCGCGCTCACGCTGACGTGCCCGGGCGGCGCCTCGGCCTGCGCCGTCCAGTCCGCTGCGTCGAGTTCGAGGAGCAGATCGGCAAGTGACTTCGACGACGCCGAGAACGACTCGACGATCTCGTCGGTGGTCAGCGTCGAGGCCTCGACCATCCCGGCGGGGGTGGCGACCGGGTCGAATGCAGCCAGCATCTCTGTCGGCACACCGTTGATCCCCGACCGGATCGAGAGTTCCCAGAACGCGTTCGTCGAGGCGAGATGCACGGCAACGTCTCGCGCCGACCACCCGTCACATCGGCTCGGATGCAACCACTCGTCGTCGGTGAGTTGTTCGATCATCGTGAGGAACCGTCGCCGCTGCCGGATCGCCGGTTCGGCCACCGCTGCCGGGTCGCCGTCGAGCACGATGATCGGAGTCGGCCCATACCGAGGTGTGAGAAGCACGCGGTCATGCTCGCAGCTCGCGGGGTGCGTGTCAGTGTTCGGGGTGTTCGTGTCAGTGTTGGCAGACCGGACACCAGTGGGTGCCTCGACCGCCGGTGACCGAGCGACGCACCCATCCTCGCCCGCACGTGACACAGCGCTCTCCCCCACGCCCGTACACACAGTGCTCGTCCTGATAGGAGCCGCCCTCGCCCATCAGATCCACGTACTGGGCATCGCCGAGCGTCGAGCCGCCCGCATCGATGGCGTCGGTGAGCACCTCCACGATCGAGCGGTGCAAGGTGGCGAGTCGCCGCCGGTCGAGGCTCGATGCCGGGCGATCCGGTCGAAGACGGGCCCGATGGAGGATCTCGTCGGCGTAGATGTTGCCGATCCCCGCAACGACGTGTTGGTCGAGCAGGAGCGGCTTGAGCGCCCGTGAGGTCGTACCGAACGCCTGGCGGAGGATCGCGGCATCGAAGGGCTCGGCGATCGGATCGACACCGAGCCGAGCGAGTTCGGGCAGCTCCACCTCGACACGGTCGGGGTCGAACACGACGACCTCGCCGAACGTGCGCGGATCGACGAACCACGCCTCGTTGCCGTCGTCGAGATGCAGCACGACATGGGTGTGCGCCGGTCGTTGCGCTCCAGCGGCCGCCAGGAGCACCTGGCCGCTCATTCGGAGATGGATCATGCAGGTGTCGCCTGAGTCCAAGGCGAGCAGCAGGTACTTGCCGCGACGGTCGGCGGCTTCGACCACGGTGTCGCTGAGTCCGGCGATCACCGCCTCGCGCGACGTGCGGCGCACCGAGCGCTCGCGGCCCACCTCGACGCGCTCGATCCGGCGCCCGACGAGGTGCCGTTGCAGTCCGCGTCGGACCGTCTCGACTTCGGGAAGCTCAGGCATCGACGTTCACGGTGCAGCCGAGATGTCAGCCGAGCGCGAGGCAGGCCTCGGTGGCAGCGAGCTGTTCGGCGGCCTTCTTCGATCGTCCGATGCCGACGCCGAGGACTTCGCCGTCGACGAGCACTCGAGCATGGAACGTCTTGGCATGATCGGGGCCGTTCGACGACAACTCGTACACGGGAGCACCGCGACCCAGGCGGGCGCTCAGCTCCTGCAGTTGCGTCTTCTGGTCGAACTGCCCCATCGAGTCGGCCGAGTCCGGCATGCGAGGCACCACGAGCCGCTCGACCATCTCATACGCCGCGTCGGCGCCACCATCGAGATACACGGCGCCGAGTACCGCCTCGAAGGCATCGGACAGGATCGACGGCTTGTCGGCGCCACCGGCGGCGGACTCGCCTCGCCCGAGCAGCACGTGCTCGCCGAGACCGATCTCCTGGGCGACCTCGGCGAGCGCGATGGCGTTGACCACGCTCTTTCGCAGATCGGTCAGTTGGCCCTCGGCGACGGGATAGCGGTGGTACACCAGGTCGGCAATCGCCCAGCCGAGCACGGCGTCGCCGAGGAACTCGAGACGTTCGTTGCTGGTCGCTCCAGGGGTTTCGGCACACCACGACCGGTGGGCGAGCGACCGCTCGAGCAAGCTCCAGTCGTCGAACCGGTACCCGATGCGAGCGGCCAGCTCAGCGAGACCGGGCGACGGTGGGTCGCTGGCGGTCACGTCGCGATCATCCGGTGAACATCCGGCGATCAGCTCGCCGTGGCGCGTTCGTGGACGTAGTCGATCGCGTCACGCACGGTCTTGAGGTCTTCGAGGTCTTCGTCCTCGATCCGAAAGTCGGGAATCCGGTCCCCCAGTTGCTCCTCGAGCGCCTCGACGAGTTCGATCAGCGCCAACGAGTCGGCGTCGAGGTCGTCGACGAACGACTGCCCCTCCGTGATGGTGGCCGGCTCGATCTCGAGGATGTCGGCGAGTCGGTCACGGACGATCTCGAAGATCTCGTCGCGTTCGAGTGGGGCGGAATCTGCTGGCACGGGCGCCGAGTGTAGTTGTCCGCGTGTCGGTGTCGGGGCGTTCAGGCCGCGTTGCCGGCGATCGCGGCACGGATCTCGCCGACCATGTCATGGGCCACCATGTCGCGGGCAACGCCGATCCCGTTGGCGATGGCGGTCTCGCCCGACGAGCCGTGAGCGATGACGCAGACGCCATCGACACCCAGCAGCACAGCGCCGCCGTAGGTGTCGGGGCTCAGCGATTCGTAGAGCGGCAGCAAGGCGGGCATCAGCGCGTCGGCGTGTGGCTTGTAGTGCTCCTCGGCGGAGAACGCCTCGAGCAACGCCTTGATGACCACCTTCATGCCACCTTCGAGCGTCTTGAGTACGACGTTGCCGGTGAACCCGTCGGTGACACACACGTCGAGGTCCGCGCTCATGACGTCACGACCCTCGACGTTGCCGACGAAGTTCAGATGCGACGCCGCGCCGAGCAGTTCGTAGGCCTCCTTGCGGAGGCTGTCGCCCTTGCCAGGCTCCTCACCGATCGACAGCAGACCCACGCGCGGCGCATCGATGTCGAAGCGATGACGTGCGTACACCGACCCCATCAGCGCGAACTGCACGAGCCATTCGGCCTGCACTTCGGAGTTCGCGCCGGCGTCGAGCAGCACGGTGGGCGTTGACCCGGGTACCGGGATCGGGGTGGCGATTGCGGGACGCTTCACACCGGAGATACGACCCATGCGCAGCAGCGCCGACGCCATCGTTGCGCCGGTGTTGCCCGCCGAGATCATGGCGCTGGCCCGACCATCTCTGACCGCCTCAGCCGCGCGGACGAGCGTGGAGTCCTTCTTGCGACGAACACCCTGGGCAGGGTCGTCGTGCATGCCGATGACCTCGGTCGCCTCGATCAGATCGAGCAGAGAGCCGTCAGGACCTTCGCGGCCTGCGAGGTCGGCGGGACCGACGAGAACGATGGGGATACCAGCGGCCGCAGCGCGGTGCGCTCCGGCCAGGATCGGCCCGGGAGCGTGATCGCCGCCCATGGCGTCGACGGCGACGGGGAGCATGGCGTTGCTCAGGAGATCAGCCGACGTCGACGACGACGCGATCGCGGTACCAGCCACACGACGGGCACACCACGTGTGGAGTCTTGGCGTTTCCGCAACGCGGGCACAGGCTGCGAGCCGGCGCGTCCAGCTTCCAGGCGCTCGCCCGACGGCTGCGGGTCTTCGACTTCGAGGTCTTCTTCTTGGGAACGGCCATCGTTCGCTTCCTGGTTCTCGGGGACGGTCATCGTGCGACCGGTACTGGATTCCGGGGGCCCGAGTCGGGCACACCGTGCCACAACGGCCGCATCACGTTATCGGGGGGCGGCGCCATTGCCATCGGGCCCGACATCTGGCGGGCTCACTCGTCGGGAACGAATCCTTCGAGTCCGGCCCACCGGTCGTCCTTCACGGACGTGTCGCACGAGCACTCGGCGCTGTTGCGGTCGATGCCACAGACGGGACAGAGCCCTGCGCAGTCGTCACGACACAGCCGCTCGGTCTCGAGTTCCAACAACACGGTCTCGCGAATGAGGGGGGCGAGATCGAGCTGGCCGTCCTCGATCAGGTAGGCATCGGGGTCGAGCGGTTCGATCTGGTACAGCTCGTCGACGACGCCGACCGCGGTGCCCGAGACATCGACGAGGCATCGACGACACACCGTGGACCAGGCGGCGCTGACCGTGCCGTCGACGTCGATGCCGTCGTTGAGCGCCGTGAGCCGCAGCTCGACGTGGATGTCGCCGACGAGACGTTCGTGCTCGGCGTCGAGCGGGGCGGCCGCGATGTCGACGGTCACGTCCCGGACGGCGCCGGGCTGGCGGAGCAGCTCGACGGCGTTGATCCGAAGTGGGCGTAGGAGGTCGGCCACGGGCCGATCAGTGATCCTGATCGAAGAATCCCTTGGTGGGATCGTCTTCCTCGATCGTGTTCGTTTCGTCGACGGCCCCGCCGATCGACAGGCGTTGACGTCCGGCGCCGACGGTCTTCTGCAGCTTGTCGAGCAGGATCTCGAACGAGCCGAGTCGTTGGTCGAGGAAGTCCTCGGTCTCGTGCTTGAGACGTCGCGAGTCCGCCTCGGCGGTCTCCATGACCTGGCGAGCTCGCTGCTCGGCGGCACGCACCACCTCGGTGCGCTGCACCATGCGCTCGGCGCGCACTCGGGCGGCTTCGAGCAGCTCGTCGGCCTCGCGGCGGGTCTTGGCCACGAACTCCTGGCGTTCCTTGAGCATCCAGCGCGCTTGACGAAGCTCCTCCGGAAGCCGGTGCAGCGATTCCTCGAGCAGTTCGATCATCTCGTCGCGGTCGATGCGCGGTGACGACGACAACGGCATGGTCGGCGCGGTGGCGATGATGTCGATCGCACGGCGCAGGAGGGTTTCGGCGTCACCGACGAAGCCGCCAGCGGCCGCTGGATCGGGGTAGTCGTCGTCGATGTCGTCGTAGGCGCCGTCGCCGTCGTCGTAGCTCATGGTTGGCTCAGTTCTGTTCGCTGCCGTTCACACGGCGCAGTGCATCGGCGACATGTGCCGGGACGAGATGGTCGATGGATCCACCGTACTTCGCGATCTCGCGCACGAAGCGGCTGCTGATGTACCCGAGTTCGGGCCGGCAGGGAAGATACACCGTGCGCACCCCGGTCACTGCGTGGTTGTTGTGGGCCATCTGCTGCTCGATCTCGAAGTCGCCCGAGGTACGCAGGCCCTTCACGATGAAGTCGACGTCGGCACGCTGGGCGGCCTGTACGGCGAGGCCGGTCTGCGCGACCACGCTGACTCCGTCGAGGTGCGCCAGCGCGGCGGAAGCCATCTCGACGCGATCGTCGATGCTGAACAGCCCCGACGGCTTGGCGTGGTTGTGCATGATCGCCACCACGACGGACCCGAAGAGCTCGTGGGCCTGCTCGATGACATCGATGTGCCCGAGGTGGATCGGATCGAAGCTCCCCGGATAGAGCACCCGCAGTGACGTGGTCATTCGGTCTCAGACACTACTGCTGTGTCGCCCGCCGGCAGGTCGACCGCGCGTTCGAGGAAGGTCACGCGAGTGCGCCCGTACTTCCGGTCTCGCAGCACGGTCCAGCCGGTCGGCGCCGCAATGGTCGATCCTGACTCGGCAACCACGAGGTCGGCGGTGACTCGGTTGAGCAGGCTGTCCCACGAATCGAAGTCGTAGGGCGGGTCGGCGAAGACGATGTCGGCGTCGATCGTGCCGACGACCGACAACGCATCGGCGCCGAGCACCTTGGAGCGGTCGCCCAAGTCGAGCGCGTCGAGGTTGTCGTTCAGGGCTCGCAGCGCAGCTCGATCTCGTTCGACGAACACGCAGCGTTCGGCACCGCGCGACAGCGCTTCGATCCCGATGGCCCCACTGCCCGCGAAGAGGTCGGCCACGATGGCGCCGTCGAGCACTCCCGAGCTGCCGAGCGAGTTGAAGATCGCTTCCCGGACGCGGTCGGTGGTCGGACGTGTCGAGGTGCCATCGGGGGTGACCAGTCGACGTCCACCCAGTTCTCCCGCCACAACGCGCATGCGAGCGAGGATACGCACAGATGCCGAGGGGTCGTCGCCGACCGGCAAGACTGGTCACGTGCTCACGCCGACGCCTCAAATCACCTGCATCGACTGTGGTGGCCGTTGCTTCCTGCTCTCGCATCCGCCCGAGGACGGGATCTGGGAGCCCGGCGACGTGATCGCGTACCGCTGCGAGGACTGCCTCGACCGCTGGGATCTCGTCATGTCCGACGAGGACGACGCCGAAATCGCCCGCGGCGACACCCCGTCCGGCTTCTCGTGAACAAATAGTCGCCCAGAGAGCACATTTGTTCACGAGAACGCTGGAACTCAGCTCTTGGCGAGGAAGGCTTCGTCGGATTCGCTGAAGACGAGCGCGAGTTCGTCGGCGAGCTCGGGGTGACCGGCGAGTTCGGGATCGGCGTCGACGATCTCGAACGCTGCCTCGCGGGCGAGCTCGACCAGGTTGCGATCGCGGCGCAGCGAGGCGAGCTTGAGGTCGCTGCGGCCTTTCTGTGACGTCGACATCAGCGTGCCCTCGCCGCGCAGGTCGAGGTCGATCTCGGCGAGCTCGAAGCCGTCGGTGGTCGCCACGAGCGCCTCGACTCTCGGATTGCCCACCGGGTCGCCGCCCGCCTCGTTTTCACGGGCCGAGGGTTCGTTGCGCTGCTGGGTGACCAACCAGCACGTCGACGCGTGCTCGCCGCGACCGACGCGTCCGCGGAGCTGGTGGAGCTGGGCGATGCCGAACCGGTCGGCGTCCAGGATCGCCATCACCGTGGCGTTCGGAACGTCGACGCCGACCTCGATCACCGTCGTGGCGACCAGGACGTCGAGATCGCCGACACGGAACGAATGCATCGTGGCTTCCTTCTCCGCCGACGTGAGGCGGCCGTGCAGCAGCCCGAGCCGGAGACCGGACAGTTCGTCGTGGGCCAACCGCTCGAACGTCTCCTCGGCCGACGCCACTTCGAGCTTCTCGCTCTCGCCGATCAGCGGGCACACGACGTAGGCCTGGCGGCCCTCGGCGACCTGGTCGCGAACGTCGGCCCACACCTCGGCCTCGAGCAACGGACCGTCGGCCCACTTCGTGACGATCGGCGTGCGACCGGGCGGGAGTTCGTCGAGCACGCTGACGTCGAGGTCGCCGTACACCGTCATCGCCGCCGTGCGGGGAATCGGCGTGGCGGTCATCACGAGCATGTCCGGCACGGCGCCGCCCACGGTCTTGGCCCGTAACGCCGCGCGCTGCTCGACGCCGAAGCGGTGCTGCTCGTCGACAACGACGGCGCCGAGGCTGGAGAAGTCGACGGCGTCCTGGATCAGGGCGTGCGTGCCGATCACGATGTCGACCGAGCCGTCCGCCAGTCCGGCGAGGACGTCCTTGCGATCCGATCCGGTGACCCGGTTGGTCAACAGCTCGACGCGCAGCGGCCGATCGCCGAAGAGGTTGCCCGGGTCGGGGACGCTGACCCCGGCCAGCAGCGCGCGGACGCCGGTGGCGTGCTGCTCGGCGAGCACCTCGGTCGGCGCCATCAGCGCCGCCTGGTGACCGCCCTGGACGGCGACCATCATCGTGTCGACCGCCACGACGGTCTTGCCGGAACCGACGTCGCCCTGCAGCAACCGGTGCATGGGGTGCGGTGCGGCGAGGTCGTGTTCGATCTCGGCGATCGCTCGCTGCTGAGCACCCGTCAACGGGTACGGCAGCGCGTCGTGGAAGCGTTGGACGAGATCGCCCGACAGATCGTGGGAGATCCCTCGCTGGTCGCGCTCCATCGCCCGTTTGCGCAGCACCAGCACCAGCTGCACTCGCAGGAGTTCGTCGAAGGCGAGCCGCCGCCGTGCTTGTTCCTTGTCGCGGATCGACTCGGGCAGGTGAATGTTCGACAACGAATCGAATCGGTTGAGCAGGCCGAGGCGTTGCAGGATCGATGGTGGCACCGGGTCGGCAATCCCTCGATCGCGGCATCGTCGCAGTGCCTCCTCGACCCAACCTGCGATTTCCCAGGTGTTGATCTGGGCCTTCTCGCTCTGCGGATAGATCGGCACGATCCGACCCGTGCGGTCGCCGATCAGGTCGACGACCGGGTTCGACATCTGCAGTCCACCGCGGTACACGTCGGCCTTGCCGAACAACGCGATCTGGAGCCCCTCGCGCAGCTGGCGCTCACGCCACGGCTGGTTGAAGAACACCACGTCCATACGCCCCGATCCGTCGCCGACGTTGACGTTGACCATCGTGCGGCGGTTCCGGGTGACCCGCTTGGTGACCGACCGGACCGTTGCCAACACCAGCGCTTCCTCACCCGGCTCGAGGTCGGCGATTCGGGCCTCGTTCGACCGATCGACCCAGCGGCGAGGGTAGAAGGTGACCAGGTCGAGCAGGTTGTCGACGTTGATGGCGGCGAGTGCCGAGCGCTTCTTGTCGCCGACGCCCTTGAGCCGGCCGACGTCGATCTCGGCGAGGTCGCGGTACGACAGGGCGTTCACTCGACTCCGGACCTCACTCGACACCGAAGAGGTACGGGTAGAGCGGCTGACCGCCGTCATGCACGTCGACATGGATGTCGCCGCGGTGGTCGCCCAACCAACCGACGATCTGATCGGTGACCGCAGCGTCCGCGTCCACACCGGTCACCACGGTCACCAGCTCGGCGGATTCCCCGACGATCACGTCGAGCAGCGCCATCGCAGCGCCCTCGACGGAGGGGGCAACTGCGACGATGCCATCGCCTCGCACGAGGCCGAGCCAGTCTCCTTCGACGATCACGCCGACGCTGCTCGTGCTGTCGCGTACTGACTGAGTGACCTCACCGGTCACGACAGACGCAGCCGCCTCGGCCATCTCGACGGCGTTGTCAGCAGCGGACGCGTCGGCGTCGTAGGCCACGAGCGCCGCCAGCGCCTCGGGCATCGACCGGGTCGGCACGACGACGACGGTCTTCTCGGTGAGCGCATCGAGCTGCTCGGCGACGGGGATGATGTTCTTGTTGTTCGGCAGCACCACGACCTGATCGGCGTTGACGCGCTGCACCGTTTCGAGCAGCTCCGCGGTCGACGGGTTCATCGTCTGCCCGCCGGTGACCACCCCTTGCACACCCAGCTGGGCGAACAACTCGACGAGACCGCTGCCCGAACACACCGCCACCACGGCGGTCGTGACGGCGGGGAGCTCCTCGGCAACCGGCGCATCGTGCGCCGTCGACGCGAGTTCGGCCTCGCGTCGCTCGTGCTCCTCGTCGACCTCTTCGAACAGGTCGGAGACCCTGATCGACTTCGGCCGGCCGCCCAGGTCGAGCGCCACTTCGATGGCCGCGCCGATCTCGTTGGTGTGGACGTGGCAATTCCACAGACCGTCGCCGCCGACGACGACGATCGAGTCGCCGATCTCACCCCAGTGTTCCTTGAAGTCCCGGATGCGTTCGTCGGGCAGGTCGAGGAAATACATCACCTCGTAGCGCTGCTCGCTGACGTCGAGTTCCCCGGGCGCCACAGCGTGACGATGCGCCACCGCGTCGAAGACGGCGCCCACAGCACCGGTCGTGCCATCGTCGGGCTCCGCAACGGGCAACGGTTCGCCATCGACGACGAAGAGGACCGAGTCGAGCAGGAGCAGGAAACCCGCACCACCCGCGTCGACCACACCGGCATCTTTCAACACCTGCAGTTGCTCGGGGGTGTTGTCGAGGGCCAACTTGCCCGCAGCACGTGCCGCTCGGGCGACTTCGACCAGTGACCCGCCGGCGTCGGCGGCCACCTTGGCGCCTTCCGCGCTCTCGCGACACACCGTGAGGATGGTTCCCTCGATCGGTTTGAGCACGGCGTCGTATGCGCCCGCGGCGGCGGCTTGCAGCGCCTCGGCGAACTTGGCGCCCTGCACGTCGGCGTGCTCTTTCACGGTGCCCGCAAACCCGCGCATGATCTGGCTCAGGATCACGCCGCTGTTGCCGCGGGCGCCCATCAACGAGCCGTGACTGATCGCATCGCAGGTGGCGTCGTGGTCGTCGTGGGCGGCGTTGTCCATCTCGGCGACGACGGCATCGAGCGTGCGCGCCATGTTGGTGCCGGTGTCACCGTCGGGGACCGGATACACGTTGAGCCGGTTCAACCCGTGGGAATGCGCACGAACGGTGTCTCGAAAGGTGCGGACCGTGTCGCGCAGCGCTGCGGTGTTCAACCGTTCCAGAGTGGGCACGGCCAACGAGCTTAGGGGGATTGCGTTGCAGCCACCGCGTGGGGCGGGGCAATCGGCTTGGTAGCATTTCATGGCTGTCCCGGCAGGCGGAGTCGTTCGTCGGGCACCAACAACGTGATCGAGCCGGGCATCCGGCAGCTCTGCAGGAGAATCCAATGGCATCGAAATGTGAAGTGTGTGGCAAAGGCCCATCGTGGGGCATGTCGGTGTCGCACTCGCATCGCCGCACCAAGCGGCGTTGGAATCCGAACATCCAGCGGGTTCGCGCCAGCGTCAACGGCGCCTCCAAGCGGGTCAACGTCTGCACGGGCTGCATCAAGTCCGGCAAGATCGTCAAGGCGGGCTGAGTCCTCGTCATGCAGGGCGTCATCAAGGCTTATGACCCCGCAAGCGGTGACGGACTCGTGATGTCCGACACCGACCTCAACGATTACGAACTGGCCTCCGATGCGCTGGCCGGTTCGATCTTCCGCATGCTGCGCCAAGGCCAGCGAGTGGTGTTCGATCTCGACGACGCCGGCTTCGCCACCCACCTGCGGCTCGGCTCCGAAGTCGACATGGCGACCCCCGGCGCCTGACGCCGCCCGTCCGCACCGTCTCGCGCGCTTGCGCACGCACGTCGCTGCGAGAACGTGACCTTGTACTCCCCGCTGTGTTTCGTCGATCGATGCTGCACGCCCTACGCTTGATCTCGGAGATCGATGCCGTCGTCATACGACGCGCGGCCACACCCCCCGGAACTCAACGAGGAGTCACCAGATGAGCGGAACGACCACCAACCAGCGCCTGAAGGATTGGGTCACGGAATGGGCAGCGGTGATGCAGCCCGCCGACATCTACTGGTGCGACGGTTCGGCCGACGAGTACGAGCGTCTCTGCCAGGAACTCGTCGACTCCGGCACGTTCACCAAGCTCGACGAGGCCAAGCGCCCCAACAGCTACTGGGCGCATTCGGATCCGGGCGACGTCGCTCGCGTCGAGGACCGCACCTACATCTGCTCGGCCACCGAAGAAGAAGCGGGTCCGAACAACAACTGGCGTGATCCCGCCGAGATGCGCGCCGAGATGAAGCGCCTCTACACGGGTTCGATGAAGGGCCGCACGATGTATGTCGTGCCGTTCTCGATGGGCCCGCTCGGCTCACCGATCGCCCACATCGGCGTGCAGCTCACCGACTCGGCCTACGTGGCGGTCAACATGCGCATCATGACCCGCATGGGCCAGGGAGCGCTCGACGCCCTCGGCGACAACCAGTGGGTGCCGTGTCTGCACTCGGTCGGCGCACCGTTGGAGAACGGCGCCGCCGACGTGCCGTGGCCATGTGACGCCGAGAACAAGTACATCGTGCACTTCCCCGAGACCCGCGAGATCTGGTCGTACGGCTCCGGCTACGGCGGCAATGCCCTGCTGGGCAAGAAGTGCTTCGCCCTGCGCATCGCCTCGGTGATGGCACGCGACGACGGCTGGCTCGCCGAACACATGCTGATCCTCAAGCTCACCAACCCCGACGGCGAGTCGAAGTACATCGCCGGCGCATTCCCGTCTGCGTGCGGCAAGACCAACCTGGCCATGCTCGTGCCGACGATCCCCGGCTGGAAGGCCGAAACCATCGGCGACGACATCTGCTGGATGAAGTTCGGCGACGACGGTCGCCTCTGGGCGATCAACCCCGAGGCCGGGTTCTTCGGTGTCGCCCCTGGCACCAGCTACCAGACCAACGCCAACGCGATGGACACGCTGTGGGGCAACTGCGTCTACACGAACACGGCGCTCACCGATGATGGCGACATCTGGTGGGAGGAGATGACCGACACTCCCCCGGCGCGTGCCACCGACTGGAAGGGCAACGCCTGGAACCCCGAGGTCGAGACGCCAGCCGCCCACCCCAACGCCCGCTTCACCGCTCCCGCATCACAGTGCCCGTCGATCGCCTCCGAGTGGGAAGACCCTGCCGGTGTGCCGATCTCGGCGATCTTGTTCGGCGGTCGTCGCCGCACCACGGTGCCGCTGGTGACCGAAGCCAACGACTGGGAACACGGTGTGTTCCTCGGCTCGATCATGGCCTCGGAGAAGACCGCTGCAGCCGAGGGCGTGCAGGGCGAACTCCGCTTCGACCCGATGGCAATGTTGCCGTTCTGTGGCTACAACTACGCGGACTACTTCGCTCACTGGTTGGGCATGGAGAAGTCGACCGATCCGGACAAGCTGCCGAAGATCTTCTTCGTCAACTGGTTCCGTCGCGACGACGACGGCCGCTACCTCTGGCCGGGCTTCGGCGAGAACAGCCGGGTGCTCAAGTGGGTGTTCGAACGCGTGAACGGCACCGCCGACGCAGTCGACACGCCGATCGGCAAGCTGCCGACGAAGGCGGCGCTCGACACCGACGGGCTCGAGATCGACGAGGCCGACCTCGACACGATCCTGTCCGTCGACGTCGACGGCTGGAAGTCCGCCATCCCGCAGATCCGCGAGCACTACGCCCGCTTCGGCGACAAGCTCCCGGCGGCGCTCAACGTCGAAGTCGACACCCTCGAAGCCAAACTCGCCGACGCCTGAGTCGTTCACTCCCCGAACGCGTGAACAAATGGTCGGGTGACCTGCCCATTTGTTCACGCGTTCGAGAGCGAGCGGCACCCAGGACGCGAAACGGCCCGGTCTCCGTGCGGAGACCGGGCCGTTCGTTGTTCGATGCGAGTGTGTGATCAGGCGTCGACGGGCAGCACGCTGACCGTCTTGCGGCCCTTGGTGTGGCCGAACTCGACCTTGCCGTCGACGAGGCTGAACAACGTGTCGTCCTTGCCCTTGCTGACGTTCTTGCCTGGGTGGAACTTGGTGCCACGCTGACGCACGAGGATCGTGCCAGCCGTGATCTCGCTACCTCCGAAGGCCTTCACGCCGAGGCGCTGAGCGTTGGAATCGCGACCGTTGCGGGTTGAGCCGCCACCTTTGGTCTTTGACATGAGTGTTCTCCGTTCGAATCGGGCCGGTGCCGGTCAGACCGTGATCGAGGTGATCTCGACCAGGTGGTACTTCTGGCGATGGCCGTAACGACGATGTTGATTGGTGCGGCGTTTGTAGGTGTAGCCGTTGATCTTCGGACCCTTGACCTGGCCGATGATCTTGCCGGTGACCGACGCGCTCTTGAGCTCGTCCGGGGTCGCGAGCACGGTGCTGCCATCGACCACCATGACGGGGGTCAGCGACACGTCGCTGCCCTCATCGGCGTCGAGCAGTTCAACTCGTACCTGCTGGCCCGTGGCCACCTTTTCCTGCTTGCCGCCTGAGGCGATGACTGCGTACATAGCGTTGTCCGATGCTAGCGGCGGATCCGGCCGCCTCAACCCGCGCGGACGGGTCAATCGTGTTCGGCGACCGACTCGGACTCCCGGGCGGCCCCAGCGAAGATCCCCTTGGCCATCAGCGAGCTCTCAGCTGCCCGTCGTGCCCGGTACACGACCGCACGAGCGGCATGCACGCCCGGATCGTCCGGAGCGGCCCAGCCGGCGAGATCGGCGAGGTGACAGGCGAGACGATGGTCGCCGGCGTCGGACCGGGTCACCGCCCGGTCGATCAACACCGACGCTCCCCCAGCGAGGTCAGCCAACTCGGTTGCCAACACCGCGTCGGGCGACGGCTTCAGACGGCTCGGGGCACCGTCCCACCATCCACCGAACTGGCGCCAGATGTTGCGCACGACGAACTCGGGCTCGTCGTACAGCGGCCGAAGGTAGGGCTTGGCGAGCACATCATCGGCCACATGGACGCTGTGCACGATGGTGTCGAGGACCTCGCCGGCATTCATCATCTCGACGACCTCGGCCACGAGACGCTCGAGGGCGCCGGCGATGTCACCGAGCACACGTGCAATGCGCTCGCGTCCCTCGATCGGGAGACCATGCGCCGGCAGGAGGAGTTCGGGACCGTGGGCGATCATGTCGCGCAACGCAGCGGCCCACTCGATCGGGAATCGCTGGACCTTCTGTGGGTTGCCGGCGTTCGGGAAGTTCCAGATCACGAAGTCGCCGACGAACGCCCACTTGCGGTCCGGCTCCCATCCCCACAGGTGGTCGTCGGTCTCGCCTCGAGCGTGGTGGAGCTCGATCGTGCGGTCACCGACCGTGATCGAGTCGTGGTCGTCGACGACGTGGGTGGGCCACAGCGTCGTCGTGGGGATGAAGTCGGGGGTCTCGCCCATCCCGAAGTCGCCGCGGACGCCACCGAACTGGCGAGCGTTGATGCGGACGTTCCAGGCGTTGGTGTAGTTGTAGCGCTCGAAACGCGGGCCAACATTGGCGTGACCGACCACGGTCATCTCGCCGAATTCCTCGGCGAAGGCCGGGCTGCCTCCGACATGATCGGTGTGACCGTGGGTGTAGACGAGGTGGGTGACCGGCGTCGCACTCCAACCGCTGATTGCGGCCGCCACGGCGGCGCCTGTCCGTTCGTGCGATGCATCGAAGGCGACGAGCCCCTCGCCGGCGTCGAGAACCACGGAGTGCGAGAAACTCTCGACGACGGCAAGGCCGTCCGCAACCTCCGACAGTTCGTTCGTGATGCGATTGACCGGTTCGTCGACGACACCCGAATCGATCACCCGAGATGACAACGCCAGCAGATCAGCCATCCGCCCGACACTAGGTCGGTCACGCCGGCGTCAGCGGTTCGGGGACTCGTTCGGCTCAGGCGACTTGTGCCGTGAAGCGTCGGTCGAGGCTCTCGTTGCTGTCGGCTCGTCGCGGATCCGTCAGCCGCGAGGTGTCACGCAGAGCGGACCCTCATTGAGAATCGATTCGTACCAGCCAGTTGAGATTTCCCACGCCAGGCCACGTGGCCGGAGCCGCCTTGCAGTGCAAGATCCGGTGGGCGTCCCCCGATCGGACGCTCCCAGCGAGGACGACGAAGTCGTTCGTGTGAGGTCCGGCAGATGTGAGGTTCATGGGCGACCGCTCGGGATCCGACCCGAGCACTCTGGGCCGTCCGCACGCGATCCCCCTTTCGGATGGGGTGACCCCCGGATGTCGGACTCCACTCCACCGCCGATGACACCGCCCTAGCCGCTCAAGTCCTCACACCCGCCTCTCACCCGTTTCGCACCCCCCTGGAATCGCGTCGGCGTACCGTCCGACCATGCACAACCGACACGACCACATGACCGACCGTCAAGTCGAACCGACTGACAGTGTTGCCCGACAGATTCGGCGGTCTCGCGGGAGTGAAATGAATCCATCCATGGGAACACCAGCCTCTCTCACGAAACTCGCGGCTTCTGTGTTGTCCTTCTGTGTCGTCCTGACAGCGTTTTCATCCTGTACGACCGATGACGCACCAATTGCCTTGTCCGAGTCGTCGTCTACTCCTTCTCCGATCGACACCCTGCCCTCGTCGTCTACTCCTTCTCCGATCGACACCCTGGCCTCGCCGTCGACGAGTGACGCCTCCGAATCTGGTCCGGGACCCCAAACTCCAGCATGTGGGATTGTTGAAGTCACGACTGCCGAAGTGATCTCCGGTCAGCAGTTTCCGATAGGTCGATACCAGATCAATACTTTTGGCATGTCTTGCGAGGAAGTTATGGGCGACGAAGGTTTCTTCAGCACGCTCCTGCAACTCGAGGACAATGACGAGTTGCCCGAACCATGGAGCTACTTGGAGGGTGCAGTGGGGGCACCCAAGTTTGTAACGGGTCCAGGTGTCGGCTTTCGTGTCGAAAGAGTTGCCGATTGACGTCGAAGCCTAGATACACCGTGCGTCCAGTTGCTTGCTGGGGCCACCCCGAGTCAACGACCGCTCTGGATTCGCACAGGCGATTGAGATCGGCGTCGCTGTAGGGGGTCGGAGGCAGTCCGTCCGGTTGAGGACCCGCATCTGAGACCGGATCACCGAGAGGCATTCGATCGGGCGACGATCACGAACCCGGGCATGTGAGACGAGAGCATTAAGCGGTACTTGAGGCAGCGACAACGGCGGAATCGTTCGTGTGGCGTCCCCCTATCGGACGACCTGGACTGCTGACCTCGTGCGCATGCCCTCCTTGCGACACCTCGCGTGCAGATCCGGGCCCGTGCATCGCGCGAAGCTTGTATCGAAGCCGATGACCGTCATTCCTTGCGTCGAAAGGGCTTGGCGCTGAACGTTGCGGCCTCACACGCACGGGTCCGTGCGGCGAGAGCGTTGGCTGGCCAGGTTGCAGCACTTCCTCGACGAATCCGACGCAACCGACCTGGTTTCTGCGATCGGCGGTGACCCCGTCGACACCGGCGACGACGAGGTCTCCGACGGCCCGTTGCTGGCGACCTATCACCTGGCCACGCTCGCTCCCATCGGGCCAGCCGACCGATTCCGTCTGCTCGCCGCCCCGGGGCCTGCAGCACGGCTCGATCTGCTCGACGATGCCGAGGCCATGTCGAAGTTCAGGCTTTCGTGACGAACGACGACGTGTCGCCGGGCTCGTCACCCGGCGACACGTGAATTACGTCGATTTCAGCCACTCTGGCCGCGATGTGAGATCGGTCACGATTCCTTGACCCTGCAAAACGCGCAGTCCATGCTGGCGGGAGATGAACTTGGGGGTTCGTCACTCACCGTGCGACCGATGGGGGACGCACAGTAGACGGAAAGGCCTATCCGATGAATCGGATTACCAGAAGTGTTCTTGGACTCGTTGCATCGGCAGTATTGGTCGCGGTTGCGGTGCCATCGCCGACGTCAGCCGGCCCGCCGGATCGGGATCAAGTCGATGTCGTGAGCGAAGGGCCGCGACCGTCGCTCGAGGGTGTGACAGTCGACAAGAGCGGCAACGTGTTCGTGACGAGCACGTTGACCGGCGAGCTGTTGAAGTTTGCACCCGGGTCGAGCGACTTCGAAGTCTTCGGCACGATCGACGGTTGGGCATCCGCCGGTCCTGGGGCCGGATTCCTCGGCCTGGCTACCGACGCGAAGGGCAACATCTACGGTGCGGTGCAGTGGGACGGCTTGACCGGCGTCTACAAGTTCGACCGGAGGACGGGCGACGAAGCGCTGATCGCCGGTACCGACCAGATGAGCTTCCCCAATGCCATTGCGTTCGACAAAGTCGGCAACATGTACATCACCGACTCCAATTCGACCGGGATCCTCTGCAGCCCGCCTCCGGGCAGCGTGCCTCTGGGCGACGTGGGTGGCGCGATCTGGCGGGTCGACCGCAACGGTAACGCCATGAAGTGGTTCGAGTCGGCGCAGCTCGGAGGGACCTGCATCGGCCCAGGAAGCACACCGGTGGGTGCCAATGGCATCGCCTACCGGAAGGGTGTGCTCACGGTGGCCAACAACGAAGGCTTTTCGCTGTGGACCGTGCCGATCGAGGGCGACGGGTCGGCGGGCGACATAGCCCTGCTTGCCGGTTTGGGCGCGACGCCCGACTGGCCGTTCCTCGGCGGTCCGTTCGGCCCGCTCCCAGCCCTACCCGATGGTATTGCGCTGGACGTCCACGGCGGGATCTATGTGGCGTCCGTCGCTCAGAACGCCCTGTTCCGTGTGAACACCGACGGATCTGTCGACGTGTTGTTCCATGACCCGACGGGTGAAGTGCTGAACGTTCCTTCGAGCATCGCCTTCGGCACGGGCCAGGGCTTCAAGCAGACGGTGTATACGGTCAACCTGGCCTTTGCGCCGACCCCACCGTTCGCTCCGGCCTCACTCGTCGCCATCGATGTTGGGGTGCCCGGCATGCCCCTTCCGTGATGCTCGGTCAGGATCGTGTGCGCCGGCCCAGCGAGCTCTTTCGGTGCCTCCGGTTTCTGGAAGTGTCGGGAACAGCCACTGAACAGGGTTTGGAGGACCTTGCGAATCGGGTCCGAGGCTCCAACTGCCCGCCGACCAAGCAGGTCGGGTGGATCGAGCGAGGTGGGACTGTGGCCTTACTGGGCATCATCTTTGATGCGGACCAGGAGCCTTACAGGCCTCCCCAGTTGTGGGAGTTCGCGAAGTAGGGATGGGAGGGGAACTCCCTCAAATCCGTGGATTCGATCCTTACCCGTCCGGTCAAGGAACCGCTACCGGACGTGGGATCTGTCTCTTCAGGGACTGTTGATCGAAAGCGAGAAACGGCGGGTTGACGAACCTTGCGAACACGGCCGCAGCGCTGCGAGTAGTCTCAAACCCATGGTGCGACGCGCAGACGACCTGTCGACTGATCCGGTGGTGGTCCTCATCGAGGAGCCTGCCGAATCCTTTGACGTGTGGCTCCGCGAGCTCCTCGTTGATCCGCCGGTCGAGCTTGACACAACGGGAGCGGAGCTCGTCGCTCAGGCCCGCGTTGACGAGGCGTGACGCGACTCGTCCTCGATGCGTCCGCGGGCGTCGAGCTACTTCTGAATACGACCCGCGCACGGTCGTTGTCTGCTCAGTTTCCTTCGTCGGCCCAATGGTGGGTGCCAGAGCACTACTTCGTTGAAGTAGCTGCTGCGCTCCGGCGTGCCGCGTTGAACAACACCGTTGGGCCGGCACAGGTGGACCAGGCGTTTGTGATGCTCGAGCGGGCAGTTTTCCTTCGGGCGCAATTGCGCCCATTACTCAGCGAGGCCTGGAAGCGCCGGGAGTCGATCACGGTTGCCGACGCGTTGTATGTCGTGCTCGCCCAGCATCTCGACGCCACGCTGGTGACGGCGGACGAGCGTCTTGCTCGAACACCGTCGCTCGGTGTCTCGACGATCGTCCCGTAGCCGACAGCTACCCCCACGGGGAACCGTTCTGGTACCACCATCAGAGTCAAGTGGCACACATCGACACCGAGAATCGCTCGACCGGCGATTGAACCGTCATCGAACGCGACGCCTGGCGGTTCAGTGGCCCTGGTCCGAAACGCTGTTTCCCCCAGCAGGACCGAGGGTCTATGGGGTGGATCGGGCGATGGTGCGGTACACCGTTGGTCGCGACACCGAGAACAGCTCGCCGAGATCTGAGATCGTGTAATCGCCGGTTTGGTGCATCTTCTTCAACTCACGCTGCTGCATCGGCGACAGCTTCGGCTGACGGCCCTTCAACTTGCCCTGAGCCCTCGCGACGGCCATCCCTTCACGGGTGCGCATCCGAATCAGGTCCACCTCGAACTCGGCGAACGTGGCGAGGATGTTGAAGAACAACTTCCCCATCGGGTCGTCCGGGTCGTAGATCTGACCGCCGAGCGAAAGCGACACCCCACGCTTGGCAAGGGTGTCACCGATGTCTCGAGCATCGGGAACAGACCGAGCAAGCCGGTCGAGCTTCGGGACCACGAGCGTGTCGCCTGTGCGCACCGCCGCCAGCGCTTGATCGAGGCCGGGACGCTCGCGTTTGGTGCCGCTGATGCCGTGGTCGATGTAGACGCGATCGGGCGGAACGCCGAGCGCTTGAAGCGCTTGGCGCTGGGCGGTGAGGTCTTGCTCGTCAGTGGAGCATCGGGCGTATCCAATCAATGTTTCATCCATCCACGAACCGTGCCCCGCCCTGTCGCCCTGATCAATCAGCGAGCGTCCGAAAGCCGCCCACCATGTGAGACCGATCTCGCCGAACCGCCCGTCGGGCTACGAACCAGCGATTCGTCCGGTAGGTGTCCCCCTATCGGACGAGTCGTAGGCCGCGATTATGTAGTGCTCGACTTGGGTAGATATGTCGGTGATCCACCCGCCCCTTCTCGCTGTCGGTGACGATGGTGCAGGGGGCGCGATCGGAGGATCACATGAAGCCCATTTCGTTCCCGAAGCTGACGCTTCCTGACTCGGGTTCGCGCGTCGCTCCGACGCTCGGCCACCCACTCGTCGACGACTATTTGGAGTCCGTTCACGCCCGGCTGCGACCGAACTCGACGCTGGCGGTTGTCTACGACTTGAAGGTGTTCTTCACGGTCATCGACGTCGACCCGCTCGACGTTCGGCGACGTCACGTGCTCGAGTTCATCCGCGTCCAGCGGACCGGTTCGGCCGATGCGACGGTGGTGCCGATCGACTCCTCGGAGGGGTTGGCGTTGTCGACGATCCGTCGTCGATTGTCGTCGTTGGCGGGGTTCTATTCGCACCTCGTCGCGCTCGGAGAACTCGACCACAACCCGGTGCAGCGCGGCATGCCGGTGCGCTCTCCGGTGACGCGTGACCGGCGGGTGATCCCACTGGTTCGACCGGTGCGGCATCTGCCGCGGATCCTCGATCACGACGACGTCATCAAGCTCGTTGCGGCGCTGCGGACGGATCGGGATCGGGCGATGATCGACGCGATGCTGCTCGCCGGTCTGCGCCGTTGCGAAGTCCTCGGGCTGCGACTGTCGGACATCCGTTGGGGCGAACGCCGACTGTTCATCGCGGACGGCAAGGGCGGCCATCAACGCATCGTGCCGATCTCACCACGCTTCTTCGACACGCTGCGCCGCTACCTCGATCTCGAACGACCCGCGGACGCGGAGACACCGTTCGTGTTCGTCGTGTTGAAAGGACCCGAACCGCGGTCGACCGCTCACCGCGAAGGGCCTCGACGAGATCATGCTCGGCGCCCGCAGGCGTGCGGGGCTCGAGCATGCGACGTGTCACGAGCTGCGCCACACCTGTTTCACCCGGCTCCGCGAGGCCGGCATGGCCCTCGAAGCACTCCAGGCCCAAGCCGGTCACCGCTCGATCTCATCGACGCAGATCTACCTGCACCTCGCCAACGATTGGCTCGCCGGCGAGTACATACGTGCAGCTCAAGCCATAGATGCCCAAGCCGCGCTCGGCCGCAAGGTCGTGGCGTCATGACGATGCTCGCCATCGAACACGAACCCGTCGACGAGCGCTGGGCGCGCATCGCCGCCCACGCCCCGGTCCTCGCGGCGACTGCCCGCGGCTACATCGATCAGATCTCGGTGACCGCCCGACCCGGCACGATCACGCTCGGTCGATGTCGCCTCTGCGATTGTTCGCCAGCTGGATCATCGACCACGACCCCACCGTCGTCTCGCTGCGCCAGGTCAACCGTCGACACATCGAGCACTACAAGCTCTGGCTCGCCACCCGCGAGAACCAGCACGGCCAACCACTCAAGAAGTCGACGATCAATCTTCGGCTGTCGATGCTGCGCGTCGTCATCGAACGACTCATCGAATGGGACCACCCCGACACCCCGACACGCAACCCGATCATGTGGACCGACCTGCCCAAGATGGACGAACCGTTGCCGAAGTTCCTCGACGACGACCAAGCCGCCAAGTTCATGGCCGCCGCCGTCCGACTCGACCCGCAACGACGACTCATCATCGAGCTACTCGCCCGAACCGGGCTGCGCGTCACCGAGTTCTGTGAGCTCACCGACGACGCCATCGTCACCATGAACGAGACGAACTGGCTACGTGTCCCGGTCGGCAAACTCCACACCGACCGCTACGTCCCGTTGCTCCCACACCTCGTCGAACTACACCGCGACTGGCTCGACTGGAACGGTCCGAACACCACCGGCCGGCTCATCTCCAACAAGGGTCGACCACTCAACCGCTCCAGTCGTCAGCCGCATCGTCGACACGCCTGCGCACGCATCGCCGGGATCGGCCACGTCCACCCCCACCAGCTGCGTCACACGCTCGCGACGCAGTCGATCAACAACGGCATGAGCCTCGAAGCCATCGCCCAAATGTTGGGACACCGATCGATGCGAATGACCCTCGTCTACGCCCGCATCGCCGACCGCACCGTCGCCGACGAATACTTCGCCGCCGCCGACAAAGTCGACCAGCTCTACACCACCCACTTGACAACATCACCGGCATAAGGGCCGAAGTCGCACATCGACCGGGCGCCGTGCGGCGCGCTACGGCGCTCCCGTTATGTGCGGCATGGCAGTAACCGCCGGTGCGGAGGTTTGCCGGGTATCGGCGGTCCGTCGGGCCCCGCCGACCGACGATATGCGTGGCGAAAGAGGTGGGGTCAGCTGTCGATGGTCAC
>CAVUJG010000013.1:0-32382 GCA_963741755.1 Ilumatobacteraceae bacterium | reverse complement strand
CGGTGCGGATCCCGGCTCGCGCATCGGCGATGCTGTGGGGATGACGGACACCACCGAACGCCCCGCCTCGACCAGCAACGACGTCGTCGACGAAGTGCGCGCCTGGCTCGAGGAGAACTGGGACCCCGAGCTCACCGTTGCCGAGTGGTGGGAGCGCTTGGGTCTCGCGGGCTGGTCGGCTCCGACATTGCCCGAGAACGCGTACGGACGCGGGCTGTCGCGCGGCGATTCGGTGCTCGTCTCGAACGCCATCGCCGAGTTCGGCGCCCTCGGTGCACCGGGCGGGCTCGGTCTGCTGCTCGCCGCCCCGACGATCGCCACGCACGGCACGCCCGAACAGGTCGAGCAGTACGTGCGCCCCATCGTCACCGGCCAACAGGCGTGGTGCCAGCTCTTCAGCGAGCCGGGCGCCGGCTCCGACCTCGCCGGGTTGCAGGCGAAGGCGATGCTCGACGGCGAGGAGTACATCGTCAACGGCCAGAAGGTGTGGACGTCCGGCGGGCACTACGCCGACATGGGCATGCTGATCGCCCGCACGAATTCCGACGTTCCCAAGCACCAGGGCATCACGTACTTCGCGATGGACATGCACCAGGACGGTGTCGACGTCCGTCCGCTGCGCGAGCTGACCGGCCGGGCGCTGTTCAACGAGGTGTTCATGTCCGACGCCCGCGTACCGGCCGATGCCGTCATCGGTGGGATCAACAACGGCTGGGCGGTGGCCAACACCACCCTCGCTCACGAGCGTGCCGGGCTCGGTTCGGGCGGCGGCAGCAGCTCGGCGAGCGCGGCGATCCCCGGCACCGTCGGCGGACAGCTCGACACTCGTGCGGGCGACTACGTCCGTGACCCGAAGAAGCCGTCCACCGCCGGCGGTGGAGCGGCGTTCCGCGACACCTCGAAGATGATGATCAACCTCGCGCAGGGCGCGGGCGTTGCGAGCGATCCGACGATCCGCCAGGACCTCGTTCGGCTCTACACGATGAGCCAGCTCGGCCGCATCAACAACCTCCGGGTCAAGGCAGCGAAGGCCAAGGGCGAGGAGATCGCGGGGATGGGCAACATCGCGAAGCTCTCGATGAGCGACATGGTGCGCCTGCAGCGTGACCTCGGTCTGCGCATCTCCGGGCCGCAGGGCATGTTGCACGCCTACAACACCGACGACCGCAAGGCACTCGACGCGGCGACCGGCAATCCATTCCTCGGTTTCGTCACCGAGATGGCGCTGTTCGCGCAAGCCCCGCCGATCTACGGCGGCACGGATCAGGTGCAGAAGAACATCATCGGCGAACGCGTGCTCGGCCTGCCGAAGGAGCCGAACCAGGACAAGGTGGTCCCGTTCTCCGAACTCCCGAAGAACGCATGACGATTACATCGCGGGTCTGACCCCTGATGTAATCGCGTTACAACACGGGTCAGACCCGCGATGTAATCAGCGGTTGAGCATGCCGTACGCGTGGGTGGGGTGGAGTTCGAGCAGCAGGCGGCCGTCGTCGACCATCGCCTGGCGATACGCGTCCCAGTCGTCGTGCTCGCCGACCACGGTGCGGTAGTACTCGACGAGCGCGTCGACGGTGGCGTCGTCGGGTGACTGTGCCACCGGCAGCATCGTCACGTCGGCCTCGATCACGGCATAGGCCCAGAAGTCGTCGCGGTTCACATGGAGCGAGGCTCGCGGGTCACGTCGCAGGTTCGCCGTCTTCGCGCGGCCGTCGGTGACCGAGATCCGGATCACGTCGTCGGCGCCGACGGCGTAGGCAATGTTCGACGACTGGGGCCGTCCATCGGACTTCAGAGCGATCAACATGCCGTTGCGCTTGTCGCGGATGAAGTCGAGTGCGTCGGAGATGTCCATGAGCGCTGCAACCAGTGCGCGCTGCGAGCTGTTCCCGCCTCGCTCGTTCCAGTTCACTCCTCGTCGGAGTGGTGGTCCCCGGCCGCTGCTGCTCGAGCCGCTGCGAACTTGGCCGTGGTCAGGCGAGGCCCGGCGACGACGAACAGCAGCAGCGAGAGGACGCCGGCGACGAGCCATGGCATCCGCAGGGCAAGCTCACGCGACGCGAACTGGTCCACGATCACCACGATCAAGCCACCCAGCGCCGCGCCGATCGGCATCATGCCCCATCCGAAGAACCGGTAGACGCTGTTCACCCGGCCGAGGAGATGGTCGGGGATCACCGACTGGCGGAAGCTCACCGTGATCACGTTCCAGAGCGTGCCGACGAACATGAATGCAACCATCAGCAGCCACACCCACGGCCACCAGCTCATCAGCCCGATCAGCAGCGAGCACAGGCCACCGCCGACCAACGTCAGCATCAACGACGGTCCGGCGCCGATGCGCCTCGCCACAGCCTGACGCGGTCCACCCGCCCACGATTCCGCCGACGGCCCCGCCGGTGCCGAGCATGGCGAACTCGGTCGGGCTGGTGTCGAGGACCTCTTGGCCGAACAGCACGAACGTGGCTGCGGCCAGCGCGCCGATCAGATTGAGCGCTCCCAGGGTGATCGCCAGGGAGCGGAGCAGGTCATGGGCCCACAGCCACCGGAATCCCTCGGCCAACTCGTTTCGCCACGAGGTGGATGCCGGCGCGCCAGCGGTCCCGGCGGAGGCGACCGCTGTCGACCGATTCCGTGCTGCTGGGTGGATGAAGGCGATCAACAGCGCGGACGCCGCGAAGGTGACGGCGTCGGCGTAGAAGGGCAGAGCGAACGACACCGCAATGAGCAGCGCGGCGAGCGGTGGTCCGGCGAACGTGTTGGCGACGAGTTCACCGCTCCACAGTCGTCCGTTCGCCTTTTCCAGATTGTCGGCGTGCACGATCGACGGCAGGAATGTCTGCGCCGAGTTGTCGTACAGCACCTCGGCGATCCCCAGCAGGAGCGTCGCAACCAGGATCATGAGATACAGCGCGGTGTCGGTCGTGATCACCGTGGCCGCGTCGGAGACGACGTCGGGACTCGGCAGACCACCCTGGCGGCTCATGACGACGAGCGCGATGCCAATCGTGACGATCGCGCGGATCGTGTTCGACGTGACCATCAGCCGCTTGCGGTCGTGGCGATCGGTGATCACACCCGCAGGCAGGCTGAACAGCAGCCACGGGAGTCGCTGCACCACCACGACGACGGAGATCAGCAGCGGATTGCGGGTGACCGCCGAGGCCAGCCACGGGTAGGCGATGATGCCGATGCCGTCGCCGAGGTTCGAGATCGTGCTCGCCCAGAAGAGCTTGACGTAGTTGCGCCCGAGGCGGGCGGGGTCGAGTTCGTTTCGTGTGCGCGTCGACGCGACGTCGGTCACGACGGCTCCGGAAGCACGGGATGGTCGGTGGGGTAGATGGCGGCAACGAAGCCGAAGACCACATCGCCGTCACGAGGCAGCGTGGTGAACTCTTCGGCAAGTGCGACGACGCGAGTGAAGAACTCTCCGGCGCGCTCCTCGGGTATCCGGGCGTGGCGCATCGTCGAACGCATGTGTCCCGGTTCCGACACTGCGGCCTCGTTCTGTGCTTCGGCGAGAAAGTTCTGTCGGACCGCTCCGGTGGGAGTCGGGCTGTCGCCGAAGATGATCGTGCGGCCGGTGCGGCCGTAGAAGCGCTCGTCGATCGCCCGCACGCGCCGGGTGCGCACGACCTGCAGCAGTCCGACATCGACGAGCACGTCGACGTGGTAGGCAACGGACGACTTCGGTCGATCGAGCGCGGTCGCCAGTTCGGTGACGGTTGCGGCCCGCTCGAGCACGAGGTCGAGAATCAGGCCGCGAACCGGTTCAGCGAGCGCTTTGAGCTGTTGGGGCGTATCGGCGTTGACGCTCGGCGCCAGTTCGTAGTCGGGAACCATCGCCGAACATTATCCGAGACTAACTCGAACAATCCAGATATCCCGGACATAATTGCTTGTGTCGAGTTTCCGGTGAGGCGGCCCACCGGAAACGCAACGCAAACGTGGTGGGAGTGGGCGAGTCGGGTGGGGTCAGGTGGCGTCGCTGGCGGTGGCGTCGACCGCGAGTTGGCCGGTGCCGACGGTGATCTTGCGGGGTTGCGCCTGGGGGGCGACGGGAATCCGCAGGCTCAACACGCCATCGGTGTAGTCGGCCTCGATGCCGTCGGCGTCGAGGCCCTCGCCGAGGCTGACCTGGCGACGGAAGGTGCCTTCGTGGCGCTCGTCGAAATAGACGCGGTCGCCCTCCTGGCTCTGGTAGCTGCGCTCAGCCGAGACGGTGAGCACGTTGCGCTCGACCGAGATGTCGATCGAGTCGGCGGCCACACCGGGCAGGTCGAGGTGGACCCACACGTTGTCGCCGCGCCGGTAGGCGTCCATCGGCATCGGGCGTCCGGTGACCCAGGCCGAGCGAGCGGGTGTGCGCTGGTTGAACAGCGCATCGAGTTCACGGAACGGAGAGTTCTGCAAGAGCATTGGTGTGCCTCCTGATCGAAGGTGAGTGTGGATGTGTTGCACCTGTGAAGGTAGCAACAACCAGATCTCTTGACAACATCCGACTCAACATTGTCTCAGTTGCGGGAAACCCTGCCCTTCATGGCCAGTGATGCGAGTCCGAAACTGACCACCATCAGCCCCAGCGACGCAACGGCGCCGGCGGCGAGCGCGCTCCAGTCCCATCCCACCGTGATCAGGCTGCGCAGCCCGTCGAGTACGTACGTGACCGGGTTGAACTTGGCGATGGTCTGCAGCCAACCGGTCAGGGCCTCCTCGGGCAGGAACGACGTGGTGAGAAACGCAAACGGGAAGAAGAGGATGAAACTCGAGTTGACCGCCGCTGGGTTGCCGGTCTTCAGGGCGATCGCGTACGGGAAGCCGGCGAACGCGAGCCCCCACAGCGCGCCGTACATGATGAACACGATCAAGCCGAGAATCCCGGTCACGAACGTGACCCCGAAGGCGAAGCCGAGCAGGATCACGGGAATCGTGAGCGCGATGATCGACACCACGTCGGCCGCCATCAAGCCGAGCAGCAGCATCGGTCGGCGGATCGGCGTGAGCAGCAGCCGGTCGAAGTAGCCGCTCTGGATGTCGGTGACGAGTGCACCCGCCCGGGAGATGCCGGTGACCGCAAAGATGATCGCGACCGGGAGCTGGAACGCCTTGAAGTCGTCGACGGCGCCGCTGCCCTGCGCGAAGTCCTGCAGTGCGCCCACGTTCACGACGTAGAAGAACACGGGTGTGATCAGGGCGGGGATGAAGAACTCGGGCTCACGGAAGGCGCCGCGGATCGCTCGCCCGGCGATCGTGAGGAAGTCGTGCAATGCCGACGATCGGCGTGCCAGCGGAGCGGACTCGGGTACGGCCGTCGGTGTGGTGGTCGACGTGGCGGTCATGACGCTGCCTCCAGGTTCGTGTCGGTGGGGTCGTCGCTGTCGGCGAAATGGCTGCCGGTGACGTGTAGGTAGACGTCGTCGAGCGTCGGGGTGCGAAGTGTGAGCGATCGGACGGGCACGCCACATCCGTTGAGTGCCACCGCAACCTGGGCGATCAACCCGGCGCCGTCGGTGGTGACGACGGCGAGTTCGTTGTTGTGGATCTGGACGTCGTCGATGCCCTCGATCGCACGAACGGCGTCGGCTGCTGCAGCGATGTCGCCGTCGACCTCGGCCTGGATCAGGTCGGCGCCGATCTCACGCTTGAGCGCATCGGGCTCACCTTCGGCCTTGATCAGGCCGTTGGCGATGATGCCGACGCGGTCGGCCAGTTCGTCGGCCTCCTCGAGGTACTGGGTGGTGAGGAAGATCGTGATGCCGTAGTCGCGGTTCAAGCGGCGGACCTCGGCCCACACCGACGACCGGCTCACCGGGTCGAGTCCTGTGGTCGGCTCGTCGAGGAACAGCACCTGCGGCCGGTGGATCAGCGCCAGAGCGAGGTCGAGGCGGCGCTTCATGCCGCCGGAGTACGACTCGACGCGGTTGTCGATGGCCTCGCCGATGTCGACGAGGCCGATGACGTCGTCCATGCGCTGGGAGATGTCGTGCTTGTTCAGGCCGTACAGACGACCCTGGAGCGCCAGCATCTCGCGGCCGGTCTGCTTGCCGTCGATCGACGAATCCTGCAGCGCCACGCCGATCCGCAACCGGATGTCGTCTGGTTGCGTGGCGACGTCGAACCCGGCGACGGTGGCCGATCCCGACGTGATGCCGAGCAGGGTGCACAGCATCTTGACGGTGGTGGACTTGCCCGCACCGTTCGGTCCGAGGAAGCCGTAGATCTCGCCTTCGCCAACGTCGAGGTCGATACCGGCGACCGCTTCGAAGTCGCCGAACGCTCGTCGGAGGGATCGTGCCTGTATCGCTGCAGCCATGTGCGCCAGGATGCCTCGTTGCGGCGACAATCATGCGCGCCGCAAGGAAATGCCCACGCTGGTTCCCGGAGCCCAGGTCCCGGGGACGTCCTCGGGTCCAGGCCGGAACCCGGAGAACCTGGCTTTTCGGGTCGGGTCCGGGAAGACAGGGTCAGGCTTCGAGGCGGCCGTCGACGATGTGGACGCTGCGGTCGCAGTAGTGCGTGATGCGCTCGTCGTGGGTCACCACGATCGCAGCGATGCCACGCGACTTCATCTCACCCTGGATCAGCTCCATCACCTGCTCGCCGAGCTTGGTGTCGAGCGCCGAGGTCGGTTCGTCGAACAGGACGAGCGCGGGGTCGTTCATCAGTGCCCGCCCGATCGCGACACGCTGGCGCTGGCCGCCCGAGAGCTGCGACGGCAGGTTCTTCGCCCGGTCGGCGAGCCCCAACTCCTCCAACAGCTGATCGGCGCGGGCCTTCGCCGGCCCGCCGGTGCGCTTGCCGAGTTCGTCGACCACGAGCAGGTTCTCGCGGGCGTTCAGGAACGGGACGAGGTTGACCGACTGGAACACGAAGCCGACCTTGTCCTGGCGGAACTTCGTGAGCTCCTTGGCGCTGTGGCCCGAGATGTCCTCGCCGCCGACCACGATGGTCCCCTCGGTGGCCGACAGGATGCCGCCGGCGATGGAGCACAGCGTGGTCTTGCCAGATCCGGACGGCCCGACCAGTGCGACCATCTCGTCGCTCGCCAGGGTGAGGGTGGCGTGGTCGAGCGCGACGACCTCGGAGCCGTCGCCCATCGTGTACACCTTGCGGACGTTGCTCAGTTGGAGTGCCGTGGACACGGCAGCGGGCGCAGTGGTCATGAGGTGGTTCCGATCGCTGAGGCGGGGTCGATGCGCAGCACGCGGCGCAGAGAGAACGAACAGCCGAGGACGGCGGCGACGAGCAGCAGTACGACGCTGAGGATGATGCGCGCCGGTGTGATCAGCAGCGGGATCGAACCCGGCGGCAGCAGCACGTCGAGCAACACCACGAGCGTGCCGGCGACGAGCGACGCGATCGCAGTGACGACCACCGCCTGCGCGACGAGGCCCGCGAAGATCGTCGACGACTTGGCGCCGAGTGCCTTGAGCACCCCGTAGAGACTCGTCCGTTCGACGGTCAGCAAGGCGAAGAACAGCCCGATCACGACGAGGGCGATCGCCACGGTCACACCGATGATCTGGTTGAAGGTCCCCTGCTGTTCGGTGACGCCGGGGATCGCGTCGACGGCCTCGTCGACGGTGTACGAGTCCGTCGCTCCGCCGGTCGCGGCATCGATCGCGTTGGGAAGATCGGCGCCGTCGCCGCGCACGACCAGCGCCTGGAACACGTCAGGCCCGAGCTGCGCGTCGGGGCGGTTGGCGCTCAGCGCATCGCGCCAAGTGTCAGGCGATGCCCACAGGCTCGACTGGCCGTTGAAGTTGGTGTCCTCCACGAACCCGATGATCGCGATCGGGGTACGGGCCGGACCGACCTCGATGATCATGCCCTCCTCGACACCGTCAGCCTTGATGCTCTCGTCGGCCCAGGCCTCGCCGTACGGGGGCGCCTCGGGCACACCGTCCGGTGCGAGCTCGTAGCCGAACAGCGCGACGCTGGCGAGGTCACGTGGTCCGTTGCCCGGCACGCGAGCGCCGAGCTGCACGTTGCCGATCCCGCCGACTTCGGTGACGCCGTCGACCGCTTCGACCTGTGCGCGAAGTTCGGGGTCGATGCGGCTGCGCACGAACGACGCCTGCGCAGTGTCGGAGTACACGATGGCGTCGGCGTTCTGGGCGCGGATGGCGCCGGTCGACGACGCGATCAGCCCGTCGAGCAGCCCGCCGAGGAACATCAGCAGGATGGCGATCAGGGTCAGGATCACCGTGGCAGTGGCGAAGCGCCCGGGACGGCGACGGAGTTCCTTCAGGGCGAGCTTCATGATCCCACCCCCTGGCCGGTCGTCGCTTCGATCGGGTCGATCTTCAGCACGCGCCGCGCCGCGACGAGCGAACTCAGCACGCCGAGCGACAGCAGCAGCACCGACCAGAAGATCACCGCGGTGGTCTCGAACTGGAGCGCGATGCCGCCCAACGCCTGTTGGGACACGGGGTAGTAGAGCAGCGTGCCGATCAGCAGACCGACGCCGATGATCACGACCACCTGGATCAACAGCGATGAGACCAGGCGGCCCGCGGGCGCGCCGATGGCTCGCAGCAGTGTCAGCGAGTTCGCCTTCTGGAACGTGACGATCAGGAAGAACAGTCCGGTCACGCACGGCACGACGAGCCCGTAGAGCAGGAAGATGATGTTGAACGACTGCTGCACCTGGGCGACACCCGGCGTTTCGGCTGCCGCGTCCTGCTTGGTCAGCGCGTCGAGCGCCAGCGACTGCTCGTTGATCGAGGCGACCGCTTCGTCGGGGGTGAAGCCATCGGCGGGAATCACCCCGAGCACGTTGGGCAGCGGTGTGCCCGCATCCGGGTTCACGCTCTTGACCGCATCGAGGTAGGTGTCGTACGAGACGAAGAGGGTCGGCGAGACGTTGAGCTGGGCGTTCTCGGCCACACCGACGATGGTGATCTCCTTGCCGCCCGGCAGGAGCGTGACGGTGTCGTCGATGCCGTAGCCGAGTTGGACGTCGGCGTCGCTGACGACGCCTTCGCCGTCGGCTGTGGGTAGGCGGCCCTCGACGACCGTGGTCGGCGCGCCGATCCCGTTGCCGTCGGGGCCGAGTTCGTAGCCGATCAACGTGGTGTCGAACGTCTCGCCGTCGGCGTTGCCGCTCGGCAGGCCGGTGAACGTGCCCTGTCCGATCGGGCCGGTCTCGCCGGTGCCGGGCGCGGCGAGGATGGCGGCTTCCATGTCGGGGGTGATCACACTGCCCTGGAGCACGCGCTGGCCGTCGACGCTGTAGACGAGTACCGGTGCGTTCTGCTCGCGGATCGCCCCGATGAAGCCGGTGATCAGCCCGTTCTGCAGCGACTGCTGGAACAGGATCAGGAACACGAGGAGCGCGATCGCTGCGATCAGCAGCGCAAAGCGCACCTTGGCGCGTGCCATTTCCTTGAAAGCGAGAAACATCGTCGGGGGGACCTCGTCGCAGGACGCTAGCGACGATCAGGTCGAACCGCCCGTCGTTGGCGGTGCTGTCGGCCCCGTGGGAAGCTGCACCCCATGACGTATCCCGTTGCGCTGTACCTCCAGGACGCCCACGACATCCGCCAGGGCATCGAACTCGTTCAGTACGCCGAGGCCAAGGGCTTCGACGCCGTCTGGCAGGCCGACAGCCGATTGGTTCGTGACGCCGTGGTGCCGATGGCGGCGTTTGCTGCGAACACCGATCGGATCAAGATCGGCTCCGGCGTCATCGACATCTGGACGCGCAACGCTGCGCGACTCGCGTCGACGTTCTCGACGCTCGACGACCTCGCGCCCGGTCGGATGATCTGTGGGCTCGGCGCGTGGTGGGATCCGCTCGCGGCGAAGGTCGGCATCGATCGGGCCCGTCCGCTGAAGGTGATGCGTGAGGTCGTCGACGCCGTTCGCGGGCTGCTGAACAACGAAACGGTGTCGATCGACGGCTTCCATGTGCAACTCGACGGCGTCGAACTCGACTACGTGTACCAGGAGCGCCGCCCGAAGGACGTCCCGATCTACATCGGAGCGACCGGCATGCAGATGATGGAACTCACCGGCGAGATCGCCGACGGCGCGGTCCTCAACTACCTCGTGTCACCGAGCTACAACGTCGGTGCACTCGAGGCGCTCCAGCGTGGCGCGGCAAAGGTCGGGCGCACGCTCGACGAGATCGACCGACCGCAGCTCGTCGTGTGCTCCGTCGACGAGGACCGTGATGCGGCACTCGACGGCGCCCGCCTGCTCGTCACGCAGTACCTCGGCCAGCAGCCCCACATCATGAAGGCGTCGGGGGTGCCCCAAGCGCTCCTCGACGAGATCGGTGAGGTCCTCACCTGGCCGGCCACGCACGATCAGGTGGTGGCGGCGAGCAAGCTCGTTCCCGACGAGATCGTGCAGATGATCACTGCGTCGGGCACCCCGGACGAGGTACGCGCCAAGGTCGACGAGTACGTCGCGTCGGGCTGTACCTGTCCGATCCTGTATCCACTCGCCGACGACGTTCGGCTGATGATCGACACCTTCGCTCGCAACTAAGTTCGAGTCGATGCGCATCACATTGCCATCCGGGACCGCGGCCGAGATCGCCGAACCGTCCGACACCGACGACGTCGCGACCATGGGCCTGGTGATCGCACCGGACATCTTCGGCCTGCGACCGCTGTTCGACGACATGGTCAACCGACTCGCCTCGATCTGGTCGATGACGGTTTGCGCGGTCGAGCCGTTCCCCGGTCTCGATCTCGGCGACGACGTCGATCCGCGCTTCGCTGCCGTGCCCGGTCTCGACGATGACGCTCACCTTCGCGATCTCGTCGAGGCGGCCGACGCGACCGGGTGCGATCGTGTCGGCTTGCTCGGCTTCTGCATGGGTGGCATGTACTGCTTCAAGGCGGCGCGCAGCGACCGGTTCGCGAAGATCGCCAGCTTCTACGGGATGATCCGGCTGCCGGAGGCCTGGACGGGTCCCGGCCAGGGCCAACCGCTCGACCATCTCGCGGCCGGCCATCCCGGTCGGGTGCTGGCGATCATCGGCGAACTCGACACCTACACCCCGTCGGCCGACGTCGTCGCGCTCGAAGCCGCCGGCGTGAACGTGGTGCGCTACCCCGATGCCGAGCACGGATTCGCCCATGCTCCCGAGCGTCCGGCACACCGCCCGGCCGATGCTGCGGACGCATTCCAGCGCGCCCACACCTGGCTCACCTCGTAGTCACAACAGGGGTCAGTTACAACAGGGGTCAGACCCGCGATGTAATCCGGGGCGACAACGCAAGCGATTACATCGCGGGTCTGACCCCTGTTGTAATCAGCGGGCGCGGAGCTCGAGGCGGTCGCGCTGGGTGATGCGGTAGGTGCGGTCGTTCTGCTCGAGCCAGCCGAGGCGGATGAAGCTCGCGATGGCCTTGTTCACCCGTTCGCGGGAAGCACCCACCATCCCGGCGAGTTCCTCCTGGGTGACCGGCAGCGTGAACTCGTCGGTGCCGTCGGCGAGTTCGAGCAGACGCTTCGCCGTGCGCCCGGTGACGTCGAGGAACACCGAGTCGGCCAGCGCCTCGTCGGTGACGCGCATGCGTTGCGCCAACAGACGAGCCACGTTCCAGAGCAGCTTCGGATTCTCGTCGAACATCGCGAGTACCTGGGTGTACGGAATCGACAGCACGGTCGTGGGCTCGAGCGCTCGGGCCATCGCCGAACGAGGGCCGTCGTCGAGCATGCCCATCTCGCCGAAGAGGTCGCCGCTCTCCATCAAGGCAACCACGCTCTCGCGTTTGTCGATCGGATTCGCCAGGGCGATCGCCAGCCGCCCGCTCAGCACCAGATACAGCGATTCAGGTGGGTCGCCTTCGTTGAACAGCACGTCACCTCGGATCAGGTGCAGTTCGTGGCCGGAACTGGCAACAGCGTCGAGCGCGTCCGGGGTGGCATCGGCGAAGAAGTTGGTTCGGGCGAGGATCTCTTCGTGAGCCATGACATCGGTCACGGTACTACCCTGCGCCGGTGTGCCCGCTGCCGAGCAGATATGGACGATCGTCGTCGGCGGAGGCAGCGGTCGACGCTTCGGGCTGCCCAAGCAGTACGAGGCGCTCGGCGAGGTCCGAGTGATCGACCGATCGATTGCGATTGCTCGTGAGGCGTCCCACGGGGTCGTCGTCGTGGTGCCGCCCGAGGACGCCGAACGTGAAGGGGCGATCGCCGGCGGAATCACACGCAGTGAATCGGTCCGCGCCGGCCTGGCTGCGGTGCCACTGGACGCCACGATCATCTGTGTGCACGACGCCGCGCGGCCTCTGGCGACGGTCGAGCTCTATCGACGTGCGGTAGCCGCGGTCCGCGACGGAGCGGACGCGGCGATTCCGGCAGTCGCCGTTGCCGACACGATCAAGATCGTCGCCGACGGGGTCGTCGTGTCGACGCCCGACCGTGCGTCGCTCGTGGCGGTCCAGACACCGCAGGCGTTTCGCGCCGGTGTCCTGAGGGCGGCGCACGAATCGGGCAACGATGCCACCGACGATGCGGCGTTGGTCGAGGGTCTTGGCGGCGTGGTGGCGGTCGTCGACGGAGAGATGGCCAACCGCAAGATCACCGTGCCCGACGATCTCGAGTGGGCTCGCGATCGGATCGCGAACGATCACGAAGGAGACCACCGGTGAGCGTTCCCGAGTTCCGAGTCGGCCAAGGCTTCGATGTCCATCGGTTCAGTACCGACCCCGAGCGGGTGATGGTGCTCGGCGGCTGCCACTTCGACGGCGTGATCGGACTCGAAGGCCACAGCGACGCCGATGCCGTCGCTCACGCGTGCGCTGATGCGTTGCTCGGTGCTGCAGGGCTCGGCGACATCGGGATGCATTTCCCCGACACCGACGACCGCTGGCGCGGCGCCGACTCGATGGCGCTGCTCCGCCACGTCACGGCCATGCTCGCCGAGGACGGCTGGCGGGCGTCGAACGTCGATTGCGCGGTGGTGTGCGAACTGCCGAAGATCGCCCCGTACCGTGACGAGATGCAACGGAATCTCACCGCAGCAGTCGGCGCTCCCGTCACGGTGAAGGGCAACCGTGCCGAACAGCTCGGTGCCATCGGGCGAGGCGAGGGTGTCGTGTGCTTCGCCACGGCTCTCATTCATCGTGGACCCGGGACGGTGGCGACGTGAGCGGACGCCCTCCGTCCGGTCGACGGAGTTCCAATTCGAAAGGTGCGTCGTCCGGCAAGTCCGGCGCAAAGCCTGGCAGTCGCGGCGGCAAGCCGGGGGCGAAGCCGAGCAGCAGATCTGGAGCGAGCCGGGGACCCTCGAGCGCATCGCGTGGCCCCGCCCGCGCGGGCGGCTCCGCTGGTGCCGCCAAGGGCCTCGGCGGCCGCCAGGTCGAAGGTCGTCAAGCGGTGCGCGAACTGCTGATCGCCGAGCGTCGCAAGGTCCACGAGATCTGGATCAGCGCCGAACTCGAAGGCGACCCCGGCGTCGCAGACATCGTCGAGATCGCCGCGGCTCGACGCGTGCCGCTGCTCCACGTGGCACGGGCCCGGCTCGAACGCGAAGCACGCAGCGAAGCTCCTCAAGGAGTGTTGGCACATGCCGCAGAGATTCCCGAGGCCGACTTCGGTGACCTCATGGGCGCGCGGGGCAGCCGGGGAACCGCGGCGCCCTTTCTCGTCGCTGTCGACGGCGTCACCGATCCTGGCAACCTCGGCGCGATCATCAGGAGCTGCGACGGGGCCGGTGTGAGCGGGGTGCTGCTGCCCCGACACCGCTCGGTCCACGTCACGCCCACGGTCGCCAAGGCGTCCGCCGGCGCGGTCGAGTACGTCCCGATGGCCCTCGTTCCGGGTCTTCCTGCTGCGCTCAGACAGCTCTCCGAGCGCGGTGTCTGGGTGGTCGGCCTCGACGACGGAGCCGATCGTTCGCTCTACGAGATCGGGTCGCTCGCCACCGAGCCGATCTGTGTGGTGCTCGGCGCGGAAGGCGCGGGTCTCTCACGTCTGGTGCGCGAGCGATGTGACTCGATCGTCAGCATCCCGATGGCCGGTCGGGTCAGCTCGCTGAATGTTTCCACTGCTGCGGCAATTTCTTTGTACGAAGTCTCAAGGTTGCGTCATGACCTGCCGTAATTTGTACTGATGGGCGACCTGGAGACGACGACGGCCGAACGGTTGTCGTCGAGCGACAACGTCTCCTCGCGACCGTTCGGTCGTCGCGCATTTCTTGCCGGAACCGCTGGGGCGGTTGCTGGCGCCACGTTGCTGTCCGGGCAGGCCCAGGCCGTGGAACCGGGCGCCAGCTTCTTCGAAGTGGTCGAACAACGACGGCTGTGCGACACCCGAAGCCGGCCGGGTGCGCCCGCTGGCTTCGGATACCAACGCCTCGGCGACAAGTGGATTCGCATCGGGATCACGAACCAACCCGGTGTGCCCACCGATGCGGTTGCCGCGGTGCTCAGCGTCACGGCGGTCAGCCGGGGCGCTGGATGGAACTTCGTCACCGTGTTCCCGGCGGGCGAACCGCTTCCGGACACGTCGAGTCTCAACATGTCGGCGTTCGACGGGGCGGTGGCCAACCTGGTCACGATCAAACTCGGGGCGGGCGCCGTCGACCTCATGTCGTATGTCGGCTGTGACCTGATCGTCGACCTGATCGGCGTCTACCGCCCCACGGCGGCCCCGGTGCGAGCCGGGCGCCTCGTGGCGTTCCCGTCGGCGGTACGTGCGCTCGACACTCGCTCGGGCCCCCAGCCCGGTCTCGGCTCGATCTCTCGCGTGAACCTCAACGGTCTGGTCCCCTCCGACGCCACCGCTGTGGTCGGGACGTTGACGGCTGTCACCGCCGGCGCCGCCGGTTACGTGACGGCGTTCCCGCGTGGCAGCGGCGTGCCCGACACCTCGAACCTGAACGTCGGGGCTGGTGAAACGAGAGCCGTCGGCGTGATCACCAGAATCGGGGCCGAAGGCGGTGCGGTCGGGGTCGACTTGTACAACTTCTGCGGGGCTCACCTGTTGTTCGATGTCGTCGGATACATGACCGGTGCCACGCAGAGCGGCACGTCGTCCGATGGTCTCTTCGTGCCGATCACCCCGACCCGGATGCTCGACACCCGACGCGAGAAGATGCGTTCCTGGCACGGCGGTACCAAGCAGTTCGGCCTCCCCGCGCCGATCAACACTCGAGCGCAAGCGATCGCCATGAACCTGACGGTGGCGAGCACGGTCGACGCCGGGTTCTTCACGGTCTATGCGGCACAGACCCCGCGCCGCGAAGTCTCGAACCTCAACGTCACGGGGACGGGACAGACCGTGGCCAACCATGCGATCTGTCGAATCAGCAACGTCGGCGTCGCCTGCTATTCGTACGGCGCCGCGCACATCATCTGCGACGTGATGGGCTGGTTCACCGGGAGTCCGGAGCCGGCGGTCATCGGGCCGCCCGACGAATCCTCCACCACCGGGTGGTCCGATTCCGTGGCTGATCAGTATCCCCCGCCTCGGCGTCACGCACTGGGTGTTCGACGGCGACGCGAAACGTGTGGTCGACGGCGGCAACACCTGGCACTGGACGGGGACGGGACTCGTCGGTCAGGGCGCGAACTCGGTGTTGTTCGGTCACCGCACCGAGCACGGAGGGCCGTACCGCAACCAGCACCTGCTGCGTGGCGGCGACGATTTGATCGTGCTCACAGCGGACCAGCGCCAGTACCGATATCGGATGGTCGCGGAGTTCATCACGACCAAGTACGCCAACGACATCCTGGCGGCCACTCGGCGCGTCGGAGGCGAGACCGTGTCGATCGTTGCATGCACGAAGACGAACCGTTTGCCGACGAGTCTCGAATACCGGCTGATCAGCACGTTCTCGCTGGTCGGTTGGGAAGACCTCGGCTGACCGCGGCCTGGATAACCTGAGCGGCCACGCCGGGTTAGCTCAGTTGGTAGAGCACTTGATTTGTAATCATGAGGTGGCGAGTTCGATCCCCGCACCCGGCTCCAGTGAAAGATCAGCTCAGAGGCAATTTCTGGTCACGGCGCTCAGTCGGAAACCGTTCGAGTGTCCACGGAGTGTCCACAAAGAACTAGCTTCGCCCTAGGCCCCGGCCTCGGCACGAACTACATAGAGTCAAGGTCACTTTCCGGAAAGTACCCTTGACATATGGTCAAGGACGCTTTACTGTACGGGTCATGAAGAACGCCAACGACACGACCACCCCCGAGACCGGACCTCGCGGTTCCAGGCTGAGCGCAGCAGACAAACAACAGCGCAACAGCTACCTGCGAGAGTTCATCCCCGCGATTGCACTGTTCGCCATCCTGCAAGTGCTCGTCGAGATCAACGTCGATGCCAACACCCCGGGCGCACGCCTCTGGGTCTTGGTTCCGGTGCTGCCGATGATCGGCGTCGCGGTCGCCCTCTACCGTGCGGTCCAGCGAGCCGACGAGTACGGACGCATCGTGATGCTCGAATGCATGGCTCTCGGCTTCGGTACGTCGATGATCACCGCCATGGCGCTCGGGTTCCTCGGTGGCGTCGATGTGGCCTGGACCTTTGCCGGGTGGCTGGTGTTCGGCGTCGGGATGACGACCTGGGGCGTGGCACTGCTGGTTCGCGGGATCCGCTGATGGACAACCGACTGAGAGAACGTCGAGCGGTCAACGGCTGGAGCCAGGCCCATCTGGCTGACCTGCTCGGCGTGAGCCGACAAACGGTCAACGCGCTCGAGAAGGGCCGATACGACCCCAGCCTTCCCCTCGCCTTTCGCCTCGCTCGAGTCTTCTCCACCACGATCGAAGACCTGTTCAACCCCAACGAAGAAGACCTCGGCGCCACCACCAAGACATCGGTCACCCAGAACTGACAAGCAAGTAGGGTCCGGGTGTGGGGACTGATCTGCTGGAGCGATGCACCAACGTCGCTGCGCACGACGATCTGCAGTGGGCGGTGCCCGCAGTCGAGCCATTGTCCGGCGAGCTCTGGGGTGCGTTCGGCGCACTGAGATCGGTGTCGCTGGTGGCGGCGGCGGTTGCCGGGCAACTCGACGTCGGGCTGATGCTGATCTTCGTGATTTTGGTGTCGTTCCGGATCGAGGACCTGGTGACCCGACGATTCGTCGTTGCCGGCGGAGCGCACGGAGTTGTCCTGATCGAGGCCGAGCGTCGATGGCTGAGTGATCGACCGGGTGACTTCGTCGACCGCTTCCCGCCCGACGCCATCGAACGCACGACGATGGGCATGTTGTCCGACCGCTGGCAGGTGCACGACCAGACGCTTCGGATCGGCCGCCGACACCGTTCGACGATCGAAACCTGGCTCGCCGGCCACACCGAACGATGACAGGTCAGGACACCTGTTGCACCGCCATCATCACCAGGCGCCAGAACGTCGTGCTGGTCCAAGGCACCCGATCACGCGCGTTCCATAACCCAACCCACAGCCCGCCTCGGGTGTGCGGGTACGGCCCAAGTAGCGCACTGCACTTACACGCCGTAGTCCTGGGGTCTCAGAGTCGACTGAACTGGTCAAGTGCGACTTGTCGAACGAGCCCCTCGTTCGCGTCGTTGGTTTGGCCGGTGACCACGATCTGCACGAAATAGCTGTCCTTCGAGAACAGGACCACGGACGGAAGCCCTCCGCGTACCGTCATGTCAGGAAAACGATCGTCCGCTGGCGTCGAGGATGCCAGAAACCTCGAATGGAACGGCCTCGTGGACGTCGTCGTCGTCGATGTACTCGATCTCCCGATCCGTGTAGGAGGCAGCGCCGTTCGCATTCGAGAACTCGTACAGCCGAACGTAGACGGTGCTGCCTTGGTCTCCAGTTTGCCACAGACGTTGATGACCGTTCACGAACCCGGCGCCGATCAAGACTGCTTTGCCGTCAACGCCACCGTCGTCACTTACCGCCTTTGACAAGTTCGACGGCCCCGTGTCCGCCTCGACGTCGTCGACCTGGACATACCCGTCGGGCAAGGAGTTGACCAGCAGGGCCTCAAGGGGGCTGAAGCTGGCAACGGTGTTCACCGCACCCGGTGCGATGTCCGTCCCCGGCTCTGTAGTGACGGCGGCCGCGACGGTTGCTCCAAGGCCGGTCGGCGGCGCAGCCGTATTCGCATCGTTGCTGCAGGAGACGACCACGATGCCGCCAACGGCACAGAAAACAAGTCGAGCGATGTAGTTCTGCAAGGGCGACTTTCTCCGATTCGGGTTGCATGAAGGTCGGCAACGTCGTTCACGATACGAGGTCTGCACCTCGTGCGAAGTTGATCGCGTTTCCGGATGGGGGCGGACGGGAACGTCGTCGTCCGCTGTCCGCTGAGCCAAGCTCGGTGATGGGCTGACCCCACGGCATGGCGGCTATGGATCCACCAGCGAGTATGTCCGTGACCTCATCCGGCGGGACAAGGACCGCCAGCACCTCCGACGAGTTCTCCTCGACGGCGCCGCTTCGAGTCCCGGACCGATCGCTGACGCGTCCTACTTCGCGTCGCTTCGCGATGGCTTCCGATCCAACACCTGATCAACGTGGCCGCCCGCTCGGTCCAGCTGCGCGAGCGCGCAGCGGCCGACATCGACAGCGCCGTCGATTACTACCGCAGCGAGGCAGGAGCGGACATCGGTCTTCGGTTTGTCGACGCAATCGAGCGTGCTGTCGGCCAGATCGCTCGATCGCCGCGGTCGGGGAGTCTTCGGTTCGCGTATGAACTGGAGATTCCTGACTTGCGTGTCCGGCAGGTAGCCCGCTTCCCGTATTTGGTGTTCTACGTCATCGGCGACGACGTCATTGACGTGTGGCGAGTCCTCCACACCAAACGAGACATCCCGCCGGCGATTGCCGGCGACATCGATGACTGATTCGCCGATTCGACACGGCTGCGGATGGCCGCACACTTCGACACGCAGAATCACATGAATCGCCTCGGGGTTGTTGGAGGCTTCTACTGAACCCGGGGCGATTCAACAGTCTGAGTTGATCGAACCGCGCCGCAACGCCCCTCGAGTATCAATCAGGCCCAAGCCGAGCACCCGATATCACCAGGCCACCGCCGCAGTTGGGCACGGTCGGTGGTGACATGACGACAGGCTGCAAGGGCCCGGTTTGAGACTTTGGGAACGTCGGCGGGTGGTAGAACAAGCCCGTGGAGGACGCCCTCGTGGTAGTGCTTTCGGTTGTGGCGCTTCTCGCTGTCGGAGTTGCGGCGGCGGCCCACGTCCGAGTCCACCTGTTGCCCACGGGCTGCAGCCCGCTGCGCGATCCGGTCAGCGACTACGGCGTCGGCTCCTACAGCGCCTGGTACCGCACGACCGTCGTCGGGCTCGCCATCGCCAGCGCCAGCCTGACCATGGCGTTCGCTCGCGACGGTGGCCCGGGAGTCGGTTCCCTGGTCGCTCTCGCTGTGTTCGGCGCCTCGCGTTTGGCCATCGCCTGGTTCCCGGTAGACCTCCCAAGTGAGCCGGCTACCCGGACCGGCCGGGTCCACAACCTGCTTGCCGTGGCAGCGTTCGCGTCGATCGCCGTGGCGGCGTCGTCGATCCCCGACGGGCTGACGGCGGCCGCGTGGTCGGGCAGGGCGAACGGCCTGAATCTCCTCGGCGCGGTCGTGATGTGGGCGGCCATTGCGACAGGCGTGTTCTTCGCCGTGGCACCGCTGCGCCGCTGGTTCGGTCTGGTTGAGCGAGCCCTCTACTGGGCCACGTTCGGGTGGCTGACTCTCGCCGCGGTCGACCTCCTCGCGATCTACAGCTAGGGCGGCGCCAATCGGAGAGTGCCACTCCTACACGCGGCTTCGACCACTGACCCACCCCTCGTTGGCGGCGTTGCCGCCGTCGCAGCGCGCTGCGGTGTGGCTCGCCCATGGGTGCGACTGGACGCACGCAGAGATCGCAGAGTCGCTGGAGGTGTCGACCTCGACGGTCGCCACACATGTCGCAAGGGGCCTCGCAAGGCTCCGCAGCGAGATGGGAGTCACGGTATGAGTGCCGACATTGAGGCACAGATCAAAACGGTCGCTGACGCGGCGTTTGATCAGACATCGCCGGTCGAACGTGCCCACTGCGTCGCCGAGACCAACTCGGCGAAGCACAAGTGGTGGCTGGTTGCTGCGGCGAGCGTGCTGGTGGTCGCTCTCGTGGGTGCGCTCGCGTTGATCGATCGTTCCCGCGACGAGGCGCCGGCCATCCAGTCGGACGGCGACGCAGTCATCGATCCATCCCGGCTGCGGTTCTCGGAGCCGCTCGCCGAGGACACGGTTGCCTTCTTCGACGACCCGACGATCCCCGCCCCGCACGTCGCGCCGGAACGGTCCGTTCCAGCGTCACCGGGTGACCTGGACGCGCTCGCGGATCAACCCGACAGCGTGCGAGTCGTCGTGATGGACGAGGCAACGCTGCTGATGCGCGGCGTGATCGTTGACGTGCCCGACGGCGCCGACCCGACCGGACCAGCCGTCGACGTCGGTGTCGACGACGCCCGCTATGTCGACGCCGACGAGGGAGCGATCGCGATTCCGCTCAGCGACGGGTTCCGGATCGTCGCCCCCGCCGAGTACTTCATGTTCGGTGGCGGTGGGCCGTTCATCGAACCGGCGGTCCTCGTCGACATCGCAGCTGCGGTGGGCGATCGACCGATCGACGAGATCGACGACCTCGACGGGTTCTACGTCGACGATGCCACGATCGACGGCGAGCGGTCCGCGCTCCTGGTCGTCGACCGGGTCACCGTCACCCACAGCCCGAGCGAGGAATCCTCCGACGGGGTGACCACGTCGATCGTCCGACTCCCGGAGACACCGACTCAGCAGGAGCTGCTGTCGATCGCTCACTCCGTCACACGCGGCGAGATCGATCAGCCGGCGCTCGGCGACGTGACGTTCATCGCCGGGACCAAGACGTACCTCGAACTCGTCTCACCGGTCGACCTGCTGCTGGTCAACGCAAGCCGGACTCGGTAATCGTGTGCGTAATCACTGCACGTCGGCCGATGGGGCCGCTCGGGTTCGGCCCCAGTGCGGTGCTCGATACTCGCGACGCTGCGACGACTTCGGACCCGTCCGAGATCCGGCGTCTTACGCACGACTGACCCGCGCAGAACGCTTCTCGGCGAGAGCCCCTCGCTGTCCACCAACTGTCCACGAACGGTCCACCACGGCATGCGACTGAACGCACCCGCCGGACAGCTCCAGCGCCGGAGGCCGCATGTTTCCCGGCTGGGACGTACAGGGCGCCATCAGCCGGACGGCGCCGATCGGATTTGTATCATGAGGTGGCGAGTTCGATCCTCGCACCCGGCTCCACAACGATCGTGATCGACATGGGGCTCAGCGCATCAGCGCTTCGCGCATCTGAGGTCGTCATCCCCGGAGAACGGGACGTTTGATCGAGCTCCGTGGTGTCACTCGGTCGCGGGAAGCCCGTCCGGGTCGACGGGTACCAAGGTCACTGGCGGGGTGGGATTGTCGTCGACCGGCGCCGCTGTCGGCCCCGAGGAGCCGTTCGACGACCCGCCACTTCCTGGGCGGCCGGTCGAGTCGCCGGGAGCGTTGTCACTGGAATTGTCGGAACCGCCGCTGTCGGACACCGGCTCGTCGAGTGATCCAGACTGTGGTGACACTGTCGACTGGGTGGCGCCGTTGTCGGTGTCGGCTTCTTCGCCCAGTTGAGCGTCGTCGTTCTGGACGATCGTTGACGGCACCGATGGTCCGGGACCCACAGCCGGCTCGCCCTCGGACCCGCCAACCTCGCCGCTACCCGGCGACGTCGCAGGGCTCTGGTCGACGGTCAGTTCGTCGCCCGCCTCGAATGGATCGGTCGAGGTGCACGCCGCCAGCAGCGGACCGAGCGCGAGCGCGATGACCGCCAGTCGATACCTCCGATGCCACCCCATGTCACCTCATCCCGTGTCGGTCGTTGGACAGTACACCGTGTCGACGGCTCGTCAGTTGTCGTCGACTTTGCACGTCTGCCGGTAGTCGTGCGCAGCGCCGATGTACGCGTCCCATTCGAATTCATCGAGATCTCGGTTGGCTACGTCGCACAACGCGCTGCGCAGGCTGCTCGGTCGGAGATCCCAGACCCGTGCACCGCGGTCGCTGCCCGAGACGATGCCAGAGCCGTCGAGCAGCCAGGCAAGCGAATACACATTCGTGCTGAGCGTGTCCAGTGGGTCGGTGAGCTCGGTCTCGGTCTTGGTGTTCCAGAGGCGCAACGTGCCGTCACGTCCGCCGGAGGCCAGGATCGTGCCATCGGGGTGATATGCGAGGTCGCGGACGCTGTCCTCGTGGCCGCGCATCGGCTTGCCGATGATGCTCGCTGTGTCGACGTCGAACAGGACGATGTCGCCCTCGGTTCCACCAGCGGCGAGCGTCGAGCCGGCGGGGTCGAAGGAGAGACTCCGCACGTCCTCGGTCGCGGCGACCACTGCGGTTCGCTGATCGGTTTCGAGTTCCCACAGCACGATGCGACCGTTCCCGCCGCTCGCCGCCAGCCAGTCGCCGTCAGTGCTGAAGGCGACATCCCAGACTTCGCCCTCGCCGCTTGCGCATCGGGCACCGTCACCGCTGCCGCCCCCACCAACGAGGCCATCGTCGAGGATGATTGTTCCGTCGAAGAACCCGAGGGCGATGGCCGACGTGGTGGGATGGAACGCCACGCTCAGCAGGGCCCCATGCGCCTCGGTTCCGCATCCGAGCTGCGTGCTCTCGTAGGTCGTCGAGGATCGATCAACGGATTGCCAGATTGTCAGGTTGCCGAGGGCATCACCGGATGCGACGATGCCGGTGGTGCCATCGACGGCCACCGACACGACTTCGGTGGTCGCAGATTCGACTCTGGCCGGGCCCTTGGTCGGGTCGATGGGCACCGTTGACCACACCAGCCCGGGCGACCGGCTTCCATCCGAATTGCTCACGATGTCCGAGCCAGCGGTGATGATGGCCCGGTTCGAAGGGTCGTAGGCGACGGCGCGGACGTTGCCGCCGTGCACGGGGGTCGAGATCGAGCGCGGGTCGCGTCGGTCGACCTGCCACACGATGACGCTGCTGTCCGTGCCAGCGGAGGCAAGGTGGCGACCATTCGGGTGGAACGCGACCTCGCGCACCTCGCCGGCATGGCGCGCGGACAGCGGACGGACCTCCGCTCCGGTGAGTGGATCCCAGAGGTCGACATTGCCAGTGCGGTCACCGGAGGCGACCATCGCTCCATCGGGGCTGAACGCCACGGCTCGCACGACGTCGTCGTGTCCGGGGTAGCTCGCGGTGAGGGTGGGCTGAGGCCCGCTCGTGAGGTCCCAGATCTTCACCGTGCCATCCCAACCCGCCGAGGCCAGGAGCGAGCCGTCGGGGCTGAAGGCGACGCTCTGGACCGCGAACGGTTTCCCCGCTGCGTCGGTCCCGTGCGCTTCCGCGATCTCGACACGTGCGCCAGGCGTTGCGGTGTCCCAGATCGAAATCGTGCCGTCGTGGGCCGCCACCGCGGCACTCGGCGCAACCGGGCTGTAGGCCACGCCCAGTGCGCAGTCGTCGATCGAACCGAGCAGCACGCCCGCCCCGGAAGTCATGTCGGTGAGCACGATCGTGGCCGCCTCCGCCGGATCCACGCATCGACCGTTGTCGAGGTTGCCACCTCCGGAAACCAGAGAACCTCCGTCTGGACTGAAGGCGAGCGCCTGGATGCTCGCCCCCTGGTGCAACTCGACGCTGATCGGTGGCAGCGCTACAGGCTGCTGCGGGATGGAGAGATCCCACTGGTGAACCATCCCCTGCGCGGCGGCGAGCAGCAACGGTGCCGTCGGACTGAACGCAAGGTCGCGAATCGTCGGATCCTGACCGTCGACCACGTCCGGTGTCATCGTTGCGCCGAGCGGGTCGTAGGTGTTCCCGTCGCGAAGGATGATCGAGCCCTCGAGTCCGCCAGACGCGAGGAGCGAGCCGTCGACGTTGTACGCAACAGCTCGAAGCGGTCGATCGTGGCCGTGAAGGACGATGTCGACGTCGGCCGACCGGCCGGTTGCGGTGATCATGCCGCCGAGCGCCTCGGGCGTCTGACGAATCCGGTAGGCCTCGATGCTGAGCAGCGATCCGAGATCGATCTGTTCGGCGCTCGAGTCGATCGACTGGCTCGCAAGCTGTTTCGACAGTGCAACCTGGCGCCCATCGTCGGCGCTTCGGCGTTGGGTTTCCGCGATGACAGCGGCAATCATCGCGAGCACTGAGATCGTGACCAGGGCGGCGATGGCCACGTTCTTCAGTGTCTTGGCCTTGCGTTGCTCGTCGAGGTCCTTGCTGTCGATCTCGCGAGGACCGATCTCCCTGCCCGTCTTGTTTGAGTGCACTGCCGCAGCGACCTTGGTGAGCTTGGCTCGGAACTCGCTATCGCTGCGAAAGTCGATGCCATCTGCCCGCGTGCGTTCGTCGGTCATGTCGATGTAGAGGGGCACGGTGGTCAGTTCGGCGAACGACGGCGGGGCGGCCGAGCTCTCCTCGAAGACGATGGGGTGTGCCGCGTTTCGATCGAACGTCAGCGTGCCATCGGTGAGGACGACCACCAGCTGCTCGGCCGGGCGGTTGCGGATCCAGTAGCGGACCTCGTCGTCGCACCACTGTGAGCCGGCGGCCCCCGGCGATGCCAAGAAGATCAGCGTCTGCGATTCCGTGAACAGCTGGTGGAACGACGCCTCGAGGTCAGGCGTGGCGGCGAGGTCGTCGATGTCCTGAAAGATGGTGAGCGCGCGTCGTTTCGTCCACGGTTGGGCGAGTCTCTCGAGACCCTCCTGAACCTTCGGCGCGAAGGCTCGGTCGGCCGCAGTGCAGTAGGACACGAACCCGTCGTACCTCCAGCGTGGTGCGTGCTCGGTGTTGTTTGATGCGACACGCTTGGCCCGCTTCTTCATCGTGTTCGGCACCCGCCCACCGTAAACGAAGCAACGTTGGTCCGGCTCCGGCGTGGTCGATCTCCGCATCCGGGTCACCGGGGACCGGCCGTCTGCGTCAAGATGTCCCGGTGACGCGAGCGGGGCACCCCCTTCCAACGGGCGTGGTCACGTTCCTGCTGACCGACATCGAGGGGTCGACGCAGGCGTGGCAGGCCTCACCCGGTGACATGACCGCCCGCGTGTCGAGGCATTACGAGATCCTCGACTCGATCATCGACCAGCACGGTGGCGCCCGACCCCAGGAGCAGGGCGAGGGCGACAGCGTCGTGGCGGTCTTCGTCGATCCGGTCGCCGCAGTCGAGGCTGCCGTCGAGGCCCAGGTGGCACTTCGCGATGCCGTGCCCGAGCTGCCGGTGCGCATGGCGCTGCACACTGGAGACGCCACGTTGCGCAACGAGGACAACTACGTCGGGCTCACGATCATCCGGTGCGCACGCATCCGGTCGTGCGGGCATGGCGGCCAGATCCTCGTGTCGGACGACACGGCACAGGCCACCCGACACGCGCTCGACGACTCGCTCGGGCTGCTCGACCTGGGTCAGTACGGACTGAAGGGTCTTGATGGGCGCGAACGGGTCTGGCAGATCACCGATTCGCACCTGCCCGCCGAGTTCCCGCCGTTGAACGCTGGAGCATCTGCCACCGGCAACCTTCCGGCACCCATCAGCTCGTTCGTGGGGCGTCGTGTCGAACTGGTGGCCGTCGGCGAGGCCCTCGCCGCGAATCGCCTCATCACGCTCGTCGGCGACGTCGGCATCGGCAAGACCCGACTGGCCATGGCCGCCGCATCGGCGGCCGCCGACTCGAAGCCGGGCGGCGTCTGGTGGGTCCCACTCGCCGATGTCCCAGCCAACGACACCGATGCCGTTGCGTCGTGGATGTTGCACTCGTGCTCGCTGTCGCGTCGGTCGGTCGATCCGGTCGAGGTGCTCATCGACCATTTCGGGTCGATCGCCCATTCGTTGGTTGTCGTGGACGGGGTCGGCGGCGCCAGCGACGCCGCGGCAGCGGTGATCAGCCGACTGCTCAGCCAGTGCCCCGACACCCAGGTGCTTGCGACGGGGATCGAGCCGCTCAACCTGCCGGGAGAAGTCGTGCAGTCGGTGCCGCCGATGGCGATGCCAGCTGCCGGCGAGGTCGAGCGTCTCAACGAGCTGGACCTGTTCGATGCGACCCGCTTGTTCGTCGAACGGGCCGCCACCACGTCCGGTCGGCGGTTCGACGATGCTGACGCGTCCGACATCGTCGAGTTGTGCCGAGATCTGCACGGGGCGCCATTGGCGATCGAACTCGCCGCAGCGCGGGTGCGTTCCATTCCGATCGCGGACCTGATCGAGAGTCTCGGTGCGCTGGTCGACACGGACGGACCCATCGACATGGCGCGAACGCTCGCTTCGTCGATCGAGTGGACGTACCAGTTGCTCGATGTCGATGCCCAGGCAGCGTTGCGTCGGCTCGGGGCGTTTCGTGGCGACATCGAGATCGACGCTGCGACTTCGGTCGTGCGCGGGGAGGATCTCGACGAACGCGGCGCAGCGGTCGCCCTGCGCCGTCTCTTCGACCAGCAGTTGCTGACGTTCGACGACGCTTCGGGGCGAGCGGGCGTGTCCGTAGCGGTGCGAGCATTCGCCCGCGAGCGCTTGTTGGCGTCCGGGGACGTCGACGCGGTGACCGCACGCCACGGCGAGTGGTTCGCAGCCGTGGCCGAACGCTTCGGCGACCAGCTCGGCGTCGATCAGGAGCTGCCGCTGTCATTGCTTGCTCCCGATGAAGGCGACGTGCTCGCCGCCCTCGACGCATCGATCGAGTCCGGGCGTCTGGCGGTCGCCTACCGGATCCTCGTGGCACTCGGTGCCAAATGGGGTTCGATCGGACACCCCGAGGTCGGCGAGCAGGCAGCGAACTGGTTGAGCACGCGTTCGCCGAGCGATGGCGAGGAGATGTGGGCTGCCGCGGTGGCGCGTGCGTGCTTCGAACGATCAGGCGACCCCGACTCGCCGATTCACCAATTCGCCGAGGAGGCCATGGCAATCGCCGAACTTGTCGGAGACGACGAGTCACCGCGCTGGCTGTCAGAGGCTCAACAGATGGCCGGCGAGGCGGAGACAGCGAGATCTGTCCGCGGGGACATGGCCGATCGGCCATGACGTGATGGAGACTGGCGCGATGAGCGACGAGGACAGGCCGGGTGGGTCACGGGCGTGGTTGGTCCTCAGCCAGCCCGGTCAGGCGCCGCTGACCGTCGAACTCGACCGCGAACTCACGATCGGACGCGACGTCGGACAACCGCCCGTCGCCGGTCACCTGACCACACTCGGCGACGCCGGTGTCTCGCGGTTGCACGCAGTGTTGCAGCCCAAACCTGCCGGCTGGTGCGTGCAGGCCACTGCCGCCGTCAACGGCCTGTTCGTGAATGGCGCGCGGCTTGCGCCCGGCGCGGTCCACCTGTTGTCGGCCGGCGATGAACTTCGACTGGGTGAGCGAACGTCGCTCACCTTTCACACGCTCGGCGCCACGGGCGCGGATCGATCGTTGACCGAGGTTGCTCGGCCGCGGCCGGAGCTGACCGCCGGGGAACGGCGGGTCTTGTTGGCGCTGTGCTCGCCGGTGCTCGACGGTGACGCCTTCACGCCGCCTGCTGCGGTGGCGACGATCGCCGACGTCCTGTGCGTCACCGAGAGCGCGGTCAAACAGCAGCTGGGCCGGCTGTATCTCAAGTTCGCAGTCTCGGAGGGCTCCGACCGACGTGTTCGCCTTGCGAACGAAGCGCTCACGTGTGGGGCGGTTCGTTTGGCAGATCTCCAGGCGATCAGAGAGTCGCCCTGATGGAGACGGACACAGCGTTCCCCGAGGTGCCGGCGCTGGTCGCCGGCCGATTCCAACTCGCCGAGCTCCTCGCCACGGGTGGCGAAGCCGAAGTCCACCGTGCGCGTGACCTCGACTTGGGGTTGGATGTCGTGCTCAAGACTCGACGGGTCGTCGACGCTGCTGATCTCGACCGACTGCGCCGCGAGGCCGGCCTGCTGATGCGACTTGTGACGCATCGAGGGTTACCCACGGTTCGCAGCGATCTCGTCGACGGCGATCGCTACTACATGATCAGCGACTTCGTCGATGGCAACGACCTTCACTCGCTGGTGGCCGCCGGCGATGGCACGGGCCTCCCGTTGGCGACGGTGCTCGATCTCGTCGACCAATTGGCGCAGACACTCGACCACCTGCACGGCCACGCTCCACCGGTCGTGCACGGCGACGTCAAACCCGAGAATGTGGTCGTCGCCGGCGATGGCCGAGTCGTGCTCGTCGACTTCGGCGCAGCGATGCGCGTGGGCGACGATCGAGAGCGGCTCGGCACGCCGGGGTTCTCTGCTCCGGAGGTGCTCGCCGGCGAAGCGTTGTCGCCCGCCGCCGACGTGTACTCGTTGGCGGCGCTCACGGTGTTCCTCCTCATCGGAGCTGCACCAAAACTCGGAACCTCGTGGCCCACGGCGTTTGCCGACCACGACCTGGCCCGACTCGAACGAATCGTCCGCCGCGGGCTCACCTGGGACCCGCTCGGGCGACCGTGGAGCGCATCGGAGTTCGCTGCGCGCCTGCGAGAAGCGGCCGAGATGGAGGTTCCCACCGGCACGATCACGTTCGCACTCGTCGGCGGATCCAACGATGGTGAGTTGAGCCCCGAAATCGGGTACGCGATGGCTGGTTTCGAGCTCGCGGGCGGACGCCAGATCAGCTCGGCTCGTCTCCCGTCCGGCCAGGCCCTCTTTGCGTTCGCCCGAGCCGGTGACGCCGCCGCAGCAGCGCTCGATGTGGTCGGTGACGGCGTCACGATTGCGTTGCATGCCGGCGATCTCGGGGGCTGGCATGGCGCCACGGTGCAGCAGCTTGCCAACGAGACGACCGGTGTGCTGCGCCACGGGGCGGCCGACTCGGTTGTGTGTTCGATGCCGGTGCGCATGTTGCTCGGCGCGGCGAGTGACCTCGTGTTCGAATCGGTCACGGACACCTGTGCGCTGATTCGTCGGTCGAGCATGTCGGGCTTCGAGGCCACTGTCGAGGTCGACCCCAAGGTGGTCGGCCAGCGAGCAGCGACGTGGTTGACCACCCGGCGCATGATGGGGATGGCCGGTCGTGTCGGCGAGCTCGAGCTGGTGTCGACGGCGATCGAACGCACGACTGCGCTGGGGGCGGCGCCGCTCGTGGTCGTGCTCGGCGAAGCGGGAACCGGCAAGACGCGTTTCGCTGCCGAGGTCGCCGGTCGACGCGCCGACGCCGGTGATCTCGTGGTCGTCGGCCGTTGTACCGAGTCGGGTGGTGCGTTCGAGCCGTTCCTCGACGCGCTCGGCGACGATGTGTTCGGATTCGAGGCCGGCCAACTCGAACGTGACGAGGAGGGGTGGATCGACCGTCGCCGGTTCTTCGGTCGCATCACGGCCGTCCTCTCGGATCTTGCGCAGCCGGTCACGTTGGTGCTCGACGACGTCCAATGGATCGACGGTTCGTCGCTCGCCTTGCTCGAGCAACTGCTCGACGACCTCGGTGACCAGCTCGTGGTCATCGCAGGGTGTCGTCCCGGTGCCCGAGCGGCCGTGCTCAACGAACTGACCGGCAGGCCCGGCGCAGCGGTGGTCTCGATGGGGCCACTGGGGCGAGATGATCTCGCATCGCTGGCCGAGTCGAGCGGCCTGGACCTGCGTCCCGACACGATCGACGGGGTCCATGCGCTCAGTGCCGGCAACCCGTTCTTCGCGCTGCAACTGCTCGGTCACCTCGCTGACGATCCCACGCACGAGATCGCCAATGGGAGCCTGCCGGTCGGGGTGCGTGAGTGGATCCTCCAACGGGTCGATCGGCTTGGCGACCGAACCCGAGACGCGCTCGGGCCAGCCGCAGTCATCGGCAGGAGTTTCGATGTCGTGCTGCTGGCCGACGTGCTCGACGTGAGCCCGCTGGAGATCCTCGCCGGGCTCGACGCGGCCGCTGCTGCGGGTCTCCTCGTCGACGGTGAACATGCGGGCGAGTTCAGGTTCGTGCATGCCATTGTTCAATCGACGCTGGAGGCGAGCCTGTCGGCCACGCGTCGCGGCCTGCTGCACGCAGCCGTGGCGCGACGGCTGGAGGAGGTCGGCGACGACGTCGATCATGCCGAAGCGGCGATGCACCACTGGCTCGAGGCGGACCGTCTGGGCGACCCACTCCATGCCGGTGACGTGGCCGCCGACGTGGCGACCCGGGCGACTGAGCGGCTCGCCCACGAGCGGGCGGTCTCGATCATCGACCGAGCGCTCGAGGTGTTGGCGGGCGCAAAGGCGACGACCGAACGCGACCGCGTCGAGGCGCGGCTCCGTCTCGCTCATGGTCGCGCCGATTTCGTTGCGACGCGCAACAGCGACGGCATCGTGCAGCTGTATCGAGCAGCGGCACTGGCCGAGGAGGCCAACGACCCCGTCACGCTCGCCGAGGCCGCGCTCGTCGCATCACTCAATCGCCGTCACGGGCTCGACGACCCCGAGCTGCTGCGGCTCCTCGAGCGGGCCAGCCTGCGCTGCCCGGCCGAGCCGGCGGTGCTGCGAGCGATGCTCCACATCCGCCAGTCGCGGCTGCTTCCGACCACCGTGCGCCACGAACACCGTTCGGCAATGGCACGACTCGGACTCGTCGACCTCGATCTCATGGACCCCGTCGATCGGTCGATGGTCGAGACCGAGGTGGCTCGGGCCTGCTGGGGCCCCGACGACGCCGGCGATCGCCTCGAACTGACGACCCGCCTCGTCGATGATGCAACGCAGCGGCTTGTCGGCGGCGGTCCGTCGCGGTGGACCGGGGTGTTGATCGAGGCGCTCAATCTGCGTTGGGCCGCCCGAATGCAGCTCGGCGATGTGCAGGGAGCGCTGAGTGATGCGAACACTGCCGCCGCCGTCGCCGACGAATCGGGGACCACGTTCCTGCTCAGTCGGGTCATGATGGGTCAGGCGATGATCCACGCCACGCTCGGCGACGACGAGGTGGCCGAGCGGCTGGCCCACGATGCGGTCACGATGTCGAACCGACACAACCTCGTGCTCGTGCAGCTCGGGATCACGTATGCGGTTGGCCGCAACCGAGGTCAGCAGGCCCAATTGGCGGGGCTCGAACAGCAATTCGGCGACCTCGTCGACTCGAATCCGATGTTCGTTGCGGCGTTCGCACTCGTGCACGCCGAGGCCGGCAGGGTCGACGATGCCCGACGGATGCTCGGCGTTCTCGCAGAATGGGCGCCGTGGCCCCGCAACTGGCTCTGGCTCGCGACCACCACGATGGCACTCGAAGCAGCCGTGCTCATCGGCGAGGCCGACATGATCCGGCGATATGCGGCGGTCTTGAATCGCTACTCGGGCAGCTGGGCCATGGCGGCAGGTGAACTCGCGTGCATGGGCCCAATCGATCGGGTCCTCGGACTCGCCCGCGGCGCGATGGGCGAACGAGAAGGTGCCGAAGCGTTGTTGATCTCCGCTCTCGACTCGGCGACGTCGCAATCTGCGGTGCCCTGGATCCGGCGGACCGAAGCGGCACTGGCTTCCCTTCTGGACAGCCCGAGCTGACCTCCGCGTCTGGCAAGCGTGGCCGGCGGGCCATGGCGCACGGCGCTCGGGTGCCCGAAGATCGAACCATGAACTCCGATCCGGTCGCCAGCGATCCGTCGGGCCTCGTGACCACGTCGAGCTGGGTCGATGGCATCGACGTGTTCGAGCATCACTGCATCGATTTCGACGGGGTCGTCGCCCAGGGTGTCGAGGTGGCGATCGTGCGTGCTGGTCGGGGAACACGCCAGGACGCGCGCTGGATCGAGCATGTCGAAGCGGCCGATCGGAGCGGGCTCGTCGTCGGTTCGTACTGGCATGTGTATCCGTCGCGGGCCGAGGCGCACCACCAAGCCGAACTGTGGGTGGCGGCGATCCGTGGGGCCGACGTGCCGTTCGAGAACGGCCACTGGGCCGACATCTCGACGAGTGACGGTTTCCGACGAGCCGACCTCAGCCGTTTCGTCGCCGCGTTTCTCCGGCGCGCCGATGAGATGCTCGACGGGCACGTCGGAGTCTTCTCGACGCCGGAGTTCTGGCGTCGTCATGTCGGCTTCGACGATCCGGGTCGACCACGTTGGTGGGATTCCGGCGCGGATGCGCTCACAGCGTTCGACGCCACCGTGGCCGGTGTGCGCTCGTCGCCGTCCGATCGCGGTGGGCCAGGCAGGCATCGGGTTCGTCCGGTGCCGAGGGTCGTGCGCGCGTGTGTTCCTCCCGGTCTGGTGGTGCGCGGACGGACCGAATCGGTCGATGCGTGGCGGTCGAGATGGGAGCGCGGTCCGGAGATCGCGGTGTTGCAGATGCATCTGAACGACCTCGGCGCGCGTCTCGTCGTCGACGGGGTGTTCGGACCACAGACCGACGCGGCGGTGCGCATCTGCGATCTGCTTCGCCGCCGTGATCGCCTGCCGTGGCCGTTCAGCCTGGCGCCCGACGCCCCGACAGAGGTCTGCT
>CAVUJG010000012.1:0-80964 GCA_963741755.1 Ilumatobacteraceae bacterium | reverse complement strand
ATCCCGCCGGCAACCACCGGAGTCGGCCGAGTGTCAGCCAAACGCACCGGAGTCAACGACACGAAGTCCGACGTCGCCGGCACATAGCCGGCAACATCCACGAGCACGTTGGCCTGCGCCGACGTGTACACGCAGATCGAACCGGTCGGCGACAACTTGGCGATCACCTCATTGGCAACCGCCTCGTTCGTCAGACCCAAGTAGTTCGCACTCGACGCATCCGGCCTCGTCCCACACGGGAACACCGTGGCGAACCCAGGCGCAGCAGCACCCACCAACGTCACGTTGGCAACCACCGCCTTCGCGCCGACCGGGACACCACCAAGTCCCGCAATCGGGACTTCCAGGATCCCGCCGGCAACCACCGGAGTCGGCCGAGTGTCAGCCAAACGCACCGGAGTCAACGACACGAAGTCCGACGTCGCCGGCACATAGCCGGCAACATCCACGAGCACGTTGGCCTGCGCCGACGTGTACACGCAGATCGAACCGGTCGGCGACAACTTCGCGATCACCTCATTGGCAACCGCCTCGTTCGTCAGACCCAAGTAGTTCGCACTCGACGCATCCGGCATTGTCCCGCACGGGAACACCGTGGCGTACCCAGGCGCCGCAGCACCCACCAACGTCACGTTGGCAACCACCGCCTTCGCGCCGACCGGGACAGAGCCACGCCCGGCGATCTGGACCTGCACGACACCACCCGCAGGAACCGGACCGGTGCCGTAGAACAGCTTGTCGGCTGCGACCCAACCGGGTCGGGTGTCGGCGAAGCGGACCGGAGTCAGCGGAGTGATGATCGTCTCCTCACCCGGCCGGATGATCGTCCACGTATACGTGTCCGACACGTAGTTGCCGGCAGTGGACCCGACAAGGACCCTGAAGGTGTGTTCGCCCGGCGTCAGCCCGGTGTAGGTCTTCGGGCTGAGGCACCGCTCGATCGCTCCTCCGTCGAGCACGCACAGCACGGTCGCGGCCTTGTCATTCACGGTGAAGGCGAACGTGGCATCGGTCGCCGTCGTGACCGCGTCCGGTGCGGCGGTGATCTCCACCGTCGGCGGGAAGGGGTCTACGGCCGTGTTGAGCTTGTCGACCATGATCGCCTGCTCGGCGCACGAGTTCTCGAACACCGGATCGATGAAGTAGCCGACGGCGTCGTCGACGAACTGGAACTCGAGGTAGCCGATCACCGAACGGACATCGTCCGCCAACTGGGCGAAACCGGCGACGTTCTCCACCTTGCCGGAGACGGCAACGGGCGGCAACGCACCGAAGTCGACGCGTTCGGTGACGAAGTCGTACGTCCACCTCAGCGAGGTGTAGTCCAGCCATGTGGTACAACCGCTGAAGACCTCCGAGCGGGTGTAGCTGAAGTCCGAGTAGTCGACGAACTCCTCAGGAGGGTCTTTCGCGAACAAGTCGTCCTCGTTCGGAAGGGAAGGGAGGAGGAATGATGTGGGTGGGGGTGGTGGCGAGGAGACGTAGTCCCAGTTGGCGACGAGGCCATTCGCGGCGGACCGGTTGTAGTACTGGATCGTGTCGATCGTGATCGGCACCGTCTTGCCTGCTGCAATGCCGACGGCGGCAGCAGCCAACTCCCAGTTGTCAAACCCTTGGCCGGGCGTCGCTCCTTGCGAGATGAAGGCCTCAGTAAGAGCTTCATCATCCGGATAACCAGGAAGTCCCGGGATCGACCCGGTGTCCATCAGGCCACCACGTTGGGGCGTCGTGGCTGGGCCGCCTTCCACTGCCGGAGTAACGACGAGGTCGCCTGCTATTGAGGCGTAGATCGCCTGCTGATCGGGGGATGCGTCGATCGGCTTGCCGTCCGTGGTGATCCGTCCGGCTCCGTCGAGAGTGATCTTCTCGGCGGCCAGGAGGCGGGTTCTCACCTCGGCGAGCTTCTTCCAGAGCACCTCATCGGATGTACGAACGAGGTTCAACCGTTCGAGGTCGACTTCCGTGGCCACGAAGGGCGCCAGCGGATCGCACGCGGTGTCTGAGGCGCGAGGTATGTCCGGGGTGGAGCCCTCTCCGACGAGTGGAATGAGGTACACCGTTCGTCCGTCCGCTCCGTTTGTCACCTGCTTGGCGGCGACCGGGTCGGTGATGAGTGGGTCGGTGTACGAGATCGGCTGGATACAGGTCACTGGGACCGGGCCCTCTTCGTAGAACGTGTCCGACAGGATCGGAACGCCGTTCACGTCGCGCAGGGCGACGAAGAGGTCGGAGAAGACCTCACCTGAACCGCCACCGCCGCCACCGCCGCCTCCTTGTCCGGGACTTTGGGCTGACGCCGGCGGTGGGAGTACCAGGAACATCGAGGCCACCGCTGCGGCGAGGCCCCTACGAGGCTTGACTTGCGCATGACTCCTCCTCTTGGGGCCACCACCTGGATGGGGACCCGCCGTCACGAGACGACGAGCGGAGAGTCGGCACTGGGCAGATCCTCCGGACGCCCTGACTCCAGAGTCCGGTTGGCCGAACCCTGCTTCGGGACCGGTGGACCGATCCCGACCCCTTCAGGATCGACCGAAACCTTGATACCCCATAGGGTAGGAAGTCCCGGTGTGACCGATGTTGCTCCGTGAGGTCACAACCGTTTGCATGCCAATGATTGCGGGGGCCGGAAAACGACTCAGGGGCTTCCCGTTGCCGGAAAGCCCCTGCGTGTCCTGCGCGCTCGGAGAGAGTCGAACTCCCAACCGCTTGATCCGTAGTCAAGTGCTCTATCCATTGAGCTACGAGCGCAATTTGCGACGGCCGACAGTGTAGACGGAACTCGTCGACTTGCCGACTGGGAACTTTCTGTCACCCACCCCAGGGCCCGAAGCCCCCGGATCGTTGATACAGCGTGTACGCGGCGGTGGCGTTCACGGTCGGGTCGTAGAGCTGCGCCGCGGACGTGACGCCGATCGTGGCGAGCCAGAGCTTGTGCGCGGTCCAGTGGATCTGGAACAGGCCGTAGCAGCACGAGTTGTTGACGTTCGATTGGTGGTTGCTCTCGCGCCAGGCGATCTCGAGCGCACGTTCTTCGAGGTCGTCGGGCCACACGTCACGAATGATCTGCGCGGCCTGCGACGTCGACACCGCGGCCGGCCGACTCGGCACCGTCGTCGCGGGCGCCGGTGCAACGCTGGTCGTCACCGTGCTTCGTCGGCGTCGACCTGTTCGACGTGGTGGTCCGCGCTGGTGGCGGCGCCGTCGTCGTGGGCGGGGCAGGGCGTGGCGGCGCCGACGGGGAGACAGATCGAGCGTCCGGGAACGAGGACGGTGTCGACCGACGCCTCGTTCACGGCGAGCAGGTCGGACAGCGACACTCCGGCAGCGTCGGCCAGGCGGATCCAATAGTCGCCGGCGGCGAGTTCGTAGCGAGCGCCGCACGGCGGTGTCGTCACCACCGGCTCGGATTCGACCGGGGCAGGATCGGGTGCCTGCTCGAGCAAGGCCGGAGCCGGCTGGATCGATGTGGCGACAGCTTGGTCAGCACCTGACGTCGGAGGCGACGTGACCTCTGCGGCGTCCGACAGCGGTTCGGCTGAGGTGGCCGGGTCGGTCGGTGCAGCGACCGACGCATCGGCGACGGCACCGGTCGTCACTGGCACGGCCGATGCGCCTTCCGGCGCGTCGGCAATGGTAACGAGTGACGCGTCGTCCGACGACGACTCAGCGCCGGACGCCGTGAACCCGACGATCAACGGCGCCGCGAGCGTGACGATGACCGCAAGGCCACCGAGACGCGCGATCAGTGGGTCGACGCCGCCGCGGCGTTCCGGCGACGCTTCGGGTTCGATCGTCCAACCGCTGTCGTCACCATCGTCACCATCGTCACCGTCGTCGTGGAGGTCGCTGTCGTGGCGTCGAACATCAGTCGATGACGGCGTCGCCGATCGCCCGTGAGCACGCCCACTGTCGGCATCTCCGCCGAGCAGGTGGTCCCACCAACGCCCGATGGTGGCGCCGATCGAACTGCGCTCGGCGGGCCGTCTGCGCTGGGTCCACTCGGTCTGCTCACCCCAGAACTCATCGCTGAGTTCCGGCGCGGGGTCGGTGTCGTATCGGTCGGTCGTCATGGGAACGGTCCCCGGTCTACCCCGTTCGTCATGAAACCGCAACATCACCGTCACCCAAACGACATGGTTGTCATTTCGGGCGACCGGCATGCGCTCGGAAAAGCGACCGACCGGCGCACCGAGAAGGCGCGCCGGTCGAGTGGCGGAGAGGGTGGGATTTGAACCCACGGATCGTGTTACCACGATCAACGCCTTAGCAGGGCGCCCCATTCGGCCGCTCTGGCACCTCTCCTGGGAGCCCCGGAGTGTAGCCCGGTAACCTCGTGACCGGAACGGTGGCAGAGTGGACGAATGCAGCCGCCTTGAAAGCGGCCGGGCGCAAGCCTCGGGGGTTCGAATCCCTCCCGTTCCGCTGTGTGACGAGGCGCGACCATGCCAGCCGGCTGGGAGGGCTCCTCGACGTAGTGCATCAACACCGCCGCGGCCGGGTACTGCGTGCCGTATGAGCGCGGACACGCCCCTCCCAGGATTCACCCATCCACCGACAGCCGTGAGCGGCCGAGGCGTCGTGTGGGCGGATCACCGACTCGACACCATGCGTACGCACCGGGCCACCGCATGGCTCGTGCCTCTGGGCATCTTCCTCGCCGTGCTCCTCATCGGCATCGTCGATGCGCCCGTGTACGACTGGCTGATCCACGAAGACGGTCCTCTCGAATCGGCGACGATGCTGCTCGCCCTGGTGGCATCGGTCGTCGCTGCAATCGTTGCGGTCGGGCTCCGGAATCGCAGCGCACCGACCTGGTTGGTGACGGGCTGGGCCCTCTTCGCAGTAGCACTGTTCGTGCTCGCAGGCGAGGAGGCGAGTTGGGGGCAGCGACAGATCGGCTTCTCCGGACCCGAGTCGTTGACTTCACACAACCTGCAGAACGAGAGCAACGTCCACAACCTGCTTGCTCCGTGGGCCTTGAGCGCCACGTACACCCTGGTGGGCGTCTACGGCGCCGGTGTCGGCAACGCCGTGTTACGACGGATTCGCGGACTCGGGCGCTTCGCCGACCTGCTCGCACCGTCGTGGTGGTCGGTGGCGGCCCCGTGGTTCGGCGTGCACGCGCTGGTGTACGCCTGGTACTCCGTCGTCGAGCCCATCGTGCGCGCCGTCGGTATCGACTTCTCCATGGACGACCACTTGCGCAAGCTCGGTGAGCCCTCCGAGTTCATCCTGGGAGTGGCCTTCTTGCTCTTCGCGTTCGAGTGTCTCGTCTCGGTCAAGCTCGGGCGGAGGTCGACATCACCGACGATCGACCACCGCGAGCGGCACCGCTGATCGGTCACCGAGGGCGGCCGTCGACATCCAGGACGCGCCATCACCAACATCGGCAACTGCTCGCCACCTCGAAGGATCAGCGGAGCTGCGAGGTCTCGGCGGCTCAGGTGCGACGGGCGCCGAGTTGCGCAACGAGATGAGCGGTGACATCGCGGCACTGCTGCTCGATGGCCACGACAGCCGATTCGAACGCTCGCGGCATCGAGCCGGTCGGGTCGGCTACCTCGGGGATCGACTCGCGTAGGTAGGCGCCTGCTGTCCGATCCTCTGTCAGCGACTCGGTCCACGAGCGCACGTCGAGGCCAGGATCGCGTCCTGCCGTCGACGCACGGGCGAGGAACTCCGGCAGCGTCATCGTCCGCCGGAACGCACCAGGAGACAGTGCTGCGATCTTGACCACGTGATCGCGCTCGGCAGTGAGGATCAGATCGGAGCTGTCGACGAGCGACGCCGTCGTCGTCGAGCTGCGATGCGCCGAAACGTCGAGCCCACGTCGCTGCATTGCGTCGACGGCGTCGTCGATGGCGGGAAGATCGACCGGGCCGAAACCCGACGATCGGATCTGAATCGAGCCGTCGCCGAGTCGCTCGATCAACATCGAGCGCAGCATCGCCGCCATCATCACCGACCGCGTCCGGTTGTGGCTGCACACCGTGAGGATCCGCAGCGGCCCGACCGTCGGGGCGGTCAACGCAAGTCCAGCCCGAACACGTCGTGGAACGCCTGGAAGTAGTCGTCGTCCTCCTCGATCGCACCCATCGCAATCCAGTCGCTGTGGTCGATGCGGTCGTGAAGTTCTGCGAGTTCGGCGCCTCCCCAACTGACCGGGTAGCGGAGTCGATGGTCGTCGGTGGTGATCGCCTCGTGGATCACCTCGGCCACCTCGAACGGGTCGGTCGCGTTGGCCATGCCGACGGCGTAGAACTGGAACATGCGCCGATAGTGAGTCTCGTACGCACCCGTTGAGTTCGGAGCGTCGACGTTCTTGGCGAAGATCGCCGACTTGGTGACGCCAGGTTCGATGATGGCCACCCGGATTCCGAACGGGGCCAACTCCTGTGCGAGACCCTCGCTCAGCCCTTCGAAGGCCCACTTCGACGCCACGTAGGGCGACTGTGCCAGCGCGGCGATCCGCCCGGTGACCGATGTGACGTTCACGATCGTGCCGCTGCGGCGCTCACGCATCTGCGGGAGCACTGCCTGGATGCACCGAACGGCACCGCACAGGTTGACGTTCATCACCGACAGGTAGAGATCGGTCGGGCATTCCTCGGCCACCGCGTTGCCGCCGACGCCGGCGTTGTTGACCAGATGGTCGACGCGACCCGTCGCCTCGAGAATCCGTTCCGAAGCCGACTCGCACCGACTCGTCGTCGGCAATGTCCAACTCGAACAACTCGACCTCGACGTCCGCATCGGCGGCCATGTTGCGGAGCTTGTCGGCCTTGTCGATCGACCGGACCGTACCGATGACCCGATGACCCTGACGAGCGAGGTGGATGGCGGTCGCACGACCGATCCCCGAGTTCGCCCCGGTGACGACGCTCACGGGTTGATCAGCGCTGGAGTTCTGCTCGCTCGACATCACGCCGAGCGTAGGCGTCGCGCTGCGGTCCGACGACGTTCGGAAGCGGCGGGTGGCACCCACTTCTCGGCGACGCTGACGACGCCGGGCTCGGTGCCCGCTGCCTCACTTCGAGATCGACGACTGGATGCCACGTACCCAGTCGTCGGCCTCACGCCACTTGGCGTCGGCATGCTCGCGCGTCGACTCGGCGTGCTCGTCGGCGGCGGGATACGACCCGAGGAACTTCACCGCGCCCTGCTTCGCATGCAGGGCGCGCATCGTGTCGGCGAGCAGTTCGTCGGACACGTGCGCCTCGGCGTACACGATGAAGCAGTAGTCGCCGAGCCCACCGGCCTTGGTGGGTCGACTCGTGAGATTCGACAGGTTGATCCGACGCGCCGTGAACTCCTGCAGGATCGACACGAGGCTGCCCGGCTCATCAGCTCGCTGGTAGATCACGAGGGCCGTCTTGTCGTTGCCGGTCGGGGCGGGAACACCATCACGGCCGACCACCACGAAGCGAGTCTGGTTGCCGTCGTGGTCGGCGATGTCTGCTGCCACGACGTCGAGCCCGTAGACATCGGCGGCGACCCGTGGACCGAGGGCCGCCGCAGCCATCCCGTCGCCCTCGCTGACGAGCCGTGCTGCATCGGCGGTGCTGTACGCGGCTCGGATCTCGGCATCTGGCAGCTGCTCTCGCAGGTAGCGATGGCACTGGGCCGTCGCCACGGGAATCGAGAAGATCTCGGTGACGTCCTCGAGCGAGACACCCGGCTTGGCGAGCAGGCAGTGCTCGATGTCGATCACGATCTCGCGTTGGATCAGCAGGTCGTGATCGAAAGCGAGCGCGTCTTGGGTGAAGTTGACCATTCCTTCGATCGAGTTCTCGATCGGGACCACGCCGAGGTCGACCTCGCCCTGTTCGACCGCGTCGAGCACATCCGGCACGGTCCGGTAGGCAACGTGCTCGGTGTCGGCGAGGTCGGGCTGCGACAGCAGCGCCTGCTGGGTGAAGGTGCCGAAGGGCCCGAAGAACCCCACCCTTTTCGCTGTACTCACTGCCATCGGGGCCAGACTACGGGTGCCGTTGCCGAGCGGGCCGTTCCATTGCGGACGTGGCACGATGAGCGGGTGGATGAACTGAGCCTGCGGGCACTCCTCGATGACGTGCAGTCGGGTGCGATGACGCCCGACGATGCCGTCACGCGGTTGCGGCGTCTGCCGTTCGCCGATGTCGACGGCGCCACGGTCGACCATCACCGCCACCTCCGCGCGGGCCTCCCCGAGGCGATCTACGGGCCCGGCAAGAGCCCTTCGCAGTGCGTCGCGATCGTCGGAGAACTCCTCGCACACGGCACGGGCCCGGTGTTGTTGACGCGTACCGACGACGCACAGCGCAGCGCCTGCCTCGACGCTCACGGCCCAGCCGTCGAAGCGAGCCGGAGCATGGTCTGGCGATTGCCGGAGGCCGTACTGCCCGCTCGAATCGCCGTCGTCACTGCCGGCACGAGCGACATCCCCGTCGCCGACGAAGCGGCACTGGCCCTGCGCGCCTACGGCTTCGACCCGACCGTCGTGACCGACGTGGGCGTGGCCGGCCTGCACCGACTGCTCGCTCGCCTCGACGACCTGACCGAGGCCGACGCGCTGATCGTGGTCGCCGGAATGGAGGGCGCACTCGCGAGCGTGCTCGGTGGCCTCACCGGCGCGCCGGTCGTCGCCGTCCCGACGAGTGTCGGCTACGGCGCGGGACTCGACGGCGTGACCGCGCTGCTCGCCATGCACGCCTCGTGCGCGAGCGGCGTCACCGTGGTGGGCATCGACAACGGCTTCGGCGCTGCGTGTGCGATCGCCCGCATGTTCACGTGGCCGACACGATGACCGGCGAGCTGACCGTCGCCTGGTTCAACTGCCAGGCCGGTGTTGCCGGCGACATGACGATGGCCGCGCTGATCGATGCCGGCGCCGACCCGGACGTGGTGGCATCGACCATCGGCGGCCTCGGCGTCGACGGGTACGCCCTGTTGTTCGAGAAGGTCCAGCGATGCGGTGTGCGCGCCACCTGGGCCAACGTCGTCGTCCACGACCATGATCACGACCCCGGCCCTGGTTCCCCGAGCCCGGGCCTCGGGGAACCAGCGCAGCCTCACATCCTCCACCGGCCGCTTCGTGAGATCCTTGCCATGCTCGACGGGGCAGATCTCCCCGAGCGGGTGCGTCAGCGGGCGCGGGCGGTATTCCTGCGGCTCGGCGAGGTCGAAGGCTTGATCCACGGCATCGATCCAGCTGACGTGGAGCTCCACGAGGTCGGTGCACTCGACTCGATCGTCGACGTCGTCGGCGTGTGCGCCGCGCTGGAGGCCCTCGGCGTCGACGAGGTGTGGTGCAGCCCGATCGCCGTCGGCCACGGCTCGGTCCGCAGCGCCCATGGCGTGATCCCGAATCCGGCACCAGCCACGCTGGCGCTCCTCGCCGAGGCAGGCGTGCCGACCGTAGGGATCGACACCACCTTGGAGGTCTGCACGCCGACCGGCGTCGCGTTGATGACCACCTTGGCCTCCGGGTTCGGAGCGATGCCCTCGATGACCACCCAGGCAGTCGGCTACGGCGCCGGCACTGCCGACACACCCGAGCGCGCCAACATCGTCCAGGTCGTCGTCGGCCACACGGCCGCCGCAACCAGCGACAACGGCACACCCGTCGCACTCCTCGAAGCCAATGTCGACGACGTGACCGGCGAAGTGCTCGCCCACACCGTGTCGACGCTGCTCGTCGCAGGTGCCCACGACGCGTGGATCACGCCGATCGTCATGAAGAAGGGCCGACCCGCCCACACGGTGAGCGTGCTGTGCGATCCGTCCGCAATCGAGTCGATGCGATCCGTCCTCCTGCGCGAGACGGGCACGCTCGGCGTGCGGATCTCGATGATGCGTCGCTGGCCGCAACGACGCACCGAGACCACCGTCGATGTCGACGGCCATCAAATTCGGGTCAAGCTCGCGGAGCATCGGGTCAAGGTCGAGTTCGATGACGCCGCTACCGCTGCCGATGCGCTCGGCGTTCCAGTCCGCATCATCATCGAGCGTGCTGCAGGGCTCGGTGGTGAAATCGACGGCCCGACCGACCCACCGACACCGTAGGGTCACCCCCTCGTGGGATCGATCGCCGTCAGCAGGCTTGCCTGGCAGCTGCCCGGTGGCGACGAGTTGTTCCGCGACGTCGGGTTCCGGGTCGGCGACGGCGAACGAGTGGCAATCGTGGGCGCGAATGGCGCCGGGAAGTCGACGCTGCTCAAGCTGATCACCGGCGACCTGACTGCCAGCGAGGGAACCATCAGCGTCGACGGCCAGATCGGTGTGATGCACCAACTCGTCGGCACTGCCGACCACGCAGCGACCACCGTGCACGAGCTGTTGGTGTCGATCGCGCCGGAGCGGCTGCAGGTGGCCGCTGGTCGGTTGGCCGCAGCCGAGCCACAGCTGGCCACCGAACCGATGGAGTACGCCGAAGCGTTGGCCGCATGGGGCGACGCCGGTGGCTACGACCTCGAGGTCACGTGGAACGAATGCGTGACACGCGCGTTCGGCGAGTCGCTCGACGCCGTTCGTGACCGGCCGCTGCGCACGTTGAGCGGCGGCGAGCAGAAGCGGCTCGCCCTCGAGACGCTGCTGCGTAGCGAGTTCGACATCCTCGTGCTCGACGAGCCGGACAACTTCCTCGACGTCCCGGCCAAACGCTGGCTGGAGGCACAGCTGAACGACACCCGCAAGACGGTGCTGTTCATCAGTCACGACCGCGAACTCCTGGCGGCCACCGCATCGAAGATCGTCACCGTCGAGGCGTGGGGGGCGTGGACGCACGGCGGTTCGTTCGCCGGCTACGCGGAGGCGAAGGAACGCGAGCACGACAAGCGCGACCGGGACCGGGCGTTGTACGACGACGAACGCCAGCGTCTCGAGGACTACGTGAAGCTGATGCGCGAGCGCGCCAAGATCTCCGAAGCGTTCGCCCCGAAGCTGAAGGCCGCCGAGACCAAGTTGCGCCATTTCGTCGAGCGCAACGACCGCCCGCCAGAGGTTCGCGATCAGCAGATCGACGTTCGCCTCCGCGGCGCGCGTACCGGCAAGCGCGCCGTGATCTGCGAGTCACTGGAGATCGAAGGCCTCACCGATCCGTTCGATCTCGAACTCTGGTACGGCGAGCGCGTCGCCGTGCTCGGTGGCAACGGAGTCGGCAAGAGCCACTTCCTCCGGCTGCTCGACCAGGTGGCCAGCACCGGTCGCGTTGGGGATCGCGTCGCCCACGACGGTGTGTGCCGGCTCGGCGCCGGCGTGGTGCCCGGCCTGTTCCATCAGACACACGAACACCCGGAGTGGCACGGCCGGCCGCTCGTCGACATCCTGTACGGCTACGACATCGTGCTCGGCCCGGCGATGGGGATGCTGCGGCGCTACGAACTCCACGGCTGCGCGCAGCAGACCTTCGACACGTTGTCCGGTGGTCAGCAGGCGCGGATGCAGATCCTGCTGCTCGAGCTGTCCGGCGCAACGCTGCTGCTGCTCGACGAACCGACCGACAACCTCGATCTCATGTCAGCCGAAGCCCTCGAACACGGCCTCGCCCAGTTCGACGGCACCGTCGTCGCGGTCACCCACGACCGATGGTTCCTCCGCGGCTTCGACCGGTACGTCGTGTTCGGCGACGACTGCGCCGTCACGTCGCACGACACCCTCCCCGCCGCCTGGGAATGAGTTACAACAGGGGTCAGACCCGCGTTGTAATCGGATTACATCGCGGGTCTGACCCCTGTTGTAATCAGGCGCTGGTGGCGAGGGAGTCCTGGATCCACGTGGCGAGTTCCTCGGCCGACTTGGTGCCGCTGGCGCGAGCGAGGACGTTGCCGTCGGCGTCGGCGATCATCAGGTAGGGGAACCCGCTGCCGCCGTTGACGACGAAGCTCGTCGACTCGACGCTGTCGGCCATCACCGGCCACTGCGACGGCCAGTCCTTCTCGATGACCCATTCCGACGGCGGGTAGTTCGGCGCCGTGTTGTCGACCGCGGTGCTGATTGCGACCACGTTCATGCCTTCGGGAAGACCGTCACGGTTGTTCAACTCGACCAACTCGGGGATCTCGTCGTTGCAGTGTGGGCACCAGTGCGCCAGGAACACGTACATCGTCGGACCGTCCGTGGCACCGCCGACCGTGACGGGGTTGCCGTCGAACGTCGCGCCATCGACCACGGGCATCGGCGTACCGATCGCCACATCGTTGTCGCCGACCGAGTCGAGGCTTGGCAGTGGGTCGCCGGCCACGTCGACCGGGCGGTTCTCCTGGACGTCATCGCCATAGGTCGGGCCGGTGGTCTCGCCGGGAGCGAGGACGCCACCCGAGCTCTCGTCGTCGCCGCCCGCCAACAACACGGCCGCTCCGGCCAGGCCGAGCACGAGCACGATGACTCCCACGACGATGATCACGGTGCGGTTCTTCACGAGGAGGGCTCCATTTCGGGCTCGGATGGGGAGGTGTCAGCTGCTGCGTCCAGTCTCGCCGGAAAGCGCACCAGCAAGAGTATGAGGATGGTGAGAAACCCGATCAGCGCCATGTTCGCAAGGCTGAATCCGAACTCACGGAACCAGACGAACGTGCACGACGGGCCCTGGAACTCGCATTCGCCGTTGTCGAGCGAGGGACGCCATTCGATCAGGCTGTGCCAGGCCGAGATCGCTGCGCCGATCATGGCGAGCGGCGCTGCATACCAGCGCACGTTCGGATCCTTTCGGAGCGCACCGATCAGCAGGATCACGGCCAGCGGGTACATGGCGATTCGTTGGAACCAGCAGAACCGACACGGATTGAAGTTCGCCACTTCGGAGAAGTAGAGGCTGCCGACGGTGGCGCCGAGCGCAACGATCCACGCCAGCCAAACGCCCGAGTCGCTGATCGACGAGCCGAGCCGCGAGGCCCCCTCGTTGCCGGCAGCGGCCAGCACGCGGAGCACGAGCACGGCAATGGCGCCGAAACCCGCCGCGATCGTCAACAGCCCGACGAAGAGCTGAACTGTTTCGGTGTCCACCGCACAAGTATGCAGCGACGGCAGTACGTTCTTTCGGCGATGTCGTCAGACGCGTTTGCGGAGCCCGTGGTGGTACCGGATCAGCGCACCTCGAAGGCCACCCTCGCCGAGCTCCGCAAGACGCGCCAACGTCGCCGACTCGGCGAGACCGACTGGTACGACATTGCCTACCGGGTCTACCTGTTCGCACTGGTCGGGTTGGCCCTCGTCGTGTGGGTGTCCGAAGCCGTCGACGGCGTGATCGGCGACGGGATCGACAGCGCCGACCTCCTCGAACGCGGTCCGGCGATCATCGGGCTGCTCGTCGTGGCAGCGTTCGCGTTGGGCGTTCGAAGCGGCGCAGACGGCGGCCCGGTTGCGATCGAGGTGGCCGACATCCGCCACGTGCTGCTGTCGCCGATCTCTCGCCGCTCCGTGATGTTGCGCCCGGTCGGCCAACGCCTGCGAGCAGCGGCGTTCGCGCTCGGGCTCGGCGGCGCCGTGCTCGGGCAGTTGATCGCCACCGAAGTGGAGGGTTCGCGCGCCGCGTGGGCCGCCGCCTGCGGCGCATACGGGGCGATCGTTGGCGCCACATTCGTGTCGACCGCCGTCCTCGCCCACGCCTGGCGAGTTCCCCGCTGGCTCGCCACCGCGCTCGCCGCTGTGGCGATCGCCTGGCAGGCAGCGGTGGCGTGGGGGATCTGGAACGACGAGACGACCGGACTTGCCCGCGTCGCTCCCGGCAACCTCGCCGGCCGCTTGGCGCTGTGGGGTATCAGCCAACGCGCCATCGATGTCATCGCCATCGCAGTCGCGGTCGCGATGGCCGCAGGTGCCTTGGCCCTCGGCGGGCGACTGCGCGTCGAAGCCCTCGCGCGCCGAGGTGAGCTGGTGTCGCAACTGCGATTCGCAGCAACCGTGCAGGACTTGCGCACGGTGGTGCAGTTGCGTCGGCAGCTGCGCTCGGAGTCGTTGCGAGCCCGCCCATGGGGCCAACGCCACCGGCCCGTACGGCCCATGGCTGGCGAGCGCGCCAGCGGGCGCACGGCTGCGGCCACGGGTGCGGACCACACGGGACACCCCTCGCCGCTCGTCGTGTGGCGACGCGACAGCCGTTCACTGCGGCGCCTGCCGGCTGCCCGATTCGTCCGGATCGCCTTGCTGGCGGCGCTCGGCGGAATCGGCGGCGCGTTGACGATGTCGGAGTCACCGTTGTTCGGACTCGTGCTCCTCGGCGCGCTGTTCTTCGCCGGGCTCGAGTCGCTCGAGCCGCTGTCGCAGGAGATCGACCGCCCGGACATCACCGACAGCTTCCCGCTCGAGCGGGGCTGGATCTACGCCAACCATCTCGCGGCCTCGGCTGTCCTGCTCGTCGGGGTCGGCGTCATCGGAGCTGCCGTCGCCGTCGCCGTCGACCCGAACCTCGGCGCGATGGCGTTCGCCGTGGCGATTCCGATGGTGTGGGCAGGCGCGCTGGGGCCGGTGGTCGTCACCGTGCTCGACGCTCCCACTCCCCCGTCGCCGACCACGCTGCTCGGCACACCCCGCGACGCCGAGACCAGCTTCGTTCCACCCGAGTTCGCCGGATTCAGCACCGCCATCAAGACGCTGCTACCGGTGGTGATCAGTGCCGTCGGCACGATCCCCGTGTTCGTCGCCCGATTCGCCGAGGACGCTGCCAGCGTCGGCCGGTCACTCGTGGCGCTCGGGTTGTTCACGGCGCTTGTCGTGGTCTGGGTGCGACGTCGCGACCCGTGGACAGCGAAGGTGCGTACATTCATGGAAGAGGGTCGAGCGGCACAAGCATGAGCAATTCACGATCGAACCGACCGCAGTCGCAACGAACACGTGCGAAACAAGCCACGGCGAAGACGTCCGGCCGCGCTGACAAGAGCCCGGCGGCGCCCGACCCCGTGCCGGCCGCACGATCCGAACGTTCGGCCGGCCCACCTGCCGCCGTTGAAACGGTCGGTCTCGCCAAGCGGTATGGCGACGCCCCGGCCTTGTGGCCGCTCGACCTGCGCGTCGGGGCGGGCGAGCGGATCTCGCTGATCGGCCACAACGGCAGCGGCAAGACAACGTTGATGCGCATGCTCGTCGGGATGCTCGAGCCGTCGGAAGGCGAGGCGACGATCGCCGGTCATCCGATCGGATCGATCGAAGCCCGAGCCGCTGTGTCCTATCTGGCGGATCAGCCGGTGTTCTACGACGATCTCACGGTCTGGGAGCACCTCGAGTACATCGCTCGACTCCACGGCACCGACGACTGGGAACAGCAGGCGGTCGATCTCGTCGACATGGTGGGCCTGATGGATCGCGTCGATGACCTTCCGATGACCTTCAGCCGTGGCCTCAAACAGAAGGCGGCGCTCACGATGGCGTTCGTGCGCCCCTTCGACGTGATGTTGATCGATGAGCCGTTCGTCGGACTCGACCGACTCGGTCGCGAGGCGCTCCTCGAGCTCCTGACGCTCGCCCATGGCGACGGTGCCACGCTCCTGGTCGCCACCCACGAGCTCTCGAGCGTGAAGGAGAGCAGCCGGCTGATCGCGTTGAGTGGTGGCGAGGTCACCTACGACGGCGACCCGGGAGCTGCCGACCTGGCTGCGCTCACCGAAGGCATCCGCCAAGATCACGGGTGAGTACAAGAGTTCATTCAAGAGAGCCTCAAGCAGACGACTCGTGGTCTAACATCACCGCCATGCAGGAGTTCTCTTCGGTCACCGCTTCGTCCTACGACGCCGATTCATTGGCGCCTTTGCTCAACGAGAAGTCTGCCGATGGCTGGTCGGTCGTCTCGATCGTGGCAGCGGGCACCAACATCGTCGCCTATCTCCAGCGCGAAGCCGGCGATGCGCCGGCCGCCGAGCAGACGTCCGTCGACGACGCAACCGGCGTCGACACACCGGCCGAGGAAGCACCGGCCGTCGCCGACGAGCCCGTTGCCGACACGCCGTTCGTGCCGGTTGCGGCCGCCGTCGCCGCCGACGAAGCACCAGCAGCCGTCGAGGAGCCCGCTGGCTGGGCAACCGCCCCCGACGAGACCGCCGACACCCCCGCCGAGGCATCGATCGCCGACCTCGCCGCTCAGGTCAGCGAGCCCGAGCCCGAGCGCGAGCCCGAGCCCGAGCCCGTCGCGGAACCCGCCGTCGCTGAAGAAGCACCCGCTGCCGAGTCGGCCGTGCCGGCCGGCTGGTACGCCGATCCGTCGGGCCGATTCGAACTTCGCTACTGGGACGGTGCCGCGTGGACCGAGCACGTGTCGCGTGCAGGCCAGCAGTTCACCGACCCACCCGTCGCCTGAGCACCTGAAATTTTCACGTGGGGTCTGACCCTGACCCTGGTGGAATCGTGTGCTGGGTCCGACTCAGCTCGTCGTCGTAGCCTGAGCTCATGCGCGCGACGTCCATCGGCCATGCCGGCATGCTCATCGAGACCGACGCCGGATCGATCGTCTGCGACCCGTGGTTCGTCCCGGCGTTCTTCGGCTCGTGGTTCGTGTTTCCCCGCAACGACCAGCTGAACGATGACCTCCGCGAGCGCATCGAGCGGGCCGACTTCCTCTACATCTCGCACCTCCACGGCGATCATCACGACGAGCCGTGGCTGCGTGAGCACCTCCGCCGCGACATCCCGATCCTGCTACCCGGCTTCCCCACCCGCGAACAGCAGCGCACACTCCAGGCACTCGGCTTCACCGAGTTCATCCGCACGGTCGACACCGAGGAACTCGAGATAGCCCCTGGCCTGACCGTGGCCATCCACGTCGAGACCTCGATCACCGATGGGCCGGGCGGCGATTCGGCACTGGTGGTGTCCGACGGGACCTCGATCCTCGTCAACCAGAACGACTGCCGGACGAACGACCTCGCACAGCTGCGGGCTCACGGCCCCGTCGACCTGCACTGGCTGCAGTTCTCGGGCGCCATCTGGTACCCGATGGTGTACGAGATGCCCGACGACGACAAGCGCCGCCTGTGCGAGGCCAAGGTCGACGCTCAGTTCGCTCGAGCGATGCGATACGTCGAGAACATCGATGCCCGTTACGTGGTCCCCAGCGCCGGGCCGCCTGCGTTCCTCGACGAGCAGCTGTTCGCGCTCAACATGATCGACGGCGACGAGCTGAGCATCTTCCCCGACCAGACGCACTTCCTGCGACGACTCGCCGACGCCGGCCATCGTGGTGTGTTGAACGTCCCCGGCACATGCATCGACATCGGCCCCGATGGCATCGACGTCATCCATCCGATGCCGATCGACGATGTCGAGGCGATCTTCGCCGACAAGCGTTCCTACCTCGAGGCGTACCAGGCCGACTGGAAGCCCTGGCTCGACGAGCTGAAGGCGTCGTGGACTCCTCCGAGCACCGACCTGCTGACCACCCTGCGCGAGTGGTGGGAGCCATTGCTCGAGATGGCGCCGACACTTCGCGCGCAGGTCGGCGCCAACGTGTTGATCAACGCCGGTGACCTGCCGATCCTGATCGACTTCCCGAACGGTGAAGTGCGCCAGCACGACGGCGAGGCGTATTCGTTCCGCTTCGACATCCCCCGCGAACTCGTCGAGACGGTCGCCGCGCAGCGTGCGGTCGACTGGAGCAATTCGCTGCTGCTGTCGTGCCGGTTCACGGCGTGGCGCGACGGCGAGTTCAACGAGTACGTCTACAACTTCCTGAAGTCGCTGTCGCGCGAGCGCATGCGCCGTGCGGAGGCCGAAGTGATCCGCAAGCTCACTCCCGTCGACGTGCTCGAGCAGCTCGACGAACCCGACATTCGTCTCGGCGACTACGTGGTCCAGCGCCGTTGCCCACATCGCAACGCCGACCTCGCCGCCTTCGGTGAGATCGACGGCTGCGACTTCGTGTGCACACTCCACGGCTGGCGGTTCGACCTCGACACCGGTCGCAACAAGACCGCGTCCGACCAACCGCTGCGCATCCGCCCCGCCACCCCCACCGACTGACACCCCGCCTCCCTGCTCCCACACCACACGTTTGCGTGCAGAACTGGATGAAGCGGGTCATCCGAAACGCAACACAAACGGGTGTGAGATAGGTTGATTGCGTGCTGGACCTCGGGATCGACCTGAACCTCTGGCCGTGGATATGGCTCGGCGTGGCCGTGTTCTTCGCCATCATCGAACTGACCGTGCTGGCCGGATCGTTTGTCCTGCTGCCGTTCGCGGTGTCGGCCCTCGCCGCAGCGCTGCTCGGCTTCTACGACGTCGCGATCGAGATCCAGTGGTTCGTGTTCGTCGCCGGCGGTGCGCTGATCTGGGTGCTTCTCTTCCGATACGCCAAACGATTCGCCGGCGACAACGAACTCCAACCCGGTGTCGGCGCCGATCGCTTGATCGGCCTCACCGGCATCGTCACCACCGCCATCGACCCCGACGACACCGACCGACGGGGCCGAGTCACCGCCCACGGCGAGGTGTGGGGAGCGACGTCACAGAACGGCCACCCCCTCGCACTGGGAACCCACGTCCGCATCGTCGCTGTCAGCGGCACCAAGGTGATCGTCGAATCCACCGACGTCGACGCACCCCCGAGTCCACCGACGGCCCCTCCACCACCACCAGCACCACCATCGACCTAGACCGCCGACCAACCGGGAGCTCCCATGAACCCCATCGCCATCGTCCTGATCGTCATCGCACTCATCGGCATCGGCGTGCTGGTGAGCGCCGTCAAGATCGTGCGGCCGTATCAACGTGGTCTCGTCGAACGCCTCGGCAAGTACAAGACCACGCGTGAGCCGGGCCTCAACCTGATCCTGCCGTTCATCGAGACGATGCAGCTGATCGACATGCGTGAGCAGGTGGTCGACGTGCCGCCGCAGGAGGTCATCACCGCCGACAACGTGGTGGTGTCGGTCGACGCCGTCGTCTACTACGAGGCCACCGACCCGCAGCGCCTGGTGTACAACGTCGCCGACTTCTTCATGGCGCTCACCAAGCTCGCCCAGACCAACCTCCGCAACCTGATCGGCGACCTCGAACTCGACCGTGCCCTCACATCTCGCGACACGATCAACACCCAACTGCGTGATGTCCTCGACGACGCCACCGACAAGTGGGGTGTACGTGTGGTGCGTGTCGAGATCCAACGGATCGACCCGCCGCCGGACATCGTGTCGGCGATGCACGCGCAGATGCGCGCCGAGCGTGATCGTCGTGCCACCGTCACCGAGGCCAAGGGCTACCAGGAAGCAGCGATCGCTCGTGCCGACGGCGAGCAGCAGGCAGCAGTGCTGTCGGCGCAGGGTCGTAAGCAGGCCGCGGTGCTCGACGCCGAGGGCCAAGCGCAGGCGATCGAGTTGCGAGCGAACGCCGAGAAGCTGCAGCTCGAGTTGATCGGCCAGGGCGAAGGCAACGCCGCTCGTGCCCGCCTCACCGGCATCAAGGAAGCCAGCCGCCGACAAGGCCGTGCTCACCGTGGAGTACCTCCAGGCGTTGGAGCGCATCGGTGATGGCCGCGCCACGAAGCTGGTGATTCCGGCCGAGTTCTCCGGGCTGCTCGGCACCATTGCAGCACTTGCGGCAGCGACCGGCGACGACGACACCGACGACGAGGTTCGTCCCGAAGGGCGGACTGCCGATCCCCGCCGATGACGATCGTGTCGACCTGCCCGAGCCTGACCGCTCGGAGACGCGCCGCTAGTCATGCGCCGCATCGACGCACCGCCGTCCGGGTGGTATCCGGACCCCGAGAGCCGGACCAGCCTGCGCTACTGGGACGGTCTCGACTGGACCGATGCACGACGGTCGCCTCCGAGCGCGGCGGAACTCCTGTCCTACGAGCAACGCGAAGCCTTCCAGGCCGCTCATCAGTACGTGGCGCCCGTCGCGGCGGCCGACGACTTCGCCTACCGAGGCGGGCGGGCCGAGAACCAGCAGATCGTCGAGGACGTCCGTCGTGCTGCACGGGGTGAGGTCGATCGTGCCGCCGACCTCTTCACGCAACGAGCACGCCAGATGCAGCGCGACATCGTGCCGCTGGTGTCGGACTACACGAATCGGCTCGTTCGCTGGATCCGATTCGCTGCGATCGTTGCCGTCGTGTTGTTGGTCGCGTACTTCGTGTTCCAGGTCATCGCGCAGGCGAGTCTGTTCGAGTGGATCGGCGACCGGATCGACAACTTCACCGACGACCAGAGCGGCGCCGCTGCGACGTCGCGGGTCTGGATTACATCGCGGGTCTGACCCCTGTTGTAACGATTACATCAGGGGTCAGACCCGCGATGTAATCAGTCGGTACGAGAAGCGGTACGTGTCTGGTCGGATGCGGTAGCGGTCGAGCACGTCGGGGCCGCAGCTGCCGGTGCCGAGTCCGCGGTGGGCGACATCGGCGTGGACCACGAGACCTCGACGAGGCCGCAGATCGGTCTCGTGTTCCGCCGCGTACAGGTCGTGAGCGCTGAATCGGGTCGCCGAGACGTGCATCGCGATCGGGTCGACGACGTCGAGGCGCACGATTGCACCGGACGTCGAGTCGATGAACTCGAACCAGCGGCAGTCGGTGCGCAGCCCGAACTCCTGCGGCACGAGGTACGGCGCCTCGTCGACGTCGGATTCCCAGATGCCCAGGACTGCGCCACGATTGCGGTCAGGGTAGTTCTCGAGCGGCCCTCGACCGAAGTAGCGCAGACGGTCGAAGCCCGCCGCAAGTTCGAACGTCACGCCGACGCGGGCGAGGTCGTCGAGACCGTCCGGAACAACGACCACGTGGGTGTGGATCTCTGACCCGTCATCGAGGGTCGAGACCTGATGGTCGTGTTCGACGAGGTCATCGGCGCGGAGACGGTCGACGCCGGCATCGATCCAATGACCGAGCCCATCGCCGCCGACACCGATCCGCCGCCCCAACTCCGGGAGCAACTTGAACCCGTCGTTGTCGACCGGCGCCCGAAACAGCGCCAACTCCACCCGAGGGAGAGCCCCACCAACCCGAAAAATGTAGGGATCGAGGCGCTCAGCGCGCAGATCCCTACATTTTCGGGGTTGCGGAGGGTGATCTGGTCCCAGGCGACGAGGTGGCCCTTGGGTGACCAGGGCGTCGCGCGGCGCTGAGTCCAACGCACCGTGAGGTGGACGTCGTCGGTGTCGGGGACATCACAGGGCAGCGCGACCTCGACCGTCGCACCCGCGGCGACGGCGCCGACGTCGAGCACACCTGTTCGCGTCACCTCGCCATCGGCCAGCAGCTCCCATGACGCCGCGAGGTCGGAGAGGTCGCAGAAGCTCCGGCGGTTGGCGACCACCAGCGTCGAGCCCGACAACGACACGACGACGGGGCGATACACCCACATCACCTCCTGCACTCCTGGGTGCGGCTGCAGGTCCGACGACATCAGGCCATCGGCCACGAAGTTGCCGTCGTTGGGTTCGTCGCCGAACTGGCCGCCGTAGGCGAAGCCCTGTTTGCCGCTCGGAAGGCGAGCCAGGAGGCCATGATCCTTCCACTCCCAGATGAACCCGCCCTGCAGCCCCGGTGTCGTGGTGATGACGTCCCAGTAGTCGGCGAGCGAGCCGTTCGAGTTGCCCATTGCGTGGCTGTACTCGCACATGATCAGTGGCCGATCTCCGAGGCCAGAGCGTCCGTACTCGGCGATCGACTCGATCGTCGGATACATCGGGCACACGACGTCGCTCGCCGCCACGCCCCCGTCGACCCAGCCGTCGTGGAACACCGCGCCTTCGTAGTGCAACGGCCGCGACGCGTCGGTCCGACGGATCCAGCCGGCCAGTGCGTCATGGTTTGCGCCGTAGCCGGCCTCGTTGCCCAGCGACCACATGATCACGCTCGGATGGTTTCGGTCGCGCTCGACCATACGTGCGCCGCGGGACAACCACGTCGAGCGATAACGCGGATCGTCGCACAGACTCGTGTTGTAGGCGTGGCTCTCGATGTTCGCCTCGTCGACGACGTACATGCCGATCTCATCGCACAGGTCGAGGAACGCAGGGTCGTTCGGATAGTGCGAGCACCGCACCGCCGTGATGTTGTGGCGGCGCATCGCGAGCAGGTCGTCGCGCATGTCGTCGATCGTCACCGCCTTGCCACGGGTCGGATGATGATCGTGACGATTGACCCCGAACACCCAGATCGGCTCGCCGTTCACGAGCAGTTGGCGGTCACGGACCTCGACGGAGCGGAACCCGACCAACTGTGCATGCACGTCGATGACGGCGCCATCCGGATCGAGCAGTTCAGCGGTGACGCGGTACCGCGTCGGCGATTCGGCCGACCACGGATCGATTCCGGGATAGTTCGAACGACGCCGACGCCGTGTGGCCCTCGAACAGGTACGGCGTCGCGAACCGATGCGGCACCGCGACCGTCTGCGCACGGCCGAGGCGACGACCGCGCAAGGTCTCGACAGCGAAGCGCACCGTCCAGCCCCGTCCCGGCGGTGCGAGACCATCGAGCGTCGCCTGCGCAACGAGCGTGCCGGTGGCGGCGGGCGTACCCGCCTCGCGTAGACCCGCGTCGCACACCAGCGACCCGATGTGCACGGCGCCTCGCGCCTCGACGAACACGCTGCGGTGCAGGCCCGCCATCCACCACTGATCCTGATCCTCGACGTAGCTGTGCGCGCTCCAGCGCATCACCACGATCGCGACCTCGTTCGCTCCGGCGTTCACGAACGAAGTGATGTCGTACTCGCTGGCGAGACGGCTGTCGGTGCCGTACCCGACGAACTCACCGTTGACGTAGAGCGCGTGCACGCTCTCGGCACCGCCGACGTGTAGGACGACCTGTCGATCGAGCCATCGCTTCGGGATCTGCATCGTGCGGCGGTACACGCCAGTGGGGTTGCGCTCGGGGAGCCGCGGCGGCGGACCGTGGAATGGCATCTGCACGTTGGTGTACTGCGGGAGATCACCGACGCCCTGCAGCGTCCAGTTGCCCGGCACGGCGACCGGTGTCCAACGGGCACCTTCAGCGGGTTTCGACACCGCGGCGGCGGGAACGACGTCGGGACCGTCGAACAGGCGGAATCGCCAACGTCCGTCGAGCGATCGACGCCACTGGGAGGCGGCGACGGCCGTCCTGGCCGCCTCGATCGACACGAACGCACGGGTCGGCGGATGCATCGACAGCCGGTTGATCGACGTGATGTGCGGATCGGCCCAGGGACGGACGGCACCAATGGCGGGGAGCATGCCGCAGAGTCTCCCAGATCAGCTCCCGTCAGCACCGTGCCGCGGTTCTCGTGAACAACTGCGCGTTCTGGGCGCGCACTTGTTCACGAGAAGCGGATGGCTCAGGCGCCGTCGTGGACCCAGACCGGGGTGCGCAGCGGCATGATGCCACTGTCCCAGATCCAGTCCATCGCCGGCACGCTCACCCGAACACAGCCGTGTGAGGCCGGGTAGTTCGGAATGCTGTTCGAACCGTGCACGGCGACGCCGCCGACGAAGTACTTGGGCCGGTAGATCTCGCCGAGATCGCCTTCCCACCAGCCGTCAGGGCGCTCACGATTGACCTTGTGCAGGCCGCTCGGTGTGAGCGAGACGCCGGTGATCACTTCGCCGGGGGTGTTCTTGTCTTCCTCGGTGTACTCCTCGCCGTTGCCAGTCGAGGTGTTGAGGATCCAGTCGGTGCGACCGTCGATCACGAAGAACAGGAGCTGCTTGGCCTTGTCGACCTCGACCAGCGTGCCGGAGTTCGCCCTGGCGATCGGACGGATCGTCATGGTGGTCAGTGCGTCGGCGGTGCGTTGGTCGACCTTGCCGTCAGCGTCGAAGCCCATGTACTTCTCGAACGCCATCACGGCTTGTTTGGTCGTGAGCCCGTACCCGCCGTCGGCAGCCGAGACCCAGAAGCCGAGTTCGAACAGCCGCTGCTGGATGCGAACGGTCTCCTGCCCACCGCTCGAGCCGACAGCCTGCAGCGGCGGGTCGACGACCGACACGGCGATGATGTTGGGCGGCACGGTGGTGGTCGGAGGCAGCGTCGTCGGCGCGACGGTGGTGGTCGGCGCCAGTGTGGTCGTGGGAGCAGCAGTGGTCGTCGGGGCAGCGGTGGTCGTGGGCGGTTCGCTCGTCGTCGTGTCGTCGGCGAACTCGACAACCGGTTCCTCGGCGGCGCCCGCCCCATCGCCACCGGTCCCGCTGGTGACCGCAGTGGAGCAACCGACGAGCGCGACGAGCCCGAACACCAACACGGTGCCGATCTTCGCTCGCGTACGTTCCTGGTCGACCACGATAAGCGAGCCTAACGGCATCTCGGTGACCGGGGTCGGCACCAGCTCGAAGTTGCCAGCGTTCACCTCGGCCGGGCGAACTCGGGGAGCGAACAGGGTTCGGTGGGAACCGCGTCCGCATCGAAACCGGCCACGAGGTCACGCAGAGTGGGCAACGATCGCGCGGAGTGTTGCCCGATCGATTGAGCGATCCAGCGCACGATGTCGCCGACGCCGATCCCGACCGTACGGAGTTCCGACAGCGTCAACGGGAGCCCGTGGCGTTTCGCGAGCCGCTCTCCGTCGGCGTCGACGACGAGTGGGACATGCAGGTACGCGGGCCGCCCGAAGCCCAGGAGTTCCTGCAGGTGGATCTGGCGCGGGGTCGAGGCGAGGAGATCATCGCCGCGCACCACCTCCGTCACACCCTGCGCGGCGTCGTCGACGACGACGGCGAGGTTGTACGCCGGGACGCCGTCATTGCGTCGCAACACGACATCATCGACGAAGCCGGACACCGTGCCGTGGACGCCATCGTCGAAGACAACCTCATGGCCATCGGTCCGCAGACGCAGGGCCGGCCGGCGGCCCGCCTCGAGCCGCTCGGCCCGCTCGCGCCCGGTCAACTCGCGGCAGGTTCCGGGGTACGAACCCGGCGGGCCGTGCGGGGCGTGGGCCGCCGACTCGATCTCGTCTCGGATCTCACGTCGGCTGCAGAAGCACTCGTAGACGAGTCCACGCCCGGCAAGGTCGTCGATGGCCGACTCGTACAGGTCGAAACGGTCGCTCTGGCGGATCACCTCACCGTCCCAGTCGAGGCCCAGTTCAGCGAGATCGCGCAACTGGTCCGCTTCGATGGTGAGGCTCGACTGGTGGCGATCGAGGTCCTCCATGCGGACCACGAAATCGTCGCCTCGCGACCGCGCCGCCAGCCAGGCGATCGCGGCCGTCCGGAGGTTGCCGAGGTGCAGATCTCCGGTCGGCGAAGGGGCGAAGCGTCCGGCCACTCGACCAGTGTCGCTCGCCCCCGGCTCGATTCCATCCACTCGACGAGCACTCGACGTCCGCAGGGGCGGGCACCAGACCCACCCCCGATCTCCTACAGTCGTCACATGGTCTGTCCTGGCTGCGACACCGAGGTCGCTGAGCACCAGAAGTTCTGCCACGAGTGCGGTGCACCGATCGAGGCCGCCCCGCTGCCCGAACCAACCAGCGCAGCCGATGTCGAACAGCCGCCGACCGAACCGATCGAACTGATCGAACCGATCGAACAGCCGCCGACCGAACCGATCGAACTGATCGAACCGATCGAGCAACCGCCGACCGAACCGATCGAACTGATCGAACCGATCGAACAGCCGCCGACCGAACCGATCGAACTGATCGAACCGGCCGACCATGGCGACATCACCGACCCACTCGACGTGTCGGTCGACGCTGCCGCCACCACCGAGATGGCCGAGTTCGCTGCGCCCACCGAACCACTCCAACTGACCAGTCCCCCGACCACGGGCCTCGCGGAACCGCCCTGGTTCCCGGAGACCCAGGCCGAGGGAACCGTGGAAATGCCGGCAGTGTTCGACGGACAGGGCGATCTGATCGAATACCCGGCCGCCCGAGAACCGTTCCGGTTGCGCGTCGTCTTCCTGCTCGCGCTGTTCGGTGCGGCCGCCATGCTCATGACGATCGTCGCCGACGTGATCGACATCCGCACGACCCGGCCGGCGCCGGGCATCGCCACCGGTGTGCTCACCTTGGAGGATCTCGGCTCCGACCTCGGCCTCGCCGGTTTCATCGGAACGGCGGTGATGGTGATCGGAGGGCTCCTCGCGTGTTTCGGGCTCCGCTGGGGTGCCGGCCTCGCCGGCGGTGCCGGCCTCGCCGTCGCCGGATGGGCGGGCCTCTCGATCGGGCTCGCCGAGCTGCCGATCGCCATCGCCGAATCGATCACCCGCACCTCGTCCATCGAATTCACGCTGCGCGTGACTCGGGATCTCGGCTGGTGGCTGATCGTCGGCGTCGGAGTGATCGGATTCGTCGTGTTCCTCGCCTCGCTTCGTTCGATCGGGAGCGGTGGCCGTGCTGCGTTGAACCCGCTGATCGCGGCGATCACGGCGGTCGCCATGGTGGTGCTCGCCTTCGGTCCGCTCGTGCCCGTCAACGATGCTGTGTTCGCCGACAACTTCCGCTCGGTCGACCCGACCCGTGACCTTCCCGCTGCGTTCTTCGCCGGCCGGCTCGGTCAGGTCGGACTGATCGCACTCGCCGGGGTGGCCGGCATGCTGATCGTTCGCAGCTACGGACTGGGATTGGCTGCGGGCGGCGTGACCGTTCCGTTCTGGCTCTGGATTGCCTCACTTGCTCAGATCGGGTCGAACCCGGTCGGCATCGCCGACCGCAATCCCGGTGCCGACGACACCGTGCCGCACGCCGTCACGACCGTGGGCATGGTGGCCACCCTGGTGCTGCTCGTGCTCGCCGGTGGCCTCGCCACGTACCGGCTCAACCGGCGGCGTCCGGCGTGAGTGTCACGTCGGGGGTCTCACTCCAGATGTAACAGTCAGGTGGCAGGCAACGGCATGGTCAGCGGCGACCGAGTCGAGCGCCGGGTCGTCTCCCCGACACCGATCGACTATCCCGAGCCGTTCAGCTTCGCCTGACGCGACGACCGGACAGCGCGGATGGAACCGGCAGCCGGTCGGGATGGCCGCCGGGTCCGGCGTCTCCCCTTCGAGGATCTGCTGGTCCATCCGGTCTGCTTCGGGCACCACTGACAGCAGCGCCCGCGTGTAGGGGTGCTGCGCGTCGGCGAGCACCGCCTCGGCAGGCCCGAGTTCGACGATCCGGCCCAGGTACATCACGGCGATGCGGTCAGCGATGTTCCACGCAAGCCCGAGGTCGTGGGTGACCGCCACGATCGAGATGCCGGTGTCGTCGACGAGCGAGCGCATCAACGCGAGGATCTCCCCGCGTATCGAGGCGTCGAGCGAGGCGACCGGCTCGTCGGCGAGCAGCAACTGCGGGGCCAGCACCATCGCACCGGCGATCAGGACACGCTGACGCTGGCCTCCCGACACCTCGTGGGGGTAGCGAGGCAGGTACCGCTCGGCCGGTCGCAGACCGGCGCGGGCGAGGGCCCCCGCAACCAGATCGACTTCGCGCCCGGCGACCCCGTGGATCCGGATCCCTTCAGCGACCGCTTCATAGATGGTGTGTCGCGGGTTGAGTGCACCGGTGGGATCCTGGAAGATCATCTGCACCCGCCGCCGCAACTCCTGGAGCGCACCGGCACGGCTGCTCACGGGCTGACCGTCGAACTCGATCGTTCCCGACGCGAGCGGTTCGAGACCGACGATCGAACGGATCAGGGTGGTCTTGCCGCAGCCCGACTCGCCGACGAGCGCGAGCACCTCGCCGGATTCGACCACGAGGTCGACGCCGTCGACCGCGCGCACGACACTCGAGGAACGACCGGCCGGGAAGGTCACGTGGATGTCGCGAAGTCGCAGCAGTTCGCTCATGTCGTGACCTCGACGTGCACGCACGCAGCACGACGCGAGCCATCGGCGCCAGGGATCTCGCGCAGTTCGATGTCGACCGTCGAGCAGATGTCGATCGCGTCGACGCAGCGCGGGTGGAACGGACACCCACTGGGCAGCTCGGCTGGGTCGGGCGGGTCGCCGGGGAGACCGCTCGGTCGCATCCGAGACGCCGGGTCGCCGATCGTGGGGAACGCCTGCGACAGGGCACGGCCGTATGGGTGACGTGGATCGGCGAACAGGTCCTTGCTCGGGCCCTCCTCGACGACCCGGCCGGCGTACATGATCACGAGTCGCTCGCACACACTGTTGAGCACCGACAGGTCGTGGGTGATGAAGAGCAGCGCCAGCCCGCGATCGGCCTGCAACTCGGCGAGCAGCGCGAGCACCTGGGCTTGGACCATCACGTCGAGGGCTGTGGTCGGCTCGTCGGCGATCAGCAGGTCGGGCTCGCACGCGAGCGCCAGCGCGATCAACACGCGCTGGCGCTGTCCGCCCGACATCTGGTGGGGGTAGCTGTTCGCCCGTTCGGCTCGCAGCCCGACACGCTCGAGCAGTTCGCCGACTCGACGCTGCGCCTGTGCACGATCGAGTCCGAGGTCTGCAGCGTGCAGCATGATCGCCTCCTCGATCTGGTCCCCGATGCGACGCACCGGATTCAGCGAGTGCAATGCCCCCTGAAACACGATCGCCGCACCGGTCCAGCGAACGGCTCTGAGGCGTCCCGGCTTCATCGCGTACACGTCCTCGTCACCGAGCAGCACCGAGCCCTCGACCAGGGTCTCCTTCGGAAGCAGACGCAGCACTGCTCCGGCGATCGTCGACTTCCCGCACCCCGACTCGCCGGCGAGGCCGACGGTCTCACCGCGCTCGATGGTGAGATCGACGCCACGAACCGCCGGTACGTCACCCCGCTCGGAGCGATAGGTGACATGGAGGTCGCGCAACTCCAGCAGACTCATCGCCCGCCCGCTCTCCGGTTGCGCAGACGCGGGTCGAGGATCTCCTCGAGCGCGCGGGCGAACAGCGTGAAGGCGAGCACGACCGCCACGATCCCGAGACCGGCCGGCAGGTAGTACCACCATGCGTTGCGACTGATCGCTCCTGCCCCGAACGCTTCCTCGAGGGTCTTGCCCCACGACGTCTGGGTCGGGTCGGCAAGGCCGAGAAAGGCGAGCGTCGTCTCGGTGAGAATCGAGATCGGCACGGCGAGCGTGACGCTGGCGAGGATCAGCGGCGCAACGTTCGGCAGGATGTGCCGGCTGACGATGTGGATGCGGCCGGCGCCGAGAGAGCGCGCGCGATCGACGTACAGCCGCTGTTTGACGGTGAGCACCTGGGCCCGCACGAGCCGCGCGGTCGACGGCCACGTGGTGACGCCGATGACGAACACGATGTTCCACTGCGAACGGTCGAGGATCGTCGCCAACACGATTGCGAGGGGCAGGAACGGAATCACGAAGAACCAATCGGTGAGCCGCATCAGTACCGAATCGGTGCGGCCTCCGAAGAAGCCGGACACGATGCCGACCAACGAACCGATCCCCACCGTGAGGACGGTGGCGGCGAAGCCGACGAACAGGCTCACTCGCGCTCCCCACACGAATTGTGCGGCCACCGACCGTCCGAGGTTGTCGGTGCCCATCGGGAAGTCACGACTGGGCGACGCCCATGCCGGGTTGTCGACTGAGGCGACGGCGCTCAGTCCCGACGCCGGGCTGATCAGCGGAGCGAAGACCGCCATGAGCACGAACCCGGCGAGCACGATGAGCCCACCGAGTGCGATCCGGTCGGCACGCACCCCGCGCACCAGCGTCACGAATGTTGCCCGCCGCCGTGCCCACGCCGCCGCACGCGGCGAGTACTCGACCGGTTCGCCGGCGCCGGGTTCGATCACGGCGTCGCTCATGTCGCTCCGACCCGGGGGTCGAGGACGCCGTAGAGCAAGTCGACGGCCAGGTTGGCCACGATCAACGACGCGCTGAAGAGCAGGAAGAGGCCTTGGAGCATCGGGAAGTCTGGGCCACGGATCGCTTCGAGGGTCGCCTGGCCGAGACCTGGCCACGAGTAGATCGCCTCGACCGCAATCGACCCGGACAGGATGAACCCGAAGTTGAGTGCCGCCAGGCTCACCACCGGCAGCATGGCGTTCGGGACCGCATGATGTTTGCGGACCGCCGCGTCTCGCAGACCCTTCGCTCGCGCCAACTGGAGGTAGTCCTCGTTCACGGTGTCGAGCATCGACGAACGCATCACGATCGTGTACTCGCCGATGTAGGCGAGGGTGAGCGTGAGCGCCGGCAGGAACATGTGATGCAACTGGTCGAGCAACGCGGGCAACCCGGTTGCAGTACTCCCTGCGTCCTCGAAGCCGCCCGTCGGGAACCAACCGAGCCGGACGGCGAAGAACGCGAGCAGCAGCATGCCCAGCCAGAAGTCCGGCACCGAATAGGTGAACATCGAGAACGACGTCGACGCCACGTCGAAGCGGCTCCGTCGGCGCCACCCCGCATAGATCCCGAGCATGATGCCGATGACCATGGCCAACACGGTCGAAGTGCCGACCAGTGCGACCGTCGGCCAGATCGCCTCGCGGATCTCGGTGGTCACCGGACGGTTGCTGAGGAACGAATCGCCGAGATTGCCACGCAGCGTCTGGCGAACGAACGCGATGAACTGCTCGAACTGGCCGCCGGTGAGATTGAACTGCTCGCGCCGTGCCTGGATCTGGTCGGGCGACATGTTCCTGCCACGGAACATCGAGGCCGTCGGATCGTCATTGACGACGCGGAAGAGGAAGAAGTTGATGACGAGCACGAACGCCAGGGTTGCGAACGCACCAGCGACCTTGCCGAGGACGAACCGTGCCCGCACGCTCCTACTCGCGGTCGTCGGCGCCGCTGCGCGATCGGTTGATGACGAAGGCTGCGCCGCCGACCAGGACGACTCCACCGAGGATCAGTGCGATCAACAACCCGGTCGACATCCCTCCTTCGCTGCTGCCAGCACCCTCGACGAGTCGGAGGTTGGCGTAGGTCGGTGAGCTGTTCGAGAACAACACCGGCCCGACCTCGGCGGGCTGGCGGAGCCAGCCTTCGAAGCGGTCGGTGCGATAGGCCTGCGGGTCGGCATCGGCGAGCAACACGACGTAGGTGCCGTTCTCGTGGAAGAACTTCACCATCTCGTGAACGATCTCGATGCGCTTGTCGCGGTCGAGTTCGACCTTCTGCTGCTCGTAGAGCTCGTCGTAGGCGGGGTCGCACCAGTTGGCGTCGTTGTTGCCCGGCGACTCGAGGTCGGTCGTCAGCTGGTCGCAGGTGAAGTAGCCGAGCTGTGGGTCGGGGTCGACGAACGGCGTCCACGCCCACACGAACAGGTCGTACTCGCCGGCGATGCTCGCTTCGTAGAGCTGGTCGTCGTCCATCACCGACACCTCCGTGCCGATGCCGATGTCGGCCAGCCACTGCGTCACGAACTCGCGGATCGCTGGCGCGACGTCGGACTCGGAACGCTCGACGTATCGGAAGTTCAGTGGATTGGTCCCGTCGGGCATCTCTCGGATGCCGTCACCATCAGTGTCGAGGTAACCGGCCTGGTCGAGCATCGCGTTCGCGCGCTCGGGATCGAAGGCGAAGGCTTCGTCGTCGGAGAGCTCGGGTGTCCACACCGGGTCCGCCGAGGGCACCACCACCGAGCCAACCGCTCCCGTGCCGAGGGCCACCCGCTCGAACAGCACGTCACGGTCGATGGCATGGGCGATGGCGTGGCGCACCTCGAGGTCCTGGAGCGCCGGATGGCCATCGCCGAGACCGCCCGCCCCGCCGTTCATCGCCAGCTCGGTGAACGAACCCTGCTCGCCGGAGATCGTCTCGATGTTCGCGTCGCCCTGGAGACGGTCGAGTGCGGAGCGGGGCACCTCGTGCGCGGCATCGATCTCGCCGGCCTGCAGCGCGGCGACCATGGCGTCACCGTTCGTGAACACCCGGTACACGATGCGGTCGATGCCGTTGTCGTCGCCGTACCAGTTGGGGTTCTCGGTCATCGTCCAGTCCTGCCCGGAACGCCACTGCGTCAGCGAGTACTGGCCGGACGCGACACCGTCCATTCCGTCGTACGAGGCGAGGTCGTCGGCGGAGATGTCGGCGTAGATGTGTTCAGGCACGATGTAGACGTCCATCGTCGGCAGCTTCGGGTCGGGAACCGACGAGGTGATCTCGACGGTGCGTTCGTCGATCACGACAGCGTCGAGGTTCTGAACCGTCGAGTAGTGGTTGCTCCACTCCTCGTCGCGCGACCGGTTGACCGTGTACGCGACGTCGTCGGCGGTCAACGGCTCGCCATCGGACCAGGCCAGTCCCTCGCGCAGCGTGTAGGTGTAGGTGAGGCCGTCGTTCGACACGGTCCACGACTCGGCGAGCCCCGGAGTGGTGGCGAAATCGTCAGCCGCCTTGTCGGTGAGCGACGCGTACTGGAGGTTCCACACTTCGAAATCGGGTACGAGGTAGCCGACGGTGACGTTCGGCGACGACAGATCCTGCAGCAGCCCGATCGTCAGCGTGACAGCGTCGCCGGACGACTCGTCCTGTGCGAGCGCGGTGGTGAACGCGGCGCCTGAGAAGAACACGCCGACCAGCAGGCCGGCGCCGATGAGACGCCTCGACATGTGAACCCCTTCGAGAACAGGGCGCCTCGGCGCCGAGAATTGTTGGGCGGCATTCTCTACCCACCTCGGCCGATTCTGCAAACGAGCTCGCCGCCGACGGTTCCGCGGGTGGTAGAACACGGCGGTGAGCGCGTCCGAGAGCCCGATCGACACTCACCTGGAGCGGTTCGAGCCCCCGCAGCGCGGCACGCTCTCGGCGCTGCGCGACACCCTTCGGGAATTGCTTCCCGACGCCGAGGAGTGCATCAGCTACAACATGCCGTGCTTCAAGGTCGATGGCGTCGCCGTTGCCGGGTTCGACGGTTTCAAGCGGCACTGCTCGTACTTCCCCCACAGCGGCAACATCGTCGGCCAGGTCAGCGGCATCCCCGCCTGGTGCACGGTCTCGTCGAGAGGCACCTTGCAGTTTCCGGTCGACCGGCCGCTCCCGCGCGCACTCGTTCAACGCCTGGTTCGCGCACGGCTGAGCGAGATCGACCAGCGTCCCACAACGACAAAGCGACGCTGACCAGCCTGCAGACGGCGTTGGCGTCTGCGAAGGGCAGGCAACGCTGACGGCCTTGGCCCTCGGAGCGGAGCATGGCGATGCCAGGCATGACTCGACCACGCTGGCGTGGAACGCCGAGTCTGCCTCGAACGTCTCGGCAGCGCTGGCCTCTTCCCTGACAGCGCGAGATCAGCTGTCGAGCGAGGTGATGCGGACGTCGCCGGCGTCGAGACCGTCGATGGTCACATCGCCGATCTCCGCGATCGGCAGAATCAGTGAGGTGATCGCCGTGCGGCCCTCGTCTGCGAACACTTCGATGCTGGCACGGTCCACGAGCACGCTCACCTCTCCGAGCCCGAGCGGTGCGTCGGGCGTCGCTCCGGCGAAACCGTTCGGGCCGGCGTTGGTGGCTTCGGGCCGGATGATCCGCACCGAGTCGGCTGCTGCGTCGAGCACCACTTCGGCGAGCACGTTGCCGTCAGTATCGGCGAGGATGATCGTTGCGACGGCAGCCTCGGGTGGGTCGACCTGGAGCAGGAACGACGTCGGAAGCGCCATACCGTCGCCGCGCTCTGGGACATTGTCGCGCTCGTCCAACTCGTCGAGCTCGATTGCGTCGGCCGTGCCCGCCAGGATCTCGTCGGCGACACGTTGTGTCAGCGCCAGCCGTCCATCGGTTCCGGTCGTGAGCTCGATGCGGCGGGGAATGGTCATCGATCCTCGCCACGGGAACGTCGGCAGCTCTGTCGCGTAGCTCCAATTGTTCATCCAACCGAGCCACAGCGGCCGACGCTGGTCGTCCTCGCCCTGGTGGAACGTGGTCGCACAGTAGAAGTCCTGGCCCCAGTCGACCCACCGTGGCAGCGGCGCATCGTTCTCGTCGGGCGTGAAGGTCGTCCCGTCGAAGTCGCCGAGGAAGTACTGCCCGCCCGACCCTCCGGCGATGTGCCCGGGGTTCAGATCGACCTTCATCACCCACTTCTCCGACGGACCGTCGGCGCCGGCGCCGATCACCGGTACGGGAAACAGGTCGGGGCACTCCCAGATCCCGTCGATCGCACCGAGCGGGCCGAACCGGCTGAGCTCCTCCCAACCAACGAGGTCGGCGGAGCCGAACACCACCACCTGCCGATCGATCGGCAGGACGACCACCATGATCCACCGTTCGGTTTCGTCGTGCCAGAACACCTTCGGATCGCGGAAATCGGCGGACCCGAGATCGAGGACCGGGTTGCCGTCGAATTTCGTGAACTCGATACCGGCCCGGTCGCTCACGGCGAGGTCCTGCGTCTGGATCGCTCCGTCAGGGGTCTGGCGATTGGTGGTGTACACAGCCACGAGACAGCTCGGCTCTTGGGCGGGCTCGCAGAGCGGTGACGTCCCGCGGACATCGTGGACGAGGCTGCCCGAGAAGATCAGCTGGTCCGGCTCGGGTTCGATCGCCACCGGCCAGGTCTCCCACCCCGTCAGGTCGTCGCTGACCGCATGGCCCCAGCCGATGTCGCCGAAGTCGACGTCGAGCGGGTTGTACTGGAAGTACAAGTGATACCGCCCGTCAATGTAGGACATTCCGTTGGGGTCGTTCATCCAGCCGTAGGGCGGCGCATAGTGGATGGTCGGTCGCCACGGCTGGTCGAGTCGGAGCGCGCCGGTCGCCGTCACCTGGCCCTCGCCGCGTGATGGTTCGATTTGCGACGTCGAGGTCGCGCCGTCGTCACTGCCAGCCGAACAGGCAGCGACTCCGACAGCGGCTGCGGCGGCAGCGGCGATGGCCGTGCGCGTCCAGATCACGATGCGACGATGGCGGTCTCGTCGTCGTCGAGTTCGAGCTGGACCAGTGGTGCGAGCGTCCCACCGAAGTGTTCACGCTGCCACTGCGGTGTCTGGGCGCCGATGCCGTCCAAGCCCACTCCTTCGAGGTCGAAGTAGTTCGCGAAGCTCAGCACCTCGCCATCGGGGAGCACCACCCATGAGTACGTCTGTTGCTCGGCTTCGGCCGGATTGGCGAGGACGAGGCCGCCCTCGTTCAGGGGCCGGAACTGTGCGCCGAGGCCACCGTCGGACACGAACCCGTAGAGCCCGGGCGGAGCGTCATTGTTGCCGAGGAAGGAGAATCCGTGCGTCGACACGAACAGATACGTGAGTCCGTCACGCTGCACGAGGTGTGGCCGCTCGAGTTGATTGTTGACGCCAGCAGCGCTCAGCAACGGCTGCAACGGTACCCAGGTACCACTGTCGTCGAGCATGGCGAGGCCGACCACGCCGCCCGCGGCGTCGCCGGTGAGAAACGCCGGCGAAGCGCTGAACAGGATGTACTCACGTTCGGTCTCGGCGTCACGGAACCACCATGGATCTCTGAAGATGTACGGCCCCTGCTGTGCAGCGGCCTGCTCGGCGGTGCGGTAGACCTCACCGTCGGCGGTGAGGATGACCAGGTGATCGCCCATGTCGGTCAATGTCGGCTGGTCACCGTCGAGGGAGAGCTGCGCCGACACCTCCACCATCTGTTGGCGGTCGGGGCCGCCGGATGGCAGGTTGCTCGCGCCAGTCCAGTAGACGTCCTCGTAGGGATCCGTTGCGGGACCGCCGGTCAACGCATCGCCGGATGGCAGATCGCCGAGCGCCGTGTAGTACATCGTCACCTGCATCGTGTCCGGATCGATCATTGCCGAGCCCGCCCACTGGCGGCCGCCGAGTGCGTCGCCGTCGGGCCAGACCGGGCCGAGGTCGACCCAGTCGCCACCGTCGAGCGACCCCAGCATCCGCCAGGTGGCCAGGCCGTGCCGGTCGCCAGGCACACGGTCGGGCGTGATCTCCGCTGACAGTCCGAACAGAATCCGCCAGCCGTCCAATTCAGCGACCTCGCCGTCGGGAAGGCGCAGCGGCCACGAGTCCCAGATCCACTGGCCCTCGGCCACCGGGGTGAGCGAGTCCTGCACGAGTTGGCCCATGACCACCTCGTCGGTGCGTGTGATCGACTCCGCTTCGGACGGCGCCCACGTCGACACGAGAGCCCCGTCGAACTCCCAGCCGTCCGCGAGCGGGGTCACGTCGGAGTCTCCGCTGACGTCGTCGGCGTCGACGGCCAGGTCGCCGAGGTCCAGGTTGTACTCGGTCGGTGGCTCCGGCGCGGTCGTTGCGCCGGACACGTCGTCGTCGCCATCGTCGCTGCAGGCGGCGCCGACCAGCGCACAGGCCGCCGCCACCGCGACGAGACGTCGCATCGTCCGAACGGTCGGCGACATCAGCCCGACGCCTCCTGGCCGGGTGTGAGCTCGTCGCCGGTGTCGCCCGTGCCGTCGCTGCCATCATCGGCCGTTGCGCCAGTGGTATCCGGAGCTGGTGGATCCATGGGACGCACCGCCGAGGCGGGCGGCTCACCATCGAAGGCGACTGAGGTGGTGGCGCCGTCGATCGCGATCTGGAACATGGGCGACGGGGCGCCCACCCAGCTTCCGACGGGTTGTTCGCCACCGGGAGTTCCGGCGGTGTTCAGGTAGCTCATCACATGACCAGAGGGCAGGACGAGGTAGCTGTAGGTCTGCGTCGGAGCCGCTTCGGGGTTACCGGCGACGAGTCCACCGCGGTTGAGCGGGACGTACTGGCCCTGCCAGTTGCCTGACGGGGCAACCATGCCGTAGAGGCCCTCGGGCCCGGCGCCCTGCTCGGCGAACGTGAACGAGTGCGTGCTCCAGAAGAGGTACGCGCCGTCGTCGCGCCACACCAGGTGCGGTCGTTCGAGCTGCGAACTCACGCCGGGGGCCGCCACGATCGGCATCTCCAGCGTCCACTCGCCGTCGTCGCCTTCGCGAGCCACGCCGACCACGCCATTCTGGGGGCCGGGGTCGAATCCGGCGTTGGCGGTGAAGAGCATGTAGCGGTCGCCGCTGTCGGGGTCTTCGAACGCCCACGGGTCGCGGAAGCCGTAGATCACCTCGTCGGTGATGGCATCGTCGATGGTCTGGTAGATCTCGCCGTCGGCCCGGAGAATCTCGCGGTGTTCGCCGACGTCGGTGAAGCGAACGCCGTCGTCGTCGACCTCCACGGACGACTCGACCACGGCGATGGTCTGCTCGACCGGAGGTCGCCCGGCTGCTGGATCTCCCTGCGGGAACGACGCCGGCAGCTGTTCGGCCGCTTGCGTCGGGTCGCCACCCACGGCGGTGTAGTAGAAGCTCGCCGTTGCGGTCTCCGGGTCGTACTTGGCGCTGCCCGCCCACTGACGGCTGCCGAAGGCGTCGGCAGGATCGAACACGAGTCCGCCTGGCTTCCAGTCACCGTCCTTGGTGAACCAGTAGCGCCACTCCGAGCGGGTGTAGAACGCCGGGACACCTTCCGTGGTGCGCTCGGCCGAGAGACCCACGAGCACCTTCCAGCCGTCGAGGTCGGCGATGTCGCCGTCCCAGGTACGCAGCGGCCACGAGTCCCACATGAAGACCGTGTCGTCGAGGATCCGCTCCGGTGGGATCATCAGCGGGATGCGGTTGTCGGCCTGCATGTCGATGGCGCGCATGTCATCGGGGCTCCACACCGACACGACCGAACCATCGAATTCGAATCCGTCGGGGAGCTCGCTCTCTTGGGCGACTGCCGCCGTGGCGGTGACCCCGAGGAGACCGGCAACTGCCACCGCCAGTCCAGAGAAGTATGTGTGTGCCCGCATGGGTCTGCACCTTTCGTCGTCGTCAGTGCTTGCACACCTACCCACGAGATCGATCGTCAAACCGCCGCGTCTTGCAGTGGGGGCTACCGAGCGGTGTCTCTGGGGCCCCGCGCGGGTCCGTCAGGTACGCCATTCGGCGACGAGGAAGGCGCCGAGACCGGCCGGGTCGAGTAACGCCTCGGCCTCGCTGATCCGGCTGCGCATCTTCATCGCTTCGAGGCCGGGCCGGGCGGCTTGCTCCTCCCAGATGCGTTTGCCCTCGGCGACCAGCTCGTCGATCCCCCACCGCTGCAGGAACTGGGCCTGCGAGCGCACGGCATCGGGCTCGGGAAGCTGATCGATCGGCACGTCGATGGTGATGTCCTGCGTGCCGGGCGAGGCCAGGTAGTGGTCGCCGCGCTCGTTGTTGCGGTACGTGCGCAGCCAGTCGCGGTACGGGCGGCCGGCGAGCATCGCCGTGATCGGCGTGGCGTAGTCGATCGCGACGACCGATCCGGCCCGAACGAGGCGGCGGGCATCGGCGACGAAGGCCGCAGCTCGGTCGATCAGCGGGGCCCGTGCACCGAACTGCGCCGAGGCCGGCAGGGACGAGGGTCGCGGATCGAAGGGCGCCGACAACACCTCGACGAAGCGGCCGTCCGCGCCGAGGTCGACGAACGCTTCGCGCCAGCCGGCGTCGAACACTGCGAGCCGGAACGGCAGGTTGTCGAGCAGTTCGTTGGCGATCACCACGCCGTCGATTGCGTCCGCAGGCATTGCAGCGACGGACTCGATGCCGTCCGGATGGCGTTCCCGTTGGCCAGACGACACGTCGACGGCCACGTACCGGAGCACGTCGATACACGCCGGTCGGGCAGCGAGCACCGAGCGGGCGAGCGTGCCGGGTCCAGCGCCGGCGTCGACGACGGTGAACTCCTCGGGTCGACCGATCCGCTCCCATTCGGCGTCGAGATAGCGGGCGATGACGGCACCGAACAGCGGCCCCACTTCGGGCGACGTGATGAAGTCGCCCCGCCGACCGGCCGACCCCCCATCAGCCCGCGTGTAGAACCCCTCAGCCCCATACAGCGCCAGCTCCATGAACCGATCGAACGACACCGGCCCCTGGATCGCAATCTCCGCTCGCATTTCTTCAGTCATTCTTCAGTCATAGGGCAGCTGAGGCGGGATCGGAAGTGGGGAGCGCAAGGCGCGCAGCGAGGAAGCTGCCTCTCGGCAGCGACGAGCCTGCGGAACGCAGCGATCGCCGCATCTGGCCCGCCTCAGCCGGAGAAGGCGCCGGTGAGAGCATCAACGGCGCCGACGCGGGCGATGATGTTCGGCAGCACACCGAGCACGATCGTGCCGGTGACGGTGATCACCACTGCAGCGAGCACCGGGGCCGGAGCGTTGACCGGGCTCGTGTCGCCGTCGGGGGCTTCGTCCATCCATGCGACGCGCAGGACCCGCATGTAGTAGGCCGCGGCGATCACGGTGTTGACGGCGGCGATCCCGGCCATGACGTAGGCCGATGTCGTGCCGGCGTCGAGCACCGCCTTGAAGGCGTTGAACTTGGCGAACCATCCGGCGAGCGGCGGGATTCCGGCGAGCGAGGCGAAGAAGATCGTCATCGCGACGGTGAGTCCGGGCGCGTACGAGAAGAGCCCACCGAACGACGAGATCTCACCGCTGCGGGTCTTGCGGGTGACAGCGATCACCACGGCAAAGGCACCGAGGTTCATGAAGGCGTACACGACGAGGTAGACGACCACGGCGTTGAGCGCCGAGGCGCCGACAGCAGGGTCGCCGGCGAACGCCAACGGCATCAGGATGAAGCCGCCCTGGCTGACCGAGGAGTAGGCGAGCATACGGACGATGTTGGTCTGGCGAAGGGCGAGCACGTTGCCGAGCGTCATCGTCAGCACCGCCATCACCCAGATCAACGGTTCGTACACCGCGTCGGCGCCGGGGAAGGCGATGAAGACGACCGACATCAGCGCAACGAAGCCAGCCGCCTTGGTGGCCACCGAGAAGAACGCGGTCACCGGGGTGGGCGCGCCTTCGTAGGTGTCGGGGGCCCACTGGTGGAACGGGACCGCCGAGATCTTGAACGCGAAGCCACAGATGACGAACACCACCGCGACCACGTCGAGGCCGATGAGGTCACCGTCGAGGAGCGACGCGCCGATGTCGGTGAGCAGTGTCGAGCCGGTGGTACCGAACAGCAGGCTCATGCCGTACAGCAGGATCGCCGACGCGAAGACACCCATCAGGTAGTACTTGACGCCGGCTTCGTTCGACTTGCGGTTGCGCTTGTTCCACGCCGCCATCATGTAACCGGGAATCGACAGCAGTTCGAGCGCCACGAACATGCTCACCAGGTCGCGCGCCGAGGCCATCATCACCATGCCGAGCACGCTGCACAGCATCAGGACGTAGAACTCGCCCTGGTAGTAGCCGCCTTCTTCGAGTTCGGTCTGACTCATCAGTACGACCACGTAGGCGGCGAGCACGAACAGCGCCTTCAACAGCAGCGCGTAGTCGTCGACGACGTAGCGGCCGTCGAAGAGCGACGTCGGTCCGTCGTTGGTGGCAGCGAGCACCGCAATGGCGACGAAACTGCCGAGCAGCACGAAGCCGGTGATCGTGGCGATCGCCCACTTCTTGGTCTCCGCCAACTGCAAGTCGAGCAGCAGGATGAGGTTGATGCCGAGCGCCAGGATGATCTCGGGAGAGAGCGCGGCCCAGTCGATCGAGGGCGACACCCAGTCGCCGGCTTGGGCGAGGAACGTGGCGAGCATCAGCCCAGAGACCGTCCGAGGTTCGCGACCAATTCCGTGACCGCGGGGTTGATCACCTTGAAGAGCAGCTGCGGGTACACGCCGAACACGACGATGCCGAGCAGGAAGGGCGTCCAGGCGATCCACTCGATCAGGGTGACGTCGTAGATCTCGTCGTGGTGCTCGTCCGCGTCGGCATTGGCGGCCGAGCTCAGCGAATGAGCGACGCCGCCATGGCCGGAACCGTGGGAGGAGAACTCCTCGCTCGGCTCACCGAAGGCGGTGCGCTGGTACAGCCACAACAGGTAGCCGGCAGCGAGCACGGTACCGATCGCGGCGATCACCATCAGGGTGCGGAACAGGGCGGTGCTCAAGCCGAAGCCGGGGTTGTACGCCGACAGGATCGCCGGGAACTCGCCCCAGAACCCGGCCAGACCTGGCAGGCCGAGCGATGCCATCGCGGCGAAACCCATGATCCAGCCGAGTCGCGGGGCCTGGATCAGCATGCCGGAGAGACGCTTGATCTCGAGGGTGTGGTAGCGGTGTTTGACCGATCCGGCGACGAAGAAGAGCATGCCGGTGATCAAACCGTGGGCGACCATGCCGAAGATGGCGGCGTTGATGCCGAACTCGGTGAGGGTGGCGATGCCGAGCATCACGAAGCCCATGTGTGCCACCGACGAGAACGCGATCAGACGTTTCATGTCCGTCTGGGCGAGACAGCCGAGCGCGCCGTAGATGATGCCGATCACCGCGAGGATGCCGATCACCGGGGCCCACTCGACGGCGCCCTCGGGCAGCATCGGGATCGCAATGCGGACGAAGCCGTAGGTACCGAGCTTCAGCAGGATCGCGGCCAGGATCACCGAGCCCTGCGTCGGCGCCTGCGTGTGGGCATCCGGGAGCCAGGTATGGAACGGGAACATCGGCACCTTGACCGCGAAACCGAGGAACATGCCGGCGAAGATCCAGATCTGGACGTTGCGATCGATGCCGGCGCCTGCCTCGATCAGGTGCTGGAACCCGAAGCTCTCGGCACCGGTCTGGAAGTACAGCGCGATGAAGGCGACCAGCATGAAGGCCGACCCGAACATCGTGTACAGGAAGAACTTGAGCGAGGCGTACTTGCGTTGCTCGCCGCCCCACACACCGATCATGAAGTACATCGGCAGCAGGACGAGTTCGAAGAAGACGAAGAACAGGATCAAGTCCTGCGCCATGAACGTGCCCGCCATGCCGACCTGCAGGACCAACATCAGGATGTAGAACGCCTTCGGGTTCCCGGCGTCGGGCATGTTGTCCCAGGTGTAGATCATCACCAGGAACGTGACCGCCATCGACAAGATGTACAGCGGCAAGCTGATGCCGTCCATCCCGACCGTGTAGTTGGCGTTGATCACCGGGATCCATTCGGCGTCGACGAAGAACTGCAGACGCCCGGCCTCGCTGTAGTCGAAGGCGAACAGCGTGACGATGCCGATCGCCAGCGTCGCACCGGCCGTAGCGATGCCGATGATCTTGTGCGTGGCCTCTTCGCTGCGCGGGATGAACATCATCACCAGCACGCCCAGGAGGGGCAGGAAGGTGCCGACGCTCAGCAGCCAGTTCTGATCAGTGAGTGGTTCCATGGTTCGAAGGGTGCTTTCAGCTCACGTTGACGAGGACGAGGACAATGGCGCCGACGGCAGCGGCTCCGAAGAGGAGCGCGCCGTACTGGCTGACCTTGCCGGATTGGGTGGATTGCAGGCCGTGCCCGGCCTCCGAGGCGATCCAGCCGGATCCGTCGACGGCACCGTCGACGACCTTCTGGTCGATGTTGTCGTAGACCCACACGCCGGTCTTGCGGGCGCCGATACCGACGTCGTTGACGGCGGCATCGATGACGTGTTGGTTGAACCAGTACGTCGCCTTCGCGATCGGATGCGCGACCGCTCGCACGATCACGTTCTCGTACAGCCAGTCGAGGTAGTACTTGTTCTTCAAGAACAAGAAGCCGCCCCGAAGCACCTTCGAGCGTTCGGTGAGCCCGACCAGGTGCTTGTTCTTGCGTCCGTAGAACGCCACGTTGAAGGCGATGGCGACCGCGTAACCGACAGCGACGACACCGAGCGACAACAGGATCTTGGCGAAGGTCGGCTCGGCATGACTCACGCTGGGGAAGAAGCAGGCGGTGCCGGGCTCGGGGGCGTCGAAGCCACAGCCGGACTTCTTGGCGCCCTCCTCGCCCTCCTCGGCGGCCGGGCTCGCGCTCGGACGGCCGTCGATGATCCTGAGCGACTCACCGGGACCACTGGCGATGACCTCGTCGAACGGGACTGCGGTCGCCCGAGGCTCGACGTACTTCTTCATCGACTCGATGCCTTCACCGAACCGTGACGCCAACGGCGTGGGGTTGGCCAGTCCGGCGAACAGAGCGAAGAACGCAAGGATCACGATCGGGATCAACAGCAGCGGCCCCGACTCGTGCGGGCCATCGGACGCGTGGTGGTCGTCGTGGCCGCCGTGATCGTCATCGCCATGAGCGTTGGCGGCGGCGCCGAGCGAGCGTGGTTCGGGAGCGCCGACGGAGATGTGCTCCATCTCGTGCTCTTCGGCGTGCTCCTCGTCGGGGTGGTGCTCTCCCGCCGCCGCGCCACGGGGCTCGCCGAAGAAGGTGAGGTAGGTGGCGCGGGTCATGTACATGGCGGTCAGCACCGCGCCGCCGAGGCCGACCCACATCAGGAACGTGTAGCCGTTGTTGCCCACGTTGTCGATGATCTCGTCCTTCGACCAGAAGCCGGCGAACGGGAAGACGCCGGTGAGGGCCAGGGTCGAGACGATCCAGGCGGTGAACGTGATCGGCATCTTCTTGCGCAGCCCACCCATGTCCTTCTTCATGTCGAAGGAATGGTGCGATCCCGAGTGGCTGATCGAGCCGGCACACAGGAACAGGCAGCACTTGAAGAATGCGTGCGTGAAGATGTGGAACACCGCCGGCAACCAGGCCCCCGTGCCGAGACCGAGCATCATGTAGCCGAGCTGGCTCACCGTGGAGTAGGCGAGCACCTTCTTGATGTCGTCCTGCACGAACGCAAGCAATGCGGCGATGATGATCGTGATCGCTCCGATGACCGCGATGAACGTGAGCGAGCCCTGGCCGATGTCGAACGCCTGCCAGAACACCGGGTAGAGCTGGGCGACGAGAAAGACGCCCGCGACGACCATCGTCGAGCTGTGCAGCAGCGACGACACCGGGGTCGGACCGGCCATGGCGTCCGGCAGCCAGGTGTGCAGCGGGAACTGGCCGGACTTGCCGATGCAGGCGATGAACAATGCGATCGCTCCGGGCACGAGGAAGGAACTGCCCGCCTCACCCGACAGCGCCCAGGCTTGGATCGCGGTGATGTCGAAGCCGTTGCTGTCGAGGTTGTCGACCGCCCAGGCATTCGCCCCGAAGAAGATGATCGAGGTGCCCACGAGCAGACCGACGTCGCCGACACGAACGGTGAAGAAGGCCTTCAATGCCGCTCGGCTGTTCGCCTCTTCCTCCCACCAGTGCCCGATCAGGAGGAACGAGCACAGGCCCATGATCTCCCAGCCGAGGATCAGCTGGATCATGTTCGGCGCCATGAGCATCACGAGCATGCCGCCCGAGAACAGCGTGATCGCCCCGAAGAAGTGGGTGTAGCGACGGTCGTTGCGGACGTAGTCGAGGCTGAAGATCTGCACGAGCAGCGAGATGAACGCGACGAGCCAGAGCAGCAGGATGGTCAGTCCGTTGCCGAGCGAACCGATGCCGAATTCGAGCGATCCGCTCGACCACCACACCCAGGTGTGCACGACCGGCTCGATGAACGGCTCGGCTTCGCCCTCGGTGGCACGCGGCAGCGACCGGCCGAACGCCTGGAGCACGCCAAGCGCCTCCTCGCCGCCGGAGGCGGAGTTGGTGCGCTGGATCCACTGGATCCCGGCGCCGGTGGCGAGCACCAGCGACGTGGCCATCGAGGCCAGGCCGATCTCGGAGCCCTTCATCGGCAGGTGCTTGCCGAACGCGATGATGATCGCGAACCCGATCATGGGGACGAGCGCGATCAGCCACGCGTTCTCGAGGAACCATCCCGAGCTGAGTTCGACGGCTTCGGCGGCAAGCATGTCAGCCCTTCATTTCCGAGAGTTCGTCGAGGGCGATCGTCTTGCGGTTGCGGTAGATCATCAGCACCATCGCCAGACCGACGCCGACCTCGGCGGCGGCGATGGCGATCACGTAGAGGGCGAAGACCTGGCCGTCGATGGCTCCGGTCATGAGGGAGAACGCGACGAGGTTGAGGCTCACGGCGTTGAGGATCAGTTCGATCGACATCAGCACCATGACCGCGTTGCGACGGGCGATGACGCCGTAGACGCCGATGGCGAACAGCGCGGCGGCAAGCAGCAGGAAGTTGACGGCAAGCATCGGGTCAGTCCTTCCGAGCGAGGACGATGGCGCCGATGGCGGCGGCGAGCAGGACGAAGGAGATCGCCAGGAAGGGAACGAGGTAGATCGACAGGAACTGGTCGCTCAGTGCAACCGTTGGCGCCGGGCCACGATCGGGGAGGATGTCGTCGCCGAACGCATCGAGGATCACCCACGCGAGCAGCCCGAACAACCCGAGGGCGACGGGGATGCCCAGCGCCCAGCCCTTGTTGTTCAGGCCGAACTCCCTGCCGATCTGAGCGCGGGTGAGCATGATGCCGAACAGGAACAGCACCATGACGGCGCCGATGTACACGAGCACCTGCGAGACCGCGACGAACTCGGCGGCGGCGAGGATGTACTGCGCGGCGATGCCGGAGAGCACGACGACGAGCCACAGCGCGGCGTGCACCACGTTCTTCGTGGTCACCACGTTGAGCGCAGCGAAGATCATGATGGCCGCGATGATGCCGAAGGCGACGTTCTGCGCCACGTTCACGCCGTCAGCGGCGAGGATCACGGCACTCACTTCTTCTGCGCTCCCGCTTCGAGTTCGGGCGCCTCGGGGACGGTCTCCATCCACTCGCCGAGCTTCTCCTTGTCGTGGAGCAGGTCGGCGATCTTCGGCTCGGAGTACTCGTACTCCGGGCTCCAGAAGAGCGCGTCGAACGGGCAGACTTCGACACAGATGCCGCAGTACATGCACAGTGCGTAGTCGATGTCGAAACGGTCGAGGTGGTTGACCTGACGGGGCTTGCCGCCGGCGCGGCGGGGCGGGGCGAGTTGCTTGTGGCCCTCGATGTAGATGCACCAGTCGGGGCACGAGCGTGCGCACAGCATGCAGGCGGTGCAGTTGTCCTCGTGGAGCGCGATCACGCCGCGGGCACGAATGGGCGGCGCTTCCTTCTCATGGGGGTACTGCACCGTGTTGGCGCCATCGACGACGGTGTCCTTCAGGATCCCGAACGTGACGCCGAGACCCTTGAACAATCCGGGCACCTTGGGCTTGTTGGGCATTACACAGCCACCTTGAAGATCGCCGTGACGGCGGTGTTGAGCAGAGCGAGGGGGATGAGTACCTTCCAGGCGAAGGTCTGCAGCTGATCCTCACGGAAACGGGGCATCGAGAAGCGCACCCACATGATGATGAAGGTCAGAAACAGCATCTTGGTGAACATGATCAGCGGGCCGACGAGGTTCATCCAGTCGGGGACTTGGTCGAGCGTGTCCCAACCGAACCAGCTGAACGGGATGCCCCAACCCCCGAGGAAGAGCACCGAAGCGATGAACGCGAACACGCCGGCGGTGGCGAACTCGGCGATGAAGAAGATCAGGAACCGGAAGCCCGAGTACTCGGTCATGTAGCCGGACACGAGTTCTGATTCCGCGATCGGCATGTCGAAGGGTGCCTGGGTCAGCTCGGCCTGCACGGCGATCATGAAGATCAGGAAGCCGACGAACTGGGTCAGGATGAACGGGTTGCCGAGCCAGTCGATTCCGAAGATCTCGCCGGTGTTCTGGGCGACGGTGATGTCCTGCATGTTCATCGAACCGGCTTGGATCACCACGCCGAGCACGGCGAGCACCATCGGCAACTCATAGGCGATCAACTGGCCGGCGGCACGCAGGCCACCGAGCAGGGAGTACTTGTTGGCGCTCGACCAGCCGGCGATCAGGATGCCCAGCACGCTGATCGAGGCAACCGCAAGACCGAAGAACACGCCGGTGGTGAAGTTGGTGAAGTACGCGTCGGGCCCGAACGGCACGATGACGACGAGGAGGAACGTCGACACCAGCACGATCTGCGGCGCCATCTTGAAGATGCGATGGTCCGCTGCGTCGGGAGCGAGATCTTCCTTCTGCATCCACTTGCCGACTTCGGCAACGAGCTGCAGCGACCCGTACGGGCCCGCTTCCATCGGGCCGAGGCGACTCTGCATGAACGACATCATCTTGAACAAGAAGAGGTAGACGATCGCGCCGGCAGGCAGCAGCACAGCGACGAGACCGCCGAGCACGCGCAACAGCGACTGCCCCCAGTAGGGGATTTCAATGGCGAGCTGGATCACCGGTCGATGTCTCCGAGGATGAAGTACAAGCTGGCGAGGATCGTGATGATGTCGGGCACGTAGACACCCTTGAGCGCCCACGGCACGATCGAGATGTTGTTGAAGCTCGCCGAGCGGATCTTGACGCGGAACGGGCCGAGGTCACCCTTCGAGACGACGTAGTAGCCCATCTCGCCGAGTGGGTTCTCGGTCGACACCCAAGCTTCACCTTCGGGCACCTTGATGATGCGCGGCACCTTGGTCATGATCGGGCCGGCGGGGATCTGATCGAGCAACTGCTCGACGATCTTGCACGACTCGCGGGTCTCCTGCAGGCGAACCCAGCACCGTGCCCAGCTGTCGCCGTCGGGGTGGGTCCACACGGTCCAGTCGGCCTTGTCCCACGCCATCGCGATGTCCTGGTCGCGCCGCAGGTCGTAGTCGACGCCGCTGGCGCGCAGGTTCGCGCCGGAGAGGCCGTAGTCCTTGGCCACGTCGGCAGGGATGATGCCGATGCCGCGCATGCGGCTCTGGAAGATCTCGTTGCCGAACAGGAGGTCTTCGATGATGTCGCAGAACTCGCGAAGCTTGACCATCACCTGGCGGGTCTCGTCGATCCAGCCCTTGGGGAGATCGTCCTTGAGGCCGCCGATGCGGTCGAAGTTCGGGTGGAAGCGACCGCCGGTGGCGCTCTCGATCAGGTTGAGCACGTACTCGCGGTCGCGGAAGGCGAGGAAGACCGGAGTGATCGCGCCCATCTGCACGCCGAGATCACCGAGGAACAACGACACGTTGGCGATGCGCGACAGCTCGAACAGGATCGTGCGGATCACCTGCGCTCGTGGCGGCGCCTCGATGTCCATCAGCTTCTCGGCCGCCAGGATGAACGGGACCTCGTTGGCGAAGCTGCCGAGCCAGTCGATGCGGTTGACCAGCGTGGTCACCTGAGGAAACGTGCGGACCTCGGTGAGCTTCTCGTAGCCGCGGTGCATGTAGCCCGCCGACGGTTCGGCCCAGACGACCTGCTCGCCGTCGAGGCGGCAGATGATGCGCAGCGTGCCGTGCGTTGCCGGGTGCTGCGGGCCGATGTTGAGGGTCATCCCCTCGGTCTCGAGCTCGACGTTGAGGCGCGCGTCAGCGGCCTGGCTGGCGATGTAGCTCAACTGCTGACGATCAGACAGGTTGGTCATTTCGATTCACCCGGCCTCACAGCAGTCCGTGCGACGGCAAGCGAGGTCGGCCGGGTGGCCAGCCTCGTCGCTGGCGCTTCCCTCGGCGGCATGACGTCACGCATCACGACACCTCCTCTGCAGCGGGCTCGTCGGCTTCGTCCTGGGCTGGCATCGGTTCGACGTCGACGATGCCGGGCCACGGCTTGATCATGCGCGCGAGCAACGGGAAGTCCTTGCGCAACGGATAGCCCTCGAAGTCGGTGGGCAGGTACATGTTGCGAAGGTCGGGATGGCCGTTGAAGCCGATGCCGAACATCTCGTGGCATTCACGCTCGTGCCAGTTGGCGCCGGCGAACACGGTGGTCCACGAGTCGACGGCGAGCGGCTCGTCGGGGACGTCGGCCTTGATGGTGACGCCGACGTGGCGGTCGAGGTCGACGAGTCGGGCGAACACCTGGAAACGGGTCTCACCACCGGTGACGCCCTGGCGGATCTCGGTGTCGGGTTCCCGCGGTTCGGCGGTCGGATCCTCTTCGCCCTTGCCGTACGGCGACGGCAGCCAATCGAGACCGGAGATGAACCCGAAGTGGGTGAACCCGGCCGCTTTCAGCGCCTCGGCGGTCTGGCGCCAGGCGCCGGTCTGCACGCGGATCCACAGGTCGTCGTTGGGGGTGATGTGGGTGTCGACGACGCCGTCGCCGATTCGACGGCGGAGGTCGTCGATGATGCCCTCACGGAGCCCATCGCCGGGAAGCGCCTGAGGTTGGTCGCCCGAATCGGTCGCCGTGTCGGTGGTGTCACTCAATGGGGCCACCGCCCACCACGATGGGCTCGCGCTCAGGTGTTGCGGGCGCTTCGACGGCCGGCTCGGCGGCGACTCGTTCGCGTTCGCGGGTGGCCTGGTTGGTGGTGAACTCGTCACCGCGCCACTTGGCGGCCATGTCTTCGTTCTTGATCCGCTGCTGGAGCAGCACGACGCCTTCGAGCAGCGCTTCGGGGCGCGGCGGGCAGCCGGGGATGTAGACGTCGATCGGGATGATCTGGTCGACACCCTTGGTGACCGAGTAGCTGTCCCAGTACGGGCCGCCGCAGTTGGCGCACGAGCCCATGGAGATCGCGTACTTCGGCTCGGGCATCTGCTCCCACAGCCGCCTGATGGCAGGCGCCATCTTGTCGGTGACGGTGCCTGAGATGCACACGAAGTCGGCCTGGCGCGGGCTGGCGGGCAGCGGGATGACGCCGAGGCGCATCACGTCGTAGCGCGGGGAGCCGAACGCGGCGCCCATCTCGATCGCGCAGCACGCGAGCCCCCACTGGTACACCCACAGCGAGTACGAGCGGCTCATGTTGAACAGCTTCGTCAGGGGGGCCGGCATGCGGCCTCGGTCCACTAGACCCATCGCAGCAGTCCTCGCTTCCAGGCATACACGAGTCCATCGAGCAGGAGCACGATGAAGATCAACATGGTGACCAGCCCGAAGGTGCCGTAGCGCTCGATGTTGGCGGCCCACGGGAAGAGGAACACCGCTTCCACGTCGAAGATCACGAACAACAGGGCGAACACGTAGTAGCGGACCTGGCTCTGTGACCAGCCGATCCCGACCGGATCGACGCCCGATTCGTAGGCGATGCCCTTGTCGTAGTTGGGCCTGGACGGCCGAACGAGTGCCGCCAATCCGAGAAGGATTCCGCCGATCGCCAAAGCGGCGAGGCCGAACCAGACCACGGTCAAGTAATCGCGCAGGAACTCCGACATCGGGTCGAGAACTTATCAGGGGCCGGGAAAACCCACCCAAATGTGGCTCCCCGGATCCGAATGAACCGGCGGTGATCGACCGGAAGACGTCGATCACCGCCGATCATCGCCTCAGAGGAGTTCGCCCTCTTTGGCCTCGGGCTCGCCGATGACCATCCACAGTGCACCAGCGAGGACCGCGCCGATCGCCGGGAACAGGATGAACGCCCACACCTGGCCGAGCGCCCAGTCACCCTGGAAGACCGCGGTGGCGAGCGACCGCGCCGGATTGACGGACGTGTTCGACACCGGGATCGAGATCAGGTGCACCAGCGTGAGGCCGAGGCCGGCAGCGATCGGGCCGAACCCGGTCGGGACGCCCTTGGTGGTCGTGGTTCCCAGCACGATCAGCACGAAGATCGCCGTCACGACGATCTCGATGATCGCCACCGAGAGCAGGTCGAAGCCGCCCGGTGAGTGTTCGCCGTAGCCGTTCGATGCGAACCCGGCGTCCTGCGCCCTGGACAGGAAGCCGTCCGTGCCGCTCAACGTCAGCGCGATGATGCCAGCGCCGATGATGCCGCCGACGAACTGGCCGATGAAGTACGGCGCCGACTTCGCAGCATCGAGCTTCTTGGCCATGATCATGCCGATCGTGACGGCCGGGTTGATGTGACAGCCGGAGATCCGTCCGATCAGGTAGGCCATGCACAGCAAGCTGAGGCCGAAGGCGAACGCCACGCCCAGCGCGCCCACGTTGAGCCCTTCGTTGAAGCCGCCGGTGGCGAAGATGGCGGTACCTGGCCCACCGATCACCAAGATGGCGGTGCCGAGCGCCTCGGCGATCGGAATTCTGATGTTGTCGTTCATGGTGAGGTGTCCTCGTTTCGTCCCGGACGGCGACCGGCTGGCCGCAGCCTGCGAATCGTATGACACCGCTGCGTTGTGCTGATCCTGTCCGCTCCATCCCGACGCCTTCTGCCGGTTGTGTGATCAACGATCACGCTGCCACCCGACCACGCCAGCGATGAGCGAACCGACCGGATACGGCGGTTTCGCTCATCACAACCGGATCAACCGACCCACCGATGAGCGAACCGACCGCATACGGCGGTTTCGCTCATCGCGGAGACGGAGCGACGGTTCAGGAGTCGAGGACGGGGGCGAGGTGCTGTTCGGCCTGCTCGATCGTCCAGCCCTTGCGCTGGGCGTACGAGGCCAGCTGATCGCGTTTGATCTTGCCGACGCCGAAGTACTTGGCCTCGGGATGCGCGAAGTAGAGCCCTGACACCGACGACCCGGGCCACATCGCGAACGACTCGGTCAGCTCGACGCCCACAGCGTTCGACGCGTCGAGGAGGTCGAACAGCGCAGCCTTCTCGGTGTGATCGGGCTGGCTCGGGTAGCCCGGCGCCGGCCGGATGCCCTGGAACGATTCCTTCAGCAGCTCGGTCGGTGTGAACGACTCGTCGGCCGCGTACCCCCAGAGTTCGGTGCGGACCCGCTCGTGCATCCGCTCGGCGAACGCTTCGGCGAGCCGGTCGGCGAGGGCCTTGAGCAGGATCGAGGAGTAGTCGTCGTTGTCGGCCTCGAACCGCTCCGCGATCGCAATCTCCTCGGGTCCAGCGGTGACGACGAACCCGCCGACCCAGTCGGCGACACCGGAGTCGGCCGGCGCGATGAAGTCGGACAGGCTGAGGTTCGCGCGGCCGTCGGTCTTGGTGGCCTGCTGGCGGATCCCGTGCAGTCGGGCACGCTCGGCGCTGCGCGTCTCGTCCGCGTAGACGACGATGTCGTCGCCATCGGTCTGCGCGGGCCAGAACCCGACGACCGCCTTCGGGCGGAACCAGTGCTCGGACGACGATCCGCTCCAGCATCGCGAGGGCATCGTCGTACAACGGCTTGGCGGCGTCGGCGAACTCGGGGTCGGTGAGCACGTCGGGGAACTTGCTGCGGATGCCCCACGTGCGGAAGAACGGCGTCCAGTCGATGTACGGCACCAGCTCGGCGACGTCGTAGTCGTCGAACACTCGGGTGCCGGTGAACGTTGGCTCGGTGATCGTGGTGTGATCGAACGTGGCGTCGAGACGATTTGCGCGGGCGACATCCAGCGACACACGGTCGCGTTCGACGGTCGCACGAGCATGCGATTCGACGACGCGGGCGTACTCGGTTTCGAGTTCGGTGAGGAAACCCTCGCGCTGCGTGTTCGACAGCAGCGCCGAAATCACGCCGGATGCGCGGCTGGCGTCGCCGACGTGGACGACCGGGCCGTGATAGGCGGGGTCGATCTTCAAGCTGGTGTGCAAGCGGCTGGTGGTGGCACCGCCGATCAGCAGCGGCGTGGTGAATCCGAGTCGCTCCATCTCGCTCGCGACGCGGACCATCTCGTCGAGCGACGGCGTGATCAGGCCGGACAGCCCGATGATGTCGACGTCGCGCTCCTTGGCGGTGTCGAGAATCGTCTGAGCCGGCACCATCACGCCGAGGTCGATGACCTCGTAGTTCGAGCAGCCGAGCACGACGCCGACGATGTTCTTGCCGATGTCGTGCACGTCGCCCTTGACCGTCGCGAGCAACACGGTGCCGGCTTTCGAAGCCGCACCGTCTTCGCCCTCGGCCTCGATGAACGGCGTGAGATACGCCACCGCTTGTTTCATCACACGGGCTGACTTCACGACCTGCGGCAGGAACATCTTGCCCGCGCCGAACAGGTCGCCGACGGTGTTCATGCCGCTCATCAGCGGTCCCTCGATCACGTCGACGGCGCGGTCGGAGCCGGCTCGAGCCTCTTCGACGTCGGCCTCGATGAACACCGTGATGCCGTTGACGAGCGCGTGATCGATGCGGCGCGAAACGTCCCAAGAACGCCATTCCGCCACTGCAGGGTCGATGGCCTCGGCGCCGTCACCGGCAAACCGGGCGGCCGCGTCGAGCAGGCGTTCGGTCGCGTCCTCACGGCGGGCGAGCACGACGTCCTCGCAGAGCTCGCGCAGCTCGGGATCGATCTGGTCGTACACGGCGAGCTGGCCGGCGTTGACGATGCCCATGCGCATGCCCGCCTCGACGGCGCGCAGCAGGAAGACCGAGTGCATCGCCTCGCGCACGGGCTCGTTGCCGCGGAACGAGAACGACAGGTTCGACACGCCGCCGGAGATGTTGACGTACGGAAGTTCGTCGGTGATCTGCTGGGTCGCTTCGAGGAAGTCGAGGCCGTAGCGGTTGTGTTCCTCGATGCCGGTGGCGACCGCGAAGATGTTGGGGTCGATGATGATGTCCTCGGGCGGGAACCCGACCTCGTCGATCAGGAGGTGATAGGCGCGGCGAGCGATGTCGACCTTGCGCTCGACGGTGTCGGCCTGGCCGACCTCGTCGAAGGCCATCACGATCACGGCGGCGCCGTAGTCGAGGCACGTGCGAGCTTGGGCGAGGAACGACTCCTCGCCTTCCTTCATCGAGATCGAGTTGACGATCGGCTTGCCCTGCACGCACTGCAGACCAGCCTCGATCACCTCGAACTTGGACGAGTCGATCATGATCGGGACGCGGGCGATGTCGGGCTCGGATGCGATCAGGTTGAGGAACGTGGTCATCGCCTGGACGCCGTCGATCAGGCCGTCGTCCATGTTGACGTCGATGATCTGCGCGCCGCTCTCGACCTGTTGCAGCGCGACGACGAGCGCCTCGCCGTACTCGTTGTCCTTGATCAGGCGACGGAACTTCGCGGAGCCGGTGATGTTGGTGCGCTCACCGACGTTGACGAACGGGATGTCGTCGGTGAGCGCGAACGGCTCGAGGCCCGACAGCTCCAGCCGGGGCGTGCGGGTCGGCACCATCCGCGGCGTCGAGCCGGCAACGGCCCCCGCGATCGCGGCGATGTGGGCAGGCGTCGTTCCGCAGCAGCCACCGACGACATTGACCAGTCCTGCCTCGGCGAACTCGCCGACGAACGCGGCGGTCTGCTCGGGGGTCTCGTTGTAGCCACCGAGTTCGTTGGGCAGCCCGGCGTTCGGATAGGCGCACACGAGCGTGTCGGCGATCGTGGCCAGTTCGAGAACGTGCGGGCGCATCTCCTCGGCGCCGAGCGCGCAGTTCAGGCCGACGGTCAACGGCTGAGCGTGACGAATCGACTGCCAGAACGCCGCAGGGGTCTGCCCCGACAAGGTGCGACCCGAGCGGTCGGTGATCGTGCCGGAGATCATCAACGGAAGCTGCGTGCCGTGAGCGTTCATCGCACGACGGCTGGCGACGATCGCGGCCTTTGCGTTGAGTGTGTCGAAGATCGTCTCGATCAGGATCGCGTCGACGCCGCCGCGCAGCAGCGCCTCGATCTGCTCCTGGTAGGCGTCGGCCAGGGCGCCGAATGTGATCGACCGATAGCCGGGGTCCTCCACCTTCGGTGACAGCGACAGCGTCACGTTGGTCGGCCCGACGGCGCCGGCGACGAAGCGGCGGCGACCGTCGATGCCCTGTGCCTCCTCGGCCGCTTCGCGGGCGAGCCGGGCGGCGACCTCGTTGAGCTCGGCGACCTGGTCGACGGTGTCGTAGTCGCCCTGCGACACGCGGTTGGCCGAGAACGTGTTGGTCTCGGCGATGTCGGCGCCGGCGAGGAAGTAGCGCAGATGGATCTCGCGCATCGCATCCGGCTGGGTGATGGTGAGCAGTTCGTTGTTGCCGGCGAGGTCGCATCCGTGGTCGCAGAAACGATCGCCGCGGAACGCTTCGTCGGACAATCCGAGGGTCTGGATCTCCGTGCCCATCGCGCCGTCGAGCACGACGATGCGCTCGTGCGCGAGTTGAGCGATCGGATGGTCGTGGAACGGGTGACGTGTCATGCGACTTCTCTCTGAGTGGCGCGGAGCGTTCGATTGGTGGCGAGCCAGACGGTGACGGTGAGCCCGTCCTGTCCGGCCGGTGGCGCGACATCGGTGATCGTCGGGCAGTCGAATCCGGCTTGGTCGAACCAGTCGGCGAGCTGTTCGTGTGTGAATCCGAGGCGACGGTGCGCGGCGGCGCGCAGGAAGTCGTGGCGGTGTGGTGCGAAGTCCACCACGAGCAGGCGTCCGCCCGGCGCGACGAGCCTTGCCGACTCGGAGATGGCCCGGGCCGGATCGTCGAGGTAGTGGAGCACCTGGTGGATCACGACGAGATCGAAACTGGACGCGTCGAGCGGCGGGCTGTTCACGTCGCCCTGCCGAAGCTCCCAGTTGGCGGCACCCGTTCGTTCGAGATTGGCCCGTGCGACGGACAGCATCGAGTGACTCGCGTCGAGTCCGACGGCGCGGTCGGAGCGATCGGCGAGCAGGGCCAGCATGCGTCCGGTGCCGGTGCCGACGTCGAGCACTCGCCCGAGGCGGTTGGTGCCGACGGTGTCGAGGATCACCGATTCGACGGTGTCGGCGGCAGCGTGCAGCGAACGCTCCTCGTCCCAGATCGGGGCGATCTGCTCGAAGTACTCACTGGCGGAGGCGGCCCGGCGCTCGCGAGTGACGTCCAGTCGCGACACGTCACCAGCGAGCACGAGATCGTCGACGTCGACGGCGTCGAGCACCGCGTCGACCAGACCGCGCAGCGGCTCGGTCTCGACCAGTCGGAAGAACGCCCAGGTCCCCTCTCGATGTTTGGTCACCACACGCGCATCCACGAGCAGCCGGAGGTGGCGCGACACACGCGGTTGCGACTGGCCGAGGATCTCGGTGAGGTCGGTGACCGTCAGCTCGCCGTGGCGCAGGAGCGCAACGATCCGCAACCGCGTCTCCTCGCCGACCGCCTTGAGCGCGTCGAGCACGGCATCCGAATCCATCCCGGGATCATATAAGGATATCTACATGTATACAAGCGTCAGCCGTCCATCCCGAGGCCCCACGACCGAGATTCGGAGCTGACGTCGCGCTGAGCGCGAAGATCGTTCCGAATTTCGGTGGTGGAGGTACGGTTTCGGGCATGGCAGAGGTGTTCCATCTGGGCTTGACGGCGGCGATGTTGCAGGGAGCAACAGTGGCACTCCTCCCCGGCGATCCGGGCCGTGTCGAGCCGATCGCGGCCGCCACGGATCGCCACGAGTTCCTGGCCGCTCATCGCGAGTTCACGTCATTCCTCGGCTGGCTCGACGACACGCCGGTCGTGGTCTGTTCGACCGGAATCGGCGGCCCGTCGGTATCGATCGCAGTCGAGGAGCTGGCACAACTCGGCGTCCGGACGTTCCTGAGGGTCGGCACCACGGGCGGCATCCAACCACACCTCCAGCAGGGTGACGTGATCGTGACGACCGGTGCCGTGCGTCTCGATGGCGCAAGCCTGCACTTCGCGCCGATGGAGTTCCCGGCGGTCGCCGACTTCGAGTGCACGACCGCGCTGGTCGGTGCGGCGACGTCGCTCGGCATCGAGCCGCACGTCGGGATCACGGCATCGTCGGACACCTTCTACCCGGGTCAGGAGCGCTACGACACGTTCTCGGGTCGCGTGACACGGCGCTTTCAGGGCAGCCTCGGGGAGTGGCAGGCGATGGGCGTGCTCAACTACGAGATGGAGGCCGCGACGCTGTTCACGATGTGTGCGTCGTCGGGATTGCGAGCCGGGTGCGTCGCTGGAGTGCTCGTGAATCGCACGCAGGAGGAGACACCGAGCGAGGAGACCGCCAAGCGGATCGAATCGACGACGGTGTCGGTCGCAGTGGAAGCTGCCCGTCGGCTCGTCGCCTGACGAAGACCATCGTTTGCGTCGAAGTTTGGACGGGACGGGTCACCGAGAACGCGACGCAGACGAGGGTTTCGACCCCGTCGACGAGCCAGCGGCGATGTCGTTGGCAGCAACAAATGCCCGGTAGAGGTCGAGCAGCGACTGCTTCTGGGTGTCGGTGAGTCGCTCGTCGGTCGAGATGACGGATTCGGTCGAACGGGCTGCGGCAGCGTCGTCGTGACGGCCGAGGTACGCGAGCAGTTTGTCGCTCGGTACGTTCAGGGCCTGCGCGAGACCGTTGAGTACTCGGACCGAGGGCTCGTGGAGGCCACGCTCGAGTTGGCTCAGGTAGGCGTCGGAGAGATCGGCGAGCCTGGCGAGTTCACGCTGCGACAGGTCGGCGATGCGACGTTGGCTCTTGATGAACTCGCCGAGAGCGGTGACACCCCGCGCAGCCCGAGTGTCGGTCCGGGAGTCGGCTCGGTCGTTCATTGCGGGACAGCCTACGACGGTGGTGCCGACCGAACCGGGGGGCGGTTCGGCGACACCACCGACGTCGGTGGAGTCACTTCGAGGCGGCAGCCTTCTTGGCGACGGTCTTCCTGGCCGGGCGCTTGGTGGCGCTGGCCTTCTTGACGGGCGCCTTCTTGGCCGGAGCCTTCTTGGCCGCAGTCTTGGCGGCGTCGGTGACGGTCTTGGTGGTACCGGTGACGGTCTTGGTGGCGTTGCCGGCGACGGTCTTCGCGGAAGCGACGACCTTGTCGGAGGCGGCCTTGGCGTTGTCGGCCTTGATCATCTCGGCGACTCGCTGGTTCATGTCACGGTTCATCGACACGGCGCGCTCGACGAACTCGAGGTAGCGCTCGCCTGCGACGACCGGGGTCGGGAGGCGATCGGAGAACGGCAGCTCGACGGTGATCTGACTGCGGAGCTGCTCGGACACCCGGTCGGCGGTGGTGACGGCCATGTCGACGATGCGACGGTTGGCGTCGAGCACGGCATCGAGGACCTGGTCGCTCGTGGTCGTGAAGCGCTCGCTCACATTGTTGTCGTTGATGGCGTCGGTGACGGAGGTGGTCGCCTCGTTGGCGAACTTGGTGATCTGCTCGAACATGTCGAACTCCTTTGTTGCGGGGACTGTTGGGACTTCTGGCTCGTCGGGCGGGTGCTCGATCTGCCTTTCTGTTGCTAACTATACCTCGCATTCCGTGACGCGCAACGTGCGTGCGTGAAATATCTCGCACCTGGTCACCCGTCGGATCGCCAACTCCGTCGGGGAGGCCAGAGGTTGGCGTATCGTGGCCGGGTGGGAGGGAACCGGGCGTCGCGCAAGGCGCTGTCTGTGCACATCGGTGCCGTGGCGCTCCTGGGCGCCTTCGCGCTCGCGTCGTGCGATGGCGACGACGCAGCCCCGCCCGACGTGGTCGGCTCGGCCGACGCGATCACCGCTGCCGTCAAATGGCAGGTCGACGAGCAAGAGCCGGTGCTCGACGACAACGGCGAACCGCTCCTGCCCGTGATCTTCGTCGTTGCCGGCGATGGAACCACGATCGATGTCGGTGTGCAAGCCGACGTCGCCGCAGCCACGGTCGACTGGGCGACGGTGCGCTTCGCCGATGGCGCCGCCGACGCATTCGACCCGGATGTCGACGGCGAACCGGTTCGAGACGACGGCGTGATGCTGCTCGTCGGGCCGATCCCAGAGCCCGCTCGAGTGATCGAACTCGATGTGGTCCGCTACATCGCACTCGACGAGGGTCAGCCGCTCACGCTGGAGATCGTGAGCGAACCGTCCCCCACCGACACGAGCGACGCCCCAGCACCGCAGGCCACCGTCACGTCGGTGACACAGCGCTGAGCATCGAGTCGGCGAGCTCGAGCGCCCGGAGTGCGTCGCTGTCGCTCACGTCGTACTCGACGTCGATCGCGCATCGACGTAGCTCATCGAGTTGGCACCGCTGGTCATCTTCGCCGAACGGGCCGGTCACGCTCTGGGCGAGGTCGACCGCTGCCGATGCGTCGACGATCGCCACTCGCAGCGACCCTGCCTCTCGTGCCTGGTGCGCCATGGCCAGGCGAGCGTGGGCGCCCCCGAGATGTGCCTCGGGTGGGCCTTCGAAGCGATGCGCCTCACGGATGCCGCGCACGAAGATCGCAAGTGCCGGCACGTAGATGGCGGTGAGCACGGTCATGCTCACCTCGACCGGCAGCGAGATCGCCGTGGCCAGCAGCCCACCGAACACCCACGCAAGTTGAAAACGCGTCTCGTAGCGAGCACCAGCGCGTCCCAGCAGCGCTTCGGGCGCTCGGCGTTGGAGCAGTCCGTCGAACGCGTTGCGCCCGAGCGTGGTCGACATTCCCACGAGGCCGGATGTGACGATCAGGAGCGGCACCGATGTGCCGAGAATGCCGATCGCCGTGAACACCGCCGGCAGCGCGAGCGCCAGCCCGATCAACTGTTCTTCGCTGAACCAACGCCGCAGCACCGTGGCCGCCGTGTGGCCGAGGAAGGCGCCGATCCCATAGGCCGCGGCGGCCAGCCCGTACACGAGTGCCGGCTCGCTCGAGCGCCGCAGCGTGAAAGCGAGCGTGAAGATGAAGAAGCCAACTGCGGCTCGAATCGCCAGCATGCCGATCGACGACACGACGACGGTCGGGAGGTGGGTTTCGGCGTACTCGACGTCGTCGGGGGTGACCGCAACGGCAGAACGCGGACGGGCGCGCAACACCACTGCGCCGGCGAGCGCGAAGAGCACTGCCCCGAGCCGGAGCGACCACTCGGCGCCAGCGGCGGCGAACACGCCACTCGCCGCAAGGACACCGAGTGCGGCGGTGACGCTGGAGAACCGTGCGAGTCGAGCGTTCGTTGCGACGAGTTCGTCAGGGTCGTCGACGAGGGTCTGCACCAGCGTCTGCTTCACGATGCCTGACGCCTTGCTGGCGATCAGCAGCAGCAGGACCACGGGATAGAAGGCGACCTGCAGCAGCGTGACCGCGAGGATGAGACAGAAGACGCCGCGCGACGCGAAGAATGCGGCGGCAACGAATCGCTGCGAGTTGCGGAAGCGGTCGACCGCTGGGCCGACCAGCGGCGACAGCACGGCGAGCGGTGCCATCGTGATCAAGAGATAGAGGAGCACCTGCTCGCGCGAGGCGTTCGGGCTGACGTTGAAGAACAACGAACCCGCCAGGCTGACCGACACGAACGCGTCACCGGCGGCCGCGAGTGCCTGTGCCGATGCGAGGGGAACCACCGCTCCCCTGCCGATCAGCAGCCGGCGCGCCCGCACGTGCCAGGACACGCGCTCGATCGTGGTCGTCGCGTTCCCCTCGTGCTCGCGGCCGTCGGGCATCGCCCCCATCTTGCTGCATGCGGCACGCCGCCGTCCCGATGGGCATGGGGTAGCGGCGTCGGTTGTGCGAGAGTTTCCCGATGTGCGTGGCCGGCAACGGACGGGGTGTGACCTCGTGAGCTTCCCATCGGATCTCGACATCGCTCGGCAGGCCAAGCTTCGACCGCTGACCGACATCGCATCAGCAGCGGGCATCCCGCTCGACCTCCTCGAGCCCTACGGCACCGGCGCCGCCAAGATCGACCTCCGGGCGATCGACGCAATGGCCGACCGGCCGAGGGCGAAGTACGTCGTCGTGTCGGCGATCACCCCGACGCCCCTCGGTGAAGGCAAGACCACCGTGGCGGTCGGGCTGAGCCAAGGGTTCTCACACATCGGCAAGAACGCCACGCTCGCGATCCGCCAGCCGTCGATGGGTCCGACGTTCGGCATCAAGGGTGGCGCTGCCGGCGGCGGCTACAGCCAGGTCGTGCCGATGGAGCTGCTCAACCTCCACCTGACCGGCGACGTTCACGCCGTCACTGCGGCCACCAACATGTGTGCCGCGGCGGTCGATGCGCACGTGTTCCACGGGAATGCGTCGGAGCTCGATCCGCACCAGATCACCTGGCGGAGGTCGATCGACATCAACGACCGGTCGCTGCGCAACGTGGTCAGCGGACTCGGGACGCGCCTCGACGGCATCCCACGCGAGACCGGCTTCGACATCACCGCTGCGTCCGAGGTGATGGCGACACTGGCGCTGGCGAGCGACCTGCAGGACCTGCGTCGGCGCCTCGGTCGCATCGTCGTCGGCTACACGAAGGCCGGCGATCCCGTCACGGCCGAGGACGTCGAGGTGGCGGGCGCGATGGCGGTGATCCTGCGGGAGGCGATCAAACCGAACTTGATGCAGACGCTCGAGAACACGCCCGTGCTGGTGCACGCCGGGCCGTTCGGCAACATCGCGACCGGCAACTCGTCGATCGTCGCCGACCTGATCGGGATCCACATGGGCGACTACCTCGTCACCGAGGCAGGCTTCGGCGCCGACATGGGCGCCGAGCGATTCTTCAACATCAAGTGCCGGATGTCGGGCCTCGCTCCCGACGCTGCGGTCCTCGTTGCGACCGTGCGCGGGTTGAAGGCGCACAGCGGCAAGCACACGATCGTGGCCGGCCGCCCCCTCCCCGAGGCGATCCTGGCCGAGAACCCCGACGAAGTCCACGAGGGCGGGGCCAACCTGCGCAAGCAGTTGGAGAACATGCGCATCCACGGCTGCACGCCGGTGGTGGCGATCAACGTGTTCCCCGACGACCATCCGGCCGACATCCGCGCGATCGAGGAGATCGCCGCCGAGTTCGGTGCCCGTTCCGCGGTGTCGACGCACTTCTCCGATGGCGGCACCGGCTCGAAGGAACTCGCACAAGTGGTCGCCGAGGCGGCTGAGGAGCCGAGCGAGTTTGCGGTGTTGTATCCCGACGAGATGTCGCTGCGCGACAAGATCCACACGGTGGCCACGAAGGTCTACGGGGCGGATGGCGTCGACTACACGCCGCAGGCCAACCGCCAGATCGACAACTACGAACGCAACGGGTTCGGCGAACCTGCCGGTGTGCATCGCCAAGACCCACCTGTCGATCTCGTCCGACCCCGACGCTGCGCGGTGCGCCGACCGGCTGGACGTTGCCGGTGCGCGAGGTGCGCGCTTCGGTCGGCGCCGGGTTCGTGTATCCGATCTGCGGGGCGATGAGCACCATGCCCGGGCTCGGCGCCTCCCCCGCGCTGCAACGCATCGACATCGACGCCGACGGCAACATCGTCGGGTTGAGCTGAGGATCGACGGTGATGTCGACTGCCACCGATCGACGCGCTGCGCGCGCTGCGCGAGGAACTGTGGGATCCCGAGCGCGCCATGGATCGCTACGCGCCGGGCGTGGTGCCGAGCGTCGACATCTCGTCGCTACACCTGCACGCCGTTCGCGAGACCGCCAACGGAGCGTTCCTCGACCTCCAGGACGGCAACGTCGAGCGGGCGGTGGCCGCGCTGCGCAGTGTGCTTGCGCTGCAGTATCCGGTGACGGGCCGGCCGTGGAGCGGGACCTTTCCGACGTCGGCCGAGCAACCCGAACCGCCGGGTGACGACGCCGTCGAGTGGGTGCACTACGACCCGAACTGGCGCCAGTTCCTCGGCGTCACCTTGGCGCTGTGCTCGATCGTGCATGGCCCCTCGCTGCCGACCGACGTCACGAGCGGCATCGACCGGGCGCTGCGTGACTGCGTGGCCGGCGAGCCCGACGACCGGATCCCGCGTTGGTACACCAACCCGTTCCTCATGCACGTGTGGCTGCAGGGCCATGTGGCGTCGATCACCGGCGACCGTGTACTTCGGGCCGCCGCGCACACCCGACTCGCCGTTCCGATGGAGCGCCTGCTGCGTTACGGCGACGTCGACGAGTACAACTCGCCGACGTACGACGGCATCGACCTGTTGGCAATCGCTTTGTGGGCGATGTATCCGCCGACCGACGGTTTCGCCGACGCCGCGTCGACCATGCTCCCGGCGATCGGCGAGCGGGTTTCGACGCTGTACCACCGTCGCTTCGGCACCTCGTGCGGCCCGTACATCCGCGCCTACGGACTCGATCCGACCGAGTACGTCTCGCTCTCGGGGTTGCTGTACTCGGTGTGTGGTGAGGCGCCCGACGTCGTGCTCCCCACACCGATCACCGCCGACACCGTTCATGTGCACGACCTCTACTTCCTCCCGCTCCTGCAGCACCTTGCGCCGGCGCTGACGCCGCACCTCGATCTGTCGACGGTGACCTCCGAGCGCCACCACGTGCAGCGATTCCGCAACTCGGTCGCCGAGAGCCTGCTCCGCCCCGACCTCGCGATCGGCTGGGATCAGGGGCGCCGCCACGAAGCGTCGCTCGACCAGTACGTGCCGATCACCGCTCACGTCGCCGAACCCGACGGCACGACGACGGCGTTCGGCATCATGCTCCCGCCCGGGACGGCCTGGGTCGACGTCGAACGCGTCGGCGACCTCGAGTTCGTCGTGAGCGCAGAAGGGCGAGCGGACACAGTCGGGCTACGGATCGTCGGGCCTGCGACCGCTGAGTTGATCGACGGTCAGTTGAGGATCGGCCGAGTGACCGTCACATTCGACGATGCACCGGTCGACGTGGTCGACAGCTCGACACACGGGCGACCCGAGGTCATCGTGCGATGGTCGATCCCGAGCGTCGTCGCCCGTATCTCGATCACTGACTGAACACCGTCGGCGACGTCGCTCACTGCTTGCGCAGGCGCTCCCGCGACGCTCGCAAAGGCCGCGAGGTGAGCCGGATCGCGAAGTCGGTCGCTCGCGCCGGCACCGGCACGAACGGTCCTTGGAGGTTGAGCGGCACGGCATCCTCGGTCACCAGCCGGTACGCGACGTATGCGGCGATCAGTCCGTGTGTGACGACGAGACACCAGAAGAACGACGTCTCGCCGAACGACGCCATGATCGCGCCGGCGATGATCGGCCCGAGCACAGCGCCCGTGCCATTGACCCGCAGCGAGGTGCCGCTGGCGCCCATCGCGCTTCCGGGGGCGGCGCGGTCGAGGGTGTGCGACAGCAGCAGCGAGTAGAGCGAGAACGTCAGCCCGCCGAGCACGAACATCATCGGCAGCGCCACCGTGCTGCCCTCCGGGATCAGTGCCAGCAGCACCGCCATCAACCCGGCGGCAACAGCGACCACGAAGATCACGCCGCGGCGCGGTAGCCGATCCGATGCCCATCCGACTGGCCACTGGAACACCAACGCCCCGAGCGACGGGAGGGCGAGGAATGCCGCCGTCATCCTCGGACTGAACCCAGCCCGAGTGGCGTATACCGCGCTCAGCCCGAACAGGACGCCGTGCGACGCCCCGGTGAAGAAGATCCCAACCATCCCCGTCGGCGCGGTGCGGTAGAACTCGCGCACCTTCATCGTCGGCGACACACGCACCGGCGGCGCCTCGGTGGTGGCGGCGAGCGCAAACGGCACGAACGACATCGACACCAGGATCGACGCGACGACGAACAGGTTGGCGTCATTCGGGTCGCCGGCGGCGATGAGCAACTGCCCGAGTCCGAGGCCGCCCATCGACGCAATCATGTAGACCGCCAACGTGCGCCCGCGAGTTCGAGGCGTCGACGCATCGTTGAGCCACGACTCGACCACGACGTACAACCCAGCCATGCAGAAGCCGAAGATCAAGCGCAGCACACCCCAGCTGAACGGGTTGACCCAGACGAAGTGGACGAGCACCACACAAGACGCCACCGACGCGAGGCTGGCGAACACCCGGATGTGGCCGACGCCTGACAGCCACTTGACCACCAGCACCGGGCCGAGCAGGAACCCGGCGAAGTAGCACGCCATCACGACGCCACTGGTGCGCACGTCGAATCCCTCGTCGACCATCCGCACGCCGAGCACGGCGAGGTTCAGGCCGTTGCCGACCATCAGCATCGTGAAACCGAGGAACAGCGTCCACAACGCCACGCCCCCTCGCACCGCTGGATGCAGATGCTCCTCGGGGACTGGCTCGATCACGGACACGCGCCGCGCACGCTACCGACGACGTCCGCGCAGCCGGTCGAGTTCACGACGATCGCGTTTCGTCGGTCGACCGGCACCTCGATCACGCTGGAACACCGGGACGTCGACCTCGCGTTCGGGCACCGGCGCGCTGTGATCGACGAAGCAGTCGACCGCCACGGCGGCGCCGACCCGCTTGACGATCAGGGTCGTGACCTCGAGGATCCGTTCGCGGTCGTGGAGATAGGCCTCGACCCGGTCGCCGACCTTCACCGGCGTCGCCGGTTTGGCCGCCTTGCCGTTCACCTTCACGTGGCCGCCTCGACACGCTGCCGCTGCGTCGCTGCGCGTCTTGGTCATCCGCACCGACCACAACCACTGATCCACACGCGCCGACTCGATGCCACTCACACTCGCACACTTCACCCCCTCCCGAAACTTGCGTATGACCACCCGCCGGTGACCGTTTTGCGCGCACGTTTCGGCCGGGCCCGACACAGCGACAGAAATGTGCACGAATCGAACCGAATCTGACGCCGTGGTGCACAAATTTTCGGAATGGGGTTGCCGGGCAGGGGCGGGTTGATGGGCGCGGATCAGGCGGGGAGTTGTTGGGTGATGCAGTGGATGCCACCACCGCCGGCGGCGAGGATGGCGCCGACATCGAGCGTGACGGCCTCACGGCCGGGGTACTGCTCGGCGATCAGGGCGACCATGTCGGCATCGGCCGCATGACCGCACGTCGGGATCAGGACGAAGCCGTTGCCGAGGTAGTAGTTGAGGTACGGCACGACCACCCGCTCGACGCCCTCGCCGCGGTCGATCTCTGCGAACGGGAGCACTGGCACACTCACAACGTCGAGCGCACGCCCGCGGGCATCGAGCGCGCCGAGCGCAACCCGACGGTCGACGTCGAGGCGCAACCAGTCGTCCTCGTCGGGATCGTCGCAGCCCTGCAGCACCAGCCTGCCGGGCGCCGCAAACGCGGCGATGTTGTCGACGTGGCCGTCCGTGTCGTCGTCGAGTGCGAGTCCGTGCGGCAGCCAGATCGTGCGTTCGGCGCCGAGCTCGGCGCACAACATCTCCTCGATCTCGACCTGCGTCATCGTCGGATTGCGATTGGGGTGCATCAGGCACTGCGTGGTGGTGACGAGCGTGCCGTCGCCATCACCGGTGATCGAGCCGCCCTCGAACACCATGTCGATCGATCGGACCGGATCGCCTCGCCGCTCGACGAACCGCAGCGCGGCGGCCGCATCGTCGTCGTACGGCAGGAACTTGTCGCCCCACGAGTTGAACCGCCAGTCGGTCGCCACCCGATCGCCCGCCTCGTCGATCACGTAGATCGGCCCCGAGTCGCGGAACCACGAGTCGTCGATCGGCTGCTCGACCACCTCGACACCGGGCCCGCACATCGACGCCGCCCGCTCGACCGTGCGCGGTGGAGCCAGCATCGTCACCGGCTCGAAACGAGCGATCGCGTTCGCCACCTCGGCGTGGGCGACCTCGGCATCGGCGAACAGCGTCGCCCCACATGTCGGCACGCGCCGGCCAGCACATCGCCGTGCGCTCGTGCCACTCCCACTCGGCCGGCAACCGCGTCATGCCATGCCCCCCACACCCACTGGCTGCGATGAGGACGGAGGAACCGAGCTGCGATGAGCGAAGCGACCGCATACGGCGGTTTGGCTCATCGCGAGACCTGGGTGGTGATTCCGCTCGTGCCGTCGAGCGTGACGATCGGGCCGTAGAGCTCGGGGCGGCGATCGCGGAAGAGACCCCACGCCGCTCGCTGCGTGCGCAGCTGCTCGCGATCGAACGACGCGACGAGTACCGCCTCGCCGTCGCGGCCGGCCTCGGCGACCTTGGCACCGGTGTTGTCGGCGATGAACGACGACCCGTAGAACGTGATCTCGCAGGTCTGGCCGACCTCACGCCCGATCCGGTTCGACGCCACGAGCGGCATCAGGTTCGCGCCGGCGTGACCCTGCATCACGCGCTGCCAGTGCCCGCTCGAATCCCACGTCGGGTCGGGCGGCTCGCTGCCGATCGCCGTCGGGTACAGCAACACCTCGGCGCCGAGCAACGCCATCGAACGAGCCGACTCGGGGAACCACTGGTCCCAGCAGATGCCGACGCCGATCGTGCCGTGCTGCGTGTCCCACACGCGGAAACCCGTGTCGCCGGGTGAGAAGTAGTACTTCTCGGTGTAGCCCGGGCCATCGGGGATGTGGCTCTTGCGGTAGTGACCGAGCACCGTTCCGTCGGCGTCGACGATCACGACGGTGTTGAAGAGGGCCTGACCGGCGCGCTCGTACACACTGAGCGGCAGGACGACCCCGAGCTCGGCGGCGACGCCAGCGAAGTGAGCGACCGTCGGATGCCCGTCGAGCGGGACCGCCCGATCGAGATGCTCCGGCAGTTGGTCCTTGCAGAAGTACGGCCCCTCGAACAGCTCGGGGATCAGGATGATCTGCGCCCCCTGCGCTGCGGCATCGCGCACCAGACGTTCGGCGGTGGCGACGTTGACATCCACGTCGTCGGTCATCGCCATCTGCAGTGCGGCGAGGCGCAGTTCGCTCATGGGCGGTGACGTTACTTGCCGTCGTCGGTCAGGGCGTCGGCGGTGGCCCAGGCATCCTCGATCGCTTCGAGCCGCTCGGCGGCGTGTTCGCGGCGAGCAGCCGCCACCTCGACGATGAACAGGTTGAGCAACGCCAGCGTGCCGACGTGACTGTCGAAGGGTCCCGTCGATGCCGCCGCCACCACGAACGAACGCTCGGCCACGGCGGCGAGCGGCGAGAGCACGCTGTCGGTGAGGGCGACGGTCCAGGCGCCGCGCTCGCGAGCCGCCGCCAGCGCATCGATCAGCCAACGCTCGTAGCGCCGGAGGTCGAGTACCACGAGCGTGGCGCCGGGTTCGGTGACCGCCAGCGTTCTGACGATGTCGATCTGCGTGCCGTCGAGCAGTTGAACACCGGGTCGGAGTTGGTCGAGATCGCCCACGAACTGCAGCGCCACGCCGCGCGACGCCACGCCGGAGAGCACGAGGACCGGCGACGAGTCGTCGGCGAGACGCTCGACGACCGCACGCCCGTCGCCCGAGCGGATCGCTTCGAGGGTGGTTCGGACGTTTGCCGCTTCGACCGCCGCATGTCGAGCCGCCAGCGTGTCGTCGCCGACCTGTTGGTCACGAATGCGCTCGACCGCTGGCCGCAGCTGCCCGCTCACGTCGCGTTGCACCGACGCCTGCAGCTGCGAATATCCGCCGAAGCCGAGTTTCACGGCGAACCGAACCACGGTCGCGGTTCCCGCTCCTGCGGCTCGGGACACATCGGCGACGGTTCCGAACGCCACGAGGTTCGGATCGGCCAGGATCGTTTCGCCGATGCGGCGCTCGGACGGCGTCAGCGTTGCCGCTCGCTCGGCCAGTCGGCGCTCGAGATCCATGGGCCAGCACGGTAGTCCGATCGACTCTGATCGACCGTGTTCCACTTTCGTGATACAGTGAAACACTCGTTCCATCCCGCAGGAGGTGCCCACCGTGAACCCCGTCATCGACGCTCTCGTCGCCCCGCCAGCGGTCGACGCATCGAACTGGAACCTCGGGTCCACCGACGCGCTCGGAACCGACCTGACCGAGGACCTGGTCCACGCCGCCGCCGTCGGTACCCGTGGGCTGCCTGCTGATGTCGACGACGCTCTCCTGCGCTTCGCGGTTGCGCCGCCGCGCGCCGGGGCGCTCCTCATCCGCAACGTTCCGATCGGGGAACTCCCGCCAACTCCCCCGGCACCCGACGCCTCTGGTCGCCAAGACTCTGGCGACCGAGCTGGCACTGCTCACCATCGCCCGACGTCTCGGACAGCCGGTCGGCTACGTCCCCGAACATGGCGGCCGCATCGTGCAGAACATCGTGCCGACGCAGAGCGACGCCGACCGGCAGACCTCGACGTCGTCGCGCTCGAACCTGATGTTCCACACCGAGACGGCGTTCCACCCGCACCGTCCCCGGTACCTCCTGCTGCTGTGCCTGCGCGGCGACCCCTCGGCACACACGACGCTCGCTTCGGTGCACGACATCATGGAGCACCTGCCCGCCGACGTCGTCGACGTGATGTTCGAGCCCCGCTTCCGCACGGCCGTCGACGCCAGCTTCCTCGCTGGGCGGTCCAACGAACTCGGCCCGGCTCGGCCGCTGGTCACCGGCACCCGCAACGAGCCGACCTTCATCTTCGACGCCGATCTCACCGTCGGGATCGACGCCGGCGCCGAGGACGTGCTCGTCGCGGTCCGTGCCGCGATCGCCGAGGTCGAGACCTCGGTCGTGCTCGAGCCGGGCGACCTGCTCGTCGTCGACAACAACGTCGCGGTCCACGGTCGTTCGCCGTTCTCCGCTCGCTTCGACGGCACCGATCGCTGGCTGCAGCGCTCGTTCGTGGTCACCGACCTTGCGCCCAGCGCTGGCGAGCGCGTCGGCCGCGTCATCACCACCGAGTTCGGGAGCGCCTGACTCGGCGCAGGCACCCTCAGATCTCGACGAGGGTGCCGACTTCGAAGACGCGATCGACCGGCAGCGAGAAGAAGCGCGTGGCGCTCCCCGCGCTCCGGTTCATGGCGACGAAGAGGCGTTCACGCGCCGGATGCATTCCCGGCGCCTTCGTCGCGGACACCGACTCGCGACCGATGAAGTACGTCACGGTGTCCGGATCGAACTCCTGGCCGGGCAGGTCCAGCAGCGCCAACGCACTCGGCACGTCGGGATCGTCGAGGTAGCCGAAGCGCAGCGTCACCTGCTGGATGCCGGAGCCGACCTTGCGCGTCGTCAGCCGATCGGCGTCGGGAACCCGAGGGATGTCGTCGGTCTCCACCGACACCATGAGGGTCAGCTGGTGCAACACGTGGTTGTGCGTGATGTTGGCGATCAGTGCGGGTGGAGCGGCACCGGCGTCCTTGAACATGTAGACCGCGATCCCCGGGACGCGGGCGGCATCGGCGACGACCGCCTCGTGGACGACGACCTCGATCGGCCGCTCGCCTCGGTGGATCCGTGCGGCGACCAACTGGCGACCCTTGCGCCAGGTGGTCATGAGCACCACCAGGACCAGGCCCACCAGCAGCGGGAACCATCCGCCCGAGGCGATCTTCACCAGGTTTGCCGACAGGAACGCGATGTCGACCACGAACAGCGGAATGCAGATGGCGAGCGTTCGGGCGAGCGGCCAATCCCACCGGTCGCGAGCAACGCGGAAGAACAGCAACGTCGTGATCAGCATCGTCATCGTGACGGCGATGCCGTAGGCCGACGCCAAGTTGCTCGACGTCCTGAACCCCAGCACGAGTCCGACACACCCGATCATCAACAGCCAGTTGACGACCGGGACGTAGATCTGGCCCACATGGTGCGGCGAGGTGTGCGTGATGCGCATGCGAGGGAGGTAGTCGAGCTGCACCGCCTGGGCGGTGAGCGAGAACGCCCCGGAGATCAGGGCCTGTGACGCAATGACCGTTGCGCACGTCGCCAGCACCGCCAACGGCACGATCGCCCACGACGGGGCGAGTCGGTAGAACGGACTCTCCACGGTCTCGGGATCGGCGACGACGAGGGCCGCCTGCCCGAAGTAGTTGAGCAGGAGCGCTGGGAGCACGAGGACGTACCAGCTGAACTGGATCGGCCGCCGCCCGAAGTGTCCCATGTCGGCGTAGAGCGCCTCACCACCAGTGACCACGAGAAAGATCGAACCCAGGGCGACGAACGCGTTGCCCGGCTGATTGACGAAGAAGTCGACGGCGTACGTCGGCGACACCGCCCGGATCACCCCGGGGTGCTGGACCACCTGATTGAGCCCCAGCACACCGAGCGTGCCGAACCACACGAGCATCACGGGGCCGAACACCGACGAGATGCGCGCCGTGCCATGACGCTGGACCGCGAACAGTCCGATGAGGATCACGATCGAGATCGGGATCACGAACCGCTCGAATGCGGTGCTCGCCACCTCGAACCCTTCGACAGCGCTGAGCACCGAGATCGCCGGCGTGATCAACCCGTCGCCGTAGAGCAGTGCCGTGCCGAACACGCCGAGCGTCACGACTGCTGCCAACGCTCCCTTCGCGTTGCCCTTCGACGGAGCGACGAGCGCCGTGAGTGCGAGGATCCCACCCTCGCCGTGGTTGTCGGCTCGCATGACCAACGACAGGTACTTGATCGAGATGACGATGATCAGCGCCCAGAAGACGACCGACGCGACGCCGTACGCGCTCTGGGTCGTCGCGTCGAGGCCGGCATTGTCGAACGTCTCGCGGATCGCATAGATCGGGCTGGTGCCGATGTCTCCGTAGACGATGCCGAGAGCACCGAACGCCAGGGCGGCAGTCCCGCCGCGGGGCGCTCGGGCTGTGTCGACAGAGCTCACGTTCATCCGCTCGTTTCGGCGTCAGCTCGTCGAGCGGCGCATCCACCCGTCAGTGAATCACCGATCGAGCAGCTTGGCGCGCACGATCGCGGTCTCGGGAGAGCTGAGCGGACGGTTCGACTTCACTCGCACGGTCACGGTGTCGGGCGACGAATGCTGCTCGTCGGGCTCGTGCGTCTCGATGTCGCGGAGGAACACCACGCCGGTGAGGCCGATGTCGTTGGAGGCGTCGGTCAGGCGTTCGACGGCGTCGAGCTCGTCGGCGGCCGCCCACTCCTCCAGCGGCACCTCGATGTCGCTCACCGCGGGAAGCTGCGACAGGTTGGTGACCGACTCGACCGAGTGATGCCCGGCGTGCCACGTCGCACCGTCGGGTGTGCGCAACCGCACCGAGGCACTCCCGATCAGGTCGACGATGCCGCGCACCTCTGTGCCACCCAGCCGAAGCACGACGTCGTCGCCGACGGCGTAGCGGTCCTCGAGCAGTGCCCGGGTCCCGGCGAGGAAGTCCTTCACGAGATCCTGTCCGCTGAGTGCCAACGCCAACCCGATGAAGCCGGCGCTGGAGATCGCGAACGCCAAGCTGACTCCCATGAGTTCGATGGCTCCGAAGGTGGCGAAGGTGAAGATCAGCACCGTGACGAACCGGCCGATCATCTTCGCCACCGAGTCGGCCCGCTGACGCTTGCGGGTGTCTGCCTGTCCCTGATCGCTGAGACGGTCGAGACGCACGCGCCACGATCCCTCGGATCGCTGGGCCCTCCGTACGGCGCGGCGCGTGAGGGTGCGGATGACCGTGCGAGCGAGCCACGAGGCCACGATCGCTATCGGCAGGAGGACGAGGGCCTCAGAGGCGGAGGTGAACCAGGACAACATCGAGTGACTTCCTTCATCGGCGCGAGCCGAAATATTACGGTTGTGTTACGACACACATCGTGCCAGGTCGAATGGCGCCGCCGTCGGCAGATGCCGAACTTCCGACGTGACATCGCTCACGTCGCCGCGGCAGAAGCGACGGCGAGAGGTGTACCGTGCCGCTCGTGTCGTCCCAGCCTGTCGATCGCCCCGTGCTCGGCTGGCGCGAGTGGGTGAGCCTTCCGCGCTGGGACGTCGCCCACCTCAAGGCGAAGATCGACACCGGCGCCCGAACCTCGTCGCTTCACGCGTTCGACCTCGAGTGGTTCGATCGTGACGGCCATCCGTGGGTACGGTTCGAGATCCATCCGTGGCAGCGCTCCACGGCGGACGCAGTCGTCGCCGAGGCAGCCGTTGTCTCGACCCGCGACGTCCGCAGCTCGTCGGGCGAAATCGACCACCGGCCCGTCGTTCGGGTCCCGATGAAGATCTCCGGCAACGTCGTCGACGCCGAGATCACGCTCACACGACGAGACGAGATGGGATTCCGCATGCTCGTCGGACGCGAGGCAATCCGCCGTCGGTTCCTCGTCGATCCCGGCGTGTCGTACCTCGGCGGCCGACCACCCAAGGATGTCCGCCTCAGGAACCGGAGGCGGTCGTGAGCACACGACGACGACCGTCGTTCAGGATCGGCGGGCTCGACGTCGCTGCCGGCCGATCGGCGACGGGCGAACTCCCGATCGCCCGCCTCGTCACCGGTACCCAGATCTCACTGCCGCTGCAGGTCGTGCACGGCCGCCGCGACGGACGCACGGTGTGGCTCAGCGCCGCGGTACACGGCGACGAGATCAACGGCGTCGAGATCATTCGACGTGTCACGCGCAGCCTCGACGCACGATCGATGGCCGGCACCGTCATCGCGGTCCCGATCGTGAACGTCCACGGCTTCCTCAACGGCGATCGCTACCTCCCGGACCGCCGCGACCTCAACCGGTCGTTCCCCGGGTCACCGACCGGATCGCTCGCCGCTCGCATCGCAAATCTGTTCATGACCGAGATCGTCAACCGCTGCGACGTCGGCATCGACCTCCACACCGGCTCCGACCACCGAACGAACCTCCCGCACATCCGCGCCGACCTCGACGACCCCGAGACACGCAAGCTCGCAGAAGCGTTTGCTGCTCCGCTCATGCTCCACGCCCGCACGCGTGACGGCTCCCTGCGTGGCGCGGCAACCGAACGTGGTGCAACCGTGCTGCTGTTCGAGGGCGGCGAGGCCCTGCGCTTCGACGACGACACCTTGACGGCCGGCGTCGAGGGCATCCGTCGAGTGCTCGCCGAGCTGGCCGTGATCGACCCCGACTCCACCGGGCCCCGCCCGATGCCCGTCGAGAGCCGGAGCAGCTCCTGGGTGCGCGCACGGCGCAGCGGCATCGTCGCTGCTCGACGCCGAACTCGGCGAAGTCGTTCAGCGCGGACAGTTGCTCGGCGTCATCCACGACTCGGTGGGCAAGCGCCTCGCGGGGGTCACCGCCCCGAGGCGGGGCGTCGTGATCGGCCGCGTCCAACAACCGCTCGTCAACCAGGGCGACGCGCTCGTCCATCTCGCCGAGGTCAGCGACGACACCATGTCGGCGCTGGGCCGCTTCGTCTCCAGTCAGAGTCAGGATCACCCGTGAAACTCGCCATTCTCTCCCGCGCCCCGCGCTCGTACAGCACCCAACGTCTGAAGCTGGCAGCGCTCGATCGCGGTCACGACTGCAAGGTGCTCAACACGCTGCGCTTCGCCATCGACCTGTCGAGCTCAGCGCCGGACCTTCAGTTCCGAGGCAAACCGTTGTCCGACTACGACGCCATCTTGCCGCGCATCGGCGCGTCGATCACGTACTTCGGTTCCGCTGTGGTGCGCCAGTTCGAGCAGATGGACGTGTACACGCCGATCACGGCGAACGGCATCACCAACTCGCGCGACAAGCTCCGCGCGATCCAGATCCTGTCGCGCCACGACATCGGCATGCCCAAGACAGCGTTTGTGCGCAACCGCCAGGATGTGCTCCCGGCGATCGACCGCGTCGGTGGCGCACCGGTCGTGATCAAGCTGCTCGAGGGCACCCAGGGAATCGGCGTCATTCTCGCTCCAGATCGCAAGGTCGCCGAGGCGATCATCGAGACCCTCCACAACACCAAGCAGAACGTGCTGATCCAGGAGTTCATCGCCGAGAGCAAGGGACGCGACATCCGCGCGCTCGTGATCGGTGACCGGGTGGTCGCGGCGATGCGCCGCACTGCCCAAGGCGACGAGTTCCGATCGAACGTCCACCGCGGCGGATCGGTCGAAGGGGTGTCGCTCGACGCCGCGTACGAGCGCACGGCCGTGCGCGCGGCGCAGATCATGGGGCTTCGCGTCGCCGGCGTCGACATGCTCGAAGGCAACGACGGACCCATGGTGATGGAGGTCAACTCGTCTCCCGGTCTCGAAGGCATCGAGCGGGCGACCAACCTCGACGTGGCGGGGGCGATCATCGACCACGTCGCCAACCAGGTCGCATTCCCCGAGCTCGACGTTCGCCAGCGCCTCACGGTCAGCACGGGCTACGGGGTTGCCGAGCTGTTGGTTCGCGAAGACGGCGACTTCGTCGGCAAGACGATCGGCGAGGCGGGCCTGCGCGATCGGGACATCTCGGTGCTCACATTGCACCGAGACACCGACGTCATCCCCAACCCACGTGACACGCGCAAGCTCGAAGCGAACGACCGGCTGCTGTGCTTCGGCAATCTGGAGGAGATGCGCGACATGATCCCCGCCCGACGCCGCCGGCGCGCCCGGGTCCGCAAGCTGCCGGTACACCCGCTGCCCGACCCGGAGTGATCGCCGAGGCACTACGGTTCGGGGGTGGCGCCCGACCTCGATGACATTCGTGCCGCTCGTGACGTGATCGCCGACGTCGTCAAGCGCACCCCGGTGATCAGCTCGCTCACGCTGTCGGGCGACATCGGCGGCAACGTCGTGCTCAAGGCAGAGAACCTGCAGCGCACCGGATCGTTCAAGATCCGCGGGGCAACGAACAAGGTGGCGTCGCTCGGCGACGTTGCCGTCAATGGCGTGACGACCGGCAGTGCGGGCAATCACGCTCAGGCGCTGGCGTTCGCCGCCCAGCACTTCGGCGTCCCGTGCGAAATCTTCGTCCCGGTCGGCGCCGCGATCACGAAGATCGATGCCTGTCGGGCGCTGGGTGCGACGGTGGTCGAGCACGGGGCGGCCCTCGCCGAGGCCGTCGCCGCAGCCAAGGAGCGTGCGAACGCAACCGGCATGACCTTCTGCGCCCCGTTCGACGACCCGTCGGTTGTCGCAGGCCAGGGCACGCTCGGGCTGGAGGTCATCGAGGACATCGACGACCTTGCGTGTGTGATCGTGCCGCTCGGCGGTGGTGGGCTGATCAGCGGCGTAGCGATCGCCGTGAAGTCGATGCGACCCGACGTTCGGGTGATCGGCGTGCAAGCTGCCGTGTGCGCCCCGTATGCAGGTGGCACACCTACCGACGGGCCGGTCGTCACGCTCGCCGACGGCATCGCCGTCAAGTACCCCGGCGAACTCACCGGACCACTGGTCGAGCGATGGGTCGACGACGTGGTCACCGTCGACGAAGACGCAATCGCCGATGCCATGGTGCTGCTGATGGACCGGGCGAAGCTGTACGTCGAGGGCGCCGGCGCCGTCGGCGTGGCGGCGTTGCTCTCGTCCGCCGTACGACCGAGCCCGAACGGCTCGACCTGTGTCGTCCTGTCCGGCGGCAACGTGGACCTCGGAGTGGTGCCCAGCCTGATCCGCCGCCACGAGAACAGCTCCGGCCGACGTCTGTCCGTCGTCGCGCGCATCGACGACCGTCCGGGCTCACTCGCTCACCTCCTCGCCGTGTTCGCCGATGGCGGCGCCGATCTCATCGAGGTGCAACACGCGCGCGAAGGCCTCGAACTGCACGTTCGCGAAACCGGGATTCACGCCACATTCGCGGTGCGCAGTGCCGATCAGGCAACGGCGCTGATCGTCGCCGCGAGATCCGCCGGTTACGAAATCAGACCAAGCACCTGGTGATCCGGATTCGGCTGCCCTACCGATGACCGACCGCGCGTTCAGCTTCCGCTGAGCATCAGCGGCACTCGACACAGCGCACGTCGGCGGGGACGCCGCCGGCCACCAGGGCGGCCAGAAAGTCGACGAGGCGCACGCCTTCGACCTCCATGTCGTAGAACTCGTTGCTCAGCACGATCGTGTGGGCCGCGCCGGGAGCGACGTACGACGCCACGGGGACGCCGGCCGCTTCGATGTCGGCTTCGGTCTGATCGATGAACGTCACCAGATCGTCGGCCTGGATTCCGGCAAGGCCGGCAAACGTCGCCTGGACCTCGTCGTAGGCGTAGTCGAAGCGGGCAAAAGTGATCTCCGGGTGCTCGGTGCCGGACTGGACGTAGATGCCCGGCATGCTCCATTCCTCGGGGGTCAGGCCCTCGTTCACCGGCCAATCGGGCACGTTCTCGAGCACACCCCACAACGCACCGATCCCGGCGTTGAGCGCGGGAACATCCGGATACGCGGCGGAGCTGTCGCCAAAGGTGATGATCTCGGTGTCGGGCAGGACGTCCGCGGCGAGGCCGGCGAACGCAGGTGTCGGGATCGATCCGGCACTTGCGCCGGCCACCACGAGTTGCTCGATGTCGGGATAGTTGGCGAGCACGATGTCGAGCCCTCGCCTCGCGTTCGGGAACCCGTTGTGGTCGATGATGACCGTGTCGGAGTACTCGGTGACGCGGTCTCCGAGATGCACGTCTCCGGTGCAGTAGGGCACGTACACGATCGAGTGCCCCGCGAGGGGGTTCTCGGGGTTCGTCTCGTCGAAGATGCCGTCGAAGTCGGGTGGGTCACCGATCGTCAGGTTGCGCGTGTACGAGGGGTTCTCGGGCCCGCACGTCTCGGCGCTGAAACAGGCACCCCCGCCCTGGAGGAAGAACACCACCTTGGTCGGGTCGGCCTTGCGTTCCCACAACTCGAACTCGCTGCCGTCGGAGCAGCGGCAGTCGTCGCCGCCCGGGATCGACGTCCACTCGCCAACCGCCGGAAGTGCGACCTCGGTCGTCGGCGCGGCCTCGGTGGTCTCCGGGACATCGGCCTCCGTGGTTGCGGGCGCCGCGGTGGACTCGGCTGTCGCGATCGTGGTCGCCGCGTCGGTGGGTGGTGCAGCGTCGTCGCCCGAACTGCTGCACGCGGCGACGGCGACCGCAGCGAGAGTGACGAGCACGGACAGCTTGACGTTCACGGACCCATCATCCCCGACAGTGGGTTCGACGAAAAATCGCAGCCGGATGGGTCACGCCGGCCGGTAGGCAGCGTCGAGTCGCGGACGTTGCGTTCCGTCGACGGCGACAGTGCCGTCGTCGACGAGCTTCACGAGGTGTGCCAGCACGCTGCGCCGCGCGGGCTTGAAGAGCTCTCGGCGCACATCGACGTAGAGCCGTTCGACGATCGCCGGGATCGTGTCGAGCCCCGAGCGGACTGCGTCGAGCACCTGGCGTTCGCGCTGGAGTCGATGATCGATCAGCTCCGCCACGAACGTCGACGGATCGAGGATCGGCGGTCCATGCGTCGGGATCGCAAGGTCGTCGCCACGTCCTGCAACCGAGCGCAACGAGTCGAGGTAGGCCGCCATGTCGCCGTCGGGCGGCGACACCACCGTGGTGCTCCAGCCCATCACGTGGTCGCCCGTGAAGATCGTTCGTGACCTGCCGTCGTCGAGCGTGAAGCAGGTGTGGTTCGACGTGTGGCCGGGCGTGTGCAGCGCAGCCATCGTCCACCCGTCGCCCGATGCGACGACATCACCGGTGACCACCGCCACGTCGGGGCGGAACTCGCGGTCGGTCGACTCCTCGATGACCGGTTCGTCGATCACCTCGCCGCGTGCCTCGGCGTCGGCACGACGCAACGCCGACTCGCGTTCTTCTGCGGCGACCACCTCCGGCGGGTCGTTGCCGATGTCCCACGTGTCGTCGCCGTGCGGACCGAACGCGAACGTCGAGGCGCCGGTCTCGGCCGACAGCCAGGCTGAGAGCGGTGAGTGATCGGCGTGGCAGTGCGTGATCAGGATGGCGCGCACGGTGCATCCGGCGAGCGCCGCCGCGAGCGCATCGCGGTGCGAGTCGAGGCGCGGGCCGGGGTCGATCACCACGACGTCGCCCTTTCCGGTCGAGTTCCCGCCGACGATGTACGTACCGGTGCCGTGATAGGTGAACTTCGACGGGTTCTCGGCGATCACTCGCCGCACGAGCGGAGCGACGGGCGCTGCCACTCCGTAGGTGAACGCGTCGCGCTCGAGCGTCAGGAACTGCACGGGGTCCACCGCAGGGCGTCGATTCGGCCGACCGGGCGCCCGTGGCCGAGCACGGGCACCGCGACGTCGGCGACGGTCGCCGATGCGATGGTGTCGACGTCGACCCCGGCGGCGCGTAGCGACTCGGCGACGATGGCCTGTCGTGCGGCGTCGCTGCCATCGGCCACCTTGTACGCAATCGCGCGGCCGTCGGCGAGCGCAGCGACCATCACGCCGGCAGCGCCCTCCTTCGCGATCAGTGTCGGCACCGCCTGCATCCACAGCGTGACGTCGCGCGTCGGTCCAGCGACCAGCGCGGGGTGGCCGGTCATCGCCCGCGCGATCACTGAGCCCGGCGCCGCCAACGTTGCGAACGCACCCGCAAGCTCAGCCAACGACAGCGCATGGGTCGGTGCTCCGCAGCCGTCGACACCGACGTGGTGAACGACCGCACCGAGCGACACCATGCCTGCGGTGATCGCGACCTGGACGGGGTGGCCCTGGTCGAGGTAGCTGTCGGTCGACCAGCCGTTCACACGGCAGGTGGCGAGCATTGCGGCGTGCTTGCCCGAGCAGTTCTGCTGTATCGACGACGGTTCGATGCCGGCGGCCCGTGCAGCTGCCCTCGGCGCGGCACCACTTGGTCGAGTCGGAGTGTTGGCGAGGTCGGACTCGTCGAGGCCGTACCGAACGAGGATCGATCGGACTGCGTCGAGGTGCATCGCGGAACCATCGTGGCTCGCGCACGCCACGGCCAACTGCGCGTCGTCGAGTTCGAGACCGGCAGCGATCATGGCGTGAGCCTGCATTGGCTTCAGGGACGACCGCGGGTAGACGACCAGATCGGGATCACCGATCGTGGCCCGGGGCACGCCGGCGACGTCGATCGCCACGCCGGCTCCATGATGAACCGACTCCTCGAGGCCGTTGCGCGTGGCAACGGCGATCGGTGCCAGTCTCCCGTCGAAGCGGGTCATGCGGGATCCGGTGTCGGCGCTCCCGCATCGGGCGGGGCGTTGGGGTCACCGGAGGACCGTGACGATCGGGGTTCGGGCACCGCCGTCAGATGGCTGTCCATCACGTCGTAGCGATTGCCCCATTCGCTTGCGAGCGCTTGGATCATGGCCGCCGCCGGCAGGGCCAGCAAGGCGCCGACGAAGCCGAGGAGCGCCGCGCCACCGAGCGCGGCACCGAACGCGACCGCCGGGTGCAACTCCATCGTGCGGGCGGTGATGCGCGGTGCGAAGAAGTAGTTCTCGATCTGCTGGTACACGACGATGAAGACGATCACGATGAACGCGTTGAGTGGCGAGTCGAGCAACGTCAGCAGCACGGGCAGGATCCCGGCGAGATACGTCCCGACCACCGGCAGGAACTGGCTCACCAGTCCCACCCACAGCGCGAGCGCCACCGGCGCCGGCGTGCCGATCGACTGGAACACGATCCAGTGGAAGAACGCCGACAGCAGCGCGAGCAGCGCACGCGAGTAGAGGTAGCCGCCGGTCTTGGTGATGGCGAGTTCCCACGCCTTGAGGACCTGGGCCTGCCGCGCCGGGTTGAGTCGCGAACAGATCCCGCGACGCATGCGCGGGCCGTCGGCCACCAGGTAATAGGTGAAGAGCAGCACCGAGAGCGCCTGGAAGATCACCGCAACGACGGCCAGCGACAGTCGCACCGCCTCGTCGCTCTGCGACTGGATGAACTCCTGGACGCGGCCGTTGGGGTCGTTGAATTCCTCGATCACGTCCTGCGGATCGATGTTGGAACCGAAATTGTCGTTGAGGAAGTTGACGGTGTCGGTGATGTACGCATCCGACTCCGACAACAGGTCGGCGACCTGCGTGCCGACGAGCGTGCCGACCGCTCCGGCGAAGATCAGGAACGCGGTGAGCACGCCGAGCAGGATCATGATCGTCGCCCGCCCTCGCCGCCAACCGCGGGCGGCGAGGCGGTTGACCCCGGGCTCGATCGCCAAGGAGAGGAACACCGACACGAGCAACAGCACCAGCAGCGACGACAGCCGGTGGAACACATGGCGCGTCATGAACGTCAGCAGGTAGCCGACCCAGAAGACGACGACCGCCGGAATCACCCACCGCGGCAGCGTGCGATCGGTCGATCGTCGTTCCAGCGGGCGACCCGAACTGTCGAGTGGCCGACCCGCCCGGCGATCCGACGGCACCCCGTCCGCCGGGGCAGCGTCGGAGTCAGGCGGCATTTCTTCGGGCACGTCCGGATGGTACTCACGGGGCCGTGGCACGATGGGCCAATGGTGCTCGACGTCCGTGCGTGGCTCGGCGAACAGGTCCGAACCCGAGTGGTCGGCCCGGATGCGCCGACGCGTCACGCCGAGTTGTTCGACACGGGTGAACCGGGGTGGTTCGCCGACGATGCGCCGATTCGTCGCGTGCATGGCGACTCGTCGATGTTCGTCGGTGGGCTGCGGGCGCTGCTGTTCCAGTCGCTCCACCCGCTGGCGATGGCCGGTGTTGCGCAGCACTCGGACTACCGCCACGACCCATGGGGACGACTGCAGCGAACCGCCGACTTCCTCGCCGCCACCACGTTCGGGCCGGCAACGCAGGCCCAACGCGCCGTCGATCGCGTCCACCGTGTGCATCGCCACGTCGTCGGAGTTGCCACCGATGGCGAGCCGTACTCGGCCAACGACCCACACCTGCTCGAGTGGGTGCACATCGCCGAACTCGACAGCTTCCTCGCCGCCCACGATCGCTACGGCGACCAACCCTTGGTCGGCGCCGACCGCGATCGCTACGTGGCCGAGGCGGCCGTGGTCGCGCGAGCCCTCGGGGTCGCCGACCCACCCGAGACCGAGGAGCAGCTGCGGAGCCGGCTGGCTGCGTTCCGGCCCGAGCTACGCGGGACGACCGAAGCCCGCGCCGCTGCGCGCTACCTGCTCCTTCAGCCACCGTTGCCGCTTGCCGCTCGGGCGCCCTACGCCCTGATCGCCGGCGCTGCGGTTGCCTTGATGCCTGCCTGGACACGCCTCCCGTTGCGCCTGCCGTGGCTGCCGGTGTCCGAAGCGCTCGCCCTGCGTCCCGCCGGTGACGTCGTCACGCGCACCCTCCGCTGGGCCAC